>NZ_ML703339.1:0-158148 GCF_008638365.1 Nocardiopsis quinghaiensis | reverse complement strand
CTGTGGCGGGGGGCGGGCGGGGGTGGCGGCGGGGGGGCCCCCCGGGGGCGCCCCCCCCCCCCCCCACCGCCGTGTCCTCGGACGGGAGAGCGCCCCGGGGTGCCGACTCCCCGGGGCGCTCGCTCGGGACCGCGCCTACAGGCGCGCGATGGCCGCGGCCGGGTCCTCCATGGCGTCGGCGACCACGCGCATGAAGCCCGCGGCGGCGCCGCCGTCGCACACGCGGTGGTCGAAGGCGAACGACAGCTGCGTGATCTTGCGTGCGGTCAGCTCCCCGTCCACGATCCACGGGCGGTCCATGATCCGGCCCAGGCCCAGGATCGCCACCTGCGGGTGGTTGATGATGGCGGCGCTGCCGTCCACCCGCAGCGACCCGTAGTTGTTGAGGGTGAAGGTGCCGCCGGTCATCTCGGCGGAAGACACCCTGCCCTCCCGGGCCGCGGCGGTGACCCGCCTGATCTCCGTGTCGAGCTCCAGCGTGGTGAGCCGGTGCGCGCCCATGACGGCCGGGGCGACCAGGCCCCGGTCGCTCTGCACGGCCAGGCCCAGGTTCACGCCGTCGTACTGCACCAACTCGCCGCGCTCGCTGTCCACCAGGCCGTTGAGCTCGGGATAGGCGCGCAGTCCGGCGAGCACGAACCGGGCCACGTAGGACAGCAGTCCGGGCCCGGACGGGTGGGACCGGCGCAGGCGGACCAGTTCGGTCGCGTCCACGTCCACCCAGACGGTCGCCTCGGGGATCTCCCTGCGGCTGCGGGACAGCGACGCGGCGACGCTCCTGCGGAACCCGCTCATAGGCACCCGCTGGGACTCGGCCAGCCCCGTGCGCGCGTCCACGGCACCCGCCGGAGCGGGCGCGGAATCCGTCGTGGGAGCGGACGCGGCCGGCGTGCCCTCCGCTGAGGGCTCCGCGGCGGACTCGGCCGGGGACCTCGCGGCCTCGATGGCGGCGCGCACGTCGCGCCGGGTGATGAGCCCGCCCGGACCGCTTCCGGGGACCTCGGAGATCCGCAGTCCGCCCTCGCGCGCCATCTGCCGGACCAGCGGCGAGGTGACCAGAGGGGGGCGCGCGGCGGCGGGGGCCGGTGCGCCGTTCCCTGGCATGTCGGGCCGGGCCGGGTGCGCGGGCGGGCGGTTGCGCGGACGCCGGCGGCGCCCGGAACCCTGCGCCTCGGGCGTGCCGTAGCCGATCAGCACGTTCCCCGAACCCGACCCGGCGCGCTCCTCCTCGCGGTAGCGCTCCTCCGCCGACACCGGCGCGGCGGTGCCGGCTCCGGCCGAGGTGCCGGGCTCGGCCTCGGAGCCGTCGGCCACGCTGATCAGGGGCCTGCCGACCTCCAGGACCTGTCCCTCCTCGCCGTGCAGAACGCTGACCGTGCCGGCGAACGGGGAGGGGACCTCCACGATCGACTTGGCGGTCTCCACCTCCACGACCGGCTGGTCCACGGCCACGGTGTCGCCGACGTCGACGAGCCACCGCACCACCTCGGCCTCGGTGAGGCCCTCGCCCAGGTCGGGGAGGTCGAAGGTCTGCGTCGTCACTGGTCCTCCCACTGAAGATCGTCGACGGCGTCCAGGATCCGGTCCACGCCCGGCAGCTGGAAGTGCTCCAGCTTCGGCGGCGGGAAGGGGATGTCGAAGCCGGTGACGCGGCGTACCGGCGCGGCCAGGGAGTGGAAGCAGCGCTCGGTCACCCGCGCGACGATCTCCGAGGCGACGCTGGCGTACCCGCTGGCCTCGGCGACCACGACCGCGCGGCCGGTGGAGCGCACCGCCTCGCACACGGTGGCGTCGTCGAAGGGGACGAGGGAGCGCGCGTCCACCACCTGCAGGCTGCGGCCCTCCTGGGCGGCGGCCTCGGCGGCCTCCAGCGCGGTGGGCACCGACGGCCCGTAGGCGATGAGGGTGGCGTCGGTGCCGGGACGGCGCACCACGGCCCTGCCGATGGGCGGCTCGGGGACCGACAGGTCGACCTCGTCCTTGCCCCAGTACAGCTTCTTGGGCTCCATGAAGACGACCGGGTCGTCGGAGGCGATCGCCTCGCGCAGCAGGAAGTAGGCGTCGGCGGGCGTGGACGGGGTGACCACCGTCAGGCCCGGCGTGTGCGCGTAGTAGGCCTCGGAGGAGTCGCAGTGGTGCTCGACGCCGCCGATCCCGCCCGCGTAGGGAACGCGGATGACCATGGGCAGCCCGACCCGGCCGCGGGTGCGGTTGCGGGTCTTGGCCACGTGGCTGACGATCTGCTCGAAGGCCGGGTAGGCGAACGCGTCGAACTGCATCTCCACGACGGGGCGCATGCCGTTCATCGCCATGCCGACGGCCATGCCCACGATGCCGGACTCCGCGAGCGGGGTGTCGAAGCAGCGGTTCTCGCCGAACTCGGCGGTGAGCCCGTCGGTGATGCGGAAGACACCGCCGAGGGGGCCGACGTCCTCGCCGAAGACGTACACCGCCTCGTCGTCGGCCATGGCGTCGCGCAGGGCGTGGTTGAGGGCCTGCGCCATGGAGAGTTTGGTGGATTCGGTCGCCATGTCAGTCGCCCTCTCTGCTCAGTTCGTCGGCCAGGAAGGCGGCCTGCTCGTCCATCTGCGGCGTGGGGGTGGAGAACACGTGCGCGAACAGCTCGGCGGGGTCGGGGTCGACGTCCTTCGAGACGCCCTCGCGCATGGCGGTGGCCACGGCCTCCGCCCTCTCGGTGATCTCGGCTCTCCGGGCCTTGGTGAGCAGGCGCTTCCGCTTGAGGTAGGCCTCCATGCGCAGCAGCGGGTCCCGTGCCTCCCAGGGGTCGACCTCCTCCTTGCCGCGGTACCGGCTCGCGTCGTCGGCGTTGGTGTGCGCCTGCATCCGGTAGGTGTGCGCCTCCACCAGCTGGGGTCCTCCGCCCTCCCGGGCGGCGGCCACGGCGCGGTCCAGTACGGCGAGCACGGCGGGGGTGTCGTTGCCGTCCACCCGCTCGGCGTTCACCCCGTAGCCGACGCCCTTGTGGGCCAGCGACGGGGCGGCGCTCTGCCGGGCCAGGGGCACGGAGATGGCGTACTCGTTGTTCTGCACGAAGAACACCACCGGGGTCCGGAACACGGCCGCGAAGTTCAGCGCCTCGTGGAAGTCGCCCTCGCTGGTGGCCCCGTCGCCGCACAGCGCCATGACCACCGTGTCCTCGCCCCGCAGGCGGGCGGCGTGCGCGACGCCCACCGCGTGCAGCATCTGGGTGGCCAGCGGAGTCGCCTGCGGCGCCACCCTGTGCGTGTAGGGGTCGTAGCCCGCGTGCCAGTCGCCCTTGAGCAGGGTGAGGACCTCCACCGGGTCCACCCCGCGCGCGATCACGGCGGCGGTGTCGCGGTAGGTCGGAAACAGCCAGTCCCCCTCCGCCAGGGCCAGGGCCGCGCCCGTCTGGCAGGCCTCCTGCCCGTGCGAGGAGGGGTAGACGGCCAGCCGGCCCTGACGCACGAGGGCGCCGGCCTGGTCGTTGACGCGTCGGCCGATCACCAGGGAGGCGTACGCGGCCAGCAGCCGCTCCTTGGCCGGGAACGGCAGGGCGGCCCCGGCCACCGGGCTCCCGGTCTCGTCGAGCAGCCGCACCGGCTGCTCGGAGGGGAGAAGGCCCCGGTCGTCAGCCATGGCTTCCAACCTCCTGTGTCTGAGAGATGTGTTCAGACACATGGTGGTATTTGTTGCCATCTGTTCGCTACAAAGGCGAACAATCCAAGAAAACGTCGAGCCTATGCGGCCATCTTCGAACCATTCGTCTACGTATGTGACGCAGAACACCCACGCGCGTGGACAAGTGGCCGCACTCCGGCCCCCGGCTGGCGTTCCGGCCCGGAGGAGGTGCGGAAACCCGCAGGAGCGGCCCGCTCCAGGGAGCGGGCCGCCACGGTCAGCCCTCCGCTTCCCGTGCCTGGGGAACGGCGGCGGCTTCCCCCTCCGCCTCCCGCTCGGCCAGCCGGCGGCGCTGCGGTACCACCGTGTACTTGGGGTCCGCGGCGGACTGCTTCCCGGCGTAGAAGACCCCCAGGCGGGTGCAGGCCGAACCGGCGAGCAGGGCCGCACCGCTCAGCGCGGACACCAGGCGGCTCCGGCGGCCGAGCACCGCGCCGGCGGCCCCGGCCAGGGTGAGCGCCTTGGAGGCGCGGACGAGGGCGCCCGCCCTCCCCTCGCGGTAGGGCTCACCGGAAAGCCCCATCCGGTACTCCATGGTGCTGGAGACCGCCGTCTCCACCAGGGCGCCGCCCACGGCCGCGCGGCGCGCGGGACCGCTCTGCGCCAGGGGAGCGGTGATCAGGCCCGTCCCGCCCGCCGCGGCGACGGCGGAGGAGGCGAACACGAACGGCATGTACCGGTAGCCGTCGTGCCAGGAGGGCACGGCGGTGTCGCAGACCAGCGGTGCCGTGTAGGTGGCGACCAGCGGCCCCACCGCCGCGGCGCCGAGGGTGGCCGCGCGGCCGGTCCGGGGGAACCACCCGGTGGCGGAGGTCACCGCGGCGGCCCCGGCGAGGGGACCGTAGGCCAGCAGGATCCACGACCCGACACTCATCGGCGAGGTCGGCTTGAACACCCGCAGCATGTTGAGGAAGCGCTCGGGTCGTCCCAGGTCGTGGATGAGCGCGGCCGTGGAACCGGAGATCGCGCCCAGGGCGGTGTACTTCAGCGGCCGGGCCAGGTCCGGGCGTCCGGTCAGCTCGGCACCGGCGGCGAGCACCGACGAGGCACCGGCCAGACCGCCCAGGAACAGGTACCCGCCGATGTCGGGGGCCTCCCACACGATCTGGTTGAGGACGGGCTTGCCGTAGTAGGACCGGAACTCGGCGTCGGGCACCCGTGTGGGCTCCCCGCGGCCCCTCCTCCCCCCGCGGCGTCCGCCGCCGCGCTGGCGCCGCTGCTCCTCCCCGACGACGTCGGCGGCCCCCGTGACGGCCTCCCGTCCGGGGCGCTCTCCGCGGAGGCCCTCCCTGGTCACGTCCGACGTGTTCATCAGCGCCTCCCCGCGAAGGTCGCGGCCACTCCGACCAGCAGCGCGGCGGCCGCGACACCGGCGTGCCCCCACATCGACGGCAGGTCCCGGGTGGTCACCACCGGGTCCGGCGGCAGCCCGTAGACCTCGGGCTCGTCCAGCAGCAGGAAGAACGCGCCCGCGCCGTCCACCCCGTTCGACGGGTCCTCGCCGTAGAGGCGGGCGGAGGACACCCCGGCCTCGTGGAGGTCCTCCACGCGCTTCTCGGCGCGTTCGCGAAGCTCGTCGAGGTCGCCGAACTGGATCGAGTCCGTGGGGCACGCCTTGGCGCAGGCGGGTTCCAGTCCGTCGCCGAGCCGGTCGTAGCACAGGGTGCACTTCCAGGCCCGGCCGTCGTCCTCGCGCCGGTCGATGACCCCGTAGGGGCAGGCGGGGACGCAGTACCCGCAGCCGTTGCAGATGTCCTCCTGCACCACCACCGTGTCGAACTCGGTGCGGAACAGCGCGCCGGTCGGGCACACGTCCAGGCAGGCGGCGCTGGTGCAGTGCTTGCACACGTCCGAGGACATCAGCCAGCGGAACTCGCCCCGCTCGTCGGCGCCGGCGGCGGCGCCGGGCAGCTCGAAGGACGGCATGCCCAGGTCGACGGCTCCGGGCCGCCCGACGCCGGGTTCCTGGAAGCCGAGGGGCTCGCGCTGCTCGATGAAGGCCACGTGGCGCCACGTGTCGGCGCTCAGCCCGCCGCTGTTGTCGAAGGACATGGACGTGAAGTCCAGGCCGTCCTCGGGGACCATGTTCCATTCCTTGCAGGCGACTTCGCACGCCTTGCACCCGATACACACACTCGTGTCGGTGAAGAAGCCGACCCGTTTCCCGTTGCTCTCCGAGGACACGCTCACACCTCCAGTCCCGTCCGCTCCGTGATCCCGGCCCGCTCCTGGTACTCCCGCACCAGGTCGAGGCGCCCGGGCCCCCGGGGACGGCGGCCCGGCCGGATGTCGGCCGTGAGCGCCTTGACCTCCTGGATGTGCACGTTGGGGTCCAGGGACATCGCCATCAGCTCGTTGGCCGCGTCACCCGTCGAGTACCCGTTGGGCCCCCAGTGGTAGGGCATCCCGATCTGGTGGACCACCCGCCCCTGCACCCTCAGCGGGACCATCCGGTCCGTGACCATCACCCGGGCCTCGATGGCGTTGCGAGCGGTGACGATGGTGGCCCAGCCGCCGTGCTCCAGACCGCGCTCCTCGGCCAGCTCGGGGCCGACCTCGCAGAAGAACTCGGGCTGCAGCTCGGAGAGGTAGGGCGTCCACCGGCTCATCCCGCCCGCCGTGAAGTGCTCGGTGAGCCGGTAGGTGGTCACCACGTACGGGAAGACGTCCGAGCCCGGGGTTCCGGGAGCGGGGTGGTACCGGTTGTACTCGTGCGGATACGTCAGCCGCGTCGGGTTGCGCTGGTGGCCGTACAGCGGATTCTCGAACGGCGTGTCCTGCGGCTCGTAGTGGGTGGGCATCGGACCGTCGTTCAGCCCCGCGGGCGCGTACAGCCACCCCCTGCCGTCGGCCTGCATGATGAAGGCGTCCCTGCCGCTCAGCGCCGCCACCCCCTCGGCGTCCTCCGGCGGGCGGTGGTCGGGCGCCTTGCCGTTCTCGAAGTCGGGCGTGTCGTGCCCGACCCAGCTGCCCTGGTCGGCGTCCCACCAGATGAGGCTCTTGCCCGGGCTCCACGGCTCGCCGTTCTCGTCCGCGGACGCGCGGTTGTAGAGGATGCGCCTGTTGTCCGGCCAGGCCCACGCCCACTCGGAGGCGATCCAGTCCTGTTCCGTGTGGGGCTTCTTGCGCGCCGCCTGGTTCACCCCGTCCTTGAAGACGCCGCAGTAGATCCAGCAGCCGCAGGACGTGGACCCGTCGTCGCGCAGCTCGGTGTAGGAGGTGAGCGGACGGCCCTCGGCGTCGTGGCCGTTGATCTCCCGCAGGACCGCCGCCGCGTCGGGCTCGCCGTCCTCCTCCAGCGGGTAGTCCCACGTCAGGTCCAGGACCGGGCGGTCCTTGGGGTCGTCGGATCCGGCGAGCTTCTCGCGGACGGTCCGGCCCAGGTGGTACATGAACCAGAGGTCGCTGCGGCGGTCACCGCTGGGGAGCACGGCCCGGTCGTGCCACTGGAGCAGCCTGTTGGTGTTGGTGAAGGTGCCCGACTTCTCGGTGTGCGCCGCGGCGGGGAAGAAGAACACCTCGGTGCCGATGTCCTCGGTCCGCTTCTCCCCGGACTCGATCTCCGGCCCGTCCTTCCACCAGGTGGCGCTCTCGATCAGCGAGAAGTCGCGTACGACCAGCCAGTCCAGTTCGGCCATGCCCATGCGCTGGGCCCGGCTGTTGGCCGATCCCACGGCGGGGTTCTCCCCCATGAGGAAGTAGCCCTTGCAGTCCCCGGCGATCTGGGCCATCACGGTGTCGTAGTGGCTGTGGGACCCCGTGAGCCGGGGGACGTGGTCGAAGCGGTAGTCGTTCTCGGCCGTCGCGCTCTCCCCCCACCAGGCCTTGAGCAGGCTGACGGTGTAGGCCTCCATCCCGTCCCAGAACCCCTTGCGGGGGTTTCCGGCGGCCAGGACGTAGGCCTCCAGGGACTGCTCCTCGTGGGCGTGGGGCATCGGCAGGTAGCCCGGCAGCAGGTCGAACAGGGTCGGCACGTCGCTGGAGCCCTGGATGCTGGCGTGTCCGCGCAGCGCCTGGATACCGCCGCCCGGACGGCCGATGTTGCCCAGCAGCAGCTGGAGGATGGAGGCGGCCCGGATGTACTGGGAGCCGACGGTGTGCTGGGTCCAGCCCACGGCGTAGCAGAACGCGCTGGTGCGGTCCCGTCCCGAGTTGCCGGTGAGGTGGTCGCACACCCTGTGGAAGGTCTCCCGCGGGATGCCGCAGACCTCCTCGACCATCTCCGGCGTGTAGCGCGAGTAGTGGCGTCTGAGGATCTGGAACACGCAGCGCGGGTCGGTGAGCGTCGGGTCCTCCCGGGGCTTGCTCCGGATCACCGCGCCACCCGAGCCCTGCTGTTCGGGACGCCCGGCGCGGCTGGTGTCGAGGGTCTCCTCCAACCGCTCCCTGAACAGCTGGTTGCGGTTTCCGGAGGCGGCGGCCACCTCCGCTCCCTCGTAGCTCCAGGTGCTGGCGTCGTAGCTCTTGTCCTCCGCCGAGAAACCGGAGAACAGGCCGTCCAGGTCCTCGGTGTCCTGGAAGTCCTCACCGACGATCGTCGCGGCGTTGGTGAAGGCGAGCACGTAGTCGCGGAAGTACTTCTCCTCGGTGAGGACGTGGTTGATGATCGCGCCGAGGAAGGCGATGTCGGTACCCGCGCGGATGGGGACGTGCAGGTCGGCGAGGGCGCTGGTGCGGCTGAAGCGGGGATCGACGTGGATGACCACCGCGCCGCGCGCCTTGGCCTCCATGACCCACTGGAAGCCGACCGGGTGGGCCTCGGCGAAGTTGGAGCCCTCGATGACGATGCAGTCGGAGTTCTGCAGGTCCTGGAGGAACATGGTCGCCCCGCCCCGGCCGAAGCTCGTCCCCAGTCCCGCGACGGTGGAGCTGTGGCACACCCGGGCCTGGTTCTCCACCTGGACCACGCCGAGCGCGGTCAGCAGCTTCTTGATGAGGTAGTTCTCCTCGTTGTCCAGCGTGGCTCCGCCCAGGCTGGCGATCCCCAGCGTCCGGGCCACCCTGCGACCCTCGTGCTCCTGCTCCCACGTCTCTTCGCGGGTGCGGACCACCCGTTCGGCGACCATCCTCATGGCGGTGTCGAGGTCGAGTTCCTCCCAGTCGGCGCCGTACGGACGGCGGTAGAGGACCTTCTCCTCGCGACCGGACCCGGTGGTGAGCTGGAGGCTGGCCGACCCCTTGGGGCACAGGCGGCCGCGGCTGATCGGGGAGTCCGGGTCGCCCTCGATCTGGACGACCTTCTCGTCCTTGACGTAGACGTTCTGGGAGCAGCCCACCGCGCAGTAGGGGCAGACCGACTGCACGACCCTGTCGGCTTCCTCGGTACGGGCCCGCAGGTTCTCCGACCGCTCGGACTTCGCGGCGGCTCCGAGGCCCATCCGGTCCTCGCCCGTGAGCTGCCGGTACACCGGCCACGACTCGATCCACGTGCGTACACCCATGCTCGCCCCCCGGACAGGCCCCTGGAACCGTCGACGTCGTCCCACGTCCACGCGAGGCCGTGGACGGTCAGGTGTCCACCTTCCGCCGGAGAGGTGCCCGCGCGCGCGGGGACACGCCGCTCGTGGTGGATCCATGGGCAGCCCGTGACGCCGTGCCGTGGCGGTGAGGTTTCACGTGAAACCTCGGGCCGAAGGGGCCGCCGGAAGCGGACGCACCTCCCGCGGACCTCCCCCGCACGGGGCAACGGTCCCCGTACTCCCTTCACTTGGTAAGAACTTCCCCTGCTGCGAGTTCCCGGCCACCGTGGTGGGCAGGGGAGTCCGAGGAAGAACATGACGACTCGGTGGGGGACCAGTCACATGACCGACGTATCCAGCCAGGGATCCGCGTCCGGAGACGACCGCGAAGTACTCACGAACCGGCAGGGACACCAGGTCTACGACAACCAGAACCAGCGCACGGTCGGCGATCGGGGACCCGCCACGCTGGAGAACTACCAGTTCCTGGAGAAGATCAGCCACTTCGACCGGGAACGCATCCCCGAGCGGGTGGTGCACGCGCGCGGCGCGACCGCGTTCGGCTACTTCGAGGCCTACGGCAAGTGGGGCGACGAGCCGATCAGCCGCTACACGCGGGCCAGGCTCTTCCAGGAGCGGGGCAAGCGCACCGACATCGCGCTGCGCTTCTCCACGGTCATCGGCGGCCGCGACTCCTCCGAGGCCAACCGCGACCCGCGCGGGTTCGCCATCAAGTTCTACACCGAGGACGGCAACTGGGACCTGGTGGGCAACAACCTGGCGGTGTTCTTCATCCGCGACGCCATCAAGTTCCCGGACGTGATCCACGCGCTCAAGCCGGACCCGGTGACCTTCCGCCAGGAGCCGAACCGCATCTTCGACTTCATGTCGCAGACTCCCGAGTGCATGCACATGCTGGTCAACCTGTTCAGCCCGCGCGGCATCCCGTCGGACTACCGGCACCAGCAGGGCTTCGGGGTCAACACCTACAAGTGGGTCAACGACGTGGGCGAGACGGTCCTGGTCAAGTACACGTGGATGCCCAAGCAGGGCGTGCGGAGCATGACCGAGGCCGACGCCGCCAACGTCCAGGCGAACGAGACCGGGCACGCGACCAAGGACCTGCACGAGGCCATCGACCGGGGCGACCACCCCGAGTGGGAGCTGCTCGTGCAGATGATGAGCGACGAGGAGCACCTCGAACTCGACTTCGACCCGCTGGACGACACCAAGACCTGGCCGGAGCAGGACTTCCCGCCCAAGCCCGTGGGGCGGATCGTGCTCGACCGCAACGTGTCGGACAACTTCGCCGAGAACGAGCAGATCTCCTTCGGCACCGGCGTGCTCGTGGACGGGCTGGACTTCTCCGACGACAAGATGCTGGTCGGGCGCACCTTCTCCTACAGCGACACCCAGCGCTACCGGGTGGGGCCCAACTACCTGCAGCTGCCGGTGAACCAGGCCAAGAACACGAACGTGCGCACCAACCAGCGCGACGGCCTGATGGCCTACCACCAGGACACCGGCGGGGAGAACCCGCACGTCAACTACGAGCCGTCCATCAACGGCGGCCTGCGCGAGGGGCAGTACCCCACGCACGACGAGCAGGGTCCGGAGATCCGGGGGAGGCTCACCCGCAAGCGCATCGTGCGCACCAACGACTACAAGCAGGCGGGACAGCGCTACCTGTTGATGGAGCAGTGGGAGCGCGACGACCTCGTGCACAACTTCGCGACGCTGTTCTCCCAGTGCGACCGGCCGATCCAGGAGCGGATGGTCTGGCACCTCCTCCTGGTCGAGGACGACCTGGGACTGCGCGTCGGCAAGAGGCTCGGCATCGGGCCGGAGGACGTGGCGCACCTGGACCCGCTCCAGAGCCAGACCCTGACCGACGAGGACCGCCAGCGCCTGGCCAACCTGGGCAGGAACGGCTCCCGCGACGTGTCGGGGCTGACGATGACCCACTGCGTGCCCGACCATCGCCACATGGTCGAGCGCTAGGGAGTGTTTTTTAGAAGGCTTTCGGGTCGGCGAGCGGCCGTCCCAGGCGATCTCTCGCAGGACGATGTGCGAAGTTCAGCCTGGTCGTGCTTCACGAGCGCGGAGGCGTGGCGAGAGGCAGCCTGGTGGACGCGAGCCCGGAACGGTGCAAAAAACACGACCTAGCCCCCTGAGCGGGAACACGGACGGGCCCCGGGAGACCGGGGCCCGTTTCGCGTCTTCCTGTTCCCTGGGGTGTGTCCGGCGGACACTCCCTAGCGCCTCGCCCTGCCCGTGGGGGCCAGGATGAACCCGAGCGCGATCATGCCCAGGCCCAGGCCCAGGTGCAGCCAGTTGTCGGCGGTGTCGAGCGGCACGAAGTTCGCCGCGCTGTCGAGGTCGATCACCAGGCCGTACAGCCACAGCACCAGGTAGATGGCACCGCCCCCGATGAAGAAGATCTTCGCCATCGACGCGGTGCGCGACATCGCCACTCCGGCCACGCCGAAGAGCAGGTGGACCAGGTTGTGCAGGATCGACACCTGGAAGATCCCGAGCAGCTGGGCCTCGGACTGGTGCCCGGCGAACTGCATCTGGTCGTAGTTCGTGGTCACGCCGGGGATGAATCCCATCAGGCCCACCAACAGGAAGACGATACCGACGATGAGTGCTGCGAGTCGGATCGGCTGCCTGGACAGGCTGGTCTCGCCCTGGGTCGGCATTCTCTCGGCCATGGTTACCTCCACCTCCACTGTGTTCACATCCTGCTCTTCCGCCCCCGTGACAACAGGGACGTGTCACGCCCCTACCCGGCGTGATGTGCGGCACGCCCTCTCGCTGTCCGGAGAACGGGATCAGCCGACGCGGTAGCGCTCGGCGTCGGACCCCCGGAGGGTGAGTCCGTGGCCCGGACGGTCGGGATCCGGCCGCAGGGCGCCCTCCCGGGGCGGATCTGCGCCGTCGAAGAAGAGGGTCTCGACACGTACGTGGTCGTGGAACCACTCCAGGTGGCGCAGGTTCGGCAGGGCCAGTGCCGCGTGGCGGTGCAGGTAGGGCGCGCAGTGCATCGACACCTCCAGGCCGTGCGCGGCCGCCACGGTCGCCGCGCGCCGCAGCTCCAGGACGCCGCCGCACCGGGTGACGTCGACCTGGAGGCAGTCCACCGCCCCGGCCGCGCACATCCGCTGGAAGTAGGCCAGGTCGAATCCGTACTCCCCGGCGGCCACGTCGGCCGGGACCGCGTCCCGGATCCGCCGGAGACCGTCGAGGTCGTCGGAGGAGACCGGCTCCTCCAGCCAGCGCACGTCCAGCTCACCCATCGGCCCGGCCATCCGGATCGCCTGCTTGGCCGTGTAGCCGCCGTTGGCGTCGGCGAAGAGCTCGGCCCCGGGCCCGATCGCCTCGCGGGCCAGGCGGAGCCGCTCCAGGTCGCGCCCCTCGCGGGTGCCCCACGACTCCCCGATCTTGATCTTGACCCGTCCGAAGCCCTGCTCGTGCACCCAGGTCGCCAACTGCTCGCGCAGCACGTCGTCGGGGTAGCTGGTCAGGCCGCCGCTGCCGTACAGCGGCGCGCTCTGGTGCACGGCGCCGAGCAACCGGTACAGGGGCAGGCCGAGCAGGCGTGCCTTGAGGTCCCACAGCGCGGTCTCGACCGCCGAGACGGCGTAGCCCACCGCGCCCGGCCTGCCCGCGTTGCGCACGGCGCGGACCATGGCGTCCAGGGCGGCGGGCACGTCCAGCACGGGACGGTCCCTGACGTGTTCGGCGAGCAGGTCGCGGACGACGGCGGCGCAGGCGGCGGGGCCGTAGGTCCACCCCAGCCCCTCGTGACCGCCCCCGCCCACCCGGACGAGCACCATCGTGGTGGAGTCCCAGGCGAGCGTGCCGTCCGCCGCGGGCCGGTCGGTGGGAACGGTGTAGACGGCCGCGTCCACGCTCGTGACGACCGGGTCGGACATCCCGTTCATGAGCGTCCCCGCTGCCCGGAGGACCCGCCGCTGGAGCGCCGTCCCGCGCGCTCCGCCTCCTCCTGGATCTCTTGCACGTCATAGGGGGGTACCTTGCGCGGAGCGGCGAAGCGGGTCGCGGCCCGTTCCGGGTGGTGGGACGGCAGGGCGTCCCGCATGGCGAGGTCCAGGGCCTCGGCGAGGTGGACGGCCCCGCGCCCGGTGTCGGCCTGTTCGATCTGGACGCGGCAGCTGAACCCGTCGGCCAGCAGGAGGGCGCCGGGGTCGGCGCCGCGCACCGCGGGCAGCAGCCCCGACTCGGCAATGGCCATGGACACCTCGTAGTGCCCCTCCTCGAAGCCGAAGTCGCCCGCCAGGCCGCAGCATCCGACGTCGAGGACGTCCACCTCGGCGTCCGTGCGTCCCAGCAGCTTCCTGTCCTCGTCGAAGCCCAGGACCGCGTGCTGGTGGCAGTGCCGCTGGGTGACGGCGGTACGGCCCAGCCGGGGAGGCTCCCAGTCGGGCGCGTACCGGTTGAGGAACTCCGAGAGGGTGAAGAACTGGGAGCGCAGCCTCTGGACGTCCTGGTCGTGCGGGAACATCTCGGGCGCGTCCGCGCGGAAGACGGCGGCGCACGAGGGCTCCAGGCCGACGACGGGGGTGCCCGCCCGGATGTCGTCGCGCAGCGTCGCGACGGTGCGCTCCAGTACCCGGCGTGCCACGCCCAGCTGACCGGTGGAGATCCAGGTCAGCCCGCAGCACAGGGTTCGCGGAGGCACCCTGACACGGAATCCCGCCGCCTCCAGGACACGGACCGCCGCCGCGCCGATCGCCGGGTGGAAGTTGTCGGTGAAGGTGTCCGGCCACAGGATCACCTCGCCGCGCTCGCCGTCCTTCGAGCCCCGCCTGCGCAGGGAGTCGCTGAAGCGGACCGGGGCGAACGCGGGCACCGGGCGCTCCCGGGCCACCCCGCCGAGCCGCTTGCCCGGGCCGGCGAGGAACGGGACGGCGCTCAGCGCGTTCACCAGCTCGGGCGCGAACGAGGCGGCCCGGGCCCACACGGGCAGCCATCCCAGGCTGTAGTGCGCGGCGGGTCGCAGCCTCCCGGCGTGGTGGTGGGCGAGGAACTCGGCCTTGTAGGTGGCCATGTCGACGTTGACGGGGCAGTCGGTCTTGCACCCCTTGCAGGACAGGCACAGGTCCAGGGCCCCGTTGACCTCCTCCGAGCGCCAGCCCTCCTGGATCACCTCCCCTTCGAGCATCTCGAAGAGGAGCCGGGACCGCCCGCGGGTGGAGTGCTCCTCCTCCCGTGTCACGCGGTAGCTGGGACACATGACACCGCCGCTGTCCTTGCGGCACTCGCCCACCCCCACGCAGCGCAGCACGGCCCTGTCGAAGCCGCCGTCGTCGTGCGGGTAGCCGAAGTAGGTGTCGGTTCGCGCGGGCTGGTAGTCGGTGCCGAGCCGCAGGTTCTCGTCGAGCCGGTACGGACCGCCGCCGTCCGGGGCGATGAGCTTGCCCGGGTTCATCCGGTCGTCCGGGTCGAAGATCCTCTTGACCTCGGCGAAGGCGGGCATCAGCTCCGGGCCGAACATCTTCGGCCACAGTTCGGCGCGCGACTGGCCGTCGCCGTGCTCGCCCGAGAGCGAGCCGCCGTAGGAGACCACCAGGTCGGCGGCGCGTTCGACGAACCGGCGGAAGTCGGCGATACCCGCTTGTGAACTCAGTTCGAAGGGGATGCGCGTGTGCAGGCAGCCGTGCCCGAAGTGCCCGTACATCGAGGAGCGGTCCGCGTATCCGAACTCATCCATCAGCTCGTGCAGGTCGCGCAGGTAGTCGCCGAAGCGGTCCGGCGGCACGGCGGAGTCCTCCCAGCCCTCCCAGGTGTCGGGCTCGGCCGGGACCCGGGCCGTGGCGCCCAGGCCGGCCTCGCGTACCTTCCACATCTCCGCGAGGCGGTCGGGATCGTCGAAGACACTGGTGTCCAGCACGTCGCCGGAGGCCCGCACGGCGTCGACGAAGTCCCGGGCCCGGCGGCCCGCCTCCTCCTGGTCGGCGCCGCCGAACTGCACCATCAGCCATCCCGAGCCCTCGGGCATCCGTGCCACCGCCGAGGGATTCAGGTGCTTGCGCCTCTCGTAGCCGATCAGCTTGTCGTCCAGCCCCTCCAGGGCGTAGGGCTCGTGCTCCAGGATCTGGGGTACGGCGTCGGCGGCGGCGAAGACGTCGGAGTAGCCGCACACCGCCATCGCCATGGCCGCGGGCTCGGTGACCAGGAGCACCTCGGCGCGCAGGACCGTCACCAGGGTGCTCTCGGAACCGACGAGCGCAGCGGCCAGGTCGAACCCGTTCTCGGGCAGGAGGGAGTCGAGGTTGTAGCCCGAGACGCGGCGGGGGATGTCGGGGAACCTGCGCCGGACGGCCGTGGCGTAGCGGTCCCGCACCTCCCGCAGTTCCCGGTAGATCTCGGCGCGGCGCCCGCCCTCGGCGACGACGCGCTCGTACTCCCCGTCCGACGTGGGACCCACCCACATCCGGCATCCGTCGTAGGTCAGCACCTCCAGCCGGACCACGTTGTCCACGGTCTTGCCGTAGGCCTGCGCGCTGGATCCGCAGGAGTTGTTGCCGATCATCCCGCCGATCGTGCAGTGGCTGTGGGTGGAGGGCTCCGGACCGAAGATCAACCTCTCCCGTACCTCGCGCGTCCGCTCGTTCAGGGCGTCCAGCACGATGCCCGGCTCCACGACGGCGGTACCCGCCTCGGGGTCGACGCTGAGGACGCGCGTGCAGTACTTGGACCAGTCGATCACGACCGCGACGTTGCTGCACTGCCCGGCCAGGCTCGTACCGCCGCCCCGGGACAGCACGGGCGCACCGTGCTCGCGGCACACCGCCACCGCCTCGGCTCCGGCCTCGACCGTCCGCGGCACGACGACCCCGATGGGGATCTGCCGGTAGTTGGAGGCGGCGGTCGAGTAGGTGGCGAGCGAGCCCCTGTCGAAGCGGACCTCCCCGTCCACCCGCGCGGTGAGGTCCCGCGACAGCGCGTCGGTGTCGACATCCGTCGGTGTGATGCCCCGCCGGGGGGAGGGTGCGGGCAGGTCCACGGCCATGTCAGTCGTCCGTTCCGTCGACGTGGTGCGGGTCCGTCGCACATGGGAGCGCGAGAGGCGCGGTCCCGCGACCACGGAGGCCGGGGACCGCACATCCGCCACTAACCAGCCGCGCACCCGGGCAAACGCCGCCGTCCCGCACATGGTGGCGAGTTGGCCAGCTGATGCCCCCGCGAGGTGAATGCGGGAGCGGTGGGCGGGGTAGTCGCGCCAACGAAGCGCCCCTGCGGCCGGAACACGCGGTGGGGGTGCTCCGCACGAAGCGGGAGGGACACCGCGGACGCGGTGTCGATCACGGTGTCGATCCCAGGAGGGAAGCGGTCATGGCGGAACTGGTAGCCGACTACATGCTGAAGCGTCTGAGGGAATGGGGGGTCGAACACGTCTTCTCCTACGCGGGCGACGGCATCAACGGTCTGCTCGCGGCGTGGGACAGGGCCGACAACAATCCGCGCTTCATCCAGTCCCGGCACGAGGAGCTGGCGGCCTTCGAGGCGACGGGGTACGCGAAGTTCTCCGGACGTGTGGGTGTGTGCGCGGCCACCTCGGGTCCGGGCGCCATCCACCTGCTGAACGGCCTCTACGACGCCAAGCTCGACCACGTGCCGATGGTGGCGATCATCGGGCAGACCGCGCGCAGCGCCATGGGCGGCTCCTACCAGCAGGAAGTCGACCTGATGTCCCTCTACAAGGACGTGGCCAGCGACTACCTCCAGATGGTCACCGTCCCCGAGCAGCTTCCCAACGTGCTGGACCGGGCGATGCGGACCGCCGCGAGCAGGCGCACGGTCACGGCGATCATCGTCCCGGCCGACGTCCAGGAGCTGGAGTACTCGCCGCCCGAGCACGAGTTCAAGATGGTGCCCTCCAGCCTCGGCATGCCCGCCCCGCAGTCGACCCCGTCCGCCGAGGGCCTGGCCAAGGCCGCCGAGATCCTCAACTCGGGCGAGCGCGTCGCGATGCTGGTCGGCCAGGGCGCCAGGGGAGCGGCGGACGAGGTCGTCGAGATGGCCGAGAAAGTCGGCGCCGGGGTGGCCAAGGCCCTGTTGGGCAAGGACGCGCTTCCCGACGACCTGCCCTTCGGAACCGGTTCGATCGGTCTGCTGGGCACCCGGCCCTCCTACGAGCTGATGCGGGACTGCGACACCCTGCTCGTCGTCGGTTCCAGCTTTCCCTACACCCAGTTCATGCCCGAGTTCGACCAGGCACGCGCCGTCCAGATCGACATCGACCCGACCATGATCGGCATGCGGTACCCGTTCGAGTGCAACCTGGTCGGCGACTCCGCGGAGACGCTGCGGCTGCTGCTGCCGCTCGTCGAGCGCAAGACCGACCGCTCGTGGCGGGAGAAGGTCGAGGACAACATCGAGCGCTGGGACGAGGTCATGGAGCGGCGCGCGCACGTGGACGCCGACCCGATCAACCCCGAGCGCGTCTTCCACGAGCTGTCGCCGATGCTGCCCGACGACGTGATCGTGACGGCGGACTCCGGCTCGGTGGCCAACTGGTACGCGCGGCACCTGAAGTTCCGCAAGGGCATGCGCGGGTCGCTGTCGGGCACGCTGGCCACGATGTGCCCCGGCGCCCCCTACGCCACGGGAGCGAAGTTCGCCCACCCGGACAGGCCCGTGATCGCGTTCGTCGGCGACGGCGCCATGCAGATGAGCGGCATCAACGAGCTGATCACCATCGGCCACTACGCGAAGGAGTGGGACAACCCGCAGGTCATCATCGCCGTGCTCAACAACGGCGACCTCAACCAGGTGACCTGGGAACTGCGCGCCATGGGCGACGCGCCCCAGTTCATCCCCTCGCAGCGGATCCCCGACTTCCCCTACGCCGGGTTCGCCGAGAGCATCGGGATGCTGGGGATCAAGGTCGACGACCCCAAGGACATCAAGGGGGCGTGGGAGCGGGCGCTGGCCGCGGACCGGCCCTGCGTGGTCGAGTTCGTCACGGACCCGACCATCCCGCCGATTCCGCCGCACGCGACGCTGGAGCAGATGGAGAGCGTGGCCAAGGCCCTGGCCAAGGGCGATCCGGAGGCGTGGGAGGTGGTCAAGCAGGGGGTCAAGTCCAAGGCGCAGGACTTCCTCCCGGACGGAAGGTGAAGGTTTGTCTCTGCCCATCGAGGAATACGCCTTCCTGGGGAACGTGGGGACGAGCGCCCTGGTCGGTTCCGACGGAAGCGTCGACTGGCTGTGCCTGCCCCGGTTCGACTCCGGCGCCTGTTTCTCAGCCCTGCTGGGGGACTCCGACAACGGCCGCTGGACCATGGCACCGGCGGGGGAGCACCGGCTGTCGGCGCGTCGGTACCGCCCCGACAGCCTGGTGCTGGAGACCGAGTTCCGGTGCGCGGACGGGGTGGTGCGGGTCGTCGACTGCATGCCCGTCAACGCGGGCCACGTCAGCCTGGTACGCCGGGTCGAGGGTGTGGAGGGCCGTGTGCGCATGCGGTCCGAGGCCGTGCTCCGCTTCGACTACGGATCGATCATCCCGTGGGTGCGCAAGTACGGACGGCGGCTGTACCTCGCCGCCGGTCCGGACAGCTGCTACCTGGACTCCGACGTGGAGTTCGAGGTCGTGGCCCCGTCGAGACCGGTCACGGAGTTCACGGTCGCGGCGGGGGACAGCGTGGACTTCAGTCTCACCTGGACCCCGCCGCGTGCGCCGGAGCCCGACCCCGTCAACGTCGGCACGCTCATCGAGCACACGGACGGGGTCTGGCGGGAGTGGGCGTCCAGGTGCAACTACGAGGGCGAGTACCGCGACGCGGTCGTCCGGTCGCTGATCACCCTCAAGGCCCTGACGCACTCGCCCGGCGGCGGCATGGTCGCCGCCGCCACCACCTCGCTGCCGGAGCACCTCGGCGGCGTGCGCAACTGGGACTACCGCTACTGCTGGATCCGCGACGCGACGCTGACACTGCTCACGCTCCTGGAGTCGGGGTACAAGAGGGAGGCGGCCGACTGGCGCGAGTGGCTGCTGCGCGCGGTCGCCGGGGAACCCTCGCAGATGCGGATCATGTACGGGCTCGAGGGGGAGCGCAGGCTGCCCGAGCTGGAGTTGGACTGGCTGTCCGGCTACGAGGGCTCCCGCCCCGTCCGGATCGGCAACGAGGCCGCTCAGCAGTGGCAGCTCGACGTCTACGGCGAGGTGATGGACGTCTTCCACCAGGCCAGGTCCCACGGGATCCCGCCGCGGGAGTCGGCCTGGCGGCTCCAACGCTCCCTGATGGACTTCCTGGAGTCGAACTGGTGTGAGCCCGACAACGGGATCTGGGAGATGCGCGGGCCCCGGCGGCACTTCACCCACTCCAAGATCATGGCGTGGACCGCCGTGGACCGCGCCATCAGCGGGGTCGAGAGGTTCGGCCTGGAGGGACCTCTGGACGACTGGAAGCGCCTGCGCCACGAGATCTTCGAGGACGTGTGCGAGAACGGGTACGACCCCGAGCGCCGGACCTTCACCCAGTACTACGGCTCCTCGACCCTGGACGCGTCGCTCCTGATGGCCGGCACCGTGGGGTTCCTCCCCGCCGACGACGAGCGCATGCGGGGGACCGTGGACGCCGTCCAGCGGCAGCTGTGCCGCGACGGACTGGTCCAGCGCTACTCCATGGACGGGAAGAGCGAGAAGGTGGACGCCCTTCCCCCCGGCGAGGGCGTGTTCCTGCCCTGCACGTTCTGGCTCGCGGACAACCTCGTCCTGCAGGGCCGCACCGACGAGGCCAGGGAGATCTTCGAGCACCTCCTGTCCCTGCGCAACGACGTGGGGCTGCTGTCGGAGGAGTACGACACCAACACCCGGAGGCTGATCGGCAACTTCCCCCAGGCGCTGTCCCACATCGCCCTGGTCAACACCGCCTACGAGCTTGACCGGGACCGCAGCGGCCCGGCGCAGCAGCGGGCGAGGTCCGGGAGCGGGTGACCGGGGCCGCCACCGGCCGACAAGTCGACAGGGCGACAAGGCGAGGGGGCGACAGGTCGGGAAGCCGACCTGTCGCCCCCGAGTCCGTCCGTCCTACTTCGAGGGGGTCGGCTCGGTGCTCTCCGCGTGCAGGTCGACGCCCTTGGGCTCCTTGACCAGTGAGACGCCGACGAAGGAGATCGCGGCGGCCACGATGATGTAGACGCCGATCGACCACGAGTTCCCGGTCTCGGTGAGCAGGAGCTCGGCGATCATGGGCGCGAAGGCGCCGCCGAGGATCGCGCCGAGGGCGTAGCCGATGGACACGCCGGAGTAGCGGACCTCGGCCGGGAACATCTCCGCGTACAGGGCCGACTGGGGGCCGTAGCTCAGGCCGAGGGTCAGCGTGAAGACGAAGAGGCCCGTGAAGTACATGTAGATGTTGCCGGTGTCGACCATGAACCACATCGGCACGGACCAGGCGGCCAGCAGCAAGTAGCCGAGCTGGAACGTCTTCACCCGGCCGAGCTTGTCGCTCAGGATGCCGCCGTACAGCGTGGAGATGAGCCAGCCGAACGAGGCGAGGGTGGTCGCCAGGAGCACGGGACCGCGCTCCATGCCGAGGCCGAACTCCTCGACCGGCCGGGAGGCGTAGGTCGCCAGGTAGGCGATGACGAGGTACCCGGCCGCGTTGTTGGCGATGAAGATCAGCGCGGAGAGGACGACCTCACGGCTGTTCTTCCTGAACAGCTGGCCCAGGGGCGCGGAGGACTGGGCCTTGCGCTTCTGCATCTGCTTGAAGACCGGGGACTCCTCCACGGACTTGCGGATGAGGTGGCCGATGATGATCAGCAGGAAGGACAGGAGGAAGGGGATGCGCCAGCCCCACTCCATGAACGCCTCCGGACCGATGGCGGCGTTGATCACCCAGACGACGAAGGTCGCGATGATCATGCCGCAGGGGACGCCGATCTGCGGGTAGGCGCCGAAGAAGCCGCGCTTGCCGACCGGCGCGTGCTCCACCGACATCAGTGCGGCGCCGCCCCACTCGCCGCCCGCGGAGAAGCCCTGGAGGATGCGCAGGACGATCAGGAGGACGGGTGCCGCCACGCCGATCTGGGCGTAGGTGGGCAGCACACCGATCAGGCAGGTGGCGAGGCCCATCATGACGAGGGTCGCGACGAGCACCCGCTTGCGGCCGAACCTGTCACCGAGGGCACCGGCGACGATCGCTCCGAGGGGCCGGAAGAGGAAGGAGATGCCGATGGTCGCGAAGGACAGGACCTGGGCCATCGCCGGACTGGCGTCGGACAGTGGTGCCAGGAACAGGGGGGCGAGCACCAGGCCAGCGGCCTGGGCGTAGATGAAGAAGTCGTACCACTCGATGGTGGTGCCGACCATGGTGCCCGCGAGGACGCGGCGACGCTCCCGGGTTTCGATAGCGCCGACCGGCTCTGCGGCCGTTGGGTCGGAAGTTGCCATTGGTGCTCCGTATGTTCTCTGCCGACCGGGGGTCGGGGGTCCGCTCGCAGGCTCCTGGCCGTGGTGGCCACGACGGTGTGGGCACTCTCGTCCCCTTGCGCATGACAGGAGGGGAATGCGGCACATCGTTCCGAGCCTCAGGACACCATGCCATGTGACTCAGTCCACTTTCTACACCGGGTTCCGTTTTTTGCAGCTCGGCGACCCTGTCCTGACCGAACGGTCGGTTGGGTTCTGGGTACTGTCGGTGTTCCGCGGTCCCTGACCAGCCGTGGCCGGCACCGGAGCGGACCACATGTCCGCACGTAGACGAGTCGACATGCCGACGAGTCGGTTTCGCCTGGAAACGACGAAGGGGGCCAGGACACGATCGTGTCCTGGCCCCCTGGTGCCACGGGGACGCGCCTCTCGCGCGCCCCCGTGACCGGGTACGTCTAGCGGCGCGGGCGGCGCCTGCCCCGCGGGGCGGAGCCGAAGGAGCGGGAGCGCTCCTTGGGCTCGGAGGGGAGAACGGCCGGAACGCCGGAGGGCGTACGCGCGCCGGTCACCCGTGCCAGCTCGGGGTCCTCGGCGCTGACGCGCAGGGTGTGGGCGTCGATGCGGGCGTGATCCATCATCCGCACCATCCCACGCCGCTCGTGGGGCAGGACGAGCGTGACCACGTTGCCCGAGGCGCCGGCACGGGCCGTACGCCCGCCCCGGTGCAGGTAGTCCTTGTGGTCGGCGGGGGGATCGATGTTGACCACCAGGTCGAGACCGTCCACGTGGATGCCGCGGGCGGCCACGTTGGTCGCGATCAGCGCGGTGACCGTCCCGTCCTTGAACTGCTGGAGGGTGCGCGTGCGCTGCGGCTGCGACCGTCCGCCGTGCAGGATGGCGGCCCTCACACCGTTGGCGAGCAGGTGCTTGGCCATGGAGTCCACGGCGCGCTTGGTGTCCAGGAACATGAGCACCTGGCCGTCCCGGGCCGCGATGTGCGTCACGGTGTCCCGCTTCTCGGCGGGCGTCACATGGAGGATGTGGTGCTCCATGGTGGAGACCGCGCCCTCCGAGGGGTCCACGGAGTGGACGACCGGGTCGTGGAGGAAGCGCCGGACCAGGGTGTCGACGTTGCGGTCCAGCGTCGCGGAGAAGAGCATGCGCTGCCCGTCCGCGGGGATCTGCTGGAGAATCGCGGTGACCTGGGGCATGAACCCCATGTCGGTCATCTGGTCGGCCTCGTCCAGCACGGTGGTGCCCACCTGGTCCAGACGGCAGTCGCCCCGCTCCACCAGGTCGCGCAGGCGCCCCGGGGTGGCCACGACCAGCTCCGTGCCCCGTCGCAGGGACTGGGCCTGACGGGACAGGGACATGCCCCCGACCACGGTCGTCACACGGATCCGGACCGAACGCGCGTAGGGGGTGAGGGCTTCGGTGACCTGCTGGGCGAGCTCACGTGTCGGTGCGAGCACCAGCGCGAGCGGGTGCCCCGCCTGTGCGGTCCGCCCCTCCAGGCGTGCGAGCAGGGGCAGGCCGAAGGCCAGTGTCTTTCCCGAACCGGTCTGGCTGCGTCCCAGGACGTCACGTCCCGCGAGCGAGTTCGGAAGGGTCTCGGCCTGGATGGCCGAGGGGGAGCTCAGTCCCTGGCGCTGCAGTACCTCGAGCAGCCGCGCGGGCAGGTCCAGCTCGGAGAAGCTGCTGACCGGGGGCAGACCCGGGGTCGTGGACACCGGGGGAGCGAACTCCTGGTTGAAGGAGGACGGCCGGGAGGGCCGGGGGGAGGAGCCACGGCGGTTACCGGGGCGACCGGCGCCGGGGCGGCCGGTGTGCGTTTCACGGTTATGCCCTTTTCGGGAACCGCTGGGTGCACGCATGTAAAACCTTTCGCGGGCAGCGCCCGACGCGTGGTGAGCCCTGTTCGGGCCCTGAGGACGCGTGTGACGCACCAAGAAGACGGTGGTCCACGGCCCGCATGCAGAAGACGCGGCGGGTCGCGGAAGGCTGGTGCCAGTCGAAACGAACGACGGCCAGAGACCAAGCCAAAGCAAAAGCAAAAGAACCGGACGGGGTCCTGCTCGCGAAGAGCGGTCCCCGTCCGACGGAACGGAACTCTCTAGATCACCGAGATGTTCTCGGCCTGGAGGCCCTTCGGCCCCTGCGTGGCCTGGAACTGCACGGCCTGACCCTCGGAGAGCTCACGGTAGCCGGAGGACTCGATGTTGGAGTAGTGGGCGAAGACGTCGGCGCCGCCGCCGTCCTGCTCGATGAAGCCGAAGCCCTTTTCGCTGTTGAACCACTTGACGGTACCAGTAGTCATAATGACTTTCCTCACATCTGTATGGAAAATCCCGCACCGTGCGGGTTTTCCAACGCCACTGCGATGATTTCCCGAGTGGTGATAACGATGGAGAAGGTCTGACCACGAAGTCGACCGACACAAAAGTCAAGCGGGAACCACAACTGCAACTCGATTGAACTTATCACAGGAATCCCCTCCCAGGCAGCACACGCACCACACTGTGTCGGACGACACTCGCCCGGTTCCCCGGCCCGGAACAGACCGGATGCGTAACTCCCCTTGGCGAACGCTTTCCCTGGTGGCCGCGGTCCCACCCCCCGACCAGCCCGCCCCGGCCGAACGGCCGCACCGGGCGGACCGCCACCGCAGACAAGGGAGATCCGATGAACACGACACGGCACGGGACCGGCGTCCCCGCGTCCGAGACGACGACCACCTCCGCCGACCGCGCGGGGACCTCGCCCGGGGCCCTGGCCCGGCCCTGGCCGGTCCTGTCCCGGGGCGACCAGGGGCAGCTCGTGAAGGCGGCGTCCGAACTGCTGCAGTCCTACGGCTACCTGCCCGAGCAGGGACTCGGCAACGTCTTCTTCGACGAGGCCATGGCGGAGACCGTCGCCGCCTACCAGAAAGCCCATGACCTGCCGGTCAACTCCACGCTCGACGCCGAGACCTGGAACCAGGTGCGCGACGACTTCGGCACGGTCGGCCGGGGCGAGCGCGACGCCGACAAGGTCGGCGCGGTCCAGGTGCTCCTGAGCCACAACGGCCACCAGGTCGAGGTGGACGGCCTGTTCGGCGAAAGGACCGAGGGCGCCGTGGTCGCCTTCCAGCGGAAGACCAACGGACTCGTCGTCGACGGCGTCGTCGGGCTGATCACCTTCCGCGCCCTGGTCACCGGAGGCGTGTGACGGACACGGGCGCGTCGCAAGGAGGCGCCTTCCTGGCCCGGGGCGTGGAATCCGAGCGAGTCGTGGGCACCTGCCAGGGCGTCGAACAGCAGGCGCGAGTTGGTGCCCACGGCCCCGCCCGGGCCCGCGGGGCCGGTGGTCACCGGTACCGCCGGAGGGGGAGCAGCCTCGAACGGGGCCGGGCCGGGGCGTTGGGACAGCAGGGCCGTCTTGGGCGGTGCGGGTTCCAGGCCGAGGTCGAGGACGCCTCACCGGCCCGTCTTCGAGTACCTCGCGCGCCTGCTGCAGGAGGATCCCGGGTCCGGTCCCGGTGCGGGCCGGTCCCAGGTGCGCGATGATGCGCTGTCCGCGGCCACCGACGTACTCGGCGACCTGCACGGCGGTGGCCCCGGAGGCCGTTCGTATCCGCCCGATGAACGCCACGGATCTGGGCCTACCGGCCGATCAGTGCGTGAAGACCGGCCTGCTCTGGACCATCGTTCCTGTTCAGCAGGGTGTGACCATCGCAGGATCGACACCGTGGTCGAGCTCAGGACCGGACCGTTCGCCTCCGGGGTGGTGGTGAGGTCCTCCAACAGCTCGGACTCCGGCTCATCAAGGCGGCGGTGCGGGCGTGCAGGGGTGGGACCGGGGTGCCCAGGGCTCGCCAGAACCCCATCGAACACAGACGCGACGGGCTTTCCGGTGCGTGATGACGCGGTCGCTCACGGTGCCGTCGCGGGTGTGCCGCCCGGGGAGGGGGTGCTGTCGGCGGGGCCGCCGCCGGGCTCCCAGGCGGGGGCGTCGGGATGGCCGTCGGGGTGCAGGTGGGCCATCAGCCCCCGGAACCGCACCCAGGAGTCGTGCTCCACCCCGGTGCCCACCTGGTACCAGAACGCGGGTGTCAGCGGCGGCCCGAACGGCAGCGGGCGCACGGGGGCGCCCAGCGCGCGATCGGTGCCGATGACGGCCACCGCCTCCTGGCCCAGGGCCATGCCCACCGGCAGTGGCAGGCCCGCCCAGTGGGGCGCGTAGGTGAGGTCGGCGCGGCCGCCCACCCGCCGCACCGTCATGGTCCGCAGCACGTCCCGCTCGGTCAGCTCCCTGACCAGCGAGGGCAGTACCGACAGGTCGGGTTCGGTGCCCTCGGGGTACCCGACGGAGAACGTGATCGCCTCACGTACCCCGAACGAGGTGCGGCTCACCCGCACCGTGCCCGCGAACGGGCGCACGCCGTCCTCGCGCGCGCCCTCGGGCGGACCGGAGAACGCCACCCAGGTCTGTCCGGGGGCGCGGTTGCGCACGGTCCGGGTGAACACGGCCCGCCTCCACTCCTGGGGGAGGGGTTCCGCGGTGCCCCACACTGCGGGCGGGCCGCCGCCCAGGCGCTCGGCGAGCAGTTCCACGGAGTGGCCCAGGACCAGGCCGTTGTCGGCGGGGTGCTCCACGTTGAGGTCCACGTGCAGTTGGCGGCCGCGGTCGGCGTCGTCAGCGCGGAACGCCTCCGGCGGGCCGTCGGCCTGGGCGTCCCCGTCCGCGGTGAAGGCCTCGCGCTCGTCCCAGCGCAGCGGAACGCCGGAGAAGCCGTCGTAGTAGGAGCCCTCGGGGGTCTGGACCACCCAGCGGGCGGCGGGGGACATCAGGAAGGAGCGCAGGGCGTGGGTGATGCGCGAGGTCGAGGGGGTGACGACTTGGAGGCGCAGGCCCCGGCGGCCGTGGCGGGCCAGGGCGTCCACGATCCAGGGGGACAGCGGGACCAGGGGGCGGTCCTGCACCACGACGGCGGCCTGCTCGGTGAGAGCGGTGACCGCGGGGTGGTCGGTGGCGCCCTCCAGGAACGGATCGCGGCGGTCCAGTCCGGGGGCGGGCTCCCACACCGAGCCGCCCAGGCGCTCAGCGAGGCGGCGGGTGAAGCGTCCGACCACCCCGGCGGTGTCGGCGTCGGGGAGGTCCGCGCCGCGGGCCTCCACCCAGTACGGCTGGGCGGGCAGGTCGTCGGCGATGCCGTCGGCGAGCAGGCGCTCGGCCTCGGCGGACAGGGCCAGCTTCTGGGCGGCCTGCATGGCGGCGACCACCCGGCCGTCCCCGTCGACCAACTCCACCAGGGCGCCGTCGGCGGCCAGGGACACCCGCAGGTCGCGCCCGGCCGCGGCGAGCGCGTCGATGAGGGCGCGGCGGTCGGGGGCGTCGGCCAGCAGGGCGACCGCGTCGTGGCTCAAGGGGTCTCCTCAACACAGGGGGGCGGGCGGGGACGTGGCACCGGGTGGGATACGCGGAGCTTCCGGAAGGTTCACGTTCATGTGTTCCCGGAGCGGCCGCGGCGATGCCCGCGGAGGCGGGGGCGTCGCGGAACCCGCTCCGGACGGACCTCCGGGGCACCCGGCCCCGGAGGGGGCGGACGTCGCTCCGGTCCGTGTCGCCACAGGTCAACAGGTGTTCCCTGAAACCCTTTCACACAGGCGGTTTTCTTTCGTCCACAGGTGGTGAAACCATCAACGCGGACGGAACATCACATACCTGTGTCCGCGCCCCGAGAGCGGACGACGGACGAGAGGGCACAGAACCGCCGCCGGAGGAACCACCATGAAGTTCGAGCTGGTCGAACCCCCCGACTGGGAGGATCCGCCGCAGGCCGCTCACGACGAGCAGGAGCCGCCCCATGCCGCCGGACCGGTCCGCGCGGCGGCCGGGCACGCCCGCGACCGCTTCCGCGTGGAAGCCGGCGCGCTCCAGGCCGTCCTGGGCCGCATGTGGCAGGTCATCTCCTCCGCGCAGGACAGGGAGTCGGCCCTGCCGGCCACCTGGGCCGTGGCCCCGGGGAACTTCCGACCGGGGGCCTTCTCCTCCCGCGATGCCTGACCCGCGCTCCGCCACCCCGTCCGCGCCCTTCCGAAACGACCCGCACCCCAGGACCGATGGGTCCGGACCACGCCGGCCGCACGCCGACCGGCGCACACGTGAAAGGAGCAGTCCGTGTCGCAGTGGAACATCCAGCCCGCGGCCGTGGGCGGTGTCCTCCAGGCCGTCGCCGGCCACCTCGGCGAGGAGGGCAGCGGCGAAGGCCTGGTCGGCGTCATGGAGAGCGTCGAAGAACACCTGGTGGACAGCGGCGAGTACGCCAAGAGCGGTGTCGTCGGCATGGCCTTGGGCGAGTTCGCCGAGCACTACTTCGAGATCATGGGCGGTATCGCGGGCCTGACCATGGCCGCCGTCACCGGGGCCAGCGAGGCCACCACCCACTACATGAACGGCAACCTCGAGATGGCGGAGGAGGCCCAGGGCAACGCGGGAGTGGTTCCCGAGCCGGAGCCGCCGCCCCCGTACGGTCCCAACCAGGCCGTCTGACGCCGGCCCCCGGTGGCCGCCGACGGCCGCCCCGACGCCTCCGACGTGAAGGGATCACGATGAGCACCACCACCGCGGTCAGCGACCTCGCCGTCCGCATCCACGCGATCGACTGGGAGAGCGACCTGGAGCACACGCGGTCGCGGGTCGCGCTGATGCGCGAGTACCTGCGCCGCTCGGCCCTGTGGACGCGTGCCCTGGGTACCAAGGGGTGGCCGTTCTACGACATCGCGGAGTTCGCGGCGCCGGGCGTGCGCGCCGCGGACGAGGTGGTCGAAGGCGTGGTGGAGAGCCCGGTGATCATCGAGCAGTACCCGACGGTGGGCAAGAGCTGCGTGTGGGCGCTGCACCTGGCGGCGGCCCGCGACGCCGGGGTGTCCCTGCCGGACCTGCCAGACCCCTTCGAACCGCTGGTCCGCATGTACGAGCGCGGCGGTGGCTTCTCCCTGTCGACCACCGGCACGATCGACATCGACGCGGCGGGCCTGTACCGGGGCACGCTCCCCGACCACCTCGGGGACGAGCCCAGGGCCCCCGAGACCGAGGCCGGACTCAACGCTCTCGACGGCGCCGGCGGCTGACCCTCCCCGGTGGCGTGCGCCCGGCGCACGGCACCGCCACCGAACCCTCTCCCCTCCCTCCCGCCGGTGCCAGCCCCCACCGGCCCGCCCGGGCCCGCTCCGCCCGACCCCCGCCGGACCGGGACGCGGCGCCGCCCCACGCAGACACGTACGGAACCCGGGAAGCACCGCGGCCCCGCACATCCCGCGAACTTCCCCCGGCACTGGTAACGGTGGTCCCCCTTGTCCGACCTGATCGATCCGAGCGGCTTTCCCGTCCCCGAGACCCTCACGTACGCCCTCGACGCGGTGGCCGCGAAGCTGAAGACCGACGGCACCGACCTCACCGACAACACCGCCGACATCACCGGCGCGTGGGGCGGGTTGGAGGGCATCTACACCGCCCCCGAGGACCAGGACCTCTTCAATGTCCTCAACCCGCTCACCGGCGACGCCGAGGACGTGTCCAGCGCGCTGTCCAGCACCTCCGAAGCGCTCATCGACTTCGCCGAGAAGGTCCGCGACATCAAGGCGCGCTGGACCACCCTCAAGACCGACTCCTACGAGTTCCTCAGAAGCATCGACTACGGGAACAAGGAGGGCTGGGACGAGGGCAGCGGCATCTTCTGGTGGAAGGAGGAGAGCGAGAACGTCACCAAGCACAACGACCTCCTCGACCGGGCCACGGGCCTGATGCACGAGTTCGAGGAGGCGGAGCGGACCTGCGCCAACGCCATCACCGGGCTGTTCGGCGGCACCACGTTCATCGCCCAGAAGGCCGACGGGTCGGTCACGGCGGGCGACGGCCAGTTCGTGTACGGGTTCGACGCGCCCCTCGAGGGCGTCACCATGGAGTGGGGGGCGCCGCAGGCGACCGACCACGCCTGGTACAACGACGTCGGCGACGCCGTCGGCGACTTCTTCGTGGGCATCGCCGAGGACGTCGGCGGGATGGTCGGCGCGCACGGCCCGAACGGGTGGTTCTCCGGGAACTGGGGCGACAACCTCTGGGACTACTGGGGCGGCACCGTCGAGGGCCTGGGCGCGCTGGTGGGCGTCGGCAAGGACGAGAACGGCGAGTGGGGCTTCTCCCTGGAGACCGCGGGCAACGCCTGGAAGGAGGCGGCCCACGCGGTCGTGCCGTGGGAGGAGTGGGGCGAGCGGCCCTGGTACGTCATCGGCACGGCGGCCCTCAACATCGGCGCGACGGTGGGCGGCGCGCTGCTCACCGCCACCGGTGTGGGCGCGGTCGTCGGCGTACCGCTCATGGTCTGGCGCGGCGCCAACATCGTCAACGCGGTCGGCGGCAGCCGCACCCCGGACGTGCCGGACCTTTCGGAGTTCCCCGGCGGCATCGACCCGTCGGTGCTGGCCCGGGTGCCCCGGTTCGGCGACGGGTCCATCACCCCGGTGGACCTGAGCGACCTGGCCGACCTGGACATCAGCCCCGCGGACCTCGGGCGGATGACCGAGGCGCTGGAGCGGCTCAACGCCTCCAGCACACCGGACCTCCCGGACGGGGGCGACGGGCGGCGCACCAGGGGCGGCGACTCCAACGGGGGCACGGGGACCGACATCGAGCCCATCGGGGACGCGAGGTCAGCGCCGCGCGGGACGACGAACACGGACCCGGAGCCGGAGAACAACAACCGCCGGAACGGAGACCCGGACTCCGAGGAGACCATCGACCCGACCGCCGACCAGCTCGAGGCGGGCGAGGACTTCCTGGACGGCGTGGACCCGGAGTCGCGCCGCGACCTGGCGGAGGGACTGGACGGGGAGCAGGACCGCTGGGTCACCTCCCAAGTACCGGACGACGCGTCCTCGCTCAACGACACGCCGGCAGACCGCTTCGAGGCCGACGACGAGAGGGTCGAGGTCGACAGCGCGGACCGTGAGATCGACGCCCGCAACGACAACACGGTCGACAACAGCGTGGGCGGCACCACGGGGCCGGACAGCCCGCGGGGCGGCACGACCGTGGTGGACGCGGAGACCGGGCCGGGGCGGGGCGGCAACGGCGGGTTCGACGGGGCGGATCGCAACAACCAGGGCTCGGACGGCGGCGGCCTGCCGGAGCGTCCGGACGGGGACCTCTCCCCGGACGGCGACCTCACCCCGGACCGCACCGACGGCCCGAACGGCGAGCGCCCGGAGCACGTCCAGCGGGTCGGCGGGTCCGAGGGCGACAACAACCCCGTGTCCAACCTGGACGAGGGGCCTGGCTTCTTCGACAGCCAGGGCGAACACATCGACGTGGGGCACCGGGACGAGACCGGCACCTACTTCGACGACGAGGGCAACCGGTACATCGACGTGCCGGAGAGCGCCGAGGCCCTGGGTCGCTACAACGAGATCCGCGCCAACGACGGCGACGTCGACCGCATCTCCGAGAACACCGGTTTCCACTCGGACGTCCTCAACGAGATCAAGCAGCACCTGTTCTTCCGCGAGCACCCGGACATCCCGGTCCCGCCGGACGGGACGACCCAGCGCAGCGGCCGGTTCGCTCCCATGGACCACATCGCCGACCTGTGGCGCAAGGCCGAGGCGGGAACCCTGGACGCCTCGGAGGCGAGCCACTTCCGCCGCCTGGTCATGCACGAGTACGTTGAGGCCCGGCTGATGGACGAGGGCGTCCCGTACCGTTCGCGCGATCCGCAGCTCTGGAGCGACGACACCTACTCGCCGGACTCGAACAGGAACGGCGCGCACGACGTCGCGCCCCGGGAGGGCGGCCCCAACGCCTTCAACCTGTGGGAGAAGTGGGGCATCCCCTCACCCGACCCGGACTTCCGGATCTCCGACGACCTGTCCAACCTGGACGGATACGTCGATTCGGCGCTGGACTGGTGGCGCGACCGCAACCCCTACGACGGCGCGGCGAACCGGCCCTCCTTCGAGCACACCCAGAGGATCGACGCGGGGGACCCGCGTTTTCCCGGAGAGAACCAGCGGTTCGGAACAGGGACGGACAGGGGCGAGGTCCGCCTGGATCCCGACACCCTTTACCGGGTGGAGGGCAGGGGCGTCTTCATCACCGACTCCGACGGCAGGATCGCCCACGTCGAGACCCGGGCCGGGTCGGACACCAGGGGCAACCCCGAACTCGTCTACCCCAGGCCGAACGCCACGTACTACGTCGACAACCCCCGGTCGGGCGGGCAGCTCATCTATGAGACCGACGCCAAGTCGAGGACGGTCTCCATCGAAGGCGAGCTCAGGCCGGGGAGGGAGTCGCGGAACAACGAGCAGACCCCCATCGGCCATGAGGGCGGGAACTACTTCGACGAGTACAACGCGCGCGACGACGCGGAATACGTCTATGACAGTTCTTCCTGGCAGGGCGGGCATGTCATCGCGAGCAACTTCTTCGCCGGCCCCGGGGAGCGCATCAACATCATCCCCATGCTCCGATCCCTGAACCACCCCGGGGGGAGTGCGACCTTCGCCGACAACTGGGGGCGCCTCGAATACCTCTGGCACGGGATCCTCTCGGGGAGCGACGGGAACCTGGGCAGGGCGTACAGCACCGCTCACGCGGAGAACCACCCGGGCGGAAAGCCGGCGCTCGTCGACCAGTGGCGCAACCTCGCGGGCGACAAGCCCTCGATTACGTTCCGGGTGGAAGTCGAATACGATGACTCGCTTCCGGATTTCGACCGGGCAGAATTCCAGGCGAGGCAGGACAATCTCAACAGCTATGCGGGGCAGTACGACAGAAACCGCCCCGAGGAAATGAATGACCTGGGAGCTCCGCCTTCGGAAATCGTGGTAGACTGGTCGCTTAATGGTGTGGACCAGGCGAGGCTGAATTACGACAACCATCCCACGCGGACTCCAAGGAATTAGTGGAAGGAAGTTCGATGGATCTTGCCCAGCAGCAGGAGCTGGTGCGCGGCATGGCCCTTGAGCTGGTCGAGGCCGCCCCAAGCGGTTGGACCTCGATGAATTACAGGTATGACTACATCGGGGGCGTTGCGGCGAGCGAGAACCTCGTAACTTTCGAGAACGGAGAGACAGAGAGGAAGCGCCACCCGCGCTCTGTCGACAAGAAGGCCAAGTTCCTCAAGGGTGAGATGTACCAGGAGGGCAAGGGGGCCTGGCTCGCCATGTCGATTTCGGTGACCAGGCCGGGAAAGTTCAACGCGGAATTCCATTATGACAAGGAACTGGGGGTCCACCCCATTTCCCCGTCGCCGGAAAGCTATGTCTTCGAGCTGGGGAAATTCCCCCGGGACGACGACGCGATCTCCGACTGGCTCAGGGAGAAGATCGGCCAGGCGCAGGGCTAAGCGCCCATCCAGAAGTTCTGCGCGTAGCCCCGTGGCATGTACCGCACGAAACACCCGCACCACGGAACCGGCCACGCTCTCACGGCGCTGGGGCTCCGAGGTCGGTCACGGACGAACTGATGCGGCACACACGAACCGGATGGGTACGCGCGTAAGCCGACAGGGCCAGCGACAGTTTCGCTTCCATGGCGCGGTCGGGGCGGTACGACCACAGGAAGTCGAGAAAGGACCGGTCTGCACGAGCCCGTCCTTCCAACAGTACGAGCGCGTCCGGACCGTGCTCGCGTTCGAGGCCACGTGCTGTGAACTCGTCCGGCTTCTCCACCAGACCCACCATGAACCCACGGTCACAGACGATCACCCCTCGGCTCGGCGCCTCTGCCCGGTTGTACGGGCGCGCGATCACCGACGTACCTCTGCCCGTGCTGCGTAGGCGCGAGAAGGGGTGGTCTTCGGGATAGAGGTTGTCGGCATAGGCCACGTAGAGCTCGTGTGGGCGGCCGAGAGCGGTGTCGGCGTTGAGGACCGAGGTGATGTCGCTGTACGGGCCCTGCTGTGGGGTGAAGCGCAGATCGATGTCCGGCCAACGAGGGACACGGGCGCAGGCTCGTGCGGCCGCCCGGTCGTAGCCGCGCTCATCGGTCAGAGCCCGGCTGGCCCAGGAGAGGATGAAGTCCTCGTAGTAGGGGTGGTGGACCATCGTGGCCCTCACCCTGCCCATTCGGGCGATCTCATCCATGAGGTGAACGATTCCTGGAATTCCTCGCACGGGAAAGAATTCCTTGGGGAGATAACGGGACCATTCGGAACGTCGTGTTCCCAACCCTCCAGCAGCGATCACGACATCGGTTCGCTCTTGGCTCTCGGTCGGCCCCATGGCCTCATTGCGTTCGCTAGGGTGCCGGTATGGACACACGAGTGACAGGCCTCCTTGTCGAGGACGGGAAAGTACTGCTCTTGGACCAGGACACCGACGGCCCGCGCAGGTGGAGCTTGCCAGGTGGACGGGTGGAGGAGGGCGAATCGCTCGGTGACGCCCTGGTTCGCGAGATGCGCGAGGAGACAGGGATCGAGGTCGAGGTTGGGCGCCTGTTGTATCTGTGCGACCACATCGTCTCGGAAAAGGATTTGCACGTCGTGCACATCACCTTTGAGGTTCGCCGTACGGGTGGTTCTCTGGGGGATATCTCGGAAGGACTCGACTCGCGGCCGATCCGAGGAGTGGAATTCGTGAAGACCGGGGACCTTCCCCACCTCGGATTCAGCGACCGCTTCGCGCGTTTGGTCGAGGACGGATTTCCCGGGGCCGGTTCCTACATGGGGCCCAAGTCAGCGATCGGTCTGTGACAGGACGCTGATCAACTTCCGGTCAGGGTCAGCCAAACGGTCGTGGCCTCCGAGCCCGGTCACCCATGTGCGTAGTCGATCCGCGATGTCCTCCAGGGGGCGGCCAGCCCCGGACGCCCGATCACGAACCAAACGGACACCCACCCCGCGTGAGGCACCCAGTAGGTGCCGGGACCGTAGGCGGCGCACCTCCTCTCGGGTGCCCGGGGTGTTCCACGCCGCTCCATGTAGGTAGCGGGTCACCGGTGCCCACGACGGCTCTCCCCGTGGGCCGTCCGCACACCAGACCTGAAGGTTGCCGACCCGATGGTGCACCGTGTTCGGACCCGATCCGGGTTCGGCGACGGGGGCCGCGTCCCCTAAGGCGTAGTCGATGTTGCTGGCCTTGGCTCCTTCCGAGAGAGCGTCCATCTCAGCCCGACTCGGCAACCGTGCGCCCGCGGAGAGCGCGTAGGCGGCCGCACCGATCCAGGTGACCCAGTAGGCGGGATAGTGCTCGAATCCGGGACTGACACGCCACCCTCCTTCGGTGAGGTGCAGTCGGCCACCGCGCTCGTACGGCATGTCGATCGCCAGGAGGTTCACCCCGTGGATGGTGTTGTCCGCCCCGGCACCGGCAAGCCCGTTGAGCAGCGCACACATCTCGGAGTTCGACACCAGAGTGTTGCGCCAGCGAACCCCCTTCGGCGGAGCCTCGACGTACGCGGGGGGTGGCGGTGGTGAAAGGGGAGGGACTGCCGTTCGTGGGCGCCTGGATCCGCGTGTTGAGGAGTCCACGCGTCGGTAGCGGTCCCCCCCCCCCGCCAGCCAACGGACGGCGAGCTCGGCCGTTTGCGGCGCGAGCACTTCACGCAGCAGAGCGGTGCCGCGTTCGGTCTCGGCGTTGACCAGCTCGTCCTCTCCCGGGCTCAGGCACACCGCGAGCTCATGTTTGGCACGGTTGGTGGCAAAGGTACTGTCCACCTCGGGTTGTCCCGTTTCAGAGCGGGCCGGCATCGTTCGCACTGCTTCGGGTAGCAACCGTGTGATCGGACGCATGGCGGTTTCCCGGTCGAGAACGGCGGACTCGTAGGAGATGTGTGCGTGGTCGCGACCTGACAGGGCCTCGGCGAGCAGAGCCGTGTTCAGGGTGACCGGCGAGTCAGCGCGACGGATGCGACAGGGCTGTCATCGGGGACCAGGTTGGCCCACCGGTCGTGACCAGTTTCGTGGGTCATGGCGACGACCCTGCGGTAAACGGAGTCGTACTCCCATCGCCTCCAGAGATCCCCTTGAGCGAACGAACTCGCCACTCCCAACGGTGATCGGGAGAGCACGAGCACAGGCGACTCGGAGAAGAGGTCCAGGAACCTTTCGGCGGCGAAGTAGAGGTTGGTCTCCTTGATCACGTGGGTGCCACCCAGGTACTTGCCGAGGACGAAGGCGTCCACCCAGTGAGCCACGATCGGCGCGAGCGGCGCAGCCTCATCGGGGTTCGACGACGAAGTCAGGGGCGCGTACGGGTGCTCCGCTCCGAGTTGTTGCCGGAAGGGCTCGTTGTGCTGGATCGTCGCGTGCCGCAGAACGTCCAGAGTCCAGTTCGATCCCACACGTTCCGATGTGCCGAGCAGGAGTATCGGCGGGCGTTCGGGGAGCACAGCAGTGTCCTCCAGGGGAGATGCGGTCACCGAGTCGCGGTGATCGTGTGCTTGCAGTACTTGCAGGTGGCCGTGGCTGTACGGCCGTACCGGACCGGGGATTGGTCCGGGATGTAGTCGTGTCCTTCAGGGCTGGTGCACCGGGTTGCCCCGTCCATAACCCCGCTCCTCACCGCACGCGGCAGGCGTGCCGATATGTCTACGAAGCCATCCGGGTGACGGAGATCGGTTCGAGACGTGCGTGGGGTGAGGACCCGCCCCTCCTGCGCATACGCACCTCGTGGGCGCGGTAGTAGTTCCGGACGATGTCCGCGGGAGGGTTCACGGCCGCCGGCTGGACGATGGGTGCCCATCCGGATGGCCGGTTGCGAACCAGGGGGACCAGCGCGGCGGGGACCGCGTCCAGGGGAGGCCGCGGGGCCGGAATCAACGGTCCGGGGGAGTTGCCCCTGTTCGAGTCCCGGGCGGTTTTCGCGATGGTCGGCAGGTCGGACGCGTACCTGCGGACGCGAGCCGCACGTCGGGGAGGGGGTCCGTCCCGGAGTGCGCGCGGTGCGGCGTGAAGTCCCCGGGCAGGGCGGACAAGACGGGCAAGCAGAGCCAGGAATTCGATAACGTGTCGCATGACGACGCTCCTTCGTAGCGTTGTCCGGGCCCCGGACGTGCCAGCGTCGCGGGGCCGCAGTGTGTTCAGGGCCGGGAGCCGACCCTGGTTTCCGGGGGTACCGGGAGCGGGGCGAAGTTCTTGCGCCAAGGGTCCGGAAGCGGCTGACCGGTCATGATCCATTCGTGGAGCTGATCGAACGCCGAGTCCGACTCCACGAGACTCCGCCTCAGGTTCTGGAAGTCCTCCCGAGCCCGGGCGATCGCCTCCCGGAGTTCAGCCTTGGTGGCACGGGAGGGCGGGTCGGCCCAGGCCCCCGCTTCGGGCCGGTCCCGCAACGTGCCGCTCACAGAGTCGAAGAGGTAGTCCGCGAACCCCTCCTTGTCCTTGTCCGGGTCCGGAACGTCCGAGAGGTCATCGTTCAGCAGCACCTGCGCCGCCTCTCCGCCGCATCAGAGTGCGGCCACATGAGTTGGTCTGGAATCTCAGTGTCATGGACTGTCACAAGCCGTGTGAAGCGCATTGCACCGACCCAGGAACGCTATGTTCAGCGACAGATTTTCCAGGAATCACTACACCCGAGCTGGAATCCGTGATGTCATTCCTGTCATGCCCCCTGAAAAAGAAGCCCTGGTCCGATACGGGCGTGAGCTACGAGCCGCGCGTGAAAAATCCGGCATGACACAGACCGCGTTGGCACACGCGGCGAACACCAGCAAAAGCACCATTTCCGCAGTTGAAAGGGGGCTCACAGCCCCGTCTCCCAGACTGCGCTCAGATGTGGGGGAGGCGCTGGGGTCTGAGCGCCTCGCCCGCGTGTGGGAAGAGCTGACCGGCGATGGCCGGGAAGCTTGGAAGACGGAGGTTGCCGAACTCGTGGACCAGGCGAGCGCGGTCTACGAGTACCTCGTCTTGGTCTGGCCCGCTCACCTACAAAGAGAGTCCTATGCACAAGCGCTGATCAAGCACGGGGCCCAGTGGCTGACGGACGAGGAAGTCCAGTCGCGCGCGGCGGGGAGGGCAAAGCGTTCAGCGAGCTTGGCGGAGAGCACCCACCCGAAGCTGTGGCTCGTCATCGACGAAGCGCTCCTGTACCGGCGGTACGGGGGTGTGGAAGTAACACGGGAACAACTGGAACATGTGGTGGAGCTCGTCGAGTGTGGACGCATCACCGTGCAGCTGATCCCCGTGGACACACCGAACCACCCTGGCACCGGCGGTCCGTTTAAGCTGATCACGACGGCGGGCGCCCAAACTGACGTGCTGTTCGCCGAAAGCGCCCGCGAGGGCCAGTTGGTCACCAACTCCGCTGAGACGACAAGCTGGCGCATGCAGTTCGCGGCGTTGCAGAGCGCGGCACGTAGCCCAGACGAGACCCTCCAGAGTCTGAGGGCGGAACTGAGGAAGTTGAACGATGGACAGTAAGCTGACATGGCACAAGAGCACGTACTCCGACGGCGGCTCGAACTGCGTGGAGGTCCGCGAGAGCGCGCACGGTGCGGACGTGCGTGACACGCAGAACCGCGATCTCGGCCACCTCAGGGTCCCCCCGTCCGAGTGGGTGGCGTTCCTCGGACTGACCCAGTAGACCCACACGCAAGGTCCCGGGAATCTCCCTCCCCGGGACCTTTGCTGTTACACCGCTACTTCACCGATAGACCGAGCCTGACCAGCAATATCCTCCTGAAGGTTCCGGAGGAACTGCGAAGCGAAGATGGACAGTTCTGGACACCTGGGGCGACCACAAAGGCGCAAGATCACCCATCGGCAACCACATTGGCTTTGACCTCTCCCACAAGCGCAGGAGTATCTGTAGATTTGGTGACGTCTCATCTCTGAGGACAGGCCGGTCAACGCACTCGAGGTTGGCCTATGTCAGGCCATCGACTGGTGGCCGGGTCACCTCAGGTGAGGAGGCTGGATGTCGAAGCAACCGCAAGAGCCCAACAAGCCAAGCTGGTGGAAGTGGGTTGCCGCCGTAGTAACGGGCATCGTGCAAGCGGTGGTGCGGTACCTGCTCGACCGTTTCATGGGAAGTGGCCCCAGTTGATGCTCTGGTAGAGCAACAACCGAGGCCACAGAAGGATCCCGCGATGTAACCGGGGCCCGCGTCATAGCCCGATGCGGGCCCCTTCGCGTTCAGTCACGTTGTCTACGTCACGTAGACAACGTGGGCTCAGTCTACGCGGTTTTTAATATGAGTACATCAGTAGTTGAAGATGAATCTGGCGCCTTGACCTGCAAGGACGCAGACCTCTGAAATCACTTTTCCTGGATCTGGAGTGAGATGCAGGTTCTGGCCACGCCTGCGCTGAAGTCTCCAATGTCGATGTCACAAGCTTTGGCTGTAGAGGCTTACTCCCCTTGACGACGAAACCAACACAGGGGAGAGCCAGTGGCCACAGAGCGCAGAGCTTTCACGATCCATGAGCTGTACGACCTGCCAGCCGCCGTCGATCTGATGACGGCCGCACGCGCTCTGCACATGGGGAGGACGACGGCGTGCAAGCTCACCAGAAGCGGCCAGTTCCCCTGTCGGCTGCTCCGCCATGGCGGAACCTACCGGGTGGCCACCGCGGAACTCCTGGAGCTGTTGGGCGTGCCTCTTCCCGCCGGGGGAGCGTCGGCTAGAGTCGAGTCGACATAGCGATTCGGTCTGTTGTCGACTTGGCGTCCTGTCGGTACCGCTCAGTGCCGGGGGAGCGCAGGCTCGGACAGGGGATGCCGTGGGGTTCCACGGTCAGATGACGGTCACAACAGGAAGAGCCCTGCTCTCCGAGTGGAGAAGCAAGGCTCTGACCAGGTGAAACTGTGTGGGCGTACCAGGACTTGAACCTGGGGCCTCATCCTTATCAGGGATGCGCTCTAACCGACTGAGCTATACGCCCTCGTTCCGGGTGGAACTCTACCGCATCCGCGGGGCCGGGGCGAACCGGTCGCCCGGGGGCGGACATGGAGCGGGACGCGGCAGGCGCGTCCCTCTTCACCTCCCATTTTACCCCTGCACGGAAGTGCTCGGTACGGGCTCGCCAACACGTGGGGCCCGGCCCGGAAGACGTACCGGACCGGGCCCCGCGACGGGCGCTACTCGGCCTCGGACAGCGTCACGTCGACGCCGCCGACCAGGTCGGCGACCAGGTTGTACAGCATCGCTCCCACCGTGGACAGCGCGGTGATCAGCACGATGTTCAGCGCGCCGACCACACCGGTGTAGCCCAGCACGCGCCCCGGAGAGAACCAGGCGGACGGGTTGAGGCCGAGCTCGTCCTCGGAACCGTCGCCCTCCAGGAGCGCGTTGATCATGTTGGTCAGCTCGTCGAAGACACCCAGCATCGACAGCGTCGCGTAGATCACCGCGACCGCCACGAACAGGATGATGAAGCACACCAGGGAGACGACGAAGCTGAACTTCATCACCGACCAGGGCTCCACTCGGGAGACCGACAGGTGTGCCTTCCGGCTGGACAGGCTCGCCTTCACGGCGTTCGGACCACTCGGGCTCTCCGGCACCGAGGACTTCGATTCGGACACTGGCGTTCCCCCCGCTTCAGCGCGGTCCTCCGCCACGACCGGTTCGGCAGGCACCGAGGGCTTCTCGTCCGTCGTCCCGGTGGTGCGCTCCTCGCCGGAGGCCTTCCCGGACTCGGTCGAGCCCTCCTCGCCGGAGACCTCCTCGGACTCGGCGATGCCCTCCTCGCCGGACGCCTCGTCAGCCTCGGTGGTGCGCTCCTCGCCGGAGGCCTTCCCGGACTCGGTGGAGCCCTTCTGGCCGGACGCCTCGTCAGCCTCGGTGGTCACGGCGGCCCCCGCCTCTACCGTGTCCCTCTCGGCCGTCTCCACGTCCCCGCTCCCGGCGGACTCCGCCGTGTCCGGGTCGGATTCGTTCGTGGTGGTGTTCCGCTGGTTGTCAGACATAGAAACGTTACCGCTGGGCTTTCGTTGAGAACGGGTGATTGGCACTACCGGTGTCCGCGGGGTTCACCGAAGCGAACCCCGCGGACCTTATGGGGCCTAACGCGAAGTCTAGGCCTGCGGGTTGCCTTCCCCGGCGACCGGGACGTCGGCCGTGTCAACGGCCTCCTCCTCGGCGGCCTCGGCGTTGCGCGCCACGGCGACGATCTTGTTGCCCTTGTCCAGGTTCATCAGTCGCACGCCCATCGTGGTGCGGCCGGACTGCTTGACCTCGTCGGCGCCGGTGCGGATGACCCCGCCCGCGGAGGTGATCGCGAAGATCTCGTCCACCTCGGGGTCGACCATCATGGCACCGACCAGCTTGCCGCGGGCCTCCACCACCTTGGCCGTCAGCACGCCCCTGCCGCCCCGGTTCTGCACCGGGTACTGCTCGGACGGGGTGCGCTTGGCGTAGCCGTTCTCCGTGGCGACCAGGACGTCCGTGGACCCGTCGCCGGGCCGGATGACGTCCATGCTCAGGAGGTAGTCGCCCTCCAGGAACCGCATACCGATCACACCGCTGGTGGCGCGGCCCATGGGCCGCAGCGACTCGTCGGAGGCCGGGAACCGGATCGCCTGGGCGTCGCTGGAGATCAGCAGCAGGTCGTCGTCGGGGAAGACCAGCCGGGCGGCGATCAGCTCGTCGTCCTCGCGCAGGTTGATCGCGATGATGCCCGCCGCGCGCGCGGAGTCGAAGTCCTCCAGGCGGGACTTCTTGACCAGGCCCTCACGGGTGGCGAGCACCAGGTACGGGGCGGCCTCGTAGTCGCGCAGCGCCATGATCTGCGCGATCTCCTCGCCCGGCTGGAACGGGAGCAGGTTCGCCACGTGCTGTCCGCGTGCGTCGCGCGCGGCCTCCGGCAGCTCGTACGCCTTCGTGCGGTACACCCGGCCCTGGTTGGTGAAGCACAGGATCCAGTTGTGGGTGGTGGTCACGAAGAAGTGCTGGATGATGTCGTCCTGCTTGAGCTGGGCACCGCGCACACCCTTGCCGCCGCGCTTCTGGGCACGGTAGTTGTCGATGCGCGTGCGCTTGGCGTATCCACCGCGGGAGATCGTGACGACCACGTCCTCCTCGGCGATGAAGTCCTCCATGCGCATGTCGCCCTCGAAGGGGATGATGTGCGTGCGCCGCTCGTCGCCGTACTTCTCCACGAGCTCGCCGAGCTCCTGGCGGATGATGTCCCGCTGGCGGATCTCCGAGGCGAGGATGTCGTTGTAGTCGGAGATCTGCGCCATCAGCTCGTCGTACTCGCCGTTCAGGGCGTTGCGCTCCAGCGCGGCGAGCTTGCGCAGCTGCATGTCCAGGATGGCGCGGGCCTGGATGTCGTCGATCTCCAGCAGGCCCATCAGGCCGGTGCGCGCCGCGTCGGCCGAGGCACTGGACCGGATGAGGCTGATGACCTCGTCGATGCGGTCCATCGCGCGGAGCAGGGCACGCAGGATGTGCGCCCGCTCCTCGGCCTTGCGCAGCAGGTAACGCGTCCGGCGGACGATGACCTCGACCTGGTGCTTGACCCAGTGCCTGATCATCTGGTCCAGGCGCAGGGTGCGCGGCACACCGTCGACCAGCGCGAGCATGTTCGCGCCGAAGGTCTCCTGGAGCTGGGTCTGCTTGTAGAGGTTGTTCAGCACGACCTTGGCGACGGCGTCGCGCTTGAGCACGATGACCAGCCGCTGGCCGGTGCGGCCGCTGCTCTCGTCGCGCACGTCGGCGATGCCGGTGATCTTGCCTTCCTTGACCAGGTCGGCGATCTTGAGTGCGAGGTTGTCCGGGTTGACCTGGTAGGGCAGCTCGGTGATGACCAGGATCTGGCGGCCCCGGCTGTCCTCCTCGACCTCGACCACGGCGCGCATGGTGATGGAGCCGCGCCCGGTCCGGTACGCCTCCTCGATGCCGCGCTTGCCGACGATGAGCCCGCGGGTCGGGAAGTCCGGGCCCTTGACCCGGGCGATGAGCTGGTCGAGCAGCTCGTCGTCCTCGGCCTCGGGGTGCTCCAGGAACCAGTTGACGCCGTCGGCGACCTCGCGCAGGTTGTGCGGCGGGATGTTCGTGGCCATACCGACCGCGATGCCCGAGGAGCCGTTGACCAGCAGGTTCGGGAAGCGGGCGGGCAGCACGACGGGCTCGGAGGAGCGGCCGTCGTAGTTGGGCCGGAAGTCGACGGTCTCCTTGTCGATGTCCCGGAGCATCTCCATGGCCAGCGGCGCGAGCTTGCACTCGGTGTACCGCATGGCGGCGGCCGGGTCGTTGCCCGGAGAGCCGAAGTTGCCGTTGGGGTCGACCAGCGGCATGCGCATGGACCACCACTGGGCGAGACGCACCAGGGTGTCGTAGATGGCGCTGTCGCCGTGCGGGTGGTAGTTGCCCATCACGTCGCCGACGACGCGGGCGCACTTGAAGTGCCCGCGGTCGGGCCGGTAGCCGCCGTCGTACATCGCGTAGAGCACACGCTGGTGGACCGGCTTGAGGCCGTCTCGCACGTCGGGCAGGGCACGACCCACGATGACCGACATCGCGTAGTCGAGGTAGCTGCGCTGCATCTCGACCTGGATGTCGACCCGCTCGACCCGATCGGTCGTCCGCACGGGGGTCTCCACAGCGGAGTCCGTTCCCTCAGTTCCCTCAGGGACGTCCGGGTTGTTCGCATCCGTCACGGATGTCGATCCCTTCTACGAAGCTTGCTTGAACGTGGTTCACCGTCCGGGGAGTCCCTCCCCGGACGCGGGGTCCCTCTAGATGTCCAGGAAGCGGACGTCCTTGGCGTTGCGCTGGATGAAGGAGCGCCGGGACTCGACGTCCTCGCCCATGAGCACGCTGAACATCTCGTCGGCCTGGGCCGCGTCCTCCAGGCTGACCTGGAGGAGCACCCGCCGATCGGGGTCCATCGTGGTGTCCCACAGCTCGTTGGCGTTCATCTCGCCGAGACCCTTGAACCGCTGCACCATGTCGCGCGGACGCGGGTCCTTCTTCCCGGCCGCGACGCCGGCCTCGATGATGCGGTCGCGCTCGGGGTCGGAGAAGGCGTAGTCCGCGTCACTGCCGCGCTGGTCCCACTTGATCTTGTACAGCGGCGGCTGGGCCAGGTACACGTTCCCGGCCTCGACCAGCGGCTTCATGAAGCGGAACAGCAGGGTGAGCAGCAGGGTGCAGATGTGCTGGCCGTCGACGTCGGCGTCGGCCATCAGGATGATCTTGTGGTACCGCAGCTTGTCGGCGTCGAAGTCCTCGTGGATGCCGGTGCCCAGGGCGGTGATGATCGCCTGGACCTCGGCGTTCTTGAGGATGCGGTCGATCCGGGACTTCTCGACGTTCAGGATCTTGCCCCGGATGGGCAGGATGGCCTGGTTGTGCGGATTGCGGCCACCCTTGGCCGAGCCGCCCGCCGAGTCGCCCTCGACGATGTAGACCTCGCTCTCCTCCGGGTTGGTCGACTGGCAGTCGGACAGCTTGCCGGGGAGTGAGGTGGACTCCAGAAGAGTCTTGCGCCGGGTGAGGTCGCGCGCCTGGCGGGCCGCCACGCGGGCACGCGCCGCCTGGCTGGCCTTGGACACGATGTCCTTGGCCTCGCCGGGGTTGCGCTCGAACCAGTCGCGCAGGTGCTCGTTGGTGACCTTCTGGACGAAGGACTTGGCCTCGGTGTTGCCCAGCTTGGTCTTGGTCTGACCCTCGAACTGGGGGTCGGCCAGCTTGACCGAGATGATCGCGGTCAGGCCCTCGCGGATGTCGTCGCCGGTGAGGTTGTCCTCCTTCTCCCGCAACAGCCTCTGGTCGCGCGCGTACCGGTTGACCAGGGTGGTCAGCGCGGAGCGGAAGCCCTCCTCGTGGGTGCCGCCCTCAGCCGTGTTGATGGTGTTGGCGAAGGTGTGCACGGACGAGGTGTAGGACTGGTTCCACTGCATGGCGATCTCGAGTGAGATGCCCTCGCCGTCCTCCTCGAAGGAGATGATCGACGCGTGCGCCGGCTCCTTCTTGGCGTTGATGTGCTTGACGAAGTCGGACAGCCCATCCTCGTAGTGGAAGGTGTTGACCGTCGGACCGCCGTCGGTGTGATCGGGCCGCTCGTCGCGGATGGTGATGGACAGCCCCTTGTTGAGGAAGGCCATCTCCTGCATCCGGCGGGCGATCGTCTCGAACGTGAACGTCGTCGTCTCGAAGATGCTCTCGTCCGGCCAGAAGGTGAGCTGGGTACCGGTCTCGTCGGTCTCCTCACCCCTGACCAGGTCGCCGGTGGGCGCGGTCGTCTCGTAGTGCTGGCGCCACACGTAGCCGTCGCGGCGGATCTCCACGTCCAGCGCTCTGGACAGCGCGTTGACGACGGAGACGCCGACGCCGTGCAGGCCGCCGGAGACCGCGTAGGACTTGCCGTCGAACTTGCCACCCGCGTGCAGCGTGGTGAGCACGACCTCGACGGCGGGGCGCTTCTCCACGGGGTGGAGGTCGGTGGGGATGCCGCGGCCGTTGTCGGCCACGCACACACCGCCGTCGGCCATCAGGGTCACCTCGATGGCGCTGGCGTGTCCCGCCAGTGCCTCATCGACCGAGTTGTCGACCACCTCGTAGACCAGGTGGTGCAGGCCCCGCTCCCCGGTGGAACCGATATACATTCCTGGGCGCTTGCGTACTGCTTCAAGCCCCTCCAGAACCGTGATTGATCGAGCGTCGTAGGCCAAGTGGGTACACCCTCCTGCTGGGGACGCCTGCCGTCCGCGGCCGAGCGGACGACGGTCGGTCCACGGCACGGTGACCAGGCTGGTCGTCACACCACGACACCTGGGGGATCACCTTCACCGCAGGGGCCGTCCGCCCACCCTCTTCTGTGGGCGTGGCACCGGCTACAGGCGTCTGAAGAACCGCCTCCATGATACCTCGCGCCGTACGACAAAGTGGCATTGGCGGCCCTGTGCCGCCTCACAACGAACGTTCAGGGCGGGAGGCGACTCCCTACACGCGGGATGCCCTCTGCGCAAGTCCCGGTGCGGTTGAGTGGCGCACGCGGCGGCCAACAGGTCAAACACGCTCCGACGCCGTTCGGTACCCGCTCCGCGAAGCGCCCTCCGCCCGGCTGTACGGGCGCTCACCTGCGGATATCCACAGGCGGTGGACGGAGGAAACCTGGTGGCCCGGTACCCGGATCCGTCCGCGGGGGTCTCAGCGGCGCCGGAAACCGGGTCCGCGGACCTTGATGGCGACCACCGTTCCGTCGCCCAACTCCTCGTTCAGCCGGCGTATCAGGTCCCGCACCATCGCTCGCGCGTGGGCCGCCATCGTCGGCGAATCAGCCACCACGACCAGTTCGCCCTCCGAATAACTCTCCGGGCGGAGATGCTCGGCGTTGAAGTCGCCCACGATGTCGGCCCACCGGCCGAACACGCCTCCGACGGCCACCTGCTCCTGCCAGCCGTGCTCGATCAGCCACGTGCGCACGGCGTCGCCGAACATCTGGGGCTCGTTGCGTGACCGCAGTCGGCCACGCCGCCGTGCCCGGGGCGCGCCGCGCGGCACCGCGCCCCGGTCCTTGGCCTCGGCCCGGGCGCGCGCCAGCGCCTGGCGGGCGAGGTCCGCCCCGGCCGGGGGTGCGGGAGCGGGGGAGGCGGACGGGACCGAGGGCTCCGGGCCGGGGGAGCGGCGTACCCCGTCCACAGCCTGTGGACGGAATCCGCCGGGGCTCGCGGAGTCGTGGGCCGGGCCGGCGGGGTCCACGGGACGCGGATGGCGCTCACTCACCCTCGATGCCTCCCTCGTGCACAACGAAGCGCGCACCGTCCAGCTCCTTGGGGACGTCCTCGGGAACGGCGGCGGTCACCAGGACCTGCTCGGCGCCGCGTATCCGCTCGGCCAGTCTGCGGCGGCGCTCGCTGTCGAGTTCGGCGAACACGTCGTCCAGGATCAGTACCGGGTCGTCGCCGTCGGACCGCAGCAGGTCGAAGGCGGCCAGCTTGAGCGAGAGCGCGTACGACCAGGACTCTCCCTGGCTCGCGTAGCCCCTGGCCGGCAGGTCGCCCAACTGCAGGTGCAGATCGTCGCGGTGCGGCCCCACCAGGCTGATCCCGCGCTGGAGCTCGCGGTCCCGCGCCTCGGACATGGCGGCGCGCAGGGTTTCCACAAGCTGTGGACGGCCGGCCGGCAGCCGCACCCCCTCCGGGACCGCCCCGCTCCGGTAGTGGGGAACGGCCGGGCCGCCGGAGTCGGTCAGCCCCGCGTAGGCCTCGGCGACCCTCGGTCGCAGCTCCTCCACCAGATCCAGTCGCGCGGCCAGCAGCTCGGCGCCCGTCTCGGCCAGATGGTCGCCCCACACCTCCAGCGTGCTCAGGTCGGGCGCCGAACGCTGTTTGAACATCTGGGCGGAGGCCGACTTGAGCAGGGCGTTGCGTTGCTTGAGCACCCGGTCGTAGTCCGACCGCACACCCGCCATCCGGGGGGCTCGCGCCACCAACAGGTCGTCCAGGAAGCGGCGCCGCTCACCGGGGTCGCCCTTGACCAGGGCGAGGTCCTCGGGTGCGAACAGCACGGTGCGCAGGATCCCGAGGACCTCGCGCGGCCGCCCCGCGGGCGCCTGGTTGATCCGGGCGCGGTTGGCGCGGCCGGGGTTGAGCTCCAGGTCCACCACCATGGACCGCTCGTCGCGCACCACCTTGGCCCGGACGATCGCGCGTGGCGTGCCCTGGCGGACCAACGGGGTGTCGGAGGAGACCCGGTGACTGCCGAGGGTGGCCACGTAGCCGACCGCCTCGACCAGGTTGGTCTTGCCCTCGCCGTTGGCGCCGACGAACACGCTCACTCCCGGTCCCAGCTCCAGCAGGGCCTCGCTGTAGGACCGGAAGTCGGCCAGTTGCAGGTGGGATACGTACATCCGGCCTTCCTCCTGGACGGTGGCGCGGAAACGGGCGGGGGAAGGGGGTCCCGGGGACGGCCCCCGGGCTCGTCCCCGAGGAGGGGAGGGGACGCGGACGCGCCTCAGGCGTCGTCGGAGGTTTCCGCCTCGGTCACGGCATGTCCGCCGAACTGGTTGCGCAGGGCCGCCACGACCTTCATGGCCGGGCTGTCGTCCTGACGGGAGGCGAACCGTGCGTAGAGCGAGGCGGTGATCGCCGGCGCCGGGACCGCGTGGTCCACGGCGGCCTGGACGGTCCAGCGGCCCTCACCGGAGTCCTCGGCGTAGCCTCGCAGCCGGGACAGCTCCGGGTCCTCCTCCAGGGCCCGCGAGAGCAGGTCGAGCAGCCAGGAGCGCACCACGGTGCCCTCGCGCCAGCTCTCGAACGTACCGGGGACGTCGTCCACCAGGCCGGAGGCGGCCATGAGCTCGTAGCCCTCGCCGAAGGCCTGCATCATGCCGTACTCGATGCCGTTGTGGACCATCTTGACGAAGTGCCCGGCGCCGACGCGGCCGGCGTGGACGAAACCGCCGCCCTCGTCAGGGGTGAGTGAGTCGAAGACGGGGCGGGCTCGCTCGACGTCCTCGGCCGGACCTCCGACCATGATGCCGTAGCCGTTCGAGCGGCCCCAGACTCCGCCGCTGACACCGGCGTCGAGGTAACCGATCCCCTTGTCCGACAGCTCCTCGGCGCGGACGCGGTCGTCCGCGTAGTGGGAGTTGCCGCCCTCGATGACGAGGTCGCCCTCCGCCAGCAGGCCGCCCAGCTCCGCGATGGTCGAGGCCGTGGGACCACCCGCGGGGACCATGACCCAGATCACCCGCGGTGCGGCCAGACGGTCGACCAGCGCGGCCAGGGTGTCGACGTCGCGCTTCTCGGAGAAGGCGTCGTAGCCGACGACCTCGTGGCCCTTGTCCCGCAGCCGGGCGGCCATGTTGCCGCCCATCTTGCCGAGTCCGATCATTCCGAGCTGCATGGTGGTTCTCCCCTTCGCCGCCTGTGGATGGACGCCGGTCGGCCCGGGCCGCGGACCGGAACCGGCGGTGCCAGTCAATCGAACCGGTCGCCGATCAGCCCGGCTGACGCACCGGCATGATCAGGTAGCGGTACTCCGGGGAGGAACCCTCCTCCGCGGGCTTGCCGGTGAGGATCGACGGCCTGGTCGAGCTGGTGAAGTTCATGCGGGCCACGTCGGTGCCGATGGCTCCGAGCCCGTCCAGCAGGAAACCGGAGTTGAAGGCGATCTGGATGTCGTCGCCGTCCAGGTCGGCCTCCAGGACCTCGACCGCCTGGGCCTCCTCGCCGGTGCCGGCCTCCAGGACCAGCTGGCCCTGGCCGAAGGACAGCCGCAGCGGGGTGTTGCGCTCGGCGACCAGCGAGACGCGCTTGACGGCCTCGACGAACTCGCTGCGGCTGACCTCGGCGACGGAGTTGAAGGTGTCCGGCAGCAGTGTCCGGTACTTGGGGAACTCGCCGTCCAGCAGGCGGGTGGTGGTGCGGCGGCCGCCGCCCTCGAAGCCGATCATGCCCTCGCCGGTGTCGCCGGTGGAGAGGGCGATCGAGACCTCGGCGCCCGAGGTGAGCGACTTGGCGGTGTCGTGGAGGGTCTTGGCCGGGATCAGCGCGACCGCGGACAGGTCGGGGTTCTCCGGCTTCCAGGTGAGCTCCCGCACGGCCAGGCGGTAGCGGTCGGTGGAGGCGAGCGTGACGGTCTCGCCCTCGATCTCGACGCGCACGCCGGTGAGCATCGGCAGGGTGTCGTCGCGCCCGGCGGCCACGGCCACCTGGCCGACCGCGGCGGCGAAGGCGTCGCTGCCGACGGTCCCGCTCACACCGGGCATCTCCGGGAGCGTGGGGTAGTCCTCCACCGGCATGGTGGTCAGGGTGAACTTGGCGCTGCCGCCGGTGACGACGACCTTGGGGCCCTCGGTGGCGATCTCCACAGGCTGTGCGGGGAGATTGCGGGTGATCTCGGACAGGAGCTTGCCGGTGACCAGGACCTTGCCCGGCTCCTCGACCTCGACGTCCACCGCGGCCTGGGTGGAGACCTCGTAGTCGAAGCCGGACAGGCGCAGCTGCTGGCGGCCGTCGAACTCCCCGGCCTCCAGCAGGATGCCGACGAGCACCGGGACCGAGGGGCGCGTCGGGAGTGTGCGCGCGGTCCAGGCGACAGCATCGGCCAGTATGTCGCGTTCGACCCGGAACTTCACTTTCCGACTCACTTTCCGCACGACCGGGGTGCCGGTCGAAGCCTCAACGTTGCAGCTCGTGGATCTGTGGACCTGCCGAGGACTCCGTCAACAGGGTTGTGGACGACGCGTTGGCGTGCGGGCACCGACGGTGCCACGGGAGCTACCTCGGGATCCCGCAGGGGTCGCCGTCCGGATCCGGACGGCGAAGGGCAGGGGCGAGACCACACGTTACCCGGATTCATCCGCTGCCGCTGCCAGCTCAGCACCGAGCCGCCGTCGCACCGGACTCGGAGCTTTATCCACAGGTTTTCCGCGAAGCGGTGGTGAAGCCCCCTCTTGGTTAATGAAGGTGCGCAGTAGTAGTAGGGCCTGTGGATAATGTGGATAACTACCGTTCTTGCAGGTCAGACCGCGAATTTCTGTCCACAGGGCCTGTGGGTAACCCTGTGGGTAACTTCGCCCGCTTGTGGACGAACGAAGTCGTCCTCAGGTTTTCCACACCCCGTCCACAGGCTCGTCCACAGGTTTTCCCCAAGTTGTCCACAGCAGACTGTGGTTTGGTCATGGGATGACATGATGTTCTGTCCACAGGCTCGGGGTGGGTTACCCACAGCCTTGGAGCACTTATCCACAGGTTGTCCACAAGGTTGTCCACAGATTTGACCCCTCTCCTGTGGATAACTTCGACGAGAAATCGCCAAATTTTTTTTCGGGACCCTTCCACAGATCGCCCGAACCCGGGCAAAGAGGCTGTGCACAGGTTTGTCCACAGGTGCCTCCCGTGGCGTGTGCCCTGATCGTTGACGCGGTCGTACCCGCTGGTCGGGGCGGCGGGTGCGGGGAGGGCGACAAGGACCCCGGACCCCCTGGAAACCAGGGGATTCGGTACGTGCCGAGCATGAACGGCCCCGGACGACCACAAGGGCGGCGAACCCCTCCAGGTGCGGGCGTTCACGCACACAAGCCTGTGGATAACTCGGGTCGAGACCGCGGAGAGCCTGTGGACAACGCGCGTGTCGCCCTGTGGACGTATCCGTCTGTCGACACGCCCACAGGGCGACACGTCGACACGAGGACCTGTGCTCCCGGGACACGCGGTCCGACAGCGGAAGGGGCGGCCTCCCGTGGTGGGAGGCCGCCCCCGGCCCGTGCACGGCATGGGGACCGGTCAGGTCAGCGAGGGCTGGTCCTTGATCCGGCTGGTGAGCTCGTGGACCTGGTTGTAGATGGAGCGGCGCTCGGCCATCAGCGCACGGACCTTGCGGTCGGCGTGCATCACCGTGGTGTGGTCGCGGCCGAACTGCTGCCCGATCTTGGGCAGGGACAGCTCGGTCAGCTCACGGCACAGGTACATGGCGATCTGCCGGGCGGTCACCAGCACCCGGGACCGCGAGGTCCCGCACAGGTCCTCGACCGTCAGGCCGAAGTAGGCGGCGGTCTGGGACATGATCGACCCGGCCGTGATCTCGGGCACCTCGGCGTTGGGCACCAGGTCCCGCAGCACCTGGCTGGTCAGGTCCAGGTCCACCGACTGCCGGTTCAGGCTGGCGAACGCGGTCACGCGGATCAGCGCGCCCTCCAACTCCCGGATGTTGGTGGAGATCTTGCTCGCTATGAACTCCAGGACCTCCGGCGGGGCCGCCAGGCCCTCCTGAGCCGCCTTCTTGCGCAGGATGGCGATCCGGGTCTCCAGTTCGGGCGGCTGCACGTCGGTGAGCAGGCCCCACTCGAACCGGCTGCGCATCCTGTCCTCCAGCGTGGTCAGCTGTTTGGGGGGCCGGTCGCTGGAGATGACGATCTGTTTGTCGGAGTTGTGCAGCGTGTTGAAGGTGTGGAAGAACTCCTCCTGCGTCTGCTCCTTGTTCTCCAGGAACTGGATGTCGTCCACCAGGAGCACGTCGATGTCCCGGTACCGGCGGCGGAATCCGTCCGCCTTGCCGTCCCGGATCGAGTTGATGAACTCGTTGGTGAACTCCTCGGAACTGACGTACCGCACCCGTGACCCCTCGTAGAGGCGGTGCGTGTAGTGCCCGATGGCGTGCAGCAGATGGGTTTTCCCCAGCCCGGAACCGCCGTGGATGAACAGCGGGTTGTAGGCCTTGGCCGGGGCCTCGGCCGCCGCCACCGACGCCGCGTGCGCGAACCGGTTGCTGGAGCCTATGACGAAGGTGTCGAAGGTGTACTTCGGGTTCAGGCGCGCGTGCTCACCGGGCGGGGCCTCCCGCGAGCGCCCGGGGGGTACGGAGGGGGAGTCCGACGCGGCCTCGCTCCTCCTGCGCGGCTCACCGGGCTCGGACGCCTCCGCGGGCGGCTTCCCGTCCCCGGCCTCCCCAGCCGGATCGGCCGACCCGGTGGCCGGTGCGGACGCCGGCTCCCGGGGGGTCTCCCAGCGGTTGGGCCGGTCCCACTCCGGTGCGCTCCGGGCCCGCTGCTGCCACGAGATCGGTTCCCCGGGCTGCTCCCACAGCGGCGGCGAGGTGGGGGTCTCCTGGGGAGAGGCGAAGGTCTGCTGGACCCACGGGGCGGGTGCGTCGCGGACCGTGTGCGGTTCCTCCTCGGTGCCGGAGGGGGCCTCCGGGGGGTGGGGGCCGAGCAGGTCGTGGCCCTCCGAAGCCTCCGGGGCGCTGGTCTCCGGGGCGGCCTGCCGGTCGGCCGGACGCGCGTGCTGGCCCCGGGACCCCGACACGTCCTGCGGCGCCCCGGAGGACCCCGTCGACGAGGGGGCGGTGCCCGGCATGGCGGGGGAGAAGGTGGACGACGCGTGTTCTCCGACTCCGCGCGGGGCCTGGTGCCCGTAGACGGAAGGGGGCGCGGGAGTGGGCGGCGGGGTCGGCACGGCGGTGGGGTCGACCGTCACCGCGACCCGGATGTCCCGGCCCAGGTGCGCGGACAGCGCCTTGCTGATCGCCGGGTACAGGCGTGTCTCCAGCACCTTCTTGGTGAACTCGTTGGGCGCCGCGATCAGCGCGGTGTCCTCGATCAGGCCCAGCGGACGGGTCTGCGGCAGCCACGCGCGCTGGTGCGCGGGGAGGGAGTCGTTGTCGATCCCGTCCAGCACGCTGGACCAGACCATTGCGAGGTTGACCTGTGCGTCAGCCAAGGTGACCTGCCATGGGTGCTGTCCCTTCGGTGCGGATCTGTGGAGTACGGAGCGGGCGGGCGGTGCGGGGCCGCGGCGGAGCCCGGGGCGCGTGGTCGTTCGCGCGTTCGCGGGGCCGCAGGAGGGCGACTTCCCATTGTCCTCCTCCCACGGTGGTGCCGGGGCGGGGAATCGGGTCGGAGCGTACGTTGTCAGGTGATGCGGGCCTGTGGATAACTTCACTGCGATGGAAGACGGCAAGTCTTTGACTACCTTCGGGTATCCACAGCTTCTGGAGGTTGTCCACAGGTTTTCCACAGGCTTGTCCACAGGATGGCAGATCTTCGGACGCGGCGCAGAGTTATCCACAATGTGCAGCTCAGAAGGTGTGTACGAAGTCTGCTTCCGGGATCGTGGGTGTGCCCGGGAGCGTGAGGGGCAAGTTATCCACAGGCTGAGGTTATCCACAGATACCCGAGGACGGGGAAACCTCACACACTTGTGGACAGCACGTTGTCCACAGGACGGTGGGCGCTCCTGTCGGCCTCGCCCCGCTCGGGCTCCTAGCGGCTCCTAGCGGCTCCGAGCGGGTCCGGACACCGCCCTGCACAGGCCCGATTTGACCCTGCCCAGGCCAGGCCGTATCTTCTTTATGCTTATGCCGAATGATCTGCCTGCGTCCGTACGTCACGGTGACGCGGCCACGGCTCATGCACCTTGAGGCCCCGCATACCCTGGGGGTCCGTCGTAGTACTTTCCTGACACGCCCCTGGAGCCAGTAGTGAGCAAGCGTACGTACCAGCCGAACAACCGGCGTCGCGCGAAGGTCCACGGCTTCCGGCTGCGCATGCGTACGCGCGCCGGTCGCGCCATCATCGCCTCGCGGCGCCGCAAGGGGCGCGCGGTGCTGACCGTGAACCACTAGGTCACGCTCAGCCCAAGTTCTTCGGACCGGTCCGGCCTCTCGCCGGCCGGTCCCTTTTTCGTGGGAAGAACTACCGACGCCCGGAGGAAGAGCCGATGCTGTCGCCGAGAAACCGGATGCGCCACAGCGCCGAGTTCGGCTCCGTCATGCGCTCGGGGCGGCGCTCGTCCCGGGACGCCCTGGGCGTCGTCTACCTCGCACCGCCCCCCACCGCCGTGGACGCCGACCCGCCCCGGGTCGGGTTCGTGGTGAGCAAGGCGGTCGGGGGAGCGGTGGTGCGCAAGCGCGTGCAGCGCAGGCTGCGTCACCTGATGCGGCCCCGGTTGGCCGTTCTGCCAAACGGTAGCCTGCTGGTAGTGCGTGCCAGACCCTCCGCCGCCAACGCGCGGTACGAGGAGCTGGCCGCTCAACTCGACAGCGCGATCGCCGCAGCGATGCGACCCCGTGGAACATCGCCGCGCCGTCGGCCCGGCCGTGGCCGATCGCGGCCTCCGGCGGCGGAACCGGCGAGGAGCGAAGCAGCAGGGAACCGCCGCCCGGACGAGGGCGGAGAACGGTGGGGCCGATGACCGAGCACAGACCGACCGCGTTCGCGCGCGTGTTGATCCTGCCGATTCGCGGCTACCAGCGCTTCGTCAGCCCTCTCTTCCCCCCCGTCTGCCGTTTCTATCCCTCGTGCAGCGCGTACGCCGTGGAGGCGCTACGCGTGCACGGGGCCCTGTACGGGCTGTGGCTGGGTATCCGGCGCATCGCCCGTTGCCATCCCTTCAACCCAGGAGGGCTTGATCCGGTTCCGCCGCGCAAGGGGCGCCGGAACGAGGAGTCCGAGGAGTCTGCGGGCGGAGCCGGGCACACCGGAACCACTCCCGGGGACCAGTAGCTGAACCGAAGCAAATAGGAGTTGGCCGGTGCTGGACTGGCTTTACAACATCGTCGGCTGGATCTTGGTCCAGATCCACGCGGGTCTGACCTTCATCGGCCTTGACACCGACAGCGGCTGGGCCTGGGGCCTGTCGATCGTCCTGCTCACCGTGCTGATGCGGCTCCTGCTGGTGCCGCTGTTCGTCAAGCAGATGAACACGCAGCGCAAGATGCAGGACATCCAGCCCAAGATCGCGAAGCTCCGGGAGCGCTACAAGCACGACAAGGAGCGCTTGCAGCGGGAGTCCATGAAGCTCTACCAGGAGAGCGGCACCAACCCGATCATGGGTTGTCTTCCGCTCCTCCTGCAGATGCCGGTCTTCTTCGCCCTCTTCAGCGTGCTGCGCAGCGTGGCCGAGGGCAACGCGCAGTACTACTTCACCGAGGAGCTGGTGGAGAGCGCGCGTGCGGCGCTGATCTTCTCGGCGCCCATCGCGGCCCAGTTCAACAGCTCCTCCGAGGAGCTCGCCGCGCTCGGTTCCAGCGACCCGATCATGGCCAAGGTCATCATCGCCATCGCCTGCGTGATCATGGGTACGACGACGTTCCTCACCATGCGCCAGAGCATGAGGCGCAGCGTCTCGCAGATGCCCGACAACCCCATGATGCAGACCCAGAAGATCATGATGTACATGGCGCCCCTCTTCGGGCTCTTCGGCCTCATGATGCCGGTCGGTGTGCTGCTCTACTGGGTCACCTCCAACGTCTGGACCATGGGACAGCAGCACTTCCTCTACCGGAAGCAGCCGGCCCCCGGCCAGGAGGGCGACAAGGCCAAGGGCAACGCCTCCTCCAACGGCTCCGCCAACGGTTCCGCCAAGGGCATGCTCAGCCGAAAGAAGGCGGCGGAATCCACGCCCGAGCCGAAGGAACAGCCTAAGATCGAACGCAAGCAGCCGAAGAAGCAGCCGCGTTCCAAGCGCACCGGCGGTGGTTCCCAGTAGGGCCCCGCCCCCGCTTGACCCCGGCTGTGGAGATGTTCGAGTGCGCAGGCGACAATGCCCCTGAGGCGTACGACGGCCAGGGCGTGAAGGATGAGGAGACGGGATCGCTGTGGCAAGTAGCGAGGAAGAAAGCGGTGGAGTGGCGGTGGCTGAAGCGCCTGAGGCCGGAGTCGACATCGAGGCCCTGGAGAACGAGGGCGACATCGCCGCGGACTACATCGAGGGACTCCTCGACATCGCGGACTTCGACGGTGACATCGACATGGACGTCGAGGGCGACCGTGCGCTGGTCTCCGTCGTCGGCGCCACCCTCGACGAGCTGATCGGCGACCAGGGCGAGGTCCTGGAGGCCCTCCAGGAGCTGACCCGCCTGGCCGTGCACCGGGCGACCGGTGAGCGCAGCCGTCTGATGCTGGACATCGGCGGCTACCGCGAGGGACGTCGCAAGGTGCTCTTCCAGATCGGGACCGAGGCCGCCAACAAGGTCAAGGAGACCGGCGAGATCCACCCCCTGGAGCCGATGACCCCCTTCGAGCGCAAGGTCGTGCACGACGCGGTGGCCGCCGCCGGTCTGCGCAGCGAGTCGGAGGGCGAGGAGCCCAACCGCTACGTGGTGGTGCACCCCGCCTCGTAGTCGCTCACTCCGGAGGGGGTGGCGGTGTTTCACGTGAAACACCGCCACCCCCTCCTTCCGTGTGCGGAGGGTTCTGTCGCGGTGGGGGCGGCCGCCCCTCCTCGCCGTTCCCCGCGGGCGGGGCGGCTCGACGGGTCACGCCGACATGTGGCCGTGTCGACTTCTCTCCATGGAGTTCGCCGTGCCGCGCGTCACCGGCTCCGCCGGGTGTCCGCGGGCGGTGTTTCACGTGAAACACCGCCGCGCCGACCTCTCCGGGGTGTCGGGTTTCCCGTGGCGGGGAACGCAGGGAGCGGGTCCGGGAGCCGGTCCGCCGCCGGGTCGACGATGTTTCACGTGAAACCCTGGTGTTCTCCGAGCGTAGGATCATGGAGGGTCCTTCCCCTTCGCGTGCGGAACCGCTGCCCGCCGCGCACCCTCCCCTCGCCGACCGGCACGCCCTCGTGTACGGGACGCCGCAGCGAACCGAGTATGGAAGTGATGATGGACGAGTGCACAGGTGGTGACCGATGACCTCGGGCGTTGAGGAGCCCGGTGCCGCGCCCCCCGCTCCGCCCGCACAGGCGGAGACCGTCTTCGGCGACTCCCTGCCGAAGGCGCGGCGCTACGCCGAACTGCTCGCCGACGACGGGGTGCGGCGGGGGCTGATCGGCCCGCGGGAGGTCCCCCGCCTGTGGGAGCGCCACCTCATCAACTGCGCCGCCGTGGAGGAGTTGCTCCCCGAGGGCGCCGAGGTGGTGGACATCGGCTCGGGCGCCGGTCTGCCCGGCCTGGTGCTGGGGCTGCTACGCCCCGACATCCGGATGGTCCTGCTGGAGCCGCTCCTGCGCAGGACGGTCTTCCTCGACGAGGCGGTCGCCCTCCTGGGTCTGCCCAACGTGGAGGTGCGGCGGGGCCGGGCGGAGGAGGCCCACGGCGAGCTGTACACCGATTTCGTGACCGCTCGGGCGGTCGCACCCCTGCCACGGCTCGCGGGGTGGGCCCTGCCGCTGCTGCGCAAGGGCGGGAGCCTGCTGGCGCTCAAGGGAGAGCAGGCGGAGACCGAGTTGGCCGCCGCGGAGCAAGACGTTTCGAAACTGCGGCCGAGCGTCAGCGATGTGATCCGGGTGGGTCGGGGTAAAGTCGATCCCGCTACCACGGTCGTTCGCGTCACGGTGACATCCGACGGTGGTCCGCCCCGGTCCGGGTCACAGAAGAAGGCGCGGGGCGGCAAGAAGAAGCGCGGACGGAAGAGGTGAACTCAGTCGTGTCCCAGAACCCAGCCGACAACCCCGATGTTTCACGTGAAACATCCCCGGGTGCCTATGGAGACCTGCTCGGTGTTTCACGTGAAACACCGTCCGGAGACTCCTACGGCGTCCCCGACACCCCCCTCGCCCGTGCCGCCCAGGCGGCCATGGCGGTTCGCGGGCACGACGACGCCTGGCCCCGGCCCAAGGCCTGCCGGGTGGTCAGCGTCGCCAACCAGAAGGGCGGCGTCGGCAAGACCACCACGACGGTCAACATCGCGGCCGCCCTGGCGATGCACGGGCAGCGAGTCCTCGTGGTCGACCTCGACCCGCAGGGCAACGCGTCCACGGCGCTCGGCATGGACCGGGACAACCAGACCCGGTCCATCTACCACTGCCTGGTGGAGGACGAGGAGATCCGCAAGCTCGCCCAGCCGGTGCCGGACATCCCCAACCTGTGGTGTGCCCCGGCGACCATCGACCTGGCGGGCGCGGAGATCGAACTGGTCTCGCTCGTCGCGCGCGAGGCCCGGCTCAAGCGGGCCTTCGCCGCCTACGACGCCTCGGACCTGGACTACATCCTCATCGACTGCCCCCCGTCGCTCGGCCTGCTCACGGTCAACGCGATGGTGGCGTGCGACGAGGTCATGATCCCGATCCAGTGTGAGTACTACGCCCTGGAGGGGCTGGGCCAGCTGCTGCGCAACGTGGAGCTCGTCCAGTCCCACCTGAATCCGGGGCTGGCGATCAGCACCATCCTGCTGACGATGTACGACGGCCGCACCCGACTCGCACAGCAGGTGGCCGACGAGGTGCGCTCGCACTTCGGGGACACCGTCCTGGAGACGCTGATCCCCCGCAGCGTCCGTGTGTCGGAGGCGCCCAGCTACGGCCAGTCGGTGATGACCTACGACCCCGGGTCCACCGGTGCGGTGGCCTATCTGGAGGCCGCCCGGGAGATCGCCCACCGGGCGCAGGGCATCAGCCGCTGAGGACGGGACATCCCGGCGGTCGGCGCCGGGCGGAGCGTGTGTGAGGAGTGTGGAGTTGCCGGTGAGCCAGCAACGGCGCGGACTGGGCAAGGGACTGGGTGCGCTCATCCCACAAGGACCGACGGCCCCCGTGCCGCCGGAGAACGAGCGGGAGACGACGACGGCGACACCTGCGTCCGAGCCGGTGGAGCAGCGGGGGCCCGAGGCCCTGCCGGACGGGACGTACCTGGAGGAGGTCGAGCTCGGCGCGATCACCCCGAACCCCCGTCAACCGCGGCACCACTTCGACGACCAGGCCCTGGAGGAACTGCGGGACTCGATCAGCGAGGTCGGCCTGCTCCAGCCCATCGTCGTGCGCAAGCTGGAGGGGGAGGGCGCCCCCCGGTACGAGCTGATCATGGGCGAGCGCCGGTGGCGGGCGAGCAAGGAGGCCGGCCTCGACCGGATTCCCGCGATCGTCCGGAGCACCGGTGACGACGAACTGCTCCGGGACGCCCTCCTGGAGAACCTGCACAGGCAGGAGCTCAATCCACTGGAGGAGGCGGCGGCGTACCAGCAGTTGCTGGACGACTTCGGCTCCACCCACGGGGAACTGGCCCAGCGGATCGGCCGCTCCCGTTCGCACATCACCAACACCCTGCGGCTGCTGAACCTGACGCCGAAGGTGCAGACGCGTGTGGCCGCCGGTGTGCTCAGTGCCGGGCACGCACGGGCGCTGCTGGGTGTGGGGGACGCCGACCTCCAGGACCGGCTGGCGACCCGTGTGGTCCAGGAGGGAATCTCCGTCCGCTCCCTGGAGGAGATGGTCGTGCTCCGGGAGGAGCCCGGGGAGGAGAGGAGCCGCCAGACTTCGGCGCGAATCGCCAACCCTCCTCAGGTGGAGGAGTGGGCGACGCGCCTGGGGGACCGTCTGGACACCTCGGTGAAGGTGGACATCGGCAAGCGGAAGGGCAAGATCGTCGTGGAGTTCGCGACGATGGAGGACCTGGAACGCATCATCAAGCAGATGGACACCTGACCCTTCCGGATCTTCGACGGCCGTGTTTCACGTGAAACACGGCCGTCCTGCTGTCCGGGCCGGGGCCCGCGTGGCTGTGGGAGCGCGGTGTTTCACGTGAAACACCGGGGAGGCGGACAGGCGAAAGGCCCCCGGATCACTCCGGAGGCCTCGTGCCGTGTGGGCTGACGGGTCGTTACAGGAAGTCAGCCAGCTCCTTCTCCAGGACGCGCTTGGGCTTGGCGCCGATGAGCTGCTTGACGACCTCACCGCCCTTGTAGACGTTCATCGTCGGCAGGGACATGACGTTGTAGTTGCGCGGCGTCTCGGGGTTCTGGTCGGTGTTCAGCTTGACGATCTCGATCTTGTCGCCGTACTCGTCGGCCAGCTTGTCCAGGACCGGGGCCATCTGCTTGCACGGGCCGCACCAGTCGGCCCAGAAGTCCACCAGGACCGGCTTGTCGCTGGCGAGGACCTCTTCCTTGAAGGTGGCGTCGGTGACGTGCTTGACAGTGGACATGATTCTCCTTGGTTCGACGAAACCGGTGCGGCGGGGGTGGGGACGGCGGAGGTCAGTTGCCGCGTTCGGCGAGATAGCGCTCGGCGTCGAGGGAGGCGGCGCAGCCGGTTCCCGCGGCGGTGATCGCCTGCCGGTACTGGTGGTCGACCACGTCGCCCGCGGCGAAGACGCCTTCGAGGCTGGTGCGGGTGGACGGGAAGTCCACCTTCACGTACCCCTCGTCGTCGAGCTCGATCTGCTTGTCGAACAGCTCGACGCGGGGGTCGTGGCCGATCGCGACGAAGAGGCCGGTCACGTCCAGGGTGCTGGACTCGCCGGTCTTGTTGTTCAGGATGCTCAGGCCGGTGACGCGCTCCTCGCCCAGGACCGCGGTGACCTCCGAGTTCCAGAGGAAGCTGATCTTGTCGTTGGCGTGCGCACGCTCGGCCATGATGCGGCTGGCGCGCAGTTCGTCGCGGCGGTGGATCACGGTCACGGACCTGGCGAAGCGGGTGAGGAAGAGCGCCTCCTCCATGGCCGTGTCGCCGCCGCCGGCCACCGCGATGTCCTGGTCGCGGAAGAAGAAGCCGTCGCAGGTGGCGCACCAGGAGGTACCGCGTCCGGAGAGTTCCTTCTCGCCGGGCACACCCAGCTCGCGGTATCCGGAGCCGGTGGAGAGGATGATCGTGTGGGCGAGGAAGGTCTCACCGCCCGCGACGACCTCCTTGACCGGCTTGGCCAGGTCCACGGAGGTGACGTCCTCCGGGACCAGCTCGGCACCGAAGCGCTCGGCCTGCTTGCGCATGTGGTCCATCAGGTCGGGGCCCATGATGCCGTCGGGGAAGCCGGGGAAGTTCTCGACATCGGTGGTGTTCATGAGCGCACCGCCGGCGGTGATGGAGCCCTCGAACACCAGGGGACGCAGTTCGGCACGGGCGGCGTACACGGCGGCGGTGTAGCCCGCCGGTCCGGAACCGATGATGATGACATTGCGGACGTCACTCACGCTTAGGCCCTTCACACAGTCACAGCCCTGGCCACGCGGTGTGACCCCAGGGGAAGATGGTTAGCACAACCGATGGTAGGCGCAGGGCATTCCCGAGAGGACACGCCCAGATTACGGGGGCGGGGTATGCGCGCCCGTCCGGGCCGGTCACCGGCGATCCCGCGGTCGGGGCCCCGCGATCGGCCTGGGGACACGGTCCGGAGCAGAGGGGCGGAAGGGGGCCCGGGGAGAGTGCCCGGGCAGGGATCCCCGCCCCCGCATCCGGTCGCTCCACGGCCGAGTCCGCCCAGGCGCCTCTCAGGTACCGCTCTGGCGGCTTCCCGGAGCCGACCGCACCGCCAGGGCGATCGCGCCCGCGACGAGCCCCCACGGGGCGTTCACGGCCAGCACGGCGACGAGGTCGGACGGGTTGGTGACCGGCCCCTGGGGATCGCCGAGCATGATCGGGGACAGGACCGCGCTCAGCACGGTCGAGGACACCCCGTAGGCCTGACCCGTGCACACCAGGACGAGCAGTGGGCGCGGGGCGCGGGCCTCGGGCCCCAGCACCAGCGGCCACGGGACGCCGGAGAAGGGGTCGGCGGAGCGCGGTTCTGACGGTGTCGGCTGCTGGTCCACGGCTACCTCGCGGACTCGGGTGTGTGGCTGGCGCACGGGAAGGGACGCCTCCGACGCCAGGGACAGCGGCTCCCATCCGCGCGTCCGCCGCGGGACCCGGCTCCCCGCGCGTCCCGCCCCCCGCGGGCGTGGCGGTGGCCGGTGATCCGGGTGCTGCTCGTGGACGACCAGCCCCCGGCGCGCACCGGGGTGTGCGCCCTGCTGGAACGGGACGAGGGCACCGGGGCGGCGGCCGAGTCCGGGAACGGCCGCGAGGCGCTCGCGGACATCGACCGGTACCGGCCCGACGCGGTCCTGCCCGACCTCCAGACGCCCGCGATGGACGGCCCCGCCGTACTCCGTGAGCTGGGGTACCGGGCCGACAGGTCGTCAGGGGGACATGTCGACACGTCGACGGACCGGCGGACCCGTGTGGTGGGCCTCACCACGTTCGGCGAGGACGACAACGTGTCCACCGCGCTGCGGCTGGGCGCCTCCGGCTTCCTGCTCAAGGACGCCGGTCCCGGAGAGCTCGGGGAGGCGGTGCGCACGGTCGCGGCGGGGGAGGTGCCGCTCTCTCCGGGGGTCACCCGCCGAGTGGTCGAGCGGCTCGCCGACACCTCGGTCGCCCCGGAGGCGGCGGCCCGCACGGACGTCTGACCGGCCGGGAGCGGGAGGTGCTCGCACCGGTCGGCCGGGGCGTGCCGAACCAGGAGACCGGTGCCGAACTCCACCTGAGCCCGGCGACCGCCCGCACCCACGTGGGGCGTGTGCTGGCCGAACTCGGCGCCCGCGACCCCGTGTGCGTGCCGACAGGTCGCCATGGGGACACGTCGACACGGTGACACGTCGGCACGTCGACACGGTGACTCTCGGGGCCCGGAGGCCTCAGGGGGTCCGGACGGTCTCCTGGGCGAGGACGCTCTGCGCCGTTTCGCCGCCCTGCGCGCAGCGCGGATCGACCACGTACACCTCGTACCGCTCTCCCAGGGGAGCGAACAGCACCCACACCCGGGACCCCTCGTCGCCGTAGGAGGCGTCGTCCACCAGGGTGAAGCGCGTCCCGAGCTCCTCGCCGAGGAGTACGGCGCACTCCTCCACACCGACGGGTGCGTCCTCCACCGCGGCCATGGGCCCGGCGTCCTCGGAGGAGGGCTCGCCACCCACGGGGGACCGGTCGAGTGTCAGGGCGGCCTGCTCGGGCAGGGACGCCTCGGTGTAGACGGTCCCGCTCCGCACCACCTGCGGCGTGTAGGACTGGGCGATGTCCGGAGCGGCCTCCTCACCCCCGTCCTCCTGGAGCGGGGCGGCGACGCCGCCGGCCGGCTCCGAGGTGTCGGAGAGCCCGCCGTTGAGCACGGCCGCGCCGCCGCCCCCGATGAGGACCGCGGCGGCGGCCACCATCATCAGCTTCGGCATGAAGCCCGGAGAGCGCTTGTGCCTGCGCCTGCGCGAGACGGGGATCACCGTGGCGCCGGAGGGCGGAACCCCCACCGCGGCGGCCCCGTCGGCCGAAGCTTCCCCGGCCGGAGTCCCGGCGGTCTCCGCCGGGCTCTCGGCGGCGCGCTCGCGTGCCGCCTCGGCGATGCGCTGGTCGAGGAGGTCGGCGACGTCCCGGGGCATGGCGGGGACCGGTACGGCGGCCAGCACCTCGCCGACCCCGGTCAGTTCGTCCAGGGTCGTCGCGCAGGTCGCGCAGGTGTCTATGTGGGATGCGACGGTGCGTTCCTCGTCGGGCTCCAGCAGCTCCTCGGCGAAGAAGGCCAGTGCCTCCACGTCTGGGTGGGACGTCACGATGGGTTGACACCTCCTCTCCCTGTTGTGACGTCTCCAGGGTGCTGAGGGTTCCTCAGATGGGCCAGTGAGGGCAGAAGTTTGGCGCGACCTCGCGCACACCTGCTCTTGACCGTCCCCGAGGCCACGTCCAGGATCCGGGCCGCCTCCTCCACGCGGTAGCCGAGCATGTCCACGAGGGTCAGCGCCATGCGCTGGTCCAGCGGGAGCAGCTCCAGGGCGGCGTGCACGTCCATGCGCGCCTCCGTCTGCGAGGCGTGGTCCGGGGCGCCGCCCATGCGGCCGAGCCGCTCGTTGGACATCACGTCCAGGGTGGAGTCCTCGGTGGGGGTGGCCGGGCGCACCTTGCGGCGGCGCAACCGGTCGTGGCAGGCGTTCACCACGATCCGGTGCAGCCACGTGCTCACCTGCGACTCACCGCGGAAGCGGTCGGCGGCGCGGAACGCGGACAGGAACGCGTCCTGGAGCGCGTCGGAGGCCTCGTCGGGATCGCCCATCATCCGTACGGCGACAGCCCAGAGGCGCTCACGGTGCCGACGTACCAGGACTCCGAAGGCCTGGTCGTCACCCTGAGCGTGCCTCGTCAACAGCTCCCGGTCAGGAAGCTCCTGGACGGCGTCCATCAGCGCTGATCACATATCCCCACACATCGGCGTCCGTCAGAGGCCGAGTACCTCGACCTCATTGATGGTCCCACGCCAGTCGCCGTCGTCGTTGGGCAGTTCGGTGAACCAGATCAGCACGTACCGTCCGGTCGCGCCGCCCTCGACGGGGACGGTCGTGGAGCCGCTCATCGTCTCCTGCGCGACGGCGGGGAGGTTGGCGTCCAGACTGCTCTGGTCGCTGACCGAACTGTCGTCGCCGATCCGGATCTCCACCACGTGGTCCAGTTCGGGTATCTCCAGGACGACCTCGTGGACCTCCTGGCTGGATCCCAGGTCCAGCAGGAGGCCGACGCCTCCCTTCATGTCCTGTAGGGGATCGCGGTAGCCCTCGGTGCTCCAGCCGGTGGAGGGGTCGTCGTCGTAGGCCTGCGAAGCGTTGTCCGAGTGCTCCTCGCCGTCGCCCTCCGGCATCGGGTCGAAGCCCGCGGCGCCGGTGATGTCCAGAGCACTCAGCTCGGGGCGGTCGTCCTGCGCCTCCTCCGCGGTGCCGTCATCGGGGGTCCCCACGTCCGCACCGGACCGCATCTGCGTCCCGATCGTCCAGGCACCCACGACCACGGCGGCGAACAGCACCAGCGCGAGCGCGCCGACCAGGGCCTTCCTGGCGGAGAGCTGCGTGCGGGCGGCCCTCCGGTCCATCCGGGAGGGCGCCGGGCGCTCCGTGCTCCGCTGCGCGGGCCCACCCCTCGGGGTGGAGCCGCCGCGCGGAGCCGCCGCGCCGCTGCGCGCGCTGCGGCGGGGACCGGAGCCGGTGCTGTCGAACTCACCGGTGCGGCGGGAGGTCCCGGGCTCGGGCGGCGGGGTCGACTCGGCGGGGGAGACGGGGAGCGGGATGAGCCGGGGTACCTCGGCCATGGCCGCGCAGAAGTCGGCGGGGGAGGTGATCGGCGGCCCGGGCATCATCTGCTCCGCGAGCTGCGGCAGGGCCGCGCGCGTGGTGATGGTCCCCAGGGACTCGTTGATGCCCTGACGGATCTGGTGCGGCGGGTAGGGGCCCATGGGGCCCTGCGGCGCGGCGGGCAGGCCGCTCTGCGGGCCGCCGGGCCAGTGCCCGGTGAGCGCCGCGTAGAGCAGGTTGCCCAGACCGCGGGCGTCGGCCGCCGCGGGGTCGGCGACACCGTTGCCCAGCAGCGCGGCGTCCACGCCGATGCCGGTCACCTTGACCGCGCCCCCGCTGCTCCACATGAGCTTGCTCGGGGTCAGGCACAGGTGGTACAGGCCCCCCGCGTGCGCGGCGGCGATGGCCTCGGCCGCCTCGGCGACCAGGCCGGCGGCGCGCTCGGGCTCCATGGGGCCCTGCGCGAGGAGGTCGGCGAGGGAGGAGCCGATGACCCACTCCTCGACGACGTAGGGGACGGGGGCGGAGTCGTCGGCGTCGAAGACCTGTGTGACGCGGGCGTCGGGGATACGGCTCGTGGCTCGGGCCGCGCGCACGACCTCGGACGTGCGCGGGAAGCCCTCGGTGAAGGTCCACACCGCGACGGGCCGCGCGAGGGTCTCGTCGGTGGCCTTCCAGCGGGTGGCTCCGCCGGTCTCGCTCACCACTTGGTCGAGGCGGTAGCGGTTGGCCAGCTTCGCCCCTGGTTCGATGAGGAAGGTGCTCATGATGGGAGTGACGGGCGCCAGTGCCGTTGTTCCGCGCGTTCCCGGGCTCCGTGGTCACCTGTGGACCGGAGCGGTACGGGGTGCGTGCGTGGGGGTCGGCTCTGCCTGCTGTCCCCAGCCTCCCTTCGGGCAGCTCGGATGAACATTGCTGTAGAGGTAAAGCGGTGCCTGTCCATGCTAGGACGCCTGAACAGCATCTTCGGAGGGCATCGGATACTCGTTCACCTTCCGGGACGTAACGGGACAGGACCACCCAACGTCGCCTGTTCCTGGTGATCAGCGGCGTCGTAGTCGTGTTTTGAGCAAATCGAGGAATGATGTGACTTCAGTCACATTGAGAAATCTGGCGGTGAGCACGAACAGTACTGCACCGACGGCACCGCCCGCCGCCATCGACGCCAGACCTGGCCAGACGTCACCCGGCAGGCCCCGGAAGAGGTGGATCATCGCCGCTCCGAAGGCCGCGGCCGGGACGGTCGCCAGGTACAGCCTGAACAGGGTGGCCGCGGTCCGGCGGCCGTCCAGGCCGTTCAGCCGCCGGTGCAGCAGGCACCACATGATGACGGAGCCGACGACGTAGTACAGGCCGTAGGGCACCGGCAGCCACACCACGATGTGCTGCGGCTCCATGAGGAACAGCAGGCTGACCGCGGTGACGGCGTGGGCGGTCTCGGCGGGGATCGACACCAGGGCCGGGGTCCGTGTGTCGCCCAGCGCGTAGAACACACGCATCTGGAGCTGGAACAGCGTGAACGGGATCAGCATCAGGCAGAAGACCATGAGGATCCGCCCGATCGCCGCGGCGTCCTGCGCGCTCGTGCTGCCCTGGGCGTAGATCAGCACGCAGAACGGGATCGCGAAGACGATCATCGCGACCGAGATCGGCACGATCAGCACCGAAGACAGCCGGAAGCCGCGTGAGAAGTCGCTGCGCACCTGGTCCTTGCGGCCCGCCGCGACGTGCTCGCTCATACGCGGCAGCAGCGCGGTGATCACCGAGACCGCGATGACCGCGTACGGCAACTGGAACAGCATCGACGCGAACTTGTACGCCGCGATACCCGCGCCGGAGTCGAAGCCCGCCTCGGCGGCACGGGCACCGGCCCGTGTCGCCACGTTGGTGGACACCAGCGCGCCCAGCTGCGCCACGGCGATGTAGAGCATCATCCACGAGGCGGCGCCGGCCGCCTCTCCCAGCCCCGAGCCCCGAAGGTCCAGGCGGGGCCGCCAGCGGAAGCCCGCCGCGGCCAGTGCCCACACCAGGACCGCGGCCTGGACCACCTGGCCGGCGGCCGTGCCCAGCCCCAGCAGCATCAGCTCGCCGGAGGTCACGCTCTCCGGCGTCCGGCCCGGTCCCGCCAGGTCCAGGAACCACAGTCCGACGCCGATGATGACCAGGTTGTTCAGCACCGGCGCCCACATGGGGGCGCCGAACCTGTTGCGCGCGTTGAGCATCGCGCTGGCCAGGCCGCTCGCGCCGATGAAGAAGATCTGCGTGACCAGGTAACGGGCCAGGACGACCGAGACCTCGTACTGGGCCCCGAAGAACCCGCCCGCGTAGATCCGGATGAACCACTCCGCGACCAGCACCGACACCAGCGTGAGCGCGAACAGCGCCAGCAGCATCAGCGTGACCAGGCGCTGCTCGGTCCCGTTCCCGCCGTCGGCGTCCAGCTTGCGCCGCTTCACCAGGAACGGCACGAACACGCTCGCCAGCAACCCGCCGATGAGCAGGTCGTAGATCATGTACGGGACCATGCCCGCCGTCTGGTAGGCGTCGCCCAGCAGCTGGGTCCCGATCGCCGCAGCCAGGATGATGGTGCGCACGAACCCCGTCACACGGGAGACGACGGTGCCCATCGCCATGATCGCGCTGGACTTGGCGATGTTGCCCGGCGCGGTGTGGGCACTGCCGCCGATCTCGTCGCCGTCCTCCAGACCGGCACGGTCGGCGGTGCCCGCGTCGCCGATGTCGCTCGGGTCCCGGAGCGTCCTCAGCCCCGTCTCGGGAGCGGTGTCCGGCTCATCGCGCTCGTAGGTGTCGAGCACGTCCTCGGGCATCACCATGTGCCGTCGGCGGGGATCGCGCCCCTCCGGCGGGTCCGCTTCCGCCGGAGGCACGTGCTGGGGTTGGTCGCTGGACACCGTCGGGCTGTCCTTACTCTCAGGCTGGCGGCTTCGGGCCTCGGCGGGTCAGGGCCGGGGAGGACGGTACGGCATCAACGACGCAGGCGGCCGCGGACCAGTTCCACCGCCGCGCTCAGCTCCGGAACGCGCAGCAGCCGCGCGGATCCGAGGAAGAGCAGCGCGCCGAGGGCGCACCCGGCGACCGGGGCGCCGACGTAGGTGGCCAGGCCGGGGCCGACGTAGGAGTCGAAGGCCCAGAGCACACCCAGCCCGGCCGCGATGCTCGGAACGACGGCCAGGTGCAGGCGCAACATTGTGCCAAGGACGTGCCTTCCGTCAAGGCCCCCGATACGCCGGCTCAGCACCAGGCCCGCGACGGTCAGACCCGACAGGAACGAGACCATGAAGCCCGCCGCCACGCCCACGACCACCAGGTTCGGCGGAAGGAGCAGGTAGGCCGTCAGGGCCAGGCCGCTGTGGACGGCCAGGTTGGCCAGGCCGATCATCGCGGGGGTACGGGTGTCGCCCATGGCGAAGAACACACGCAGCATCAGCTGGAACACGGTGAACGGCACCAGGCCCAGCGACATGACCGCGAGGATCTGGCCGATCCTGGCCGCGTCGTCCACGGCGATGGACCCGCGTGCGAACGCCAGTACGGACAGCGGCTCGGCGAACATCGCCACGGCGAAGGCGGTCGGCACCAGCACGAAGGCGGAGACGCGCAGGGTGCGGGAGAAGTCCGCGCGGACGGCGCCCCAGTCGTGGTTGTCGGCGTGGGCGCTCATCCGGGGCAGCAGCACGGTGATGAGGGAGACCGCGATGATCGCGTACGGCAGCTGGAAGAGCTGGTACGCCAGGTTGTAGGCGCTGATGCCCGCGCCGACGTCCATTCCCTGCTCGATGCTCGCCACGTTCGCGGCGTTGGCGATGTTGGTGGTGATCCACAGCCCGGCCTGGGTGAGGAGGGTGTAGAGCATCATCCACCCGGCGGAGCGCAGGGCCTCGCCGAGCCCGGAGCCGCGCAGGTCCAGGCGGGGCCGCCAGCGGTAGCCGGTGCGGGTCAGGGCCACGAACAGCACCAGCGCCTGGAGCGCCATACCTCCCGCGGTGCCCGCGCCCAGCAGGGTGAGCTGGCCCTCGGTGACGGTCTCGGGGGTACGGCCGGGCCCGGCCACCCACAGGAACACGCCCGCCACGCTCATGATGACGACGTTGTTCAGCACGGGTGCCCAGACGGCGGCGCCGAACCTGCCACGCGTGTTGAGCATGGCGCTCAGCAGGCCGCTCAGGCCGATGAAGAAGATCTGCGCGAGCAGGTACCGCGCCAGGTGGACCGCGGTGTCGAACTGGACCGGGGTGAACCGGGAGCCGTACATCCAGATGAGGAACTCGGCGGCCAGGATCGCGACCGTGGTGAGGAGGAACAGCGCCAGCGCCGTGGTGGTGAACAGGCGGTCCTCGGTGGCCTTGCCGCCGTCCGCGTCGCGCTTACGCCGCTTGACCAGGAACGGGATGATGACGCTGGCCATCAGCCCGCCGATGAGCAGGTCGTTGAGGATGAACGGGATCGTGTGGGCCGTGTGGTAGGCGTCACCGAGCAGGTGGGTGCCGATGGCGGCGCCGAGCACGATGGTGCGGGCGAACCCGGTGATCCGGGAGGCCATGGTGCCCACGGCCATGATGACGCTGGAGCGCATCATGCCGCCGGAGTCCGTGCCGGAGGCGCCGCCCGGCCCCTGGCCGGAACCGTCGTCGCCGGCCGCGGCGTCGGGGGAGGAGCCGGGCCCGGACACCGTGGCGGTTCCGGGCAGCTCGCCCTCCTCGGATGACGGCATGGGGCCACTGCCCGGGCGGGTCGCGCTCTCACCCGGGGTCGGGTCTTCGGACTGGGGGGAACGGCGGCGCTTCCCGCCGCCGTTCGAGGAGTCGGTGACCACCGTGGATCAGGGTTCCTTTCGTCCGACTGGGGAATGTCCGGCCGCGGCGCCGTGGTCCGGCGTCCGCGGCTCGGGTACACGTGCGGCGTGTACCGGCATGGAGATGTGCGGGTGTGTCGACATGGCGTCCTGTCGGTAAGGGGCCGTGTCACCCACCGGTCAGCCGGGGCGCGGGGTCACTTTCCCCTGCCGCCCGGGTTCCGCTCCGCGTGGCCCCCCTCGGGTACCGCGGCGGAGCCCTGGTCGTCCGGGCCCGGGACCCGGGCCCCGGAGCCCGTGTCGCCCCCGTCCTGGTCGGCGTTCCCGGCCTCCTCCGGGGAGCCGCTCGGGGTCCCCCCGTCCGGAGCCCCGCCGTCCGGGCCCTCCTCGGTGGAGGCCGCCTCGGCGGGGGCGCCGGACCGGGACTTCCCGCGTACCCACTTGCGCAGCGCGCGCGGGGCCAGCGCGGCGATCAGGATCAGCAGGCCGATACCGCTGATGATCAGCGCCTGGGTGCCCAGACCGGTGGCGTTCACCGGGATCTCGGTGTCCTGGCTGATCGGCTCGCCCTCGGCGTTCTGCAGGCTCACGTTCAGGACCGTGCGGCCGTTGATCCGCGCCGAGAGCGGAACGTACACCGTGGTCTTGGCACCGGGCGCGATCTCGAAGGAGTGGTTGTACTCGCCGACGCTCAGCCGCTCGGAGTTCTCCGAGAAGACCGACAGGTGCACGAAGACGGCCTCGTCCTCCAGGTCGTTGGCGACCAGGATGCCGGTGGTCCCGGTCTGGCTGGCCAGGGTGACCGGTTCACCGGGGATGACCCGCACGTCGTTCATGCGGTCCCGCACCGTCTCCGCGACCAGGGAACGGGTGGCGCCAGCCAGGGCCTCCTCCTCCCGCCAGTGCACCGACTCCAGGCGCAGCAGCGCGGGGAGGAACGGACGGCTGTCGTCGACCAGGATGCTGTCGAACAGGCGCACGTCCCGGCTCACGTCCTGGACCTGGCCCAGGTAGGTGGAGCTGAGCTCGTTCTCGGCCGCGCTGTCGGGGTAGTCGAGGGGCCGGCGGGTCTCCTCGCGCTCCCCGCCGGGGGCGGGCGGCTCGATCGCGTCCAGCCGCTCCGGGGACAGCCACGGCAGGTCGTCGGAGGCGGCCAGCACACCCTGTGCGAACTCCTGGCCGGGGTCCCACCCCGGGTCCGGTGAGGCGACGACCACCCGGTCGTCCCCGGAGTCCTCGCCCGCGATCATCGCGGTCTCGGCGGCGAAGCGCTGGAGGGCGAGCTCGGACTGGCCGGGCTCCCGCGTCGGCATGGACAGCACGTCGGTGATCCCGGAGTCGGAGACCAGCGCGAACGGCTCCTCGCCGGACTCGGTCTCCGTCTCGGGCAGCGGGGCCTGCGCGCTGGGGGTCGTGGACATCCAGGAGGCCGGGGGCACGGCCCTCTCCTCCAGCAGGAAGCGGGTGGCGCCGTGCGTGGCGAGCAGCGAGTGGACGCTCTTGTCCATCAGGCCGTTCGGGGGCAGGGCGAAGGCCTCGTCCGCCTCCAGCCCCAGCGTCCGCAGGACCGCCTCCTGAGCGACCCGGAGGGAGGCCTCGGCGTCGGAGTCCATGTCGTTGCGCAGGAGGGAGGCCAGGTCGCTGTTGGCGTAGGGGGTGGCGACCACGGTCTCCTGGGCCAGCACGCCGCGCGCCTCGCGCAGCCACACCTGGGCGGCCTCGCTCACCTCGGTGTCGTTGCGGACCGGTTCGCCCTCGGCGGGCACGGTGAGGAGGTCCTCCAGGATCTCGTGGTCGGAGCTGGCCATACGGAGGATGTCGTCGAGCGTGCCGGGGTCGACCGCCCAGGTGACGGGGACGCCCTCGGTGCGGCCGGAGTTCTCCGGCTCCTCCTGGGAGCCGTTCCCGTCCTCCCCGTCCGCCTCTCCGTCCTCGGTGGCCTCCTCGGTGGGCAGGGCCTCGGCGGTCTCCTCCGCGGTGGCGTCACCGTCCCCGGGAGACGCCTCGGAGTCCTCGTTGAGGCCGAGCACCTCGGCCAGGTCCTCGTCACCGGCCTCGAAGGACAGCGGCGTCTGCGCACCCGCGGCCAGCAGGCGGCCCAGACGGCCGTCGGCGGTGACGGCCCCGTGCAGGTCGTCACTGAGGAAGGTGTCCTCGTCCGCGCGCTGGGGACGCGCCATCAGCGGCCAGACCCAGGCGATGCCGACGGAGGGTACGTCGTCGCCGTCCCCGCCCGTGTAGGGAAGGAAGGTGTACTGGGCGCCGACGACGTCCCCGTCTCCGTCCACCGCCTCGACGACCAGGGGGTACACGCCGTAGGAGGCCAGTTCGAGGTCCTCGACCGGCACGCTCAGGGAGTACTCCTCGGCGGCCTCGGGCGGCAGTTCCCCGGTGACGTCCTCGTCCGGTCCCGACACATCGGGCTGCCAGCCCCCGCCCGAGGCGAACTCGTCCAGCTCGTCGCGGTCGGTGAAGGAGTGCCGCGAGTAGCGGATCCGCACGGTGACGTCGCGAAGGCTCTCCTCGGTGGTGTTGGTCACCTCGCCCGTGACGCGCAGGGTGCTGTCCTCGTCGGCGGAGTCCGGTGTGACGCGCTCGACGACGAGCGGCTCTGCCGAACCCTCGCTCTCGGGTTCCGCATGCGCGGGCGTGGCCGGTATCGGGAACAGCGCGGTGATCGTGGCCGTGATCACCGACGCGGAGGCAAATCGACGCAACGCTTGACCGGTTTCCTGATTCGGGTCCAGAGAGCCGTCCCACCGGGGCTGCGGTGGAGGGGACGGACGAAAAGTGCCCGCACGGTACACACTGCGTACGCGGGTCGGGTGGACGCGGGACAGCCGGGGCGTCCTACCACTCCACCCGAAGATACCGTCTCCCCCGTACCGCGGGTCGGGCCGCCGTGCGACGCGTGGCGGGAGCCCACTCTCTCACCGGACGGCGGGGATCCACCAGGGCCACGCCCGTACGTGTACGGAGCGGTTCCACCTGGGGGAAACGATTCGCGGTTTGCTTCGGGCGCCGCCTACTCTCGTGGTGTGCCGAACACAGAGTCTTCGCATGAGAGCGACACCGCCCAGCAGCAGAACGCCGAGGCAGCCCGGGAAGCGGGGGAGTTGACCGGTGCGCAGCGGGCGGCGATCACGGCGTTGGCCGACTCCTTCCCGATCGTCTCGGAGGAACTCGGCGACCGCTTCGCCGCGCACGACCAGCAGCTCGCCCTCGTCGGCGGCCCGGTGCGCGACGCGCTTCTCGGCAGGCGGTCCAACGACGTCGACCTGACCACCGACGCGGTGCCCCAGCGCATCCTGGAGCTCGTGGACGGCTGGGCCGACGCCGTGTGGACCGTCGGCATCGACTTCGGCACCGTGGGACTGCGCAAGAAGGGCCTCCAGCTGGAGATCACCACCTACCGCAGCGAGTCCTACTCGCCCAGGTCGCGCAAGCCCGAGGTGGCCTACGGCACCGACATCCACGACGACCTGCTGCGGCGCGACTTCACCGTCAACGCCATGGCGGTGCGTCTGCCGGGCCTGGAGTTCGTCGACCCGTTCGGCGGCCTGGCGGACCTGCGGGCGAAGGTGCTGCGCACACCCGGCAGGCCGGAGGACTCCTTCAGCGACGACCCGCTGCGCATCATGCGCGCGGTCCGCTTCGCCGCCCAGCTCGGCTTCACCCTGGCGCCCGAGGTGGTCGAGGCCGTCCGGAACATGGCCGACCGGCTCTCCATCGTCTCCGCCGAGCGCGTGCGCGACGAGCTGACCAAGCTGCTGCTCAGCCCGGACGCGCGCCGCGGTGTCGAGCTGATGGTGGATCTGGGCATCGCCGAGTACGTGCTTCCCGAGATCCCCAAGCTGCGGCTGGAGATCGACGAGCACCACCGGCACAAGGACGTGTACGAGCATTCGCTCACCGTCCTGGACCAGGCCGTCGAACTGGAGGGGAAGCGGGGCCACGGGCCCGACCTGGTGCTGCGTCTGGCGGCGCTGCTGCACGACGTCGGCAAGCCCAAGACGCGCGCCTTCGAGTCCGGCGGCCGGGTGACCTTCCACCACCACGAGGTGGTGGGCGCCTCGATGAGCCGCAAGAGGCTCACCGCGCTGCGCTTCTCCAAGGACGTGGTGTCCGACGTCAGCACCCTGGTCGGCCTGCACCTGAGGTTCCACGGGTACGGCAAGGGAGAGTGGACCGACTCCGCCGTGCGCCGCTACGCCCGCGACGCCGGATCCCAGCTGGAGCGGCTGCACATCCTCACCCGGGCCGACTGCACCACCCGCAACCGGCGCAAGGCGGCGGCGCTGTCTCGCTCCTACGACGACATCGAGCGGCGTATCGAGAAGCTCGCCGAGCAGGAGGAGCTGGACCGTATCCGCCCGGACCTGGACGGCAACGAGATCCAGGAGGTCCTGGGGATCGAGCCGGGGCCCGTGGTCGGCCGCGCGTACCGCTTCCTGCTGGAGCTGCGCCTGGAGAACGGGCCGATGGGCAAGGAGGCCGCGGCCGAGGAGCTGCGCGCCTGGGCCGCCGAGCACATGTGAGGGCCGACCCGCCCCGCGGCCGGGAAGAGCGGGTTGGGATGATGGGGCCCATGCCCGTCACCACCTGGTACCTGGAGTCCACCGATCCCGCCGGCCTGCGGCCCGCGCGCGAGCCCGCCGGGGACGTGGTGTTCGCCCGGGTCGAGATCCCCAGTCCCCGGTTCAGCCGGTTCCTGTACCGCGAGGTCGGTGACGGGTGGGAGTGGACTGACCGTCTGCCCTGGAGCCTTGACCGGTGGCGTGAGTGGGTGGAGCACCCGGGGCGTGAGACCTGGGTGCTGTACCGACGCGGCACCCCGGCGGGTTACGCCGAGCTCGACGGCCAGGCCGACGGTGAGGTGGAGGTGGCCTACTTCGGGCTCCTGCCGGACTTCATGGGCCGGGGCCTGGGCGGCCACATGCTCACCCTGACCCTGCGGCGCGCCTGGGACCTGGCGCAGCGCCACCCGGACCGCGGACCCACCCGGCGGGTGTGGGTGCACACCTGCACCCTGGACGGTGAGCACGCCCTCGCCAACTACCGGTCGCGCGGCATGGAGACCTACCGCGAGTCGACGGAGTGACCTGTCGTCTCGTCGCCCTGTCGACATACCGCTACGCCGACTCCCGCTCCGCCCTGGGCTCGGGAGCGCGGCGTCCCCGGACGACCCAGGCCGCGCCCATCGCCAGGTAGGCGGCGGCCATCGCGGCGACCACGGCGGGGCCGATCCCCGAGGGCGGTACCAGCACGGTCGACAGCGCGGCGCCCAGAACGAACGTGGCGTTGAACAGCACGTCGTACACCGAGAACACCCGCCCCCGGAACGCGTCGTCGACATGTCGCTGAACCAACGTGTCGACCGTGACCTTCACCCCCTGTGAGACGAAGCCCAGACCGAACGCGGCCACCGGGAACAGTGCGGGGTGGAAGGGCAGCCCGAACACCAGCAGGACCGCTGACGCCGCCGCCAGTTGCAGGGCGATCCACGTCCCCGGCGTCATCCGGGCGGTCGCCCACGGCGTGGCCACGGCGCCGAGGAGGAACCCCGCCCCGGACATGCCCATCGCCACCGAGAAACCGGCCAGTCCGGCCACGCCTCCGGCGGTGAACGTGTTGTTGTACAGCAGCAGTGTCACCAGCGTGGAGATCCCGAACAGCACCCGGTGGCCGCCGATCGTGGCCAGCGCGTCCCTGGGCGCCGGACGCGCCCAGATGTGCCGCACCCCCGACACCATGCCCCGCACCACGTCGTCGACGGCCGTGCGGACCTCCTCGGACTCCCGCTCCAGGTGCGGGCCCAGCTCCCGGTACCCCAGGGCCAGGGAGACCAGCGCGGCACCGGTGAACCCGAGCGCGGCGACGAACAGGATGATCCCGGTCCCCAGGGCGTCGTCGCCGCCCACCAGACCGATCGCGGCGCCGGTCCCGGCACCGAGGAAACTCGCCGCGGTGCCGCTGGTCGGCGTCACCGCGTTGGCCATCATCAGCTTCTCCCGGGGCACCACGTACGGCAGCCCGGCGGACAGCCCGGACAGGAAGAAGCGGTTGACGCTCAGCACCAGGAGCGCGGCGACGAAGAAGGCCGGTCCCTCCCCGCCCGACACCAGGAGCGCGCTCACCACAGCGAGCGCCGCCTTGGCCAGGGAGGACAGCAGCAGGACCTGGCGGCGGGGCCACCGGTCGATCAGCACCCCGGCGAACGGCGCCACCACCGAGAACGGCAGGAGCAGCACCGCGAAGGCCGCCGCGACGGCCCCGGCACTGGTGTGCTGCTCGGGGTTGAAGAAGACGAAACCGGCCAGCCCGGCCTGGTATACCCCGTCGGAGAACTGCGAGACCAGCCGGGTACCGAACAGCCGACGGAACCGGGACCCCTGGAGGACCGCGCGCAGATCGCCGAAGAAGGACACGTCATCAGAGTAGGACGTGCCCGGGCCGCGCGGGCCGGGCGGCGACGGTCCCCGACCCCCCGGCCGGGACCGCCGCGTTCCCCGGGCGCGCTACTCGCCCGCGATGAAGCTCTCGACCTTGGCGTGCGCGTCGGAGTCGCTGTACTGCACGGGCGGGGACTTCATGAAGTAGGAGGACGGCTCCAGGAGCGGGCCGCCGATCCCGCGGTCCTTGGCGATCTTCGCCGCGCGGACCGCGTCGATGATGATGCCCGCGGAGTTGGGGGAGTCCCAGACCTCCAGCTTGTACTCCAGGTTCAGCGGCACGTCGCCGAACGCGCGGCCCTCCAGGCGGATGTAGGCCCACTTGCGGTCGTCCAGCCACGGCACGTGGTCAGAGGGGCCGATGTGCACCGAGCCCGCCTTCAGCTCGTGCGGGATCTGGGAGGTGACCGACTGCGTCTTGGAGATCTTCTTGGACTCCAGGCGTTCGCGCTCCAACATGTTCTTGAAGTCCATGTTGCCGCCGAAGTTGAGCTGGTACGTGCGGTCCACGATCACGCCGCGGTCCTCGAACAGCTTGGACAGCACGCGGTGGGTGATGGTCGCGCCGATCTGCGACTTGATGTCGTCGCCGACGATCGGCACGCCGGCGCGGGCGAACTTGTCGGCCCACTCGGGGTCGGAGGCGATGAACACCGGCAGGGCGTTGACGAAGGCCACACCCGCGTCGATCGCGCACTGGGCGTAGAACTTGTCGGCCTCCTCCGAACCCACCGGGAGGTAGGAGACGAGGACGTCGGCCTTGCTGGCCTTGAGGGCGGCGACCACGTCCACCGCGTCCTCGGGGGACTCCTGGATGATCTCGCGGTAGTACTTGCCCAGACCGTCGTAGGTCGGGCCGCGCATGACCGTGACGCCGGTCGGCGGCACGTCGCAGATCTTGACGGTGTTGTTCTCGCTGGCGGTGATGGCGTCGGCCAGGTCGTGACCGACCTTCTTGGCGTCCACGTCGAAGGCGGCGACGAACTCGATGTCGCTTACGTGGTACGGGCCGAACTGCACATGCATGAGGCCGGGTACCCGGGACTCGGGGTTGGCGTCCTTGTAGTAGTGCACGCCTTGGACGAGCGACGACGCACAGTTGCCGACGCCCACGACGGCTACACGTACCGAACCCATTGGTCCTTGCTCCTTCTTCTTCGCGAACATGGATCCCGCGGCGCGTGACGACGGGTCCCGCGCCGACGGCGGTACGGGGGTTCTCGTCGTCCCGCGCTCGCTTCCCGTATGTGGTCAGCAGCGCACACGGCGTTTCTGTTCCCACCCGTCGCCCTCCACCGCCCTCAACGGACGCCTTCGGCGCGGTTCCTTCCCTCCGTCGCCCTTCGCCGCCCCGAAGGACGCCTTCGACGGCGGTCCCCTCCACCTGCCCGGGGAACGCAAGGGGGGAACGTGCATGTCTGGCTGTTTTGTTCAGCTCTGACTCTATCCCCGTCCACTCGCGGCTCCGCATGTCAGACCACGGGTACGGAGGGACGGACAGGGTCCTCCCGCCGGCTGTCGGTGGTGAACCCCCGGGATACTGCGGGGAAAATCTCACACACCCGCGTCCACCTGCCCCGACACGGGCGGCATTCTCGGGCGTATGTGCCTGGGTCTGCCTACCACCGTTCGTTTCCTCCGCGCTGAACTGGCGCTACGGGCGTTTCCCGGTCAATCATGGTCAGGTGTCCCATGATGCGCGATAACCTCGCGCGTGGGTTGTGCTACACCGTTCGATCGCTCTAACGTGACCTGTGATTTGCGTGCGTAGCCGGTAGAGCCCCCGGACCCAGTCCCCGCCGCGGTGGTGCTCCGTCGGCACGGAGCACCGGTGAGGGCCGTGCTCCCGCAGGCCAGCGACAGGAGGAAGAAGCGGCTAACGTCTTCGCGACCTGTTGAAAACCCCCGCCCGCCCCTGGGCGTCCTTTTACCAAGCCTTGAACGACAGGCAGAACGGTGGACGCGGCCACACAGGGCCGCTCCACGCCGGTCACCGCGAGAACGAGAACAGGTCGCGGACCACCGATCCCCCAGGGGGACCGTCCCCCCGTTTCCACCAAGGAATCGTCAGGCCGACCGGCCGTGAGAGGCAATCGAGGACCACGTGAGTACCGAACGACGACGGAACGCCGAAGGTGACCGTCACCGGGCCGAGGGCCCGGTCGACGGTCCACGCGGCAACGGCGGACGGCGCAGGGCCGGCGGCCCTGCCCGGGACGAACGTGCCGGGGGACGCCGAGGCGCGGACGCCGAGGGCGGGTTCTGGGGAGACGGCGCCGGACCCGAGCGCCCGCGGCGCAACCGACCCCCGGAGCAGGAGATGCGTGCCGGGGGCGGCGGTGCCCGTCGCCGCCCCGACGGTGAGCCTCCGCGCCGCCGCTCCGAGGGCGAGCGCCCCAGGCGTCCCGAGGGCGGTGAGCCTCCGCGCCGCCGTCCCGACGGTGAACCGCCCCGTCGTCGTCCCGAGGGCGAGCGCCCCAGGCGTCCCCAGGACGGTGAGCCTCCGCGCCGCCGTCCCGAGGGCGAGCGTGCGCGCCGCGCGGAGGGGCAGCGCCGCCGCCCGGCCGAGGACCCCCGCGGCCGCCGCAGGGCGGCGGGCGGCGGACCGCGCGACCCCCGCGACCGCGAGAACGCCGCGCGCTCCGAGGGCCGCCGCGCCCCGGGGCGCGGCACCCGCGCCGCGGGCGGTGCGGGAGGCAGGGGCGGCGGCCGACGCCGCGTCCGCGGCGACGAGGAGCCGGACGACCGGCCCTGGTTCAAGCGCTTCCTGTCCAAGGCGTGGAAGCCCGCCCTGGCCTTCTGCGGACTGATGATCATCGGCGGTGTGGCCGCCTTCGCGATCCTGTACGCCACCGCACCCGACGTCGGGGAGCTGGACGAGAAGGCGGAGACCCAGCTCAACGCCACCCAGATCATGTGGGCCTCGGAGGGCGAGGAAGAGGAGGACTCCGAGGTCGCGTTCACCACCGGTGAGGTCAACAGGATCAGCGTCGAGCGGAAGGAGATTCCGTCCACGGTGATCAGCGGTGTGCTCGCGGCGGAGCAGCTCACCTTCTACGAGGACCCGGGCATCAACATCGCCGGTATCGGACGCGCCCTCCTCTCGGGCGGTGACGCGGGCGGCGGTTCCTCCATCACCCAGCAGATGGCCCGCAACTACTACGACGCCCTGTCGAACGAGCAGACGATCACCCGCAAGGTCCGCGAGATCTTCATCGCCATCAAGCTCGCCCAGCAGCAGGAACCCGACGAGGTCCTCGAGGCCTACCTCAACACGATCTACTTCGGGCGCAACGCCTCGGGCGTCGAGGCGGCGGCACAGGCCTACTTCGACAAGAGCGTGGGCGACCTGGACGCGGCCGAGGGCGCGTTCATCGGCATGATCATCCAGCAGCCGAGCGGCTTCGCCAACCCCGAGCCGGACAGCTGGCACGACCGGTACATGCGCGGTGAGCGCTGGGACTACATGAAGAACCAGCTGGTCGAGCTGCACAAGATCAACCCCGATCTGGGGTTGTCCCAGAGCGAGGCCGACGCCCTGGAGTTCCCCGAGCCGATCGAGTACGACGACGGCGGCGAAAGCGACCCCAAGGTCGGCTACATGTACAACGCGATCGTCGACGAGGTCGAGGAGCGCTACGAGGGCATCGACGGCACGGACATCGCGACCAAGGGCTACGTCATCGAGACCTCCCTCGACCCGGAGCTGATGGACGCGGCCTCCGCGGCCTTCGAGGTCCTGCCGCCGGGCGCGGAGGACACCATGTTCGGCCTGACAGCCGTTCGGCCCGACACGGGGGAGATCGTCGCCTTCAACGGCGGCCCGGACTCCTCCCAGGTCATCAACAACTCGCTGACCCACCAGACCCAGGCGGGTTCGTCGTACAAGCCCTACGTGCTCGCCACCGCGCTGGAGAACGGCATCGGCCTCAGGAGCACGTTCGACGGGTCCACACCGCAGGACTTCCCCGGCCTGGCCAGTCCGGTCAACAACGCCACCACCACCCCCTACGGCGACGTCGACCTGATCAAGTCCACCGCGGACTCGATCAACACCCCCTTCGTGAAGCTGGCCATAGAGGTCGGCGAGGAGAAGGTCGACAACCTCGCCGTCGAGATGGGCGTGCACCCGGACCGGGTCACGACCTCCACCCGGGGACCGCTGATCGCACTGGGCACCCACCAGGTGAACGCGCTCGACCAGGCGTCCGCCTACTCGACCTTCGCCACCGGGGGAAGGCACTACCCCGCGCACATGGTCACCGAGATCCGCGACATGAACGGGAACGTCATCGACCCCGTCGACAAGGACGAGCTCGAGAACGGGACCGAGGTGCTCAACGCCGGTGTCGCGGCCGACGCCACCCACGCCATGCGCCAGGTGGTCGAGGGCGGCGGTGGCTCCAACGCCGCCCTCTCCGACGGGCGCCCCGTCGCGGGTAAGACCGGTACCTCCAGCGACGCGGTCTCGGCGTGGTTCGTGGGGTTCACCCCGCAGCTGTCCACCGCGGTGGGGCTGAGCCGGCTCGGCGCGGGCCCCCTGGAGTTCGAGGGAATCGGCAACAGCGCCGTCTTCGGTGGCAGTACCTCCGCGAAGGTGTGGAAGGCCTTCATGGAGACCGCCATGGAGGGCCAGCCCGTCGAGGACTTCCCATCGCCGCAGTACGTCGGTGAGGAACAGAGCTTCGTGCCCACGCCGAGCCCGAGCGACGATCCGAGCGAGGAGGCCACGGAAGAGGCCTCGGAGGAGCCGACCGAGCAGGAGAGCGAGCCCGAGTGCGACCCGAACCGGCCGGGCCAGGGCCGGGACTGTGAGTCGGAGGACCCGACGGACGAGCCCGACCAGCCCTGCGGCGAGCTCTTCCAGCCGCCGTGTGACGAGGGTTCGGAACCCGAGGGTCCGCCGGAGTGCAACGGCCAGAACCCGCCCGACCACTGTGAGACCGCTCCGCCGACCGGCGAGGCCACGGAACCGGATTCGAACGACCAGCGGAGCGGGGGACTCTTCGGGAGGACGCACACCAGCGACTCCGGGAGCGGGGCCAACAGGATGGCCCTTCTGAGCCGCGAGGACTGACGCGGTTCCCGACGGGACGACGGGGGCCGGTGCGCGAGAGGAGCGCACCGGCCCCCCGCGCGTGTCAGGACCGTCCACAGACGGCACAGGGTGGTACGCGTCTGCTGGTAACCTTGGCTTCCGTATGGCTCTGAGCCCGGCGGCGCCCGCCGAGGAAGGCGCGGCATCCACCGCGGGCTCCTGCCCTCCTGCCATGGAGATTCCATGGCCGCAACAGTCCAGAGGAGGAACGTACGCCTATGCGTCGTTACGAAATCATGGTCATCCTCGACCCCAACCTCGACGAGCGCACCGTCGCCCCGTCGCTGGAGAACTTCCTGGGCGTCGTCCGCAACGACGGCGGCTCGGTCGAGAAGGTCGACATCTGGGGCAAGCGCCGCCTGGCCTACGACATCGACAAGAACTCCGAGGGCATCTACGCGGTGGTCGACCTGAGCGCCGAGCCCGCCACGGTCAAGGAGCTGGACCGTCAGTTCGGTCTCGCCGAGGCCGTGCTCCGCACCAAGGTGCTCCGCCCCGAGGTCCACTAGGCGGCACCGCCGCGCACCCCCGACCCCGGCCATCCGTTATGTCACTGGTGGCGCGGATGATCGGGGGAGCAGGCGAAACCGTCTGATCCGACTACCTCGAACCGGAGCCCAGCCATGGCAGGCGAAACCCAGATCACGCTCGTCGGCAACCTGGTCGACGACCCTGAACTGCGCTTCACGCCCAGTGGAGCCGCGGTCGCCAACTTCCGTGTGGCCTCGACGCCCCGCACCTTCGACCGCGCGTCGGGGGAGTGGAAGGACGGCGAGTCCATGTTCCTCACCTGCACCGTGTGGCGGCAGTACGCGGAGAACGTGGCCGAGAGCCTCCAGCGCGGCATGCGCGTCATCGTGCAGGGCCGTCTGAAGCAGCGCTCGTACGAGACCCGCGAGGGTGAGAAGCGGACCGTCTACGAGATCGACGTCGACGAGGTCGGTCCGGCCCTGCGCAGCGCCACCGCCAAGGTGACCAAGACGCCGCGCCAGGGCGGCGGCGGTGGTGGTTTCGGTGGCGGCCAGCCCCAGGGCGGCGGCTACGGGAACCAGGGCGGCGGCTTCGGCGGCGGCCCGCAGGGCGGCGGAAGCCGCAGCGGTCCTCCGGCCGAGGACCCGTGGGCGACCGGCGGCGGTGGCGGCGGCGGTTTCGGCGGTGGCGGCGGCGGAGGCTTCTCCGACGAGCCTCCGTTCTAGTCGGCCGGTAGAGCAGTACCCGGCCCGGCGTCCCGAGGCGCCAGGCCGTTTTCCACATGTCCCAGCCCATCCCCGGGAGGACCCCGGGGCTCTTGCGAAGGAGCACCACGATGGCGAAGCCTCCGGCACGCAAGCCCAAGAAGAAGGTTTGCCTTTTCTGCCACGAGAAGCAGTCCTACATCGACTACAAGGACACCACGCTTCTCCGCAAGTTCATCTCCGAGCGCGGCAAGATCCGTGCCCGACGCGTCACGGGTAACTGCACCCAGCACCAGCGCGACGTCGCGACCGCGATCAAGAACGCGCGCGAGGTGGCCCTGCTGCCCTACACCAGCAGCGCTCGCTAACGGCGATATCGAGGGAGGTTTTTGTCGTGAAGCTGATTTTGACCCACGAGGTCAACGGTCTCGGAGCCCCCGGCGATGTCGTCGAGGTGAAGAACGGCTACGGCCGTAACTACCTGCTTCCCCGCGGGTTCGCCATCCGGTGGACGCGCGGCGCTCAGAAGCAGATCGATCTGATCCAGCGCGCGCGTTCCGCGCGTGACATCCGCACCCTGGACGAGGCCCAGCAGGTCGCGGGCAGGGTCAACTCGCTCACCGTGCGCCTCAAGCAGCGCGCCGGCGAGGGTGGCCGCCTGTTCGGTTCGGTCACGCCCGCGGACGTCGCCGAGGCCGTCAAGGCGACCGGCGGTCCCGAGCTGGACAAGCGTCGGATCGAGATCAAGAACCCGATCAAGTCGGTCGGAAACCACCAGGTCCGGGTTCGCCTGCACCCCGAGGTCTCCGCGACGATCAAGCTGGACGTCGTCGGCGCCTGACCAGGGCGGCCGGACACGTCGGGCCCCGTCTCCTCCCCGGAGGAGGCGGGGCCCCGCTGTTTCCCGCCGCGCCGTCCGCCGGTTCCCGCCCCTCCCGGGTCCGGCGTCCCAGGGCCCCGTCATGCGGGAGGTCCGTTTCCGTGATGGGGGGATACCTCCTGACACGCCTGACCGTCCAGGCAACCCTTTAGTTACTCTTTGTAATCTATCGTGTTCTCTGTGTTGGTGTCGTATGTTGCGCCACCCCGCACGGAGAGGACGGCAGACCGATGAACGAGGAAAGAAGAGACGAGTCGGGCCGACACACGCAGGTGGACCGCAGGACCGTCCTGCGCACGACCGCCTTCGCCGCCGGAGGAGTGGTCCTCGGCGGGATCATGGGAATCTCCACGCCGGGCGGGGCCTCCGCGGCCGCCGGGCCCAAGGTGTACACGCGCTCCGACTGGGGCGCCCGCAGTCCGAGGAGCAAGATCGAGGTCATGGGCCGGGGGCCCACGCACATCGTCGTGCACCACACCGCCACGGCGAACGTGTCCGACCTCTCGACCTCGCGCGCGGCGGCGCTGTCACGCGCCATCCAGCGTCACCACATGGACAACAACGGGTGGAGCGACATCGGACAGCAGCTCACCATCAGCCGGGGCGGGTACGTCATGGAGGGCCGCGCCCAGAGCCTGCGGGCCATCGGCGCCGGGCACCACGTGGTCGGCGCGCACACCGCCAACCACAACGGACACACGATCGGGATCGAGAACGAGGGCACCTACACCTCGGTGGCCCCACCGAGGGACCTGGTGGACTCGCTGGTGGACACCTGTGCCTGGCTGTGCCTGGTGTACCGGCTGGACCCGGACGAGGCGATCGTCGGCCACCGCGACTTCAACACGACGGGCTGCCCCGGCGACAAGCTCTACGCGATGCTTCCGCGACTGCGTAAGAAGGTGGGGAGCAGGGTGCAGGAGCAGCTCAGACACCTGAGCGCGGCTGCGGACACCCAGCCGGCTCCGGAGGAGCTGCCCACCTACCCCGCGGTTCCGGGGGCCGAACGGGTGGCGGACTTCTACCACGGTCCCACGGTCGGAGACCGAGACACGTCCCCGTGACCGGGGCCGCGGCCGACCGCAGCCGACCGCGAACGTACGCGGGCGGCGGGCCCGCCACGGTCGTGCCGTGGCGGGCCCCCGGCCTCAGGGCCGGGTCGCGCCGGTGACCAGCCATGCCGTGCCCCGGGCCCGGGCGCCCAGGGTGAACGCGCGGGCGAGGATCCACACCGCGAAGGCGGTCCACAGGCCCACCAGGCCCCACACGGGTCCCTCCGCCGACCACGGCAGGACCAGGGCGAAGGGGAGGAAGACCAGCATCGTCCACAGGGACGCCCACGCCAGGTAGCGCTGGTCCCCGGCTCCCATCAGGACGCCGTCCAGCACCATGGTCACCCCGCTCAGCGGCTGTATGAGGGCGACCACCACCAGCGAGGCCGTGATGAGGACGCGCACCTCGGGGTCGGAGGTGAACGGGATCCACGCCCACGGCATCACCAGGAACACCAGCGCGGTGAACACCAGGCCCAGCATCACGCCCCACTCCACCATGCGCCGTGTGGAGTCGCGGGTACCCCCGACGTCCCCCGCGCCCAGGTAGCGGCCCACGATCGACTGCCCGGCGATGGCGATCGCGTCCATGGCGAACACGAGCAGAGCCCAGATGTTGAAACTCACCTGGTGCGCGGCGATCGACGCGTCGCCCAGCCGGGCCGCCACCGCCGTGGTCACCAGCGCCACCACGCGCATCGACACGCTGCGCAGGAACAGTGCGAACCCCGCCGAAGCCGAGGAGCGCAGCCCCGCCGTCGTGGGCGCGAGGGACACGCCCTCGCGGCGGGCGGCGCGGACGACCATCGCCACGTACCAGAACGCTCCCGCACCCTGGGCGATCACCGTCGACCAGGCCGAACCCGCGATGCCCTGGTCCAGGACCAGAACGAACACCGCGCACAGCGTCGCGTTGCCGACATAGGAGGCGACCGCCACCAGCAACGGCGTACGCGCGTCCTGCAGACCGCGCAACACGCCGGTACCCGCCATGACGACGAGGAGGAACGGCGTGCTGAGCAGGCTGATCCGCAGATAGGTCAGGGCGTGCGGGGCCACGTCCGCTGAGGCGCCCAGCACGTCCACCAGCACCGGGCCCAGCGGCCAGCCGATCGCGACGGCGGCGGCGCCCAGCAGGGACGCGAGCCACATGCCGTCCACACCGTCGCGGACCCCGCCGGGGACGTCACCCGCCCCGAACCTGCGGGAGACCGCCGCGGTGGTGCCGTAGGCGAGGAAGACGCAGACGGCCACCAGCGTGAGGAGGACCTGTCCGGCCACACCGAGGCCGCCCAACTCCTGGGTGCCCAGGGTGCCGACGATCGCGGAGTCGGTGAGCAGGAACAGCGGTTCGCTGATGAGGGCGAAGAACGTCGGGATCGCCAGGGCGAAGATCTCGCGGTCGTGGCGGTGCCGGAAGGGGGCGGCCGAGAGGAGTCGTGGCATGGCACGACTACAGTATCGGACAGACGTTCTACGCGGATGTGGAGTTTTCCACACCCCCGCCGAAGCCTGTGGATAACCTGTGGAAACACGCCCTGTGAGGCATCTTGCATGCCTTGCCTACCGACCGTGTTTTTGCAGGTCAAAGGGCTTATGCGAGGGTCGTGGCAAAGTTATCCACAGGTGATGTGCACAACCTATGTTCGCAATGCCCTGCGAGGCACCGGACGTGGTGGTAAGGGACGTGTCCACAACCTCCGGTCAAGGCGTCCCCGGCGTCCGTCATGGGGCATCCTGGAAGGGGCGGCCCGTCTTGGGTCCGTCCGAGCACCGTCCTGGGGAGAGCGTTCGTGAGTGTCGCTGAGCAGCCACCTGAAGAAGGCGGATACGGCGGATACGATCGCACCCCACCCCACGACATCCAGGCCGAGCAGAGCGTGCTCGGCGGCATGCTCCTGTCCAAGGACGCCATCACCCAGGTCGTGGAGATCATCCGCTCGGCGGACTTCTACCGGCCCGCGCACCAGGTCATCTACGACAGCATCGTCGACCTCTTCTCCCGTGGCGAGCCGGTGGACGCCATCTCGGTCAACGCCGAGCTGACCAAGCGCGGCGAGGCCACCCGGGTGGGCGGCGCCCTCTACCTGCACACCCTCACCGAGGCCATCCCGACCGCCGCCAACGCGGGCTACTACGCCAAGATCGTCTCCGACCGCGCGATCCTGCGCCGCCTGGTCGAGGTGGGCACCCGCATCGCGCAGATCGGCTACGCCGGTGACGGCGAGGTGGACGACCTGGTCGACCACGCGCAGGCCGAGATCTACAAGGTCGCGGAGAACCGCACCGGCGAGGACTACCTCGCGCTGGCCGACATCATGCCGGGCGCCCTGGACGAGATCGAGGCGATCGGCGCCCACGACGGCAGCCTGACCGGCGTGCCCACCGGCTTCGCCGACTTCGACGCCCTCACCAACGGCCTCCACCCGGGTCAGATGGTCATCATCGCCGCCCGACCCGCCGTCGGTAAGGCACTGGCCCTGGACACCCCGCTCCCGACTCCCGACGGATGGACCTCCATGGAGGAGGTGGAGGTCGGCACGGAGCTGGTCGCCGCCGACGGCACCCCCACCCGGGTGGTCGCCGCCACCGAGGCGATGACGGACCGGCCGTGCTTCGAGATCGAGTTCGACGACGGCACCACCGTGGTCGCCGACGCCGAGCACCAGTGGCTCACCCACACGCGCGCCTCGCGACGTGCGGCCCAGGAAGCCGAGGCACGTGGTGTCGCTCCCAAGGTGTTGCCCGGGGTGAGGACCACCCGGGAGATCGCCCGGACCCTGCGCCTGGAGACCGCCGACCGGAGACTGAACCACTCGGTGGGTAACGCCGCGGCGATCGAGCTTCCCGAGCGCGACCTTCCCCTGCCGCCCTACTTCCTCGGCGCGTGGCTCGGTGACGGAGCCTCCGCCGCGGCCCGGATCACCAGCAAGGACCCCGAGGTCCTGCTCAACATCGAGGCCGAGGGCCTGGTCACCAAGCCGGTCGGCTCGACGGGGACGACCTACGGCGTCTTCCTGGCCGAGGAGGACACCGCGCCGACCGCTCGCGACTGCGTCGGCCGCCCTGGCAGTGTTCAGGCGCTGCTGCGTACCGCAGGCGTTCTGGGGAAAAAGCACATTCCCCAGGAGTACCTGCGTGCCTCGATCGCGCAGCGCCGCTCCCTCCTGGCGGGGCTCGTGGACACGGACGGAACTGTGGACGCCAGCGGGTCCGTCCAGTTCGCGGTCACCAACGAGCGTCTGGCGAACGACTTCCGGGAACTGGCGCACAGCCTGGGATACCGCACTGGGATGTCGACCAAGCGGGTCAGCGGTCGGACGGAGGCCTCCTCCGCCTGCTACACGATCACCTTCGGTTCCACCCGCGAGGTCTTTCGGATCGAACGCAAGCAGCGGGCGCACCGGGAACGGGGCGGGAGTCGCGGCTACGCACGAATCGGCTCCCGGTTCGTCACCGACGTGCGGCCGGTGGAGAGCGTCCCGGTCCGCTGTGTGCAGGTGGACCACCCGGACCACCTCTTCCTGGCCACCCGGTCCATGATCCCCACGCACAACTCGACGCTGGCCCTGGACTTCGCACGTGCGGCGTCCATCAAGAACGACATGACCTCGGTCTTCTTCAGCCTGGAGATGGGGCGCAACGAGATCGTCATGCGCCTGCTCTCGGCGGAGGCACGGGTGCCCCTGCACACCATGCGCTCGGGCCTCATGACCGACGAGGACTGGACCCGCCTGGCCAGGCGCATGGGCGAGGTGGCCAACGCACCCCTGTTCATCGACGACTCCCCGAACATGTCGATGATGGAGATCCGGGCCAAGTGCCGACGGCTCAAGCAGCAGCACGACCTCAAGCTGGTCATCGTCGACTACCTCCAGCTGATGAGCTCGCCCGGCAGGGTTGAGAGCCGCCAGCAGGAGGTCTCGGAGATGTCCCGTTCCCTCAAGCTCCTGGCCAAGGAGCTGGAGGTTCCCGTGGTGGCGCTCTCCCAGCTCAACCGTGGTCCCGAGCAGCGCACCGACAAGCGCCCGCAGGTGTCCGACCTTCGCGAGTCGGGATGCCTGGTCGAGGAGACCCGGGTGCTGCGTGCGGACACGGGCACTGAGGTGACCATGGGAGAACTCTTCCGAAACGGGGAGCGTGATGTTCCGGTCTGGTCGCTCGACGAACGTCTCCGCCTGGTTCCTCGTACCCTGACGCACGTCTTCTCCAGCGGGGTGAAGGAAGTGTTCCGTCTGCGTCTGGCCTCCGGACGTGAGGTCGTCGCCTCAGGGAACCACCCCTTCCTCACCATCGACGGATGGGAGGCACTGGAAGCTCTTCGGACCGGGGGCAAGGTCGCTGTGGCCCGAAGCGTTCCCGAGCCGGAGCGCACCACCGAGTGGCCCGAAGCCGAGGTGGTCATGCTTGCCCATCTCATCGGGGACGGATCCTTCGTGCGCCGCCAGCCGATCCGCTATGCCAACATCGACGAGGCCAGCCTCTCCGTGGTGGAGGAAGCCGCCCGACATTTCGGCGTCACGGCCGTCCGGGACGATCACCCCGCCGCGCGGACGACCACGCTCAGACTGCCGGCGCCCTTCCACTTGACCCACGGAAAGCGCAACCCCATCGCCGTATGGCTCGACGGATTGGGATTGTTCGGTCTGCGTAGCCATGAGAAGTTCGTCCCCGACGAGGTCTTCTCCCTGTCGAATCGACAGATCGCCCTGTTCCTTCGGCACCTGTGGGCAACCGATGGATCCGCCCACTGGAACCAGCGAGGGAACCAGGCTCGGACCTACTACGCCACCACGAGTCGTCGCCTGGTCGACGATGTCGCCAGGCTGCTTGCACGGCTCAACATCATGACCCGGATCAAGCAGAACCGGAAGGGTGCCTACAGGGTCTGCCACACCTTGGACATTTCTGGAGTCGACAACCAACGACGGTTCGCTGAACTGGTCGGCTGCCACGGAGCTCGGTCAGAGCAGCTGGCCCGGTGTATAAGCGGGCTCGCCGGCCAGAGGCCCAACACGAACTTGGACACGGTACCGGTCCAGGTGTGGAACAAGGTCCGGTCGAGCATCCATGCGAAAGAGATGTCCCACCGGGAGTTCGCCTCCGCCATGGGAACGGAGTTCTGCGGGAGCGCATTGTGGAAACGTGCTCCCAGCCGAGCCAGGCTCTCCCGTGTCGCCGGTGTACTGGAGGATGCTGACCTCGAACTCCTGGCCACCAATGACGTCTTCTGGGACGAGATTGTGGAGATCGAGCCGCTGGGAGAACGCGAGGTCTTCGACGCCACGGTCGTAGGCACACACAACTTCGTGGCCAACGGGATCAACGTCCACAACTCGATCGAGCAGGACGCCGACATGGTCATCCTGCTCTACCGCGAGGACGTGCACGACAAGGAGTCGCCGCGCGCCGGTGAGGCCGACATCATCGTGGCCAAGCACCGCAACGGCCCCACGGCCGACGTGACCGTGGCCTTCCAGGGCCACTACAGCCGCTTCGTCGACATGGCGCCCGGATAGGCGGCCCGCGCGGCGGGTCCCGCCGAGGCGAGCGTTACGGGTCCCAATATCGGTCAGGCGTTCTAGCTGTTTATGGACAAGCCGATTTGTCGACAAATCGCTGTGGCAACGTCACGCCGAGTCGCTGACGACGCTCCCCCCACGTAGTTCCAGGCGGCGTCCGGTGAAGCGCTCGCGCGTCCTGCGGTCGTGGCTGACGACCACCAGGGTCCCCCCGTAGTGCGTCAGCGCCTCCTCCAGGTCCTCCACGAGGCCGGGGGAGAGGTGGTTGGTCGGCTCGTCGAGCAGCAGCAGGTCGTACGCACCCGAGGTCAGCCGGGCGACCTCGATCCTGCGGCGCTGGCCGACCGAAAGGGTCTCCACGGGCTGGTCCATTTCCCGGACCCGGAAAAGGCCGAGCGAGGCCAGTTCGTCGTGGTGGTCCTCCACACACCCCGGACGTACCGACGCGTAGGCCTGGAGCACGGTCTGGCCGGAGGCGGTGGAACCGTCCTCCTGGCGCAGGTAGCCGACCCGGCCGGATACGGACACCCGTCCCGCGTCGGGGACCGTGTCCCCCGTGAGGACACGGAGCAGGGTGGTCTTGCCCGAGCCGTTGTCACCGATGACTCCGACGCGGTCGCCGGGGCTGATGGCGAGGGTGGCGCCGTCGAGGACGGTGTGGTCGTCGTAGCGTTTGGTGGTCTCGTTGAGGGTGAACTGGGAATGTGCTCGTACCCGGGCGGTCGGCATGCGCGCTCCTCCTGGTCTGCGGTGCGGTGGGGAAGGAGCCGCGGATCGACGGTGGGGCGCGTGCGTCACTGGTTTCGGACAGAGCGCATATTGGTGGCGCTGGTCCGGAAAACGGAACGGTGAGGCCGCCGTGTCGACCGCGGCGAGGGACACGCGGAGCGTCGCCGTGCGGCGCGAGGGCGCCGCCGGCGGCTCGAACGCGGTGTCCGGCGCGGGACTACAGGAAGAAGTGGTACAGCCTCATGGATAATACGGTACGTCTCGTTTTGAGAGGGCGCAAGTGGTTTCCCGCTGAGACGGACATCACTCTGTACCGGGCTCGGGGCGCCGCGTAAAAGACGTCCATATCACTCTTTATGGTCAAGCCGATTTGTCGACAAAGTGATGAGGAGAGGTGTCGGTACGCTCGTGCGGCGGGGAGGGCCGGGTCGCGGTGCCGTCGGTACGGTCGCGGTGCCGTCGGTGTGGGTGGCGCATCGCACCGCCCCGCTCGCCTCCGTGGGACGGGAACCATGCCGCTCGCAGGCGGCGCTGGACGGTCCCGCGCAGCCGGACGCCCTCCGCCACGGGTGGCGGAGGGCGTCCGGGAAGCCGTCTGGCTAGAGCCAGCGAACCTGGGGGCGGTTGCGACCGTTCTCATCGGTGACCAGCACCCAGTGCATGATCGGGTGTCCTGAAGTGATGGCGTCGGCGTCCTCACGCGGCTGGGGGACGTGCACAGGCTCGGGCGCGAGGCCGGAGAGGCGACGGGTCCCGGCAGAGGAGCGGATGTGCCGACGGGTCGTGATGGAACGAGCGGGCTGTGGTGCACGATCCGTTCTACGCGCCATGGGACCCTCCTCGTTTCCGTATCAGATGGACCAAGTTAACCCTATGTTCACCTTGGAGTCAATTCGCCACCCTGGGGGGCCGGTGTGTCGGATGCCCGGGTCGCGTGGCGCACCTGGGGTGCGTCTGCCCAGGACGGGGGCTTCCATGCCCCCTGATTCCGGGACTCTTCGTCAGGTCGTGCACACGGGGAGTGGGGAAGGGAGGCGTCACCCCGAAGTGAGGTGAACGGAAGGTGAACGAAGCGCGAACCGGTGCATGCGCTCAGATCGGCGCGCCACCGGGTCTCGATGTCAGGGCCCTGTCCCAGGCCCCGTCACGGGCGGGGCCGGGAAAGCGAGAGGGCACCCGCCGTCTCGGCGGGTGCCCCGAACGTCCTGTGCCGGATGCCTCGTGCGGTCACTCCTTGAAGATGAGCCCCACGACCTCCAGGTAGAGCTGCTCCGGGTACGGGATGAACATGATCCTGCTCAACGCCTGGTCCTGACCGGCGGACTCCATCACGAAGGTCCCGTAACCGAGGAAGCGGCCCAGCAGGCTCCGCTCGAACCTCATGTCGGTGACCTTGCCCAGCGGCATCATGTTCACCTGCCGCGTGATCAGGCCCTGGGTCAGCAACAACCGCGCCGACGTGATGACGAAATAGTCCACCGACCACTCCGCGACCTGCCAGACGAACCACACCAGCACCAGCAGCCACAGCCACCAGATGATCGCCAGTGCGGCGGCGGTGTCCGCGACCGTGGTGTTGCTCAGGATCCCGGCGATGATCAGCGCACCGAGGACCGCTCCGACCGGTCCGATCAGCACCGCGGGGTGCCGACGGATGGTCACCACGTCCTGCTCGTGTGGCAGGAGGTAGCGGTTGACCGACGCTGGAGCGCTGTTACTCGACGCTACGAGCCGCATGGCACCCGACCATCCCCACTACGGCAGCAGTGCGTTGACGAAGCGGGACATCGATTCCGCGCCGCCCATCAGACCGCCCAGTGCGCTCTGGATCACCCCTGCGGCGCTTTCCGGTTGCGTGAGCAGATAGAACGCTACGAAACCGATGAGCGCGTACCCGCCCCATTTTTTCAACTTCGCCACGACTGACTCCCCTTGGAATCCACCTGACCCACCAACCCAGCAGCGATTGTCGCACTGACCATCATGCCCGTAAAGCCTGGGGCGCACCATCGGCGTGGCGGTATGTCGGACCTTCCGCGCTTGCGGGCTGTGTCCGGTTCCGGTGTGGTTGGTAACCCCGTGATTGGTGGGCCGGAATGTGATTCAGTCCCACCGCAGGTCAGGGCATTTAGGACATAGGCGGGTATAAGTGCAGAATTTCTCTGCCCAGAACTCTGCCGCTGGAGTCGGACAGCCGAAACCCCTGCTCGGTGCCGCGTGTATCCGCTACCTCTGCTCGGCGAAGGCCAGCGCGAGCACCTGGAGGTGCTGACGGGCGATCCGCTCCACGAGCTCGGGTGTGGCCCGGCCGGTGACGTCCTCCGCGCCGTGCCGCGCGGCGTCGACGCACCGGGTGACGGTGGAGGTGTGGTGTACGCCGGAGAACTCGTTGGCCAGTCGGTACAGGACCGGTTCGAAGCGGGAGTCGCGGGTGGTCGAGGGAGAGGGGGTCTCGGGCATCTCACTCCTTGAGGGCTACGGCGGTCGCACGGGGTGTTCGTTCGGGGTCTTTCAGTAGCCGCTGGAGGGTGAGGGAGCGTCACGCCGTAAAGGGGTCGGACGTGCGTTGTCAGCGGGCTGAGCCCCAGGGGGACGGTTTCGGTCCGGCGGGTCTTCCCGGTTACGGGTGGTCAGGAACCATCATCACTTCTGTCTGTTACGTTATCGTCTCAAAATGAATTCGGCTGGTGCAAAGCCGTGTCCGGGTTCACATCGGTCTCCGGGACCACCTGGGCTGGCGCGAGGACCGGCAAGAGGTATGCCCGCTTTTCGGTCATTCATTCACTCTGTTCCCAAAAGAACCGAAAAAGCGCCCGACCGGAGCTCCGGTCGGGCGCTGGGGCGCGGGGCGGGGGTCAGGCGCAGCCGTACAGGCGGTCGCCCGCGTCACCCAGGCCCGGAAGGATGAAGCCGTGCTCGTTCAGTCGCTCGTCCTGCGCGGCCGTCACCACGCGCAGGGTGGCCCCGTGGTCCGGGGCCAGGGTCCGCGCCAGCTTCTGCTCCACGGCGGCCAGGCCCTCGGGAGCGGCGAGCAGGCAGATCGCGGTGATGTGGTCGGCGCCCCGCTCCACCAGGAGCTTGAGCGCGGCGGCCAGGGTGCCGCCGGTGGCCAGCATCGGGTCGAGCACGTAGCACTGGCGGCCGGACAGGTCCCGCGGCAGCCGGTCGGCGTAGGTGGCGGGCTGGAGCGTGGTCTCGTCGCGGGCCATGCCCAGGAAGCCGACCTCGGCGGTGGGCAGGAGGCGGGTCATCCCGTCGAGCATGCCCAGCCCGGCACGCAGGATCGGTACGACGAGGGGCCTCGGACGCGTCAGCTGTGTTCCGGTGGTCTCCACGAGCGGGGTTCTGATGGTGACGTCCGTCACTCGGACGTCTCTGGTCGCCTCGTAGGCGAGCAGGGTCACCAGCTCGTCGGTCAGGCGCCGGAAGGTCGGGGAGTCGGTCCGCACGTCGCGCAGGGTGGTCAGTTTGTGCGCGACCAGGGGATGGTCGACGACCAGGGTTTCCAAAGCGTTCTCCGGGTGAGCTGGGATAACGGGACGGTGGTTGGGGAGGTGGCCAGCCCGAGTCTAACCGCGCGCGACACCCCGTCCCGGGTACCCGCCGGCCCCGTACGCCCCGTTCCGGAGGCGCGGCGCGGGCCGATCCGCGCCCTCCGCCGGTCCGCGGGATCGCTGGAGGGGAAGCGGGGAACCGGTTCTCATGAGACCGTGGTCCGGACTGACGCGGACCAGGGGCCACGGTGGTGCCGGAGTGATCGTTACCATGGCACTCGCACGGACGATCCGGGGTACCTTCGTCCGCACCGATACACCAGCCGGGTTGGGGTGACGATGACAGTGCTCGATCATGGTGACGACGACTCGGGCGACTTCGCGGCTGTCGCGTACAGGGAAGAGGAGTACTGGGACGTCGACCTGCTCCCCGCGAAACTGACGCACGATCTCAAGGGCCTGATCCACGCACTGCGCCAGCAGCCGAGTATCAGCGGTTCCCTCGGGCTGGTCTCGGTCGGCGACGACTTCTTCATCATCGTGCGGGTCTACGGCGGGGAGGTCACCCTCTTCCTCTCGGACGTGACCGCCTCGGTGGACTGGCAGGTGGCCCGGGACGTCCTGGACTACCTGGACATCGACCTGCCGGACGACGACGACCTCGACCAGGTGCTGCCCGCGGGCGACCTGTCCATCGTGGCCGACCTCGGTCTGGACGAGATGGAGTTGGGCGCCCTGGCGGGCGACCTGGACCTGTACCCGGACGAGGTGTTGGCGAGCGTGTCCGAACGGCTGGGATTCGCCCAGTCCTTCCAGCGTGTCCTCGACGGTATGGGGTAAGGACCTGCTGGAGTAAAGAGCATCCCGGTGAACAGGAGATCACGCGGTGTCGACCTTCGCAGCTGTCTTCGCCCCCAACGGGAAGACGTGGCGGGGAACCGAGGTCGAGCTCGGGGACGTGGACGTCATCGACGACGTCACCGATCTGATGCTCGATTTCGCGACCGAGCGGGGCAGCGACCTCGCGCTCCTGCTCATGGAGGCCGACGACGAGTGGTTCGCCATAGTGCGCGCCGGTGACGACGGCAGAGAACCACGCGTGTACCTCTCCGACGCGCGTGTGGTGCACGACCACCCGCTCGCCTCCGTGCTGTCCGAGGCCGGAGGACTCGGTGCGCCGCCGCCCTCCGAGAGCGCGGGCGCCCGGCCCAACCCCGTGCCCGACGGAGACGGCGACCTGCTCACCGACCTCGGGATGACCGAGGACGAGTTGTGCTCGCTGTCGGTCGGCGGGGGAGTCCTGCCCGGCGACGTCCTCGCGGTGGTGGCCGAGCGCGCGGGGTTCGGGGAGATCCTCGACGGCATGAGGCTGTGACCGACGGGGACGTTCTCCACGCCGCCCTGCGCTCGGCGATCGCCGAGGGCGAGCGCGCCCTGGAGACGGGCGACGTGCCGGTGGGCGCGGTGGTGCTGGACGCCGACGGCGCCGTCCTGGGAACGGGGCGCAACGAGCGCGAGGCGACCGGCGATCCCACCGCGCACGCCGAGGTGCTGGCGCTGCGTGCCGCCGCCCGCGAGCGCGGTGAGTGGCGGCTGGGCGGCTGCACCCTGGTGGTGACCCTCGAACCCTGCACGATGTGCGCGGGCGCCGCGGTGCTCTCCCGTGTGGACCGGCTGGTCTACGGCGCCCGGGACGCCAAGGCGGGCGCGGCCGGATCGGTGTGGGACGTGGTCCGCGACCCCCGGCTCAACCACCGCCCGGAGGTACTTCCGCCCGACCTCGTCGACGAGGATCTCGCCGACCGGTGCGCCGATCTCCTCATCCGATTTTTCGCACGGCGCCGTATCCGGTAGTGTTCCTCTCGGTGGAGTCGCCTAGTGGCCGATGGCGCCCGCCTCGAAAGCGGGTAAGGGGCAACCCTTCGAGGGTTCGAATCCCTCCTCCACCGCCACCAGCCGCCTCCGGGTACTCCCCGGGGGCGGCTTTCTCGTGTGCGCCGACATGTCGGCCCGTCGACTCCGCGCCCTGTCGACACGGACACATGCCGACAGGGCGCGGAGTCGACACGGCTACCCGTCCAGGGGTGCGGGACCCGTGCTGTCCCGCTGCACCAGGTGCGCCGTGGGCGACCACCGCTCCGCGACGGGGAGGCCGGAGGCGCGCTCCAGCACCGACTCGGCCACTGAGACCCCGTACTGGTACACGTCCACGCTCATGGTGGTCAGCGCGGGCGTGGCCAGGCGGCACAGGGTCGAGTCGTCCCACGCGACCATGCTCAGCCGGTCCGGCACCGGGACCCCGAGGGAGCGGGCGGCGTCCAGCCCGGCCACCGCCATCACGTCGTTGTCGTACAGGATCGCCGTCGGCGGGTCCGCCCGTCCGAGCAGCTCACCGGTGAGCCGGGCGCCCGCCTCGGCGGAGTAGTCGCCCTCGACGAGCACCGGGTCGGCCAGCCCGGCCGCCCGGCACCCGTCGACGAGGGCCTCCGTGCGGGCGCGGGTGTGTATCAGCTCCTCGGGCCCCGTCACCCTGGCGATGTCCCGGTGCCCCAGGTCCAGCAGGCGCGCCAGCGCCTCCCGGACCGGGGACGCCTGGTCGGCGCGCACGGTGGGCGTGCCGGGATCCGGATCGGGCGTCCCCGCGACCACGGCCGGCAGGCCGAGCCCGCGCAGCGCCGCGGGGCGCTCGTCGCCCTCGGCCGGGTTGACGACCACGACCACGTCCACCAGGTGCCGCTCCGCCCACCTGCGGTAGGCGGCCAGTTCGGCCTCCCTGCCGGTCACCAGGTGCAGCAGGACCGACATGTCGTTCTCGGCCAGCCGCTCCTCGATCCCGGCGATGAACTCCATGAAGAAGGGTTCGGCGCCCAGCAGGCGCCGCTGCCTGGCCAGGACCAGCCCGACCGCGCCCGCGGCCCCGCGTCCGTCCATCACACCCGCCGTGCGTGCAGGGAGTTGGCCGAGCGCAGGACGGGCGCGCCGGTCAGTGCGTCCGGGTCCACCTCCGCCTTGGTCCGCACCATGAAGCGGTGCGTCTCCCCGGCCAGCAGGTCGACGAGCATGTCGTCCACCTCGGCGTCGGGGGCCAGGCGGTCGGCCATCAGGGAGACGTCCCTGGCGAAGGACGCGGCGCGTACCTCCACCCGGTAGCCGCCCTCCACCGGCTCGGCGACGGCGGTCAGGGCGTCGGGGTCGTAGGACAGGTGGACGTCCTCGCGGAAGGGCCGCACGAGGCGGACGTCTCCGGCCGTGGCCACGAGCACCTCCTCCTTCGCGTTCCGTGCCGCGAGCAGCTCACGCGCCAGGTCGAACTCCGCGGTGGACCGGGGCGGCACGTCCATCCCGATCCCCTCGGTGTGGAGCACCTCGCCCCCGAATGCCTGGCGCTCGACCCGCACCGGTGCCGCCCATGCCTCGTCGGTGTCGTTGACGGCGACCAGGACCAGGCGCCCGTCCCTGGGTTGCACGGTCAGCAGGCGCGGCGCGTAGGCGCGGCGGAGCCCGTACCAGAGCGGCTTGGGACGCTCGTCGCCGTCCACGGCCGCCCAGGAGGTGACCGGCCAGCAGTCGTTGATCTGCCAGACCAGGGAGCCCGCGGTGCGCGGCCACCAGGACCGGAAGTGCTCGACCCCGAAGGCGATCGCGCGGGCCTGGTTGAGCTGGGTGGCCCAGTGCCAGTCCTCGAAGGTGCGGGGCGCGGGCAGGTGGGCGGACAGGCCCCGGTCGAGCTTGCCGTTGCCGTCCTCGGCCTTCTGGTGCAGCAGGAACGCGTCCCCGGTGGGGGTGAGCGGCTCGTCGTGCACCCAGTCGGTGAGCGTGGCCCACGTCGGGGGGCCCTGGAAGCCGAACTCGGAGCAGAACCGGGGCACCTGGTCCTGGTAGGCCCGGTAGTCGGTCTGGTTCCACACGGTCCACTCGTGGCGGGTGCCGTGGCCCTCGTCGTTGGGGTGGACCGCGTCCAGGGCGAAGCCGGGGCTGTAGGGGCTGCCGTCGGCGTAGAACCGGGTGGGGTCGAGTTCGGCGACGATCCGGGGGAAGAGGTCGGTGTAGTAGCCGTGGCCCCACGTGCGGCCCTTCAGCTCCTCCTGCCAGCCCCAGTCCATGAAGCCCCAGAGGTTCTCGTTGCCGCCGTTCCACAGGGCGAGGGAGGCGTGCGAGGTGAGGCGTGCGACGTTCTCCCTGGCCTCGGCCTCGAACTCGCTCCACAGCGGTTCCTCCTCCGGGTAGGAGGCGCAGGCCAGGAGGAAGTCCTGCCACACGAGGACGCCGCGCTCGTCGCAGACGGCGTAGAAGTCCTCGCTCTCGTAGATGCCGCCGCCCCACACGCGGAGCATGTTCATGTTCGCGCCGACGGCCTGGTCCACGCGCCTGGCCAGGCGCTCGCGCGTGATCCGGGTGAGGAAGTGGTCGTCGGGGATCCAGTTGGCCCCCTTGACGAAGATCGGCTCGCCGTTGACCACGAGGGTGAAGGGGGTGCCGTGCTCGTCGGGCTCGGTGTCCACGGTGATGGTCCGGAAGCCGACGCGGCGGGCCGCGGAGTCCAGCGGCTCGGAGCCCTCGTCCGCGGTCAGGGTGAGGTCCAGGTCGTAGAGGGGCTGGTCGCCGTGGCCGACCGGCCACCACAGGCGGGCGTCGGGCACCTCGACGACGACCACGCCGCTCTCGGAGCCGGGTGCCACGGTCGCGGTGGCCCGGTGCCCGGCGACCTCGGCGGCCAGGAGGAGTCCGGTGCCGTCCCCGGTCCCCGACCGCTCGACGTCGGCGTGCACCTCGACCCGGCCGGTGCCGTCCTCTCCGACGGTGACCAGCGGACGCACCTGTGCCAGGCGCGCGCTCTCCCACCGCTCCAGGCGCACGGGCTTCCAGACGCCGGCGGTCTGCAGGTCCGGCCCCCAGTCCCAGCCGAAGGAGCAGGCCATCTTGCGGACCATGTTGAACGGGTGGGTGTTGACGTGCGGACGCGCGCCGAGCTCCTCGCGGACCTCCTCGGCGTACTCCAGGGCGGGGCGGAAGGAGACCGCGAGCTCGTTGGCTCCGGCGCGCAGCACCTCGCGCACGTCGAAGCGGTACCCCCGGTGCATGTTGGCGGTGGTGCCGAGCGCGACGCCGTTGAGCTCCACGGTCGCCACGGTGTCCAGGCCGTCGAAGGCCAGGTCGACGCGCTCGCCGGGGGCGGGGGCCTCGGCCTCGAACGTGAGGGTGTACCGCCAGCCGACGCGGTGCATCCAGGCCAGCTCGGTCTCGTTGGTGTCCAGGTAGGGCTCGGGGATCAGTCCGGCGGCCAGCAGGTCGAGGTGGGTGCTCCCCGGGACCTGGGCGGGGACGGAGCGGCCCGCGATGTCCTCCGGGACGGGCCCGGTGGTCGCGGACAGCTGCCAGCCGTCGTGAAGGGTGTGGCGGATCATCTGTGCTTCTCCGGCTCGTGGGGGTCGGGGGACCGCTCGGGGGGTCGGTGCGGTCCGTCGTCTGGCGCCGATCCCCTCCTGCGCGAACCGGCCACCTTGAGGATTCTTACTTTCCTGAACAAAGTAAGTCAACAGTGTGGGCTCCCCAGTTCCGGAGGATCGGCCAACCACCGCGGCGCCCAGATCCGCCTACTCGTCGCGGAGCGTGCACACGATGCGTGTGCCCGGATCGGGGGACGGCGAACGCGGGAGACCGGCGCGTCCAGCACCGTTCGGGACGGGCGCGGTTCCGGGACGCGGCATCAGAGGTCACTTCTGGACACCGTTGGGGAACGGTACGCTGACAGGCGCCTTCCGGGGGCACTGTGGCGCGGCACCCGGCGTGCACCGCGAGGTCTTCCCGCGCCACGCCACGGAAGCGGTGGAGGTTGCATTGGGCGGGCCAGCACGGGCCATTCCGCACACGACGAGCAGGGCGGCGGTCCTCGACGTCATCCGCGCGGCGGGCACGATCAGCCGTGTCGGGCTGGTCGAGGCGACCGGGTTCACCGGGGGCACGATCTCCACCATCGTCCGCGGGCTCATCGACGACGGCCTGGTCCTGGAGACGGGACGCGCCGAGTCGACCGGTGGCAAACCCCGGGTGCTGCTCCGGCTCGACCAGGAGTCCCGCTACGCCGTGGGCGTTCACATCGACCCCATCGGCATCACCTACGCCTTCACCGACCTCACCGGTGCCGTCGTGTCCCGGATGACCCGTGCCGGGGTGCGCGACGAGGCCCCCGCCGAGATCACCGCACGCATGTCCCAACAGGTGGACGCGCTCGTGGAGGGCGCCGGTGTGGAGCGCGACAGGGTGCTCGGAGTGGGTCTGGTGACCCCGGCCGGCGGGCTCCACCAGCAGCCGTCGCTGCGCCACTGGGCCGACTACTCCGTGGCGGAGGAGCTGGAGGGCACGATCGGCCTGCCGGTGGTCCCGGGCAACGACGCGACCGCCGCCGCCCTCGGGGAGTACTGGTCCGGGGTGGTCGGCGGGTCGTCGATCTTCGCGGCCGTGTACATGGGCACCGGCGTCGGCGCCGGGGTGCTGGTCAACGGCATCCCCTACCAGGGCGCCAGCGGGAACGCCGGGGAGGTCGGGCACGTGTGCCTGGACGTGGACGGTCCGCTGTGCTGGTGCGGTGGACGCGGGTGCGCCGAGGCGATCGCCGGGCCCGCCGCCGTCGTGGCGGACGCCCGTGCCGACGAGGCGCTGGCCCGCAGCGCCGACCTGACCCGTGAGGGCGGCCGGACCTGGCCGTCGGTGGCCGCGGAGTTCACCGCCGTGGTCCGCGCGGCCCGCAGGGGCGAGCCCACCGCGCGCGCCCTGCTGGACCGCTCCGCCCGCCACCTGGCCGTGGCGGTCCGCACTCTGGCCAACCTGATGGACCTGGACCTGCTGGTGCTGACCGGACCCAGCCTGGCCGCGGCGGGGTCCGTCTACCTGCCCGTCATCCGGCAGGAGTTGGACCGGGCGTTCTTCGCCCGCGCCACCCACCCGGTCGAGGTGCGCCTGTCCACCTCGGCGGCGACCGCTCCCGCCATCGGCGCGGCCACCATGGTGCTCCAGTCCCAGCTGGTGCCGATGCGCCCCGGGCTGCGGCTGCCCGAGAACCTGTCGGAGTCCGAGGCCGCCCAGGGCTGAGGGCCGCGGACACCGGACCGCCTCGACGTGGGGCTCCCAGGTCTCCGGCGCCTGGTCAACCGGTCCCCTCGAGCTCCTCGATGGCGCGGGTCAGCCACGACACCCACCCGGCCTCCACGTCGATGCCGCCGAGCAGTACCAGGCGCTGGACGCGCTCCTGGTCGTCGGCGGGCCCGTCCGGGTAGTCGCGCCGCTCGAAGGCGCGGTACTCCTCCAGCCGGAGCAGGTGCAGGTCGCGGTGGCGGCGCAGCTCCGGCACCAGGCCGCGTACGCCCACGACACCGGCGGCGCGCAGCCGTACCGGCAGCGGGTCCCGGCCGAGCCTGGGGTCCTCGCGCACGTCCACCCAGCGCCCAAGCTCCTCCCGACCCGCGGGCAGCACCTCGTACTCCTTCTTCCGGCCGCGGGTCGGAGCCTGCTCGGGCAGTGCCCGGATCAGTCCCTCCCGCTCCAGCCTTCCCAGCTCCCGGTAGATCTGCTGATGGGTGGCCGACCAGAAGTACCCGATCGAGCGGTCGAAGCGACGGGCCAGCTCCAGGCCGGAGGACGGTTTCTCCAGCAGGGCGGTCAGGATGGCGTGGGGCAGGGACATGAGCGCATTCTAGGAACCCGGACCACTACTCGGGGTCGCGTAGGCGGACCATCACCCGTCCCTCCACGACCGACGCGTCCATGGTCTCGACCGCGGCGGTCGCGGGCCCGTGCGCGACCGTTCCGTCGTCCAGGCGGAACTCGCTGCCGTGCCAGGGGCAGCGCAGGCACCCGTCCACCCGCTCGCCCTCCGCCAGGGGAGCGCCCATGTGGGGGCACGTTCCCAGCACCGCGGACACGGAGCCTCCCGTGCGCGCCACCGCGACCGGGACACCGTCCACGTCGCCCCCGCCGATCCCTCCGTCGGGGAAACCGTCCAGCGGGCCGAGGTCGTGCCATCCCTCGGGGACCAGGTCGACGAGGTAGTCCGCGCTGTTGGCGCCCACCGCGCGGTAGTAGGCCATGTGTCCGCCCAGGGAGCCGCTGAACCCGACGACGCCCACCCCGGCCAGGGACAGGAACCTCCCCCAGCCCTCGCGCCCGCGCGCCCGGGCCAGCGAGGAGGCGCCGAACAGCAGGGTGCCCACGCCGTTGGCCGCCGCGTGCACCACCCCCACGCGCTGCTGGCGCTCGTGCTGCTGCGACCAGTCCGCCAGACCGCTCACCACCGCGGGCAGGGTGGTGAGCAGGCCCGCGTTGACCAGCGCGTGGGCGCTGCGGCGGTGGTCCCCGGGCAGCATGTCCAGCAGGACCGCCGCCATCCACGTGCCGATGGGCAGCTGCACCAGGATCGGATGGGTGGGATGGCCGAGCTGCACGCCGTGCAGAGCGTCGCGGACCCTGCCGGCCGGGATGCGTCCGGCCAGGCGCTTCAGGCGGGAGACCGCCGGGTCGAGGCGCTCGTCCCGTTCGATCGCGCGGATGTCTTCACCGAATCTCATGCTCGGGCGGCTACCCCGTGCAGCGGTGTGCCACTCGTGTGTCACCGGCTTCCGCGGATCCTTGAACCGGGCTTTCCCTTCCCCGGACGGTCCGAGCCGCCCGGGGAAACGGTCACAGGGCCGCGGCCAGGCGGGTGCCCTGGTCGATCGCCCGCTTGGCGTCCAGCTCGGTGGCCTCGTCGGTGCCGCCGATCAGATGGGCGCCACGGCCCGCGGCGGCCAGTTCGCCGGCCAGGTCGCGGCGCGGGTCCTGCCCGGTGCACAGCACGACCGTGTCCACGTCGAGCACGCGCTTCTCCCCGTCGACGGTCAGGTGCAGGCCCTCGTCGTCGATCCGGTCGTAGTCGGCGCCCGCGACCATCTCCACGTCGCGGTGACGCAGCTCCAGGCGGTGGATCCACCCGGTGGTCTTCCCCAGTCCCGCGCCGACCTTGGTGCTCTTGCGCTGGAGCAGGTGCACGGTGCGCGGCGGGGCCGGGCGCTCGGGCTCCCGGAGCCCGCCCGGCGAGGCGGGGTCGGTGTCCACGCCCCACTTGCGGAGGAACTCCTCGGTGCCCTCCTCCTCCCCGCCGCCGTCGGTGAGGTACACGGCGACGTCGAAGCCGATACCGCCCGCGCCGACGACGGCCACCCGCTCGCCGACCTCCGCGGTCCCGCGCAGGACGTCGACGTAGCCGACCACCTTGGGGTGGTCCACACCCGGGATCCCGGGCACGCGCGGGGTGACGCCCGTGGCGAGGACGACCTCGTCGTAGCCCTCCAGGTCGGTGGCGCCCACCCAGGCCCCGAGCCGCACGTCCACGCCGTGCTTGTCGAGCTGGACCCGGTAGTAGCGCAGGGTCTCGTCGAACTCCTGCTTGCCCGGCACGCGGCGGGCCATGTTCAGCTGCCCGCCGATCTCCCCGGCGGCGTCGAACAGGGTGACCGCGTGCCCGCGTTCGGCGGCGGACACGGAGAAGGCGAGCCCGGCGGGTCCGGCGCCGACCACGGCCACACTCTTGCGGACACGTGTGGGGGAGAGCACGAGTTCGGTCTCGTGGCAGGCGCGCGGGTTCACCAGGCAGGAGGTGACCCTGAGGCTGAACGTGTGGTCCAGGCATGCCTGGTTGCAGCCGATGCAGGTGTTGATCTCCTCGGGTGTCCCCGCGGCGGCCTTGGCGACGAAGTCCGGGTCGGCCAGGAAGGGGCGGGCCATGGAGACCATGTCCGCGTCGCCCCCGGCCAGGACCGCCTCGGCGACCTCTGGGGTGTTGATGCGGTTGACCGCCACGAGCGGGACGGACACCCTGCCCCGGAGCCTGCGGGTCACCCAGCTGTAGGCGCCGCGCGGCACGGACGTGGCGATGGTGGGGACGCGCGCCTCGTGCCAGCCGATACCGGTGTTGATGATGGTCGCCCCGGCCTCCTCGACGGCCTCGGCCAGCCGGACCACCTCGTCGAACGTGGACCCGCCTGGCACCAGGTCGAGCATGGACAGGCGGTAGACCAGGACGAAGTCGTCGCCGACGCGCTCGCGCACGCGCCGCACGATCTCCACGGGGAAGCGCATGCGGTTCTCGAAGGATCCGCCCCAGCGGTCCTCGCGCTTGTTGGTGGCCGAGGCGATGAACTGGTTGATCAGGTAACCCTCGGAGCCCATGACCTCCACGCCGTCGTACCCGGCCTCCTTGGCCAGTTCGGCGGTGCGGGTGAAGTCCTCGATGGTCTGCTCGACCTCGTCGCCGGTGAGCGCGCGCGGGGTGAAGGCACTGATGGGGGCCTTGAGCGCGCTGGGGGCCACCGAGTCCTCGCTGAAGGCGTACCGGCCGGTGTGCAGGATCTGCATGGCGATGCGGCCGCCCTCGCGGTGCACGGCGTCGGTGACCACGCGGTGCTCCTCGGCCTCCGCCTCGGTGGTCATCTTCGCCGCGCCCGTGTACGTGGCGCCCTCGGGGCTGGGGGCGATGCCGCCGGTGACGATGAGGCCGACGCCGCCCCTGGCGCGCTCGGCGTAGAAGGCGGCCATCCGCTCGAAGCCGCCGGGCACCTCCTCCAGGCCGACGTGCATGGAGCCCATGAGCACGCGGTTGGGGAGGGTGGTGAAGCCCAGGTCCAGCGGTTCCAGCAGGTGGGGGTACTCGCCCATGTCATCTCCTCGCGGGGTGCCTCGGGCCGGTGTCCGGCCGACCCGCGATCTATTATGCAACAAGTTGCAAAAAACGGGGGCGACGGTGGCCACACCTGTGCGCGGAGGGCGGGAGGTGAGGAGCGCGGGACGGCGAGCCGGGACGCTCCCTGGCGGATGTGTCTCAGGCGTCGCTGGAGCTCTCCTCGGCCTCCACCGGCAGGAGCGCGGGGCGCTTGGCCACACGGCCGTCCCCCGAGGACCGTCCGCGCAGGCGCCGCAGTATCCACGGGCCGAGGAAGGCCCCCAGCCAGCGGACCTCCTCCGCCACCGTGCGCAGTGCGCCGGAACGGGGCGGCGGGGGCAGTGGGTCGCACCACGTGTCGTCGGAGTCGGGCAGGGTGAGCGCCGACGCCAGCGCGCCCGCGATCCTGTCGTGTCCCAGCGGAGTGCAGTGCAGCCGGTCCCGCGACCACAGGCGCCGGTCGGTGGAGATCTCGTGGGCGGCGACGTCGGCCACCACCACGCCGTGCCGGGCGGCCGCCGCGCGCACGCGCTCGTTGAAGTCCAGCACCCGCGGCAGCAGGGGCTTGGTCAGCGGCGCGACCTTCGCGATGTTGGGGAAGGTCAGGGTCGCCACGCGGGTACCGGAGGCGGTCAGGTCGGCGAACATCGCCTCCAGGTGGCCGACCACCTCGTCGGCGTCGTACCCGGAGCGGATGACGTCGTTGACCCCGGCGAACACGGTGGCCACGTCGGGCCGCATCTCCAGTGCGGGAGCCAGCTGCTCCTCGCGTACCTGTCGGGCGAGCCGGCCCCGGACGGCGAGGTTGGCGTACTCCACCCGCGCACCGGTGGCGGCGAGGTGGACTGCCAGGCGGTCGGCCCAGCCCCGGACCCCGGTGCTGTCGTCGCCGTCCCCGACACCCTCGGTGTGGCTGTCGCCCAGAGCCACGTAACGCAGGTCTCCGTCGAACCGCATGCCCTCTCCTCACCCTCGTGAACACCGAGAATGTTACTCGGCGAAGTGACTATTCAACTTGGGGAGTAGGGCACGGGGGCTCCGGCCGCCACCGGCGCCTGAGTGAACGGAGGCGTCCGCGCGTGCCCGTCAGTCCCGCTCTCCGTCTGGCACCTCCGGGACGACGGAGTGCTCGGAGAAGGCTTCGACGACCACCGCCGCCTCCGTTCCGGCAGCCCCCTCGCCGGACACGGCGAAGGCCCCGACCGGTGTCCGGTCGGGGCCTTGCGTCTGCCCTGGCGGGCTCTTCGGGGGCTCGGGGGCCGTCCCCCGACAAGCAGCGAGGGCGGCCCTGTTCGCAGGACCGCCCTCGACCGGCGGAGGATAGGGGATTCGAACCCCTGAGGCGTTGCCACCAACACGCTTTCTTTGTAGTCGGACTAGCGAATCCCCACGTGACGCGACAGGACGAGTCTCACGTGTGGATATGCTCCACGTCAAACCACACAAAGAAAGCGAAGCGTCATTCCTAAGATGAGCCGTTGCGGAAGCGCTTCTTAGCCCGCATGTCTTCCATGTTCTCAGCGTGGGTGCCGACTCGAAGGTGTCGGGGATTAACACATGGGGGGTGGTCACAAACCACGTGCATGACAATCTCACCGCGCTCTAGCTCTCGGCTGAGGGTGTGGGACATGATCCAGCGGGTGGCTTTGTACTTCTTCTGGCGGCCGTTGCGGGTGACGTCGAACTCGCCGTAGCCTCCACGGTCTTTGTAGCGGAGCCAGAGCCAACACGAGTCATCACCGCCCGACGTGTCGGCGTAGGACATGAAGCGGTCGTAGTCGCTGGGGCCACGGGTGTAAGGCTGCTTCGTGCCGTTCGCTTTGCGGCAGAGGTAGCGGGCTCGTTTAGTTCCCTCATGGTCACAATCAGCATGAGGGCCACGACGTCCCCGCTTCGCTTCGGACATGTCCCGCATGTTGTCGGCGTGGGTTCCTGGCACCAGGTGATCGGGGTTGACACAGGCTTTGTTGTGGCACGTATGCCGGACTACTTCGTCTTCTTCGAGCGCGCGTCCAAGGTGGTATTCGAGCATCCAGCGCGGAGCGGAATAAGTCTTGCCGTCTACTCTGAATGAGCCGTAGCCATTACGCGCCAGGCTCTTAGTCCACACCCAGCAGTCTCCCGACGTGTCAACGCGGCTCATGAATCGCTCGTGTGTGCTCATGAGTCCATGCTCTCGTGCGTTCTGCGGCTCGGTCCGAGGTAGCTCTGAGTAAGTGTAATCGAGTGACTACTTTCTGTGGACGCCGATAATGTTCACTTATCGGAAGTCAGAATTCACGGGATGATCATACGTGTGGGTTAACGCTCTGTGAACCCATTCCCCACACCCTCAGAGGGTGAAATCTCGCGTTTCTCAGAATGCCGCTCGTTCGAAGCTCATCCATTGACTCTCACCGTCCGCAGACTGTTACCAGCAGTAACACCTTTTGGGGAACGCCTAAGTGGGCCCATGTAATCCGGACTACTACCCTCAACACTTCGCCACGTCGTGCGACTGCTCTAACGAACCCCCGTGGCTCTGCTCTCAACTGCGTTCGTTATCGTGCTCTAACGAACTGTCTCCGCACGTCACTAAGCCCTTAACTCTTAGTTCGTTACAGCTCGTTGCAGCTCGTTAACAAACCGGTTCGTTAGTTCGTTAGCTCGTATATAGAACGAGCTACGAACGAACGACGAAGTTCAACACACCAACGAGCACAGACCCTCAACACCAGACACCTAAACCCAAAGCTAGACGTCGCCGTCCTCAGCCTGAGCCAGCGCCGCGCGGTATTCGTTCGTCCACTCCGCGCCCTGCTGATCCTCGGGCAGGTTCGCTAGCGCGTCGCGGATGCTGTCGGCAGCCTCCCCGTTATCACCCAGAGCCAGGTACGTAAGGCCGATGTTCAGCCCGTGGAACGAGGGCACCAGCCAGTAAGCAGTGTTGGGCGGCGTCTCGATCTCCGCGCGGTCCTTCAGCGCGTGCGCCTGGTCCAGCAGACGCCGCGCGTCTTCGTCTTCCCCGAGCATCGCCAGCCCTTGCGCGGCTTGTGCGAGGTCCCCGAGCCGTTGTGCAGGATGAGCGCCCGGGGTGTGGTGCGCGGTCAAGAACCAGCGCACGACCGCACGCGGTCGTCCCTGCTGCCTTGCTAGATAGCCCTTGAAGTTGGCAGCCTGAGCGGCCAACGGCCCATCGTTGATCTCGTCTGCGTAGTCCTCGGCCTCGGTGAGGAAGTGCACCGCCTCGCGGTCGTTGCGTGCCTCAGCATGGAGCCACCCGGCGAACTGGACCCATTCCGCGGCTACTCGTTTCAGCCCGTCCCGGACGCCGGCGTTTCTCAGACTCTCCGAATCACGCGCTAGGGCAACGACGGTGTCCATCTGTACGAGCGTCGGTGACAGCATCGCCCTCGGCCCTAGCGTGTCGTCTAGACGCCGTTGGGCGGCGAGAACGTCACTCAGCGCGCGCACTGTCGAAGCGTCGGCGCGCATCGGTCCGATGCCGCCGTTCCGCTCGGCAACCGCCGCCACACGAGCCCGGTCGTCTTCGTCTATGGCGGTGTGGAGTTCGATAAGCCCGCCCTCAGCACCGAGCAGGTTGTCTAGGGCGGCGACCAGGGCCGGGGACGGGTGTTGCTTCCCGTTGACCACACGCGAGACATAACCCTTGTCGAAGTTCATCGCACGAGCGGCAGCGGAGATGGACATCCCGCGCTCTCGAAGCGCGGTCCGGACACGTGCGGCGAGATCCGACATACAGCCCCCCACGGGAGGTACAGGGGGTGACCTCCCTTGCCTCCAGGATAGTCAACGCGGTCACTCTTCCCCGGGCTCTTGGTGTTGGGGTCTGATCAGGGCATGGCTTACTCTTCACCGCTCTCCGAAGGGTGATCACCCGGAGACACGAACGTCCCGCGCTGAGGGACGACGAACACCACGCCCTCATCCGCCAGGACGTGAACCGCCTTGCGCACCGTCAGACGGGCTATGCCGAACTCGTCCGCGATGCGCTGTTCACCGGGGAGCGGCCGGTTTGGCTTCCAGTCGCCCCGCTCGATCCGCGCACGGAGGATCTCGGCGAGCTGCCGGTACACGGGCACGGGGCCGCCGTGGATGAGGTCGTCGTCAGGTCCATATTCCATGGTCACGACGCTAGATGGGCAGTCTCCAACACCCTCACTCGTCTACGTATAGTTCCTGGCATAGACGAGTAGTTCCTAGGTCAAGTATCGTGTTGTCTCACTCACTCGCTGGTCAGCGTGTGGGGACACAAAAAAGCTCCGACGGGTCGGCTACCAACCAGGACCCGCCGGAGCTCCCCGCCCCACACACCAGGTGTGAGGAGCGGGTGCCACCGACTAAATAGGAGTCGATGACATGAAGACTGTAGCGCGACGTCGTACCCATCGTGTGCGTCCCTTCCTGCGGGTGTGGGAAGAGCAGCAGGCAGCCGCGAATGCCGCCTACGCCGAACTCCTGGGCCGCGTGCGCGCTGGACTGGAGGCGATCTAATGAACCGCTTCACCGTGCCCGCGCCCCGTCAGCCGTCTACCCCTGGAGACGAAGTCACCGCCATGCGACAGAAGCGGCTTGAGGCCAAGGCCTCCGAGTGGCAGCGGACGATGGATCTCATGATCGCCCTCAACAACGCTCTGACCCTCCAGTTCCGGACGGGCACCATCGACAGCGGGCTTAGGACGATCGGAGACATGCCGATCCTCGTCACTGGCTGTGTGGTCGTGGAAGTCGAAGGCCCCGACTTCTCGATCAACAAGACCGACCACTACGGCGACATCCTCACGCGGCACCGCGTGTCCACCGGCACCGACGTCCACTCCGTCGCCAAGTTGATCACCCGGCTTCTCTGAGATCCACCACTCCATGAGTGGTGACCCCCCGAGCGCCCTTCCCCAGGAACCCGTCCGGCGCTCGGGGGTTTCTTATGGCTAGTCCGTGCCCCGGGTTAGTGAGTAGAGCTTGGCGTTACTAGCGCCCCTGTCATACTTGAGGGGACCCTCTTCCGCTCCCCACTTAAGCGCGTCGCGGATGACCCGCTGAGCGTGTGAACCCTGTAGAGCTGTCTCAATGGCGTTGCCGGAGCTTCCTGGGTTCGCGCGTAGGAAGCCGACGATGTCAGCGAGAGCAGCGTCACGCTTCGCGTCGCCCCGAGACCCTACGCCGACCGTAAGGTTCCGTGACTCGTGGTCATAGATCAGTTCGGTCTCTCGAACGTCAACGTCGCGCCCGTACGCACTGAGGAAGCGCGGGCTCCGCTCATCACCGGAGCGGACTAGCTTCCACTCTGAGTCGGGCCAGTCCCGCAACACCGAGGTTCCGCGCGGTCGCTCTTGTTCGTGTCCCATGTGGTGGACGATCATTCCCTCGGTGGCGCCAGACTCGCCCAAGAGCTCGTTGAACGCGGTCAGGAAGCGCCGTACCTCGGTCCCGTTCTCGTCAATGCCCATCATGCTCAGGATCGGCCCCAGGCAGTCGAGAATGACCACGCTTGCGCCGAGGTGGCGAAGCGCGTCGGCCCAGTGAGCGCGCGTGTCGGCGTCGGTGACGTCGAAGGACGAGACCCGGCCCCGGAGAGACACGATGGCGGCGTTCTGTGGGTTCTTGATTCCCTGGTCCCGAAGCCAGCGACGCGCCATCCGTTCGCTCAGCTCGACATCCAGCAGCACCACACGGCCCGAGGGCTGGCGTACGTGGTACTTGTCCAAGAACGGGGTGCCGTCCGCGAGAGCACGAACGACGTTACCCATCATGGTCGTCTTACCCGCCTTGTACTGAGCGGCTAGCAGGGCGTTCCCGCTGACTGGCCAGAAGTCTTGAACCAGGTACTCTTCCGGCTCGTCCTCCACGCTCAGGAACTCGTCTAGGGGCGTGATTGGGGGAACGTCGATCGTGAGGGATTCCGCCTTGTACCGGCGCTTGGCCTCTTCGCGGACCCGGATCTTGCGAAGCTCGGCCTCAACCTCCTCTGACAGGTCGTCATCCGGGGCGCTCTCTTCGTCGTCCTCCCCGTCTTCTTCCGGCTCGTCAGTCTCCCCCGGCTCGTCAGTCTCCGCCTCTTCACGGATCGCGACCGCTTCGGGGTTCCTCCACGCCCACGCCACGTAGTGGGAGAGCGGGTTACCCGACTCCTCGACCTTGGCCACGGCGAACTTACAGTTGCCCAACACCCAGAGAGTCTGGGCGAAGCTGAGCCCGTAGCGGCAACACTCCTTGACGCTGCCAGCAATGAGGCTGTGCTTCTTTACCTGGGGCTCGTCCTGCTCCCCCTCTTCAACCGCGCTCAGATCCGCCTCATAGAGGCCATTCGGCTTCCGTACTGCCCTACTCCGGAGGGCGCCGTAGTCACTCCACTTGATCGGCTCAGGCTCCATGTCGCCGACGTCTGCAAGGGGTGTTGAGCGTGACTCTTCCACCAGCTCTGAGAGCGGCTTGTCCGCGCCCAGCTCTTCCGCTAGCTCTTCCGGGACCCACTTGAACCGCTTCGTCTCAGCTTCGCGCGCTACGCGCTTCGACGTCTTGTGATTGATCGTTCCTGGCAGCCTGAGAACGCGCGACGGGTCCCAGCACTTATCCCCGCGATAGCGTGATGCGAGAAGTTTGTTCAGAGCCCGTACTTCGTCTGCGGAGACTTGCCGATCCAGCTTGACGTAAGCGTGTCGCCCGCCCTCACGGCCGGAGAGATTGACCCACGCGCCCAGCTCTTCAAGCTTGGGCAGCGCGGTCCCTTCCAGCCACTCCAGGTGTTCGGCAAGCTCTTGCTTGTACTGGGGGAGTGGGTTCCCGTCCTTGTCCTTCCGCTCCTTCGGTGGGTCGATGTCCACCCAAGCGACGAACGAGCCGACGACGTTCTCATCCTCACGACCGCCTGTGCCGTCCATCTCTGCGGGGGTGACGAAGATGTTCAGCGTCTCCGCCTCGGCAACCAGGGAGCGGATGGCGTCCTTGTCTCGCGGGTCTAGGGACTCGTTCCACCAGCTCTTAGTGTCCGGGTCCTGCCGACTTACCACGATGTATTTGGACTCCGGATGTACCGCGCGCAGGAAACGACGCGCTTTGGATGCCGCATCGATCGTGCTATTCTTTTCCATGTGATTCCCAAGTGAATATAGTTATTGGGGGCGCGCTTACGGGACAGGTAAGCGCGCCTTCCCTTATTTGACGATATAAGCCACGTCTGAGGCTCGGATCATAGCCTCTTCCATGGCGGTGAGCTTACGGCCGAGAATGCGCTCAGAGATAGCGATAGCCCGGCCGTTCTCCTCACAACACTCGGTGTGGTGTTCGCCATCACACCAAGCCGCGTGGATCTTTTCATTTTGAAAGTCGAAAACCCTTGCAGTAGCGCCCATGAGTTCCTCGCTCGTGTGTTGGGGGCGGTAGAAGCTGGCACTTCTGCCGCCCCAATTTATGGCTAACTGGCTGCCTGCTCTTCCTGAATCTGCCTCCAAGCCTTTTCGATCCTCGCGCGTTCCCGGGCTTCACTCTTGCGCTTCCAGGTGCACGCTTGGAGAGCTTTCTGTCCCGGCCCGTGGTCGCATTCTGGGAACTGTCGCATGTGTTCGCAATAGTTCTGTCCCACGAAAGTCTGCGGGTGGTCGCATTCCGGGTGGTACTTGCGACCGTTCCGGCAAATATGACGCTCATACGACGTAGCCGGGTGCTCGCATTCAGCATGGCTCTTAGCCATTCCTGTTCCCTGTCCAATTGAGTTTCTATCCCGTCACCAACAATGTAGCACACGTGTTATCGGAGTTACCCATAAAAAAAGGCTCCCTCTAGCACGGGGACTAGAGGGAGCCATCCCGGAGGGACAGACCGAGAGACATACCCATAACTAAGAATGGCACACGCCGGAAGAGAAGACACGCCGAAGAGCATCAAACCCATTCACAGAATAGCACGACGAATGTCGTTACTCACTTGTGATAATCACTCGGGACCACGTCAAATTTTGTCTCGCTTCTCGTGTTCTATTGTTCTCATGCACTCAAAACACGCGAGGAGAAACGGAATGAAAGCCACCCCCAGTGCGGAGCATGTGCGCGCTCGTGAGCCCCTTACGTGGCCGGATGAATATGCGGACGGCAATGTGTACGAGTTCACCACCGAAGAAGTTCAGGCGAACGGTAGGACGCTGGAGCAGGTCCGGAAGGACTTGCACAACTACGCACGTACACGAAGCCTACGGGCGATCACACGAATGATTGGGCCGAAGTCAACGCGCAAGCTTCGCTTTCGTTTCGTCAAGCGTCCATAGAAAAGCCCGTGCCTCTTGGAGCCAGGAGGCACGGGCTCGTGTCACATTCCCGCCTTGCCAGAAGGAGTAACAGTGAACAACGATATCAGTTCGCGCGTGTCGAGAATTCCCATTTACGTAATGATCGGTGTGGCGGTTGTCTGCCTCGCCGCTTCGTTCGACCACCTGTCATCGGTGTTGAAAACGTTCGGCTACTCGGACATTGTCGCGTACCCGCTCGCCGTGGCAATCGACCTTTACATCCTGTCCATGCTTTTCTTGTGCTGGCAGCGGACACACTGGATGCTTCAAGCTTTGCTAGCCCTCGGGATCATCGCCAGCGGCAGCGCGAATTTCTTTGCAGGGATGGAGCACGGGTGGTTTAGTGCCGTGTATTCGCTTGTGCCTATCGTGTTGATCAAGGCGGTGTATCTGGCACTGTGGAGTATCTCGAAGACGCCCAACACCCCGGCCGCTTCGACAATCGCCACACCCGTTGTCGATAAGAGGAAGACGTTCGAAGAGATCACGGCGCCACTCCGGGAAGAGCTGGCGGATCGGCAGGGCCGAGCCGACGACGTGCGGGAGAGGCCACAGGGCTTGTCAGACGAAGATCTCCGCGCCCGCATGACCGAACTGGATGCCGAGATGAAAGAACGTGCTCAGCAGCATGTCCGGGACAACCCCGAGGTAAGCGCTAGGGAACTGGCGCGACGTTTCAAGCGTAGTCAGACCTGGGCAAGCGATCGAATCTCCAAGGCAAACGTCGCATAGCCATAAAAGAGCCCCCGGGTCGTGGAATCCGGGGGCTCTGCCGCATAGCCTCATCTATTGCCGGTAAAATCCATTACCCAAGGCGAAACTAAACGTGGCATATCACGTACCAACAATAGCAGAAACGAGAGCAACAATGATCCGAGCACCCAGGAATCTTGTAGCGGTTTACGCGGACATGGAGGATGAGGAAGACAGCATTACCATTCCAGTCTGGGCGTTCAATCGCCATGGTGAGGCAATGGTGATCAACACTGAAACCGGATGTCTCATCTCTGCCATGAGCTTTCAACCCGACGGGTTTCCCGAGTTCTCTCGACTCGAATTCACCGCACCCGATGAATAGCGACATGTACAATACCATTAACATGACCGGAGGAAATTGAATGGCAGTCGCAGATAAGATTATGCGCGGGCTTAGGGGAGAGTGGGAAGCTCCCTCAGCCGCCGCAGAGAAGCCCGCAGCCAAACAGCCGGAGCTAGCCCTAGACGTCCAGGAAGTTCTTAGCGCTTTCCCGTGGCAGGTGCTGGCCCAGAATCTCGCCACACGGGAAGGCATCGACGCCGAAGAACTGTCCGGCATTCTCGAAGGCACCGAGGCGGAAACCGAGGAGGCAGCATGAGCAGCCGCACTATCCTAGAGGCTATGCAACGCGGGACCGGTATCGGTGACCCCGACGCCTACAAGCGCGGCAACGCCGAGATGTTCAAGGGCATTGACGCTGAGCGGGCGGCGATTAAGAAGCGCGCTCGTGCGCTCGAAGCTGAGGGCGTCACCAACGCCGATCAGGTCGCGCGTAAGGAGTTCAGCGACGCAGACGCGAAGCGTCGCACTGAACAGCGAGAGCGCACCCTACGAACTGCTATGGACGCGATCCAGGAACGCGATAGCCGGGAAGCCCGTGCAAAGTACTGGGAGGGACGCGCGGACGAACCCCTCGTTCCGCCGGGTGAGATTCCGCCCGGTACCCCGGTCAACGTCGTTCACCGGGCCAAGACTCGTGACCGCGTGGGCGAGAAGCTCATGGCCCAGGCTTACAGGGTTAAGAACCAGGAGAACTAATGTCCACTGTCAGCATCGATTCCAACGACCTCGAAGCGGTGTTCTGCCTGCTTCTCAAGGAGCCCACCCGGAAGAGTAAGGGGCTCGAACTCGTCAACGCTATCCGTGTGGAGAACGGACGCGCTGAGGTTGGCGACATCCACACCGTGACGTCTCCCCACCCGCAGGCGACCACGATGACGAACATCCTCGCCGACATCGAAGCGGCGGCGTAGCTGCCACACAAAAGAGGGGGTAGATAGCATCTACCCCCTCTTCTGGTGGATCTAGTCGTTCAGGGTGACGCGCTCGACCTCGTCGGCCGGGACGCGGACGCTCTTGTCAGCGCCCAACACCAAGTAATCAAAGTAGACCTTGCCCCACCCGGTCACGCGGGCGTTCTTCACCGGCATCCGGTTGTAAATGTGGATCGTCACGTTCTCGTCCTTGTGGCTCTTCCACGTCTCCCGGGTGACGACGTTCGGGGAGTCGGTGACCCCGTCGAGAACTGCGGGGGTCTCGGCGATCTCTTCGACCTTCGGCGCGGGAGCGGGCTTAGCCGTCACGGTGGCACCCGCGCTCTGCTGAACAGTGATCTTGCCCTTTGCGCGACGGCACTTCGCTCGTGCTGCCTTCGTCGCTTCGTGGTCACAGTGGCTGTGGGCCGTGATCTTCTTAGCGCCCGTCTTCTGCTCTTCGGTCATCGTGACTCCCTCGTGTTCGTCGTTGTGCTTACGAGGTCAACACTCTCAAGGCACCAGGTGCCTCCGAAGGGGTAGAAGAGAAGTCCATGGCGAATCGAGACCACACCCCACGGCTGAGCGTTACATAGCAGCGGGCTTGATAACGATCGCCCACGGAATCACTTGTGCGCCCTTCGGTGTTGGGGTCGCTCTTCGTAACGTGAGCCAGGTAAGCACACCGGGCGCGAAGGGACACAAGATGAGCCACAAAGAATGCACCCACGAAAGCACGAAGGCAGCTCGTGCGCGTTGTCGTCGGGCCCGCGCAAAGGGTGAAAGCGCTCCGAAGATTACGGTAGAGAAGCCCGCCGCGATGACCGTCCCCGCCAGCGCCGACGAAGAGCGCCGGATTAAGACCGTGATCTTTGAGAACACCGAGTGCGGGCGTTGCGACGGGTCGGGACAGTACGGCCCCGCTAGTGTCGCCAACGGGGTTTGCTTCTCGTGCGCCGGCAAGAAGACGAGGCTCACCAAGAAGGGGGAGCGCGCTTCGAACGAAACGACTCGCCTCCTGGACGAGCGTTCGAGCGTGCCGCTCTCTGACCTCAAAGAGGGCGACGTGATCTGGGCTAAGGCGAGCGGGTGGTCCGGGTTCCACCCCATCGACTACCCGTACAAGTGGCGCCAGATTAAGAGCATCTCCGAGCCGCGCGTGTCGGCTCACTCGATCACGAAGGACGAAGACGGCAACGAAGTTCGTACGCCCTGCTATAACGTGACCGTGACGTTCGAGTCCATCGCCGGTCAGGAAGAGCGCACTAACTCCCTCGGCGGCAGCTCCCCCGAAGAGATCATGGCGAAGACGTACCGCCAGCGCACGGACGAGTACCGCGAGATCCACCAGGGCGTCATGCGAGAGATCGTCCGTCGCTTCTCGGGAGCCACCGCCGTGTACTACGAAGACGAGTAAGCCCAACACCAGCCCGCTCTTTCGCTTCTGAGAGAGCGGGCTTTTCTATGCGCTCTCAGAAGCTCTCTCGGGCTCTGCTAGTGCTCACTTGATAGACGACACGCGAGACGCACGTCTAAGCGCTCAGCGTCGATCTCAGCGACGTTTGGGATGTGCTCGTGACTTCTTATGAGCGCTCATAAAAACTTTCTGAGCGCTCATAAAGTTAGGGCGGTGTGGGATAAGAGTTCCCACACCGCCCCGTCGTTACTTTGCCGACGTCGGCAAAAAGTACGTGGCTAGTAACGATCCCCGAGCTTCTGAACCGCGTTGACCGCGCGGGATGATGCCATGTCCGCGCCGTAGCGGCGGAGCATTGCCGGGCTCTTCCATCCGCGAATTGCCATGACGTCCTCGCCGGAGACGCCCGCGCTCAGCAGATCATCCGCCCACGTGTGGCAGAACGAGTGCGGCGAGACCATCGCGGGATCGTATCCGGCCTGTTCTGCCCGACGCTTCACCATGCGACGGAGCCCGCCGTACTTGAGACGAGAGCGGTTCCGCGTGCCCAGCCACAGATGGTCGTCTTTGGTGGCGAACTTGTGAGACGCCCGCACGCGGAGGTATCGCGCTAGTGCCTTGACCGTGGACGGCTGGAGCGGGATCACCCGGCCGTCGGTGGAGTTGCGCGCGTCCTTGAGCGGCAGCACGACCAGGGTTCGCGTCGGCAAGTCGAGGTCCTGGACGCGGAGAGACAGAAGCTCTTCCGACCTCAGCCCCTCGGTGAGAACGCGGACGATGGCGTGGTCCCTCGTGGTCTCGAAGTCATGGGGGGCACCTGGTGACCGCCGTCGTTTGGGGCCGGTGACCGCCAGGACGTCAGACACAAAGTCGGTGCTGAGTGTCTTGGGCTTGCCCATCGGCGGTGTGGCGTAGCGCTGGAGCTTCACACCGGACCCGTCCGCTGTGTAGGGGTTGGCGACGTCGTACTCCTCGGCTAGGAAGAGGAAGAGAGCGCGAAGGTTGCGCTGGATCGTGTTCGTGCCGCCCGTGTAACCGCCCTTGCCGTCCTGGCTCTTCGGGACGTCGTAAGTCTTGTAGTACCAGCGGAAGAACTTGTTCAGCGTCGCCGTGTCCACGTCTTCGAAGCGGGTGCGCGACGGGAGCCAGTTATGGAGCTGGTGCGCGGCATAGCGATAGGCATTGATCGTCCGTCGCTGGTAGGGACGACCGCGCTTGTTGTTGGTCGTGCTGAGGTGAAGCTCTAGCTCAGCGATGATCGCCAGACGCTCATCCGTCGCGCTCTGTACGGCGCGTACGGGTGCGGGGACTGCTGAGAGCGTGTGCTCTGACGTGCGCTGAGATGAGACGCGCCGCTGAGCGCGTAGGGGACTCTTGTGTGCCATCGGGCGACTTCCTTACCGAAGCGTGTTGCCTAGTCGGAGTCGCGACACGTTCCACACCAGCCGAGCGGTGACATGAAAGAAGCCCCGAGCCACGTCATCGCAGCTCGGGGCTTCACCCGCGGAGGATAGGGGATTCGAACCCCTGAGGCGTTGCCACCAACACGCTTTCCAAGCGTGCGCCCTAGGCCACTAGGCGAATCCTCCGCTGACAACTCTACATGCCGTCACAGGGTGCTCCGAACGGTTTCGGGCCGTCCCGGTGACCGCCCGACGGCGGCCCCGGCGGTCCGCCGGATCCGGCCCGGCTCAGGGGCGGCGGCTGGACCGAACGCCGCTGATGGCGTTGTTGCGGAAGGCGTCCACGAACAGCAGGTGGTCGGCCCGGGCCTGGGCCGCGTACCGGTGCGCGAACTCCACGCACCAGCGCGTGAACTCCGCCTCGCGGCCGTCGAGCACCTCCATGATCGCCGCCTCGGTCTCGCCGCCCCCCATCGTGGAGTCCGCGTGCGAGTCGGACACACAGTGCGCCTTGGCGGTGGCGCGCCCCAGGTAGTCCAGCACCGGGGCGATCTCCGCGGGCTCGGTGAGACCGTCCCAGTCCAGGTCGTTGGTGTAGGGGGAGATCTCGCTCACCACGAAGCCCATGCCGTTGATCTCGGTGTGGCCGAGCAGCGGGTCGGCGTGCGCCTGCAACGCGCGCTGGGACACGGCGGTGCGGTGCCCGTGGTGCTTGAAGTACCCCATGATGCTGGGGTCGGTCACCACCCGCGACGGCGCGGCCACGTTTCCCTGCTTCACGGACAGTACGACGTCGTTGTCCCACGCCTCGGACTGGCCCTCGATGAGCAGGGTGTAGGCGGGCAGCCCCGCCGAGCCGATCCCGAAGCCGCCGCTGCCCACCACGTCCTTGACCCCGTAGCTCAGCGACGCGAACCGCTGGTCCTCGGGGATGGTCTCCAGGTAGGCGTCGTAGGCGGCCAGGACCCTCTCCCGCTCCTCGTCCTCCAGGCGGCGCGCCCGGCGACCCTCGCGGAAACGGCGGGCGTACCCGTCGCGCTCGGTCATGGACACCAGCATCTCGGCGCGGCTGTTGAGCCGGGCCTGCTGGAGCACGTCGTGCACCGTGCCGTCGGTGTTGTCCAGCTTGAGGGAGAACTCCGAGTCGCCGCCCTCCGTCGCGAACTCGCGCACCTGGGCGACGTAGGCGTCGACGTAGTGCGGCACGAGCATGCCGATGTCGTCGTCGGACAGGGCCTTCTGCCACCCCATCAGGGCGATGCTGGCCACGAACCTGAGCACGTCCCAGGTGAAGTGGCCGAGGTAGGCCTCGTCGAAGTCGTTGACGTCGAACACCAGCCGCCCGGTGGAGTCCATGTAGGTGCCGAAGTTCTCCGCGTGCAGGTCGCCCTGGATCCACACCCGCGAGGTGCGGTCGTCGGCCCAGGGGTCGTCCATGGCCGATACGTCGGTGTAGAAGAGCGCGGCGCTGCCCCGGTAGAAGGCGAACGGGTTGGCCGCCATCTTGCGGAACTTGACGCGGAAGGCGGCCGGGTCGGCGGCCATCAGGTCCGAGAAGGCGTTCTCCAGGGTGTCCACGATGAGGTCGCGGCGGGCCGGGGAGTTGTCAGTGGGTTTCAGGGGGTCGAGCATGCCGTCCATGATGTCCGCGGACGGGTCGTTTATCCAAACAAGGCGCGTGGTCCGCCGGGGCCGGAGGGATCGTCGGATCGGGCGCGGACGGGTTGCCAGAGCAGTCCGGGTGTCGGATAGACTTGAGGCAGACCCCTCGTGCGGCGTCACCCTATGAACCTCCCCAGGGCCGGAAGGCAGCAAGGATAAGTGGGCTCTGGCGGGTGCGCGGGGGGTCCTTTCTCTTTCTCCGGCCCGGTCGAACCCCTCCCGGTCTGCGCCAACCGGCGCGAGTCGTCACTGCTCGCGGGTTGAATGGACACGTGGCAGGGACCAGGGGAGTGATCACACCGTGAGCATCGCGCTGTACCGCAAGTACCGGCCCGCGACTTTCGGCGAGGTGCGCGGACAGGAACACGTGACGGACCCGCTGCGCCAGGCACTGCGCAGCGGACGGATCAACCACGCCTACCTGTTCAGCGGCCCGCGCGGCTGCGGCAAGACCACCAGCGCCCGCATCCTGGCCCGTTCCCTCAACTGCGCCGAGGGCCCCACCCCGGACCCGTGCGGCACCTGTGACTCCTGCGTGGCGCTGGCCCCCGACGGCGGCGGAAGCATCGACGTCATGGAGATCGACGCCGCCTCCCACGGCGGTGTGGACGACGCCCGCGAACTGCGCGAACGCGCCTTCTTCTCGCCGGTCAACTCGCGCTACAAGATCTACGTCATCGACGAGGCGCACATGGTGACCCGCGAGGGTTTCAACGCGCTCCTCAAGCTGGTGGAGGAACCGCCGCCGCACCTGAAGTTCGTGTTCGCGACCACCGAGCCCGAGAAGGTCATCGGCACGATCCGCTCGCGGACCCACCACTACCCCTTCCGCCTCATCCCGCCGAGCACCCTCAAGGAGCTCATGGAGGACCTGCTCAAGCAGGAGGGCATCCCCTACGACCCTGCCGCGCTGCCGCTGGTCGTGCGCGCGGGCGCGGGCTCGGCGCGTGACACGCTCTCGGTGCTGGACCAGCTCATCGCCGGTTCGGACGAGGGCGGCATCACCCGCGAGGGCGCCGTCTCCCTGCTGGGTTACACCGACTCCAGCCTGCTCGGCGAGATGGTCGGCGCTCTCGGCGCCCGTGACGGCGCGGCCGTGTTCGGCCTGATCGACCGTGTGGTGGAGGGCGGCCACGACCCGCGCCGCTTCACCACGGACCTGCTGGAGCGCTTCCGTGACCTGGTCGTGCTGGCCGCGGTCCCCGACGCCCTGGACAAGGGCCTGATCAACGTCGGCCCGGAGGCGGTCGAGCAGATGAAGGGCCAGGCCTCCAGCCTGGGTCCGGCCGAGCTCACCCGCGCCACCGACATCCTCAACCAGGGGCTGACCGAGATGCGCGGGGCCACCGCGCCCCGGCTGCTGCTGGAGCTCATGTGCTCGCGGATACTGCTGCCGGGCACCGACGGCGACCAGGGTGTGGCCCTGCTGGCCCGCCTGGAGCAGATGGAGCGCCGGATCGCCTCCGGTGCCGTCGCTCCCGCCGCCCAGTCCCAGCCCGCGCCCGGGCCCCAGCAGTCCTCCCAGCCTCCTCGGCCCTCGCCGGCGGCCACGCCCGAGCCTGTGCGGGCCACCGAGCCGCCGGCTCCCGCGGCCCCGTCGAACCCCGCTCCGGCACCGGCACCCGCGGAACGGCGCTCCGAGCCCGCGGGCTGGGACGCCCCGGCCCGGCAGAGCGCCCCCGAGCGGGGACAGGCGCCCGCACCCTCCGGCGGCGCACCGGACCTGGGGCGGCTGCAGGGCGCCTGGGGCCAGATCCTGGAGGCGGTCAAGGGTCGCCGCCGGTTCACCTGGATGGTGCTGAGCGGCAGCGACGTCCGCCCGGTGGGGGTGGAGGGCAACACCGTCCTGCTCAGTTTCTCCCGGCCCAACGACGCCAAGGGCTTCGGCAACAGCGGCAGCGACCAGGTGGTCGCCGCAGCGATCCGGCAGGTCCTCGGAGCGGAGGTGCGTGTGGCCGCGGCGGGCGGTGCCACGGCGCCTCCCGCCCCCGCACGCAGGGCGGAGCCCGCGCGCCCGGCCGAGCCCGCGGGATGGGACGCGCCCGCTCCCGAACCCGCGCGACCCGGCGCGGCCGCTCCGGAGTCCGCGCCCTCTCCCGAGCCGGCGCCCGGACCCGCCGGTCCGCCGCCGGACCGGATCGTCACCGGGCTCCAGGAACCGCCGCCCGACCCCTACGAGGACGCGGCCGCGGCACCTCCGCCGGAGTACGCCGACCCGTCGGCGTCCTCCTCGCCGGCGCCCGCGCCGAAGCAGTCGGAATCCCGGGCGCGGACCCCGGCCTCCTCCGGAGGGGGGGCTTCCCCGAAGGCCCCGGTGTCCCCGGGGGCCGGGACCGCGCTCATCGAGTCCGAGCTCGGCGGCCGGGTCATCGAGGAGATCGAGCACGAGGCCCCGGACACGCTCTAGCGTTCTCCGGGGCGCAGGGCGCGCAACACCGTGTCCACCAGTCCGTCCACGTACTCGTGGGTGAGCGGCGCGGTGCGCAGCAGCCAACGATGGTGGACCGGCCCGTTGATCAGCTCCGCGGCCAACTCCAGGTCGGCCTCCGGATCCACCTCTCCAGCGTCGACGGCGGAACGCAGCCGGTCCTTGAGCGCTTCCGTGTTCGGGCGGACCAGGCGCTCGTTGACGGCCTCGGCGAGGGCCAGGTCGCCCTGGATCTCCGCGGTGAACGCCCGGGTGGTCCGGTCCATCTCCGGGAGGTGGAACTCGTCCACCGTGGCGCGGAGCACCGTCCTCAGGTCAGCGGACAGGTCGCCGGTGTCGGGCAGCGGTTCCCCGGCGGTTCCGCCGGTCAGCGCCGTGAACACGTCGAAGGCCACGGCCGCCTTGGAGGGCCACCACCGGTAGATGGTCTGCTTGCCGACCCTGGCCCTGGCCGCGATCGCCTCCATGGTCAGCCTCGCGTAGCCGACCTCGCCCATCAGTTCGGCGGCGGCGTCCAGGATGGCGCGCCGCGAGCGCTCGCTGCGGCGGCGGGGGTCGGGGCTGCGGCGAGCCCGGGTCTCTTCCTGTGCGGTGCTCTCTGCCATACCTGCCACGGTAGTGGCTGAAAAATGACGAGACGTATCGTCTTGGTGGGGATACCCTGAGGAGGTCAGGACCGATTCCGGCAGGACCTCGCGTGTCCGGCCTGAAGGGAAAGGAGGTCCGCGTGGCCAGGAACAGTGACAACCTTCTCGGTATGGGCGGACAGCGCACCAACGTCTCCCGCTCCACGCTCCGCGGGGGTAACGGCGGAGGGAAGGGCGGGCCCAGCACCGATGCCGTGGAACGCAGGCGGGAACTCCTGCGCAAGCTCCAGGAGAGGAACGCCTCCCGCGGCCCCGGGGGACCCGGGCAGTCGGAGGGGGCCGAAGGAACGGCGTGAGCGTGCGGTGACGGTCCCCCGGCGAGGGGGCCGTCGGCGTTCACAGCCGCCAGCCGTGGCCGTCCGGCGAGTCCAGCCACACCCGGTGCGCGCCGTCGGCGCCCACCGACAGCCCGAACCGGTCCGGCTCCGGCTCTCCCAGCCCCTCCCACAGCTCCAGGGCCTCCTCGAACTCGTCCCAGATACTCCTCGGGCCGCCCTGCTCGATCATCCACGAGGTGCCGTAGGGGTAGACCCGCACCCACGAGGCGCCTTCCTGGTCGCACACCCACACACCGGACCCGGTACCGATCCACCGGCGCCGCATCCGCCAGCCCGGCACCATCACCGACAAGGCGAACGCCGACGGGAACGCCATCAGCGGCGCCACCGGATCGGTCTGGGTGAGCCGGTACTCGTCGGGCTGCTGTCCCGAGTCCCGGACCGGCCGCAGCGGGGGCTCCGGGGTGCGCAGCGGCACGAACCCCACCCCGCCGTGGAAGCTTCCCCGGGCCGAGCCGTCCCCCGGGCACTCGATCCGCGCGAGTACCCCCGCCCCCTCCAGCAGCCCCCACGGGCAGACCGCCAGGCCGCCCGGGCGCAGCTGCTCCATCCACGCGGGCGGCAGCCGACGCACACCGCAGGTCGAGGTGATGCGGTCGTAGGGCGCGCCGGGCGGATACCCCTCGTACCCGTCGGTCAGGTGGACGGTGGGGGAGTAGCCCTCCGATCTCAGGGCCTCCCGGGCCGTCCTGGCCAGACGTGGGTCGATCTCCAGGGAGGTGACGGCGCGGTCGCCCAGCCTGTGCGCCAGCAGCGCCGTGTTCCAGGCCGTCCCGGTGCCCACCTCCAGCACCCTCTGCCCGTTGGCCAGGTCGGCCAGCTCCAGCAGGTGCGCGAGGACCGTGGGCGCCGAGCTGGACGAGGTCGAGGTCTCCCCCCTGTGCCGGGGATCCGGTTCCCGGGGCGCGGGCGCCTCCCTGCGCTCGGGGACGAAGGGGTCGTCGATCTGGGTGACGATGGCGTTGTCGGCGTAGACGGCCGCGAGCCACCGCTCGGGGTTGCTGTTGGCGTTGAGGGAGGTCCCGTGCGCGGTCAGCGCTCCCATCTCGGGGATGAACCGGTGGCGGGGCACCGACCGGAACGCTTCGATGAGGGAGGCGTCGGTCAGCGTGCCGTCCGCGACCATCGCCTCGACCAGCGCCGAGTGGCGCTCTCTGGCGGTCAACACGTCCTCAGTCCCCCGTGGCTTTCAGTGGTACCGGTAGTGCCCGAGAGCACTACCGGAACTTTTCTGCCCCGCGAGGCACCCTCTCAACCGAGAGTGACGCTAGGGGCACCCTTCGTTCTCGCTGCTGGTGGGAGTCCCGTTCGAGTGAGTCGTTCCCGTGTCGTGGCGTGGGTAGTCCACATATCCCCGCAGACCGGACGAGTAGTGGAAGTTCTTCTCCCTGATCGGTGCCCACGGGACCCCGGCGGCGATCCTCTCGACCGCGTCGGGGTTGGAGATGTAGGGGCGCCCGACCGAGACCAGGTCGGCCCGCCCGTCACCCCTCAGACGGGCGGCGCTCTCGGGGGTGGTCTCCTCGTGCTCGCCGGTGTTGCCCACGAGGGTCCCGCTCCAGCGCGGGCGCAGGTCGTCCAGCGCCGGATACACCGGGTCGTCCGTGACGTGCAGGTACGCCAGCCCGAGCGGGTCGAGGGCCGCCAGCAGTTCCCGGTAGACGGGAGCCGGGTCGCGCTCGACCATCCCGCCCTCGGGGTTTCCCGGAGCGATCCGCAACCCCACCCTGTGCGCGCCGACCGCGTCGGCCACCGCCTCGGCCGCCTCCACGGCGAACCGGATCCGCCCGACCACGTCCCCGCCGTACCGGTCCGCGCGCAGGTTGGTGTTGTCGGCGAGGAACTGGTGCGGCAGATAGCTGTTGGCGCCGTGGATCTCCACCCCGTCGAAGCCGGAACGGATCGCGGCGCGCGCCGCCTCGGCGTGGTCGGTGACGGCCTGGCGCACCTCGGTGGCGGTCATCGCGCGCGGGACCACGGTGTCCACCTTGCCGTCGGGCGTGTGCAGCGGTCCGGGCGCGCGGACCGCGGAGGGCGCCAGGGGGACGCCGCCGTCCGGCCGGTTGGCCGGATGGCCGTTGCGCCCGGCGTGCATGACCTGGGCGAAGACGCGGCCGCCCGCGTCGTGCACGGCGTCGGTGACCCGGCGCCAGGCCTCCACCTGTTCCTCGGTGAACAGCCCGGGCTGGGTGAGGTACTGCTGTCCGTCCATGCTCGGGGCGATGCCCTCGGAGACGATCAGTCCGGCTCCCGCGCGTTGCGCGTAGTACTCGGCCATCACCGGCCGGGGTACCGACCGGCGGTCTGCGCGCAGGCGGGTCATGGGTGCCATGACCACCCGGTTGGGCAGGGTGAGTCCGGGAAGCTCGTACGCGCTGAGCAGGGAGTCGACGGTGTCGTCGGTGATCGTTCCGGTCGTGTGGAAGGCGGTGTCCGCCGTGCCCGTCTCGTTCATGGGAAGAGCGTAGAATCTGACATGGATGTCAGGTTCAAGTCCTTGTGCGGCACATCACAGGAGGATCGGTGCGTATCGGTGAGCTGTCGCGGCGGACCGGGGTCAGCCCCAGGTCGCTGCGCTACTACGAGGAACAGGGGCTGCTCGCCTCCACCCGGACCCCGGGCGGGCACCGCGAGTACGGTGCGGACGCCCTCGAACGGGTCGACCGCATCCAGTGCCTGTTCACCGCGGGCCTCAACAGCGACACCGTGCGCGAGCTCATGCCGTGCATGTACGCCCACGAGCGAGGCGAGCCCGCCCCCGACCTGCTGGACGGGCTCCGGGCCGAGCGCGCGCGGGTCGACGCCGCCATCTGCCGGTTGGAGAGGAGCAGGAGCGCGTTGGACACGGTGATCGGGGACGCCACCTGAGCCCGCCGGCGGGCGGATCCCGGACCGGCTTCGCCCGGGCCGCCGGTGACGCCCGCATGTTCGCTGATGACCGGTTACGCTCACAGCAACAGCGACATGACAGCGAGACCCAGCACTGAGAGTGCGGCGAGGAGACGGCCGTGAACCCTGGCGGAATGGACATGCAGGCCCTGCTCCAGCAGGCCCAGCAGATGCAGCAGCAGCTCGAGGAGGCCCAGAAGGCACTGGAGGAGGCCGAGGTCGAGGGCACCTCCGGCGGAGGCCTGGTCAAGGTCAAGCTGAGTGGGCGCGGGCAGGTCGAGGACATCGCCGTCGACGCCCAGGCGATCGACACCGCCGACGCGGAGGAGAGCGCCCAGACCGTCGCGGACCTGGTCCTGGCGGCCATCCGCGACGCCGAGGCGCAGGTGGAGCAGCTCCAGCAGGAGAAGATGGGGCCGCTCGCCGAGGGCCTGGGCGGCGGCGGGATGCCCGGCATGCCCGGCATGCCCGGCCTCCCCGGCCTTTAGGCCGTGTCCACGGGGCCCGGGCCGACAGCCGCGGAAAGGGTCTCCCGGGACCGTTCCGCGCGCCTGCTCGGGCACCCGCGCACGCCCGTGCGCAGGTGAGGGCCTCCGTGTACCCGGCAGGTCGTCGCTACGGATACGGTGGGCAGAGGGGAGACGGGCCGCCCCGAAGCATCCGGTCCGACCTGGTGGGTAGGCGATGTACGAAGGCGCGGTACAGAATCTGATCGACGAGCTCGGGCGGCTGCCCGGCGTCGGTCCGAAAAGCGCGCAGCGCATCGCCTTCCACCTGCTGTCCGCCGAGCACGCGGACGTCAAACGCCTCGTCAACGCGCTTGTCGAGGTCAAGGAGAAGGTGCGTTTCTGCGAGGTCTGCGGCAACGTCGCCGAAGAGGACCAGTGCCGCATCTGTCGCGACGCCCGCCGCGACCCCGCGATCATCTGCGTGGTCGAGGAGTCCAAGGACGTCGTCGCCATCGAGCGCACCCGCGAGTTCCGGGGCCGCTACCACGTCCTGGGCGGCGCCATCAGCCCCATCGAGGGCGTGGGCCCCGACGACCTGCGCGTCAAGGAGCTCATGACCCGTCTGGCCGACGGTCACGTGACGGAGCTGATCCTGGCCACGGACCCCAACCTCGAAGGGGAGGCCACCGCGACCTATCTGGCGCGGCTGGTCAAACCCATGGGGTTGAAGGTGACCCGTCTGGCCAGTGGCCTGCCCGTGGGCGGCGACCTGGAGTACGCCGACGAGGTCACCCTCGGACGCGCCTTCGAGGGCCGTCGCAGCCTGGAGTTCTAGCTCACACTCAGCCTTAATGTAGCCGAAACGCGAGTAACCTCCGTCTGACCGGGTAAGCCCGAGCGCTGGTGTGTCAAGACGCCACGCCCTCCCGCCGCAGGTCGGACGGGGTCGACGAGGACGTCGCTGGCTACACTCCATTTCATTGTCTTGATCCCAACTCCTCAGGAGCATCGATCGTGGCCCTAATCGTGCAGAAGTACGGTGGGTCTTCCGTGGCCGACGCGGAAGCCATCAAGCGAGTAGCCCAGCGGATCGTCGCTCAGAAAAAGGCGGGATATGACGTCGTCGTCGTGGTCTCGGCCATGGGCGACACCACCGACGAACTGATCGATCTCGCCGAGCAGGTGTCCCCGCTGCCGCCCGCGCGCGAACTCGACATGCTGCTCACCGCAGGTGAGCGCATGTCCATGGCGGTGGTCGCCATGGCCATCGAGAACCTGGGCTTCGAGGCCAGGTCCTTCACCGGCTCCCAGGCCGGTGTCATCACCACGTCGCTGCACGGCAACGCCAAGATCATCGACGTGACCCCGGGCCGCATCCGGGAGGCCGTGGACGAGGGGGCGATCTGTATCGTCGCCGGTTTCCAGGGTGTCTCCCAGGACAGCAAGGACATCACCACCCTGGGTCGTGGCGGCTCGGACACCACCGCGGTGGCGCTGGCCGCCGCCCTGGACGCCGACGCCTGCGAGATCTACAGCGACGTCGACGGTGTGTTCACCGCCGACCCGCGCATCGTGCCGAACGCGCAACGCATTCCTCAGATCTCCTACGAGGAGATGCTGGAGATGGCGGCGTGCGGAACCAAGATCCTGCACCTGCGCTGTGTCGAGTACGCACGTCAGTACAACATCCCCCTGCACGTCCGCTCATCTTTCAGCCAGAAGCCCGGAACCTGGGTCGTCCCAGCAGTCGAGGAAAGCGAAGGCATGGAACAGCCGATCATCTCCGGTGTCTCACACGACCGGAGCGAAGCCAAGATCACCGTCGTCGGGGTGCCCGACAGGGTCGGTGAGGCCGCCACGATCTTCCAGGCCCTGGCCGACTCGGAGATCAACATCGACATGATCGTGCAGAACGTGTCGGCGGTCTCCACCTCGCGCACCGACATCTCCTTCACGGTCCCCAAGGACTTCGGCAAGGAGGCGGTCGCCGCGCTGAAGAAGGTACAGGAGAAGGTCGGTTTCGAGTCCCTGCGCTATGACGACAAGATCGGCAAGGTGTCGCTGATCGGTGCGGGTATGCGCTCCTACCCGGGTGTGACCGCCCGCTTCTTCGACTCCATCGCCTCCTCCGACACCAACGTCGAGATGATCTCCACCTCGGAGATCCGTATCTCGGTGATCGTCGAGGAGGACCAGATCGACGCGGCCGTTCGCGCCGCCCACAGCGAGTTCAAGCTCGACGCCGACCAGGTCGAGGCTGTCGTGTACGGAGGTACCGGCCGATGAGTAACCGTCTTCCCACCCTGGCCGTCGTCGGCGCCACCGGCGCCGTCGGCACCGTGATGCTGGACATCCTGACCCAGCGTGAGAACGTCTGGGGCGAGATCCGCCTCGTCGCCTCCCCGCGCAGCGCGGGCAAGGTCCTGAGCGTGCGCGGCGAGGACGTCGTGGTCCAGGCCCTGGCTCCCGAGGTCTTCGACGGCGTGGACGTCGCCATGTTCGACGTCCCCGACGAGGTGTCCAAGGAGTGGGCGCCGGTCGCCGCCGCCCGCGGCGCGGTCGCCGTCGACAACTCCGGCGCGTTCCGCATGGACCCCGACGTCCCGCTCGTGGTGCCCGAGGTCAACGCGGACCAGGTCCGCGACCGCCCGCGCGGCATCATCAGCAACCCCAACTGCACCACCCTGTCGATGATCGTGGCGATCGGCGCCCTGCACCGCGCCCACGGCCTCACCGACCTCGTGGTCTCCTCCTACCAGGCCGCCTCCGGCTCCGGCCAGGAGGGCATCGACACCCTGCGCGACCAGATGGCCAAGGCCGGTGCCGACCGCAGCCTCGGTGAGAAGGCGGGCGACGTCCGCGCCACCGTCGGCGAGCTGGGCCCGTTCCCCGCGCCGCTGGCCTACAACGTCGTGCCGTGGGCGGGCTCGCTCAAGGACGAGGGCTGGTCCTCGGAGGAGCTGAAGGTCCGCAACGAGTCCCGCAAGATCCTGGGCCTGCCGGACCTGCGCGTCTCCGCCACCTGTGTCCGAGTCCCGGTGGTCACCACCCACTCGCTGGTCGTGCACGCGACCTTCGCCGACGAGGTGACCGGCGACGCCGCCCGCAAGCTGCTCGGCTCCGCCGAGGGCGTCGTGGTCCAGGACGACCCGGCCAACGGGGAGTTCCCGACCCCGGCCGACGTCGTGGGCACCGACCCGACCTGGGTCGGCCGCATCCGTCAGTCGCTGGACGACCCGAAGTCGCTGGACCTGTTCCTGTGCGGGGACAACCTGCGCAAGGGCGCCGCGCTGAACACCGCGCAGATCGCCGAGGTCGTGGCCCGGGAGTTCACCCAGGCCTGATCCGCGGGCCAGGGGCCCCAGGGCGAACGACGGGGGCGGTGACCGGTTCTGACCGGTCACCGCCCCCGCGCGCGTCCGGGGCCGGTCGCCGCTCGTGCGGAGTCAATACCGCCGCGGGTCGCCGGGGCGGCGGGGCCGGGCCAGCGTCAGTTTGTAGAGGAGTCGACACTGCTCGACCGACCCGATGAGGTCGGAGGTCTCCACCGGCCGGTTTCCGCTGTAGTGGGTGCGCTCCACCACCAGCACGGGTATGCCGGGGGCCGAACCGAGCAGGGAGGCCTCGGAGTCGCGCAGGGCACGCACCCTCACCTCCTCCGTCACACGGTCGACGGGGTACCCCGCTGCGCTGAGCCGTTCGAGCAGCCCGGCGTCGGACGCGCCGTCGAACGGGGCGCGCAGGGTTCCCGCCGTGAGGACCGCGGGCTCCCAGGACCGGTGCAGGGTGATGGGCATCCGCGAGGACAGCCCCCGCGAGGTGGTGCGGTACACCGGATCGCCCTCGCGCAGCCGGAGCCGTGAGCTCAGCGGTGAGGAGCACTGCTCCTGCTCGGTGCCGATCTCCTCACGGCTGAGCTGCCCCAGGCCGGAGCCGGAGGAGGAGTCGGTCCTGCAGATCCGGAAGACCTCGGGGACGGTGCGCACGAAGTATCCGGACCCGGGCCGGGACTCCACCAGGCCCTCGGTGACCAGGAGCCGGAGCGCGGTGCGGGAGATCTGCTCGCTGACGCGGTAGGAGCGTGCCAGCCGTGTCCGGGAGGGGAGCCGCGTACCGGGCGGCATCTCCCCGTTCAGGATCGGCTCGCGCAGCTGTTCCGCCAGCCAGAGGTACCGGGGTCGCCTGGCCATGGTCACAGGGTCCCGGCCGCGGTGCCTCCCGTCCGCCGTTGGCCTCTGTGCTTCCCGCGGGGGGTGATGGTGCGCGCGGATTGGCGGTCGCGGGTGCCGGTGCCGCCACCGTCGCCGGTGGGGTCTCCGGTGGGGAGGAGGGGAGTGAACCTGCCAGATCGCCGAAGCTCGCCCATGGTTCCCAGTAAAGCAGCGAAAAGGCCTGGTAGGGGGGCTTACCCGAAAGTAGGTGCTCCCGTGCGGTGTACGCCACCAAATCGGAACCTCGGTCGGAGGCTGAGGGAAACGCCCGAAAACCATGAAATAGGCGGGACTGGATACCCCGGTAATTACCCTGCGTAATAACATGGGTACGCCTTGTTTGGGGGAAGTATGATCACGAGTCTTGCGGACCGTGCGGAGACGGCGGTCGTCTGGATGGGCGGGACCACGGAACTGGTCCTGCTGCTCACCGCCGTGGCCCTGGTGGTGCTGGTGCTCGCGGCGGTCCTCTCGGCGCTGGCCGACCGCGACACGTCCGGGGGAGGCAAGCTGCTGTGGGTCGCCCTCGTCCTCTGGTTTCCGGTGCTGGGGGCGATCGCCTGGTTCGTGGTGGGCAGGAGGGGCCACCTCAACCGCTTCCTCGGCATCGACAGGGGGAGGGCGCGGCACACGGTTCCGGTCAGCGTCGGACAGCACAGCGACGCGCTGCCCCAGAGGAGCAACGGATTGCGCCACGCCTGAGCCGGGAGCGCCGGGCGGTACGGAGGAGAGCCCCGGAACCGGGAGGGGACCCGTGTTCCGGGGCTCTCACGTGCCGGAGGCCGGCGGAGGCCCCTGTGGACGACCGCGTCAGCGCCGGTCGGACGGGTACCAGACCAGTGACGAACGCGCCGATCACGCCTGGAGGGGACCGGGAGATGGTCAAGCACGCCGATATCGCCCGCGCGGTGGTGGACGAGGCGGGGACGACCCTCGCCGCCGAGGCCGGGATCAGGATGGCGGACAAACCCGCCGCGCTGTGGCAGCTGCTGGTACTGGTGAACCTGATGTCCGCGCGCATCTCGGCCGGGATCGCGATCGCCGCCGCCCGCGAGCTCAACGGGGCGGGCGGCACGACCCCCGACGGGATGGCCGGGCTGAGCTGGCAGGACCGTGTGGACGCGCTGGGCCGGGGGCACTACGTCCGCTACGACGAGAGCACCGCCACCAGGCTCGGCGAGTGCGCCGACCGGGTGCGCGAGGAGTACGGGGGAGACCTGCGCGGGCTCGGGGAGCGCTCCGAGCAGCAGGCCGGGCGTCTGGAGTCCGGACTGGGGGAGTTCCCCGGAATCGGACCGACGGGCGCCGCGATCTTCTGCCGCGAGGCGCAGGCGGTGTGGCCCTGGCTGCGGCCCTACACCGACGGGCTCGTCCTGGCCGGCGCCGGGAAGGTCGGCCTGCCCGGGGACGGGGACAAGCTCGCCGAGCTCGTGGAGGGGGACGACATCGCGCCCCTGGCCGCAGGGCTCGCCCGCGTCGCGCGCGACGACGACCTCGCTGGCCGGGTCCGCGGGAAGGCGGGGTGAGGTCAGGCGCCGAAGCGGTCGGCGACCAGGCGGTCGGCCCAGCGGGTCAGGGCCGGCCACACCGGGGGGTGCTCCAGCCCCGCCGCCCGGGCGAGGGTGTCGGCGGACGCGGTGTCGTAGCGGTCCTCGCTCAGGAACGACAGGGTCTCGGGCTCGACCCCCGTCAGCGCGCGGGGCAGCCGGCGCAGCAGCCAGAGGGGCACGGCCACGCGGGGGGCGCGTACACCGAGGTGGTCGGCCAGGCCCCGGAGGAGCGCGTGCAGGTGGGGGGTGCGGTCGTCGAGCACCCAGTGCGCACTCGGACCACCGGTGTCGTGCTCGGGGACCGCGGCGAGGAAGCGGGCGAGGTGGTCGACGGTCACCACGGGAACGAAGGTCGCGGCGCTCCCCGGCAGCGCGGGCAGGCGGCCCCGCCACAGATCCTCGACGCTCTCGGCCAGTCCGATGTACTGACCGGCCTCCCCCGTGGTCGAGTCGCCGATCACCGATCCGGGACTGACGATGCTCAGCGCGATCCCCTCCCGCTCCGCGAGGGCACGCACGGCCTCGTGGCCCTCGCGTTTGGACGCCTCGTAGGGCCCGTGCTCGCGGTACGCGCGCCCGATGTCCTCGCCTCCGGTTCCCGTGGCGGAGCCGGGCACCCCGGCCACCCGGTAACCGCTGATGTGGACGGCGCGCCGCAGACGTTCGCGCCCCGCGGCCCAACGGAGGGCGTTCAGCGCACCGTCGACGTTGGCGGCCCCGGCCTCGCCCCGGGTGAGGCCGAAGCGGAAAAGCGCCGCGCAGTTGTACACGTCCCGGACGTCGGCCAGCGCCTGGGCGGTGGCGTCGTCGAGGCCGAGTCCGGGAAGGGTGATGTCGGCGTGGACGGGGAGGAGCCGGTCGGTGGGGACGGCGTGTCCGTGCAGCCAGTCGAGCAGTTCCCGCGCGCTGGAAGCGCTCCGGGTGCCGACCGCGACGCTCCTGCCCGAGCCGAGCAGCTCGGCCGTGAGCCAGCGGCCGATGAATCCGTTCGCGCCCAGGACGAGGGTGTCCGGCCGGTGGCCGTCGGGTCTCGGGGACATGGGAACTCCTAAGTGGATCGATCTACATATTATTTGGACACGAGTGCGGATCCGGGCGGGCCGGTCCTTCGCTCAGGCTCCGGGCAGCAGGCGCGCGACCGCGTCGCGGGCGTGGTGCAGCGGCGCGAGGCTGCGGGTCGATCGGGACAGCAGGAGCGCACCCTCGACGAGGGAGAGCACGGACCACGCGTCGGCGTCCGCGTCCGCGGCTCCCCGCCCCTCCGCGGCCAGCCGCCGTGCCAGGGCCCGCTGCCAGGACGTGTAGACCCTCCGGCAGCTCTCGCGCACCGTGTCGTCGGCCTCCGAGGCGTCCAGCGCCGTCGCGGCGAGCGGGCACCCCCTGGTGAAGTCCGACTCCTCCAACCTGGCGGCGAAGGCGTCGAGCAGGCCGAGGACGGTCCCGCGCGCGTCCGGGGCCCGGTCCGCGATCTCCTCGATCAGCGCACCGACCTCGGAGCCCGACTCCTCGATCGCGGACGCGACGAGTTCGTCCTTGCCCCCGGGGAAGTGGAAGTACAGGGAGCCCCGGGGCGCGCCGCTCACGGCGAGGACCTGGTTGAGGCCGGTGCCCGAGTACCCGTGTGTCTCGATCAGCTCGCGCGCTCCGGCGACGAGCCGGGACCGCGTGGCCTCTCCCTTGCTTCCCATGGTCGAATAATAGACTGATCTACATATTTTGGCAACGCGGGCGGGAGCCCCGGTGAAGCACCCTCGCGAGGGCTGGTCAGAGGGCCTCGAAGTCGGCGAAGTCGAAGCCCGGGGACACGAAGCAGCTGACCAGGACCTCCTCGCCGGCCATCGGCCGTGCGGCCTGCCAGGTACCGGCCGGGACCACCGCCTGGAGGTGTTCGCCACGCTCGACCGCCGGGCCCAGGACCACCTGTCCGCCGGGCTCCGGTGCGGCCCCCGTGCCGCCGAGCTCCAGCCGCAGCGGGCCGCCCCGGTGGAGGGACCACACCTCGTCGGAGTGCACCCGGTGCCAGCGCGACTCCTCCCCGGGACCCAGCAGGAAGTGGACGCCGGTGGCGGTGGGCCGCGGCCCCGGGTAGCCGTCGGGGCGGACCGTCACCCCGCTGCTCCAGGTCCGCCGGTACCAGCCGCCCTCGGGGTGGGGCAGCAGGTCCAGCGCCTCGGCGGTCGCGGACCGCTCCTCGGCCCCGGTGTACCGGCCGGAGGGGTCGCGGCGCAGGTAGCGCACGCCCGTCACCGCCGCGCGCGGGATCGGTCCGTAGACGTGCGGGAAGAGGACGTCGTCCCCCACGCCCGGCGGCGGGGCGGGGTCGGCCGCCTCCCAGCGCACCTCGCAGCCGACCGCGTCGGTGTCGACGACGAGGGCGACCAGCTGGCCCGCGGCCTCGGCGTACAGCGTGTTGGCCACCGCCAGCAGCGCGGGCTCGTCCGGTGAGGCGTGCAAGAACCCCTGGGCGCGCAGGGAGTCGGCCTCGACGTCGCCGCCGGAGGCCCAGCGTTCGAGCTCGGTCATGTGCAGCACACGGGGCATGCGGCCGACCGTACACCGGCTCGGGCCGTCAGCGGACGTGCCCCCGCCGGTCGACTCGTCGCCCTGTGGGTTCGTCGCCATGTCGACTCGTCGGCCTGTCCGTTCGTCCGCTTGTCCGTGTGTCCGCTCGTCCACTTGTCCACAGCCTGTGGACGACGTCCGCCGATCCCCACGGCGTCGGGCACCGGGAACGACGGACGCCCCGGCCGTCTCCGGCCGGGGCGTCCGACAGCGAGGACGCCGCTGTCTCGGTTCCCGTGGCTACAGGATGATCCGCATCGGCTCCTCAAGGATCTCGGCGAGGTCCTTGAGGAAGGCGGCGCCCACGGCTCCGTCCACCGCGCGGTGGTCCACCGACAGCTCCAGGGAGATCCGGTTGCGCACGGTCACCTCGCCGTCCACGGCCACCGGCTCCTGGCGCATCGCGCCGACCGCGAGGATGGCCGCCTCCGGCGGGTTGATCACCGCGGAGAAGCTGTCCACGCCGAACATGCCCAGGTTGGACACGCTGAACGTGCCCCCGCTCATCTCCTGCGGCTTCAGCTTGCCGTCACGGGCCTTGCCCGCCAGCTCGCGCGTGCGCGTGGAGATCTCCGACAGAGTCGCCTTGTCCGTGTCGTGCAGCACCGGCACGACCAGCCCGGCGTCCACGGCCACGGCCACGCCGACGTTGACCCGGCGGTGCTGGAGCAGCTTGTCGTCCACCCACGAGGTGTTCACCTCCGGGTGCAGCTTCAGCGTCGTCGCGCAGGCCTTGACGATCAGGTCGTTGAAGCTGATCTTCGCGCCCGTGCTGGACAGCTGCTCGTTGATCTGCGCGCGGAAGGCCTTGAGGGCCTCGGCGTCGATCGTGCGGCGCAGGTAGAAGTGCGGCACCGTCTGCTTGCTCTCGGTCAGGCGGCGCGCGATCACCTTGCGCACGTTGCTGACCTTGAGCTCCTCGGAGTCGCGGCCGTCGTCGAAGGCCGGAGCGGTCGCCGCCTTCTCCGCGGCGGGCCTGGCCTCTCCCTCGGACGCGGCGGCGGGAGCGGTCCCCCCGGCGGCGCCGCCCTCCCGGGCGGCCTCGATGTCGGCGCGCACGATCCGGCCCTTGGGGCCCGACCCCTTGATCCTCGTGATGTCCAGGCCGTACTCCCTGGCCAGCCTGCGGGCCAGCGGGGAGGTGCGGGGACGCGGAGCGCCCTCGGCGGGCTCAGGCGTCTCGGGTGCCTCGGCGGGTTTCCCCGCGGACTCCTCGGCTCCGGCCCCGGAGCCCTCGGCCGCCTCCTTCAGCTCCTCGGCCTTCCCCGCCTGCTCCTCCTCGGGAGGCGCGGCGTGCTGCTCCGCGCCGCCGTCACCGGAGTCCTCGGGCACCGCGTCGGGGGAGTCGGCGATCACACCGATGACCGCGCCGATCGGCACCGTGTCGCCCTCGGAGACGGACTGCTTGACCAGGAAGCCGTCCTCGTAGGCCTCGTACTCCATGACGGCCTTGTCGGTCTCGATCTCGACCAGGACGTCACCGGAGGCGACCTTGTCGCCCACGTTCTTGACCCACGTGCTGATGACGCCTTCCTCCATGGTGTCGGAGAGGCGCGGCATCTGGATCTCGCTCATGCTTGGAATCTCCCTCTACCCGACCCGTTTGCCGACGGCGCTCAGGGTCTCCTTGATGGCGGTGCTGATCGAATCGACCGACGGCAGGGCCGCCGTCTCCAGCGGCTTGGCGTAGGGCATGGGGACCTCCGCCATCGCCACCCGGCGGACCGGGGCGTCGAGGTAGTCGAAGGCGCCCTCCTGGATCGAGGCGGCGATCTCCGCGCCGATCCCGTAGGTCAGCCAGTCGTCCTCGCAGATCACCGCGGCACCGGTCTTCCTGACCGAGTCCACGAAGGTCTGGCGGTCGAGCGGGCGCAGGCTGCGCAGGTCGACGACCTCGACGTCGATGTCCTCCTCGGCCAGTTTCCCGGCGACCTGGTTGGCCACCATCGCCATCCGGGAGTAGCCGATGAGGGTGATGTCGCTTCCCTCGCGCGTGACCTTGGCGCGGCCGATCGTGGCGACGGAGTCGTTCTCCGGTTCGGCGTAGCCGTCGGCGACCTCGCCCTTGGAGTTGTACAGGCCCAGGTTCTCCAGGAACAGGACCGGGTCGTCGTCGCGGATGGCCGCCCGCAGCATCTCCGAGGCCTCGGCCGGGGTGCTGGGAGCGAGCACCTTCAGCCCGGGGATGAAGGAGTAGAACAGCTCGATGTTCTGCGAGTGCGTGGCACCGAGTTGCTGACCGCCGCCGCCCGGCGTGCGGATGACCATGGGCACGCTCTTCTGGCCACCGAACATGCCGTAGATCTTGGCGGCGTGGTTGATGATCTGGTCGATGGCGATCAGTGAGAAGTTGATCGTCATCAGCTCGACGACCGGGCGCAGGCCCAGCATGGCCGCGCCGACGGCCGCGCCGACGAAGCCCTCCTCGGCGATCGGGGTGTCCTTGACCCGCCGGGGGCCGAACTCCTTGAGCAGGCCCTCGGTGATCTTGTAGGAGCCCTCGAAGACGCCGATCTCCTCGCCCATGACGAGGACGTTCTCGTCGCGGACCATCTCGGCGCGAAGGGTGTCCCGCAGAGCCTGGCGGTAAGTGATCACAGACATGTGGGTTCCTTCCCTACTCCGCGAACACCGGGTCGGCGGGCATGCGGGTGGACTCGTTGGGCACCGGGGTGGCGTAGGTGTAGTCGAAGAGCGTGGACACCTCGGGGTGCGGGCTGTTCTCGGCGAACTCCGCGGCCTCGGCCACCTCGGCCTTGACGGCGGCGGCGATCTCGTCGCGCAGCTCGTCGGTGAGGATGCCCTCCCGGGTGAGCTTCTCGCCGAACAGGGCGATCGGGTCGTTCTCCCGCGACCGCGCCTCTTCCTTCTGCTCGTCGCTGCGGTACTTGGCCGGGTCGACCACCGAGTGGCCCTTCATCCGGTAGCTCCACGCCTCCAGCAGGAAGGGGGCCTGCTCCTCGCGGGCGCGCTCGACCAGCCGCGCGGCGGTGTCGCGGACCGCGAGCACGTCGCGGCCGTCCACGCGCTCACCCTCGATGCGGAAGGCGGCGCCGCGCTTGTACAGGTCGGGCTCGGCGGAGGACATCTCGACCGTGGTGCCCATACCGGTGAAGTTGTTGACCACCACGAAGACGATCGGCAGGTTCCACAGCTTGGCGATGTTGAGGGTCTCGTGCCAGGCGCCGATGTTGGTGGTGCCGTCGCCCATCTGGCACATGACGACCTCGTCGCCGCCCCGGTAGGAGATGGCGAGAGCGGCACCGGCGGCCAGCGGCAGCTGCCCGCCGACGATGCCGTAGCCGCCGAGCATGCGGGTCTCGGTGTCGAACATGTGCATGGAACCGCCCCAGCCCTTGGACACGCCGTCGACGCGCCCGTAGAGCTCGGCCATGACCCGCTTGGGGTCCATGCCCTTGCCGATCGCGTACCCGTGGTCACGGTAGTTCGTGAACAGGTAGTCGCTCTCGCGCAGAGCGGTCATCAGGCCGACGACCGTGGCCTCCTCGCCGAGGTTGAGGTGGCAGTATCCACCGATCCTCGCCTGGGTGTAGGCCTGGGCGGTGCGCTCCTCGAACCGCCGGACGAACATCATCTGGCGGTAGTAGTCGAGGAGGGTGTCGGGTTTCTCGTCGGCGATGCCGGGGGAGGTGTCCTTGCGGCCGCGTCGACGGGTCCCTGAGGACCTGGCGGCGGTGCGGCCCTTCGGCTTGGCCGTGTCAGCCATGGTGTGCCTTTCTACGTGCGAGAAGGCCCGTCGCTCCGGTCTGTGGACCGGGGTGCCAGGCCCGCCGTGGTCACGCTGTCGGACGCGATCACGGCGTGCGCCTCCGCCCGGCTCATGGGCGTCGGTGCTCTGTGGCTGTTGCGGGGCGCGTTCCGGGGAGCGTGGCTCGTCCTCCCCGGAGGCGAAGCGCTGGTGGTGGGGTCTCGTGTGCAGTTGTCCGCCGGATCCCTGACCGCATTGCTTCCCGGTCTGCATCGGCCTATGCATCCGGGACCTGGCGCGACGGTGTCGGTCACCCGGGTTCGTCCACCGGCCGGATGAACGACTCAGGGTGACCGGGAGGGGTACCACGTGTGTGACATGCGTCGCGCCTACTCTACGGTCTGATCGATGATCGATCAATACAACTGTACGCGAGACGGCCGGGACGGGCGCGTGGGGGCAGGTCACACGCGGGGCGCGGACTTCCTCAGTGCACGCCCTGGTGGGACTGCAGCGCCGCCTCCACGTAGTTGAGGACGTGGTCACTGAGCATCTGCCCCACCGAGGGGTCGCGCTCGCGGAAGGCCTGGGTGATCTGGGCGTGGTCGGCGGCCTTGGCGTGCAGTTCCATGTTCAGCCAGCGCACCGACAGGGCGGTCCACACCTCCACGCCCAACGACTCCCAGGTGTGCAGCAGGACGCTGTTGTCGGCGGCGCGCACGACCTCGCGGTGGAACTCCACGCTGTGCCGGATCTGCTCGGACACGTCGCCCCGCGCGGTCGCCCGCCGAAGGGCCTCCACCTCCCGCTCCAGCGGGGCGGGGTCGGCTGCCAGCCGGGGCGCCGCCAGCTGCGCGGCGACCAGCTCCAGTCCGGCGCGGACGGGGTAGATCTCGGCCATGTCCTGGACCCCGAAGGCCCTGACCCGGGCGCCCTTGTTGGGAACCGTCTCGATCAGGCGCAGGGTCTCCAGCTCGCGCAGGGCCTCGCGGACCGGCGCCTGGCTCACCTTCAGCTCCGTGGCGACGCGGCGCTCCACGATCCGCTCCCCGGGCTGCCAGCGCCCGGACAGCAGGCCCTCGACCAGTACCTGCCGGATCTGCTCCCTCAACGGCTCACGGGCCAGTTTCGAGGGATCATCCGGCAACTGTGGCAGGTCGACCATCCAGGGCCCTTCCGTTCCACGGCCAGCGCACGGCCTGTGCGCGGACCGGCTCGCTCAGCGTCGTACAGACTCCTTGAAGAGTGCCACACACGCGCGGGTCGACCGGACGGCAGGCCTCGAACCGCTAACGGAAGGCTCACGAACGTGTCGCATGGCGGTGAACCGTCGCTGCCCGGCACCGGGGTTTCAGGCAGAGTCCGGGGTGGAGGAGAAGATACGTGTGCGACCACACCCCCGCTGCGGGGGAATGTCCAGGTAGGCTCATCTGTCGGCGATATTCACACAAAGCCGTACGGAGCGTGACGCACGTGACGGTGAGGAGACCGATGGGAGCGCCCTGACCTGCGCCCACCACATCATGGAGGTGCGCGGTGCGACGCGGACGCCAATGTCAGCCCCCTGCCCCCGTGTCTCGGACGCCGATCCCGCCGACGGCCGGCCACGACGCGGTGAACCAGTTCCAAGGACCGGCCGTCGAACGGAAGTGGGCGGAGGCGTCCATCCTCCGCAGTCCGCTCCGAGTCGACCCTGAGGACGTCGGATCAGTTCCAGCAACCACGGCTAGCCCATCCCCCCACGCTTCACGAGTGCCACAGGCAAGGCCACGACACGTGAGACAGCACTGAGCACATGACGCACTCTCCGAGGACCCGACGACATCCACGGGCCAGGCAGTTGACCAAGCCATACGACAGGGAAACGCGGCCGCTCCCGGCCGCGGGACCGTACAGCGGACCCATCCCCGTGGTGCGTACCACCGAGTACGCCCCCGGGCCACCTGTCGTGCGCGCGGTCAGATGGCCGAGTGTGAGCGAGATCGCGTGGGGTCTGGCCTCGGACCGTGTCGCCATCATGCTCGCCGTCGCGCTGATCGTCATGACGATGCTCGCCGCGGGGCCGCTGCACCCGGTGGACAACTTCCTGAACGAGCTGCCCCGGCCCTACTGGGACCTGCTCCGGGACCCGCTCATCCACTGGCTGGACACGGTCGCCTCCCGTGCCGTCGCGCTGCCGGTCCTGGGCGTCACCGCGCTCCAGCTGGCCTACTGGCACCGCAGCTGGCGCCCGATCGTCCTGAGCGCGGTCGGGGTCGTGGGAATGATGTCCATGGTCTCGGTGATGAAACTGGGCATCAACCGGGGGCACGCCAAGAACTTCGACCCGGACTTCTTCCTGGGACCGGGCAACGTGGCCTTCCCCTCCGGGCACGGCGCGAACGCGATCCTCATCTACGGGGTGGTGCTGTTCCTGATCATCCGGTTCGGCGCGGCCCGGCCGCACATCATCCGGCGCCTGGCGTACTGCATCGTCGGTATCGCCGTGCTGCAGTCCACGGTCTCGATCTACCTGCACTTCCACTGGTTCACGGACCTGGTGGCGGGGATGTTCGCGGGCGGTTTCGCGCTGCGGGTGACCATCCGCCTGGACCGGATGTTCCCGCACGGTCGCACCGTCGAGTGGTGGCCCTGGTACGGCGGGCGGCAGGACCCGCTCCCCACGAGGGAGTGAGCCTCCGGGCCGCCCACGGAGTACCGCGCCCGCCGGACCCGATCCGGCGGGCGCTCCCCGTCTCCGGGCCTTCGTCCGGTCCCGCCTGGGACGGTGTCAGCCCTCGCCCTCCAGCAGTTCCCGCATCCGGGCCAGACGTGTGAGGAACATTCGGTTCATCACAAACCGCAGAACTGTCCTGTCCATAACAAGGCCAAAGCGGCTGGCGAACTCCACCCGATCGGTGTAGAAGGTTCCGGTCCCCTCCGGCTCAACCGAATGGGTATGCCGAAAATACCGGAACAGGCCGCGTAGTTGCAGGTCGGTGAAGCGGACACCGTCCTCGAAGGAGTCGATGACGCCGACCCAGCGCACAGGGAGCACACCGGCCAGGCGCCAGCGCAGCACCATCACCTCGCCCTCGGCGAACCCCCGTCCGGGCCAGTGCAGGACCCTCACACCGCCCGGCATGGAGTCCTCGAAGCCCGACCTGCTCGTGCAGAACGAGAACACCCGGCCGGGCGGTGCGTCGAAGCGCGCCGTGTAGACCGCGGTACTCGTGGAGCGGGGGCGTTCGGTGGTGTGCGGTCCGCTCAGGAACCCGCGTTCGTCGGTCTCTCTCTCGGCCATGGTCCTCTCCGCGCCGTTCTCGGAGTCGGCCTACCCCGGCGTCGCCTGGAGGGAACCCGCGACCGGGGCCCGGGGCGCCGGGGACGTCCCCGCCAACGCGAGTGGTGGCGCTGGTCCCGGGAACATTCAGTAGATCGGGAAGCCCCGCCGTGGCGGGAGGGGCCTCGCGACAGGCCACCGTCCCGATCGGATACGGGACGGTGGCCGCCTTCCCTCCCGGCCTCCGTGAGGTTTCACGTGAAACCTTCACACAGGTCAGGCGATGCGCGCCTCGCCGAGCGTGGGTTCCCAACGGCTTCCCCGCCGCGGCGACCGCCTGGATCCGCGGCGCCGAGACCCGGCGTGGGTACAAGATCACGGCGGAAACGGGCTCCGGGACGGGTAGTCGGCCCGTGCGGGGGTAAAGAATCCTTTCCGTGCATCCGGCAGTTCGGAAAGGAAACCCCCTATGCGCGCCGTGACCCTACTCACCTCCCCCACGGAGGCCCTGCTGCCCGGGTTCGTCCCCGAGTGGTCCGTCATCATCAGCGTGGTCGGCGCCCTGCTCCTCGTCTCCGCTCTGGTGAGTGTCCTGAACTCGCGGCTCGACGGTCCGATGAAGGCGCTGTGGATCGTCATCAGCCTCGTCGTCCCCTTCGTCGGACCCGCCCTGTGGTTCCTCGTCGGCCGGCCCAAGGCCCTCTCCAGGTAGGGACGGTCGAATCCCGACCCGGTGCCCGGAACGCCCGCCGGCCGGATCCGGGGAGTCACGCGTGAGGGTCCGCGCCCACCCGCGCACGCTCCGGGGCGCACAGCGCCGGGTGGTCCAGGCACGCGTCCATCGCCCGGTGCCACCGGTTGCCCCGCAGCCGGGGCTCCAGGGCGGCCACCGTCGCCCCGTACTTGGTGAAGCGCGCCTCCCGGAACCCGAACCCGTGCAGCCTGCGCTCGGTCGCGGTGAGCCCGCCGCGCGTCTTGACCTCCAGCAGCACCACGTCCGGGCGCGTCCGCACCGACCAGCCTCCCCGGTACCCGGTCAGGCCGGTGTCCACCGTCACCCGCTCCTCGCCGGAGAACGCCACGACCGTGGCGCGCCGGTAGTCGGTCACCGCGCTGGCCTCCAGCACGTCCGGCGGCTCCACGCCGTACGAGAGCAGGACGTCGTCCAGGAACCTCCGGGTCTCGGGGACCAGGCGGTCCGGCGGCCCCGCGTACCTTGTCCGAACTTTGTCGGTGATCCCGCGCGCACCCTTGAGCTTGACCTCGAACATGCGCGTCCCCGTGTCCACGTACGTGCGCGTCCTGACCTTGAAGCGCGTCCGCCGCCCCTGGCGGTGGTCATGGAAGGTCCGCAGCCCGGGGGTGTCGAGGTAGGTGGACGAGTAACGGAAATCCCGCCGCCCGTCGATCGCCAGCACCCCGAAGCGGTCTTCGGCACCCGTGAACAGCGGTTCCAGCAGTTCGGCGGGCACCAGGTACTTGCGGCAGGTCCGGGTGACCAGGGCGGCCCGCTCCTCGATTTCGGCGAGCGACACCGGCCGCAGGGCGGCCAGGGCGGCCAGGACGTCCGGGACCGCGGGGGAGTACGTGCCCGGCCCCGGGCGGCCCCGGGCGGGCGCGGGGGCGGCGGGGCTCATCGCCCGCCCGCCCGGCCCGACGGCGTGGTGGAGCCGGACCACCCGCGTGCGGGTGGGGGAGCGGACACGGCCCGGGGCACCTGGAAGCGCACGTCCACGACCATCAGGTCGCGCACGTAGTCGACCTGGGTGACCTCGGCCCTCTTCACGCGTGCGCGCAGCCGCGCCTCCAGGTCCTGCCGCAGCGCCACGGGATCCTCGTGCACCACGTCCAGGGTGAGGAGGCGGCGCTCGTGCCGCGCGAGCAGGCGCGGGTGGTCGGCCGCGTACAGGCCGGTGAGCAGCAGCGCGTTGAGGCCCAGCAGCACCCACGGCGTCTGCACCGCCACCGCGTTGACCAGGCCCAGGGCGATCGCGGTGAAGTAGTAGCCGATCTCGCCCTGGCTGATGAGGTCCGACCGCAGCCGCAGGATCGACAGTACGCCGAACAGGCCGAAGCCGACCGCCAGGCCGACCTCCCGTGCGGTCAGCATGGACACCACGGCGAAGATGCCGGTGTTGAGCGCCACGTAGGCCAGCAGCAGGTCACGCCGACCGTGGCGGCGGAAGTAGAGGACGTACGACAGGACCGTGACCGCGGTCGTGTTGACCGCCAAGGCGAACCAGAACATGGTGGCCATCCTCCGAACGGGCGGTGAGGCGCCCATGAGAGCAGGATGAGGGAACCCTCATCCGCGCCGTTCCGGGCCCACCGTCATCCGGTCAGCCGGTACCCCATCCCCCGCACGGTCACGATCCGCTCCGTGCCCACCTTGCGGCGCAGCGCGCGCACGAACACGTCCACCACGTTCGATCCGGGGTCGTAGTCGTAGCCCCACACGTGCGACAGCATCTGCTGCCGGGTGAGCACCTGCCCCGGGTGCCGCATCAGCAACTCCATCAGGGCGAACTCCCGCGCGGTCAGGTCCACGGAGACCCCCTCCACCGCCACCCGGCGCGTGCGCAGGTCCAGGGCGAGGCCGCCCGTCCGCAGCACCGTCAGGTCGGCGGGCCGCTCCGCGCGCATCCGCAGCCGCACCCGGGCCAGCAGCTCCTCGAACCGGAAGGGCTTGGTCACGTAGTCGTCGGCCCCGATCTCCAGCCCGGTCACCGTGTCCCGCACGCCGTCGCGCGCGGTCAGGATGACCACGGGGACGTCCACGCCCAGCGAGCGCACGCGCCGCAGCACGTCGAACCCGTCGGTGTCCGGCAGGCCCAGGTCCAGCAGTACCAGGTCGAAGCCACCGGTCACCGCGTAGTCCACGGCCTCCGCCCCCGTGCCCACCACGGTGGTGGTGAACCCGCTGGCGTCCAGGCCCTTGCGGACGAAGGAGGCGATCCGCTCCTCGTCCTCGACGATGAGGATGCGACTCACGCGTACCCCTTTCCGATGGGGATGACGAGGGTGAACGTGGAGCCGGCGCCCGGTGCGGAACGCAGGTCGACGCGCCCGTGGTGGGCCTCGGCGATGGCGCGGACGATGGCCAGGCCCAGACCGGCGCCCCGGTCCCCCCTGGTCGCGCCCCCGCCCCGGGAGAAGCGCTCGAAGATCCGGCCGTGCTCCTCGACCGGGATGCCCGGCCCCCGGTCGGCGACCCAGAACAGCGCGTCGCCGCCGCTGAGAGCGGAGCCCACGCGCAGCTGGGAACCCGGTTCGGTGTGCCGCACCGCGTTGGCGGCCAACTGCGCCACGGCCTGGGTGACGCGCTGCGGGTCCAGCGGGGCGGTCCCCTCGGCGATCGACTCCAGTCGCCAGTCCCGGTCGCCGAGCCTGCGCACCTTGGCGTCGATGTCGCTGGTCAGCTCGGCCAGGGACACCTCCTCCACACGCAGGAAGTCGGGCTGCTGGGCCTTGGCCAGCAGCAGCAGGTCCTCCACGATCCGGCCCATCCGGTCCAGTTCGTCGGTGACCAGGCGCACGACCTCGCGCCGCTCCTCGGGGTCGTCGCCCATCAGCTCCAGGTGGCCGCGCACGATGGTGATGGGCGTGCGCAACTCGTGCCCGGCGTCGTCGACGAACCGGCGCTGGGCCGTGAAGGCGCCCTCCAGCCGGTCCAGCATGCTGTTGAACTGCTCGGCGAGGGCGGCGATGTCGTCGCGCCCGGACACGTCGATGCGCCGGGTGAGGTCCTCCTCGGTGATGTACGCGGCGGTCTGCCGCACCAGGCGCACGGGTGCGAGGATGCGGCCCGCCACCCACCAGGCGGCCGTGCCCGCGGCGAGCAGTCCGACCAGGCTGACCATCGCGATCGTCTGCGTGGTCGCCACGACCGTGTCCTCGTCGGCTTCGGTGAAGTAGCCGATGACGAACCAGCCCGAGGCACCGGCCCCGGGCGGCAGCACGCGGATCTTCTCCCACCGCATGGGACCGGCGGGGGTGTCCAGTGCCCCACGGGCGCCGGGGGACTCCAGGACGGAGGCGACCATGGCGGGATCGGTGGACACGTCGAAGGGCGGCTCCTGGCCCTGCCGGATGCGCACGGCCTCGGCGGTGGCTTCCGGGGCGCCGCCCGCGCCCCCGTCGGGGACGGCCGGCTCCTCCACCCAGCCGAACAGGATCTCGGCCCGGTCGGGGTACTGGCGCTCCAGGTGGACCTGGACGAGGGTGGAGACGTCGGTGAAGGGTTCGCCCGTGTCGGGATCCGAGCCGTCGGCGGCGAACTTCTGGAACTCGCTGATCTCCTGTGACAGCGCACGGTCGACGCGCTCGGCGTTCCTGGTGGTGAGCGCGCTCCAGGTGAGGATGTTGACCAGGGCGAGGACGGCGGCCATGAGCAGGACGACCCAGGCCATGATGAGGAGCCGGGCCGGGACGCGGCGCCGCTGCGGCGTCTCGGGCTGGGGCCCCTCCAGGACCATCGTGGGGTGGACGGCCGTGCGTTCGGATCCGTTCCGGGCATCCCCTCCGGGGACGCCGCCGAGGTCCACCGTCGGAGAGCCCCCGTCGAAGCGGTCCTCAGTCGTCATCATCGTCCCCGTCGCCGTCGTCCCAGTCGTCGCAGTCGTCGTCATCATCATCGTCGCCATCGTCCCCGCAGGTGACGGTGGGGGTCTGGCCGGGAGTCGGGGAGGGGGTCGCCGGGGGTTCGGTGTGGTCGGGGTCGTCCTCGTCCGGGGTCCCGTCGACGTCGTGGTCGGTGACCGGCGGCGGGGGAGCGACGACTCCCTCGTCGGAGGACGGGAGGGGGCTGGTGGCGGGGGACTCCCCGACCACGACCTCGCCCGGGGGAGCGGTCTCGGGAGTCCGTCCGGTCACCGCCCACACCAGGACCGCGCCCGCGACCAGGGCGGCCGCCGCGGCACCGGCCAGCAGCAACAGCAGTGGTGATCTCATATCCACCGAGCATCCCGGGCCAGGGGAAGTCCGAGATGAAACGGACATGAGGATTTCCTCATCCGCGCTCGTCGGCGGCCCGGCGCCGTCGCGGAAGCACCTTCCGAGACGGCACCGGGCCCCGCGCGTACGGGGCGGACCGCTACGCGGCCTCAGCGCGCGTGCGCCCGCGCCAGGCACCCACGGCGGCGTCCACCAGGAGGAACACCAGCAGGGAGATCCCGAACAGCGGCAGGAACAGGCCGACACCCACCGCCGTCGCGGCGACCAGGGCCAGGCACCACCACGGCAGGCCGCGCCAGGTGCCTCGCGGCACCAGCGGCCGTCCCATGGAGAGCGCGGTCTCCTTCGTCGGACGGCGCAGCCACCACATCCGGTAGCCCCAGAAGACGAGGGCGAGCACGGACAGGCCGACCAGCGTGAGCAGGATCTGGTTCGGCAGGCCGAACAGCAGGCCCATGTGGAAGGCGATCCCCCATGAGGTCATCTTGGCCATGAACGGGTAGTCGGCGAACCTCAGTGCCTCGACCACCTCGCCGCTCGACGCGTCGACGGCCATCGAGTCCTGGTTGACGGGCCAGGTCCGCGAAACCCCCGCCACCGTGAACGGCACACCCTCCTCCACGGGTACGGAGACCTCCACCGGGCCGTCCAGTCCCGCCGCGCGCGCCGACTCCAGCACCCGGTCCAGGTCCGCGCCCTGTCCGGCCGCTCCGTGGTCCGCTTGTCCGGCCCGGTCGCCGTGGCCCTCGTGCCCCGACGCGGCGGAAGCCGACAGCGCGGGGGTCGTCCAGCCGAGGGCCGTGCGCACCTGGCCGACGTTCTCACCGGCGAACTGGGACCAGGTCAGCCCCGTGGCGGAGAGCATCAGCAGACCGGCCAGCGCCCAGAGCCCGACCGACCCGTGCCAGGACAGGGTCCGGTTCCGGCCGGTCGCGGAGTTCTCGGGCAGCAGGGCGCGGCGCAGGCGGCGGTTCCTGCGCCTGCGGCCGATCCACAGAACGACCCCGCCGAGGCCGACCACCCACAGCCAGCTCGCGGCGAGTTCGCTGTAGACGCGGCCGAGGTCCCCCAGGTGCAGGTGGCGGTGGAGCTCGGACAGCCACGACCGCACGGGCAGGGCGCCGCTGCTGCCGTAGCTGGTCATGTCGCCCAGGACCTCACCGGTGTAGGGGTCGACGAAGACGGCCAGCCGGTGGCTCTCGGAGAGCCCCTCCACGTCCAGCAGGACGCGGGTGCTCTCGTCGGGCTCCGTGGCCGGGCGCACGGCGTTCAGCGTTCCCTCGGGGTGGGCGTCGACCGCGGTGTCCACCTGCGTCTGGAGGGGCACCGCGCTGTCGCCGGGGGTGACGTGGAGCTGGTCGGAGTAGAGGGCCTGTTCCAGCTGGGGCGTGTAGACGTACAGCAGTCCTGTCACGGCGGCGACGACGACGAACGGGGCGATGAGGAGACCCGCGTAGAAGTGCAGGCGGAGCAGGAGCTGGCGCAGCGCCGCCCACGTGGAGCGGGAGCGCTGCCGGGCCGGAGGGGGAGCCGGTTCGGGGGAGCCGAGCCGGTCGGGGGCGTTCGATGCCATGGGGGTGACCTTCCTGGGCTGGTCTCGGAGCAGCCCACAGGGGGTTTCGGGCACGCGGTACGGAGGTGTCGGTGTGGGGGCCGGACACGGGGGCCGACGGAGCGGTCGGCGGAGTGGTCTCAGATCAGGGGAGCCGCGGGAGGTCCGCGCAGGATCCGCACATGGCGCAGGAACGTCAGCCGGGCGGACCGCCGGGGGGATGTCCGCGCGGGGCTTCCCGCGGGGACGGGGCGGGGGACGGGTGCGGGCTCCGCGACGAGGAGCAGCAGGCGGTCCAGCAGGGAGCGCACGAGGCCGGCCAGGGCGAGGACCGCCCGTTCCCCCTGGCGCAGCCACCACGCGCACACCACTCCGGCCACGGCGTGGGCGAGGAGCATGCCCGGCCCGGCACCGGATCCGGTCAGTGCCTCGGGCCCGGCCGTGTGGGAGGCGGCTCCGCCCGGTGACGTGACGGCGAAGAGCAGGTGCAGCGCGGCCTGCCCCCACAGTGTCGTTCCGACGAGGGGGCCGAGACGCTGCTCGGAGCGGAAGAGCCCGTGGGCGACGGCGAGGACGAGCACGAAACCCGCGGCGATGCCGAGGAGCGGTACCGCGTGTCCCGCGGCCAGGGCGTGACCGACTGAGGACACGCCGGTGCACACGGTGGCGAACACCGTGGCGCGGGGCAAACGGAGCGGGACCGTTTCAGCCATAACGGACAGTGTGGCCCATTTCCGTGTGGGTGCCCACACCTTCCGTGGGAGCGTTCACGTGACGTTATGCGCACAGCCGGATGCGGTGTGCTCGCCGGGGCGCGGTGCCCGTCCGGGCGCGGAACGCGTTCGGGAGGCCTTCCGCCCACGGCAGCCGGCGGGCGCCGTGGGAACCAGAGCGGCTACCGGGCGGCCACCGCCCCGCCGCCCCGCGGGGCGCTCAGGGAGGGCCTTCGGCCGTCCGCACCTGGACGCGTTTTCGGGTGACGAAACGACGCAACGAAACCGCGATCCGGGGCGGAGCGGATTTCGTCACTCCCACGGGGACGCGGCACCGCCGGAGACGGTCGGCACCCGCAAACGGAAAGGCCGTGCCCCCGGCCGGGTGCCGGACCGGTCACGGCGCGCGCTCGGCCCCCGTGTCCTTCGGCGCCCGCTCCGCCGTCCCGTCCAGGGGGACGGTGAGCAACCGGATCCCGTACGCCGCCAGCAGGGCGCACGCCATCGCGACCGCGCCGCCGACCCACCCGCCGACGTAGGCCTCGTCCATGAACACCACACCCACCACGGCGGCGGAGACCGGGTTGGTGAAGGTGGTGATCCCCAGCGGGGCTCCCAGCTCCATGCCCTGGTAGGCCGCCTGCGCCAGGAACAGGCCCAGCACCGCGATCACGGGTGTGGCCAGCGAGGACGCGTGCAGCAGCCCGGCCGCTCCGTTCTCACCGATGACCGACACCGCGGTCTTGACCATGGCCGAGGAGACCCCGAAGGCCACCCCCGCCGCTCCCGCGAGCAGATAGCTTCGCCAGGCGGCGGACCCGACCCTTCCCGCCAGCCACGCGGTCGCCGACAGCACCGCCGTCGTACCCGCGCCGACCACCGCCGCGTCCGTGTCGTCGAGCACGCCGCCACGGCCGTCGGTCACCGTCGCCACCAGCAGCACGCCCAGAGCCACCGTGGTGAACGCCGCGCCGCGCCACTCCGCGCGGGTGACCCGGCGCCCGCCCAGACGGGCCGACCACGGGACGCCGAACACCAGCACCAGCACGCCGAGCGGCTGCACCACGGTCAACGGCGCGTGGCTCACCGCCGCCACCTGGAAACCGGCCCGGATCCCGTTGAACAGCAGGGACGCCCACCACAGCGGATGCCGTAGCAGGGCGGTCAGCTGCCTGCCTCCGGTGAGCGGCTCCGCCACCCGCACCGCGAGCCTGCGCTGGGCCACCGCCGCGACCGTGTAGGCGGCACACGAGAGCACCGCGAAGACGATTCCCCACACCACGCCCGAAACCATGACAGAGATGATCCCACCTCCTCAGGCCTCACCGTCCTCCCGAACCGGGCCCGCGGCCTCTCCCTCGTCCTCCTCACGTCCCCGCTCCTTCCTCCTCCTGCGCTCGGCGCGCCGCTCGGCCCTTCGGAGCCCGCGGCCCTCGGCCATGGTGTAGAGGACCGGCAGGAAGACGAGGGTCAGCACGGTCGAGGAGAACAGGCCCCCGATGGTGACCACGGCCAGGGGCTGGGTCATGAAGGCCCCGCCGCTGTCCGTCAGCTCCAGCGCCAGGGGCGTCAGCGCGGCCATGGTGGACACGGCGGTCATGAGGATCGGCCTGAGCCGGTTGAGCGAACCGTTCACGACTGCTTCGCGCAGCTCCATGCCCTCGGACCGGTACTGGTTGATCAGGTCGACCAGCACGATCGCGTTGGTGAGCACGATGCCGATGAGCATGAGCAGGCCGATCAGGGCGGGCACGCCCAGGGGGATGTCCGCGATCAGCAGCAGACCGAGCGATCCGGTGGCCGCGAAGGGCACCGACACCATCAGGAGCACCGGTTGCACCAGGCTCCTGAACGTCATCACCATGATCACGTAGGCGATCGCCACCGCGGCGAGCATGGCGTAGAACATCTGGTCGAACGCCTCGTCCTGCTCGGCGCTCACGCCTCCGACGGTGGTGGTGACCTCCGGTGGAAGGTCGAGGCCGTCGAGACGCTGGGAGATCTCCTCACCCAGCCGACCGAGGTCCTCGGCCGTCGGTGCGGCCGTGACGGTGACGGCCCTGACGCCGTCGACCCTGTGCAGTACCGGAGGCGTGGTGACCTCGTCCACGTCGGCGACCGTGGAGAGGCGGACCGTCCCGCCCGAGGGTGTGGCGATGGGGATGTCGTCCACGTCGTCCAGGGTTCCGGGCTCCTCCCGGAGGTGCAGGACGAGGTCCCGGCTGACGTTGTCGACGTCCGCCGTGCCCAGTTCGACGCCCTGGAAGGCCTCGTGGACGGCCTGGCCCACGGCTCCCTCTGTCAGACCCCGGTCGGCCGCGGCCTCGCCGTCGACCCGGACCTCGTAGGTCCTCACGGTCTCGCTGGTGTTGCTGCGCACGTTCTCCAGCCCGTCGAGGCCCTCCAGCGTCTCCACCACCTCTTCGGCGGCTTCCTCGGAGGTCTCCGGGTCCAGGGCGCCCACCTCCACCGACACGCCGGAGGACCCGCTCGAACTACCGTCGTCTAGAACGACGGGGTGGTCGGTGTCCACGTCGGCGAGCAGCGCGGCCAGCCGGTCCCAGGCGGCGTCGTGGTCCCCGTCGGGGTCGGAGGTGATGTTGTAGGTGGTGTCCCCGGCCTCGGCTCCGCCCAGGGCAGAGGTCACGCTGTCGCCGCCGATCGTGACCTGGTAGGACTCGATCCAGGCCGCGCCCCGCAGGAGTTCCTCGACCTTGGCCGCCTCCTCCTCGGCCTCCTCCGGCGGCATCTCCGCGGGAAGCTCCTGTACCGCCTGGAAGGTGTTCTGGCTCTGCTCCCCGATGAAGTCGGTCTTCAACCAGGGGGACATCGACACGCCGAGGGTGAGCAGGAACAGCAGGATCCCGGCCGCCACCGTCACGAGGCGGTGGGCGACGGCCCATCTGATGAGCCACCGGTAGCCGCGCTGGAGGGGGGTGAGCCGCTTCCCGGACTCCTCCTCTCCAGCGGGGGACGCGCCCGGCCGGGCGAACAGGTAGGCGAGGACGGGCACGACCGTCAGCGCCACGACCAGGGAGATCGCCAGGGCCAGACTCACGGTCGCCGCGAACGGCCGGAAGACCTCCCCGGTCATCCCGGTGACGAACAGCATGGGGAGGAACACCATGAGGGTGACCAGGGTGGAGGAGAAGACCGCCGTGGCCACCTCCAGGGTCCCGTCGCGTACCGCCGCGAACCGGTCTCCGCCCCTGGCGAGGTGGCGCCTGATGTTCTCCAGGATGACGATCGAGTCGTCCACCAGCCGTCCGATGGTGACGGCGACGGCTCCGAGGGTGACCAGGTTGAGGGAGTAGCCGACCAGCTGGGTCGCCGCCACGGTCAGGAGCAGGGCGAGGGGGATGGAGAGGGAGACGATCAGGGTCGAGCGAACGGACAGCAGGAAGAGCAGGATGACGACGATCGCGAACGCGATGCCCAGTGCTCCCTCTTCGATCACCGAGGAGACGGAGTCGTGGATCTGGGGAGCCTGGTCGAAGACCACGGCGATCTCCGCGTCGCCTCCGAGCAGTGCCTCCAGGTCGTCCAGCTGGGCGTGTACCGCGTCGGAGATCTCCACGGTGTTGCCCTCGGGCGCCTTGGTGATGATCACGCCGAGGCTCGGGGAGCCGTTGGTCCGCGTCAGCGTGGCCGCCTCGCCCGTGCCGAGCTCGACGTCGGCGACATCGGAGAGCCGGACCGCGTCCGGCGGGGAGCCGGTGTCCCCGGAGAGGACCGACTCGGTGATGGCGCTCCGGGGCGCCACCCAGACGTCCTCGACGTCCTCCACCGAGTCGAACGAGGAGTTCGTCGTGACGCCGAAGGCGCCGCCGCCGTCCCGGACCACGCCGCCCGGGCTCCTCAGGCCGTTCTCCTCCAGGGAGGCGAGAACGTCCTCGGGCGTGAGGTCCTCGTCCTCCAGGGCCTCCTCGTCCACCCGCACGGACACGGTCTGTTCGCGGATCCCGTTGACCACCACCGACTGGACACCGGGGAGCGCCTCCAGTTCGGGGACGGCCCGCCGCTCCAGCGGTGCGGCCAGGTCCTGCTCGTCCCCTTCGGAGCTGACGGCGAGTATGACGATGGGGATGTCCGTCTCGCCGAACGACTGGGAGAAGACCTCGACACCGTCGGGAAGGTCGGAGGCGGCCTGGTCCGTCGCCCTGCGGATGTCGCGGAGCAGGTCCTGGCCGGACTCGCCGTAGTCGAACTCGGCCGTCACCCGGGCACGGCCCTCGGAGGAGGTGGAGCTGAACGAACTGACGCCCGGAACGCTCCTGACCGCCTGTTCCAGGGGAAGTGTGACCTCCCGCTCGACCGTCTGCGGAGAGGCGCCGTAGTGAACGGCGTCCACCATGACCATGGGCATTTCCATGGAGGGCATGAGCTCGCGGTCGGCCACGTTGGCCGACACCACGCCGGCGACGGCCGCGGTGATCACCACCAGGATCACGGCCGTTCTGTTGCGAAGTGAGAATTGGACGAGGCGTCTCACGAAAGGGGCTCCCTACGGGCTGCGGTGAGCCCTGCTCCACTGCGACGGGGGGTTCTGCGCGGTCCTCGGACTTCCTCGGACACGGGTTCTCTCATCTCCTCGCGTCGGAACGGGGACCGTACGAGTCCGTGTCCGCGGCGGTGCCGCCGACGGCCGGCGCGGGGAGGCGGGGGAGTGCTGCGGGCGATCCGACGGTCACCAGGCCCATGCCTCGGGGCCGGGACCGCCGTTGCCCACGGGGGGGAAGAGCTTCTCCAGCTCTTCGAGCAGGCCTGGATCCAGTTCCTGCTCCAAGGTGCGCAGCGCGCCGCGCAGGTGCTCCTCCGTCCGGGGACCGATGACCATGGAGGTGACTCCGGGGCGGGAGAGCACCCAGCCCATGGCGGCCTCAGCCGGATCCAGGCCGTGCGCTCCGCACAACTGCTCGTACTCGCCGACCGTGGCCTCCAGCGTCGGCATGGCGTTCATGGCGCGCCCCCGGGCGGTCTTGACCGCCGTTCCCTCCGCCAGCTTGCGCAGGGCGCCGCCGAGGAGGCCGCCGTGCAGGGGTGACCAGGCCACGACGCCGATCCCGTACGCCTGGGCCGCCGGGATGAGCTCCAGTTCGACGTGCCTGCGCACCAGGTTGTAGCACGACTGCTCGGAGACCAGGCCCAGGAAGTGCCGCCTGTTCGCCGCCTCCTGGGCGGCGACGAGGTGCCAGCCCGCGAAGTTGGAGGAGCCGACGTAGCGCACCTTGCCCTGCTGTACGAGGAGTTCCATCGCCTGCCAGACCTCCTCCCACGGGGCGCTCCTGTCCACGTGGTGCATCTGGTAGAGGTCGATCCAGTCCGTACCCAGACGTCGGAGGGAGGCCTCGCAGGCGGAGATGATGTGCCGGGCCGAGAGGCCGCCCTCGTTGGGCCAGTCGCTCATGGGTGTGAAGACCTTGGTGCCGAGCACCATCTTCTCCCGCCTGCGGCCGCCCTGCGCGAACCACTCACCCAGCAGTTCCTCGGTCCACCCCCGGTGCACCTGCCAGCCGTACTGGTCGGCGGTGTCGACGAAGTTGACGCCCTCGTCCAGGGCCGTGTCCAGCAGGGCGAAACTGTCGGGCTTGGGCAGGTTGACGCCGAGGTTCAACGTGCCGAGGCACAGCCGGCTCACTTGCAGTGCTGTCCGGCCGAGGCGTGTGTACTGCATCATCATCCCTGTGGTTCGTGCTGTCCGGGGGCTTGGGGTGCGGTGTTCCGTAGAACGGTTCGGGGCTCGGCTCCGTCATTCCGTACCGGGCGAAAACGGTGGTGATTGTAGGTGTGCGCCCTCCTGCCGGGACAGGCCGGACCGGGTGGACGGGACCGCTGCCCCCTCCAGCCCCAGGCACTCGGAGTAGAGGGGGAGCGCTCCGCGTCCGCGTGCCTCCGCCAGGGTCGGGGCCTCCAGGTCGCGCTTCGACATGATCGGGGCCGCACCGCGCGGCAGGGGCAGGTCCAGCGCCGGGTCTAGGGGTGACAGCGCCATCTCCTGTTCCGCGAGGTAGACGGTCGACAGCAGATAGGTCATGACCGTGTCCTCCTCCAGGGAGACGAAGACGTGGCCGACCCCGAACGGTAGGTACAGCGCTCGGAAGCTCTCCTGGTCGAGCACCACGGAGTCCCAGCGACCGTAGGTCGGCGACCCGATCCGGATGTCGACCACGATGTCCAGGGAGCGTCCTCGCGAGGAGTAGACGTACTTCGCCGCGCCCGGCGGCACCGCCGTGTAGTGGATCCCGCGCACCACGTCCTTGCGCGAGCGGCTGTGCAGGGTCTGCGCGACGGGGAACAGGGGCCGTCCCGTGGCGTTCGTGAAGGGATCCTCGTGGAAGTGCGAGGCGACGGCTCCTCGGTCGTCTGGGAACACCATCGCGGTGAACTCGAACGCGCCGTCGACGGCTAGTCTGCGTGCCTGCATTCTGGGGATGGCCTCCTGACCCCCGGCGGCCGGGTCGGTGTCGTTGGCGTCCGGGGTCCGCTCGCAGCGGAGGGACCGGAGCCGGCAGTGCGCAGAGTATTGCCCGGACACGGGGCGGACCAGGACGGAAGCGACCGCGATCGCGGGGCGGGGAAGGCGGACGGCATGAGATGGCTGGTCACGGGAGCGTGCGGAAAGCTCGGCCACGACCTGGTGGAGGAGCTTCTGCGGTCCGGCGAGGAGGTCGTCGGTCTGGGGCGCGACCACCTGGACATCACCGATCCGGGCGGTGTCCGTGCGGCGTGTGCGCGGTACGCCCCGGACACCGTGGTCAACTGCGCCGCCTACACGGACGTCGACGCCGCCGAGTCGCGTCCCGACGAGGCGTACCGGATCAACGCGGAGGGCCCCCGGCACCTGGCGGAGGCCTGTGCCCGGACCGGGGCCAGGCTGCTCCACGTATCGACGGACTACGTCTTCTCCGGCTCCGACCGCTCCTCCCCCTACCAGGAGGACCATCCGACCTCGCCCTGCTCGGTCTACGGGGAGAGCAAGCTGGAGGGGGAGCACGCGGTGCTGCGGGCGCTGCCGGACCGTGCGGCGGTCCTGCGGACGGCCTGGCTCTACGGAGCCCACGGCCGGAGCTTCGTGAAGACGATGCTGGGGATCGCGGCGAGCGGATCGGGGGCCGACGTGGTGGACGGCCAGGTGGGGCAGCCCACCTGGACCCGGGACCTCGCGCGCCGCATCGTCCTGGTCGGCCGCCGTCCGGACGCCAACGGGATCCTGCACGCGACCAACAGCGGGCAGGCCACGTGGTTCTCACTGGCGGCGGAGGTCTTCCTGCTCGCCGGGGCCGACCCGGACCGGGTGCGCCCCTGCGCCGACGACCTCTTCCCGCGGGCGGCGCGCAGACCCGCCTACAGCGTGCTGGGGCAGTCCAGGTGGGCCGAGTTCGGTGCGCCGCCCCTCCGTCCCTGGAGGGCGGCCCTGCGGGAGGCGCTGGATGAGATGTCCCCGCCGGAGAGCTGAGGCCGACCGGCCGCGCGTACGGCACGCGGCCGTCACATGTCCGTACTGCCCACGTAGACCGTGTGTACCTCGCCAGGGGCGGCGCTCCGCACGGGATCGGTCGCCTCCGCGATGCTCTCGGCGAAGGCGCGGGTGTCCGGGAGCGCGCCCACCCTGTCCAGCCGGGCCCGGATCCACCCCGGGTTCAGGCGGTCGAGCATGTGGGCGATGATGCTGTCGGCGATGACGTCCCCGCTCACGACGGACAGCGTGACCCCGCGCTCGGCCAGTTCCGGGGCGCGTTCGCGAAGGGCGGTCTCCCCGGCGCGCTTGCTGCGGGCCACACGCGCGTACACCGGCGATTCGTACCGTTCGAGGTGCGCCCAGTGGGAGGTCACGAACGCGATCCGGCCTCCCCGCGGCATCAGGGGGAGGAGCATGTCCACCAGCCTGACCTGGGCGCGGAAGTTGATGAGCATCGGGTAGTCGTCGTCCACACCGTGTTCGAGACCGCCGCTGGCGTTGAGCACCAGCCGGTCGACCCTGCCGTGCTCCGACCCGAGGGCGCTCACCATCGCCTTCGTCTCGTCCGGCTCGGTCAGGTCCGCGCGCAGGACGTCCGCCCGGCATCCGGCCGCCTCGACCTCGGCGGCGACGGCGCGCGCCATCCATGACTTGCGCTCGTCGCGGTGGTTGATGACGACGGTGCCGACACCCCCACGGCGGGCGAGCCTGCGTGCGACCTCCGCGCCGACCCCGCGGGAGGCACCGGTGATGAGAGCCACGCCTTGCGCCATCGATTACTCCTCGGTCGTCTCGGTCGCGTCCGGCCGCCGTCGCCGCGGGTCACGCGTATCACCGGTGGCTCCGCTTCGGCGCGGAACGGAGTACCAGCATTGTTCGCGTCCGCGGCCAGTCCTAGCATGTGTCCCGCTGGCGGGACAGCGAATGCATGGGACGGCGAAAACTCAGAATTGGTGTTGCCGGTCGCCTCCTCGGTACCGATAACGTCCTCCGAAGCCCTGCACGCTCAGGGAGTGCCCCTGTGCCTTCTGCAAAGCGGAACCGAGGTTGGTGATCCATGATCGACTCACATGTTCGGACCAGGAGAACGAGACTCCACGTTCTCGCGCCCGTCGTCGGTGACCGGCTGCGTGACCTTCTCGTGGAAAAGGATTTCGGCGGGTACCCGGGATTGGATTCCTTCGTCGAAGCCCACGGCGGTGATCCGGCGGGTACCGAGGCCCACTTCCTGGTCGAACAGGTCATAGGAGGCGTGAACATCGGGTTCGCCTCCCTGCGGAACGTGGACCCCGGTACCGGGGAGGGCGAGATCGAAATGGTCGTCAAGGACGACCTCGTCAGCGGCCTGGCCATCGAGTCCAATCTCCTCCTGATCAACCACATCTTCTCCGAGCGGAGTCTGGAGAAACTCCACTTCTGGCCTCTGAAGAAGCACAGTTCCACCATGGAGGCGTATCCCGCCATGATCCGCGAGGTCACCGACCCCTCTCCGGAGCTGGCACAGCGGGCCGCGGGGCGCAGGACCTTCGCGATCGAGCGTCAGGAGTGGGAGAAGATCGGCACGGTGTTCCTGCGCGTCCTCTCAAGGTCCTGACGCGGGCGCCATGGTGGTGAGACACACCTGAAGCACCTGAAACCCCTTACGAGCAACCCAATCCCTCCTGGAAAGGCCTTCGGTACCCATGCCCTCCATCGACCGCGAGAAGCTCGTCTCCCAGATCAAGATCCAGGCCATGACCGTGCTCATGTTCACGCACAGCGAGCCCCAGTACGACCTTCCGCAGCCCGAGCTGATGGAGGACCTCGGATCGTTCGCGGTCGTGCAGCTCACCCTGATGCTCGAGGACCTGTACGGCGTGGAACTGCTGGAGGAGATGGTCGAGTTCAAGGGCGGCTCCTTCGAGGAGTTCGCCGACTTCGTCATCGAGCGCGTCGAGGGGACCAAGGAGAAGGACACCGGGGTGACGAACTGATCCTTCCCTCAGCGGTGGGGGGTGGTGTGTTGTTCGGCGAGTCGGGTGAGTCGGGCGGCGGTGTGGTTGGGGGTGGGCATCCGCTGGGCCTGGCGGCGTAGCCGGTCGGCGTTTCGGCGGTGCGCGGGGTCGTGCAG
>NZ_ML703338.1:200450-246345 GCF_008638365.1 Nocardiopsis quinghaiensis | reverse complement strand
TCCAGGAGTCGTGCGGTGGTGTCGTAGAGTGCACGGGCGAGGGAGTTCAGGTCTTGCGTCACAACATGACCATGGGCTCCCTCGCCTCATGCTCAGACCATGCACCCCTTGGAATTACTCATCTAGGAGGCGTGACCCCGCTTTATTAGATTCGACTTATATAAGTACCTGTTTATATGGTGGGTCCATGCACGCCTTCGACGTCCTCGGGGATCCCGTCCGGCGCCGCCTGCTGGAGCTGCTCAACGACGGTGAGTGCTCCTCGGGCGAGCTGACCGGGACCGTACGGGCCGAGTTCGGCATATCCCAGCCCGCCGTCTCCCAGCACCTGCGCGTGCTCAGGGAGAACGGGTTCGCCACCGTGCGCAGGGAGGGCACCCGCAGGCTCTACGCGGTCGATCCCTCCCCGATGCGCGACGTCGACGCCTGGCTGCGGCGCTTCGCCGCCCGCTGGGAGCCGCACCTGACGGCGCTGGAGACCGAGCTCGCCCGGGGCAGGCGTGCACGCCGGCAGTCCGCCGACGGGGACCGGTGAACAGGGAGAGCACACGATGGACATCCAGCGGCAGCTCGACGCGGCCGGCAGGTCGGTCGCGCTCAGCGGCTCCGGGGACGACACCGCCATCACGCTGACGCAGGACTACGACGCGCCGATCGGGGACCTGTGGGACGCCTGCACCAGCGCCGAACGCGTGCCGCGGTGGTTCATGCCGGTCACGGGCGACCTGCGCGAGGGCGGTACCTACCAGCTGGAGGGCAACGCCGGGGGCCGGGTGCTCTCGTGCGATCCGCCGAACTCCTTCCGGATCACCTGGGAGTTCGAAGGGCAGGGCAGCGAGGTGGAGGTGCGCCTGGCCGCGCTGTCGGACACCCGCACCCGCTTCGCGCTCACCCACGTCGCGCCGCTCAACGACTTCTGGGAGCGGTTCGGTCCGGGGGCCACCGGCATCGGCTGGGAGCTGGGAATCCTGGGCCTGTTCCTGCACCTGTCGTCGGGCACCGACGTGCCGCCGGAGGCGGCGGAGTGGAGCGGGTCGGAGGAGGCCCGCCGGTTCATGGAGCTGGGCGGGCGCCTGTGGGGCGAGGCGCACGCCGCGGCCGGCGCCGACCCGAGGGAGGCCGAGGCCGCGGCCGAGCGCACCGTGGCCTTCTACACCACCGACCCGGAGGCCGGGACCGCGCAGGGGGCCTGAGGCAGGAGGACCCGCCGCGATCCCCGCGGGTCAGGCCGCGCCCGGTGGGCGCCGTCCGTCGCGAGCGGTGCGGGTGTCCGCCGGGCGAACCGGCCGACCTAGCGGGCCACCCGGAAGAACCCCTCCGAGATGAGGGTGCGCAGCGCCTCGGGCGCCCGCTCCCGCACGGCCACCGGATCCTCGCCGATGAGCTCGGCGATCACGTCCAGCAGCGGGCCCACGGGCATGGTGCCGTCGCACACCCCGGCGAGGGCGGCCTCCACCGTGCCCACCCGGGCGACCCGCCGCAGCCCGCCGCGCTGGCGCAGCACGATCCTCTCCGGATCCGGAGCGCCCGGGCGCCCCACCCGCTCCTCCACCACGCCCGGCGCGAGCGCCACGTGCGCGGACAGCAGGGCGGCGTCGGTCAGGCGCAGCGCGGTCATCGCCCCGTCCACCACGTCGGGCAGGTACGGGCCCACGGGCTGTTCGATCTCGTGCCGCAGCTCCTCCACGCGCACGGTCGCGTCCTGGGCGACGTCGTTGCGCAGGCTGATCCACCCGAACCCGATGCCCTTGATGCCCTCGCGCTCGAAGTAGTCCAGCCAGGCGTCGTAGCGTCGCGTGTACTCGGGGGTGCCGTGCTCGCAGGAGTCGCGCAGCCACAGCTCCACGTACTGGGCGGGGTCCTGCACGTCGCGCTGGACCACCCAGCCCGAGCAGCCGGTTCCGGTCACCCAGCCGCCGACCCGGTCCTCCCAGTCGTCTCCGTCGCGGTGCACCCAGTTCGCCAGGATCTGGCACCAGCCGCCCTCGGTGAGGTGCGCCGGGGCCTGCCGCACCAGCTCGGCGCACACGGTGTCGCCGGGCAGGTCCGACTCCCGGTAGGTGTACCGGGAGGAGTCGGGGGTGATCACGAACGGCGGGTTGGACACGATCAGGTCGAACCGCTCGTCCCTGACCGGCTCGTACAGCGAACCCTGCTCCAGGCGGGCGCCGTCGACACCGGACAGCGCCAGGCTGATCCCGGCCAGGCGCACCGCGCGCGGGTTGAGGTCGGTGGCCACCACCTCGCGCGCCCGCGAGGCCAGGTGCAGGGCCTGTACGCCGCAGCCGGTGCCCACGTCCAGGGCACGCTCGACCGGACCGTCCACGATCAGCTGGGAGAGGGTGGAGGAGGCGCCGCCCGTGCCCACCACGTGGTCGGGGCGGGGGACGCCGCCGCTGCCGGGGCGCACCTTGGGGTCGGAGACCACGAATCCGGGCCTGCCGTCCTCCAGCTCCCAGGGCCCCAGGTGCACCAGGGCGTGCACGAGGGGTCCGTCCGGGCCCTCCTCCACGGTGACCAGGCCGGCCTCGGCCAGCTCGTCCACGGGCAGGATGGAGCGCGCGGCCCTGGCGGGGATGGGCGAGCGGAGCCACCACAGGCGCAGCAGCAGTCCGAGCCGTTCCTCGCCGCCGGTGGCGCGCAGTGCGGGCACCAGCTCCTCGCGGGCCAGCGCCCGCGCGGCGGCGTCGCCGAGTCGGTCACGGACGCCGGACACCGTGTAGTCGGCGTCGATGAGGATGCCGCGGAGTCGCTCGGCCAGACCGCGCGGGAATTTCGTCTCAGACACTCGCCCATTATCAGGCAGAAGCACGGTGCCCCCGTTGGTCGGTGGTGACCGCGGCTCAGGGGGAGTCGGACGCGTGGTCGGCGGTTCCGGAGCGCTTGCGGAGCAGGTACGGGATGTAGAGGAACCCGAAGACGCCCAGTGCGATCCCGGTCACGCAGACCCCGATCCACCAGCGCTCGGACGCGGGCAGGCCGTCGCCCATGGCGAGGAGGACGACGAGCGCCACCGTCCACGCCAGGGTGCCGATCGCGGCGGGCACGCGGTAGTCGCTCTCGTGGACGTCCGGGTCGGGCTGGCGAGGTGTGCGCACGCTCTCCAGGCTATCCGCTCACCCATGGGAAGGGGTGTATCCGGGGGCGACACCACTGACCAGGGAAGCGTTCGTCACATTCTGAGGCGTGGTCATCCGACCATGTGGTGTTTTCTCCGAAACTCCTGCGAAACTTGTGGCCGGGGTTGTATGAAGATGCAACTAACCTGGCGCAGAATCCTTGTTGTCCGGTAACACGACCAGGTCAGGCTGTCGACGTGAAATCTCCAAGCACATCCCCCAGCAGTACCGGCAAGCGCCCGTCGGGCCCCCTTGACCGCTACTTCCGCATCAGCGAGCGCGGCTCCACCCTCGGCACCGAGATCCGCGGTGGCCTGGCGACCTTCTTCGCCATGGCCTACATCGTCGTCCTCAACCCCCTGATCATCGGCACGGCCGAGGACGTCAACGGAGAGACCCTGGGCATCCCCCAGGTGGCCGCCGTCACCGCCCTGGTCGCCGCGATCTCCTGTGTGCTCATGGGCGTGGTCAGCCGCTACCCGTTCGCCATCGCCGCGGGCATGGGGCTCAACGCCGTCGTCGCCTACGGCATCGCTCCGGTCATGCCCTGGGCCGACGTCTTCCTGCTGATCGTGGTCGAGGGCGTGGTCCTGCTGATCCTGGTGATCACCGGGTTCCGCACCGCGGTCTTCGCCGCGATCCCGCCCGGCATCAAGGTCGCCATCGCCGTGGGCGTGGGCCTCTTCCTGGCACTGGTCGGACTGGTCAACGCCGGTTTCGTGCAGGCGGGCGAGGGCACCCCGGTGCAGCTCGGCAACGGCGGCCTCCAGGGCTGGCCCATCCTGATCTTCGTCATCGGCCTGCTGATCACCGTCGCGCTGTACGTGCGCAAGGTGCCGGGCGCGATGCTGCTGGGCATCATCGCCTCCACCGCCATCGCCCTCGTCGTCGAGGCCGTCCTCGGCGGCGGCGACAACCGCCTCGGCTGGAGCCTGACCGTCCCGGCCCTGCCCGAGGGCGCCGGAGGCCTGGTCGCGGTCCCCGACTTCTCGCTCATCGGCCTGTTCACCGACGGCGGCCTCAACGTGGTCGCGCGTTGGTCCGACATCGGCTTCGCCACCGTGATCATGCTCGTCTTCACGCTGCTGCTGGCCGACTTCTTCGACACCATGGGCACCATGGTCGGCGTCGCCCACCAGGGCGACCTGGCCGACGAGAACGGCAACATCCCCGGCAGCCGCGAGGTCCTGGCCGCCGACTCCTTCGGTACGATCCTCGGCGGTCTGGGCTCGGCCTCGGTGGCCACCATCTACGCCGAGTCCGCCGCGGGCGTCGGTGAGGGCGCCCGGACCGGTATCGCGCCGATCGTCACCGGTGCGCTGATGATGCTGGCCACCCTGCTCACCCCGCTGGTGAACCTGGTGCCCTTCGAGGCCGCCACGCCGGTGCTGGTGATCGTGGGCTTCATGATGATGACCCAGGTGATCAACATCGACTTCAGGGACCCGGCACTGGGCCTGGGCTCCTTCATGGCGATCATCATGATGCCCTTCACCTACTCGATCGCCAACGGCATCGGGTTCGGCCTGCTGACGTACGCCTTCGTCAGCCTCGTCCTGGGCAAGGGCCGCCAGGTCCACCCGCTGCTGTGGCTGATCTCGCTGGTGTTCCTGATCCACTTCGCCGAGGCGCCGATCAACGCCCTGATCGGCTGATCTCCACCTTTCCCGCCGGGCGGGAATTCCGGCGGCGGTGAACGGCGTTGACTCCCATGATGAGTCAACGCCGTTTACTTCTTTGTCCGCCATGTCACCGATACCGGCCAGTGGCCGCATCAGTCCCTCTCCACCCGTCCGCGGGGAGGGACTGATGCGGCGTATCGCCATGTTCCGCTCACTGTCCGTCCGCAACTACCGGCTGTACGCCCTTGGCCAGCTGCTGTCCAACCCCGGTACGTGGATGCAGCGCATCGCGCAGGACTGGCTGGTCCTCCAGCTCAGCGGCGGCAGCGGCATCGCGCTCGGCATGACCACCGCCCTGCAGTTCCTGCCCATGCTCTTCCTCGGGCTGTGGGGCGGCGCCCTGGTCGACCGGATGGACAAGCGCAGGCTCCTGATCTGCACCCAGACCGCCATGGGCGTGCTCGCCGTCGGCCTCGGCGTCCTGGCCACGGTCGGGGCCGCCCAGGTCTGGCACGTGTACCTGTTCGCCCTCGGACTCGGCATGATCACCGTGCTCGACAACCCCGGGCGGCAGACCTTCGTTCCGGAGATGGTCGGCCGCGACCACCTGTCCAACGCCATCGCGCTCAACAGCGCCAGCTTCCAGCTGGGCAGGGTCACCGGCCCGGCCATCGCAGGCCTGCTCATCGCGGTCATCGGGAGCGGGCCGGTCTTCCTCATCAACGGCGCCTCGTTCGGGTTCACCATCGTCGCCCTGGCGATGATCCGCACCGCCGAACTCAACCCCACCGAGCGGGTTCCCCGGGGCAAGGGGCAGATCCGTGAGGGACTGCGCTACATCGGCGGCAGGCGCGACCTCGTCCTCCTCCTGGCCCTGGCCGCCTCGACCCAGTTCTTCGGGGCCAACAGCCAGAACCAGATCGCGCTGGTGGTCAACAACGTGTTCGAGACCGGGGCCGACGCGTTCGGCGCGGCCGCGGCGTTCCTGGCCGTCGGCGCGCTGGCGGGCGCCCTGATGGCCGCCCGCCGCGAACGGCCCAGACTGCGGCTGGTGCTCATCGGGTCGATGGCCTTCGGCGCACTCCAGGTGGTCGCGGGGCTCATGCCCGGCTACGTGCCGTTCGTCGTGGTGCTGGTGCCCATGGGCATGGCCTTCATGACGTACGTGACCACCCTCAACGCCACCTTCCAGCTCAGTGTGGACCCGCAGATGCGCGGTCGGGTCATGAGCATGTTCCTGCTGGTGTTCATGGGCGTGGCGCCCATCGGCGCACCCGTGGTGGGACTGCTCGCCGACGCGTTCGGCCCGCAGGCCAGCTTCGTGATCGGCGGCTCGGTGACGCTCGTGGTGGTCTCGGTCCTGTCCGCCCTGCTCTTCCGGGTCAAGGGGGTGCGGGTACGCGACCTCCTTCCGGGGAGGCGCCCGGCCGGGAGCGCCGGCCGGGGAGCGCCCGAGACCGAGCGGGAACGCGAGGAGGCTCCCGAACCCGAACCCGGACCGGAGTACGAGGATGTCCGCGTGGAGCGCCGCGCGGACGGCTCGGCCCGGGTCGGGCTCACCCGGGACGACGACGGGCCGTGCCACGCCTCGGACTCCCCGGGGAACAGGGGTGGTCCGCCCCGGTCCGCGCGGAGCAGGATGGGGACATGAGGCTGTTCGCCGCCCTGGATCCGCCGGCCGACGTGGTGGACGCGCTGCGCGAGGCCGTCGACCGGGGGCGGCGCCACGACCCCGGCCTGCGGTGGAGCGGGCCCCGGGACTGGCACCTCACCCTGGTCTTCCTCGGCGAGGTGGACGAGGAGCGCCTTCCCGCGCTCACCGACGCGCTCGGCGGCGAGGTCCGCGCCCACCGGCCCCTCTGCCTCGCCGCGCACGGCTGGGGCACCTTCCCGCCCGGCGGCGGCCGCTCCTCCGTGCTCTGGGCCGGGCTCGACGGCGACACCGAGGCCCTGGGAGCCCTCGCCGACGGACTGCGCGCCGCCGCGGCGGGGACCGGTGTCCCCGTGGAGCAACGCCCCTACGTGCCGCACATCACGGTCGCCCGCAGCCGCCCAGCACGCGACCTCACCGACACCGTCCGCGCCCTCGGGCCCCTGCGCAGCCGCATGTGGAGGGCGCACGAGGTGCGCCTGGTGGAGAGCCGTGCCGGGAAGGAGGACCGCTACCGAACCGTCCGGACCTGGGCATTAGGCTGGGGAACGGATTCCACCCCATCTCCGGAGCGGAGCACGTCATGAGCATGCTCACCAGCAACCGCAAGCAGCGCTGGCTGCTGCCCGTGGTGTTGGGCTCCATCATGCTCATCGTGATCCTCGGCGCCCTGCTCGGCTGAGCCCGCCGCTCAGGCGGAGGCGGAGGCCAGGCTCACCGCGTGCGCGACCAGCGCCGCGTTGTCGTGTGCCTCCTCGCCGTCGGGCAGCCGCATGGTGTCCTCCAGCCCCATCCTGATGTCGTAGCCCGCGGAGACCGCCGACTCCAGGACCGGCCAGGCCGTGGCGTCGGCCCCGTGCATCAGCCGAGGCCGGTCCACCTCCGCCCGGTCCAGCAGGGACAGGATCGCGTCCGCGTTGCGCCTGGCGTCCTCCACCGCGACCTGTGTGGGCTCCACCAGCACCGCGGCGACCTCCAGCCCGGTGGCGACGAGGATGCGCGCGGACTCCACCGTCCACACCCCGGCCTCCACCCCGATCCGGCGGTCCTCCAACAGGTGTGCCAGGTCCACCGACCCGGCCTCGTGCAGGTTCAGCGTCACCGAGTCAGGCAGCGCCGAGGCCGCCCACCGCTGCACCAGGTCGTAGCGCCGCCAGGGGTCGGACTCCGCCGACAGCGACGTGGTCAACGACACCGGTACCCGCGGCCCCTCGGCGCGCAGCCGTTCCATCAGCGGGGCGACCACCTGAGGCTCCAGCGACTCGGCACCGCCGGGGTCGCGCGGATGCAGGTGGATCTCGGTCGCGCCCGCGGCCACCGCCGCGTGGGCGTCCGCCACCACCTGGTCCGCGGACACGGGCAGGGCGGGGTGCGCTCCGGGACGGCGGTCCCCGTTCAGACAGGCGACGATCCTCATGAGGGCCCTCCTTACGGCGCTCCGTAAGCCCCATGTGCCCGTTACCACCCGGGTGCAAGCCATCCGAACGGTTCCCTGGCAGGATGTCGGTCATGAGAACTCCGCTCGTTCTTGCCGCAGCCGTGCTCTACGCGGCCCTCCCGGTCCCCGCCTTTCCCGAGGAACCGAGCGAACCCGTGTCGGACGGTATCGACCACCCCCGTGGAGGAGAGGGCCCCGAGGGATCGGAGATCGCGTTCGAGTTCGGTGACCCCCGCATCTCCGAGTCCAGCGGGATCGCTCCGTCCCTGCGCCACGAGGGCGTGTGGTGGACGCACAACGACAGCGGGGACCACCTCAGCGAGGTGTACGCGGTCGACGGGGAGGGGCGCACGCTCGCCACCGTCACCCTCGGCCTGGAACGGCGCGACTGGGAGGCGGTCTCCGTCACGGAGGGCCCCGACGGGACGCCGTCGGTCCTCGTGGGCGACATCGGCGACAACTTCGGCGGCGGCTGGCCCGACGTGAGGGTGTACCGGTTCGCCGAACCCGAGGCGCTCACCGACGTGCTGATCGACCCCGAGGTGTTCACCCTCACCTACGAGGACGGCGGGCGCGACGCGGAGTCGATGATGGTCGACCCCCGTGACGGGCGGCTGTACGTGGCGTCCAAGGAGTTCTCCGGCGGTCTGTACGCGGCGCCCGAGACCCTGGAACCCGGGGCCGAGCACGTGCTGGAGCGGATCGACTCGGTGCCGCTGTTCGCCACCGACGCCGCCTTCGGCCCGGACGGCGCCCGCTACGCGATCCGCACCTACTGGGGCGTCACGGTCTACGACTCCACCGAGGGCGTGCCCGGCTCCGCGATCGGCTCCTTCGACCTGCCCGAGTCCGACCAGGGCGAGTCCATCGCCTTCACCCCCGACGGAACCGCGCTCATGGCCGGGACCGAGGGGCTGAACGCGTCGGTCTGGCGGATTCCGCTGGAGGAGCGGTACCTGGTCGAGGAGGCCGCCGAGGAGGCCGCCGGGGAGGAGCCGCCCGCCGAGGAGGAGGGCGGCACGGCCGGACCGGAGGCCAGGAGCGCGCTGCCGTTCATCGTGGGCGGGGCCGCGGTGGCCGCGCTGCTCATCACCGGCATCGTCCTGCTGGCCCGCCGGGGCTGAGGCGCGCTGTCACGACGGGTCCTCCGTCTCCCTGCGGGCGCGCAGTGCCCGGACCTTCTGGCGGTTGCCGCAGCGTTCCATGGAGCACCAGCGGCGCCGGCCGGGCCGCGAGGTGTCCACGAAGACCAGCCGGCAGTCGCGCGAACCGCACTCGCGGATCCGGTCCGCCAGGGGGCCGGTGAACAGGTCGACCGCGTCGCGGGCGATGGTGGACAGCGCCGCGGTGGCGTCCGCGGGCAGCGACCAGGCGCGTTCCCCCTCCGGGCTCATCTCCGGTGCCAGCGGCGCCCGTGCGGCGGCCCGGTTGACCCCGGCGACGTCATCCGGCGGCAGGGGGCGACCGTCCAGGTGGGCCAGGACCACGCGCCAGAGCGCGTCGCGCAGCGTCCGGGCGGCGGTGAGCTCCGTCTCGGACACGGCGACCAGTTCCGGATCCAGGCGCAGGCGGAACAGCGCGAGCCAGTCGGCGAGGTCGCGCGGCTCGTGGAGGCTCTCGTGGACCGCGTACGCGCCGGGTCCGCCCGTGACCAGTAGTTCCAGGGACAGCGCGCCCGGGTCGAAGACGTAGGGATGCCCGGACCGGGGATTCATCGGCAGGCCGGTTGTGTTCCGCGTCATGTAACCAGTATAACTGGAATCACAGGCGGGGCCGCAGCAGGCGGGTCCGCGCGAACCGGGAGGAGGCCAGCGATGGCCGTGGAGTGGCAGCTCGTCGTGGACTGCGCCGAACCCATCCCCCTCGCCCGCTTCTGGGCCGCTGCGCTGGAGTACGAGCCCGAGGACAACAGCGGGATCGTCGAGCACGCGGTCGCCGCCGGGATGGCGGGGGAGGAGGACTACACCGAGGTGGACGGGCGCAAGGCGTGGATCCAGGCCGCCGCGATCCGTCACCCCGACGACCCCGTGGACGACTTCACCGGCGCCGGCATGGGAAGGCGCGTGCTCTTCAAGACCGTGCCAGAGCCCAAGAGCGTGAAGAACCGCCTGCACATCGACCTGCGGGTGGGCCCCGAGAGCCGTGACGGGGCCGTGCGGCGGCTGGAGGGGCTGGGCGCCTCCGTCGTCCGGACCGTGGAGGAGCACGGGTCCTCGCACGTCACCATGCGCGACCCCGAGGGCAACGAGTTCGACGTGCAGTGACGTCCTAGTCCACGGGCTGCGGGTCCAGGAAGTACTCGCGCGCCAGGAACGCGTGCCGGGAGAAGTCGGTGAACACGCCGTCCACACCGGCCTCGAAGAACGCCTCGTACTCGGCGGCGAAGCCCCCGTAGTCCTTGGGGCCGCGGTCCGAGCGCAGGTCGGCGGGCAGGAAGTGGTTCTCGCTGCGGAACGTGTACGGGTGCACCAGGAGTCCGGCCTCGTGCGCGTTCTCCACCAGGCCGGTCGGCTCGCCCAGCGAGCCGTCCTCGTCGGTGGGGACGACCAGGCTCTTGTGCGGGCCGATCGCCTGCGCGAAGGACGCCACCTCCGCCAGGCCGTCCGGGGTGGTGTGGTGCAGCCAGCGGTCCTCGGTGCCCATCAGGTACACCAGCGGCAGCTCCGTCCCGGCGAGCTTGCGCAGGCTCTCAGCCTCGAAGGACTGGAGGAAGACCGGCACCCTCGGCTCCGGCCCGGTCAGCCCGGCCTCACGCAGGGTGCTGATGAGGCCCGGCTCCAGTTCCAGCCCCTGCTCCACGTGGTAGGCGGGGTGCTTGGTCTCGGGGTAGATCCCGATCGGCCGGCCCAGCTCCCCGGTGAGCGAGAACGCCAGCTCGATGACCTCGTCCAGGGTCGGGATCCCGTAGGTCCCGTCCATCGCCGCGTTGTCGGGACGGATCTCCTGGAGGCGCTCCACCGCGCGCAGCGTGCGGATCTCCTCCAGGGTGAAGTCCTGGGCGAAGAACCCGGTCACCTCGCGCCCGTCGACGGTCCGGGTGGTGCGCCGGTCGGCGAACTCGGGGTGCTCGGCCACGTCCGTGGTCCCGCCGATCTCCTGTTCGTGGCGGCAGACCAGCCTCCCGTCCCTGGTCGCGACCAGGTCCACCTCGATGAAGTCGCCGCCGTGCCTGGCCCCCAGCTCGTAGGAGGCCAGGGTGTGCTCGGGCCGGTGCCCCGGCGCGCCGCGGTGCGAGATGATCTTGATGGGGGATGATTCCTTCTTGTTCCTGCGCACAGCCGAACCGTCCTGGTAAGCGAGAAGCCGGGAAAAGGGGGAGGCCGACCCGGATCCGGGTCGGCCACCATTGTGCAACGCGGCGCTCAGGGCTCAGGACAGCTTGGTGAGCACGTGGTCCACGCACTCGGTGAGCGCCCTCACGTCGTCCGGCTCGACCGCCGGGAACATGGCCACGCGCAGCTGGTTGCGGCCCAGCTTGCGGTAGGGCTCGGTGTCGGCCACGCCGTTGGCGCGCAGCACCTTCGCGACCGCGGCGGCGTCGACGTCGTCGCTGAAGTCGATGGTGCCGACCACCTGGGAGCGCTTGGCGGGGTCGGTGACGAACGGCGTCGCGACCGGGGACTTCTCCGCCCAGCCGTAGAGGACCGAGGAGGACTCGGCGGTGCGCGCCACCGTCCACTCCAGGCCGCCCCGGCCGTTCATCCACTCCAGCTGCTCGGCGAGCAGCAGCAGCGTGGCCACGGCCGGGGTGTTGTAGGTCTGGTCCTTGCGGGAGTTGGCGACCGCCGTGGTCAGCGAGAGGAACTCCGGGACGTACCGGCCGCTCGCGGCGATCTCCTCCACGCGGGCCAGGGCCCGGGGCGACATGACGGCCAGCCACAGCCCGCCGTCGGAGGCGAAGCTCTTCTGCGGCGCGAAGTAGTAGACGTCGGTCTCGGCGATGTCGACGGGCAGGCCGCCCGCGCCACTGGTGGCGTCCACGAGGACGAGCGCGTCGTCGTCGGCGCCCGCCACCCGCCTGATGGGCGCGGCCACACCGGTGGACGTCTCGTTGTGGGTGAGGGCGTACACGTCCACACCGGCCTCGGCGACGGCCTCGCCGTGGCTGCCGGGGTCGGTGCTGATGACGGTGGGCTCCTCCAGCCACGGGGCGCCCTGGGCGACCTTCGCGAACTTGCCGGAGAACTCGCCGAAGGACAGGTGCTGGGACTTGGCGCGCAGCAGGCCGTGCGCCGCGATGTCCCAGAAGGCGGTGGTCCCGCCGTTGCCGAGGACCACCTCGTACCCGTCGGGCAGGGAGAACAGCTCGCTCACGCCGGCGCGCACCCGGGAGACCAGGGACTTGACCGGCTTCTGCCGGTGGGAGGTGCCCATGTAACGGGAACCGGAGGAGGCCAGGGCGTCGAGTTGCGCGGGGCGGACTTTGGACGGGCCGCTGCCGAAACGGCCGTCGGAGGGCAGCAGGTTCGCGGGGATCTGAATCTCGTCGGTCACGGTCCCAGGGTAGTGGTGGCGGTGGCGACACCGCCGGTCAGGGCCGCGATTGTTCGGAGACGGGACCACGTGGCTCCGGACCGGGTGGCGCGTGGGACACCCGGCGCGAGAGGATGCCCCGTGTGGACCACAGAGACCCCGCCGAGCTGCGCAAACCGTACACGGGTGAGCCCCTGACGCGCTCCTCCCTCGCAGACCACCCCATGACGCAGTTCCACCTGTGGTTCGAGGAGGCCTACGGGTCCGGGCTCGCCGAGCCCAACGCCATGGTGCTGGCCTCCGTCGAGCCCTCGGGCATGCCCCGCGCCCGCACCGTGCTGATGAAGGGCTACGACAGCACCGGCCTGCGCTTCTTCACCAACTACACCTCGCGCAAGGGACGGGCCCTGGAGACCGACCCCCGGGCCGGCGTCGTCTTCCCCTGGCACGCCATCCGGCGGCAGGTCCTGGTGGCCGGGAGGGTGGAACGGCTCAGTGACGAGGAGAACGACCGCTACTTCGCCTCGCGCCCGCGCGGATCGCAGCTGGGGGCCTGGGCCAGCGAGCGCCAGTCGCGTCCGGTGGTCGACCGCGTCGAACTCGACCGGCTCTACCGGGAGTTCGACACGGTGTGGTCCGCCGGGGAGGAGATCCCCCGGCCCGCCTACTGGGGCGGGTTCCGGCTGGTGCCCGGCGAGGTGGAGTTCTGGCAGGGCGGTGCCGACCGCATGCACGACCGGTTCCGCTACCTCCGGGGTGAGGACGGCACCTGGGAGATCGACCGCCTCATGCCCTGAGGAGGGTTCCCGCCCCGTGCTCCGCCGACCACCGCGGAAGGCCCCCGAACGGCCGACCGGTGACGCGTCCCCTCCGCACCGCTTCCCCGGGTGATCTTCGCCGCCTCGTACGCGAGTTCGGGAAGGGCTTCTCCGGGAAGGACCGTGCGTAGGCACGCGGAGCATCCGTCCCGCGCCGGGAGGACCCCGTTCGGGGGCGGGGGTCCCGCGCGGTCGGGAGAGTGTGTCCGCGTTGTGAGACAGTACGGAAATGCGGGTTCCTCGTGTCGCGATATGCTTGCCGTATCGGTGGTCGCTCCCGCGGTCCTGCGGACGCCCCGGTCCCCATCCGGCCCCTGGGAATGACGTCGCCCCGGCCTGTGTTGAGAGAGACCCGCCGTGCCCGCCGCGACCGCGCGTCGGGCACAGAGCCTTGGGAGGGGAGACTTGACCGCACACGGGCTGATCGACACCACGGAGATGTACCTCCGTACGGTTTTCGAGCTCGAAGAGGAGGGGATCGTTCCGCTTCGGGCCCGTATCGCCGAGCGTCTGCACCAGAGCGGTCCCACGGTGAGCCAGACCGTGGCCCGCATGGAGCGTGACGGTCTGCTGCGGGTCGAGAACGACAGACACCTCGTCATGACCGCCGAGGGACGGCGCCTGGCCACTCACGTCATGCGCAAGCACCGACTCGCCGAGCGCCTGCTCGTGGACGTCATCGGTCTCCCCTGGGAGGACGTGCACATCGAGGCCTGCCGCTGGGAGCACGTGATCTCCGAGGCGGTGGAGGAGCGGCTGGTGACGCTGCTCAACGCCCCCTCGGTGTGCCCGCACGGCAACCCGATCCCGGGCCTGGACGAGCTGGGTCTGGAGGACTACTCCCCCGAACCCTTCACCGACGACTCCATCGTCCCGATGATCGACGTCGCGGGGAACAGCGAGATCACCGCCACCGTGCGCCGCATCAGTGAGCAGATCCAGTCGGACGCCGACATCATGCTCACCTTGCGCGAATGCGGGGTACAACCGGGGCAGGAAGTGGTGTTGCGTGCCTCTGACGACGGGGTTCGCGTGATCGACGGGGAATCCGGGGGGACCGAACTCCCGGCACTGGTCGCCGGACACATCTTCGTCGCCAAGCCGTGAACCGTACGGACACGTTGATTGGTTGCTCATCAGGATTGTCACATTGCGCTGCGGGAACGTTGACGGTGTTGCTACGCTCGCCCCAAGGTGCGGTCGTTCGGGGTACCCGGAGCGGGCATGTGTGCAGCTCATGACGGCGAGGTGGCGGCTAGATGACACGGTGGGGTGAGCCCTTCCGGGAGAGCGACGCGCTCGCCACGGCCGCCGTGGTGGACCAGGCGCAGATCGCCATCGTCGTCATCGACCGCTTCAGCCTGCTGCGCTACTGGAACCCCTTCGCGCGCGAGCTCTTCGGCTTCGTGGACGGTCGCGACTACGTCGGCCTCTCCCTGCTCGACATCGGTATCCACGAGTCGGACCGCGAACACGCCTCCCAGCTGGCCCGCCGGGTCCTGCGCGGCGAGCCGTGGGAGGGCACCTTCGCCGTGCTCAGGGGCGACTCCACGTGGATCCACGTGCGCGCCCAGGCCGTGCCCATGCGCGCCGAGTCCGGCGAGGTCGACGGCATCACCCTCATCGCCCGCGAGGCACTGCGCAGCGGCCGGGTGGAGGAGCAGTACGGACTGCTGGAGCGCATCGGCAGCCGCCTGGCCAGCTCGCTGGAGTTCGACTCCACGGTCAGGGGCGTGGCGGGCATCCTCGTCCCGCAGTTCGCCGACCACTGCTTCATCGACCTCTACGACCACGACCGCCTGGTCAGGCAGGTGTCGGTGCACGCCGAGGGGTGGACGCCCCCGCCGCGGACCTGGTTCGACGCCGGGGAGGAGGTCCGCTACCCGGAGCGCCACTTCGTCACCCAGGCGCTGCGCCGGCTGGAGACGGTGGTCAGCAGCGAGTACCTGTTCGAGAACTCGCCCAGCACCCGCTCCGACCAGGTCTCCCGCCAGGTCGGCGTCACCTCCGCCATCGCCGCCCCGCTACGGGCCCGCGGCGAGGTGCTCGGGGTGCTCACCCTGGCACTCTCGGGGCTCTCCCCGCGGCAGAAGAGCACCTACGGCGGCTTCGACCGCGACCTCGTCGGCGCCATCGCCTCCCGGGTGGCCCTGGCCATCGACAACGCCCGCCTGTTCGAGGAGGAGCGCAGCACCGCGCTCGCCTTCCAGCGCAGCCTGCTGCCCAGCAAGCTGCCCTCCCTGGACGGGCTGACCATCGCCCACCGCTACCTGCCCGCCGGCCCGCTGCAGGCGCACGGGCACGGTGTCCAGACCCAGGTGGGCGGCGACTTCTACGACGCCATCCCGCTCTCGGCCGGACGCGTCGGCCTGGTCATCGGCGACGTCGAGGGCAGGGGGCCGCACGCCGCCGCCGTCATGGGGCAGCTGCGCGCCGCGCTGCGCGCCTTCGCCCTGGCCGACCGCGAACCCGCCGACATCCTGCGCGAACTCGACGAGTGGGTCCGTCAGCTCGGCCAGGAGGACGCGGACGGCGACACCTGGATTCCCAGCGTCAGCTGCCTCTACATGGTCTACGACGCCTGGTCGCGTGAGCTGTCCTACGCCAACGCCGGACACGCCCCGCCGCTGCTGGTCACCTCCGAGTCGGTGGAGAAGCTCGACCTGGAGGTCACCGACCGGGTGCTGGGCGTGCGCGCCAAGGGCGGCTCTGGCGAGGACCTGGTCTACCACCAGGCCGACCTGAGCCTGCCCACCGGCGCCACTCTGGTGCTGTACACCGACGGTCTCGTGGACCGGCGGCCGGTGGGCGGCAGCCCCGATCCCGAACGGGCGCTGGAACGGCTGGCCGAGCGGGTCGCCGAGGTCGCCGACAAGGACGTGGACCAGATCGCCGAGGCGGCCGTGTACAGCGTTCCGGGCGAGCTGGACGACGACACCGCGCTGCTGGTCGTGCGCACCCACTCCGAGGCGCTCGCGCTGTGCGAGGGCTGGTTCCGCTCGGAGGCCTCCACCGTGGGAGAGGCCCGCCACCTCGCGGCCAACACCTTCAAGGAGTGGGGGATGGACCGCGACCAGGCCGAGCTGGCCTGCCTGCTGGTCTCGGAGATCGTCACCAACGTCGTCATCCACGCCACCCCGCACCCGGTGCACCGCGAGTTCACCGGCTTCGGGGTGCTGGACTCGGAGAGCCCGTCCGGCTCCGGAGGGGCCGCCGACGAGTTCGACGAGGACTGGACGGACCTGCTGGAGGCGGCGACGGAGGGCGGCGACGAGCCCGCCGAGAGCGAGGAGAAGGAGTTCCTTCTCCGGTTGCGGCGCGGGGCGTCCGCGGTGTGGGTGGAGGTCTTCGACAACGACCTGCGGCTGCCCCGGATCCGCAGTGCCGCCGCGGACGACGAGGGCGGCCGGGGCCTGTACCTGGTCGAGCAGCTGGCCAGCCGGTGGGGGTCGCGCCCGACCCCGGACGGCAAGGCGGTCTGGTTCGAGATGCCCATGCACGACGACGGGGTCGAGGAAGCCGAGAAGGACGACGAGGAGTGACCCCGTGCGGGCTCCTCGGAGCCCGCACGGGTGAAGGCCCGCCCGGCCGTGCCGGAGGCCCCACCGCGGACGCCCCGTACTTGTGGCGCGGCTCGAACGTCGCGCCGCGCCACAAGTACGGGATCACGGCGCAGGAGGCGGGGCGGGGGACCTCTCGGCCGCCTGCGGGTGTTCCTTGGGAGGCTTTCGGGCCGGCGGGCGGCCTGGCGGACGCGGGCCCGGAACGACGCGGAAAGCAGTCCCTAGCGCCAGGACCAGGCCCACAGCAGCAGGCACACGAAGACGAAGAAGACCACGATCCCGCCGGTCGTCCACGGGATGTGGACTCTGGGGCGGAGCTTGCGCACGCCGATCACGAGCAGCACGGCCAGCAGGCCCATGACGATGAGGCCGTCCCACGCACCGCTCATGACAGCTCCGATCCTTCCAGAACGGGGGTTCCAGCGGTCACAGTCCCAGACCGCGCCCCACGATCTCCTTCATGATCTCGGTGGTACCGCCGTAGATCGTCTGGATGCGGGAGTCCTGCCAGGCCCGTGCCACGGGGTATTCCATCATGTACCCGTACCCGCCGTGAAGCTGTAGGCAACGGTCCATCACCTTGTTGCACAGCTCGGTGGTCCACCACTTGGCCATGGCGGCGTCCTCGATGGTGAGCTCACCCCGGTTGAGCAGGTCGATGCCGCGATCCACGTAGGTACGGGCGATGTCCACCTCGGTGGCCAACTCGGCCAGGACAAAACGGGTGTTCTGGAAGCGCCCAATCGGACGGCCGAAGGCGGTGCGCTCCCGGCAGTACCCGATGGTGTGCTGGAGCATGGAGTCGGCGGAGGCCACCGCGCAGGTGGCGATGGACAGCCGCTCCTGCGGCAGGTTCTCCATCAGGTGGACGAACCCGCCGCCCTCCTGGCCGATGAGGTTGGCCGCCGGAACGCGCACGTCGTCGAAGAACAGTTCGGCGGTGTCCTGAGCCTTCATTCCGACCTTGTCGAGGTTGCGGCCCCGCTCGAAGCCGGGGGTGCCGCGCTCGACCGCGATCAGGGAGAGGCCCCGCGCGCCCGCGTCGGGGCCGGTCCGGGCGACCACGATCACCAGGTCGGCGTTGATGCCGTTGGTGATGAAGGTCTTGGAACCGTTGAGGACGTACCCGTCGCCGTCGCGCACCGCCGAGGTGGTGATGCCCTGGAGGTCGCTGCCCGCTCCGGGCTCGGTCATGGCGATGGCCGTGATCAGCTCGCCGCCGGCGAACCCCGGAAGCCAGCGCTTCTTCTGCTCGTCGTCGGTCAGTCCGACCATGTAGGGGGCCATGACGTCGTTCTGGAGGGTGATGCCGAGACCGCTGGCGTGGGCGCGGCAGACCTCCTCGTTGACGATGGTGTTGTAGCGGTAGTCGTGCAGTCCGGTGCCGCCGTACTCCTCGGGCACGCCGTGGCCGAGCAGGCCCACCTCGCCCGCCTTGGCCCAGACCTCGCGGGGCACGATCCCGTCCTTCTCCCACCGGTCGTGGAAGGGGACGACCTCGCGCTTGAGGAACTCGGCCACCGATTCGCGGAAGAGGTCGTGGTCGGCGTCGAAGAGTTCCCGCTTCATGCTCTGCTCCGGAGTGTCGGTGATCACTGGGTGCCGCCACAGTAACCGAATCATATTCGGGTTTGAAGGGGGCGGTCCAAGCCCGGGCAAAGTTCCCGTGCCCGTGGAATCCCGCCCGGCGGTTCCCGGCGTGCGCGGCCGCGGGACCTTCCTAGGGTGGCGGCGGGGCGCGATCGGGTAGCACGGGTGGAGGAGTCGTAGGACGGCCCGCTTGGGAGGGAGGGCGATGGTCCGGCAGGGGCCCGAGCACCGGGAGCGCAGGGAGCACCGGGGCAGCAGGATCGCGGTCGTCATGGCCGCGCTGATGCTCACCGTGCTGTTGGCGGCCCTGGACCAGACGATCGTGTCCACCGCGCTGCCGACGATCGTGTCCGACCTCGGCGGGCTCAACCACCTGTCGTGGGTGATCACCGCCTACCTGCTCGCGGTCACCGCCGTCACACCGCTGTGGGGCAAGCTCGGCGACCAGTTCGGCCGCAAACAGCTCTTCCTCACCTGCATCGCCGTCTTCCTGTTCGGCTCGGCCCTGTGCGGGACCGCCCAGGACATGCTCCAGCTCATCCTCTTCCGCGGGGTCCAGGGCGTCGGCGGCGGAGGGCTCATGGTGCTCGCCTCCGCCATCATCGGCGACGTGGTCTCGCCCCGGGAGCGCGGCAAGTACCAGGGACTGTTCGGCGCGGTGTTCGGGATCTCCAGCGTGGCCGGGCCGCTGCTCGGCGGACTGTTCGTCGACCACCTGTCCTGGCGGTGGGTGTTCTACGTCAACCTCCCGCTGGGGGTGGCGGCCTTCGCGACGGTGCTCGCGGTGCTGCCGCGCCACCGGCCCGTCGGCCGACAGAGCATCGACTACTCCGGGATCGTGCTGCTGGCCGCCACGGCGGTCTGCCTGACCCTGGTCGCCTCGTGGGGCGGCAGCGTCTACCCGTGGGCGTCGCCGCAGATCATCGGTCTGATCGTCGGGTCCGCGGTGTTCGGCACGGGCTGGTGGCTGTCCGCGCGGCGGGCCCCGGAGCCCGTCATGCCGCTGAGCCTCTTCCGGAACCCGACCATCGTGGTGGCCATGGCGATCGGGCTCTGCGTGGGTTTCGCGATGATGGGGTCGATGGCGTTCCTGCCGCTGTTCCTGCAGGTCGTGCACGGCATGTCGCCCACGGCCTCGGGGCTGCACCTGCTGCCGATGGTGCTGGGCCTGTTCCTGACCTCGATCACCAGCGGGCGCCTGGTCACCCGCACCGGCCACTACAAGGTCTATCCGGTGGTGGGGATGGCGGTGACCTCCCTGGGCCTGTTCCTGCTCTCCCGCATGGGGCCGCAGAGCTCGCAGGTGGAGATGGGGCTGTACTTCTTCGTCCTCGGCGTGGGCCTGGGCCTGGTGATGCAGGTGGTGGTCGTGGTGGTGCAGAACGCCGCCAGCTACGCCGATCTGGGGGTGGCCACATCGTCGGCGACGTTCTTCCGGTCCATCGGAGGGTCGTTCGGCACGGCGGTGTTCGGCGCGATCTTCTCCGGGCAGCTGTCCGCCAACCTGGCCGCCCGGGCCGAACAGATCCAGCTGCCGCCCGGGATGGACCCGTCGGCCCTGGAGAGCGACACGCGCAGCCTGGACCAGCTGCCCCCGGCGGCGCAGGCGTCGTTCCTCCAGGCCTACGCGGACGCCGTGGACACCGTGTTCCTGGGGGCGGTGCCGGTCGCCCTGGCCGGGTTCGTGCTGGCGCTGTTCCTGCGGCAGGTCCCGCTGCGCACCACCATCGACTCCCCGGACCTGGACGAGTCCATCCCGCCCGTGGCCGCCGGGAGCCGCAGCGCCATCGCGCACGTGGAGAAGGAGGTGTTCCGGGCCTGCGGCCAGGAGGGCGCCGACGAGATGTACGGGCGCCTGCGCGAGGCGGCGGGCCTGGAGATCTCGCCCCGCGCGTGCTGGGTGCTCAGCCACCTGGGCGTGACCGGGCCGCTGGCGTGCGCGGAGCTGGTGGAGATGTCCGGGCTGTCCGAGGACTACTGGGAACCGGTGCACCAGGAGCTCCTCGAAGCGGGCTACCTGGCCGGGGAGGGGGAGCCCTGGACGCTGAACCGGCGCGGCGCGGAGGCCGCCCGGGCGGTGTTCGAGGCCCAGCGCACCGCGCTGCGCTCGCTGCTGGCCGACTACGGGCCCGAGGAACACCCCGAGGTGGTGGCCGCCCTGGAGCGGATCACCACCGACATCCTGGGCGACGAGGGCGACGCCGCGCGCCTGGACGACGGGGCCCACCGGGCGTGAGGGCGGCCCGAGGGGAGGGGCGCGGAGCCCCCTTCCCAGCTTCTTCACTCAGGTTCGCCCCGGGCGGTCCACCGCCACGGGGGCCGCGGACCCGTGGACGACCAGCACGGATCCGGGTTCCCAGGGGCCGGGGTCTTGCCGGATCCAGTAAACCGAATACAGTTCGGTTTGTAACCGTCATCCAGCCCTTGGAGGATCCCGTGGCCGAGGCATACATCGTCGGCGCAGTACGCACCCCCGTCGGCGGCAGGAAGGGCGCCCTGGCCGCCGTGCACCCGGCGGACCTGGGAGCGCACGTGCTCAAGGAGCTCGTCACCCGCACCGACGTCGACCCGGCCGCGGTCGAGGACGTCATCATGGGCTGCGTCAGCCAGGCCGGGCCGCAGGCGCTCGACCTCGCCCGCACCGCCTGGCTCTCCGCGGGCCTCCCCGAATCCGTCCCCGGCGTCACCATCGACCGCCAGTGCGGGTCCTCCCAGCAGGCCGTGCACTTCGCCGCCCAGGGCGTCATGTCCGGCACCCAGGACCTGGTCGTGGCCTCCGGCGTGGAGAACATGGGCATGGTCCCCATGGGAGCCAACGTCCAGTACGCCATCGACAACGGCCTCGGCCTGTACGGCGACGGGTGGGTCGAGCGCTACGGGCTCCAGGAGATCTCCCAGTTCCGCGGCGCCCAGCTCATGTGCGAGAAGTGGGGCTTCAAGCGCGAGCAGATGGAGGAGTTCGCGCTGGAGAGCCACCAGCGCGCCGGCAGGGCCCTGGAGGCGGGTTACTTCGACGACCAGGTCGCCCCCCTGGCCGGGGTGGAGCGCGACGAGGGCGTGCGCCCCGACACCACCCTGGAGAAGATGGCGGGCCTGAAGCCGCTGCGCGAGGACTGGGAGCTCACCGCGGCCGTGGCCAGCCAGATCTCGATCGGTGCGAGCGCGGTGCTCCTCGCCTCCGAGAGCGCCGTCAAGCAGCACGGCCTGACCCCGCTGGCCCGGATCGTCCAGCTGTCGCTGGTCGGCGACGACCCGGTGTACATGCTCACCGCCCCCATCCCCGCGACGAGGATCGCGCTGGAGAAGGCCGGTCTGGGCATCGACGACATCGACGTCACCGAGATCAACGAGGCGTTCGCCCCGGTGCCGATGTCCTGGATCCAGGAGATGGGCGCCGACCCCGCCAAGGTCAACCCCAACGGCGGCGCCATCGCCCTCGGCCACCCGCTGGGCGCCACCGGCACCGTGCTCATGACCAAGCTGGTCAACGAGCTGCACCGCACCGGCGGCCGCTACGGCCTCCAGACCATGTGCGAGGGCGGCGGCCAGGCCAACACCACCATCATCGAACGCGTCTGACGACGGTCTCCCTCCATGGCTGTGTGCTTGCATGCAGGATTCCCTCTTGCGTGCATGCACACAGCACCTCCCTACGAGCCAGGTGACGTGGAGAGCGGAAGACGAACTCGTCCGACGTGTGAAGCGCGCTGCTGAACGCCGGGGCGTCAGCACGGACGAACACCCGAGCCTGGTCCTGAGCGCCGCGACCGGCCCCGGCCTGGAGAACGACGAGGCTCAGGGGGTGGAGGCCAGCGCCGGGCCGCCGACGCCGTTCGACAGGCCCAGCCAGGCGGCCGTCTCCTCCAACTGCCCGATGAGCTCGGGCACGGTCTCGGCGGGAGCGTCCTCCTCCAGGGTGATCCGCTGCGCCAGCAGGGTCCCCGACCTCCGGTCCGCCTTGAGGTCCACCCGCGCCACCAGGTCCTCGCCCAGCAGGAAGGGCAGCACGTAGTAGCCGTGCACCCGTTTGGCGGCGGGCACGTAGATCTCCAGCCGGTAGCGGAACCCGAACAGCTCCTCCGTGCGACCGCGCGTCCACACCAGCGAGTCGAACGGGCTCAGCAGCGCACGCGCGGACACCCTCCGCGGAACCCTGGCCTCCCGGTGCAGGTAGGCGGTGCGCTCCCAGCCCCGTACCCGCACCGGTACCAGCTCACCGGCGTCCACCAGGTCGGCGACGGCCGCCCGGGACTCGGCGGGCCTCAGGCGGAAGTAGTCGCGCAGGCACGCCTCGGTGGCCACCCCGTGGGCGCGGGCGGCGATCGACACCAGCTCCCGGTGCGCCTCCCGCGGCGTGGTCCGCGGTGCGGCGCGCACCTCGGGAGGCAGCACCCGTTCGGGCAGGTCGTAGAGCCTCTCGAACCGGGTGTTGCGGCCGTTGGAGGTCAGGTCACCGATCCAGAACAGGTACTCCAGGCACTTCTTGACCTCGGACCAGTTCCAGCCCCAGTGGTTCTTGGCGCGCGGCGCGTCGTGCGCCAGCGCCGACTCCACCTCGCGGGCACTGGCCGGGCCGATCCGGGCCACCTCCTCGAACACCGCCTTGACCAGCTCGGGCCGCTCCTCCCGGACGCCGCTCATCCATCCCACCCGCGTCTGCTCGCGGTTCTGCTCCATCCGGTAGCGCATCAGCTGGCGGGTGGACGGCGGCACCAGGCTGGCCTCGTGCGCCCAGCACTCCACCAGCCGGGCGGCGCCGGAACCGGCCGCGGTGGTGGCGGCCCGGTCCAGCAGGGCGGTGTCGTAGGCGCCCATGCGCGCGAAGACCGGCAGGTACTGGCTGCGGGCCAGCACGTTCACGCTGTCGATCTGGAGGACGCCCACCCGGCGCACCACCCGTGCCAGGTGGGCGAGGGTCGGCTTCCCGGCGGGCCGGGGATCATCGAGGCCCTGGGCGGCGAGCGAGATCCGGCGTGCCTGGGAGAGGGAGAGGTCCGCGTCGCGGCGGGGATGCGGTTCGGCCATGTCGACACGGTAGTCCCCGCACACGACAGTCCGGAGTCCCCGGGATCAGCCCATGCGCCGGTGCTGGTTCTCCTCCTTCGACGGTCCGGGAACGCTCGGTGAGATCAGCGGTCCGGGCAGGGAGGGGTCGACGACGCCCTCCTCCAACCACGTGTAGGCGTCGTCCATCAGGCGCCGGGACAGCTTGCCGTCCACGGTGTCGGTGTTGGACCACAGTCCCTCGAAGAGGGTGTCGATCCGCAGCCGCGACTGGCGGCAGAACACGTCGGCCAGTTCGAGGGGGCCGCTGCCGCGCTCGGGATGGGTCCCGACGTCGTCACGGGCGCGCACGACCACCGCGCTCATCGCGAACAGTTCCGCGCCGATGTCCACGATCCGGGCGAGGAAGCCCTGTTTGACCTCCATCCTTCCCTGCCAGCGCGACATCCCGTAGAACGTGGACCTGGCGAGCCTGCGGCAGGTGCGCTCCACGTACCGCAGGTGGGCGGCGAGCGGTCCGAACCCGGTGAACGCCGACGGCACCTGCCCCTGGCCGACGGCCAGGGTGGGCAGCCACTTCGCGTAGAACCCGCTGGCTTTGGCGAGGGCCCTGGCCTTGTCGGCTCGGTCGGCCTCGGGGTCGATGATGTCCCCGGCCACCGACAGGTGCGCGTCCACCGCCTCGCGGGCGATGAGCAGGTGCATGATCTCGGTGGATCCCTCGAAGATCCGGTTGATGCGCAGGTCGCGCAGCAGCTGCTCGGCGGGGACGCCGCGCTCGCCGCGCGCGGCCAGGGAGTCGGCGGTCTCGAAACCGCGTCCGCCGCGGATCTGTACGAGTTCGTCGGCGATGGTGTACGCGTGCTCGGACGCCCACAGCTTGGCGATGGCCGCCTCGATGCGGATGTCGTTGCGCTTGTCGTCGGCCATCTGGCTGGCCAGGTCCAGCATGGCCTCCATCGCGTAGGTGGTGGCGGCGATGTAGGAGATCTTCTTGGCGACCTCCTCGTGCCTGCCCACGGGGCGGCCCCACTGGACGCGCTCGCGGGACCACTCGCGGGCCACCTTGGTCGCCCACTTGCCAGCGCCCACGCACATGGCGGGCAGGGAGAGCCGTCCGGTGTTGAGGGTGGACAGCGCGATACGCAGCCCGTGCCCCTCCTCGCCGATCCGGTTCTCCGCCGGGACCCGTACCCGGTGCAGCCGGGTGAGGCCGTTCTCCAGACCGCGCAGGCCCATGAACCGGTTGCGCCGTTCCACGGTGATGCCGGGGGAGTCGCCCTCGACGACGAACGCGGTGACGCCGCCCCGGTGGCCGGGGCTCTCGGGCACCCTGGCCATGACCACGAGCAGGTCCGCCACCACCCCGTTGGTGGTCCACAGCTTCACGCCGTCCAGCACGTACCCGTCCCCGTCCTCGGCGGGCGTGGCGGTGGCGTGCAGACGTGCCGGATCGCTGCCCACGTCGGGCTCGGTGAGCAGGAACGCGCTGATGTCCCCGCGCGCGCAGCGGGGAAGGAACCTGCGTTTCTGCTCCTCGGTGCCGAACATGGAGACGGGCTGCGGGACGCCGATGGACTGGTGGGCGGAGAGCAGAGCGCCGATCGCCGGGGAGGCCGAGCCGACCAGTGCCAGGGCACGGTTGTAGTAGACCTGGCTGAGCCCGAGCCCGCCGTACTCGACGGGGATCTTCATGCCGAGGGCGCCCAGTTCGCGCAGGCCGTTGACGACCTCGTCGGGGATGCGCTCCTCACGCTCGATGCGCTGGGAGTCGATGCCCCCGCAGAAGGTGCGCAGGGACTCCAGGAAGTCCTCGCCCCGGCGCCGCGCGTCCTCCCCGGACCTGGTCAGGGGATGGATCAGATCCAGGCGGAACCGCCCCAGGTACAACTCCTTGGCGAAGCTGGGCCGGTGCCACTCGCTCTCCCGGGCCTGTTCCGCCACGGCACGGGCCCGCCGCTCGTCGACCTCGGGAGCGGTGTTGGTGTCGGGTTCGACGGTTGACATGCGCGCTCTCACCTCATCGAGGGGGAGTTGTGTGTGGTCTGCATCACGTAGCTACCCGCTGGTACGGCCCCTACGCGTGGGTGGTCCGCCCCCGCGTGCGGAGGGCGGCCAAAAACCTTTGGCCCGATGCGAACCTCCGGAGGGGGGTGGCCGTCCAACAGGGCGCGACGGAAACAACCGAGCATGTGCCGGGAGTCGCGACGCCCCGGTGCGGAGGACGGCCGCACCGGGGCTTGCTCGTGCCACCGACGCCGGCACCGTACTGTCGCCGCCATGGCCTAGCCTTTTGCTGTGCGTATCGCGACATGGAATGTGAACAGTGCCCGGGCCAGGGCCGAGCGGATCGGCGCCTGGCTGGACCGGAGCGACGTCGACGTCCTCGCCATCCAGGAGACCAAGGCCCGGGACCACCAGTTCCCCGAGTCGGTCTTCACCGACCGCGGTTACGAGGTGGCCCACCACGGCCTGTCCCAGTGGAACGGGGTCGCGATCGCCTCCCGCGTCGGTCTGGAGGACGTCCGGACCGGCTTCCCGGGCCAGCCCGGCTACGGCGACCCCGAGGAGGCCGAGGCCCGCGCCCTCGGCGCCGTCTGCGCCGGTGTGCGGGTGTGGAGCCTGTACGTGCCCAACGGGCGCGAGGTCGACCACCCCCACTACCACTACAAGCTGCGCTGGCTGGAGGCGCTGCGCGAGGCGGGCACCGCCAGTCTGGCCGCGGACCCCGACGCGCAGTTCGCCTACGCCGGCGACTTCAACATCGCCCCCAAGGACGACGACGTGTGGGACATGGCCGATTTCGAGGGCAGCACCCACGTCACCGAGCCCGAGCGCACGGCCTTCGACAAGCTGGTCGGCGCGGGGTTCGACGACGTCGTGCGCGTCCACACCCCCGGCCCCGGCGTGTACACCTACTGGGACTACAAGGGCCTGGCCTTCCCCAAGCGCAGGGGCATGCGCATCGACTTCGTGCTCGCCTCCCCGGCGCTCAGGGACCGCGTGAGCGGTGCGAGCGTCGACCGTGAGGAGCGCAAGGGCAAGGGCGCCTCCGACCATGCCCCGGTCATCGTGGGGCTGGACGGTGACGGCGGCGAGTCCAAGCCGAAGCAGGCGGCCCCGTGAGCGCGGCGCCGCGCGTCGCGGTCTTCGGCAGCGTGAACATGGACCTGGTCGCCTACGTCGACCGGGTGCCCGCCAGCGGTGAGACGGTCACCGGGACGGCCTTCCGGCAGGTTCCCGGGGGCAAGGGCGCCAACCAGGCCGTCGCCGCCGCCCGGGCGGGGGCCGACGTGGCCTTCCTCGGCGCGGTGGGCGAGGACGCCTTCGGCGAGGAGCTGCGCGCCAACCTCGTGGACCGCGGCATCGACGTGTCCGGGCTGCGCACGGTGCCCGGGGTGTCGGGTGTGGCGCACATCGTCGTGGACGGCGGGGGAGGCAACTCGATCATCGTCGTTCCCGGGGCCAACGGCGAGGTCGCCGGCGTGGCCCAGGGCGACGCGTCGGTCATCGAGGGCGGCGCCGCCCTGCTGCTCCAGCTCGAACTGCCCATGGGGGCGGTGGTCTCCGCCGCGCGCACCGGGCGCGAGCTGGGCGTACCGGTCTACCTGACCCCGGCTCCCGCACGTGAGCTGCCCGACGAACTCCTGGAGTCGGTGGACGTCCTGGTGCCCAACCAGCACGAGGCGGCCGCGATCACCGGCCGTACCGATCCGCGTGAGGCGCTGGCGGCGCTGCTGGAGCGGGTTCCGGAGGTGCTGCTGACCCTGGGCGAGGACGGTTCGCTCCACGGCCGTCGCGGCGCCGGGGTGGTGCGCGTTCCCGCGCGCAGGGTGGAGGCGGTGGACACCACGGCGGCGGGCGACGCCTTCTGCGGCTCGTTCGCGGTCGCCCGGGCGGAGGGCCGTGGTCCCGAGGAGGCGATGCGGTTCGCCGCGGCGGCTGCCGCGCTCTCGGTCCAGCGGCACGGGGCCAGTTCCTCGATGGCCGGCCGGGCCGAGGTCGAGGCGCTGCTCGGCGGCTGAGCCCCGCCGCCGATCAGGACATGTGCCCGATCTGCCTGAGGAACGGCGCGGGGTCCCGGTCCTGGACACGGACCTCCAGCACGATGTCGATCGTGTCGCCGACCATCCGGCCTCCCCAGGGCAGGGGGCCGCCGTCGCCCACGCCGAAGTCCGCGAGGCTGATCCGGGCGGTGGCGGAGAAGAAGTGGCCGTAGGTGTCCTCCGGGGACGCGTAGTCGGGTGCCTCGCCCACCCACTGGGCGTCGAGGACGGTGGGCACGGTCGTTCCGTGGAAGGTCAGACCGCCGTGCAGGCGGAAGGCGTTCCGGCCGCGTCCGCCCGCCTCCGTGCCGGTGGACACGAAGCGGATCTCGGGGTGGCGGTCCACGTCCAGGAAGTCGGCGGAGCGCAGGTGGGCGTCGCGCGCCTCCACGCCGGTGTTGACGCTCGCCGAGTCGAGGATCACCTCCACCCTGGACTCCGCCGGGTCCTCGGCGACGAGGAGCCGGCCCCGGGCCCGTCCGAACGTGCCCTCGACCCGGCCGAAGCGCAGGTAGCGGGCGACGAAGATCAGACTGGAGTGCAGCGGGTCCAGGTACCAGGTGCCTGGACCGGGGCCGACCTCCGTGAGTGTGGATGTCATAGACGGTTTCTCCCTTTTGTCCATTTTTATGGCTTTCGTCCATACCTTAGGTCTGGCGTTCGCCCGGAAACCAAGGTTCTGGCGCGGCCGGGTACGAGATCTTCGACTCGGTCGCGGGGAGGGGGGCCGGGCACGGGAGGAGGCCGGGGCGGAATGGCCCCGGCCTCCGGTGAACGTGCCGTACTCCCGTTCTGCGGCTACATGTGCTCGGGAGCCTCCACGCCCAGCAGGTCCAGGCCCCGGACCAGGACCCGGAACGCCACCGAGACCAGCGCCAGGCGCGACTCGCGCTCTGCCCGTGTCCCGGCGGTCAGCACCGGGCAGTGCTCGTAGAAGGCCGTCAGGGACTGCGCCAGCTCGAACAGGTACGTGGACAGCCGGTGCGGCTGGAGCAGGTCGCCGACCTGCGCCACCACGACGCCGAACTCCAGCAGCTTGAGCGCCAGGCCGCGCTCGGCGTCCTCGGAGACGCTGATCTCGCCCCTGGCCTCGGACATGTCCAGGCCGCCCTTGCGGAAGATGGAGCGGATCCGGGCCTGCGCGTACTGCAGGTAGGGGCCGGTGTTGCCGGTCAGGGCCAGCATCCGTTCGAAGTCGAACGTGTACTCGGTGTCGTGCGCCACCGACAGGTCGGCGTACTTCACCGCGCCGATACCCACCTGGCGGGCGATCGCCGCCTGGCTTCCGGCGTCCAGGTCGGGGCGGTTCTGCGCGACGACCGCCGCGGCCCGCTCGACCGCCTCGTCCAGCAGCGCCATCAGGCGTACCGGGGCGCCGCTGCGGGTGCGCAGGATCTTGCCGTCGTTGCCGAGCACGTTGCCGATCTGCACGTGCGTGGTCTCGACGCCCTCCGGCAGCCATCCGGCCTCGCGTGCGGTGGCCCACACCATCTTGAGGTGCATGGACTGCGGGGCGCCGACCACGTACAGGATGCGGTCGGCCTTGAGGTCGTCCACGCGGTAGCGGACGGTGGCCAGGTCCGTGGTGGCGTAGCCGTAGCCGCCGTCGCTCTTGCGCACGATCAGCGGGACGGGCTTGTTCTCACGGCCGGTGAAGCCCTCCAGGAAGACGCACAGGGCGCCGTCGCTGACCTCGGCGATGCCCTTGGACTCCAGCTCGTCGCACACGTCGGCGAGCATGGCGTTGTAGGTGCTCTCCCCGGCGAGGTCGTCGTCGGTGAGGGTCACGCCGAGCCTGGTGTAGACCTTGTTGAAGTAGACCTTCGACAGGTCGACGAGCTCGCGCCACAGGCGCAGTGTCTCCTCGTCGCCGCCCTGGAGGGAGACCACGCGGCGCCGGGCGCGCGCGGCGAACTCGTCCGGGCCGGGACCGGAGGCGTCGAACTTGGTGCGCGCCGCCTGGTAGAAGGCGTTGGGGTCGGTGGTGAGCAGGTCCGTCTCGGGGGAGTCCTCGCCCACCTCCAGCAGGTGCTCGATGAGCATGCCGAAGGGGGTGCCCCAGTCGCCGATGTGGTTCTGCCGGATGACGTTGTGCCCCAGGAACTCCAGGGTGCGCGCGAGCGCGTCGCCGACCACGGTGGTGCGCAGGTGCCCGACGTGCATCTCCTTGGCCACGTTGGGCGCGGAGTAGTCCAGCGGGATGTTCTGGCTCTCCTGGGCCGGGACGCCCAGGCGCGGGTCGTCGAGGAGCCGGCGGGCCTGGTCGGCGATCCAGTCCTCGCGCAGGGTCAGGTTGATGAAGCCCGGCCCGCTGACCTCGACGTCGCGGCAGACGTCGGCCACGTCCAGGCGCTCCATGATCGCCGCGGACACCTCACGCGGCTTTCGGCCCAGTCGCTTGGCGAGCGCGAGCGCGGCGTTCGCCTGGTAGTCGGCGAACTGGGACGGGCGGATGACGGGGTCGGTGTCGGCGAACTCGGGGCCGAAGGCGGCGCCGAGGGCGGACTGGACCCGTCGCGAGAGTACTTCCTGCGGGTCGGCCATGCACACCAGCGTACCGACCGGCGGCGCCTTCCCCGCCCGGTTCCGGGACGGGGGCGGAGGCCGGGCCGATGCCATCGGGCACGCCGCCGTCGCGGTGGGTCAGCGCTCCTCGGACTGCGCGAACCGGTGCAGCCAGTTCGGCGGACGGGTGTGCACCCGCCGCCGGATCTGGTCGCCGATCCGCCCGCCCGCCAGGTCGTGCGCGAGCTGGCAGGCGCGGGCGACGCCCTTGGCGCGGCTGTCGCCGTGCGCGATGACCACCGTCCCGTTGAGCCCCAGCAGCGCGGCGCCTCCGTAGGTCTCGCTGTCCAACCGCTCGCGCAACCCCTTGAGGGCGCCGCGCTGGAGGAACGCGCCCGCCTTGGCGAGCGGGGTGGCGGTCAGGGCCTGGCGCACGGCCTCCATCGCGAACGTCGCCGTGCCCTCCACCGACTTCAGCGCCACGTTCCCCGTGTGGCCGTCGGTCACCACCACGTCCACCTTGCGCGCGAGCAGGTCGTGGCCCTCGATGTTGCCCCGGAAGTCCATCCCCGGGGACCCCTCGGCGGTGGCCGCCAGCAGCTCCGTCGCCCTGCGCACGAGTTTGTTGCCCTTGCCCGGCTCCGAACCGATGGTCAGCACACCCACTCTCGGGCGCCGTACCCCGAACGCCGTCTGCGCGTAGGCGCAGCCCAGGTGAGCGAACTGCACCAGCATCTCCGGTTTGGCGTCGGCGTTGGCCCCGGCGTCCACCATGATCGTCGGCGTCTCACCGGTCGGAAGGGTCACCGCCAGGGCCGGGCGCAGTATCCCGGGCTGCGTGCGCAGCCGCACCGTGGAGGTGGCCACGATCCCGCCGGTGGACCCGGCCGAGACCAGGGCGTCGGCGTCGCCCCGGCGGATCAGGCGGCAGGAGACGGCCGCACTGGAGCGGGGCCGCCGCCAGCTCGCCAGCGCGCCCTCGTGCATGGCCAGGTTGTCCTCGGCGTGCACCACCGGGATGTCGCGCAGCGCGCCCTCCTCAGCGAGCAGTGCGGCGATCTCGGTCCGTCGGCCCACGAGCAGCACGCACAGGCCGAGTTCGCGGACGGCGAGCACGGCGCCGCGCACGATCTCGGAGGGGGCGTTGTCCCCGCCCATCGCGTCCACGGCGATGACCGGAGGGGACGTGCGGTGTGCGGCGGGCGCCTCCGCGACGGGTGCCTCCACCTCGGGTGTACCAGTCAACTGTTCCCTCACGGGTGTGGTGGGCGGATGCGTGTGCGCGTTCCGTGACTCCGTACGCGCGGGCGCGCCTGGGCCCGAGCCGTACGGGAGGTGTGGTGACACGGTACCGGGTCACGCGGAGGCGATGCCGACAGACACGTTCGTGCGCCCATGCGAGGATACTTCCCGTATGTCCAGGTCAGTCCTGGGCTTCCCGCATGATGGGTAAAAGCTCCTAAACGGGGTATACCCGCTCGCTGGCCTGGGGTCTCATCACGCTCCGGGTGCAGGCGACAACCACACCGAACCCCTTCCGGCGGCCCACCAGTGCACCCGTACACCGGAACCGTCGGATCCGGGCTGCCCGATTCAACCCCGCGGGCGGCCCCACCCACACGCAGAGAGGAGAGGCGTGAGCGTTACGCCAGACGCGACACAGTCTCCGTCCGCCGGACGTCGGTTTCGTGCCTACACGACGAAGCACCTTGAAGAGCTCACCGCACGAGCCGGTCTCGCCGCCGACGAGCGGCTCGCGGTGCAGGCGGTGGCCAATGTGCTGCCGTTCCGGGTCAACAGCTACGTCGTCGACGAGCTGATCGACTGGGATGCCGCTCCCGACGATCCGATCTACCGCCTGGTCTTCCCGCAGGCCGACATGCTGCCCCAGGACGACGTGTCCAGGATCTCCGACCTGCTGCGCTCTGGCGCCTCGCGCAAGGAGCTGAACGAGGCCGCCAACCAGGTCCGGGCCCGCCTGAACCCGCACCCCGCGGGGCAGATGGACCTCAACGTGCCCAAGACGGGCAACGAGGAGCCGATCCCCGGCGTTCAGCACAAGTACAAGGAGACCGTGCTCTTCTTCCCCAAGCAGGGGCAGACCTGTCACGCGTACTGCACGTACTGCTTCCGCTGGGCCCAGTTCGTGGGTGACGCGGACCTGAAGTTCGCCTCCAGCGAGATCGACCAGCTCGTCGAGTACGTCCGCTCGCACCCCGAGGTCACCAGCGTCCTGTTCACCGGCGGCGACCCGATGATCATGGGCGAGGGGGTGATCTCCAAGTACATCGAGCCGCTGTTGGAGATCGAGCACCTGGAGGCCATCCGCATCGGCACGAAGGCGCTGGCCTACTGGCCGCAGCGCTTCGTCACCGACCCGGACGCCGACGACACCCTCCGCCTGTTCGAGAAGGTCGTCGCCTCGGGCAAGAACCTCGCGTTCATGGCCCACTTCTCCCACCCGAACGAGATGCGGCCCGAACTCGTGCAGGAGGCGGTGCGCCGCGTCCGCGGGACGGGCGCCGTCATCCGCACGCAGGCGCCGCTGATCCGCACGATCAACGACGACTCGGCCGTGTGGGAGAGCATGTGGCGCACCCACGTGCGCCACGGCATGGTCCCGTACTACATGTTCGTCGAGCGCGACACCGGCCCGCAGGACTACTTCGCGGTGCCGCTCGCCGAGGCCTACGACATCTTCCGCGGTGCCTACCAGAAGGTCTCCGGCCTGGCCCGCACGGTGCGGGGCCCGTCGATGTCGGCGACACCGGGCAAGGTGTGCGTCGACGGCGTCACGGAGGTGGCGGGCGAGAAGGTGTTCGTCCTGCACTTCATCCAGGCGCGTGACCCGGAGCTGGTCGGCAGGCCCTTCTTCGCCGAGTACGACGAGAAGGCCGCGTGGCTGTTCGACCTCAAGCCCGCGCTGGGCGCCACCCACCTTCCGTGGGAGGTGCCGCCGGCCGGTGGCACCGACGGACTGGTGGACCCCACGCGCCTGTAGCGCGGCCCTCCGGCCCGTCAGCCGGCCTCTCCCGTCCCAGGGGAATTGGAGCGTCCCTGGGGCGGGAGGCGCGGACGTGGGGCCGGAGCCGTCGGCGCCGGCCCCCGGCGTTCCCGTGGGCCGCAAGAACGGAGCCCGGCACCGAGGTGGTGCCGGGCTCCGCTCGCGTCCCGTCGTGGACGGAGAGGCCGCCGGGCGGAACGGGCGGCCATCGACGGGACGGCTTCGGGGATGGTCTGAGGTGGGGGGTGCCAGGCCCGGGGCAGGCGCCTGGGGTGGGTCTCCGCTGGTTCGCCTGGTCCGGTTACCTGAGGAGCGCGTCGAAGTCGCCCGTCTTGGCGCCGCGCACGAAGGCGTCGATCTCGGCGGGGGTGTAGACGAGCGCCGGTCCCTGCGGGTCCCGTGAGTTTCGCACGGCGATGTCCCCGTCCGGAAGGGTGGCGACCTCGACACAGTTCCCGTCCGGATTGCTCCAGCTGCTCTTGGTCCAGACGACCTTCGGCAGTCGGCTCGCGGGAACGCCGTTGTAGATCGGATACATCTCAACCTCCTGGAACTTCGGGGGACTCATGAGCGGGGTGTGTCCACACGCGGCCGTCCAGGCCGCCGCGCCCGTCGTGTCGAACCACCGGGTCCATCGGTGGGAGCCGGCCCCCGGGCATGGGCGGCCTGTTGTCCCCCGGTGGGTTGTTTCGTCCCCGGTGCGAGCCAAAGCGTAGCCCATGCACGTGCATTCGTACTTACCGAGGTAAGTACCTATGCAAGAACGGGGGGTGATGCGGTGTCGAAACCGCATGTCAGACCTAACGCGGCGGGGACCCGTGCGGTTCGGTCCGCGAGGATCCTCCACGGCCGTGGCCGGAGGTGGCCATGCGGAAACCCGCGATGGTGGGCGCAAAGCGAACGCCCGGGCGCGGAGAGCGACCAGGCGTGGAGGAGGAGAAGCGGTGGGGGGCCGGTGGGTCCCGAAGCGGGGACCCCGTTCAGGGGCTCGGGAACCGGCGGTGGTGGAGGGCGGCGAGGAGGCCGTCGGTCGAGGGCGGTGGGCGGGAGGTCAGGAGTAACGCTTCAGGAAGTCGTGGAGGATACCCTCCGTGGCACTGGGCGGCGGCGCCTGGGTGGCGAGGTGGTCCATCGTCTGCGCGTAGCGGTGGGTGTCGTCGTACTTGTCGAAGTACAGGGCGCTGCTCAGCTGCTCCAGGTAGACCACGTCGGGCAGTTCCGGGGTGGGGAAGCGCAGGATGCTGAACGGGCCGCCCGCCGCGGGATGGCCGCCCATCGAGAAGGTGGCGATCTGGACGGTGATGTTGGGACGGCCGGCCATCTCCAGGAGGTGCTCGATCTGCCCGTGCATCACCTCAGCGTCCCCGTAGGGGCGGTGCAGCACGGCCTCGTCGATGACCGCCCACAGGCGGGGCGCCTCCGGCTCGACGAATCTGCGCTGGCGGTGCATGCGCATCTGCACCCGGCTGTCGATGTCCTCCTCGGAGGTGGCCGTCCGGGACAGGCGGATGACCGAGCGCGCGTAGTCCTCGCTCTGGAGCAGTCCGGGGACGAACTGGACCTCGAAGGTACGGATGACCGACGCGGCCTCCTCCAGGCCCACGTACACGCCGAACCAGTTCGGCAGCACGTCGCCGTACTTGTGCCACCAGCCCTGGGCGTTGGCGCTGGAGATCAGGCCGAGGAGGGCCTCGCGCTGCTCCGCGTCGTTCACGCCGTAGAGCTTGAGCAGGTCGTCCACGTCGCGGCGCTTGAAGCTGACCTGGCCCAACTCCATGCGGCTGATCTTGGCGTGGGAGGCGCGGATGGCGTATCCGGCGTCGTGCCGGGAGATGTTCTTCTCCTGCCGCAGCCGTCGGAGTTGTGTTCCCAGGAGAATCCGCAGGACGGTGGGGCCACCGCTGGAATTGGCCAGGAAATCCTGGGTGACCTGGAGATTCTGGGCGTGATCGGCGACCACAGGGCCTCCTGCTTATAGCGGCTTTGGCGCGAGCGACCGCTCAGTATACCGAGCGGCCCTTGTTACGGACAGGGGTGTTTGGAGATTGGGGCGCGTCCTGAGGATGCCTTGGTGGCTGGTGTAAACGTGGGTATCCGTCTGTGAATTCTTGGCAAGGGATCTACCAAGAAGGGCGCTTCTTCCTATAGTCTAAGCCGGACGTTGATCTGCACGTGCATCTGTGTCTTACAGATGTAAGCCACGATGGCCCCGCGGACGCGGACAGGGTCACCCGACATCACACTCGTGAGGACCGTGATGAACGCAGAACTCGTGTCTTCGGAGCTGGACTCCGAGACATCCTGGAGCCGCCCCTCCCTCGCCGAGGCGTCCAACGCCCTCCTGGGCGGCTGGTGGGACGACCCGCTGGGCCGTGTGGCCGTCGGGGAGAGCGCGCGCACACGGGACGCCGCCGCCAGGGCGTTCGGGCCGGTCCCGGAGTCGGTCCGCCAGGCACGTGAGTTCGCCGCCGCGACCCTGGAGGACTGGGGAATCCCGGACATGGCGGAGGACGTCCGCCTGATCGTCTCCGAACTCGTGGGCAACGCCTGCCGCCACACCCGGCCGGGGAGCGGTCGGCTCGGGCACGGCCGTGTCGTGGTCCAGCTGCGCCACCTGGCCGAGCAGGGGGGCGTGGTGTGCATGGTGGCCGATTCCAGCGGGAAAGCGCCGGTCAGAGTGGACGCCCACCATTTCGCCGAGTCGGGCCGCGGACTCGGACTCGTCTCCGCGTTCAGCCGGGAATGGGGCTGGGAGCCGGTCGCGGGGCGCGGCAAGATTGTCTGGGCGATATGCGACGGTGAAGGCTGACCAGCGCCCCTTGCGTGTTCCACAGCGAACACCTCGGAGCCACGAACGAGATCGATACGTCTTCCGGGACGAGTAGGCTGTCAACGCATGTCGGCATTTGACCGATCGCGTCTGAGCAGAGTTTCCTACACCCGATCCCGGGAGCGAGGCGTGGCCGTGCTGGACACGGAACAGGACCAGTTCGTCTGTGACGGGATCACCGTCGTCGAGCTGGACGGCGAGATCGACATCGCCACCGCCGAGGAGGCGTTCACCCGGATCACGACCGCGGCGGCGGACAGCTGCGTGGTCGTCGACCTGTCCGCGGTGGACTTCATCGACGCCTCCGGCGTCAACGCCCTCGTCCGCGCGCTGCGCGCCGCCATGAGGACCCAGCACCATCTTCTCCTGGCCTGCCCGCCCCGCCAGCTGTCCCGGATACTCGACGTCCTGGGGCTGATCGAGGTCCTGCCGACCCACGCCGACGTCGCCGCGGCCGTCGCCGTCCACGAAGAGGTCGGCCAGGGGGCCGCGCACTGACACGGGTACGCCCGTCCCGGTACACACGAGGGGGCGCGCCCGGCGCCGTCCGCCGGACACGCCCCCGTCGCGGAGCTACTCGACCGTGACGCTCTTGGCCAGGTTGCGCGGCTGGTCCACGTCGTTGCCCTTGGCCAGGGCCAGCTCGCACGCGAACACCTGCATCGGGATCGTGGACACGATCGGCTGCAGCAGGGTCGGCACCGCCGGGATCTCGATGAGGACGTCCGAGTACGGGCGCACCGACTCGTCGCCCTCCTCGGCGATCACGATGGTGCGGGCGCCGCGGGCGCGCACCTCCTGGATGTTGGACACGATCTTGTCGTGCAGCACGCTGCGGCCCTTGGGAGAGGGCACCACGACGACGACCGGCAGCTGGTCCTCGATCAGCGCGATCGGTCCGTGCTTGAGCTCACCGGCGGCGAACGCCTCGGCGTGCATGTACGCCAGCTCCTTGAGCTTGAGCGCGCCCTCCATCGCCACCGGGTAGCCCACGTGGCGGCCCAGGAACAGCACGGTGTCGGTGTCGGCCAGGGACCGGGCCAGCTCGCGGACCGGCTCCACCGTGTCCAGGACCCGCTCCACCTGCTCGGGCATGGTGGCCAGCTGGGCGATCACGGCGCTGATCTCGTCGCCGAACTTCTGCCCGCGCACCTGGGCCAGGTACAGGCCGACCAGATAGCAGGCGGCCAGCTGGGTGAGGAAGGTCTTGGTGGCGGCCACGCCGACCTCCGGGCCCGCGTGCGTGTACAGCACACCGTCGGACTCGCGCGGGATGGTCGACCCGTTGACGTTGCAGATGGCCAGCACCCTGGCGCGCTGCTCGCGGGCGTAGCGGACCGCCATCAGGGTGTCCATGCTCTCGCCGGACTGGGAGATGGCGATGACCAGGGTCTGCTGGTTCAGGATCGGGTCCCGGTAGCGGAACTCGCTGGCCACCTCGACCTCGCACGGGATGCGGCACCAGTGCTCGATCGCGTACTTGGCGATCAGGCCCGCGTGGTAGGAGGTGCCGCAGGCGATGACGACGATCTTCTCGACGGAGCGCAGGTCCTGGGGGGACAGGCGCATCTCGTCCAGGGTGAGCTGGCCGTCGGCCGACACGCGCCCGAGGAGGGTGTCGGCCACCGCGCGCGGCTGCTCGACGATCTCCTTGAGCATGAAGTAGTCGTAGCCGCCCTTCTCGGCGGCGGAGGCGTCCCAGTCCACGTGGTACTCGTTCACCTCGACGGGGTTGCCGTCGTAGTCGGTGACGGAGACGGAGTCGGCGCGCAGCTCCACGACCTGGTCCTGGCCCAGCTCGACCGCCTCGCGGGTGTGCGCGATGAACGCGGCCACGTCGCTGGCCAGGAAGTTCTCCCCCTGGCCGCGGCCGACGACCAGCGGCGAGTTGCGGCGGGCGGCCACGACCAGCCCGGAGTCGTCCACGGAGGTCGCCACGAGGGTGAACGCGCCCTCCAGGCGCTTGCACACCGCGCGCATGGCGGCGACGAGGTCGCCGTGCGCGGCCACCTCGGTGCTGAGCAGGTGCGCGACCACCTCGGTGTCGGTCTCGGAGAGGAACTTGCAGCCCTGCTCCTCCAACTCCAGGCGCAGCGCGGCGAAGTTCTCGATGATGCCGTTGTGGACGACGGCGACACGGCGGTTGTTGTCCACGTGGGGATGGGCGTTCACGTCGTTCGGGGCGCCGTGGGTGGCCCAGCGCGTGTGGCCGATACCGGCGCCGTCCCCGCTGATCGGATGCTTCTCCAGCGCCTGGCGCAGATTCGCGAGCTTGCCCGCCCGTTTCTCGGTGCGCAGGGTGCCCTCGTCCAGCAGCGCCACGCCCGCGGAGTCGTATCCGCGGTACTCCAACCTTGCGAGGCCATCCACGACGACCTGAAGCGCCGGTTGCGGCCCGACGTAGCCAACGATTCCACACATGGCCGCCAGCGTAAGCGAAGGGGGAGGACGGATCGACCAACCAGTGCCCCATACCACTGATCGTTTTCGCAGGTAACGGTATAGACCATTTGGTGCATGGGGAGTAGACCGCGCAGGTGGGGGGCATGGCGGAGCGCAGAGTGGAACCGATTCCACCCGTCCGGACCGGGAGGTAAAAATTTTGGCCGGGCATGTCGCGAATGTGTGGCTTGAAGCACGTTCGGCGGTTTGACTTGAAACTTGGGGACCGGCTGCCCGGTGCGGTCGACGCTCTCCTCTAGGGTGGTCATTCGTGTCTCACGCGACGAAAAACGGCTTCTCCACGCCGTATGTGGAAATGGACCGGGCGGCCTGGGCCGGGCTCCGGGCCTCCACGCCCCTTTCCCTGACCGAGGCGGACCTCGCCGAGCTCCGCGGCACCACCGACCCCACCTCCCTGGAGGACGTGCGGGACATCTACCTGCCGCTGTCGCGTCTGCTCAACCTGTACGTGGGCGCCACCCAGCAGCGGCACGCCGCGGTACGCGCCTTCCTCGGTGAGTCGGGCCGCCCGTCGCCGTTCATCATCGGCGTCGCGGGCAGCGTCGCGGTGGGCAAGTCCACCACGGCGCGCCTGCTGCGCTCCCTGCTCGCCCAGTGGCCCAACCACCCCGACGTGGAGCTGGTCAGCACCGACAACTTCCTCCACCCCAACGCGGTCCTGGAGTCGCGGGGGCTGATGCGCCGGAAGGGCTTCCCGGAGAGCTACGACCGCCGGGCCCTGGTGCGTTTCGTGTCGGAGATGAAGGCCGGCGCCGAACGCATCGACATCCCCGTCTACTCCCACCTGAGCTACGACATCGTGCCGGGCGAGCGGCAGACCGTGCGCCGCCCCGACATCCTCATCGTGGAGGGCATCAACGTCCTCCAGCCCGCCACCGCCAGGCGTCTGGCGGTGGCCGACTTCTTCGACTTCTCCATCTACGTGGACGCCAAGGTCGAGAACATCCGCAACTGGTACCTCGACCGCTTCCGCGAACTGCGCCGCACCGCCTTCTCCGACCCGCGCTCCTACTTCCACCACATGGCCACCAGCATCGGCGAGGAGGAGGCCCTGGAGTTCGCCGCCAACACCTGGAGCACCATCAACGAGGTCAACCTCGTGGAGAACATCCGTCCCACCCGGGGCCGCGCCACGCTGGTCCTGTACAAGGGCGACGACCACCGTGTGCGCCGGGTCCGGCTGCGCAAGACCTGACGGTGCCCTCAGGCGCTTCCTCCCGGGCCCGTCCCGCCCGGCGGCGGCGCACGGCCACCGCGCGGTTTGATGGGGGCCACACCGCGGGATAAGGTGATCCCTCCTTTCGGCCGCACCCCTTTCGCGGGTGCCGTGCGCTCCAAGGATCGGAACGAACCGGGCCCTCGTGGCGACCGGGGCGGGACCCGCGCACACACGCCACCGTCCCGCCGAGCCCCTCCGAGGTCGCCCGATGTCCACGACCGATCCCGCAGCCGTGCCCGTGAGCCCCGAGCTCCAGACCGAACGCGACCACCTCGCCGCCGCCCGCGACGCCCTGCGCAGGATGCGCGAGGACGTCGAGGGCAGCGAACTCGTCCTGGGCGACGCCGTCAGCGACAAGGTCACCAACGCCGCCCTGCGCCGCGGCCGCGAACGCCGCCTCGCCGCCCTGGCCGACGTCCCCGGCGCCCCGCTGTTCTTCGGCCGCCTCGACTTCGAGCCCGGAACCGTCTTCCTGGACGGCGGCCCCGGCGGTCCCGCTCCCGGCGCCGAACCGGACCGGGTGCGCATCGGCCGCCGCCACGTCCACGACACCGACGGACGCCCCATGGTCCTGGACTGGCGCGCGCCCGTCTGCGTCGCCTACTACCGGGCCTCGCCCAGCGACCGGATGGGCGTGCGCAAGCGCCGCCGCTACGGCTTCACCACCCTCGACCACGGTCCGTACGCCGATCCCGAGGTGGTGCTCACCGCCTTCGAGGACGAGCCGCTCACCGTCACCCCCGCCGAGGCCGACCAGCGCGCCGGCGCACTCCTCAGCGCCGAGATCGAGCGCCCCCGCACCGGGCCCATGCGCGACATCGTCGCCACCATCCAGCCCGAACAGGACGACCTCGTGCGCGCCCCGCTCAGCACCACCCTGTGCGTGCAGGGCGCGCCCGGTACCGGCAAGACCGCCGTCGGCCTGCACCGCATCGCCTTCCTCCTCTACACCGAGCGTGAACGCCTCGCCCGCTCCGGCGTGGCGATCGTGGGCCCCAACCGCTCCTTCCTCTCCTACATCCGCGACGTCCTGCCCGCCCTCGGCGAGGTCGACGTCCGGCAGACCACCGTCACCGAGATGCTCACCGCCGGGCTGCCCGAACGCGCCCGCCCCGCCGCCGGGTGGGTGCGCCGCACGGAGGAGCCCTCCACCGCGCGGACCAAGGGCCGGGCCCGCATGGCCGAGGTGCTGCGCCGCGACCTGTGGTCGCACCTGCGGGCACCCGAGGAGGCGGTCGTGGTCCGCCGCGGGTCGCGCCGCTGGCGCCTGTACCCCGAGGACCTGCGCCCCCTCCTCGACGAGCTGGCCGGACGCGGCGTCGCCTACGGCTCCGGCCGCGAACTCCTCTCCCACCGCATCGCCCACGCCGTCCTGTCCCTCATGGAGGGCCGGGGGGAGGTGTGCGACGACCGCACCCACGAGCAGGTGCGCCGTGACCCGGCCGTGCGGTCGGCGGTCACCGCCATGTGGCCCAGGACCGATCCGCTCAAGCTCGTCCTCGGCCTGCTCACCGATCCCGAGCGGCTCGCACGCGCCGCCGAGGGGCTGCTGTCCCCCGAGGAGCAGGCCGCCGTCCTGCTGCCCGGCAGACCCCGCGGCCCGAAGTCGGCCCGCTGGTCGGAGGAGGACCTCGCGCTCGTCGACGAGGCCGCCGCGCTGATCGGGCGCCCGGCCGGGATCGGCCACATCGTGGTGGACGAGGCCCAGGACCTGAGCCCCATGCAGTGCCGGGCCATCGGCCGCCGCTGCGTGTCCGGTTCGCTCACCGTGCTCGGCGACATCGCCCAGGGCACCAGCCCGTCGGCCGCCACCGACTGGTCCACGCTCCTGGAACACCTCGGCAAGCCCACCGGCCACCTGAGCGTCCTGAACCGCGGGTACCGGGTCCCCGCCCAGATCATCGACTTCGCCGCACGCCTCCTGCCCTCCATCGCCCCCGTCGGGCACCTCTCCCCGACGGGGGCCTCCGGCTCCGGGCATCCCTTCGCGCCGGTCTCCGTGCGCCGTGCGTCCGGATCGCTTCGCGTCACCCCCGCCGTCGACGGCCTCGCCGCGTCCGTGGTCGAGGCCTGCCGCACCGCGCTCGGGGGAGAGGGTTCCGTGGGGCTCGTCGCCGCCGACACCGACCTGCCGGCCCTGCGCGAGGCTCTCGAGGCCGGGGGCCTGCCCACGCCGCTGCTCGGCGAGGCGGGGACCGGGCCGGACGCGGGCCGCCTGGTCGCGGTGCCAGCCGGCCTCGCCAAGGGCCTGGAGTTCGACGCGGTCGTGGTCGCAGAACCGGCCGCCATCGTCGAGGCCGAGGAGCGCGGCGCCAACCGGCTCTACGTGGTGCTCACCCGTGCCGTCAGCACCCTGCACGTGGTCCACGCGCGGCCCCTGCCGGAGGTCCTCCGCGTCAGTGGCTGACCCCGGTGCGGGGCGCGGCCCGAGTCCCCTTCCACGGGCCGGGCAGCAGTCCCGCGGCGAGCAGCCACAGGGCCACCGTCACCAGGTGCGCGCGCTGCAGGGCGCCGAACACGACCCCCGGTTCGCCGTCGCCCCCGGTCGCGTAGGTCCGCACCGCCATGACCAGCATGGCGACGGCCGACGCCAGTTGGAGCACGGCCAGGACCGCCAACAGCACCCACAGGCGGTCGTGGCGCCGGTACCGGTTCACCGCCAGGGTGGACACGGCCACCAGCGCGGCCAGGACCGCGACCGCCGCGACCAGCGACTGGGCCGCGGTGGCTCCGGGGATCCCCTCCGCCAGCGACTCCGCGGTGCACACCACGTCGGTGGAGACCACGCACGGTCCGGGGAACAGCGTGGCGACCAGTGACGCCGCGCCGAACACGACCATGGACCACCACGACACCGACAGCCAGGCGCTGGTCTCCTTCGCGCCCAGGGACAGTCCCAGGCCGGCGGCGAGTATCACCAGGACGGCCCCGATGCGGTGCGCACTCTCCAGGAACCTGCTGAAGCCCGCGTCCTGGTCGGCGAGGGCGCCCTGGACGGCCGCGCCCCCCGGCAGGATGACGTCCACGGCCCACAGGCTGTACACGATCGCGGCCGCCACGGCCGCGACCTTCCCGTCCCGGTAGTCCCAGTGCAACTGTGCGGAGTGCGGCATCGTGCCCCCTCTTCCGCGGACGTTCCCATCACCGGGACGGTCCAGCGGTGGCGCTGTCGAATTCACCGTTGTCTCGGGACCCTACGCTTTCCCTGCCCGGACGTCACCCAACTCGCGGCGGCACTGTTATCCACGGGTGCGTGTTCACGCGGCATCATCGGGGGACACCGGCGAAGACGCGGGTAACGGGTAGGTGACGACCGACGAGAAGGGCGCACGCATGGACGGCGCATCCACGACGCGCTGGGTGATCGTGGGAATCGACGGAACCGATTCCAGCCGTCACGCGCTGGAGTGGTCGGCGCACCAGGCGGTTCTGCGCGGACTCGGGGTGCGGATCGTCGCGGCCGCCGGGCCGCTGGCCTCCGTCGGCGTGTTCGCCGGGCACACGCGCCTCGACCGGGAAGTGCCCCCGGACGAGGCCGACACCCAGGGGGCCGAACGCCTGCTGGAGTACGCGAGCGACTGGGTGTCCCGGCTCTTCCCCGAACTGCGGGTGCAGACCCGCATGTCCTACGCCCGCCCGGTGGAGGCGCTGCTCGCCGAGGCCGCGGCGGAGGGCACCGTCGCCGTGGTGGTCGGCTCGCGCGGGCTGAGCGGGATCGCGGCCGCCTTCGTCGGCTCCGTCGGGATCGAACTGGCCGCCCGTTCGCCCGTCCCGGTGGTCGTGCTGCCCCACGAGCACGCGTCGGCGCACGGTGTCCGGGGCCGTGTGATCGTGGGCATCGACGGATCCGATCCCAGCAGGCGGGCCGTGGACTTCGCCTTCACACAGGCCGACTTCGCCGAGACCGAACTGATCGCCGTGAGCGCCTGGCAGCCCCTGGTGGCCTTCGCCGCCGCGACCGGTCCCATCCCCCCGGAGCTGTTCGACGACGAGACCGCCGCCGAGGCGGCCCGGCAGGCGATGGAGGACGAACTGGCCGGGCCGCGCCTGAGCCATCCCGGGGTCACCGTGCGCACCCGTGTGGTGCGCGCGCATCCGGTGGTCGCCCTGCTGGAGGAGGCCACACCCGCCGATCTCATCGTGGTCGGCTCACGCGGCCGCGGGGGGTTCCGAGGACTGCTGCTCGGCTCGGTGAGCCACTCCGTGCTGCACGGAGCCAAGGGCCCCGTCGCGATACTGCGCTGACCGGTCACGGCTCCCCCGCGCCCCGCTGGGCGGCTCCGAGCCCGGTCACGTGGGCGGATCCGCCCACACGGTCCTCGGACGCGGGCACAGGTCTAGTGCGTCCACCGCGGCCGGAATCCCTGGTGTGACGAACAGCACGGTGTGTCGTGCGCTGTCGGCGGTGTGCCCCGGTGACCGGGGGAATCGGCTCCGAACAGTACCGGAGTGCTCCCTGGACGTGCGCTCGCCTACCCGGTGGTAGACCACTCGGATCCCCTGCTGTGCGGCGGAATCCGCTCGTCCCGTGTCACACCTATAGACCATTGGCCTATACCAATTGGTCACCATGGGGTGTTGTCGTCCATGATGCGAGAGATCTCGACCTTGTAAAGGAGCCGCTGTGACTGCCGTGGGTATCGAAGTGGGCACCGTACCGACCGATCACGAAGGACTCGTCTCCTGGGTTCGCGAGGTCGCGGAGCTCACTCAGCCGGACGAGACCGTGTGGTGCGACGGTTCGGACGAGGAGTGGACCCGCCTGACCGACCAGCTGGTCGAGCAGGGGACCTTCGTCCGCCTGAACCCGGACAAGCGCCCCAACAGCTTCTACTGCAAGTCCGACCCGAGCGACGTCGCCCGGGTCGAGGACCGCACCTTCATCTGCTCCGAGCGCGAGCAGGACGCGGGCCCGACCAACAACTGGATCGCGCCGGACGAGATGCGCGCCACCTTCGGCGAGATCTTCCGGGGCGCCATGCGCGGCCGCACCATGTACGTCGTGCCCTTCTGCATGGGCCCGCTGGGCGGCGACATCTCCCAGCTCGGCGTCGAGATCACCGACTCCCCGTACGTCGTGGTGTCCATGCGCATCATGGCCCGCATGGGTACCGCCGCCCTGCGCCTGATCGAGGAGCGGGGGGACTTCGTCAGGGCCGTCCACTCCGTGGGCGCCCCCCTGGAGCCCGGCCAGCAGGACGTCGCCTGGCCGTGCAACTCCACCAAGTACATCTCGCACTTCCCCGAGACCCGTGAGATCTGGTCCTACGGTTCCGGCTACGGCGGCAACGCCCTGCTCGGCAAGAAGTGCTACGCGCTGCGCATCGCCTCGGTGATGGCCCGCGACGAGGGCTGGCTGGCCGAGCACATGCTCATCCTCAAGGTCACACCGCCCGAGGGGCGGCCGCACTACGTCGCCGCCGCCTTCCCGAGCGCCTGCGGCAAGACCAACCTCGCCATGCTCCAGCCGACCGTCCCCGGGTGGAGGGTCGAGACCGTCGGCGACGACATCGCCTGGATGCGCTTCGACGACCAGGGGCAGCTGCGCGCCATCAACCCCGAGGCCGGGTTCTTCGGCGTCGCACCGGGCACCGGCGAGAAGACCAACGCCAACGCCGTGAAGACCCTGTGGGGCAACAGCATCTTCACCAACGTCGCCCTGACCGACGACGGTGACGTGTGGTGGGAGGGCCTGACCGAGGAGCCGCCCGCCAACCTCACCGACTGGAAGGGCCGCCCCTGGACCCCGGAGTCCGGTGAGCCCGCGGCGCACCCGAACTCCCGCTTCACCACCCCGGCGGGCCAGGCGCCGACCATCGCCGACGACTGGGAGGACCCGGCGGGCGTGCCCATCTCGGCCATCCTGTTCGGCGGTCGCCGCGCCTCCGCCGTGCCGCTGGTCACCGAGTCCTTCAGCTGGCAGCACGGCGTCTACCTGGGCGCCAACGTCTCCTCGGAGAAGACCGCCGCCGCCGAGGGCTCCGTCGGCGAGCTGCGCCGCGACCCCTTCGCCATGCTGCCGTTCTGCGGCTACCACATGGGCGACTACTTCGCGCACTGGGTGAAGCTGGGCCGGGGGGCCGACGAGTCCAGGCTGCCCCGGATCTTCTACGTCAACTGGTTCAAGAAGGACGCCGACGGCCGTATCGTGTGGCCCGGCTTCGGCGAGAACAGCCGCGTCATCAAGTGGATCGTCGAGCGCCTGGAGGGGGAGGCCACCGCTGCCGAGACCCCGATCGGCTACGTGCCGACCGCCGACGCCATCGACACCGAGGGCCTGGACGTCTCCGACGAGGACATGGAGTTCGTCCTGGACGTGGACACCGACGTCTGGAAGCAGGAGGCCGCCCTGGTCCCCGAGTTCTTCAAGACCTTCGGCGACCACCTGCCCGGCGAGCTCTGGGACGAGTACCACGCCCTCCTGGACCGGCTGGGCCGGTAACGCACCCTCCCGGCCGGCCCCTTCCGTGCGGGGCCGGCCCCCCGGGGCGCGGGGGCCCCCGGGGCCCCCCCCCCCCCCGGGGGGGGGGGGGACCCCCCGCGGGGCCAA
>NZ_ML703338.1:0-200440 GCF_008638365.1 Nocardiopsis quinghaiensis | reverse complement strand
GCGGCGGGCCCCCCCCCCCCCCCCCGGCCCCCCCCCCGGGGGGGGGGCCCCCCCCCCGGGGGGGGGGCGCCCCCGGCCCCCCCCGCCCCTCCCGTGTGCGGTGGTCACAGCCGTGAGGGCACATTTGCGGGCGTTCCGACCTTCGGCCGGAGAGGCGGCCGTGACCGTGCTACGGATGGATCCGTTCCCCGACGGTCTCTCCTCCTGGAATCCACATGCTGACGTTGTTCCTCGTTCTCATCGTCCTGATCGCCATGGTCGGCGGCGCCCTGCTGGCCGTGGGAAGGTTCCGCGTCGACGACGAATCCTCGGGGGGAGCCGTCAGCGTCGTCGTCGCCCCCTGCGTGCTCGCGCTCTACCTCGCGTCGGCGGCGATGGGGGTGGTCATCGGCTGGGAGAACTTCACCGGGGCCGGGGACGGGGTGACCGCCGAGGTGGGCGCGGCCGAGTCCCTGTACTGGAGCACCGCCGCCTTCCCCGAGAACGAGGCGGAGGCGGTACGCGAGCAGCTGCGCATGTACATGACCGCCGTCGCGGAGAAGGACTGGCCGCTGATGCGCGGCAGCGGCGAGCTGAGCCCCGAGGGCGAGGAGGCGCTCGCCGGCCTGGCCGCGTCCGTGCGTGAGCTGTCGGTGTCCGACACCGGCGACGGCCTGGACCGCCTGACCGCACGCCAGGAGCTCGCCGAGCTCAGCGACGCGCGCATCGAACGCGCCGACGCCGCCGAGGACGGGATCCCGTCCCTCCTGAACGCCATCGCGGCCCTGTCCGCCATCGCCGTGGCGGTGCTGCCGTTCGCCATGATCCGGCGGGGCTCGTCCGTGGCCTACTTCTGGGCCGCGGCCAACCTGGTGTTCGTCTTCGCCACCATCCTGCTGCTGTTCTACCTGGGCAACCCGTTCAACGGCGCCCTGGCCCACGACGCGGGCGCGATCCAGGAGTCGCTGGCCGGGTTCGACCGGACCGACACCGCGCTCAGCTCCCAGTAGCGGGTCCGGGACCCGTCTTCGCGCCCGCGGGCGGCCGGCCCCCGGCCGGTCAGCTCGCGGAGCGCGCGGCGGCGCGACCCGCGCCCGTGGCGGCCACGGCGATGACGACCATGAGCACCACCATGGTGCGCATGGGCGTGAAGGCGCCGGCGGCCTGCGGCGCCGCGGGCGCCGACATGTCCGCCAGCACCCGACCTCCGGCCGCCTCCTCCACCGCGGGCGGGGCGGACGGGGACGGGGAGGGCGCCGCGGGGTCGTCCGCGCGCTCCTGCCCGGGGACCGGCGGTGCGGCCGGGGGCTCCTGGCCCGGGCCCGCCGGTTCGGGCGGCGGCACCTCCCCGGGCTCGTCCGGGACCGCGGGGGCGGGAGCGTTCGGGGCCTCGGGAACCTCGGTCTCCGGGGCCTCGGGAGGGACCTCCTCGTGCGACGGGGGAGCAGGCTGCTCCGGGGCCCCGGGCCGCGGCTCGCACGGCGGCGCCTGGCCCGCGCGGACCACCACCCGCACACCGTTCGCGCACACCAGGACGTACGGCTCGGGGGAGACCTCGACCAGCGCGCCGGAGGTCTCCACCCGGACCCCGGCGGGGCCCGCCTCCACACGGGAGGTTCCGTCGTCCACGACGACACCCGGGCCCGTGTCCTCCACGAGCACGTTCGGCGGGGCGGCCGGCGGGCCGTCGTCCAGCGCGAACGCGGACGAGGCTCCGCAGGCGCACAGGAGCGTGCTCGCGGCCAACAGGACGGAGGGGAGACGACGCGAGGGGGACATGTGACCCATCGTATCCATGGTGGGCCGTGGAGTGATCACGCGTGGTCGTGGGTCCGTGTACGGGGACGGTGGCCGGGACGCCGCGTCCGCGACCGCGCTCTCAGGGCGAGTGGAGCCGCAGGACCGCGTGTTCGGCCCAGTCCGGCGGACGTGTCAGCCGGGAGACCAGCATCATCGTCGCGAAGGCCAGCGGGATGGTCCACGCGGCGGGCTGGGCCAGCAGCACCGACATCCATCCGTCCGGGGTGGGGAGCAGTATCGACCATCCCACCGCGCCGGTCGCGGTCACCGTGCCCACGGTCAGCCCCGAGGCCGCTCCGGGCAGCGTCAGCCTCCGCCACCAGATGCCCAGCACCAGCAGCGGACAGAACGTGGAGGCCGCCACCGTGAACGCCCACACCACGAGCACGTTGATGTCGATCATCTGCGCGGGCAGCGCCAGCAGCACGGCCACGCCCGCTCCCACGACCACCGCCAGGCGCAGCCGTGGCACGCTCCCCTGGAACAGGTCGTGCGACAGCCCGCCCGCCAGGGCCAGCAGCAGCCCGGAGGAGGTGGACAGGAAGGCGCCGAACGCGCCCGCCGCCACCAGCGCCGCCAACACCGTGCCCACCGACCCCGGTACCGCCTGCTCGGGCAGCACCACCGCCACCGTGTCGGTGCCCCGCAGCAGGACCAGGTGCGGCGTGAGCACCCGGCCCAGCAGTCCGTACACCGCGGGGAACAGGTAGAACATCCCCAGCAGGGCGATCACCCCCACCGCCACCCTGCGCGCGGTTCGCGCCGTGGGACTCGTGTGGAAGCGCATGATGACGTGCGGCAGGCCCATACAGCCGAGCGTGATCGCCAGCAGGGCGGACCACGTCTCGAACAGCGGATAGCCGCCCACGTCCAGCAGCGGCATGCTCCACCGCTCACCGCCCAGGTCCGGCAGCCCCTCCGGGCGCGGGATGGTCGCGCCCTCGGGGAAGACGTACTCGGTGCCCTCGACCGCGGTGTGCCCGCCGGCGGAGAGCTCCACCTCCCCGCCGTCCGGGGTGGTCACCGTCACCGGCTCGTCCAGGCTGAACCGGGTCCCCACGGTGAACTCCACCGGGGTCGTCTCGGGGAAGTGCGTGCCCCACTCCGGGGTCAGCGCCTCCGCGCGGGTCTGCGGACTGGAGTGCACCACCAGGTAGATCGCGGGGATGGCGAGGAAGGCCAGTTTGACGACGTAGTGGAAGGCCTGCACGTAGGTCGCCGACCGCATGCCGCCGGCGGCGATCGACCCGCTCACCACCAGCCCGGCGAGCAGCACCCCCACCCAGTACGGCGTGCCGCTGACCAGGGCCAGCACCACTCCGGCGCCCTTGAACTGGGGCACCAGGTACAGCAGCATGATCACCAGCACCACGCATCCGCACAGTTTGCGCAGGCGGGGCGCGCCCAGCCGGTACTCGGCGAAGTCGGGCACGGTGAACGCGCCCGACCGGCGCATCGGCCCGGCCACCAGCGCCACCACCGCCACGTACCCCGCGGCGAACCCCACCGCGTACCACATGGTGCCCAGGCCGTTCTTGAGCACCAGCCCGGCCAGCCCCAGCACGGAGGCGGCCGACAGGTACTCCCCCGCGATCGCCATCGCGTTCCAGGTGGGGGACACCCGGCGCGAGGCCACCAGGAAGTCCGAGGTCGAGCGGGCCGCGCGTACCCCGTAGATGCCGATGACCAGGCTGGTGACCAGCACCAGCCCGATCGCCAGGACCGAGGTCACCGTCCCCGCTCCCCGCCCCCGGACACCGGGCGCTCCCGCTCCGCCCGGTCCTCGATGCGCTCGGCCGAGCGCACGTGCCACAGCGCCAGCACGAACAGCAGGGGGTAGACAGCCACCATCAGCAGCAGCCACGACAGGGGGACTCCGCCCAGCCGGACCTCACCGAGTGCGGGGAAGGCCGCGAAAGCGCCGCTCATCCCGAACAGCAACGCCGACAACAGCGCCACCGTGCGCGCCGCCGCCCGCCGCTGGGCGTGGAAGAGCCTGCGCGCCGCCTCGGTGTCCACCGGCTCCGGTATCGGCAGCAGGTGCTGTACGGGCCGGTTGCCCCGGGCCAGCGCGATCCGGGTCTGCGGGCTGGTCAGTTTCTCCCGGCGCGGACTCATGGCGTCTGCCGGAAGGGCTGGTCCTGCTCACCGTCCCGGGACCGGGAGGAGGGAGGTCCCTGCGCGTTCGCGGACCGGCCGAGCTGGTCGTGGCGGGCCGCCTCCAGCAGTTGGGTGCGCAGGTGGCGGCCGTGGCGGCGGCTCACCGGCACGTCCCCGGCCGGGGTACCCGCCACCAGGCCGGACGAGGAGGTCACCCGCAGGTCCCGCACCCACGGGATCGCGATGAGGAACCCCCGGTGGACCCGGACGAACCCCGCCGAGGCCCAGACCTCCTCCAGGTACGACAGCGACAGGCGGATCAGGTGGCCGCCGTCGGCGGTGTGCAGCCGCACGTAGTCGCCCTGGGCCTCCACGAACTGCACGTCGTCGCGCTTGACGAACACCGTGCGCCTGCCCGTGTCGATCTGCACCACGTGCAGGTCCTCGGCGGGAGGGGCGTCGCCGCTGGGACGACGCAGCTGGGCGATGCGGCCCACGGCCTCGGCCAGGCGCTCCGGACGGATCGGTTTGAGCAGGTAGTCCACGGCGCCGATGCCGAACGCCTCCACGGCGTGGGACTCGGAGGCGGTCACGAACACGATGGACGGCGGCTCCGACAGCACACTCAGCACCCTGGCCACGTCCATGCCGTCCAGGCCGGGCATGAGGATGTCCAGGAACGCCGCGTCGATCGTGGTGGTCCCCAGCAGCCGCACGGCCGTGGCGCCGTTGTCGGCCACCAGTACCTCCGCCACCTCGGGCATGTCGCCGAGAAGTGACGCCATCTCCTGGCGGGTGGACGCCTCGTCCTCGACCACCAGCACCCGTAGCTCGGGTTTCACTGCGGCACCACCCCCCTGGTGAATCTGGGTACGCGCACGGTCACCTTCGTGCCCTCGCCGAGCGCGGTCTCGATCACCAGACCGTACTCGGGCCCGTAGACCGCGCGCAGCCTCTGGTCCACGTTGGCCAGGCCGACGCTGCGCGATTCCGGACCCGTGCCCGCCAGCAGGGAACGGGCCAGATCGGGGTGCATGCCGACTCCGTCGTCCTCGATCTCGATCACGCACAGCGGTCCCTCGCCGAACCCCGAGACGCTGATGTGGCCGTGGCCCTCCTTGCGCTCCAGGCCGTGGCGGATCGCGTTCTCCACGATCGGCTGCACCACCAGGAAGGGGATGGCCACCGGCAGCACCTCCGGCGCTATCCGCACGGTGATGTCCAGACGGTCCTGGAAGCGGGCTCTCTGCAGTTCGAGGTAGGTCTGCGTGGCCTCCAACTCCTCCGAGAGCGTCGCGTAGTCGCCCTTCTCCGAGAAGCCGTAGCGCAGGTAGTCGGCGAAGTCCGACAGCAGGTGGCGGGCCCGGTCCGGGTCGGTGCGTACCAGCGCGGCGATCACCGCCAGGGCGTTGTGCATGAAGTGCGGGGAGATCTGTGCCCGGAGCGTGCGCAGGTCGGCGGCGGCGATGCGCGCGCGTGCCCTGCGCAGAGCCGCGTGGTCCAGGCAGTCCGACACCAGCGCGGCGGCCGCCTCCACGTCGACCTCCACGGGGCTGCCCGACGCCACCAGCGCGCCGGACAGTTCGTCGTCCACGGTCAGGGGGACCGCGCACACCGAGGTTCCGTCGGCCAGGCGGCTGCGCGCGTTGCTCCCGTACTCGAAGACCTGGGCGAGCAGGCCCTCGACCTCCTCCGGATCGGGCTGCCTGCCGTGCACGGCGACGGGACCGTCCAGGTCGGCGAGCACGACGCCGTCCACGGCGAGGAGCTGGCTCAGCCGTCGGGCGGCCGAAGGTACCTTCCTGCCGTGCAGTCCGTCCTGGAGGTCGATGCCCAGGGAGTGAACCTGGCGCATCAACTCGACGCTCGCCCGCTGCGCTGACGACGCTGGGCGCCGCCGGGAGGGGGACATCCGCGACAGCCACCGATATGACACGGAACGACCCTATCCCAGCAGCCTGTGTCGACGCTCACGTGGTGGGTGCCACCCTTCGAATCGTGATGTGGGGCGTGTCCGTCCCCGGGCGGGCACAAAGGGCTGGGCCCGCCACCCGGAAGGGATGACGGGCCCGGGAGGGGGCTCGGGGCGGTGGCCGCGCCGGGAGCAGGGCGCTCTCCCGGGGAGTGAGCCACCGATGGCCACCCCGAGCTCGTGGTACCTAGTGCTTGGCCGCCTTCTCCGCACCCGCGCCGGTCAGGGCGCGGACCTGGAGCATCGCGAACTTGTCGAAGTCGCGCTCCTTGGACATCAGCGTGCCGACGACCGCGCACAGGAGGCTGATCGGCACCGACACCAGGGCCGGGTTGGGCAGCGGGAACCAGGCGAAGTCCGCGGTCGAGATGAGCGCGTTCTCACTGCCGGAGACCACCGGCGAGAAGAACACCAGGCCCACGGCGCTGATCAGGCCGCCGTAGATGCCGGCGAGGGCGCCGGCGGTGTTGAACCTCTTCCAGAACAGGCTGAGCAGCAGGGTCGGCAGGTTGGCCGAGGCGGCGATCGCGAAAGCCAGCGCGACCAGGAAGGCCACGTTGAGGTTCTGGGCGAACACGGCCAGGACGACCGCGACCGTGCCGACGCCCAGGGCGGCGAGCCGGGCGACCTTGACCTCCTCGGTGCCCGTGGCCTTGCCCTTGCGCAGGACCGAGTTGTAGAAGTCGTGCGCGATGGAGGACGAGGAGGCGATGACCAGGCCCGCCACGGTGGACAGGATGGCCGCGAAGGCCGCGGAGGCGATGAGCGCGAGCAGGACCGAGCCCGCCAGGTCGCCGCCGATGCTCGTACCGACGGCCTGGGCCAGCTGCGGAGCGGCCGTGTTGCCCGCCGCGTTCTGGGCCGTGATGGCCTCGTGGCCGACGATGGCCGCCGCGCCGAAGCCCAGCACCAGGGTCATCAGGTAGAAGGTGCCGATGAGGCCGATGCCCCAGTTGACCGACTTACGGGCGCTCTGGGAGTCGGGGACGGTGTAGAAGCGGATGAGGATGTGGGGCAGGCCGGCCGTGCCCAGCACCAGGGCCATGCCCAGGCTGATGAGGTCCAGCTTGTTCCACAGGGTCTGCACCGGGTCGCCCGCGACCTCCACGCCGTAGCGCAGGCCGGGCTCCAGGAAGCCCTCCTGGCCGCTGGCGTTGGCGGCGTCGCTCATCAGGGCGCCGAGGTTGAACCCGTACAGCGACAGGGTCAGCACGGTGAGCAGCGCGGCGCCGGCCATGAGGATGACGGCCTTGATGATCTGCACCCAGGTGGTGCCCTTCATGCCGCCGAAGGTCACGTAGACCGTCATCAGAAGGCCGACGACCACGATGCCGACGATCTTGGCGGTGGGGGCGTCCATGCCGAGGAAGGTCTCACCGGGCTGGATGCCCAGCAGCAGGGCGATGAGCGCGCCCGCGCCGACCATCTGCGCCAGCAGGTAGAAGACCGACACCACGATCGTGGAGACCGAGGCCGCGGTCCGGACCGGGCGCTGCTGCATCCGGTAGGACAGCACGTCGCCCATGGTGTAGCGGCCGGAGTTGCGCAGCAGCTCCGCGACGAGCAGGAGGGCGACCAACCACGCGACGAGGAACCCGATGGAGTAGAGGAAGCCGTCGTAGCCGAACAGGGAGATCATGCCGGCGATGCCCAGGAAGGACGCGGCCGACATGTAGTCACTGCCGATGGCCAGGCCGTTCTGGAGCGGGGAGAAGCCGCGGCCGCCCGAGTGGAAGTCGGTCGCGGAACGGGTGTTGCGGCTGGCCCAGACGGTGACGCCGAGCGTGGCCGTGATCATGAGGACGAAGAGGACGATGGTGACGATACGACTGCTGTCGCTGACCGTCTCGACCGCTTCCTGTGCGAACATCATCGGCCGCCCTCCTTCTCCGTCGCGCTGTGGTGGAGCTCGTCACGCAGCTCGACCGCCTGCGAGTCGAGCCTGCGGCGCGCGTAGTTCGTGTACAGGACGGCGATCCCGAAGGTGGAGAGGAACTGCAGGATGCCGAAGACCAGCGCGACGTTGACGTTGCCGAAGAGCACGACGCCCATGACGTCACGTCCGAACGCGGACATCAGCACGTAGAGCAGGTACCACGCCAAGAAGGCGATGCTCATGGGGAAGACGAAGGCGTAGAGGCGCTTCTTGAGCTCGACGAAGCGCGGGTCACCGTGCATCGCGACGTAGGCCTCGCGCGTGATGGGCTCCTCGTCACCCCCGTTGCCACCGGGGGGTGGTGTCGGGTCCTTCGTGGGCCTGTCTGGTGACATTGAAACCTCCGGGGGATTCGGCGGACAGCCGGTGAAGACGATGTTTCGCCGGTGTGACGTGCGTTACTCGGCACTGTAAGGAGGGGCACTCCGCCGCAGGAGGGGGTGCGTGTCCATGCGCGCCGAACGCGGGGGCGGAGCGTCAAACGGTCGCCCAGCGCTCGATGAGCGGTCGGCCCGTGCGGTGAGCGGTCGCCGAGCGGTTCCTCCGCTGGTGCGCGGGTTCGTCCCTGACGCGCGCGGGTCCATACCGCCGGCGGCCGGTGGTCGGTCGGTGGGGAGGGCCACCGGCGCCCCCGGAAGGCGCGGACGGCGCGGGCCGTTGTACCTTGCGCAGCATCACCGCCCGTGAGACCAGGTCGCGCGGGCGCGATCCGTGGGACCCCGGACGAGGTGCGCCGTACCCGGTGAAGACAAGACGGCGCGTTTTCGCACGTACGTCATGGAGGGTACGGGTCATGGCCTGGATTGTTCTGGTGGCCTCGGGGTTCCTGGAGACCGCGTGGGCGACCGCGCTCAGCGCCTCACGGGGTTTCACCCGCCCGTGGCCGTCGGTGGTCTTCGGGATCACCCTGGTGCTGAGCATGGCCGGTCTGGCCTACGCCTTGCGCACCATCCCCGTCGGGACCGGCTACGCGGTCTGGGTGTCGATCGGCGCCGTCGGCACCGCCCTGGTGGGCATGTTCTTCCTCGGTGAGGGCTTCAGCGTGCCCAAGGCGCTGTGCCTGCTGCTCATCGTCGCGGGCGTCGTCGGACTCAAAATCCTGCACTGAGCCCGCGGCCGGGCCGAAGGCCGGGGAGGGGCCCGGGTCCGGTGGCCGAACGGCGGGCGGCCCCGGCGGAGGGGTTCCGCCGGGGCCGCGACGCGGACCCCCTCCACCACGGTGCGGTGGCGTCCCGGTGGGGGACGGGGTCATCCGTGCACTCGTGTCCTTGGTTCGTTGTCGTCGTCGGGCCGTGCCCGCGGGGCGGTGTCCTCGGCCCCGTCGGAGGGTCCGGCCGCGACCCCGGCGGCCTCGGCGGCCTTGACGGCGGCGGTCCTACGGCTGCTGACCAGGCTGGTCACCGTCGTGATGGCGAGTGTGGCGATGATGACGAACAGCGAGGTCAGGGTGCCGATCTCCGGCACGTGCCAGTCGGTGGTCTCGTGCAGGGCGTGCAGGATCAGCTTCAGTCCGATGAAGCCCAGGATCACGGCCAGGCCCTTGTTGAGGTGGACGAGCTTCGTCAGCAGGCCGCCGATGAGGAAGTAGAGCTGGCGCAGGCCCATCAGGGCGAAGGCGTTGGCGGTGAAGACCAGGTAGGGCTCCTGAGTGATGCCGAAGATGGCCGGGATCGAGTCGAGGGCGAACAGGATGTCGGTGAGCCCGACGGCGACCATCACCATCAGCATCGGCGTGACCACGCGCTTGCCGTCCAGGCGCACGGTCAGCTTCGCCTCGTGGTACTTGTCGGTGGTCGGCAGGAGGCGCCGCACCATCCGCACCGCGGCGTTCTCCTTGTACTCCTCGTCGTCGCCGCCCGAGTCGGCGATCAGCTTCCACGCCGTGAACAGCAGGAACGCACCGAAGATGAAGAAGACGCCGGCGAAGGCGTTCACCACCGCCGCGCCCAGGGCGATGAAGAGGCCCCGGAACAGCAGGGCGAGCGCGATCCCCACCAGGAGGACCCGCTGGCGGTGCTTGGGCGGGACCGCGAACGACCCCAGGATCAGGATGAAGACGAACAGGTTGTCGACACTCATCGAGTACTCGACGATCCAGCCGGTGAAGAAGTCCAGGCTCTGGGCCGGGGTGCTGAAGAACCCGAGCCCGACACCGAAGACGACGGCGAGGGAGACGTAGACGCCGATCCAGGTAGCGGCTTCCCGCATCGACGGCTCATGGGGTCTGCGCGCGATGATGACGAAGTCGACCGCGATCACGGCCAGCAGGATCGTGATGGTGACGGCCCAGACCCACGGGTGAATGTCCACGTTCTCTTGCTCCATGTGCTCGTACGGGCACGGCGGTGCCCGCGGAAGTGGCGGAGGCCACTTCCGCAGGTGTCACCGTGGTTGTCAGGGGGAGGTGTTCGGGGATCTACGACGGGGACGGTGGGGTACGCGCTGCCGGTTGAGGTGGTCCGCGTGTTCCATGTAGCGCTCGACGAGTGCGGCGGCCACGGGGTTGTGACCGCGGACGCGCAACAGCCAGCGCGGTGCGATCCGCTCGTGCAGCCACAGGAACCCGATGGTGAACCCGAAGCTCAGCATGGCTTGCAGCGCAAGGAAGGACAGTAGCGGTTCGCCCAGCACGGTGTCGCTTCCGACCGCCCACGCCACGGCGTGGGAGTCGAACAGGCGGACGAGGGGGAACCCCGCGAGCCAGTACAGGGCCAGGGGCGCCACCGCCCCGATGGAGAAGACGCCGCGTGCCAGCAGCACGCAGTATCCGGCGCCGAGGAGCGCGATGGGACCCCCAGCGCGATCGCGAGGGTGAGAGTGACCCCCGCGGGAAGCCCCGCCAGCACTCCGACGCCGGCGGCGAACAGTCCCACCACCGGGCCGATCGCCGCGCCCGGTACCGCGACCTCCGCGTAGTCGAGGAGGGGCCTCCCCGTCGGGAGGGTGTCTGGGGAGCTCATCAGTCGATCACGACCCCGAAGGCGAACAGGGAGTAGAACAGGGCGCCGAGGTAGAACACCGCCGCGAAGGCGATGACGGCGTTGGAGAAGATCCCCGGCCGGATCGGTTTGGGCAGCGTGATGTTGTTGACCAGCAGCAGCACCACGCAGTAGGCGCCCATCGCGAACGCCGACAGGAAGGCCAGCACGTCCAGGATCGCCGCCGGACCGTCGGCCGGACCGAAGAGCAGGACGCAGATGCCGAAGGCGATCAGACCCCAGAGGAAGATGGCGTACAGCTTCGACATGCCGATCTTCTTGGCGCCCGGTACGAAGTTGAAGGTCATGTCGGCCTGGCCGCGCGAGAAGGAGTCGAACAGCCCCAGCGTGGCGTTGAGCCCGATGAGCGCGATGAAGCAGAAGAACACCGTGCCCAGGACCGGGCTGCCGGCCGCCGAGAAGGAGGTCGCCATGGCGTCCAGGGCGGCGTTGCGGTCGCCCTCACGGAGCAGCGTGGTCACGTTCGGGTCGAAGCGGGCCGCGGACTGGGCCAACACGGTGAAGGAGATCGTCACCAGCATCGTGATGCCCCAGAACAGGACCAGGGCGTCGAATTGGTGCGCCCTCCCGGTCACGGCGCGACCGGGGCGCGCCCACCGAACACGCCAAGGAAGAAGTCCGGCAGGTCCGGTATCGGGCCTGGCCGGCGCGGGGGGCTGGTACGCGCCGACCGGGCCCGCGCCTACCGGCCCGGAGGGCGTGGTACTCCCGGGGCCGCCGAAGGCGCGGTAAGCGCCTTCTCCAGGAGCACACGGTGTCTTCCGGCGTAGACGTTCATGGAGGTGCCGCGCAGGAAGCCGACGAGCGTGATACCCGCCTCCTCGGCCAGGTCGACCGCGAGGGAGGAGGGCGCGGAGACGGCGGCCATCATGGGGATGCCCGCCATCCACGCCTTCTGCACCAGTTCGAAGGAGGCGCGCCCCGACACCATCAGCACCGTTTCGCGCAGTGGCAGGCGGTCGGAGCGCAGTGCCCAGCCGACCAGCTTGTCCACCGCGTTGTGTCTGCCCACGTCCTCGCGCAGGGCGAGCAGGTCGCCCCGGGGAGTGAACAGTCCGGCGGCGTGCAGGCCGCCGGTGCGGTCGAACACCCGCTGTGCCTCGCGCAGCCGGTCCGGCAGCGCCGTCAGGATGTCCAGACCGATCCGCAGCCCGTCCTCGGTCACCGGCCAGTGGGCCTGGGTGCGCACGGCGTCCAGGCTCGCCTTGCCGCACAGCCCGCAGGAGGAGGAGGTGTAGAAGTTGCGCTCCAGCGAGGTGTCCGGGCGGGGGACGTCCGGGGCCAGCGACACGTCGAGCACGTTGTAGGTGTTCGATCCGTCCTCGGTGGCCCCGGCGCAGTAGCGGATCGCGGTGACGTCTCGCTCCCGGACCGCCACCCCCTCACTGACCAGGAACCCCGCGGCGAGGTCGAAGTCGCTTCCGGGGGTGCGCATGGTGATGCTCAGCGGGGTGCCGTCCAGCCTGATCTCCAGCGGCTCCTCCACCACGAGGGTGTCCACGCGCTCGCTCGCGGCCCCCTCCCTGATCCGGAGGACCTTCTCCCGGGTCGTGACCCGTCCCATCCCTCCACCGCCTTCCGCTTCGTCTGGTCTACTCCCTCACCCGTCCCACGTCGAGGGGGGTGGATCCACGGATTCAGTCTCCGCCACGTCGTTGCACGTGCTGGAACCCGAACCGGCCCTTGATGCACAGGTTTCCATGGGTCACCGGATTGTCGTGCGGGGACGTGACCTTGACGATCTCGTTCTCCTGTACGTGCAGGGTGAGGTTGCAGCTGACCCCGCAGTAGGTGCGGATCGTGGTCGTCTCGGTCTGCTTCTCCTCGTCCCAGGTACCCTCCTGGCGCATGCCGAACTCCGTGGAGTACGGGGGCGGTCATCGGGCCTCCTCGGTCGCCGGCCGGTCGCCCGGCGCGGCGGTCTGGTGGGTGCCTTCGGAGAACAGTCCGAGCCGGTCGACGGCCGGCTCCACGGCGTTCCAGGCGGTCTGGCCGCCGCCCTCACGCTGCTCGTCCCCGTGCTCAGCGGACGCGCGGACCGATGTGATCCCGCACACACCGGAAGGCGCGCCCGGTTCGTCGGCACGACCTCGCCGCACGCGTCCGACACCCGTCTGGTGCCGGTGCGCGTCAGCCGGGACCTGGCGGTGGAGCTGCCCGGATCCGGCCCCGCCGACCTGCGTGCCGCCGCCACGGCGGACGCCCTCGCGGTCGTCCCGCCGGGCCGTGCCTCCGGCCGTGTCGAACTCGTGGGGCTGCCGGTGTGACCTACACGCCCGCTGCGGTTTGTACACTGTCTACAAAGACTGCCCACCTGGATTCTGGAGATCTCCTATGTCCTCGCAGGGGTTGAGTACCGTCGCAGGGCGTATCCAGCGTCCGGTACCACTGCGTGAAGCCGTGTACGAGGCCATCCTCGACCTGATCACCACACGCTCCCTCTCACCCGGCCAGCACCTGGTCGAGACCGAGTTGGCCCAGACCCTGGGCGTCTCGCGCCAGCCCGTCCGAGAGGCGATGCAGCGGCTCAGCAACGAGGGGTGGGTGGACCTGCGGCCCGGCTACGGCGCGTTCGTGCACACGCCCACCGAGAGCGAGGCCGACCAGCTCCTGGCCGTTCGCGCCCTGCTGGAGACCGAGTCGGCCCGACTGGCGGCCGAGAACGCCTCGGCCGAGCAGGTCGGGTTCCTGCGCGAGCTGATCTCCGCGGGGCGCGCGGCGACCGAGAGCGCCGACACCGACGCGGTCGTCCAGGCCAACGCCGACTTCCACCGCACCGTCACCGAGGCCTCGGGCAACCGGGTGCTCGCCGAGCTGGCCGCGCAGGTCGACCGCCGGGTCCGCTGGTACTACGCTCCGGTCGCCCGGATCCGCGGCTCCGCGTCCTGGGACGAGCACGGCCAGCTCGTCGACGTCATCGAGGCGGGGAACGCGGCCGAGGCGCTGAGGCTGATGAGCGAGCACACCGAGCGCACCCGGCGCACCTACCACGAGCAGGTGGACGACATCCACGGTCCCTGACCCGGCGGAGCGGCCGGGGGTCAGGCGTCCGCGAGCCGGTACACGCTCCCCTCGTCGTTGCGGGCCAGGTACCCTTCGTCCACGAGGTGGCGGCGCATCGACGACGGATCCTCGCAGCAGGACCGGAGGGCGGCGTTGACCTGTTTCTCGGTGTACTTCACGCCAGGGGCGAAGAACCGTCCGGTGATGCGCTCGAACACCCTGTGCCGTAGCTCGCGTCTGGCGGGCAGGGTGGTCAGCCGACCGTCGTGGAACAGGGAGTCCACCGGGTCGTGCCTGACGGGCCGGTGCTCCTCCAGGGCGGTGGCGAACACCTCGGGAACGGCCACCACGCGGTCGCCGTCCTCGCGTACCAGGCCGGCCTCCGCCAACCGGGCCAGGCGCCTGCGGTCCCTGGAACCGCCCGCGCGGACCTCCTCGGCGGGCACACCGCCGGAGCCCGAGCCGACCACGCGGGCGTAGAGCGCCAGGCGGGTGGGATCGGCCAGGGCCGAGACGATCTGGGCGGGATGCGGCACGGAGCTCCTCCGGATGGTCCGGTGCGTGTACGACACGGACCCTAGAGGGAACACCGGCCGCGCGGCCAGCGGTTTTCAGCGCTCGGAGAGCAACTGCTCGACCACCCTGGCCACACCGTCCTCGTGGCTGGCGGGGGCCGTCCGCAGCCCCAGCGCCGGGTCGAGCAGGTCCGGGTGCCCGCTGGCCATGGCGTACCCCGCGCCGGCCCAGGACAGGGCGGACAGGTCGTTGGGCATGTCACCGAAGGCCACCACCTCCTCGGCGGACACCCCCCACTGCTCGCAGACCATCGCGAGCGTGCTGCCCTTGCTCACCCCCGGGGCGCTCAGCTCCAGCAGGCCGTACCCGCCCGAGTAGGTGATTTCCGCCAGCGGTCCGACCGCCTCCACGGCGGCCTCGTGCAGCACGTGCACCGGGATGTCGCGGGAGCGCACGAGCAGCTTGGTGACCGGGGTGGCCCGCGTGAGCAGGGCGTCGGGGGTCTCCAGCACCTCGCGCACCCAGTCGCGGGGCACCCACGGTTCCAGGTGGTAGCCGGTGTCGTGGAAGAAGTCGGTGCCGGTCTCGACGCCGAAGCCGATCCCCTCCAGCGCGCCGCGCAGCTTGTCGACCACCGTGCCGGCGGTCTCCAGGTCGATCGCGCGCACCAGGGGGTCGGAGTCGGGCACGTGGGCGAGGGCGCCGTTGCCGCAGAGCACGGCGGCGCAGGTGAGCTGCTCGGCGATGTGCTGGGTGGTGCGGGGCGGACGCGCGGTCGAGACGACCACCCTGACGCCCGCCTCCGCCGCGGCGGCCAGGGCTCGCCGGTTGCGTTCGGAGACCAGGCCCTCCCTTCCCAGGAGGGTGCCGTCGAGGTCGGTCGCGATAACCCGGGGAAAGACCATGGTGTGCATTATGTCGGTTGCCCGCGACGTTCTGAAGTGGTTTCCGCCCGCCGTCACACGAGCGGGAGCGCGGTCACCGGCGCTGCGGGGATCCGTTCCGCCACCCCTCCCCGGAACACCCCGTACAGGTCCAGCGATTCCGGGCGGACGTAGCCGGTGTGGCGGTTGCGGCTGGTCAGCGGGCCCGCGCGCGGACCGAGCCGTGCGGCGAACGAACCGCCGTGGAGGTTGCCCGGCGGCGTGTCCGCGAAGTGGCGGCGGCGCACGTTCCCGTCCCCGTCCACGGACAGCACACTGTCACCGGTACGGCAGGGCGGCCCCTGGCTGGGATGGGGCGGCGGCTGTAGTGGAAGTGCGGGTCCGGGGCCTGCCATTCGGCGGCCTCCTCCCGGGTGCGGGTGCGCAGCGGCAGGCTGCTGTACGGCTCCACGGACCCGTCGGCGCCCCGGACCAGGGCGCCCTCGGGCAGTGTGACCGGCCCGGCGCACTCGTACGGGGACGCGTGGAAGGTCAAGGCGACTCCTGGAGGGCCGGGGGGTGTGCGCGTCCACGCATGGCGGCGCACTCCGACATCGCCGTCTCCTCCAGCAACGCCCTCATGGTCGGGCACTCAAGGAAGTCCCCGGCCTCGCAGTCCACGACGTGCGCCACCATCTCGCGGGCGGACCGCAGCCGGTCCAGGCGCTCGTCCAGCCTGGCCAGGTGCTCGGCCAGGAGGGCGCGACGCGACGCGCCGTCCGGCGCGCCGACCACCTCGCGGATCTGCGCCAGGCTGAACCCGGCCTCCTGCGCGCGCAGCACCAGCGCCACCTGGAGCTGGTGCTCCGGCGTGTAGCGGCGCCGCCCTCCGGAGCGCCGGGAGGGCTCCAGCACGCCGACCGTCTCCCAGTGCCGCAGGACGTGGGGGGCCAACCCGAACGGCTCGGCCAGCTCGCCGATGGACAGTTCCGACTCTCTTGACTTCATGTGGACATTAACTTCCAGACTGGGGTTGCGGGTCAAGGAACGGAACGGGGAGAGGCGTCATGGACGAACGGACCGAGCGGGTACGCGGCCAGTGGGACCGGATGTCGAGGGGGTACGACCGGGGGGAGCGGATACAGCGGCTCGCGCTCGGCGGCACCCGCGCCCGGCTGTGCGGGAGGGCCCGCGGCAGGGTCCTGGACGTGGCCGTGGGCACCGGCCACAACCTGCCGTACTACCCGGAGGGAGTGGAGGTCACCGGGGTGGACCTGAGCCCCGGCATGCTGGAGAGGGCCAGGACACGGGCCGCCCGACTGGCCGTGAGGGCCGATCTCCGGGAGGGCGACGCCCAGGACCTGCCCTTCGGCGACGGGGAGTTCGACACCGTGGTGTGCGCGCTCGCCCTGTGCACCATCCCCGACCAGTACCGTGCCCTGTCCGAGATGCGCCGGGTCCTGCGGCCGGGCGGGCTCCTGCTGCTGGTCGACCACGTCGAGTACACCCGCTGGCCCCTCCGGCGGCGGGAGGCGCGCAAGGACCACCCCCGGCGGCTGCCCAGGCACGTCGCCGTCGACGCGGGTTTCACGGTCGACCGCCACGACCGGACCGCGCTGGGGTTCGTCGAGCGCGTGGTCGCCCACCGAGGCGTCTGAGGCCGCTCACGGGGGCCGGATACGCGGGGCGATGACCTCTCGGGATCCGGCCCCGCCTCTTTCGGCCACCAGGCTGTCCGAAAACCGTTCAGCAGGGCTGTGCCGGGCCTTTTCCGGCGCTGCGGCGGGACTTCGCGCGGGCGCGGTGTGACAGTGTCCCCATGGCTACGCACAGCGAACTGCGAGACTTCTGGGAGCGCCGCCTCGAAGGCGACTGGACCGAGAGCGGCGTCGGCTACCGGGCCCTGGGCCGCCCCTTCAACACGTGGATGTACCGGGTGCGCGAGGAGGTGTTCCTGCGCGAGGTCTCCCGAACGGAGCCGGGCGGGTCCAGCATCCTCGACGTGGGCAGCGGCACCGGCTTCTACGTGCGCCTGTGGGAACGGATGGGCGTCGGCGACATCACCGGGTGCGACATGACCGACGCGGCCGTGGAGCGCCTGCGCGGCAGGTTCCCCGACCACCGGTTCGTCCGCCAGGACGCCGCGGACCTCGACGCCTTCGACGTCGACTCCTTCGACGCGGTCTCCTGCATGGACGTGCTCTTCCACATCACCGACGACGGGCGCTACACCAGCGCGTTCGGTGAGTTCGCCCGGGTACTGCGCCCCGGCGGCCTCCTCGTGATCTCCGAGAACTGCCTCCAGCGCCCCGAGCAGCGCGGCGAGCACCAGGTCAACCGCACCCTGGAGTGGATCGCGGCCACCGCCGACAAGGCCGGATTCGACATGGTCCGCCGCGTGCCCATGCTCATGCTGATGAACGCCCAGGTGGACGCCCCCGCGGCGTGGCGCAAGGTGTGGGGCGGGGCCCTGCGCGCGGCCACCCTGACCGCGCCGACCGGTTGGCTGGCGGGCGCCGCCCTGTACCCGCTGGAGCGGCGCCTGGTCCAGGGGCGCCGGGAGAGCCCGACCACGGAACTGGTGGCGTTCCGCCTCCGGGGACAGGGGTAGGAGAACGCATGAGAGGTGACACGGTAGGACTGCGCCGACCCCCGGTGTGCGTCTACGGTTGACGTCCACCCCGCGCTGGAAACGGCGGCCTCAGGGTCGGGGCCCTCGGCACCGCGGACGTCCTGCTCGGGAGGCGACTGTGCGACGCTCCACCATCATGTCGGTGGTCAAGTGGGGACTCGTGGGGCTGCTGACCACCCAGGTCGCCGTGGTGGCGACCCTCATGGGGATCCACCACTGGCGTAGGAGGGTGCGGCCGCGCCGTGCGCGCTTTCCCCGTACCGCCCCGGTCGAACTGCCGGTCGGGGACAACGGGAGCACCGCCACCGTGTACACCTACGGCGAGGACCTGTTCCGGGACATGATCGCGGCGATCCGGGGTGCCCGGCGCCGGATCCTCTTCGAGTCCTACATCGTCAAGGACGACCGGGTGGGCCGCGAGTTCAAGAGGGAGCTCGTCGCCGCCGCCGAGCGGGGCGTCGAGGTGTACGTCATCTACGACGGCTTCGCGAACCTGGTGGTGCCCCGGTCCTTCTTCCGCTTCCCGCCCAGCGTCCACGTGATCAGGTATCCGGCGTTCCGGCCGGGCGTGCTGCTGTTGAACATCCGCAAGTCCGGCCGGGACCACCGCAAGATCCTCACCGTCGACGGCGAGGTGGGCTTCGTCGGCGGGTACAACGTCGGGTCGCTGTACGCCACCGAGTGGCGCGACACCCACCTGCGGGTGTCCGGTTCGGCGGTGTGGGCGCTGGAGAACGCCTTCAGCGACTTCTGGAACATGAACCGCCTTCCCCACCAGCCCGGTCTGGAGGGACTGGGGGAGGCGGACTGGGACGCGCACTTCCGTGTGCACCGCAACGTGCCCGAACAGCTCATCTACCCGATCCGGGCGATGTTCCTGGAGGCCGTCGACCGGGCCAAGGAGCGGGTGCTGTTCACCCAGGCCTACTTCATGCCCGACCGGGAGTTCCAGCGCGTCCTGGTCGACGCCGCCGAACGGGGGGTGGAGGTCGACATCCTCCTCCCGGCGGAGTCCAACCACGTCATCGCCGACTGGATATCCCGCAGCCAGTACGCGGTGCTGCTGCGCGGCGGAGTGCGGCTGTGGCTCTACCAGAACGCGATGGTGCACGCCAAGACGGCGACGGTGGACGGCCGGTGGTCCACGGTCGGCACCGCGAACGTGGACCGGCTGAGCCTGACGGGCAACTACGAGATCAACGTGGAGATCTTCGACGAGGGCGTGGCGGAGCACCTGGAGAAGGTCTTCGCCAACGACCTCGCCAACAGCCGGGAGCTGACCAGGGAGGAGTGGCGGCACCGCCCGCTCGCCGCGAAGTTCGGCGAGTTCGTGCTGGCGCCCTGGCGCCCGTTCCTGTGACCTCAGGCCCCGCGGCGCTTGGGCGGTGGGCCCAGGCGGTTGGGGAAGAACGGGTCCGGCTCCGTCTTGCGGGGCCGGGGTCCGCCCCAGTGCTGGGGGCCGGGGTGCGGCTTCCGGTGGAGCGCACCGGCGATCGCGGACGGCGACCCGCCCCGCTGCCTGTTGAGCGGCCTGTCCTGTTCCCCCGACTGCTCGTCCCGGGAATGCTCCGCGTGCGTCATCCGAGTGGCCTCCCCCGACCGGTCCGTGCTCCGGTTCCATGATCGGACGATTCCTCTCCGCTGTCATGGCGACACGGTGGGGAGCCGGGGAGAGGTGTTCGCGGGAGGGGAGGCCGGTCGACGGGGACGCGCGGGCGGGGACCGGCGGCGCGGGCCGTGTCCCGCGGTTCGACGGGGGCCGTGGAAAGAGCCGCGGGCCGGCGTCCGGAGACCGAGGATCTCCGGGCGCCGACCCGCGCGGTTGCGGCCTCCGCAGGATTCGAACCTGCGACACCCGCTTTGGGAGAGCGGGCGAGCATGGTTCACGAACGTTCATTGCGGTTCTGACCTGCGGTCGCGTACCTCCCCGTACCCCTGCGACCGAAGGTGAACTGAGACCAGGACTGAGACCGGAAGACGACTGTGCCCGCGTGGCCTGGGCCATTGCCGATGCTCTGGGAGCCCACCGGGCGCTTTCGTCGTGTAGGGGCGGTGATCGGGGATGAAGGCCTCGCTCGGTCCTGCTGCGCCGTTTGGGCAACGAGTCCAAGAAGAACCGGCTGTGCAGGGCGTTTCGCAAGCTGGGGCGGCCATGCGCACCACCGTGCTGCTGCGCTACCTCAACGAGCCCGAGCTGCGCGAGGGCATCACCGCCGTGACCAACCGGGTGGAGGCCTTCCACGGGTTCTCCTCCTGGCTGCGGTCCGGCAACAACGGCACCCTGGCCGACAACGACCCCGACCACATGGAACTGCTGGTCAAGTTCAACGAGTTGCTGGCCAACTGCGTGATCTTCTACAACGCCGTGGCCGTCACCGCGGCCCTGACCCAGCTCAGAACCGAGGGCCACCGCGTCTACGGGCCCGACGCGGCCTGTCTGGCCCCGTACATGACCGCGCCATCCGCCGCTTCGGCGACTACGTGCTCGACCTGTCCCCGTCCGGCACAGCCCAGGCCCACCTGGAACTGGACGGGACCGGTCAGGGAGCGAACCAAGCACGCCGGGACAATGGCTCGGTCAGTGGATGGGCAAAGGCCTTGGGCAAGCGCACCGAGGTGAACAAGAGTGCGGCCGCGCGGACCCAGTCCAGCGCGTCCAAGAGCCCCAACACGTTCACCGCCATCTCCATCACACCCGGTACAAGATCGTGACCGTCACGTACAGTCGTCACCGACTCGACCAGGAAAGCGCGGAGCGCAAGGCAGTTCGTAGGGCGGCCCCATCTCCCCAGGGCAGAAACAACAGGAGTAGGTGTGCCATCGCCACCGCCACAGCTGTCGCTGTGTACAGCGGAAGATGCTGGATCCAGGGGAGGAGAAGGACTGCGATCGCTGTGGGGGGCAAGGGACCAGCCAACGTCACCATCAGGTCTTTGGCAGGAGTGAGCACTGTGCGCACGAGCCGCAGCCGAGTGCTGGTACGTACCACGATTGCGCACGCTGCCCTGCCAGCCAGTATCCGGTAGGCGAGCACGTGACCGCATTCATGCAGGGCCAGTGATGCGAGCACATACAAGCCAACAGCGCTCAAGAACGCTAGGACAGGCTGGTTGGCCAGATGACTTCCCAACCATGCCAAGGCCAAGAGCGTCAGCGGAGCACCAAGAGCGATCAGCGCGACCGCCATGGTCTGGGCCAGGGCCGCGCTCACCCCTCTCTTCAAGGGAGCTGCGTGGACTGGGCTCAACGGGACCGCACCGGGCCTGGAGTACCTCAGATAGGGAGAGCGCCAGATGCACGCCATGCCCAGGCTGGCGGCTTGAACCGCATAGGCGATCTCATGCTCGCCAGAATCCTCGCTGACGGTGCGAGGTGGGGCGGGGATACGTAATCCCAGGCCTGGGTGGTCCCAGAACGGGCCAACGACACGCACTCCCTGGGTGGGCATCACTACGTTCTTAGATACGGGATGTGTCATCGTCTGCCACCCGTCGCACCACCAAGGCGTACCCGAGCACAAAAACACCCAGAGCCAGCAGGGAAGCCAGGGGCACGTTGATGAGGGATATGCCATCCAAGAACCATTCGAGCCCTCCGGCCACGCCTAAGAACAAGATCATCACCGTGAACCCCGTCAGGCCAGCGGAGAGGGGCTGGGCTTCGCTGTAGGGGACCAGGGCGCCCCCCAGCAGGGCCGCTCCCCACGCTGCGAGTGCACCCGCGCCCATCGTGGGCACCTGGTCCATGCCGAGCAGGCCGGAGACTCCCAGGATCAGAAGCACCAAGATCGAAACCGGGGCCGAGGCGACCAGGGTGCCCAACGCCTTGGGCAGTGCCCAGGAGTTTGAGGTGGCGAGCAGGTGCCGGGCCAGCCAATGAGTGCGCAGGGTCAGCCCCACCGACTGCATACACACCAGCATCGGAGCCATGACCAAGGCACCCAGCACCGCATCGAACAGGGCCGAGTCGTCCTGGCCTGGAACCCACAGGGCCACGGCGACCGTTATCGCCACGATCAGCACAGTCATGATGGAGAACTGCGGGGTGCGCAACAGGATCAGCGCTTCAAACCAGGCCTGGGCAGCCAGCCGGGTACGCGGAACCGGCATCCCTACCAGCAACCGGATCGAAGGGCTCACATGTTCAGTGCGTAGCAACTGCCCGGCCAGGAGGAACAGTGCAACAACCGCGCCGGTCCACCCGGCTACGGCTGCTATCGGCGTCATCGGAAGGTTGGCCAGGTTGGCCGCAGTGGCCAGGGTCAGAGCGAAAGATCCCGACGGAGTCCAGGCGTGCCACCACGCGGTGGTCTGACCTGTCAGCAGCTCCGGGGTAGGCCACAGGTCGTGCGCGCTCAGGGCCACCACGCAACCGCAGCTGAAGACGGCAGCCACGGTCAGCGCGTACTGCGAGGGAAGCCGCACGAACCGGCGCCCTACCTCGAAGGTGATCATGAAGAGCGAGAAGGTCATCACCTTGACCAGTGCGACCAGCACGGCGAACATCACGATACCGAACACGACCATTGCAGCTGATCCCAGAAGCTGGGCCACCATGACAAAGCTGGGGGCACTGAAGGTGAGCGCGAGCAGGAAGGACAGCCCCACCAACGGTAGGTTGAGCCCGGCCACCGCCCCGGCGCGTGTGACCGGCAACAGCTCAATCAACGCGGCCAGAGTTGTGCGTTGGGGGGCCAGTAGACAAAAGACGATCATCAACAGTGCTGAGCTAAGCACGGTGCTAGCCAGGACCATGCGCAACAACCCGTACCTCACGGGCCCGGGGATGGCTGTGGTGTCACCGGGAAGCATGCCGAAGAGCCACGCCAGCAGGGCCCCCGACAACCCTGCACCCATGAACAGGGCGACGCACGCCAGCATGACCGTGCGTTCGCGCGCACCGAAGACCGCGGCGATCTCTCGCCCCCACGCCCTCAGCACGATCGGCGCCACCGCCATAGCGGCTCTGGCTGTGCTCACCGGGCCAGGCCGCTCTTGTGTCGCCCGCGCCCTGTGGAGATGCCGTAGGCCATCGCCAATGCCCCGAAGAAGATGACCACGCCCAGCATCCCCGGATAGTTGGGGGTGAAGTACAGCTCAGGGAGCCCTCCCGACTCCTGGAAAGAGGACTCGATTACGTAGGGAATTCCCATGGTCGATTCTGTAAAGAACGCCATCGCGATGGTGGATACGATCGCGATCACGGTGACAAAGAAGCCGATGAAGGCCCCGATTACAGCTCCAGAAATTGCACGTACAACCATTTTTCTCCTTCACTCATGTGCAAATATGGAGCCGATCATGTCAAGTCTGTCTTGGCGTCCACCAATGACTCCGGTAGCCTCAAGGAAGACCGTTTCCATGTCGCTGGCTCCGTATTTTTTCCTCAGCCCCACCGGCGGACCGGAATCTAGCAGTTCTCCCTTGTGCAGGATAAAAACTGTGCGGCAGTCGCGTTCGGCACGCAGCATGTCGTGCGTGGCGATGAGGATAGTTCGTCCCGAGGCGGTGAAGGACTCCATGAGATCGCGTAGGACGAACGCTGAGTCAGGATCCAGACCGCGAAAGGGCTCATCGAGGATCAATAGTTCGGGGCGGTGCATGGCGGCCGCGATAATCTGAATTTTCCGTTTCATGCCATGCGAGTACTCCGAGATCTGTCGGTGCAGATCGTCGTCGATACCCAACGCCGCGGCCAAGGCCTGAGCTCTGTGGCGGTCATCACGACCACGGAGGCGATCGTGCAGGTCCAAGTACTCCCTACCGGTCAAAGAAGCCGGTAGAGGTAGATCATCGGGAGCGAATCCGAGCAGAAAGCGGCTTCTTTTGTCCTGGACAGCAATCCCGCCCAAGGTGATGGTGCCTCGGGTGGGCTGGATGAGGCCGGTGATGAGGTGGAGGCATGTCGTCTTCCCGGACCCGTTGGGGCCGAGCAGACCGTAGATTCCGCCCGAAGCCAGATCGAAGGAGACCTCGTGGAGCGCAAGGGTCTTGCGGTAACGCTTGGAGACCCGTGCAACCTGCAGCAAGGCACTCGGTTGGGACAACAACATGCCTCCTCGTCTACGACATCATCGACGGTACGTGCTCAACTAATCAACGCAGTAAATCTTCCAGGTTCCACCCTGGTCGATCGGCGGCTGGTCGAACGCCGGGTACATTCCCCTATTCACGCAGACGGCTGTCCAGGCCGCGATGAGTCCCATAGCGAGAATCATCGCCACGAACGCCGCGGCGGCCAGGATCACTACGACCACGGGAGCGTCGTTGGCGCGAGTGCCCTGCAGAGCGCCCGCGACTCGTCCGGCCCCCCGAACAGGAATGGATGCAGCCACATTCGAGGCCGCGTTGAGCGACCAATCCGCGGCGTTCGCCGCGCGGTCCTTGACCTTCAAGGTGTTCTCCTGATCCTCAGTAAATCACCGTATTCTTTAATATCTGCACGATCGACCGTGGGTGGCGGAGGTTGCGACCGGAACGAAACCACCACCTACGTGAGAAGAACCGGTTCTCCTCACGCGCTTCTGCGACGCTATCAATGTAATTTTCTAGACATCAAGTAACCCAGGGTAATTTACCCTGGGTGTGGGCTCTTGTCATCATGGCAGGCATTAGAGCTAAGCCTGAAAACAAGATCGTGGTTGTCCACATCCGGTCAGCTAGACCGGCTTGACTTGGCAAAGGGGCGAGCCAAGTACCTCCTGAAAGGATCGATGGCCTGGTCGGCGGATATGAGTAAGCTCGCGGCCGAGCGGATATGGCCCACCGCCAACTCCCGATTCAATTCCTGCGCCCAGTTGGTCGCCGACCGCCGCGAATGCTGAGCGACATGAGAACGGGTTCTGGCACTGATCTTGTGGTTCGTCACGGTCCGTGGCTCAGACGGAGTAGACGCAGGGAGTACTTCATCGACCTCATGAAGGGCGCACGTGGCTCAGGGGACACAGGTCTCCGTGGTCCTTCGTGAGAGAACCACAAGATCAGTGCCAGAATTGGAGAACGTCACCGCTCGCGACACGCGATGTCACCAACGGTGCCAGGCCGCCGTCGTAGGCCGCAGCGGCTGGGTGGAGGTCGTCAGGAGGACGGGACCGGGAGGGTGAGGCCCTCCGCCTGCCACTTGTGCGCGCCCTGGCGGTCCGCGATGAACTCGCATGACCACAGTGCTTCGCCCGGTGGGTCGTAGGGGTGACGCCCGACCTCGAAAGCGTTCTACGAGCGCAAGAGGGCCGAAGGCAAGGGCCCCGTAAGCAGGCCGTCATCGCGCTTGCCAGGCGCAGGCTCAACGTGCTCTGGGCGATGCTGCGCGACGGACGGCCCTACGTGACGGCGCCAGCCGCGAATCTGGCCCCGGCGGCCTGAACCGCTCACGCTCGGTAACCGTTCCGGGTTGGCAACTTCCTTGGGAATCTGCTTCTTCTTGCCCGAGACGAACGCCCGCCGCCTGCTCCGACCCGCTGGGGCCGGCGCACCTGGACCTCGGCGGCGTCCAACCACAGCTCCACATCCTCGGTCTGGGCGTAGGCGAAAGGCGTCCTCCAAGGTGCGCAGACGCACGCCCCGACCCGCGTGGGGCCGCGCGTCCCCGCTCGGCCGACAGAGCGCGGACCTGGCCCACGGCCCGTGTGACGGTGGACCGACCCACCCCGAACAGCAGGCCCAGGACCGCGTGCGGCAGGTCGTGGCGCAGATGGATCAGGGGGCCACCAGGCGGTCGGCGAAGACCAAACGGTGCCGGGCGCCCGCCCCGGCGGCCCGCTTCCTTTCACTACCCCGGACCCGGTACCGGCAGTCTTGGACTACCGCTTCCCAGGGGCGGGCAGCTCCTCGGTGAGCGCGGCCAGGTGGTGCTGGGAGATGCCAGCGGGCCAGGCATGGGCCAGGACCGCACGATTGACCTTGACCGTCACGACCGGAGGATGCCACGGCCCTCCGGTGAAGCCTCACCCGTTATCGCGCACCAACTCGTAAGAGCATGGCTCCACCGGACTCGGCACGTGTCACGCGTGTTCACCCGAGGGAGATCAGCATGACCGTTCCGGCCGCGTAGAAGGCGAGCAGGGCGATTCCCTCGAAGCCGATCCCAGATTCCTGGCGGCGGATGAGTCCCGCGGCGACCAGGAGGTTGAGCACGATGCCCAGGCCGATGAGCAGCACCACCCGGGCGTCCATCGCGGCGTAGAGGGGCCCCTCCCGGTAGGCCAGGTCGGAGGCGGCGAGGAAGAGCACGTCGAAGCCGTTGCCGCCGATGATGTCCCCGAGGGCCAGGTGCAGGGCGCGGATGCGGACCGCGTACAGCACCGTCACGAGCTCGGGCAGGGAAGTGACCACACCGGTGATCAGCGCCCCGACCAGTCCCTCCGACATCCCCGTTCGCTCGGCCAACGACAACCCGGTCTCACCCACGACGTAACCGGTGGCGGCCACTACGCAGGCGAGCGCCGCGAACTTCACCCACATACCCGCAAGAGACTCGTCCTCGCCGCCGCCGGACGGATCCGGTTCGTCGGTCTGGGTGTTGCGGGTGTGCTCCACCCGCCACATGGGTTCGGCGCGGACCTTGCGTGAGAGCCACAGCCAGTACAGGTAGCAGGCCACGAGCAGAGCCGAGGCGGGGTGTACGCCCAGGACACTCAGCGGCGGCCCCGCCCCGGCCACCAGGACCACGCCGAACATGATGCAGAGCCCGATCGGTGCGAGGAGGTTGGGCAACGAGGCGGCGGCGTGCTCCAGGTTCGTGCGCCGGTAGAACATGTCCGCCAGGGCGATGAACACCGTCTGCGCCGCGATGCCGCCCAAGGCGTTGTTCATGGCGAAGGAGGCCTCACCGTGGGCCGCGCCGACGACGCTGGTGATCAGGCCGGGCAGCGAGGTGACCGCACCGACCAGGACGATCCCCGCCACGGTCTCGCCCATACCGGTGCGGTCGGCGAGCCGGTCGACCAGCCGGGTGAACGGGCCCCCGCCGACGACGAGGATCAGTGCCGCGGCCGTGATCGCCGCCACGTCCCACAACAACGGTTATCCCTTCCGTCTCCACCCGGCCCAGAACCTTGCTTCCGCACAGGGGGCTACCCGTGGCCACCGTTCACACACGGCATCCACGTGACCGGCGTCGGCGAACGCGGCGACCGCACACCGAGCCGGTGAGCCGGGGCGCCCGGATCGGAAGCCGCACAGCGTGGCGGTTCCGGAACCGGGGACACCGGCTGAAAGATGCCCGACGGGGAGCCTCAACCGGAACGCCTCACGCTGGACCGGGGAGGACGTATGAGGGAGACCGCGCCTTGGTTGCGGCTCTGGTGACCCTGCTGGTCACCGGATGCACCGCTCCCGTGGTCCCGGAACGAAACACTCGCTTTTGGGCTGGGCTGACGGAAAGAGCGTGTTGCGTATCGCCGGCGTACGCGACGCCCGGGTCCACGGTGGTCGCCACACCGCCGGGACGCTGTTGGCGGCACTGGGAATCGATCCCAGGACGATCCGGCAGATCCTCGGCCACTCGCAGATGTCGCAGACCGCCCGCTACATCCACGCCAGCAACGAACTCACCCGCGGAGCGGTGGACCGGATGGGAGAAGCACTATGGGGATGACCCGGAAACTGAGACCACAACTGAGACCAGATCAGCGACCTGGGGTCTCTCGTTCGAGAGAAACCCCAGGTCACAGGGGCGGCCCCAGCAGGATTCGAACCTGCGACACCCGCTTTAGGAGAGCGGTGCTCTATCCCCTGAGCTATGGAGCCATGGGTCTGACGGAGGTATCTCCTCCCCCGCCACGGGACCAAGCCTAACCCAGGATGGCTGTGGATGGGGTGTCGGTCCCCGCTTCCCGGGCGTGACTGGGCGACTCTGCGTGTATGGCGGAGTACGCTGACCTACGATTGGTTGTCCTGGAGCGGTGTGATGTTGTTCATGGCACATGTCATGTTATGACCACATGCGTGTCTTCGGTTGCTGTGGGAACCGGGGTGCGGCTTCGGCTCGCGCAGGGATGACCAGGTGTTCCGCCGAAGGCGGGGGCAGGGGGCGGTGGCGTGGGCGGGAGCCCTTGTACGGCCCGCTCCGTCCGGCGGAACGGTCTCGTGTGGCCGTATGTGGACATGTAGTACGTTGCCTTGCGGTCACGGGTAGGTGTTCGAAGAAAGCAGCCGGAGGATCATTCGTGCCGTTCACTTCTGATGCGGCGCGGCGCAGGTCCCGCGTGCCGGGTGGCAGCGGGGTGCTGACCGCCTTCGCGATGTCCTACCGCGTTCGTTTCGCCCAAGCGGTGACGCTCGTGGTCGTCACCGCGCTGCTCGTCGTGCCGGTACCCGTATCGGCGCTGGATCCGGCCGAGGCCAGCCTGGAGGAGTTCCGGCAGCGGGCGGAGGCCGCCTCGGAGGAGTTGGAGGAGACCACCGAGGAGCAGGCCGAGCGCCAGGAGGCGCTGGAGGAGGCCCAGGAAGAGCTGGTCGACACCCTCTACGAACTCCAGCAGACCGAGCTCGAACTCAACGAGATGCGCGAGCCGCTGGCCCAGCTGGCCAGCACCCTGTACAAGCGGCCCGACGGCGGAATACTCGCCGTGCTGGCGTCGGGGTCGCTCAACGAGGATCTGCGGATGCAGTCCTACGCGGCGAAGATCTCCGAGGACAACCAGGCGCTCATCCAGGAGGCCACCGACCTGCGCGAGGAGCAGGTGGAGCTGACGAGTGAGGCACAGGAGCTGCAGACCACCACCCAGCTGGAGCAGGTCGAGCTCGCGGCGGACATCGAGCGGCTGCGCGAGCAGTCCGAGGAGACCACGAACGAGCTCGTCGCGGAGCTGGAGGAGCGCGGCATCGACCCGGAGGCCTACATGGCCGCGGGCGACTGCGATCCCGCCGCGGCCGCGAACGCCGAGGGCGCCGCCAACGGCCTGCTCCCGGGGAGCGCCCTCTGCGACCTCTACGACGACAAGCAGCTGCGGGCCGACGCGGCCGTGGACTTCCTCCAGCTCAACGCGAGGTACGTGGACGAGTACGGCGAGAACATCTGCATCACCAGCGCCTACCGCGACCTGCCCAACCAGCACCGCGTCTACGCGCAGGTGGCACCCGGCTTCGCGGCGGTACCCGGTACGAGCAACCACGGACTGGGGCAGGCGCTCGACCTGGGTTGCGGCATCCAGAACTACAGGTCCGAGCGTTGGAACTGGATGGAGACCAACGGCGCCGACTTCGGGTGGATCCATCCGGCCTGGGCCAAGTCCAGCCCCTTCGAGCCCTGGCACTGGGAGTACACCCGCTGACGCCTCGGGGGCGGCCCGAGCGGGACCGCCCCCGGTGTGTTCCGGTCCCCTCCTCAGACGGGTTCCGGGGCGACCTCACTGGTGCAGTCGGCGCACCGGGTGGCCTTCCTGCTGATCTGGCTGAAGCAGTGGGGGCACTCCCGGGTGAGGCTCTCCTCGGCCCTGGCGAACCGCTCCAGGGCGTTGGCGGCGGGCAGCACCACGAAGAAGTACAGGATCGCGGCGGTGATCAGGAACGAGATCAGCGCGTCGACGAACGCGCCGTACGGGAAGCGGCTCCCGTTGATCTCGAAGTAGAGCTCGCCGAAGGACGGGACGCCGCCGAAGATCCCGAGCAGCGGGGTGATGAACCCCTCGGTGAACGCGGTGACGAGGTCGGCGAAGACCGCGCCGATCACGACCGCGACCGCCAGTTGCACCAGGTTTCCCTGGAGCAGGAACGTCTTGAAGCCTTGCATGGGGAACAGCCCTATCGAACTTGTCGGCCCCGCCCGGAAACAGGGGAGGGGCGGTTACCTTGGGTGTTGTCATTGTCACCGTGTCCGTGCGGGGGTGGGCACGAACGGACGGGCGCCGGAAGGGACGCCGTGCGTCCATGGTGCCCGTACCGGCACCGGGACGCGGCCCTTTCGGCGGAGGACCGACGACGCCGGGCCGGCTTCGCCCGCCGGGGGCGGCGGTCAACCGCGGATGGTGATGGACAGTCGTGAGGCGGTGGCGTGGCCCGCCAGGTTCCTGGCCTCGGCGGGTGTGGCGGCGATGAGGACCAGCGCACCCCTCTCCCCGCCCGGGCCGGTCCCCTCCGGCAGGGCCAGGACGGGACGGTCGCTGACCACCTCCACGGCGGGACCCGCACGGGTGGGCGCGAGGTCGTCGTGTCCGCTGGCGGCGAGGACGTCCACCCGGCTGCCGGGGGAGAGCAGGGCCACGGCACCGGGATCGGCGACCCGCACCGGTACGGCGACCAGGTCGGGGCCGTACGGCCGTGCGGGAGGGTCGGACAGGCGGGCGTCGGTGATCACCTCGCCGTGGCGCACCGGGGCGTTGAGGAGGAGTCCGGACGTCCGGGCGCCGACCGCCAGCGCACCGCTCGGCGCGGTGCCGGCGGGCAGGGACAGCTCGGTGAGGTCGTGCTCGGTGAGGGGCCCCGAGGCGTCGAGGTCACGGGAGGCGACGAGTACCTGGACGGTGGGCGCGGGGAGGGGCCGCACGGCCAGGACGGCGCTGACGAGCGCCACGGCGGTCAGGAGGGAGGCGAGGACGCGCCGGTACCGGTCCAGGAGGCGGACGGCCATCCGACGGTGCCGGTAGGGGGGTGGGACTTCGGCCATGGTTCAACGCTAGGCCGCGAAGAGGCCGTCCGGGCGTTGTCCACAGGCTCTCCGGCCGGGCTTCTTCCCGGGTGCCCGCGGAGGCGTGTCCCGCCTCGTGGGGCCGGACATGCCGCGCGCCGCCGAGGACTCGGCGGCGCGGTGGCGGTCAACGGCCCGGCGACTCAGCTGGCCGCGGTGCTGCTGCCGCTGGTGCTGGTGCTACTGGCCGTGCTCGCGGTACCGGTCTCGGAACCGGAGGAGCTCTTGGTGTCCGAGGACGATTCGGAGGAGCCGGAGGACTCGGAGGCCGCGGAGTCGCCGCCGTCCTTGCTCTCGCCGGAGCCGGTGAGCACGGAGCTGTTGGAGCTCTTTCCGCTGTCGGTGCGGTAGAAGCCGGAGCCCTTGAACACGATGCCCACGGCGGAGTACACCTTGCGCAGGCGTCCCTCGCACTCGGGGCAGACGGTCAGCGCGTCGTCGCTGAAGCTCTGCACGACCTCCATCTGGGCGCCGCACTCGGTGCACGCGTACTGATACGTAGGCACTGTTCGGGTCCTCCTTGCTGGCACTCTCGCCCGTTGACTGCTAAATAGTACGCGCTCGCCGACCAGAGGCGTGACAGGGCCTGGCACCGAACACGGACGTCGGGGCGCGATGCCGGATCGTCGCCGCGCGACCGCCAGCGACAACGCTTCCGTGGGTGGGTTTCATCCCGATTCAGTCCCGTTCAGGTCCGTTCGCCCGGCCACACGCCGGCGTCGAACACTCGCAGGCCGCCTCCGGGGGTGACCACGGCGTCCACCGGACGGTCGTGCGGTTCCGCGGGCAGCGACTCCACGAACTCCTCGTCGTGGACCAGGGCGATCGCCGGGGTGTGCGGGCCCTTGTGGACGAGGGCCCGGTCGTAGCACCCGGCGCCGCGCCCCAGACGCGTCCCCCACCGGTCCACGGCCAGCGCCGGACAGACCACCGCGTCCGTCCGCGCCAGCACCTCGGGCCCGTACCGGTGGCCGACGGGCTCCAGCAGGCCGTGCCCGGCGGGGGCCAGGGTGTCCGGCCCGTCGAAGGCCGCCCAGTCCAGGTCGCCGCCGGGCAGGAACACGGGCAGCAGCACGTACGTACCGCGCTTCCACAGGGCCGTCACCAGCTTGTGGGTGTCGGGTTCGCCGCCCACGGAGTAGTAGCAGGCGACGGTTCCGCCCATGGCCAGCCACGGCAGGTCCATGAGGGTGTCGCGGACCGCCGAGCCGGCCCGGGAGCGCTCCTCGGGACCGCGGCTCCGCCTCCGCTCCAGGAACCCCTTGCGCAGGCGGCCCTTGGCCGCGCGCCGCTCGTTCTCGTCCATGGCCCAAGTGTGGCACCGCCTCGGACCGGACGGCCTGCCCGGACGGTCGCCCCACACGGTGAACGCCGGGTGGCGGTTCGCCCCCCTCCTCCCGAAACCGTCGGAACTTCTTGGGGGCCGGCAGTGTGTGGGGACGCCGAGACGGCGGGGGACTGTCCTAAAGTGCCGACATGAGCGACTCCACCGACCAGAAGCGATCCTCCGGCCAGGGACACGTCACGAAGGCGGTCGTGCCCGCGGCCGGCCTCGGCACGCGGTTCCTGCCCGCGACCAAGGCCACGCCCAAGGAGATGCTGCCGATCGTGGACAAGCCCGCGATCCAGTACGTCGTGGAGGAGGCGGTCGCCGCCGACCTCCAGGACGTACTGATGATCACGGGTCGCAGCAAGCGCTCCATCGAGGACCACTTCGACCGGGCCTACGAGCTGGAGGAGGCCCTGGAGGCCAAGGGCGACGACGAGCGCCTGCGGTCGGTGCGCGAGTCCAACGACCTCGCCCAGATGCACTACGTCCGTCAGGGCGAACCGCGCGGCCTGGGCCACGCGGTGCTGTGCGCGGAGGCGCACGTGGGCGACAACCCGTTCGCCGTGCTTCTGGGGGACGACCTCATCGAGTCCGCCGACCTGCTGCGCCGCATGATCGAGGTCCGCGAGAAGCACGGCGGCAACGTCGTCGCGCTCATGGAGGTGGAGCCCGAGCAGGTGTCCCTGTACGGGTGCGCGGACATCGAGCCCACCGAGGAGGACGACGTCGTCACCGTCACCGACCTGGTCGAGAAGCCCTCACCCGAGCAGGCGCCGAGCCGCTGGGCCATCATCGGCCGCTACGTCTGCGACCCGGCGGTCTTCCCGATCCTGCACGAGACCCCGCCCGGCCGCGGCGGAGAGATCCAGCTCACCGACGCCCTGCGCGAGCTGACCCGGCGCAAACCCGAGGACGGGGGTACGGTGCACGGCGTCCTGTTCCGCGGCCGCCGCTACGACACCGGCAACAAGGCCGACTACATCCGCACGGTGGTGGACTTCGCCTGCCGCCGTCCCGACCTCGCCGAGGAGCTGCTGCCCTGGCTGCGCGACTTCGTCGACCGCCGGGAGGCCGGACGCCCCTGACGGGCCCCGGCGTCCCCGACCGAGTCCCGATCAGGGAACAACGGGGCACGGCGGGCCGGATCCGTCGCACGGAGGGCCGGACGTGGTGAGAATGGGCCGTGACACGTCTCCCGAGGCGCGGAAGGCGCATCACCACAGGAACCGCGAACCGGAAGGAACCCCGTGAAGAGCGTCGAGCAGCACGTCGCCGATGTCCTGAACCTGATCGCCGCCCCCGAGCCGACCGAACTGGACCTGCTCCAGGCGCACGGCACCGTGCTGGCCGAGGACGTGACCTCGCCCGTGTCCCTGCCGGGCTTCGACAACTCGTCCATGGACGGGTACGCCGTGCACGCCTCCGACCTGGCGTCGGCCGCCCCGGACACCCCGGTACGGCTGCCGGTGGTCGCCGACATCCCGGCGGGGGACCCCTCCCCGACCGCGGTCCTGCCGGGTATGTGCGCCCGCATCATGACCGGCGCGCCCATGCCCTCCGGCGCGGACGCGGTGGTTCCGGTCGAGTGGACCGACGGCGGCACGGCCAGGATGGCCGTCGACCGGCCGGTCAAGGTGGGCAACGCCGTGCGCCGCGCCGGTGACGACGTCACCGAGGGGACCACCGTGCTGCGGCCCGGTGTGCGGATCGGCCCGGGGGAGATGGGCGTCCTGGCGGCCGTCGGGCGCCGCTCCGTGCCCGTGTACCCGCGCCCCCGCGTGATGGTGCTCTCCACAGGTGAGGAGCTGGTCGAGCCCGGGCGCCCGCTCGGTCCCGGCCAGATCTGGGAGTCCAACAGCTTCATGATCGCGGCGGCCGCCCGCGACGTCGGATGCGAGGTCCACCGCCACGGCTTCGTCGGTGACGACCCCGAGACGGTGCTCGACACCCTGGAGGGCCTTCTGGTGCGCGCCGACATCGTCGTGACCACCGGCGGGGTGAGCATGGGGGCCTACGACGTGGTCAAGGAGGTGCTCACCCGCCAGGGCACAGTGGAGTTCACCCAGGTGGCGATGCAGCCCGGCAAGCCCCAGGGCTTCGGGACGGTCGGACCGGACCGGACGCCGATCGTCACGCTGCCCGGCAACCCGGTGAGCGCCTTCGTGTCCTTCCAGATCTTCGTGCGCCCCGCACTGCGCAGGCTGCGCGGGCTCGCCCCCGACACGCTGCCGAGCACACGGGCCGTCCTCACCGCGCCGGTCACCTCCCCCGCGGGGCGCCGTTCCTTCCTGCGCGGGGTGCTGGAGGAGTCCCCGCACGGCCCGAGCGCCGACGCCACGGTGGCCCCGGCGCTCCACCAGGGCTCGCACCAGCTGTCCGCGCTGGCCGGGGCCAACGCGTTCGTGGTGGTGCCCGAGGAGGTCACCGAGCTGGCCGCGGGCGCCTCCGTGCAGGTGCTGCGCCTGCCCGAACCCGCCTAGCGCTGTGACCGGAGAGGTCACAGTCCCATCCCCTGCGCGTGATCCTGTACTTATGGCGGGTCTCGAACGCCGAACCCCGCCATGAGTACAAGATCATCCATGCTTGGACCTCACGCGTCACACCGGCAACACTTCCGGTCAGTCAGCTGACCGACGGCCTTCGGCCGCAGCCCCTCCCACCAGCCACCCTGCCTCCACGCCCTCACCGCCGGGCGGAACGTCCCCGGCGTGTCGTACGGTCGTGATGACGCGGCTGACCCGGCCGCGTCCTGTGTTCGAACGGAGAGTTGGCGGGCCGATGACCGACACCCCACAGCCGGAGGGGGCCGACCACCCCTCCGGGTTCACCCACCTGGACCGATCCGGGGCCGCGCGCATGGTCGACGTCTCGGAGAAGCGGGTGAGCGCACGCACCGCCACCGCCACCGGCCGGGTGCTGCTCGGCCCGGAGACCGTCGCCGCGCTGCGCGGGGGAGAGGTGCCCAAGGGTGACGCCCTGGCCGTCGCCCGGATCGCGGGGATCCAGGGAGCCAAGCGCACCCCCGATCTCGTGCCGTTGTGCCACCCCATCGCCGTGCACGGCGTCGACGTGGACCTCACCGTCGTGGACGAGGGCGTGGAGATCAGTGCCACGGTACGCACCGCCGACCGCACCGGGGTGGAGATGGAGGCGCTCACCTGCGTCATGACCGCCGCCCTCGGGCTGGTCGACATGGTCAAGGCGATCGACCCCGGGGCCGAGGTCACACGGGTGCGGGTCGAGGAGAAGACCGGTGGCAGGAAGGGCGACTGGAGGCGCGGTGAGTGAGCCCGGGGGCCGTGTGCCCCGTGTCGCGGTCGTGACGGCGTCCAACCGCGCGGCGGCGGGCGTCTACCGGGACCGTTCCGGACCGGTGGTCGCCGAGCGCCTGCGTGAGCTCGGCTGCGCGGTCGTGGGCCCCTGGGTGGTGCCCGACGGCGCGCCGGTGGCGGAGGCGCTGGTCCGTGCCCTGGACGAGCGCCTCGACGCCGTCGTCACCACCGGCGGGACCGGTCTGACCCCGCACGACCACACGCCCGAGGCGACGCGTCCGCTGCTGTCCTACGAGATCCCCGGGATCGCCGAGGCGCTGCGGGCGGCGGGGCGGGACAAGGGCGTGCCCACGGCGGTCCTGTCGCGGGGCCTGGCCGGGGTCGCCGAGCGCGGCGGTCACCGGATGCTCGTGGTGAACCTGCCCGGCTCGCGGGGCGGCGCCGGCGACGGCATGGACGTGCTGGCCCCGGTGCTCGGACACGCCATGGACCAACTGCGTGGCGGCGACCACGCCCGTTCCGAATGACACCGAACAATGACCGGAATCACATCTCGGGCATTCCGTCCGTTGATAATTCCTTGGTTTGCCGTGGGTTTTCGGTACGTAAGTATTGGAGTTAGGAATCATCCGATTCCTGCCCCGCCAGAGTGATGACCAACACGCCACCCGCGGGGAGTGGAATACTGGAGTCCGTCACCGGAGACGGGGAACCGACACCTCCGTGTCCGGTGTCGCACCAGTGGGTTACGGTGCCGGGGGCATCGAAGGGACGGTCGTGAATCGCAGACAAGGGTGGCCCGTCACCTTGCAGGAGGGGCTGGTCGCGCTCCGGCCCCTGCGGCTGCGCGACGCCGCCGCGCTGCGGGACACCCGCGCGCGCAACGAGGAGTGGCTGCGTCCGTGGGAGCCGACCTATCCGGAGATGCCGCTGCGCACCACCGGGCTCACCCCCTACGTCTCGATGCTCCAGGCCGTCCGCAGGGAGGCCAGGCAGGGCCTGTCCATGCCCTGGGCGGTCACCTATGACGGCCGGTTCGTCGGACAGCTCACGGTGGGCGCCATCGTGTGGGGATCGGCGAGATCCGCGCAGGTGGGGTACTGGATCGACAGCGCCTACGCCGGGCACGGCATCACCCCGACGGCGGTCGCGCTGGCCGTCGACCACTCCTTCCTCCGTGTCGGACTCCACCGGATCGAGGCCAACATCCGGCCCGAGAACCGGGCGAGCAGGCGGGTGGTCACCAAGCTGGGCTTTCGCGACGAGGGGGTGCGCAGACGCCAGTTGCACATCGACGGGGCCTGGCGCGACCACATCTGCTACGCGGTCACCGCTGAGGAGGTCCCCCAGGGGCTGATGTACCGGTGGCGCCACGGAACACCTTCCGGACCGTCCGCTGAGTCCGGTTCCGGCCCTGGTTCCGCTTTGGGGCCACAAGGCCCGAAGGGCGGTCGGGACCCACGTGATCCGGCGAGCCCGTACCCGGGGCCGAACTGAACGTGACAGCATCACGGATACATCCGGAACCTAAACCCTACTTTAGCGACATTGATTCATTACTTTGCGTTGAATTGGTGCTGCGCTCCGCAGTCGAGGTTTGACCTGCGTTTTCACATCCCGGTGCGGGACGACCGAAACTGAGGGTCCACAATCTTGCGACACTCCGGTCGGAATGTGGCGCATTTATGGACACGGGGTCGTACCGTGCGGAACATAGACGCATTGACGATGCGGGCAACGCGTGGATATGGCAACCGGGAATCGTCCCGGTTCCGGGGAGGATCAGGAACGATGTCCCGGAGGGGAACATCGTCCTCCCCGGGAGTCCCACGCGGCGCGGTATCGACGAAGTGTCGATCAACGTCCAGTGGCCGTCATCGTGAGGAGGGGTGATGAGCAGCTCTCCTCTGTACCTGGCCATCGTGGTGGTGTGGCTCATAGTCCTCGTACCGATGCTGCTGCGCAAGGACTCCGTGGACGTCGTCCAGGAGGACCAGCGCCGTGAGGACGAGGAAGCCGAGGCGTCCGGCCGCGAGGAGTTCGATGACGGCCCCGAGGAGCGCGAGGACGACCCGGACGCCACCGAGACCCGGGTCCTCCGCCGCGGCGAGCACGGCACCGGTCCCGTGGGCGCGCCCGAGCCCCGTGAGCACGCACCGCGCCCGGGGCGGTACCGGGGCGCGCCCGAGACGCGCGCCCGCGTCATCGCCCGCCGCCGGCGCCGCACCAGCGCGCTGGTCCTGCTGAACGTCGCCACGGCCGTGGCCGTCGCCTTCGGCCTGGGGCCCTGGTGGGTGACCGTCCCGCCGGTGCTGCTGCTCGCCGGTCACCTGGTCCTGCTCCGGGAGGCGGCCAAGATCGACGCCGAGCGCAGGCAGGCGGTCCTGCGGGCCCGCCGCCGCGACATCCTGCGCTCCCGCCGGGCCGAGGAGGAGCGGAGGCGCGACGCCGAGCGGGAGGCCAAGGTGATCGCCCTCAAGGAGCGGCACAGCCAGGTGTACGACCAGTACGCGGACGCACGGCTCAGAGCGGCCGGGGACTGACCGCGGCCCGGGGTGGGAACCGTGTTCGGACCACCCCGGGTTTCCTGCTAGTCTGGTTCACGTCTTCAGGGGCTATGGCGCAGTCCGGTAGCGCACCTCGTTCGCATCGAGGGGGTCTGGGGTTCAAATCCCCATAGCTCCACCGAAGGTCAGACGGTCCTCCGGGGCCGTCGACACAGGGCGGGACCCTGGACATGGGAGGCGATCGGGAGGTTCTCCGATCGTCTCCCTTCGTGTTTCCCCTCGCGACGGCACCAGGACGGCCGGAGGAGCTCCGATCCGGGGATGCTGCTGTTCCCTGCGGCGGGCGGTCGTTTCCGGACCGGAGCCCCGAGTGTCACCGGCGAAGCGGCTATCCCCTGTCGCGGGGTGGCCGGTACTCCTCCAGCGTACTCTCCGCGACTCCTCCGCTCCCGGGGCGGCGCCGCCCCACGAGGTCTTCGCGGCGGTAACTTGCCGCCGTATAGTCCAGGGCATGGCAGACGGATACCACCATGGAAACCTCAGGAGCGCCGTTCTGGAGAAGGCGGCGGAGGCCATCGGCAGGGAGGGCCCCCACGCCTTCAGCCTGCGCTCGCTGGCGGTCGAGCTCGGGGTCAGCCACACCGCTCCCCGGCACCACTTCGGCAGCCGGGAGGGCGTGCTCAACGCCCTGGCCACCGAGGGGTTCCACGAGCTGGCCGACCGGCTGCGGGCCAACCGCGAGGCGGGCGGCGACTTCCTGGACGCGGGCGTGGAGTACGTGCGCTTCGCCACCGACCGCCCGGCGCACTTCGACGTGATGTTCACCCCCAGCCTGCTGGGCACGGACGACGGGGAGCTGAACGCCGCGAGGACGGCCGCCTTCGACGAGCTCCGCACCGGGGTGGACTCCCTGACCGAGCAGGGCCGGGGGGCCGAGGACGCGGCCGCCGCCCTGGTCGCCGGGTGGTCGATCGTGCACGGCGTCGCCACGCTCGCCCTCACCGGGAACCTGGACGGGTCCGGCCTGCGGAGCCTGTTCCAGGACACCGACCTGCTCACCATCACCCGCCGCAGCGCCGGACTGCTGTTCGGCCCGAGGACACCCGGTTCCCGCCGCGAGGACTGACGCCCTCCGTCCCAGGCGCCGTGTCCGGCGTGGTCCCGTCGTCGGCCGCGGGGAGGACGCGGCGGCGGCTCCGGGCGCCCCTCCAGCCGCGCTCTCCCGGCCGCCTGGGAGGTCAGTGGCCGGAGACGTACTCGGCCCGGACGGCGTAGATGGCGGCCTCGGTGCGCGAGTGCACCTGGAGCTTCTCCAGGATCTTGCGCACGTGGTTCTTGACGGTGTTCTCGGTGATGAAGAGCCGTTCGCCGATCTCGCGGTTGTTCAGTGACCGGGCCAGCAGCTTGAGCACCTCGGTCTCGCGCCGGGTCAGCTCGGGGATGGTCGGACGGCTGGGCGGCGCGCTCTCCTGCTTGGCCAGCTCGGCGAACTCCCCGATGAGCTTGGTCGCCATCGCCGGGTTGATGAAGGACCGGCCGTCGGCGATGGCGCGCACCGCGCGGGGAAGCTCGGTCACCGAGATCTCCTTGAGCAGGTAACCCGTGGCGCCCGCCTTGAGCGCGTCGAAGAGGTCGGACTCCTCGTCGCTCATGGTCAGCATGACGAACTTGGTGTGGGGGACCGCCTCGCGGATGCGCGGACAGGCGTCGATGCCGTTGGAGTGCGGCATCCACACGTCCATGAGCACCACGTCGGGCCGCATCTCGGCGGCGAGCCGGACCGCCTCCTCGCCGTCGCCCGCCTCGCTGACCACGCTGATGTCCCTCTCCTCGTCCAGGACGGACACCAGGCCGCGCCGGAAGAAGGCGTGGTCGTCCACGACCATGACGCGGATGGGGCGGATGCGGGAGTCGTCTCCGTGCGGATGGTCCTCCACGTTCGGTGTGAGGGCCAGGGGGCTCGGGGGGTGCGGACTCACGACGGTGCCTTCCATGCGTATGACAGCCAGGGGGAGACGGAGGCTCCACGTCCTCGCTTCCGGGACAGACGGCGGTGTCGCCCGCGCGTGCCGCCTTGGGGTGGCTCTTTCCACTTTAGGCGGGCTTCCTGCCGACTGCGGCGGTAACGAACGAACTTACCGCCCGCTACCCCGGCCATCTCGGTGGAAAACGGTGCGAACGCTGTCACGGGAATCCTGTCAGAGGGGCGCTCGCGGAGGAAGACGGCAGGATAGAGGAAAGGTATATATCCGTCTTTATGACTGACCGAAACAGGGTGTGTGGGGGCTCCGTCCCTGCTTTCCCGAGGGCGCGGCACCGTGCCGCGACGACGGAGAGTCATTGGTTTTCGGGTAGGGTGTAACATTACAAAGGTGGGCATACCTCAGGTTTCCGACATCTCTCCCGGCGGATCCTGCCTGGTGCCCGACCACGGTGCTCCGGGAGGCCTTACTCCGGGGTCCCGGCGCCTACCCTGTTTTCCACTTCGGGGACAATAGGTAATCCATCGCTCTCGGTTATGACGGCGCTGGTGATTTTGCCGTCAGTGGACCTTCTTTTGGTATGCCAAAGGAGAGGGCGTGTTCTGTGGGCAATAATGGAGACCCGCCTGAACTGCGGAAACAGCCCAGGGGACGGTTATTTGCGCGGTGCCGTCAGGGGTTTGGCGATGCCCATGCCATAAAACGATGAACATTCGACTTCAGGTCTTGCGGACGGAGAGCGTTCTACGCCATCGTTGTCGTGGGATGGGCTGGAAACCACACGAAAGGTAGATGCCATGACCACGCATATGATTACTGCCCGTGACAACGGGTGGTCCTGGTACTGACCAGCCTGCCGAAGGGCTCCGACGAGCCCTCGGCACCGGGCCTGACCAGTTCACGCCGACCTGGTCGGGCCCTCTCCCTTCTCCGCGTCCCCTCCCCGGGGCCGGGGAACCGGCGAACGGGGATTTGACCGTGGACGCCACCGGGTAGGGATCCGGACGATGACCCCCGGTCCGGCCAGGGCCGGACCGCGCGACCGTGAAGGGGCGGATCAGCCGTGTCCGACTCCCCCCGGCACCCCGGTGGGTACCAGCCCTCCGAGGAGCCCGCCCACCCGTCCCCGGCGGAGCCCGCGCCGGCCGGAGGATACGAACCACCGCCACCCGAGCCCCCTCCCCGGCAGCTGTCGGAGACCACGGTCGAACCGGTGGAGGAGAACGAGCCGCCGGTCGCGGCCGAGCGCTTCCGCCGCACCACACCGGCCCGGCGCAAGGTCATCCCCGCCCACCGGGGCCGCGGGCACTGGAGGCTGGTCACGGGGACGCTGACCTACGTGATGGTGGTCGGCGGGATGGCCGACTACGTCGAGCCGGAGACCCGCGCGCTCGCCCACCTGGCGTTCTGGCTGGCCACCGGGGCCGCTTTCCTGGTCACCCTCGGACGGGAGCGCCGCCACGGCTGGGAACCGGGACCGCGCTGGCCCTGGCTGGTCGGGGCCTTCGGCGGCGCGCTGGCCGTGGAGGGGCTGATCCTGGCGGTCGGCTCCCCGACGATCATCCTGGGCTCGGTGATCCTGCTGGGCTTCGGTCTTCTGGTGCTCATGCTCCTGGGCTGAGCGGCACGGCCGGAGGGTGTTCTCCCCGGAGGAGCGCGCGGCCCGGGCGGCGCGCGCGGAAGCCTCGGGGGAGGGTCAGGTGGCCTCGCTGTCGAAGGGCGGACGCTTGCCGTTGAGCCTGGCCACGGGCTTCTTCTCCGTCTCCTCGTCCTCCCAGAAGTGCTTCTGCACGAAGCGCTTGGGATGGAGGTCCTGCACGTCGAAGTCCTTGAACTCCGGGCCCAGCCCCTCCTTGAGGTCGTTGGAGGCGGAGTTGGCCATGGTCCGCAGCTGGCGCAGCACCCGGCCGACCTGCTGGGCGGCCTTGGGCAGCTGGTCGGGGCCGAAGATCAGCAGCGCGAACAGGAGGAGGAGGACGAACTCTCCTCCGCTGATGTTGAACATGCGCGCCCTCGTCCCTCGGTGTACCGACCGGTTTCAGGTTAGCCGGTATCGGAGAGGTTGGGTAACCCTGCCCCTGTTGGTCCGGGTGCCGGACGAGGACCGGCCCTCCGCTCGGAGAGCGAAGGGCCGGGAGAACGGCGTCCTGGCCCGGACGCCTGGCCGGTGTCCGGATCACGGGGCCGCCGGGCGGTGCCCCGGGTCCGGGCCCCGGTCGTGGTTTATCGAACCCGATTCCGGCTGCTCGGGCGTACTGACAAGGAAAGGATCGTGGTCGCGGGTGGTGATGCCGGACGACGTCCGGCACCCGCGAGCCGCGGAAGAAACGCGTTCAGACCGCTCAGACCGCTCTGACATCCGCCGCCTGCGGGCCCTTGGGGCCCTGGATGATGTCGAACTCGACCTTCTGATCCTCTTCCAGGTTCCGGAAGCCGGTGCCCGCGATCGCCGAGTAGTGAACGAACACGTCGGGCTGACCGCCCTCGACGGCGATGAACCCGAAACCCTTTTCAGAGTTGAACCACTTCACGGTGCCCTGAGCCATGTGCTCTCCCTTAGGGACTACTGCGGGGCCGCACCCTGCTGGCCCCGGGTCGCCGGGCGCCGGACCGGCGGGTAATCCCCGTATCGACGAGCGCCCACGTGAAGTTCCGCGAGGCGCCTTGGGCATCCATGGAAACTACAACAGCAACCAGTTGCTGACAGTACCAGGGAGGGTGGCGCCGTGCCGAGAGTCCCCACACGGGAATCGTCCTCTTCCCGTGTCCTGTTTCGGCTACTCAGAACTGTTGATTTCCGCCCGCCGGACCACTAATGGAGTTCGGTGGAATGCGGGTTACCGGTGAAGTGCTCAGGAACCGCCGCTGCCGTAGATCCACACGTCGAACCACAGACGCTCGCGCCACACCGCCTCGTCGATCGGGTACGCCGACAGCACCGGGTAGAAGTACGCGAAGCAGGCCACGATCAGTAGCAGGACCACGCCGTAGACGATGCCGCCCACCGCCCTCAGGTAGGGGGCGAAACGCGGACTCCCCTCACCGGCCCCCAGCACCAGGCCCAGCGCCAGCACGATCGCCAGGATCAGGAACGGCAGCACCGGGAGCGCGTAGAACAGGAACATGGGGCGGTCCGGGTAGGCGAACCACGGCAGCCACCCCGCCGCCACGGCCAGCAGTACGGCGCCCGCGCGCCAGTCGCGGAAGGTCACCCACCAGCCGAACACCACCGTCAGGGCGAGCAGGCCGCCCCACCAGATGACCGGCGTGCCGATGGAGACCACCGAGGTGACGCAGTCGCCGGTGTCGCACCCGACGGCCTGGCCGTTGTAGTGGAACATCACCGGGGTGCGCATGACCAGCCACTCCCACGGAGCGGAGATGTAGGCGTGGTCGCTGGTCAGGTCGGTGTGGAAGGCCATCATCCGGCGGTGGTAGTCCACCAGGCTCCACAGCGCCTCCAGGGGCGCACCCAGGAGTCCGGGCAGCCAGTCGGGCGCCATGCCGTCCGCCTGGTCGCGGTTGTAGCCGCCGCGGGTGAACAGCCATCCCGACCACGAGACCAGGTAGACGGCCCCCGCGACCACCACGGTCTGCACGAACGCCGGAACGGCGTCGATCCCCAACCACCGCCAGAACGGGCGCTGCTGGCCCACACTGCTGCGGGCTCCGTAGTCCCACGCCACCGTGAGCAGGCCGAAGGCCGCGACGAAGAACAGGGCCGACCACTTGGTGCCGACCGCGAGGCCGAAGCACAGCCCGGCCGCCAGACGCCACCAGCGCATCCCCAACCAGCCCACCGAGACCAGGTCCGTCCCCGCCTCCGCCAGGCGGGCCAGTCGCTCCCTGGTTCCGTCCCGGTCGATCACCAGGCACGTGAAGCCGGCCAGGATCCAGAGGGTGAGGAAGATGTCCACCATGGCGATACGGCTCAGCGTGAAGTGCAGGCCGTCCAGCGCCAGGATCAGCCCGGCCGTGCATCCCAGCAGCACCGAGCGGGTCATCCGGGTGGCCAGCCGCACCAGGATGAGGACCGAGACCACCCCGGCCAGGACCGAGGCGAACCGCCAGGCCTCCGGGGTCATGGACGTGCCGAACGGCAGGAGCGACCACAGCCAGTCGCCCAAAGCGATCATCCACTTGCCGACCGGCGGGTGCACGACGAAGTCGCCCGCGCCGGTGAAGATGTCCTGGTGGCCCTGGGCGAGCAGGTCGTCGGCCCCGACCGGCTCCTCCACGGTCTCGTGCTCGTAGCCGAACTCCTGGAGCCCGTAGGCGTCCTTGGCGTAGTAGGTCTCGTCGAAGTAGATGCGGGCGGGCTGGCCGAGGTTGACGAACCTCAGGGCTCCGGCGAACAACGCGACGAGGACGGCGCCCAGCCAGCCCAGCCAGCGCGGGGCCGGGTCGACGGGCAGGAGGCGGGCGCGGATCGGCGCCGACCGCGGCGGGGGCGAGGGCTCGGCCTCGGAGGAGTGTGCGGTGGTGGTCATCTGGTGTATGGGGTGGATACTCCCGCCTTCAGACGGGGGAGGAAACCCGTGCCTCCTTCTGTGTGGTGTAGGCGTAACCGTTCGCCCGTCGGAGCAGGCGCAGGTTCTTCCACGAGGTCTTGGCGGGGCCGTGCGGAGCCTGCGGGGTGTGGCTGCCGCCGCCGCATCCGGCGACCAGGACCGTGGAGACGGCCGCGGTGGTGGCTTCGGGCATCTCCCCTCGCACGTGTTCCACACCGGGTGCCACGCTCAGGCGGCCTCCGCGTCCCGTTCCGTCCCTGTCCCCCGGGTGGCCCGCTGACGCGGGCTCCGGGGCGGACCGCTGAGGAAGCACGGCCCGGTGGGTCTTCTCACCTGTGTGGAACGTAGCCAACGGGTCACCTCCCTGGTGTTGGCTGGTGCTGGTAACGGCGGGCTTCCAACCGCGAGGGCTGTAAGCCCCTCCCTTGGAGGGGAACCCGTTACCTCGGCTCGTAGGTTGGGGTCGGAGATGGCCGTCCTTTGCGGACGGACCACGAAACCAGGTTTCGGGCGGCGTGACAGAGCCAACCGTAGCGCGCGACAGGACGGGGATCACAGTGGTTGAGGGTGGAGCTGGGGCGAGGGAGACAGGGACCCTGACGCTCGCCGGTGTGCCCATCGGGAACCTGGAGGACGCGCCGCCCAGACTGCTGCGCGCGTTGGAGGGCGCACGCGTCATCGCCGCCGAGGACACCCGCAGGCTACGCCAGTTCGCCTCCCGCGCGAACGTGCGCCTGGGCGGGGCCGAGGGCGCCCGTGTGGTGTCCTACTACGACGCCAACGAGAGCCGCCGCACCGACGAGCTGCTCACCGACCTGCGCGGCGGACGCGACGTCCTGGTCGTCACCGACGCCGGGATGCCGGGGGTGTCCGATCCGGGATACCGGCTGGCCGCCGCGTGCGGCGAGGAGGGCATCCCGGTGACCGCGATCCCCGGCCCGTCCGCCGTGACCACCGCACTCGTGGTCTCGGGGCTGCCGACCGACCGTTTCTGCTTCGAGGGCTTCCCGCCGCGCAAGGGCCTGTCCGGCTACCTGGCCGACCTGGCGGCCGAGCGCCGCACGATGGTGTTCTTCGAGAGCCCGCACCGCGTCGCGGCCACCCTGCGGGCGATGGCCGTGGCCTTCGGCGCCGATCGGCGCGCCGCCGTGTGCCGAGAGCTGACCAAGACCTATGAGGAGGTACGCCGGGGCGGCCTCGGAGAGCTGGCGGAATGGGCCGCGGAGGGCGTGCGGGGCGAGATCTCCGTCGTCGTGGAGGGCGCCCGCCAGCGCCCGGAGGAGACCGGTGACGCCGACCTGCTGGCCGCGGTCTCCGAACTGGAGGAGGAGGGCGTGCGCCGCAAGGAGGCGATCGTCCGTGTGGCCAAGGGGACCGGCGTTCCCAAACGCCGGATCTACGACCTGGTGCACGGCATCGTGTCCGCCGACCGGGCCGGCTGAGGGCCCAGGCCGGTGCGCCGGGAGGGGCGTGGACCACCGCGCGGGAGAGCCGGAGGGTCCGGAACCGGTGGGTCCGGAACCGGAACCTTTCCCGGCGCGGTGCGTCTGACCAGGTGAACGGGTCGCCCATCGATGAGGATCGCTCCATGAGAAGTCAGCTCTTCCAGCAGGCCCAGGAGACCGGCCGGCCGGGGATGCACCTGCAGAACCACAAGATGCTCCGGGTGGGCCTCAACGGCGAGTTCCTCGCCCGTCAGGGCTCCATGGTCGCCTACCAGGGGCGGATCGACTTCTCCTACGAGGGGTCCGGCAGCGTCGGCAAGTTCTTCAAGAAGGCCTTCACCGGCGAGGGGCTGCCCCTGATGAGGGTGTCCGGGCAAGGTGACGTGTTCCTGGCCCGCGACGCCTGGGACGTCCACCTGGTCGACCTGGAGGACGAGCAGCTCACGGTCAACGGCACCAACGTGCTCGCCTTCGAGTCCGGGCTGGACTGGGACATCCGCAGGGTCGAGGGCGCGGGCATGGTGACCGGCGGCCTCTTCAACACGGTCTTCGGCGGGCGCGGCAGGGTGGCCATCGCCTGCCACGGTTCCCCCGTGCTGCTCGACGTCGACCAGCCGACCTTCGTGGACACCGACGCCGCGGTCGCCTGGTCCACCTCGCTGCGCGCGGGTGTGCGTCGCACGTTGAAGGCCGGAGCGCTCATCGGCAGGGGCAGCGGCGAGGCGTTCCAGCTCGCCTTCGAGGGGCAGGGCTTCGTCCTGGTGCAGGCATCCGAGGGCGCCCCGGCGCCCGCCCAGGCGGGCTGACCCGCCCGATCCCGGCGCCGGACCGGTCCACGCGTGTGAGCCGGTCCGGCCCCGGACGCGGGCGGGGCCCCGGGCGCGTACGTCCCGGGGCCCCGTGCCGGAGCGGGTGCGATCGCTACACGACCGCGCCGTCGTCGGCCTCGCGGGCGGCCTTGGCGGCCACCTTCTGCTTGGCCTTGCGCTCCTTGACCACGTGCGGCGGATCGGTCTTGTCCCACCTCTGCAGCCAGATGGCCAGCGGTACGGCGACGAACACCGTGGAGAGCACACCCGTGCTCAGACCGACCAGCATGGCGATGGAGAAGTCCTGGAGCGAGGACCCACCGAGGAAGGTGAGGAAGCCCAGGATGATCAGCGCGCCGACCGAGGTGTTGACGGTACGCGGCAGGGTGTTGAGCACCGCGCGGTTGGCGATCGCCGGGAACGTCGACTTCTCGTCCCTGGCCCACTCGTCGCGCACCCGGTCGAACACCACCACCGTGTCGTTGACCGTGAAGCCGATGACACTCAGCAGCGCTGCGAGGAACACGCCGTCGATCGGCTTGCCCCACCAGATGAACAGACCGATCACCAGGGCCAGGTTGAACGCCAGCGACAGCATGGTGGAGACGCCGAACGACCAGCGGAAGCGCCAGGCCAGGTAGACCAGCTGCAACGCGAGTGCAGCGCCCAGGGCGATCAGTGCGCGGTTGCGCAGTTCGTCGCCCATGCTCGGACCGATCAGCTCGTCGCTGATCCGTTCCACGCCGCCGGTCTCCTCGGTCAGGGCGTCGGCGATCTCGGCGGCGTCGGTGTCGGAGATGTCGCCGGTGCGCACAGCGATGTCGCTGTCACTGGACTCCTGCACCACGGCGGTGTCCGAACCCGGGAAGTCGAGTCCCGAGATGATCTCGCGGGCCTCGTTCACCGAGATGTCCTCGTCGCCGGTGATCTCGTACTCCATCACGCGACCGCCGGTGAACTCCACGCCCAGGTTGGTGTCGCGGATCAGCGGTGCGGCGATCGCGGCCGCCACGATCAGTCCCGCCACGGCCAGGCCCTTGCTGCGGTGCTTCATCAGGTCGGGGTTCTTCTCGACCAGCCAGCTGCGGACCCGGCCGATCCTGTTCAGACCGCTGATCCCCGGGTGGTTGCGGACGACCGCCCGGCGCACCGCCCACTCGACGAACACGCGCGCGATGACCAGCGCGGAGAACATCGAGACGAGGGTACCGATGCTCAGGGTCACACCGAAGCCCTGGACCGTGCCCGAGGCGAAGATGAACAGCAGGGCCGCGGCGATGAGCGTGGTGATGTTGGTGTCGATGACCGCGCTCCACGCCTTGCGGGAGCCCTCGACGAACGCCTTCTCCAGGCTCGGCGGGATGGCCCGGCGACGGCGCCGGGCGAGTGCCCTGGACCCGGTCTTGGCGGCCTCGTCCTCGGTGGCGTCCCGCATACCCGCGGACTTGTTCGCCTCGTAGGTCTTCGTCTGGCGCTGGTACTCCTCGCGTGCGCGTTCGAAGATCAGCACGTTGGCGTCGATGGCCATACCGATCGCCAGCACGAAACCCGCCAGACCCGGCAGGGTCAGCGTGGCGCTGATGGCGACCAGGGCTCCGTAGGCGATCAGCGTGTAGAACGCCAGCGCCATCGAGGCCAGGAAGCCGACCAGGCGGTAGACCAGGGTGATGTACAGCGCGGTGAACGCCAGACCCAGGACGGCGGCGATGGCGCTGGCCTGGATCGCGGCGGCACCGAGGGTCGGGCCGACCGTCTGGCGCTGGACCTCGGTGACCGGCAGCGGCAGCGAACCGCCCTCGATCAGCACGGCCAGCTCGCTCGCGGACTCGCTGGTGAAGCTGGGGCTGGTGATGGTGGTGGAGCCGCCCGGCATGCCCACGTCACAGGCGAACTCCGGGTTCACCTCCGGGGCGGAGATGATCTGCTCGTCCAGCACGATCGCCACCCGGCGGCGCGGGTCGCCCTGCGGGTAGCAGGCGGCGTCGGCGGTCAGCTGGGTCCACTGCTCGGTGCCCTCGCCCCGGAAGTTGACGTTGACCGTCCACTGCGCCCGGTTGACGTTGTCCAGCGTCGCGTCGGCGCTGGACACCTGGTCGCCCTGGATGACGGACTCACCGAGCTGGAGGTTGGTTCCCTCCGAGTCCGGAAGGGTCATCACGACGTCTTCGGGGTTCTCGGCGGAGGGGCCGGCGGGAGCCTGCTGCTGGCCGTCCATGCCGCTCATGAGCTCTTCCATCTGCTCGGGCGACATCTCCTGGCCGCCGCCCTCACCGCCCTCGGGCGCGGCCTCGCCACCGCCCTCGGTGTCGGCCGGGGGCCGGGCCTCGTCGGCGGTGGCCTCCGGGGCGTTGGCGGAGTCCCCGGTCGGCGGGGCCTGCACGCCCTGGCCGCCCTCCTGGCCGACGCCCAGCACCGAGTGGAAGGACAGCTGGGCGGTCTGGCCGACGATCTTCGCGGCCTCCGCCGGGTCCTGCACGCCGGGCAGTTCGACGATGATCCGGTTCTCGCCCGAGCGCGACATGGTCGCCTCGGCCACACCGAGGCTGTCGATGCGCTGGCGCAGCACCTCGACGACCTTGTCGGTGTTCTCGGAGCTGGCCGGTGTGCCGTCGGGGCCGTCCTGGGTCTCCAGGACGATCTGTGTGCCGCCGCTGAGGTCGAGCCCCAGGCGCGGCGGGATGAACCACGCCGCGCCGAAGGCGACGAGGATGACGAGAAGGGAGATGAGCGCGCGTATCCAGCGCCCTGCGGCTCCCGTTTGACTGGACAAGGGGTCGGTACCTCTCACTGCGAATACGGAAGTCCGGACGCGTGCCAGATCGGGGCGCGCGTCCGGGGTGGTCAGACGGTGGTGTCCGCGGTGAGAGGGGGAGCCCTCGTCGGTGGCAGCTCCCCGTGGGCGGCCTGTTCGGGAACGGGGTCGAGGACCGGGGGCGACAGCGGCCACCAGGGCTGGTCCCACACCGCCAGACGCAGCGCGCAGTCGGGCACCGCGTCCGGGAGGTCGCGCAGCACCGAACGTTGGTCGCAGGTGGAGGCGGGCGGCCCGACGGTCACCATCGGTTTCTCGGCCAGGTCCGCGCGCTCGCGCGGGGTCGCCCTGTCCTGCCCGGCCGCCTGGTCCGGCGCGTGCTCGGGGGCACTGAGCAGACCGTGCGGCGGCAGGGGCGGTGAGGCCGGCTGCCCGACACCGGAGGCGACGGGGAAGGACAGTATGACGAGCAGTACCACGCTGGTGAACAGCGCGGTGGTGTGCCGGGCAGGGCGGGATAGGGCACCGGTAACCATGGTGACCACCGCCTCAGGTAGGAACCGGGGGGAGGGCGCTGTCCGTCGCCGCGCGCCCCGGTGGCACACGGCCCGTCCAGCAGAGCATAAGGGCAGCGGCAAGCCCCGGGGAATGTCCTTTTACTCCGGGTACCGCTCCGGGGACGGGACCACGTCGGCCCCGGCGCGGCACGGCACCGGGCCCCTCGCGTGCCGCCATGCGGAAAGGCGTGCGCGGCAGGCCGTCGGCCCCTTTAGGCTTGGGTCATGTCGTCGAATCGCCACATCCTGACCGCGGTCGCCTGGCCCTACGCCAACGGACCGCGCCACATCGGCCACGTGTCCGGCTTCGGAGTGCCCTCCGACGTCTTCTCCCGCTTCCAGCGAATGTCGGGCAACCACGTGCTGATGGTCAGCGGCACCGACGAGCACGGCACCCCGGTCCAGGTGCTGGCCGACCAGGAGGGCGTGAGCCCCCGGGAGCTGGCCGACCGCTACAACCGGATCATCGCCGAGGACCTGGTCGGCCTCGGCCTGTCCTACGACCTGTTCACCCGCACCACCACCGGCAACCACCACGCCGTCGCCCAGCAGCTGTTCACCGCGCTGCACGAGAACGGGTACGTCTTCGCCCACACCACCAAGGGCGCGGTCTCCCCGTCCAACGGCCGCACGCTACCCGACCGCTACATCGAGGGCGTCTGCCCGATCTGCGGCTACGACGGCGCGCGCGGCGACCAGTGCGACAACTGCGGCAACCAGCTCGACCCCATCGACCTCATCTCGCCCCGCTCGCGGATCAACGGCGAGACACCCGAGTTCGTGGACACCGAGCACTTCATGCTCGACCTGCCCGCCTTCGCCGACGCCCTCACGACCTGGCTCAAGGACAAGGAGGGCGAGTGGCGGCCCAACGTCCTCAAGTTCTCCCTGAACCTGGTGGAGGACCTCCAGCCGCGCGCGGTCACCCGCGACCTCAACTGGGGCGTGCCCGTACCGCTGGAGGGCTGGAGCGACAACGCCAACAAGCGCCTGTACGTGTGGTTCGACGCGGTCATCGGCTACCTGTCCGCGTCGGTGGAGTGGGCCAGGCGCATCGGCGAGCCCGAGGCATGGCGCCGCTGGTGGCAGAGCGAGGACGCCCGGTCCTACTACTTCATGGGCAAGGACAACATCGTCTTCCACTCGGTGGTCTGGCCCGCGATCCTGCTGGGATCCAACGGCGAGGGCGACCGGGACGGCGAGCCCGGGCCGCTGGGCAGGCTCGACGTGCCCACCGAGGTGGTCTCCAGCGAGTTCCTCACCATGGAGGGGCGCAAGTTCTCCTCCTCGCGCCGCGTGGTGATCTACGTGCGGGACTTCCTGGAGCGCTACTCGGCCGACGCGCTGCGCTACTACATCATGGCCGCCGGACCCGAGACCCAGGACACCGACTTCACCTGGGCCGAGTTCGTGCGCCGCAACAACGACGAGCTGGTGGCGGCCTGGGGCAACCTGGTCAACCGCTCCGTCTCGATGGCGGCCAAGAACCTGGGCGAGATTCCGGCCGCCGGCGAGCTCACCGACGAGGACCGCCGGGTGCTGGAGGAGTCCGGGGCCGCCTTCGCCAGGGTCGGCGAGCGTCTGGAACGGTCCCAGTTCAAGGCGGGGCTGCAGGAGGCCATGCGCACCGTGGCCGAGGCCAACAAGTACATCTCCGACCAGGCCCCGTGGGCGCTGAGGAAGACCGACCCCGAGCGGATGGCCACCGTGCTCCACGTGGCCCTCCAGCTGGTCCAGGACGCCAACACGCTGCTCACCCCGTACCTGCCCGAGTCGGCGAACAGGGTGTACGCGATGCTCGGCGGGACCGGCACCTGGACGGGCATGCCCCGCATCGACAGCGGCCACGACACCATCGGCGGCTCGGCGGAGGAGGTGGAGTACCCGGTCATCACCGGGGACTACGCCGACGACGAGGCGCGCTGGGAGTCCAGGCCCATCGCGGCGGGCACCCCGCTCAGCCGTCCGGAGCCGCTGTTCGCCAAGCTCGACCAGTCGGTGGTGGACGAGGAGCTGGCCCGACTGGAGGGCGAGGCCGGGTGACGGGGACCGTCGGGTCCTGATTCCGGGAAGTCCGGGGTCAGGACCTGCTGCCGCGACTCGTCTCGTGCGATGGGGCGCTCATCAGCACCTCCAGCGCACGGATGACCCTGCTCCCTCCCAGGACCAGTTCCGCGCCGGGCAGGGCACGCTTGCGCGTCATTGCCTCGCGAACGTCCGCGTAGGGCCGTCGGGCCAGGGCGGCGTGGACGGCACCGGCCTCGTTTCGCCTCTCCCTTTCGATCTCGTCCAGGTAGAGGCACAGCATGCCCCGGGCCTCGATGAAAGCGTCCGCGCGTCCCTGTCGCAGTACGAACCGGTTCAGGTCGAACACGTAGATGCTCACCTCCCCTTTCGGGGTCAGAGCCGTGTACTCGCCGTTGGAGAAGGTCAGGTCCAGGTGGTCCAGAGGGTCCTCACCGCTGGGGTCGATCAGAAGGGGTGACCCGTCGGCGTCCACGGGAAACCGGTCCCCCTTGGCATGGCTGTTGCAGTGTGAACAGGCGAGCAGGTGATTGGGCCAGTCGAAGGTCCGTTCAGGCGCGTGTGTGACGGGCTCGTGGTGGTCGACGGCCGTCCCCTCGCTATCACTGCAATACATACACCTGTTGAGGCCGGCCGCCATGACCTGGAGGGCCGACTGCAGATCCCTCCGGCAGGTCCTGGCGCCCTTCCATAGCGCCTTGGCCTTCTTGCCGTCCAGCTTTTCCCGAACGATCCTCTGGGTGCGGCGGCCCAGATCCTCGGCCAGCGCCGAAGGCAGAGCCGTCCTCTCGACGCGGATCATCCCGGGCGGTTCAGGCTGGCGGCGACCTCAGCCACCCGGGCGGACGGTGAGCTGGTGAGTAGCTGGTTGATCCGCACGTACTCGTCCCTCTCCGCGGAGGTGGCCACTCCTCTCATCACCGCGCGTTCGAGTTCGGCCAGGCGGCGACGCTTTCGCTCGGCCTCCTCCGAGTAGGGCGTGTCGATACCGAAGAGGTCCGTGAGGAGGGCGTCGTCACCGCTCCCGTACACGATGCGCTGGTACAGGTCCTCGGACACGACCCTGGGCGATTTCTCCTCGTTGACCCCGGGAAGGCGGATGAGGCCGCCGGGATCCGCACTCTGACAGATGTAGGGGCTGTGCGAGGAGACGATGAACTGGATGTTGGGAAAGTGCTCTTTCAACCAGTTGCCGATGGCTTTCTGCCAGCTCACATGGAGATGAACGTCGACCTCGTCGATGAGGACGACGCCGGGCATGATGACACGAGGGTGACCTCGGTCATCCTCGGACAGTGCTTCTTCGCCTCCCGCCCAGTGGAGTTGCCGCACCAGGTCGAGTACCAGAGCCGCCACCGTGCGGTAGCCGTCACTCACCTCCCGAAGAGCGCTTCTCTTCCCGGCGTGTTCCACCCACAGGCCGTCGGCGTCCACATGGGACACCTGGAAACCGTCGGGAAGCAGCCCGTCATTCAGGATCCTGAAGACGAAGTTCAAAGGCTCCTCGGGTGGGGAACCTCCGCCTCTTTGTCGCAGGAGCAGGTCCTTGAGCCACTGGACGCTTTCGGAGAGGGAGACATCCTCGTCGAACAGACTGGCCAGGCGGGCGACCGGGCCGTTGTTGAGGGTGAGTCTTTGAGCTGCAGTTGACCCCCCCTCCAACCGCCGGAACGGTCCGTATCCAGCGACGTACCATCCGGGGGTTTCCTCGGACCAGGGGCCGCGTTCAGGAGACTTGCTTCCTTTGCCCTGTGACGTGTTTGACGGTCCGACCACTGATTCACGTAGATGCCGGTCGATATCCAATCGCTTCCACTGCAAGGAACCGGCGAAGCTCTCCTGCGGACGGCGACCTTGGGTGAATCGGTCCCAGTAGTCGTCGGGGCGGATGGTGGCTCTGATCTCTCCCGAAGCGGAGTCGTGTGAGACCCAGTGGTCGAAGTCGGGAACGAGATGACGTGCGTAGGAAGGGCCGACAAGGCCCAGCGCTATCGCGCGGAGTAGCGTCGTCTTGCCTGACCCGTTGCGACCCGCCAAGACCGTCCAGCTACCCTTTCCCTCCAGCGGATCCACAGGTGTGGGGAAGGTGAGGTCCGCGGCGCGTTCACCGTGGAAGCCACGGATGCCGTTGACCCTGACTCGCTCGATGTACAAGGGGACTCCGCCTTGGCTGGGTGGTGGTGTGCTGTGCGTCCCACCTTAAGGGCCTCCTCCCATTGGTCACGGGCCTTCTCCAGCTACCTAGAATCACCACGACAGTGCTGATGAGAGCAGGGAGACCACATGGGCAAGCGCAGCGGGAAAGCGGTCAGGGAGCGCAACAACCAGACGCCCCCGCCGATACCCGAGCCCCTGCGTGTCCCGGTGGCCGACAGCCACACCCACATGGACATGCAGACCCCGGAGGTCGAGGAGGTCATCGCCACCGCCGAGGGCGTCGGGGTGACCCCGCTCGTCCAGGTGGGCGTGGACCTGCCGTCCTCGCGCTGGGCGGCCGAGGTCGCCGCTGCGCACCCCGGCCGGGTCTGGGCGGCCGTGGCCCTGCACCCCAACGAGGCGCCGCGCGTCGTGCACGGCGACGGCGCTCAGGGCGTGGAGGTGGACGACACCGACTGGGCGGGCAAGCTCCGCGAGCCCGGGGGGACGGCGGAGCTGGAGGCGCAACTGGCCGGGATCGACGAACTGGCCGCCCTGCCCCAGGTCGTCGCGGTCGGCGAGACCGGTATGGACGCCTTCCGCACCGGCCCCGAGGGGAAGCGCGCGCAGGAGGAGTCCTTCCGCCGCCACATCGGCATCGCCAGGCGCCACGGCAAGGCCGTGATGATTCACGACCGGGACGCGCACGAGGACGTGCTGCGGATCCTGGCCGACGAGGGCGCCCCGGACACGGTGGTCTTCCACTGCTTCTCCGGTGACGCGGCGATGGCCAAGGTGTGCGCCGAGCGCGGCTACTTCATGAGCTTCGCGGGCAACGTCACCTTCGCCAGCGCCGAGTCACTGAGGGAGGCGGCCGCCGTGGCGCCGCCGGAGCTGATGCTGGTGGAGACCGACGCGCCCTTCCTCACTCCCAAGCCCTACCGGGGCCGTCCCAACGCCCCGTACCTCGTTCCGCACACGCTGCGGGCGCTGGCGGAGACCAAGGGCATGGACGAGGACGAGCTGGCCGGGATCATCGCGGACAACGCGCGGCGGGCCTTCGGATTCTGAGAGCCCTCCTCCCGCGACACGCGTGAAGGCGCGCCCCCCGCCCGCTCCGGGGCACGGGGGCCGCGCGGGCACTAACGGCCGCGCTTGCGCCAGGCGTTCTCCCTGGCCTGCCGCTCGGCGGACTTCCACTGCCTCCTGCGCTCGGTGCGCAGGCGGGCGTCGCCTCGGGACCGGTTCCACTCGGCCTCGCGCCGGAGTTTGTTCCAGCGCTCCAGGCGCCGTACGTCCAGCTCGCCCTCGTCCACGGCGGCGTTGACCGCGCAGCCGGGCTCCGCGCCGTGCGCGCAGTCGCGGAAGCGGCACCGCTCGGCGAGGCCGGCCACGTCGGCGAAGGCCCGGTCCACGCCGGCCTCGGCGCCGGGCACGTCGATGCGCCGCACGCCGGGGATGTCCAGGACCAGTGCGCCGCCGGGCAGCCGCAGGAGCTGGCGGTGGGTGGTGGTGTGCCGTCCCCGCCGGTCCTGGCGGAGCTCGCCGGTGTCCGTCAGCGTGTGTCCGGCCACCGCGTTGACCAGGCTGGACTTGCCCGCACCGGAGGTGCCCAGCAGCACCCAGGTGGTGCCGGGCCGGAGCCGGGCGGAGAGCTCCTCCAGCCCGAGGCCGGTGTGCGCGCTGACGGTGTACACGTCGGCGCCGGTGGTCACCGACTCGACGAGTTCGAGCACCTCGGGGAGGCGCTCCCCGGCCAGTTCGGCCTTGGTGACCGCCACGACCGGGGTCGCGCCGCTCGCCCAGGCCAGGCTCAGGAAACGCTCCAGGCGGCCCATGTTGGGCCCCTGGTCGGCGGCCTCGCAGATGAGGACCGCGTCGATGTTGGCGGCCAGCACCTGGTCGTGCGAATCCCTGGCCACACCCTGGCGGACGAGGCTGCCGACGCGTTCGAGGACGGCCTCCACGAGCCAGACGTCGCCGGAGCGGCGCACCGCGACCCAGTCGCCGGCGCACGGGGCGGTGGACGGGTCGGCCCGCGCCGCCCTGGTGACGGCGGGGGAGTAGCCGGCGGTCGTCTCCTGGGGAAGGCGGACCACCGCCCCGCCGCGGCGCGAGGAGGCCACGCGCGCGGGGAGCAGGGGATGGGCACTGGCGGAGGCGACGGTGTCGAAGGCCCGCTCGACACGGCGGTTCCACCCCAGCGGGGTCAGCGGATGGGTGGTGGGGGCGGCTGTGCTGCTGTACGTACTCACGGCGGACTCTCTACGGGGCGAGCCGCCCGGAGGGTCTCCGGCTCAGGGCTCGCGAACGATCGGGAAGGTCGGTGTGGAACCACTCGTGGTGACGGTCATGGCTCTGTTCCTCTCCGTCGTCGTGGGCCGCCGTGGTGCGGCGCTCCGGCCCGGCGAGTCTAGGCCGGGGCCCCGGACCGTGCCACCGGTTTTCCCGGCGGCGGGGCCGGTTCAGCGCCGCCTGGTCCACACGTCGTGGGCGCCGCCCGGCACGGACCGGCCCCCCGGCACGGACTGGGGTCCGGTGGAGTGCCGGGGCGTGTACCCGTCGGGGAGCGTGTCCGGTGCGTCCTCGGGCCGGGACGGGTCGGCGTGAACCGGGCGCGTGGCATAGGAGGGGCGTTCGTCCTCGACACCCAGGAGGAGGAAGAGGCTGCAGATCAGCAGGAAGATGAACAGGCCCACGATCAGGGGCAGCAGCAGGTCGGACGCGGTGGCCCCGTCCGGGGCCCCGAAGCGGGAGAACTGCGGCTGCGTGATGTGGACGCCCATCATGCCGGTGTAGTGCATGGTGGTCACCGCGACCGCCATCACGACGGACGCGGCCCCGATGGCCGCGTGTCCGCGCAGCCGGGAGGCGAACCACAGGGAGAGGGTGGCGGCCACCAGCGCGACGGCGCAGGCCAGGGCGATGTACAGGGGTTCGTGGTGGATGTCCCCGTGGACGTTCATCGAGTACATGCCGGTGTAGTGCATGGCGATGATGCCGGTCCCGGCGACGAGCCCGCCGAACAGGAGCCAGGAGGCCGTCCTCCCGGCGACGGTCATGGTGAGCGCGACGGCGATCACCACGATGGCGATGACACCGCTGGCCATGGTGAGCGCGGCGTCGTAGCGGATGGCGATCCCGGGCGGGGAGAAGCCCATCATGGCGATGAAGTGCATCGACCACATGGCCATCCCGCCGAGGGAGACGGAGGCCAGGGCCAGCCACTGCCAGCGCACGGGGCCCGTCACGCGGCGCGCGCGTGCGGCGAAGGAGAGCCCGAGGAAGGAGCCGATCGCCGAGACCACGAAGGCGATGGCGGGGATGAGCCAGTCCTGGGGGAGGTGATCGAGCACAACTCACTACCTTCCATGACCTTGGTCACAATTTGGCCGTGTATGGATAGTAGGGAGAAATGCCACCGTGGCGCCAGGGGTGTGTGCCAACGCGTTGGCCCGATGTGGCCAGCGACAACGCAGGGAATCAGGTGCGTGACGCTCGGGCACGGTCGTGCGGAATCAGGAACGGAACCAAGGCCGGAAACAGGACCAGAACCGGAATCAGGGGCGGAACCGGAAACAGGACCGGAATCGAAATGGGAGTCGGATCCGGAACAGGGAGCGGACCCGCCCCGCCCGGGACACGGGCGGGGCGACCCCCGGGCAGCCGTCCGGGGACCACCGCACGGAGGTCCTACCTCCGGGGGTTCCACACGTCGGCGGAGCGGTGCCGGGCGGTGTAGGACTCGTCGTCCTCCTCGGAGGACACGGGGTCCTCGTCCCCGTCCCGCGCGGAGGAGCCGCCGCGGAATCCGGAGTCGCTCACGTCCAGCATCAGCAGCAGACTGCACACCATCAGGAAGACGAACAGTCCGATGACCAGCGGCAGCAGCAGCTCGGGGGCGGTCGAACCGGGGAGCTGGGGCACGCTCGGGGACTCCTCCACCGTGACGTGTACGCCGAACATGCCGGTGTAGTGCATGCAGGTGACCGCGACGCCCATGACCAGGGACGCGGCGAGGGTCGGGAGCGGGCCCTGCAGACGCAGCGCGAACCAGAGGGCGACCGTCGCCGCGACCAGGGCGATGGCGGCGGCCATCACCACGAACAGCGGGTCGTGCCCCATGTGGCCGTGCATGTTGATGGAGGCCATGCCCATGTAGTGCATGGCGACGACCCCGGATCCGGCGATGGCACCGCCGACCATCAGGGATCCGGGCGTGCGGCGGGTGATGGTCAGGTACAGGGCCACGCCCATGACCACGATGGCGAGCAGCCCGCTGGCCACGGTGAGCGCGATGTCGTAGCGGATGGCCGTACCGGCGACCTGGAAGCCCATCATGGCGATGAAGTGCATCGACCACACGGCGGTTCCGCCGATACACGTCGCGCTGAGCACCAGCCACGCCCAGCGGACGGTGCCGACGCTCATGCGGGCCCGGGACGCGAACACCAGTCCCACGAACGAGCCGATCACGGACACGGTGTAGGCGACCGCGGGTGTCAGCGGCCCCTGGGTGAAGTGGTCGATCATGGCCGCCGCTCCCGGCTTGTCGGAGATGGGGGGACTCTCTGCAGCAGCAATCCTAGGGAGCGGGTGTTCTCAGCCGGTCACACCGCGGTCACGTCCGGACGTCGGGGGTGGTCGCGGTGGTGTGCGGTCGTCGTCCCGCGCGGTGCGGCGCGCGGCGGACACCGCACACGCGGAAGGTCACTCCGCTAGAGGGTGGGTCCGGGAGACGCTCAGACCCGCGAAGGCGATCCTGGCCAGGGTGTCGGCGATCTCCGAGGAGTCCAGTCCGCGGTCGGGCTTGTACCACTCCGCGATCGAGTTGACCATGCCGAACAGCAGGCGGGCCGCGACCGCCGGGTCCACGTCCGGGCGGATGCCGCCCTCGGCGGCGCCCTGGCGCACCAGGTCGGCGATCAGGCGGTCGAACTCGCGGCGCCGCTCCAGGGCGCGTTTCTCCACCTCGGTGTTGCCGCGTACCCGTAGCAGCAGGGTCACGTGGGGCAACTCCTCCACCAGCACCCGCACACTGCCGCGTAGTACGTGCTCCAGGCGGTCGACGGCCGGGCCGGTGGTCGAGGCCTCCTCGCGGGTGACCGCGAACAGGGCGTCCATGGCCAGGTCCAGCGAGCGGCGCAGCAGTTCGGTCTTGCCGGTGACGTGGTGGTAGATGGCCGACTTGGTCACGCCCAGGGCGCGGGCCAGGTCCTCCATGCTCGTGCCGTCGTATCCGCGTTCGTTGAACACGCGCGCGGCCACGCGCAGGACGGAGTCGGCGTCATGGCCGGGGCGGCCTGAGCGCCTCCGTCCCGCGGCTCCGCGACGGGAGGGCACTGGTTCGACAGGGGAAGATCTGGACACGGTTGTCGAATCTACCTGGTGGAGGCGGCCCGGTGTGCGGAGCGGCCGAAGGCGCCGCCTGTGTGCGCCGGGACCTCCACGAGGATTTGCTAACTTAACGAACGGTCGGTTAGTAAGGCATTCTAGCGGGGTTCGCCGACGTCCGCGGCCTCTGGCGGCCGCCAGGCCCGGCCGGACGCCGGGGCCGGCCGGACGCCGGGGCCGGCCGGACGCCGGGGCCGGCCGGACGCCGGGGCCGGGCCCCGAAGGCGGGCCCCGGGGGCGGGGCCGGGGGCGCGAAAAAGGTTTACCAGAACACGGGGGAGTGGCCGATCGAAATGTTTCCCGTGGTCACCACCATGCCCCTGGCGCCGCCTTCCCGGCTTTCGGGAGAAGCGCGCCAGGAGAGCGCTGAAAGCACTTGATGGTTTTCGCGGAGCAAGAGTAGCTTGGCCCTCGTTCGGCGGCATAAGTCCTGACTCCCCCTGTCGGGAATGAGGGCCTCCAGGGCTGTCACTCGTCGCGGCGCCTCCTCGAACAGGGGAGCAGGCGCTGGCGCCGGTACGCCTCCCGCCACCCCGGCGAGGGCCGCGCCCCGGAGGGAGGAGCTGGTGCACGGACAGGCCCCCCTCGCCGCGGCCCTGGGGCACGCTTCGCGCGGCGCGGTCACCGCCGCGGTGGAGGCGCACCGCACCGGGGCGGTCCTCCGCGGCCACGTCGGCGACCTGCGAGAGCCGGTGGGTCCGGGGGTCCGGACGCCGTCCCGGCCCGCTACGACCTGGCGACCTCCGAGGTTGCCTGGCTCTGCCCCGGCCGCGCCGGTCCCGGGCCTCCACACGGGCCTCCCCGGCCCCTCACACGGGCCTCCCCGGCCCCTCACACGGGCCTTCCGCCCCGTCCTGGCCGGGCCACAAGGCCCGAAAACCCCACACAATGAGAGAAGTGATCGTCCGGAACGCTCAGGACGATCACTTTTGTCTTCGGGGCGAACCGTGCATTCCGCTCATGATGCCTTTCCGGTAAAAGGAACTTCGCGTCCCCGTAAGCAGGCACAACGTGAAAAATTGTCGAAAAGGCTGCGGTGCGGCCGCCCGGTCCTTATTCTCGTGATGTCCGCAAAGGGCAGTTCGCCTGATTCGTCACGGGCCGTTGGGAGACCCGGCCCCGCTTCGCAAAGGACCGACGTGCGCTTCGACCAACAGCTACGGGAGATGCTCGATACGTCCGGCGTGCACAGTGTCTGCCTCGTGGACTGGCGAGGCGGACGCGTCCTCACCCACGCCGGTGCCGACGACCCTGCCACGGAGACGGCGGAGATGCTCCGGGCCATCCGCGGCGGTCCGCTGTGCGCTGCCCAGACACTGGAGGACGTGGTCGTCACCGACGCCGACCACCACCTGCTGTTCGCCGTCCTGGAGGACTCCAGCCTGTGCGTGCAGGTACGCATGAGCCGTACGGAGGGAAGCCTCGGTTTCACCCTGCGGCAGCTGCGCCGACTGGCGCGCACGGCACGGGTGCCCCCGCTGCCTCCACCGCCTCCGCCGCCCCCACCGCCCAGGAACGACTCCGACCACCCGCCCCGCCGTGGCCGGGACCGGCCACGCCCCACCGCCCGGACCGCCACGCCCGTGGACCGGAGGGTCCTGGAGCGCGTCGTCACCGCGCTCCGCTCACTGTCCGTCGACCGTTCCCGGTCGGTGACCGCGTGACCCCTGGCCCGTCCCGACGCGGCGTCGTGGGCCTACGCCACTGGATGGCCGACAAGGCGTTGCGCCGACGAACCCAAAGGAGAGAGAAGGACATGCCCAACATCGAGACCGGACTCAAGGAAATGATGGAGATCGACGGGGCGGTCGGTGCCGCCGTCGTCGACTACAGCAGCGGGATGGCGCTGGGCACCCTCAGTGCGACCAACTCGCTCGACCTCACCGTCGCCGCGGCCGGGAACACCGAGGTGGTCCGCGCCAAGATGCGCACCATGGACCAGCTCGGGCTCAACGACGCGATCGAGGACATCCTCATCACCCTGTCCGGCCAGTACCACGTCATCCGGCCCCTCACCAGCAAGAAGGGCCAGGGGCTCTTCCTCTACCTGGCCCTCGACCGCTCCCGGGGCAACCTCGCCCTGGCCCGGCACCGCCTCAAGGCCATCGAGGAGACCCTGGAGGTCTGACCAGGCGCTTCACGGGGACCGGGAGGGAAGGGGCCCCGGTCCCCTGATTCGCTTCCGAGTCCGGACGCGATGGGGGAGAATGCCGGTGTCAGCCCCCCGACGCCGCAGGGAGACCCGGTATGTTCCGGATCGTGATCAGCCGCCTCACCGATGACGGACTGCGCATCACCCCCGAACGCAGGAGCACCGCCATGTCCGTCGACGAGGCGGTGAGCGCCGTCGAGGAACACCTGCCCACCGTGGACACCACGGCCTTCGGCAGCGACGCCGTGCAGAGTTCCGTCAACCGGGTCAACGACTTCCGCCACGACGTCTCCACCGCGGACGGCGGCCACTACCGGGTGGTCATCGCCCCCATGATGTGAGCCCTCGCGCGCCGGCCCGGGGCCCGGTCGGCCGGACCGTCGCGTCGGGACGGCCCGGCCGACCGGATCAGTCCGAGCCGAAGGCGGAGTCGAAGGAGGCCTCCGGCGGGTCGTAGGCCTTCGACCGGACGAAGTCCACCGCCTCGGCGGCCCCGACCAGCCGGTCCATGCCCGCGTCCTCCCACTCCACCGAGATCGGCCCCTGGTAGCCGATCGCGTTCAGCGTGCGGAAGCAGTCCTCCCAGGGCACGTCGCCGTGCCCCGTCGACACGAAGTCCCAGCCGCGGCGGGGGTCGCCCCAGGGCAGGTGGGAACCCAACCGCCCGTTGCGGCCGTTGCCCGTCCGCTTGCGGGTGTCCTTGCAGTCCACGTGGTAGATCCGGTCGCGGAAGTCCCACAGGAACCCGGCCGGGTCGATGTCCTGCCACACCATGTGGCTGGGATCCCAGTTCAGGCCGAACGCGGGGCGGTGGCCCACCGCCTCCAGCGCCTTCTCGGTCGACCAGTAGTCGTAGGCGATCTCGGAGGGGTGCACCTCGTGGGCGAAGCGCACCCCCACCTCGTCGAACACGTCCAGGATCGGGTTCCACCGGTCGGCGAAGTCCCGGTACCCCGCCTCGATGACGTCCCCGCCCACCGGCGGGAACATCGCCACGTACTTCCAGATCGCCGAACCCGTGAAGCCCACCACCGTGGACACGCCGAGCCTCGCGGCGGCGCGCGCGGTGGTGGCCATCTCCTCGGCGGCCCGCCGGCGTACGCCCTCGGGCTCCCCGTCCCCCCACACCCGCGCGGGCAGGATGTCCCGGTGGCGCTGGTCGATGGGGTCGTCGCAGACGGCCTGGCCGAGCAGGTGGTTGGAGATCGCCCACACACCCAGCCCGTGGCGTTCGAGCACGCCCAGCCGGTCGCGCACGTACCCGTCGTCGACGGCGGCCCGGGTGACGTCGAGGTGGTCGCCCCAGCAGGCGATCTCCAGGCCGTCGTAGCCCCAGGCGGAGGCCAGTGAGCACACCTCCTCGAAGGGCAGGTCGGCCCACTGTCCGGTGAAGAGGGTGACTGGTCGTGGCATGTCGGTGCCTTCCGTGCTCGGGTTCGGATGCGGATGCTCTGGGCTCAGTGGTCGTGGCCGCCCCCGGAGCCCGGGTCCCTCCCGCTCCCGGCCTCGGCGCCGTCGGGTCGGAGGGCCCCGCTGTCGGGTGCGGCGGGCAGGTACAGGTGGACGTGGCCGTGGCCGGTGTCCACGCTGGCCATGTCGAGGTGGGTGGCGGCCACCGACCACGAGCGGACCGCCTGGTCCCGCAGGTCCATGGCGATGTGGAGGGTGTCCATGCGCAGGTCCTCGTCCTCGACCAGCGCGGCCCCGGCGTAGGCCTCGACCGACATGGACAGCAGCCGGACGGAGGAGGTCAGGCCCGCCTGGACGGCCTCGTGGACGGTGTCGTCCCCGGACGGCCCGCCGAAGTGGTCCGCGGCCTCCCGCACGTCGGTGCGCCAGGAGTGGACCACCGAGGCGTCGGTCAGGTCCAGGGGCGGATGCGAGCCGTCGGTGGGCAGGAACTCCTCCATGGCCTCCACCACGGGGACCATTCCCTCGTGGGCGGTACGGGTGTGTCCGACGAGTTCGCCGACACGGTCGGCGTCGGGCTGGTAGGCGGTGGTCGCGGCGGTGGCGGGTTCGGGGCCGCCCCCCGCCGTGGCCATACCGCTGAGGAGGACGACGGCGGCGCCGGCCATCGTGAGCGAGGTCCCGGTCAGCCACCAGGCGGACGGGGCGGCCGCCACCGGATCCCGGCCCTCGGGTGTCTTCGGCGCGGGAGCGGAGGGGGAGTGCTGTCGTGCGGACATGGTGACGTCTCCTGTGGGGGAGGGAGCCGCCCTACTTCAGTAAGCGCTTTCCGATGAGCGCGGCACCGAGCGGGGGTGTGGACGTTGCCATCCTTGCCCGTCGCCGACGGTGGTGCGGACACCGCGGTGGGCGGGAGGGCCGCGCGCGGCGGAGCTGCGGAGAAGGCGCTGCCTAGCACGGGGACTCCTCCCGTCGGGTCAGGGAACGAAGGAAGGCCAGGCCGTCGACGGCGAGCGCGTCCTGGCTCGCCGCCAGCGGTCGCCAGACGGAGGCCGCCGTGGCGATGCTGGCATTGTCCGCCGTGAACGACTCGATGACCAGAGGGCCTTCATACCCCGACGCGTCCAGCGCGTCGAGGATCCCGGGCCAGTCCAGGTGGTCCGCGCCGGGGGCGCCCCTGTCGTTGGCGCACACCTGCACGTGCTCGATCCTTCCGGCGGCCCGCCTGATCGCCGCCGCCACGTCCCGCTCCTCGATGTTCATGTGGTACACGTCCAGGGCCAGCCCGCAGTGCTCGGCGGGCAGGTCGGCGAGCAGTTCCAGCCCCTGGTCCACCGTGTTGGCCACACTGGTCTCGTACCGGTTGAGCGGTTCCACCGCGAGGGAGACCCCCGCGGCCGAGGCGTGCCCGACCACGGGGGCCAGCGCCTCGGTCAGCTCGGCGGCGATCCCCGCCCGCTCTCGCGGGGACATCCGCCAGGTGCGGCCGACCGAGGCGTAGGCCGGTCCGGCGATGACGGAGGAGCCGACCGCCGCCGCCGTGTCCACGACCCTTCTGAGATAGTCCTGTGTGGCCGACCGGGTGGCCGGGTCGGTGGCGACCAGCTCCCGGCCCGGACCCATGACCAGTACGACGCTGGCGGCCAGGCCCAGCCCGTCCAACAGCGCCCGGGCGCGCCGGGGGTCCCAGTCACCCGCGTTCTCCACGGGGAGCTCGATCGTGTCGAACCCCCATCCCGCCACGCGGGGCGCGATCCGCTCCAGCGCGGCGTCGGTCAGCGGTGACGTCCACACCCACGTGTTGACCCCCAGCGCCCTCATCTACCGCTCCGTCCACGCCTCGGGGAAGCCCGGCAGGTCCTCGCCGCCGAACTTCGCGTAGTGCAGGGACGGCATGTCCGCGTTGCGCTCCAGGTACTCGTCCAGTTCGTCTTCGCGGATCGGCTCCTGCGGCAGGACCCACTCGGAGGGGACGTCCTCACCGGCGAGGATCATGTCGGCGGCCAGGATCGGGGTCCGCCACTGGAAGTTGGAGTAGACGGGCGCGATCGCGGTGAGCTCCTCCTCCTTCCACTTGCGCATGAAGCTCAGCTCGTCCTCACCGGCGATGACCGGGTAGGGCTGTCCGGCGTCCTCGAAGGCCTCCAGGCCCGCGACGGCGCCGTCCCCGGCGTCCATCCAGATGCCGTCGACCTCGCCGCGCTGGAGGTGCTGGGAGACCAGGTCCTTGATCTTGGCGCCGTCGCCCTCGGTGAACTCGTGGCCGAGCACCTCCAGCTCGCTGTCGGCGAAGATCTCCTGAGCCGCCGCCCAGCGGTGTTCGAGCACGTCCACGCCGGGCAGGATGCGCAGCGCCAGCACGGTGGAGCCGGGCTCCAGGTTCTCGACCAGGAAGTCGGCCGCGTCCGCGCCGTAGGCGTAGCCGCCGATCGGGTGGATGAAGGTGACCATGCAGTCGGTGTTCACGCCGCGGTCGAAGACCACGACCGGAACGCCGCTCTCACAGGCGGTCTCCACGGCCGGGGTCAGGGTCGCGGTGGTGGAGGGCGAGATGATGATGGCGTCGCAGTCCCCGGAGTCCACGAACGCCTGGATGTCGGAGATCTGCTGGTTGTCGTCGTCGGCGGCGTCGGACACCCGGAACTCACCGATGCGCCCCTCCTCCTGGAGGGCCTCCACCTGCTGCTCCATGGTGATGAAGCCGGTGACGCGCCAGGGGTTGGACACCGAGGCGTTGGAGAAGCACAGCGTCGCGTCCTCGGGCGCGTCGTGGACGAACTCGGAGGTGTCGATCCACTCGGGTTCGATCGCCTGCATCCAGGGCTGGTCCTCGGGACCCTCCGGGGGGATCTCGCGCTGGGCCAGCTGGGCCTCGAACTCGGCCTCGTCGAACCACTCCTCGTCGGGGGTGAGCTCGGCGCCGCTCCCGCCCTCGGGGGAGTCGGCGGGGGCGTCCGTCGTACACGCCGTGAGCATCAGGGTCAGGCCGGCGGCGCCGGCGAGCAGCACGCGGGGTACGCGCATGGTTACCTCCTGGAAGTGCCGAGCGACCGCTCGGTCGGATGGGCCGGTCGCCGTCGCAGGCGCTCCGGCAGTCGAAGGTCGCCCCGGCGGGCGGCGTAGGCCACCGCGGCGATGATGATGAGCCCCTGCACCGACGGCTGGATCGTCGAGGGCAGGTAGAGCTGGTTGAACAGGGTGAACAGGGCCTCCACCGTCAGGGCGCCCAGGACGGCGGCGACCACGGTGCCGCGCCCGCCGCCCAGCACCACCCCGCCGAGTACGACGGCGGTGATGGCGGTGAACTCCAGCCCGTCCCCGACCTGCGCGGTGACACCGGCGTATCCGCCGATGAGGATGGCGGCGACGGTGGCCATCAGCGAGGAGCCGACGAAGGCCATGGTGCGCACCCGCCACACCCGCACCCCGGAGAACGCGGCGGCGACGTCGTTGTCGCCCGTCGCGACGAGGGAGCGGCCGAAGGGCGAGCGCATGAGGAACACGGCGCCCACCGCCAGCACCAGGGCGATGACCAGCGCCCACGGGAGCTCGCCGAGGAACGGTACGCCCTCGATCCCGTGGCGTCCGGGGACCCGGAAGGACTCCGAGAGCGCGCCGGTGGGCGCGCCGCCGGTCCAGTAGCGGACGGCGCCGAACAGGATCAGCATCGTGCCGAGCGTGGTGATGATCGACGGCACCCTGAGCAGTGTGGTCACCAGGCCGTTGACCAGGCCCACGACCAGGCCGAAGACCATCATGAGGCCGATTACCGGCAGGGTCATGGCCTCCTGGCCGTCGATGAGCCGGGCCGCGATCACCACCTGGGCGCCCACCAGGGACCCGACCGACAGGTCGAACTCCCCGGAGACGATCACCAGGTACTGGCCGATCGCCAGGATCACCAGCGGCGCGGCCTTCTTGGCGAAGGACATCAGCGGCGGACCCTCGAAGAACGACGGGTTCTGGGTGGCGATGACCACGAAGATCAGCGCCAGCAGCAGGGCGACGGTCGCCGTGCCGCCCCGGCCCAGCGCGGCGAGCGCGGTCGGCGCGCCCGAACGGCGTGAGCCGCCGGAGTCGCCGGTGCCGCGCACGTCCTGGGTGGGGTTCGGGGTCATCGGAGGCCTCCGAGGGGCTGCGGTGCGGGACCGGTCTCCGGGTCGGGGTCGGACTCGGGGGAGGGATCGGGGCCTGGCCGCGAACCCGGGCCTGGACCGGGTGGCGCGGTGCCGCCCGAGGGGAAGCGCACCCGCCTGGCGGGGTGCCCGCGGCGGGCGTAGACGGCCACGGCGGCGATGACGATGACGCCGCGCAGCACGTCCTTGACGAACGGGTCGACCGCCAGCACGTTGAACACCGTGTCGAGCGTGGCGAGGATGAGCACCCCCGCGACCGTTCCGGCCACGCCGCCGCGCCCGCCGAGCAGGTAGGTGCCGCCCAGCACCACGGCCGCGATGGCCTCCAGCTCGTAGCCGCCGGAGTAGACCGTGGCGCTTCCGGTGCCGAACCGGGCGGCCAGCAGCAGGCCGGCCACACCGGCCGTGACCGAGCACAGCACGTGCGCGGTGACCGTGGGCACCCCGGAACGGATCCCCGAGAGCCGGGCGACCTCGGCGTCGCCGCCGACCGCGTACATGTGGTAGCCCGTCCGGGTTCGCCGCAGGAACAGCACCGCCGCCAGCGCCACGCCCAGCATCACCAGGGTGGAGACGGGCAGCACGCCGATCCGGGTGTAGCCGAAGGCCTGGAAGGCGGCGGGGATCGATCCGGCCGGACCCTGGAAGTTCGTGTCCAGGTAGCCCTTGATCACCAGCCCCATGCCCAGGGTGGCGATGAAGGGGTTGACCCGCAGCCTGGTCACCACCAGCCCGTTGGCCAGGCCGATCAGCCCGGCCACGCCGAGTGTCGCGCCCACGCCGAGCAGGACGCGGGAGGGGTCGCCCGCCATGGTGGTGGCCGCGACCACGGTGGACAGCGCGGCGACGTAGCCCACCGACAGGTCCAGGGAGCGGCACAGGATGACGAGCGTCTGCCCGATGGCCAGGAACCCCAGCAGGCTGCTGCGGGTGAACAGGTCGACGGTGTTGGCGGTGGTGAACAGGTTGCCGCCCCGCGCGGCCACGAGGGCCGCGCTCAGCGCGAGCAGCAGCACCAGGGCGAGGTAGACCAGCCCGGTGGTGTCCAGGCGCGGTCGCGGATTCCGGGTGAGGGGGATCGGTGGGCGTGTCACGGGGCGGCCTCCTCGTGCCGTGCCGGGGAACCGCCGCCGTTCTCCTCGGAGGACGACGGGCCGTCGGGGGAGGCGTCGCCGGCGGAGGCCGACGCTCGGGGGTCGTGGGCGGCGGAGCCGTCCCCGTGCGGTGATCCGGTGGCCGCCGCCATGACGGCCTCCTCACCGGACCCGCCGGGAAGCTCGCCCGCCACCCGGCCGTCCCGCAGGACGACCAGCCGGTCGGACATGCCGATCAGCTCGGGCAGCTCGGAGGAGATGAGCACGATCGCCACACCCGCCGCCGCCAGTTCGCGCATCAGCCGGTAGACGGCCTGCTTGGCGCCCACGTCGATACCGCGCGTGGGCTCGTCGAGCACCATCACGCCGGGTTCGGTGGCCAGCCACTTGGCCAGCACCACCTTCTGCTGGTTGCCGCCGGACAGGTAGCGGACCTCCTGGCCGTGGCCGCCGCGCGCGACCAGCTCCACCGAGGAGAGGATGCCCGGGAGCCGCCTGGCCCGCCGGGCCGACCCGAGGGGCCAGACCGCGTCCAGGACCAGGCGTCCGTTGGCCGCGACCGACTGGTTCAGCGCCAGTCCCTGCGTCTTCCGGTCCTCGGTGACCAGCACCAGCCCGGAGCGCACGGCCTGGCGCGGCGAGCGCGGGTCGACCCTGCGGCCGTCCACGGAGACCTCGCCGCGGGTGAAGCGCTCGACGCCGAAGAGGGCGTGGGCGACCTCCGTGCGCCCGCTGCCCTGGAGCCCGCCCAGGCCCAGGATCTCGCCGCCGCGCACCTCGAAGCCGATCCCGTCCAGCTGGGTGTTGCCGCCGCCGGCCACCGACAGCCGTACCCTCCCCACGTGCGCGCCGTGCGGCTCCAGCCGCTCGGGGAAGACCGCCGAGACCGGGCGCCCCACCATCTTGCGGACCAGCTCGGAGGGGCTGACCCCGTCGGCGGGGACGGTGTCCACCCGGTACCCGTCCTTGAGGACGGTGATCGTGTCGGCCAGGTCGAAGATCTCCTTCATACGGTGCGACACGTACAGCACCGCCACACCGCGTTCGCGCAGGCGGCCGATGATCCGGTAGAGCACCTCCACCTCGTGGTCGGCCAGCGCGGCGGTCGGCTCGTCCATGGAGATGATGCGCGCGTCGTGCGAGAGCGCCTTGACGATCTCCACGATCTGCTGCTCGGCCACCGACAGCGACCGGACCCTGGACCGTGGGGCGATGCCCTCCAGGCCCAGTTCGGCGAGCAGTTCGGCGGTGGCCCGCTCCATGGCCCGGCCGTCCACCAGGCCGCGGCGGCGGATCTCCCGGCCCAGGAAGACGTTCTCGGCGACGGTGCGCTCGGGCAGGAGGTTGAACTCCTGGAAGACCGTGGTCACGCCCGCGCGCTGCGCTTGGACGGGGTGCTCGAAGGAGACCGGCCTCCCCTCCAGCTCGATGGTTCCCCCGTCCGCGCGGTGCACGCCGGCCAGCACCTTCATCAGGGTGGACTTGCCCGCGCCGTTCTCACCGACCAGCGCGTGCAGCTCGCCGGGGTGCAGCTCCAGGTCCACGCCGTGCAGCACGCGCACGCCCAGGAAGGACTTGCTGACGCCGCTCATCCGGAGCAGGAGCTCGGTGGTCATCCCCCGTCCACCTCCGGGACGTCGACCCAGCGGCGCTCGTCGGCCGAGGTCAGCACGGCCTCGGCCAGGACGGCGGCGCGCAGGCCGTCGGCGAACACGGGCAGGCCCTCGGGGATCCTCCCCGCGATGGCGGCGCCGGTGTCGGACACCAGCGCGTTGAAGCAGTCCTGGTAGCCCTGCGGGTGCCCCACGGGGGTGGTGGCCAGGCGCGCCGCGTCCGGGCTCAGTTCGGGGTCGTCGCGGGTGATGACGCCGGTGCGGCCCCGGCTGCCCGCCCAGAGGGTCTCGGGCCGCTCCTGGTCGAAGAGCAGGGAGCCCTCGGTACCGGAGACCTCCAGGACCAGGCGGTTCTTGCGTCCGGGGGAGACCTGGCTGATGACGGCGCCGCCGATCACGCCGCCCGCCGTGGCGAACTGGAGGGCCACCAGGTCCTCGGTGGTCACGGGGCGGCCGTCGCGGGTGTCGTTGACGCGGGAGGTCTGGGCGCTGACCGAGGTGATGCGGTCGCCGGTGACGAACTCCAACATGTCGCACCAGTGGGAGCCGATGTCGCCGAAGGCGCGGGTCGGTCCGCCGAGGTCGGGGTCGACCCGCCAGTTGTCCTCCTCCGGGTACAGGAGCCAGTCCTGGAGGTAGCCGCCGTGGGCGAGGCTCACGCGGCCGATGGAACCGGTGGCGACCCGGGCGCGCGCCTCGCGGGCCATGGGGTGGAACCGGTAGGCGAAGGGGACGACGGCGACCCGCTCGGCCTCCTTCGCGGTGCGGACGAGGTGGCGCGCGGTGTCGGCGTCGGTGGCCAGGGGCTTCTCGCACACCACGTGCTTGCCGGCGGCCAGGGCGGCCAGGCTCAGCGGGGCGTGGAGGTGGTTGGGGGTGCACACGTGGACCACGTCCACGTCGTCGCTGTGGATGAGTTCGAGGGCGTCGGCGTGGACCCGGGCGACGTTGTTGTCGATGCGGAACCGCTCGGCCTTGTCGGGGGAGGAACCCGTGACCCCGACGACCTCGCCACCGGCGGCGCGGACGGCGTGGGAGTGGACCCGGCCCATGAAGCCGGTGCCGATCACCGCGGCGCGGTAGGCGTTCGGGGCGGTCAGCCCGGAATCCGGCGCTTCGCCCAGGCTTGTGACCTTTCTCACTGACATGCCCAGAACAGTACGCCTGACTTATGTCGATGGTCAAGCATAAGTTGCAGGATAGATACGCAGTAGCCTGATAACGATCGGTCAATAGATCCTGTGCTTCACTGTTCGTATGACGGAAGACGCGCTGACTCGCCCGGGGGGACAAGGCTTGACCGTCGCTCCGACCGCCGCACCGGGTGCGGGAACCCTGCTCCAGCTCCTGCGGGACGGAAAGCCGCGCACCCGCTCCGAACTGGCCTCGGTCACCGGCCTGGCCCGCTCGACCGTCACCCAGCGCGTGGACGCCCTGCTCTCCAGCGGACTCATCGGGCCCGCGGGCGAGGCCGTCTCCACCGGGGGCAGGCCCCCCACGACCTTCTCCTTCCGGCCCGACGCCCGCGTGGTCCTGGCCGCCGACCTGGGCGCCACCCACGCCCGGCTCGCCCTCACCGACATGTCCGGGACGGTGCTCGCCGAGGAGCGCGCCGACCTGGACATCGCGCTGGGCCCAGAGCCCGTCCTGGACTGGGTCGTGGAGAGGGGCCGCGGCCTGCTGGAGGGCGCGCGGCGGCGGGTGGACGAGCTGCTCGGTCTGGGCATCGGCCTCCCGGGCCCGGTGCAGCACTCCACCGGGCGCGCGGTCAATCCGCCGATCATGCCCGGGTGGGACGACTTCGACGTCCCCTGCTACGTCCACGACCGGCTCGACGTGCCGGTCCTGGTGGACAACGACGTCAACATCATGGCGCTCGGGGAGCACCACACCGCCTGGCCCGCGGCCAGCCACCTGATGTTCGTCAAGGTCGCCACCGGCATCGGCTGCGGGATCATCAGCGAGGGCAGCGTCTACCGGGGGGCGCAGGGGGCCGCCGGGGACATGGGGCACATCCACGTCCCCAGCGGCGACGAACGGCCCTGCCGCTGCGGCAACACCGGCTGCCTGGAGGCCGTGGCCAGCGGCGCCGCCCTGGCCGCCGGGCTCACCGCCGGGGGCGTGTCCGCCGGCGGGGCCCGCGACGTGGTGGAGCTGTCCCGCAACGGGTCGGTGCCCGCGCTGCGCGCGCTGCGCCAGGCGGGCCGCGACATCGGCGAGGTCCTGGCCGCGTCGGTGAACATGTTCAACCCGGCGGTCATCGTCATCGGCGGAGCGCTCGCCCTGGCCGGGGACCACCTGCTCGCCGGGGTCCGGGAGGTCATCTACCAGCGGTCGCTGCCACTGGCCACCGAGCACCTGAACATCGTCTCGTCCGTGGCGGGGGAGAGCGCCGGCGTGGTCGGCGCCGCCGTCATGGTGATCGAGCACTGTCTGAGCCCCGAGCACGCGGACGCCCTGATCAACGGGGCCTGAAGTGCTCCATCAGCTCCCGGAACCGGTGCCAGCCGTCCGGTTCCACTCCGTCCCCGATCCGGTACCAGACCAGCGGGGCCACGGGCGAGCCGAAGACGGTGCCCCGCACCGGTGCGGCCAGCGCCCTCCCCCGGCCCGTCTCCAGCACCCCCTCCGGGCCCACGGCCAGCCCCACGGGGACGGACACACCCGCCCAGCGGGGCGCGTACGCCGGGCCCTCGCGGCCACCAGGGGTTCGGACATGCGAAAGGGGGGCGGAGCCGCTCGGCTCCGCCCCCCTCGGGCGGCACGGGTCAGGGTGCGCCACGGGTCACCGGGGTCTCGGGCTACCCCGCGTGCCTGTCACCGGGAGCCTGTCGGCTCTGCCTGGCCTGCTCCCTGGCCTGCTCCGCCTCCGCGTCCAACTCCTGGGCGCGGACCTGGTTCCTGCGGTACTCGTCCTGCTTGACGTCGGGCAGGACGCCCTCCTGCCGCAGAACGGGATCCTCGCCCTGCGCGGGCTCCTTCGGATCCACGGGCCGCGTCTCGTCCCTCGGTTCCGTCTCCCCGACGGGCCTGACGTTCGCCTCCGACGCCCGCGCCGTGCGCGCGGAGCCGGTACCCACCGACCGGCTGCTCAGGGTGGCCGAGCGCGCCACGCTCCGCAGGAGGGTGATGATCGCGATACCCGTGACCAGGTTGATCACGGCCGTGGCGACCTGGCTCGGCATCCCGGCCGCCTCGCTGAACGGGGCGACGGCGGCGATCGCGGTCGCCAGCCCCAGGATCCAGCCGAAGAACTTCAGCGCCCTCGGTGCGCTGAGCAGCAGCAGGTGGATCAGGGCCGTGGCCAGCAGGGCGGCGACGGCGGCCATGAGGGCGTACGCGGCGGTGCTCGCGTCACCCAGGTTCCCGGCCTCCTCCGGCGCGAGCACCGGGACCCCGAACACTCCTCGGAAGACCAGGGTGCCCGCGAAGATCACCAGCCCCGCGACGACGGCCGTGGCCAGTCCTCCCGACCACAGGCGTGTGCTGTTGACGGGTCGTTCGCTTCCTATCTCAGTCATGCCAGTACCCCCAGATACTGTGCTTCGAAGCCGTTACTACCCCACATGTGCCCGTGTACTACGAGTCACCGGGAAAAGCCGCATCGTGCCTGTTCATCCCGCATGCCCTGGGACGCCGCCGAAAACGGTCACGGCCCCGCCCGCCGATTCGCCACCCCGTCCGGCCGCTCCTTCCGCACATCCGCTCCCGGTGCTCGGCACGTGGAACACTGGAACCATGTCTCACTTCGCGCACGCCCGCGTCGACCTCGACGCGATCTCCCACAACGCGCGGCTGCTCCGCGGGTTCGCCGGCGGTACTCCGCTCATGGGAGTGGTCAAGGCCGACGGTTACGGGCACGGCATGCTCCCCGCGGCCCGCGCCCTGATCGCGGGCGGCGCGACCTGGCTGGGCACCGCCTTCATCGGCGAGGCCCTCGAACTGCGCCGCGCCGGGTTCACTCTGCCCGTCCTGGCCTGGATCATTCCGCCCGGCGAACCGGTGGCGGAGGCCGTCGGGGCCGACGTCGACCTCGGGGTGAGCGACCGCGCGGTCCTGGACACGGTGATCGCCGAGGCCGGGCGCCTGGGCCGCACCGCACGCGTGCAGCTCAAGGCCGACACCGGCCTCAACCGCGGCGGGGTCGACCCGGCCGACTGGCAGAACCTGGTGGAGGCCGCCGCCCGCGCCGAGGACGAGGGGCACCTGCGCGTCTCCGGGGTGTGGTCGCACTTCGCCTGCGCCGACGAGCCCGGCCACCCCTCCATCGCGCTCCAGCTCTCCCGCTTCCACGAGGCGCTGGAGACCGCGGACAAGGCGGGCCTGGCCCCCGAGGTCCGCCACATCGCCAACTCGGCCGCGCTGCTCACCCTCCCCGAGGCGCGCTTCGACCTCGTCCGCGGCGGGATCGCCGGTTACGGCCTGTGCCCCATCCCGGACTTCGACGCGACCGGACTGCGCCCCGCGATGACGCTGCGCTCGCGGATCGCCCTCACCAAGCGCGTCCCGGCGGGCAGCGGTGTCTCCTACGGCCACCGCTACGTCACCGACCGGGAGACCACCCTGGCCCTGGTGCCGCTCGGCTACGCCGACGGCGTCCCCCGTGCCGCCACCAACAAGGGACCCGTCCTGCTCGGCGGCCGGGCCCGCGTCATCTCGGGAACAGTCTGCATGGACCAGTTCGTTGTGGATGTCGGCGACGACGCGGTGGAGGACGGGGAGTACGCGGTGCTGTTCGGCGATCCCGGAGAGAACCCGGACACCCCGACCGCGGAGGACTGGGCCCGGATCCTGGACACCATCCCGTACGAGATCGTCACCAGGGTGGGTGTCCGGGTCCCGCGCGAGTACGTCGGCGCCCCGGCCTGAGCGGAGGCGGTACGCGGGTCCGTACGAGGACCCGGCAGGGCCGGGCACGACCCCGGCGGGGCTTCGGCACGGCCGTCCGGCCGATCGCCGCGATCCGGTCACGGTTCTCCTCCGCCCCGCCTAATCTGGATGGGGAACGCGCCCCGGCGCGCCCGTCAGGAACGCGCCCCGACCCGGCGCGCTCCGAAAGCCACGAACCGTCCACCACATCCGACACGAGCAGCGAGCCCATGACAGACGCGACAGCAACCACTCCAGGCGCGGCCACCGTCGGTGAGGTCACCGCCGTCACCGATGAGGCCATGCGCGCCCTCGGACGCGACCTCGCCGCGCTCACCCGACCCGGCGACCTGCTGATCCTGTCCGGTCCGCTCGGCGCGGGGAAGACCACCTTCACCCAGGGCCTGGGTGAGGGCCTGGGCGTGCGCGGACGGGTCACCTCCCCGACCTTCGTCATCTCCCGGATCCATCCCTCCCTGACCGGCGGTCCCTCCCTGGTGCACGTGGACGCCTACCGGCTCGGCGACGCCGCCGAGATCGACGACATCGACCTGGACATGACCCTTCCCGACTCCGTCACCGTGGTCGAGTGGGGCGAGGGCGTGGCCGAGGGACTGTCCGACGAGCGGCTGGAGATCCGCATCGAACGACACTCCGACGACACCCGCTCGGTCCATCTGCGCGCCGTCGGCGACCGCTGGACCGGCACCGACCTGCCCGGCACCACCGCCGGGCGCGGATAGGCGGCTGCCCGTGCTGCTCCTGGCCTTCGACACCGCCACCCCGGCGGTCACCGCCGCCATCGGTGAGAGCGGCCCCGACGGGGCCTTCACCCTGCGCGCCAGCGCCGCTTCCGTGGACGCGCGCCGACACGGCGAGCTGCTCAGCCCCACGGTCGCGCGGCTCGCCGAGGAGGCCGGGACCGCCCTGGCCGATCTCGACCACGTCGCCGTCGGCATCGGCCCCGGTCCCTACACCGGCCTTCGGGTCGGTCTGGCCACCGCGCACGCCCTGGCCGAGGCCCTCGGCGTCCCCTGCCACGGGATCGCCACCCTGGACGCCCTGGCCTTCGCCACCGGACGCACCGAGCCCTTCGTCGCCATGACCGACGCCCGCCGCAAGGAGGTGTTCTGGGCGCGCTACGACGACCACCTCACCCGTGTGGGCGAGGTGCGCGTCGACCGGCCCGCCGAGCTGGACACCGGCGGCCTGCCGTTGGTCGGCGACGGCGCCCGCATGTACGCCGACGTGCTCGGCACCGGTTCGGACCCCGTGGACCCGCTCCACCCGGACGCCGCAGCCATGGCCGAGCTCGCCCTGCTGCGCCTGCGCCGGGGCGGGGAACTCCCCGAGCCCAATCCGCTCTACCTGCGACGTCCGGACGCGGTGGAGCCCGGTGCCCCGAAGAAGGTACGCCAGTGGGTGAAATGACCGAAGTGGCCGGTGTGCGCCTGCGCGAGATGACCGGCGACGACGTCCCGGCCGTCATGACCCTCGAACGCACCCTGTTCCCGCTCGACGCCTGGAGCGAGGACATGCTCCGCGCCGAGCTGGCCGAACCCGCCCGCTACTACCTGGTGGCCGAGTCCGGGGACGCGCTCGTGGGCTACGCCGGGCTGTGGTCCGGCCCGCCCGAGGGCGACGTGCAGACCATAGCCGTCGCCGAACAGGTCTGGGGCAGGGGAGTGGGCGGAGCGCTGCTCACCGAACTGCTCCTCCAGGCCGAACGCCGCGGCGTCACCCACATGTTCCTGGAGGTGCGCTCGGACAACCCGCGCGCACAGAGGCTCTACGAACGGTTCGGTTTCGTGCAGGTCGGTGTGCGGCGCGGCTACTACAAGGGGGCGGACGCCTTCGTTATGCGGCGTGTCGCCGGAGAGGGAAGCCATGAGTGACCGGGACCTGCCCCTGGTCATGGGGATCGAGACGTCCTGCGACGAGACCGGCGTGGCCCTGGTGCGCGGCTGCGAGCTGCTCGGGGACTCCGTCGCCTCCAGTGTCGACCAGCACGTCCGCTTCGGAGGCGTGGTGCCCGAGGTGGCCAGCCGCGCGCACCTGGAGGCGATGACCCCGACCGTCCGGCGCGCCCTGGAACAGGCCGGGGCGAAGCTGTCGGACGTGGACGCGATCGCGGTGACCGCCGGGCCGGGCCTGGCGGGCGCCCTGCTCGTGGGCGTCTCCGCCGCGAAGGCCTACTCCATGGCCCTGGGCAAGCCGCTCTACGGCGTGAACCACCTGGTGGGACACGTGGCCGTGGACCAACTGGAGCACGGGCCGCTGCCCAAGCCCGCGATCGCCCTGCTGGTCTCGGGCGGCCACACCTCGCTGCTGCTGGTCAACGACCTGGCCACCGAGGTGGTCTCCCTCGGCGACACCGTGGACGACGCCGCCGGTGAGGCCTACGACAAGGTGGCGCGCCTGCTGGAGCTGCCCTACCCGGGCGGGCCGCCCATCGACAAGGCGGCCCAGCGGGGCGATCCCCGGGCCATCCGGTTCCCGCGCGGCAAGTGGGGCGACGGCACCTACGACTTCTCGTTCTCCGGGCTCAAGACCGCCGTGGCCCGCCACGTGGAGGACGCCGACCGCAGGGGGGAACCCCTGGTGGTCGCCGACATCGCCGCCGCCTTCCAGGAGTCGGTGGTGGACGTGCTGACACGCAAGGCCGTGGACGCCTGCGTGGAGCACGGGGTGAGCACGCTGGTCATCAGCGGCGGCGTGGCGGCGAACTCGGCGCTGCGCACGCTCGCCGAGCAGCGCTGCCAGGAGGCGGGTGTCGAGCTGCGCGTCCCGCGCCCGCGCCTGTGCACGGACAACGGCGCGATGATCGCCGCCCTGGGCGCGGAGGTGGTGGCCGCGGGCCTGCCGCCGTCGGCCCTGGACCTGGCCACGGACACGTCCCTGCCGGTGGAGTCCCCGCTGGCGATATAGCGGACCGGCGTACACACGTGCGGGGGTGGGAAGCGGCCGCTTCCCACCCCCGCACGTGTGCCGGTGCCCGGCGTCAGTCGAAGAGTTCCTCGGGGCCGTCGACCTTGGCCGCCCTGCGAACCCAGGTTTCGAGGGTGTCGAGATCGTCGCAGGATTCGATGCGTCGGCGGACCTCGTCGGAGACCTCGAAGCCCCGGGCGTCGAGGAAGAGGACCACGCTCTGGGCGAGGCCCTCCTCGCGGCCCTCCTCGCGGCCCTCCTCGCGGCCTTCCTCACGGCCGATGCCGACGTACTCGCGTGCGAAGTCGCTCTGCCAGTCGTAGGTTCCCACGGACATCAGGTCCTCCAGGTATTTCCGGGCGGTCTGGAACTCGCAGCTTCCTGCTGGATGCGTACGTAATCCTGTACAATTAGTTTCCTTGCAGGTTACAGCGCTGGGAGGCCAGAGTGAAGACGATGAGCTACTCGGAGTCCCGTGCCAACTACGCGGCCACGCTCGACTCCGTCGTCAACGACCGAGAGGAAGTAGTGATTACCAGAGCCGGGCACGAACCGGTGGTCATGATGGCGCTGTCGGAGTACGAGACTCTCAGGGAGACCGCCTACCTCCTTCGTAGCCCTGAGAACGCACGGCGCCTGGTGACCGCGATCGAGGAGTTGGAGTCCGACCAGGGGATCGAACGGGGCCTGGCCGAATGAAATTGGTCTGGGCGCAGGGCGCCTGGGAAGACTACGTCTGGTGGCAGGGTCAGGATCGCAAGATCCTTAAGCGCATCAACGTTCTGATCAAGGACATCGACCGCAACGGAAACGACGGCATGGGTAAGCCCGAACCCCTGCGGCATGGTTTCCAGGGTTACTGGTCCCGTCGCATCACCGACGAACACCGGTTGGTGTACAAGATCAGCGGGGACGAGATCCGCATCGCCGCTTGCCGCTATCACTACGGGAAGTGATGACTTGTGGTGAGGTCCCTGCTCTGTTTCTGTTGAGCAGGGACCTCAGCCATGTAAGGAGTGCGGACCGGTGGATCAGTGGGTGAAGACGTAGGGGCGCAGACCCTGCGGGACGGTTGTCGGGTCAACGGCGAACTCGCCCCACACGTTGGCGCCCAGGTCGCCCCAGGGGACGAGCGGGTGGTGGTCCCAGGCACGGGACAGGTTCTGGACCAGGAGCAGGCCGCGCTGCCCCTCCGCCCAGTCCCACTCGTCGCCGTCGCGCTCGACCGGGAGGCGCGGGAGGCCGCCACCGCCGCCGGAGTCGCTGATGGAGAGGCGCAGGGTGGTGGGGCCGGACAGGGACAGGGTGCGGACGACCTCTCCGTGCTCCGTGCCGGAGTCGGTGTACTTGACGGCGTTGGCGAACAGCTCCGACAGGCACAGTTGGAGGTCGGCGACCAGGGCGGGGTCGAACCCGGCGAGGTCGGCGGCCAGATCGCTCCTGACCTGTGCGAGTTCGCCGAGGTTCCCGGAGTAGACGCGGTGCTCCCAGCGCACGGGGCCGCTCATGCCGGGACCTCCTCGCGCTGCCGCCGCTGGTCGAGCCAGGTGCGGGTCAGGTCGGCCAGCTCGGCGAACTCACCGGCTGTGGCGGATCGTGAGGGCACGGGGGGCCCGACCACCCCGAACCGGGGCGCGGGACCGGAGAGCAGGTCACCGTCCGGGGCGGCCGACCACTGCTGGAGGATGGCGGCGGCGCGTTCCTGGACCTGGGCGAACCTGCGCGCCACCTCGTCGGTTTCGGGTTCGGGACGACGGGGCTCGGGGATGCGGGTCTGGGCCGTGCGGAGGCGCTCGTGGGCGGCGAAGTAGGGCCTCACCAGGGCGACGTCCTCGGCCGGAACGACCTCTCGGGTGGTCGCCAGGCGCGGTGCGGGTGTGGGCGCGGGAAGCGGCGGGGGAGCGTAGCGGCGCACGCGCGTGGAGCGGCGGCGACGGCCGGCCACCGTGGAGTGGCGTCCGCAGGGAGAGGAGAGGAAGGCGATCAGCGGGCCGAGGGCACGGCTGAGGAGGGCAGCGCTAAACTGGCGCATGCTGGCAATCCTGTTCTTCAAGTGGTGAGTTGCTGGCCACGACCCCGGGCGGTATCGACCGTCGCGGGGTCATTCGTGGTTTTGGAGAAAAGCGTAAGGCATTTCGAGTGTGGGTGGCGCTGCTACCGCGAAGTAATGCGGAAAATATTCTGGATCGGTTCGTTTTCCCAGGTGAGAAGGCTTGAGGGAATCTTTCCCGCCAAAAACACAAAAGCCTTTATTCGGGCATAGGACACAGAAATGCCCCCGTTCCCGCACCGGGGAACAGGGGCCGGACCGACGCGGTTAGCGGTCGCTCCTGACGGAGGAGAGGAAGCCGGACCAGGCGAGGCCCCCGAAGGCGAGGTGGCCGTGGTCGCGGTGCCGGGTGTCGCGGACCAGGGTGTGCTCGGGGCCCTCGGCGACCTCTACACAGTTCTGGTGCGAGCCCCCGCTGTAGCTGCTCTTGTGCCACTGGACGTCACTCATGGCGCAAATCCCTCAATCGTCTCTTCGACCAGCCGCAGCGACTGGCCCGGTGGCATCGCCGCTGCCTGGAGGCGGTGGAACCTCAGCTTGAACTCTCCCACGGCGTCGGGATCGTGGATGAACTGGCCCTTGTGGGCCGACTCCGCGTACACGAGCTCCCGCCCCGGAGGGGGATCAAGCACCGTGAACGGTCCGACCAGTCCGGGATGCAGAGGTTCCTCCGTGATCTGCAAGGTTATCCGCTCACGTTTCGCGAGAGCCTGGACGTGCTCCAACTGCTCGCGCATGATGGGTCCGTGGTCGATCGGCTCGGTCAGGACCGCGCGGCCGATCACCACCATCATCACCGGGGTGTCCGCACTCTGAAAGCGCTCTCCTCGAGAGATCCGCTCGCGCACGCTCGCCTCGGTCCTCGCCCGCGGCTCCCACGGAGTGACGGCGCGCATGACCGCGGTGGCGTAGTCCGCCGTCTGGAGCAGTGAGGGGACCAGGAACGGGTGGAACTCCAGGATGGAGGCCGCCTTCTTCTCCAGCTCCTCCATCTGGCCCAGCCACGGGATCTTGCCCTCCTTGACGAGGTCCTCCCACAGTTGGGTCAGCTCGTCGCCGGTCCCCAGGGCCTTGTCCAGGGACGTCAGCACATCCCGCGCCGGAGTGGTCCGGCCGCGCTCCAGGTTGGACACCGCGGTGCCCTTCACCCCGAGGGCGCGGCCCAGCGTCTCCTGGGTCATCCCGCTGGCCTCACGCCGCTGCTGGAGGACGCGGCCCCAGCGTTCCTTGATGTCGGTGCTCACCTTCGTCATGCCTGATATTCGCATGCCAGAAATGGACAAAAAGGTACTACCGTTCTTTTCTTTCACGTGATGGATTTTCGCAGGAACTCCATCGGCGTGAATGGGATTTCGCGGAAACTCCATTGGAGGAGGCCAAGGGAGCGGCTTGTGGCCAAGCTGGTCGGCGACGGAGAGGCCCAGCTCAAGGGGAGTTGAAACGATGCGGGACGGTGGCGGCGTGGGTGGGGAGAGGTGGAGTGCGGAACTCCCGAAGAGGATTCCGTCCCGGGTTCCGGGCGTCCGAATGGTGAGTTGGGGATCGCTGCCGCAGCAGGTGGCCTCCGCCCGTCTGTGGTGTTGGCACGGCACCAAACTCAGTTATGACCGGGCCTATCCCCTCATCTCGGTTCTGTCCGAGTTGCACACGAACGCCCTGCGCCACACCGCCTCCGGCGGTCCCTGCGGTCGCGTCCGCATGGAGATGGAGGGCCGCCGGGGTATGTTCTGGCTCGCTGTGACCGACGACGGCGTCCTCCCCGGGGCGGCGCCCACCGTTCCCGAGCCGGGAACGGGCTTCGGCCTGCGCCTGGTCGACCGCCTGGCCACCGGCTGGGGGTGGTTCGGCGTGCCGGGACACCCGATCACAGTGTGGGCCGTGGTGGACCCGCGCGGGGGTGTGTCCCCGGTACCCGCCGGTGAGCCGGCGGGCACCGCCCGGTTGGAGGTCCCGGCCCAACGCGCCGCCGGGTGAGCCCCGTTTTCGTGGGGCGGGCCGCGTGAGCCGTGGTCCGCCCCACGGGTCTCGTGTCATGGCCGCTTCCGGCCACGCCCGGAACATCACCCCAGCTCATAGGTGTTCCCGCGCGCAGACCGTCGTTGTGCCTAGCTATCGTTGTTATGGCGTAATGAATCGATTACCACCCATTATCCCCCTTCTGGTGATGTAACCCCAGGTCAGCGCAGTGAAACAGGTGGAAAGCTATGTCTTCCGGCACGGCGGGTGTGAACCCCGAAGAAGCCCACTCCGGTGGAGTGGCCGCCGAACAGGCAGCGGCTCTGCTGAAGGATCTTCCAGTGGAGTTCGACGAGGCCGTTCTGGCCGCTCAGACCGCGATGAACCCGGACCCCAGCGTGAAGGGATGGAGCGCATTCGGCGACAACCACGTGGATCATATGGAGGACGTGAAGCGCCACGCAGGTGCCATCGCCGGAAACATTCAGGGCGGTGCCGAGGAAGGCGCCCGAACGGACCTGGAGTCGGCTGAGCAGTTCCCTCCCAACATCTGACTTTGTCCTTCCTATCCTCGAAAAAGGCGTATGTACACCCTCAGCTACACCGAGTGTGAAATCGACACCGGAGCCCTTAGCTCTCACGCCGAAACCTTTCAGGAACTCCATACCAAGATCAGTGGCCGGTCCGGAGAGTTCAGCACCATCGCCGAACCGGTAGCGACGCATTTCGAGGGCCTGGTCGGGGAGAGCCTCAAGAGTGTGGCCACGGAGAACCAGGAGGCATGGAGTAGCGCGATGATGGCGTGCATCCATGCCTATGGCATTATCCAAAAAGTCATCTCGGACGTTGAGTGGTACGAGAACGAGATCGAGACCATCAAGGCCGACCTGGCAACAGCCTTGGGATCTTCGCCTTCCACCGGAAACGAGGTGGATGACGCAAGCATTCGCAGTGCCGTCGTGGTGAGACACAACGAACGAGCCACTGAAGCCTGGGAAAAGCTGGAAGGTAAGTGCGAGACCACCGAAGAACGGCTCAGAGAAGGCCCCACTCCTGAAAACATCAAGGAATTGATCGAAGCAGGGCACCTCGGCGGTGATATCGCCTATTACACAACCGGTGACGTCGACTACTTTTACTTCGATGAATCCGATGCCGCCACGATGGCGGACTTGTTTGACTCAGCTGCTTCGGGGAACGGCGGTGCGCTTAACTCTCTGGATGGCCAATTGGCTCTTCTGAATGCGTTGGTTCTCAAGGCTCTTGATGCTCAGAAGAACGGGGAGAAGCTAGACCAGAATGAAATAGATTTCCTTGAAGAACTTTTTTCCGAGATGGAGGAAAAAGGCGGATATGTTGAAGGGGAGAACGGAGGAACATCTTCTCAGGGTTTTCTGGACTTCCTTGGACTCCTAAACGAGAGCGAACACATTGATGATCAAACGAAGAACGATATCAATCGTAACATGGCAAACTCGATGCTGTTCCTCTCTGACGAAAGCATCGGGGGAGGGATGGAGTACCTTCCACAGGATGTGATAGATACGGTCGTTGGTCCGATGCCAGGGGCGTCCTTTTACCCTGAAGCACTTGATTGGAAGGATAACTATATCCTTCTAAGCGAGTTCCTGGGGAGTTCTGGGCCGAGCATCATCGGAGGAACAGAATTCTCGGTTGAGCTTGCCAGTTCTAGCGCACGTATGCTCGAACATGTGGGCGGAAAGCTCGAAGAGTACCATTTCGAGAATATGATCGATGTTGCCTCTAAGAACAATGATGCAAACTACATCCTCATTACTGGAGTTTACCCTGACGGTGCTCCTTATGAGATGCACGAAGCCAACCAGTCCATTGCCCCTGAAGTTTTCTTTGAAAAAATGTACTCGCATGAGTGGGGAGATGAGGGGGAATCGATAAGTAGGTTCACTGATTGGATTGCTACTGTCCGCGAGTACGGATCTCCGGAAGAAGTCGAGATGGCTGGAAAGGCCGCGCACAGATTCATCTCAATGCTTGCTGGTACTGAGGGGGAGGATAATCTATTCTTCGGAACAGGGGAGAAGGTGGAAGGAAATGAGAACGTGTCTGTAGCAGAGCTGAATTCCAGCCTCGCAGACGGATTCGCTGATATCTATATATCTTTTATTGATGACTTTACTCTTGATCATAACCAGGACGGTTATCAGGAGATCTTCAATCACAAACCTGGCTCCTTGCCCTTCCATGCCCCGGGGGATGATGTTCTCCTTATTCCTGCTGATGTTAGAGAAAAGTTTATGCAGTTGCTCGTCGCGAATGAGGAAGTCTCTCCCCGAGTTCTTGTGGCAACGGAAGCCCAAGAGTGGAGGATTATTGAAGAGACTTTTAAAAACCCTGGAGTAGGAGCTCAGGCGAGTGGTACGACCGCTGGTGACCTCAGGGAGATGATGACAAATGCAATCATCCAAGAGCATCTTGATAGAGAGGAGGAGATTACAAAGGCTAGGGAGTCTGCACAAGAAAAATGGGAGACTGCATACGGGATCTTTTCTAGCTTGATCACTGACAGGATTAGTGGCGGTCCTGTGACGTCGGTTGCCACAGAAGCCCTTGTCGAAGTGCTGAACACAAAGTATACGGAGTTTGCTGAGGCGAGGATTCAGGAGAGTATTCCTAGTTCCTACCTCCTGGAGGATAAGAACGGAGAAGCAACTGCTGCTGGAGACTTCATTTTGCATGATCCGCAGTCTGAGACGGACCACACTACCCTACAAATGGCGAACGTTTTCTTGGAAATGGGGATCATTGATACTGAAACCCTGAGAGAGGAGCGCCTCCTCATCATGGATGCTCAAGGTAACGAGCGCTTGCCGGTGACCACCCAAGAGTGGGATGGAGCTGCCGCAAAGATCGGTTCCCTTGCGGACATCCTTCATGCTGCCTCTGTTGATGGAGAACCTCTGAAAGGCGACGTCATGGAATATATTGCCTCTTATGAGGGCTCCTATGCCCCCAACCTTTATAAGAGCAACCTGGAAGAAGAGTAGATAATATATGTCTGTTCCATTGAAGAATTTCTATGTCGCTCTTTCGGCTGGATCTGCTCTTGTCCTGGTAGCTGCCCTTGCTTTCATTATGTCTGATCGGTTCGAGTTTAACCATGCGATTTTGGATGCCTCTGAAGAAGGCGGAGGAGTGGTGCGTTCGGTGCTAGATGTACAAGAGGTTAGGAGACTCTTCGAAGAAGACAGTGGGGAGGAGGTGATTTCGGTAGAGCCCGCAAAGGGAGGAGCTGTATTGGTTCTTGAGCACGGTGTGGTTTCAGTTGGTATTGATCCTTTCAAAGAACGATGGTTCTATCGTGGCGAAGATCTACTTGCCGAGACATTGATGACCCCGAATGGAGAGAAAGCCGTCCTCTTCTTCGGTGCTGAGGAAGCCCATGAGGATGCATTGAGGGTTGTGGTCATTGATACTCTGAGCGGGAACGTGGAGAGCTCCTATGATGCTCAGGAAACTGGGAATCGTGAATTCGGATTGTCGAACAGAGCACGCCTGGTTCTTTCAGGGGAAGGGATTGTGGAGGCACGCAGCCTCCTGGGGGATGAATCCCTATGGTCCTTCGACCCTGCCGGTGACTGTACTGGTGGGAAAGCGGAAGAAGTCCAAATCGAATCGATCAATGATACGGTTTCTATATTTTCCACATGCCTTGGCGAGGGCAGAGTCAGCGTCTCAGGGATTGACTCTGCTTCAGGGAATGTCCTCTGGGGTTACGGATGGGACGGGACTGAGCTGCCCAGGACGTTCTCATTCTCTGCGATGACTGTAGCAGGAGGGGAAGACGATCCCATCAGGGCAATTGTTGGAAATGAATTCGATGGGCAGTATTCTCTTATTTCTGGGAGAACTGGGCGAAGTGGCAGTGCGATATTCTGGACAGCGGGAGATTCATTGGAGGGTTATATTCAGGCGCCAAATGATACGAATGGTGTCACTCCTGAGAATGTCGTTATCTTTGACAGTGAGCAAGAGTTGAATGCTCGACTCATTCTCCAGACAGCTCATAGACTCTATGAAGAGGGAGAAATAGCTAGGCAGGAACTTGATGAAGAGGTTCTCCTTGTTGGAGGCGATGACAAGGAGGGAGGTAGGCTTCCCATGACACCAGATGGGTGGGCTGGCGGAGCCAATGCCAAGATCTCCGCATTGCACGATATTATCGTTGAATCTACTTAGTTTCCGGGTTTATTATTGCTTGTGGTAGTAACAGGTCCAGATGAAGATTTCCGAAACCTGCTGTTGGAAGCCCTGGCCCAGATAGGTTCATAGGACCATCCCGCCTTTCCTCGCACAAGAGGCAGCGCGGACGCGGTCGGCGTTCTCCCAATCCCTCTGGGGAAGCCGGCCCCTTCCCCGAATCTGACGGCCCCTGACCTCGTCGGTGCGGGACTCCCGGGCTGGAAAACAATTTTCCGTGGCGGGGATTCCATGCCCGGCCCTCGCTCCCTGACCACGTATTCGCTCTTTTCCCATAACACGGAGGAGAGCCGAGTACAAGACTGTTGACGCGTTCGTCGCAAGCATTTAACGTCCTCCAAAGAAAGCGCTTTCCAGCCTTGGAGCGATGTCCGGCGATCCGGTCCGTTCCTGCCGGGGTACTCCCCGCGCGACTCTCCGGCCGCTCCTTCATCGACCCCCCGCAACCAACTGGAGACGAACAATGCACCTGAGACCCGTCATCGCGTGCGTCGGCCTGCTGGCCGGCACGCTCGTCGCGTTGTCCGGCAGCGCGGCTCAGGCCGAGACCACCCGCTACGAGGCCGAGGACTCCCCGGCGATCTGTACCGGCACCATCGACTCCGACTGGTCCGGCTACTCCGGCGGCGGATTCTGCAACGGCACCAACGAGGACGGCGCCTACGCCCAGTTCACGGTGAACGCCCCCGACCCGGGCACGGCGACGCTGACGGTCCGCTTCGCGAACGGAACCACCACCGCACGGCCCGCGGACGTCGTGGTGAACGGCTCGACGGCCACGTCGGCGTCGTTCGAGGGCACCGGCGCGTGGGACACGTGGACGACGAAGACGCTCACGGTGCCGCTGAACCCGGGCGGCAACACCGTCCGGCTCGACCCCACCAGCGGCAACGGCCTGCCCAACCTCGACCACCTCGACGTCGAGGTGGACGGCGACACGACACCGCCGCCGCCGGGCTCCGCGCTGTACGCGGCGCCGGGCGGCAGCGCGAGCGCGGACGGAACGGAGTCGGACCCGACGACGCTCACCTCGGCGATCGACCGCGTCACCCCCGGCGGGACCATCTACCTGCGCGGTGGGACCTACGGCCTCTCGGACACGGTCACCATCCCGCAGGGCGACGACGGCACCTCGGGCGACCGCACGGAACTGTCCGCCTACCCGGGCGAGACCCCGGTGCTGGACTTCTCGGCCCAGAGCGAGGACTCGTCCAACCGCGGACTCGCGGTGAACGGGTCGTACTGGCACGTCTACGGTGTCATCGTCCAGAACGCCGGTGACAACGGCATCTTCGTCGGCGGCAGCGGCAACGTCATCGAGCGCACGGTGACGCGCTTCAACCGCGACACGGGGCTGCAGATCTCGCGGCGCTCCTCCAGCACCCCCGAGAGCGAGTGGCCCTCCGACAACCTCATCCTGAGCGCGGAGTCGCACGACAACGTCGACTCCGACGGTGAGGACGCCGACGGCTTCGCCGCGAAGCTCACCTCCGGCCCCGGTAACGTCTTCCGCCACACCGTGGCCCACAACAACATCGACGACGGCTGGGACCTCTACACCAAGACCGAGACCGGCCCCATCGGCGCCGTGACCATCGAGGACTCCCTCGCCTACGAGAACGGCACCCTCAGCGACGGCTCCCAGGCCGGGAACGGCGACCGCAACGGCTACAAGCTCGGCGGCGAGGACATCGCGGTCGACCACGTCATCAGGCGCAGCATCGCCTACGACAACGGCAAGCACGGGTTCACCTACAACAGGAACCCCGGCACGATGACGGTGTCCGACAACATCAGCATCGGCAACGAGGAGCGCAACTTCAACTTCGACGGCGGCTCCTCGGTGTTCCGGGACAACACCTCGTGCGACAGCGGGTCGACCGACAGGTTCTCCGGAGACGCCGACGGCTCGAACCAGTTCTGGTCCGGCTCGAACGGGTCCCGGTGCTCCTCGTACACCGGTGCCCTGGGCTGGTCCTTCACACAGGACGGCCGCCTCGTCGTCACCTTGGGTGGCAGCCAGGTAACGCCGTAACCGACCCCGGCAACCGGCTTCCCCGGTCCGGGTGCCGCCCCGACCGGCACCCCGGACCGACCCCGCCGCCGGGAGCCCGGCCGTGGCCAGGGCCCGCGCACCGTTCGGTCGAACGGGGCGCGGGCACCGAGACGGTCGAGGACCGCGGGGGCGGCGATGACCCCGGCCGGTCCGTTCGGACGAACCGGATGGACCGGCCGGTTCCACCACCGCCTTCCCCTGAGTTACTTCCCGGGGGAGAACAGGTCCAGGAACTCACAGGCGAAGGCGGCCGCGTGCGCGGCGGCGATGGGCTGCCACAGGCGGTCGGAGCCCTCGGTCTTGTCGCTGAGCATGTCCGAGATCCCCCGGACCACGAGGGCGTGGGTGCCGAAGGCCAGGTGGGCGCCGCGCAGGAACCCGTAGCCCTCCATCTCCACAGCAAGCGCGTCCCCGCAGTAGCGCCGCAGGCGCTCGGCGGTGCGCGAGCGCTCGTGGCCCACGACCGTGCTGCCCGCCGCGATCGGCTTGACGAAGGCGCGGGGCGCGTCCGGTAGCGGACCGGACAGCGCCCGCCGCCGCCACTCACCGCGTGCGGCCACCTCCCTGGCCCGCTGCACGGCGTCGTGGGAGGGGGCCGCGGTCTTGGCCCGGGGGCGAAAGTCCTCCTCGCCGTCCTTGCCCGTCTCGTAGTCGTAGACCGCGTCGGCGACCACGACGTCGCCGAGCCGCACGTCCTTCTTGAGCCCGCCGGCGACTCCGACGAACAGGAGCACTCCGGGGTCGAAGGCCGTGAGAGCCCTCTCCACCTGGACGCCCGTGTCGACGTTGCCCGGGCCGACCTCGGCCAGGGCGACCCGGCGGGTCCTGTGGGAGCCGAGCAGGGTGCCGGTGCGGAACAGCGTCCCGCGTGCGTTCACCTCACCGAACGGCTCGGACAGGTGCCTGTCCACCGCCGCGTACTCGGCGGCGAGCGCCGTGATCACCACCGCGTCCGCCACGGCGCCGCTCCCGTCCTGGAGGCGCTCCCGGAAACCGGGCCGGGCGGCCGGGGGCGGTGCGGGAGCGGAGGGCTTCCAGTTGAAGGTGGTTCCGATGACGTTGGCGTTCGGGCCGGTGATGTTCTGCTGTCCGCCGAACACCTGGCCGCCGTGGCCGTCGCCCGTGTCGCCGTTCACTTCGTCGTCCTCACGCCCGTGTCCTTGGGACCAGCCGTCCCGTGCCCCGGGGAGTTGAAGGTGGTCTCGGCGACGTTGGCGTTCGGGCCGGTGATGTTCTGCTGTCCGCCGAACACCTGGCTGTTGTAGTTGGTGTGGATGTTCTGGATGACCTGGGAGACCTCTCCGGTGTCGTAGCCCGCCTCCTTGAGCACGTCCAGCACGCAGGACAGCACCTTGCCCTGGATGCCCCTGGTGACACGGCGGACGTCGTGCGACTGGAACAGCTGCTGGAACTTTCCTGTGGCCGAGCGCTCCCGGAGGCCCATCCGGGGGGAGTAGTCGAAGAACTCCCCGTGCTCCCGGGCCCGGTCGTGCTTTCCGCGGTTCCTGTCTGCGGCGTACCTGGACCGGAGCCAGGCCGCGGTTTCGGCGGAGTTGTTCCAGAGGTCGTTCACGACGCCGAGGAAGGACTCCCAGAGCAGCTGCGGCATGTCCCCCGGCTCCAGATCCGTGGGAAGCGGGTCGGAGGGAATCCGGTATTCGCGCGAGACCGGGGGCAGGATCATGGTCTCGCCCTCGATGTGCAGCAGACCGCCCCGGACGGACAGCCGGACGAAGGCCGTCACCACGATCTGGCCCTCCCACATGCTGACCCCGACCTCAAGGAAATGCCTGACCCGCTCGTGGGAGGCGCCGGCGAGCCCGCTGACCCACTCCTCGCGGAGCTTCCGCCGGTCGGGGTCGACCAGCACCGGGACCAGGTCCGTGACGTCGTCCTGCCGCAGGCCGGGGAGGAAGACGCAGTCGGCCACCTCGACCTCGCGCCGGGTTCCGCTCCGCACCTCCTCGGTACCGGAGAGCTTGGGCAGCTCCGTGCGCAGCCTGGCGTAGAGGCCCTCGACCAGGGCCGCGTCGGTCACGGACGGGGCCTTCCGGGCGGGGTCGTCCCCGGAGTGCCCGTCCGGGGCGGTGGAGAGGACCGCGGCGGGGTCCGCGGTGCCGGCCGGCTCCTCCGGCGCATGGGGTCGGTCCTTTTCGAGGGGGGCCAGTTCGAGTGTCACCGGCCAGGAGCCGTGATGCACACCGGTTCCCACGAAGGGCATGAAGCCGTTGTAGAAGGCCACCGGTACGGTGCCGACACCGCTGCTCCTCCAGGGCGTCTCCGCGTGTTCCCGGATGGAGTTGAGCGTGATGTTGGTCCTCGACCGCATCCAGTAGCCGATGCCCACGGTGACGGCGAGCAGGAGCAGGAGGGCCAGCCAGAAGGGGATCAGGCCGCCCACCGCGCTGCCGTACGTGTCCGCGTCGGGATCGGGCAGCCGGTCGTACCCTTCGGGCAGGGCCTCGACCCCGGAACCCGGGGACGGTGCGCTCAGGAGCCCGGAGAAGTAGGGCCAGACGAAGTAGAGGCCGACGACGCAGGCGATGACCGTGAGGACCAGCCAGCCGAGGACGTTCCCGGGGGGCCGCCCGCCGACGAGTACGGCACGGTACGGCGCGGCCGGACCCAGGAGGACGGCCAGGAGGGCGGTCAGAAGGGCGGTGAGGGCGGCGGGGAGGTTGAACGGCACAAGGACGAGGGCGGCCCCGATGAAGCCGGCTCCCGCGATCGCCCGGACGTTGCGGGCCCTCCTGCACTCCTCGACGACCGCTTCGGCGTCCAGACCGGGTTCTCGGGCCGGGGTTCGATGGGGGTTCTCCACCCGTTCCCTGATCACGTCGGCACGGAAGGCGGCGTCCGTCCAGGCCGCGTAGCTCAGCAGTGAGGTGGCGTCGCGCGTGTCGGGGGCTCCGGCCACCGCCTCGATACTGTGCGCGGTGACGGGTGGGACGGTGCCCTGTCCGTTCTGCTCGGTTTCTCGTGGGATCACGGCAAGCTCCTTCGGGCTCCGGCCACACGGAGGCGCCGGTGTCCGGTGGCGGATGGCTGGAGGGTGTGGAAGCGGGGCACTGGTCCACTCCTGAGTGGTCTTTCCGGCAGTGGGCCCAGGTGACCTCAGGAGCCCGGGGAGGGGGCGCTGCCGGGGGCCCGCGCGGAGTCCCAGGCGGTGTCGAAGATCCGCAGCGCGAAGTCGTACAGGCTGCCCGATCGGTGCGCGACGATACACGGCGAGTGACGTCCGTGTACGGCGCTCTCGTAGAGCGTGATGAAGGCGGTGTTGTCGGTGGCGATGATCCGGTACAGGTTCGGGAGGTCGTAGAAGCGGATCTCTGTGTTCTCCGCTCCCCGCGTCGCCTCGGCCAGGTAGCGGAAGTTGGCGAGCACCTGCTCGGAGAGCAGGCCGGGGCCGAAGCCGGGATCGACCTCCATGAGTTCGCGCTCCCTCCGCGCCAGCCAGTTCTCCTCCGCGTCGGAGGCGCCCGGGGAACCGCCGTACGCGGGGCGGGAGGGGTCGGGCAGGAGCACCCGGACGGAGTCCGGCGGCCGTCCTCCGCCGGTCCACAGCGGCGCGAAGCCGTCCCGGGTGAGCTCGTTCCCCCGCCCGACCATGACGCGCAGCCAGCGCGCCCGTCCGATCTCCTCGGAGAGCGCCGGCTTCGCGTCGTCCTGGTGCCGGTGGACCCGCAGGGCTCCGAGGCCGCTGAGCCCGGAGACCACCGCCAGGAGCCACCACCGGGCCCGCCGGGACAGCAGCCACCCGAGCCCGAGGGCCGCGCCCGTCGCCACCAGCGAACTGGTGATCCCGAGTATGAACTCCGTCAAGACGTGCTCCCCGCGTGCGTTCCGGTGGGTCCGTGGCATCTCGAAGACTTTTCTAGTCAAACTGACCATAATGAAGTCCATGGTTTTGGTCAAGTAGACTTTTAGTAGGTTGAGGGGATGAACACCGCAGTAGCGCCCGAGATGCCCCGGTTTCCGGTCTCCGTGACGGTCGACCTCGTCATCTTCACCGTCCGTGGCGACGCCCTCCAGGTGCTCCTGGTCGAACGCGGCAAGGCCCCCTTCCTCGGCCGCAGCGCGCTACCGGGCGGGTACGTGCGGCCGGACGAGGGCCTGGACGGGGCGGCCCTTCGCGAGCTGCGCGAGGAGACCGGACTGGACGGGCGCACGCTGCACCTGGCACAGCTGGGGGCTTACGGCGACCCGGGCCGCGATCCGAGGGGCCGGGTGATCACCGTGGCCTACCTGGCGCTGGGGCCGGACCTGCCCGTTCCCGTCGCGGGGACCGACGCGGCCGACGCCGTGTGGGTGCCGGCCGACAGGGCACTCGACCCGGGCTTCGGCCTCTCCTTCGACCACGGCCGGATCCTGGCCGACGCGGTCGAGAGCGCGCGCTCCCAGCTGGAGTACACCACCGTGGCCGTGAGCTTCTGCCGGGAGCCCTTCACCATCAGCGACCTGCGCCGGGTCTACGAGGTGATCTGGGGGATCGCCCTGGACCCCAGCAACTTCCGCCGCAAGGTCACCAGGACGGCGGGGTTCGTGGAGCCCACGGGCGAGCGCCGCGCCGCCGAGGCGGGGCGTCCCGCCGCCCTGTACCGGTTCGGCGGCGCCCGGGAGCTGTACCCGCCGCTCCTGCGCTCCGGCGACGTCGCCGGACAGGCTCGTGTCGGTCCGCGCCGACCGGGGTAGTCGGGCCGTATGGACGCGACCTCTCAGCGCGACGGCGCGCGGACACCCCTGCCGACCGTCACCGGCCTGGCCGGACTGGCGGAGCTCGTCTCCGGGCGCGACCGCCTCTACCTGCGCTACTCCGACGGTCCCGACCAGGACCGCCGTTCGGTGAGCAAGGACTACGAGAGCGGGCTCGAACTCCCCGGGCTCTCGGTCACCGTCCTGACGCCGGAGCCCTGGTGGACCCGTCCGCTGGAGGACTGGCTCGCCCGCCAGGTCCGCAAGTACGCCTCTCTGGTGGAGGAGGACCCGGAGCGGTGCGGGTGGGTGCTCCAGGGGCGCACCGTCGCCCACGGCCCGGACCACGAACCGCTCCTGGACGACGTCCGGCCGATCGCCTACCTCTCCGAGGACGTGATGGGGGAGGCGCTGGACCGGTACAGGCGGCACTTCGAGGCGGGGCGGAAGCCGACGGATCCGTAGGGGGGCTGGCCCCTCCCGGGGTGGAACCGGGTTCGGTCGCCGTGGTTGGCTTCGGGTTATGTTCGCTATCACCGCAGCACGCATCGCACCCGAGGACCCCGTCTCCGGCCTGGAGGCGGGCGAGCGCCCCGACCCCGGGCCCCGCGAGGGGTGGACGACGGTCGACGTCAGGGCCGCCTCCCTCAACCACCACGACCTGTGGAGCCTGCGCGGGGTCGGGCTCAGCGAGAAGAGCCTGCCCATGGTCCTGGGCTGCGACGCCGCCGGGGTGGACGAGGACGGCGACGAGGTCATCGTGCACGGGGTGATCGGGGACCCGTCCACCGGGGGCGGCGACGAGACCCGCGATCCCCATCGCTCCCTGCTCTCGGAGGTCCACGACGGCACCTTCGCCGAGAGGGTCCTGGTGCCCCGCGGCAACCTGGTGCCCAAACCGGCGGAGCTGACCTTCGAGGAGGCCGCCTGCCTGCCCACCGCGTGGCTCACCGCCTACAGCATGCTCTTCGGCAAGGCTGACCTGCGGCCCGGTTCTACGGTGCTGGTGCAGGGCGCCGGGGGAGGGGTGGCCGGGGCGCTCATCCGCCTGGCGGCGCAGGTCGGGCACCGCGTCTACGCCACCAGCCGCAGCGAGGAGAAGCGGACCAGGGCCCTCTCCCTGGGCGCCCACGCGGCACTGCCCACGGGTGAGCGCCTGCCGGAGAGGGTGGACGCGGTCTTCGACTCGGTCGGCCAGGCCACCTGGGCGCACTCCCTGCGCTCCCTGAAGCCGGGCGGCGCCGTGATCACCTGCGGCGCCACCAGCGGGGACGCGCCCCCGGCCGAGCTCAACCGGGTGTTCTTCCTCCAGTTGAGGGTCATCGGCTCCACCATGGGCACCAAGCAGGAGCTGGACTCCCTGGCCCGGATGTGCGCCCGCACGGGCGTGCGCCCCGAGATCGACCGGGTGCTGCCCCTGGCGAGGGCGAAGGAGGGCTTCCAGGCCATGGCCGACGGGGAGCAGTTCGGCAAGATCGTCTTCACGGTCTGACGCCTCCGGACAGGCGAAGGGGCCGGGGCGCCCCGCGGCGCCCCGGCCCCTCACCGGTCCGTGCCCGCCCGGTGGTCACCGGGCGGACGGCGGCCTACTCGTCGTCCTCGTCATCGTCGTGGCGGCGCTTCTTCTTGCCGTCCCGCCCCGGGCGCAGCAGCGCCTCGGCCAGGGCCAGCACGGTCTCCTCCAGGGAGGTGAACCGCTTGGTGATGTCGTCGTGGGAGTTCTCGACCGCCTCGGTGACGGTCTCCTCCATCTCGTGCCGGTCCGGACGCTGCTTGAGCTCGCGCAGCACCGGCGTCACGGACGAGGTGACGTGCTCGTCGATCTCGTCCAGCCTGCCGCTGTGGTCCAGCTGCGGCCGGTCCACCAGCTCGGTCAGGCGGCGGTGCAGCTCGCTGACCTCCATGGTCTGCGGCAGCTGGTTGAGCCGCTGGTTGAGCGCCTCCAACCGGTCGTCGAGGGCCTCCATGCGGCCGTCCACGCCCTCGAAGTGCCCGCTGACGCCCTCGAACTGGCCCTCGACCCCGTTGACCCGGCCGTCCAGGCCGTCCAGGCGTCCGTTGACGCCGTCGATACGGCCGTCGATGCGGTCGATCTTGCCCTCGACGCTCTCGAAGCTCCCCTCGAAGTGGCCCTCGAAGGTGTCGAAGCGGTCGGTGAGGCGGCCCAGCTCGTGGTCCACCTTGCCGGTGATCTGCGACAGGTGGTTGTCGACCTTGCCGGTGATCGACTCGCGCTGGCGCTCCAGCCGCTCGTCCAGGGCCGTCCGGTGAGCCTCCACCTGCTCGGTGAGCGTCTCGGTCAGCGCCTGCGAGCGCTCCTCGGACTCGGTGGAGAGCCTGTCGCCGTTCTCACGGACGGACTCCCGCAGTTCGGCGAAGTCGGCGGTGACGCGCTCGGCGTCCTCGGTGATCCGCGTGCCCAGGGCGTCGGTGCGCTCGGCCATCGCCTCGCGCAGCCGCTCGGAGGTGGCCTCGGCGTGCTCCCGGGTCTCGGTGCGGCCCAGCTCCATCTGCTCGTTGAGCTCGGTCAGGCGCTGGCGCAGGTGGGTGCGCAGCTCGGTGAGCGACGACTCGTGCTTCTCCCGCAGCTTGGCGAGCGAGCCTGTGACGTCGGCGACGGCCGCGGTGGTCTCGGCGTTGTTCTCCTCGGCCTGGGTGCTGAGGTGGCCGACGCTCTCGGTGAGCTTGGTGGCGAGGGCCTCGTGGCGCTCGCCGGAGGCGGTGGCCAGAGCGCCCAGCTCCTCGGCCAGGGCGGTGGTGCGCTCGCCCAGCTCGCCGGTGTTCTCCTGCAGGCGGGACAGCAGGGTCTTGTGCTGCTCGGCGGTGCGCTCCTCGAAGGAGGTGCGCAGCCGGTCGGTGCGCTCCTCGACGAGCGTGCTCAGCTCGACGGAGGTCTCCTCCAGCCTGGCGGTGACGGACTCGCTCAGCCGGGTGTCGGCCGCGGTGAGGGCCTCGCGGCTCTCGTTGACGGCGGAGGTGAGGCTCTCGCGGCTGGCGGCGACGGCCTCGGCCAGCTCGGTGCGGCCCTCGGACAGGGCCTCGGCGATCTCCGCCCTCCCGCTCGCGAGGGCCTCGGTCAGCTCGGTGCGGCTCTCGGCCAGCCCGGTGGTGAGGGCCTCGTGGCGGCTGTCGGAGGCCTTCGACAGCGCCGACAGCGACGTCTCGACGGCCTCGGTCTTGGCGGTGAGGGAGGCGAGCGCGGTGTCGAGGGCGTCCAGGCGCTCCCCGAAGGTGTCGCTCAGCCCGTTGAGGCGCTCCCCGAGCTCGGTGACCTGCTCGGCGGTGCGGTTGCCGGTCTCGGCCATCCGCTGAAGGCGGGTGAGCGCGGTGTCCAGGTGCCCCGCGACGCGGTTGGTGTCCGCACGCAGGGAAGGCAGGTCCGACAGGGGCTTGACCTGCTGGCCGACGACCTCTATGTGCTCGGCCAGGGTCTCGGCCCATTCCGGCGGACGGGCCAGGAAGTCGTCGACGCGGCTGTTGACCGTGGCGACCGACTCGGAGAGGGAGGCGAGTTCGCGCTCGCGCAGTTCGCGGAGCAGCCATTCCATGCCTTCGAGGCGCTGGCGCATCTCCTCACTGACGGCGCCCTGCGACTTCTGGTCGGAGACGTGCTCCTGAGCCGCCTGGGAGAGCAGGTCGCGCATCCGGTCGGAGATCCCGGCCTGGCCTCCCCCGTTGAGGAAGTTGTGATTGGTCTGTTCCACCGAGGTGCTCCTTATTTTTCTGGCGCTCCCGTGCCTGTCCGAGGGGAAAGGACGGTGGTTCCGGACGGGACGGGTTCTCGATGGTCCCCGGGCGGGCGGCGCTCCCGCACCAATACTGCCTCGTCGTAATTAGAGTGTAACTGTGTGTATACACAAGAGGCGGGGTCCATGTTCTGGTCGAACCGCGGGGCGGATCAAACAACCATGGCCTTCCGGGTGAATCCATGAGAAGGGAAAGAATTCAGCGGTCGCCAGTTTAACGACACCGGCCGCTCCCTCCCCGGGGAGCGGCCAAAGATCTGGGTCCGGAAGGTAACGATCTGGGCCCCCTTCGTGACCCGCTGGTCCTTCTCCGTGACCCGTTGCTTCGGGAAACGGCTCCCGGCCGCGCTCGCCCCCGCGCCGCACGCGTCGTCCCGCGCACGGACACCCTCGCCTCCGCGCCCGCTCCCTCAGCCCGCGACCGGGCCCCTGACCTCGCGGCACAGCAGGCAGAAGGGCCGTTCGCCGATCCGGGTGAGCACGACCGTCACCGACTCCGGGCCGGACGCCCGCAGGTCCCGGCGCAGTCTCTCGGTGTCCACCGCCGATCCCCGCTTCTTGACCGTCACCGTTCCGGCATTCAACTTGCGTACCTCTGAGCGCAGCCGTTTCAGGGAGAACGGCAGCACCTCCACGACCTCCAGCACCCGCCACAGCGGCGAGACGACCATCGTGTCCGCCGTGAAGTAGGCGATCCGCTCGTCCAGCAGGGCGCCGTCCACCCTGGCCGCCGCCTCGGCCACCAGGTGCGAGCGCACCACGGCCGGATCCGGGTCGTACAGGTAGCGCCGGGCCGCGGCCACCGGGGCCGGGCCCAGGTCGGGATCGGCGTCCAGACGCGCCACCGCGCCCTCGCGGGCCAGCAGCCCCTCCCGCTCGTGCAGCACCGTCGCCCTGCGCCGCGGTCCTCCGGCCAGCGCGCCGAACCACAGCGCCGTCTCCTTCAGCTCCCCGTCCACCGAGATCCACTCGGCCGCCGCCCCCTCGGGCAGCGCCTCGTGCGGGATGCCCGGAGCGGCCTTGAGGCAGGCCGCGCCCGCGGCGGCGGCCAGCCCGGCCGCCACGTCCCACGGAGGGGAGTAGGCCGCCGGGTCGAACACCCGGCCGCGTCCGCCCCGCCGCGCGGGATCGCAGAACAGCAGCGGGTACCGGCCGGGGGAGGTCCCGGTGGCGTCGCCCTCGCGGACCCGGGCCAGGTCGGACAGCCCGAGGGCCTCGATGTTGGCGCGGGCCACGGCCGCCGTCAGCGGGTCGGCGTCCACGCCCTCCACCGGAACGCCGCGCTCGGCCAGCGCCAGCAGGTCCGCGCCGACCCCGCAGCACAGGTCGCCCGCGGCGGCTCCGTCCAGGACGGAGGGGGCGGCCCGGGCCATCCGCTCCGCGCGGTGGTCGGCCACCACCCGCCGGGTGGACTGCTCCAGGCCGTCGGGGGTGAAGAACATCCGCTCCGCGCGGTCGCCGAACTTGGCCCGGCCGCGCTCGCGCAGCAGCACCTGGGTCAGGACCGCGTTTACCAGTTCCGAGACGGGTAGACCGGGGTCGAGAGCGGCCACGCGCGGGTCGCCGCGCAGCCGGGAGGCCGCGGCCAGGCGGTCACGGGTGGCGGCCTTCGGGTCGATCCCCGCCAGCACATCCCGGCCCGCGTCGGTGAGCAGCGCCTCGAAGGCGGGCACGCGCATGGGTTTCTCCCAGACGTCGAAGAGCGGTCGGCGAAAGAGTGCCCCCGGGCCGGCCCGTCTGTTCCGGTTGTGCCGGCCGTCGCGGACGGTCTGACCGGAACTCCGCCGGGCGCGGGCGCCCGGCCGCCGGGTGCCCCGGGCGGGGCGGGAGCCTCCGACGGGGGGTCACGGTCACATTTCCATTCTGGCACTCTCGGGGGTAGAGTGCTAATCGCGACGAGGCCGGTCTGGCACCCGCGACGACAGGCCGCCGTGGTCGCCCCTTTTTCGCAACCGGTCCGTGCGCCAGCTCGGGCCGAAGACTGGACACCAAACCTTGAAGGGGGAGGTCACACCGTGTCGACCGCCACCAAGACCGTGCTGAAGCCGTTGGAGGACCGCGTCGTGGTCCAGACGCTGGAGGCCGAGCAGACCACCGCTTCCGGTCTGGTCATCCCGGACACCGCCAAGGAGAAGCCCCAGGAGGGCACCGTCCTGGCCGTGGGCCCCGGCCGTCTCGACGACAACGGCAAGCGCATCGCCCTTGACGTGAACATCGGCGACGTCGTCCTCTACAGCAAGTACGGCGGCACCGAGGTCAAGTACGACGGCGAGGAGTACCTGGTTCTCTCCGCCCGCGACATCCTCGCGGTCGTCGAGAAGTAGGTCCCGACGGGGCCCGGCACTCCGGGCTCGGAGTCATCCGCATCCCGCACCGGTCGGCACATCGCCGGGCGGGCGGGATGCCCGTTTTTTGACCAGCCGAAGAGGAAGCATTCCTATGCCGAAGATCCTGGAGTTCGAGGACGACGCCCGCCGCGCTCTCGAACGGGGCGTCAACCGCCTCGCCAACGCCGTCAAGGTGACGCTCGGCCCGCGCGGCCGCAACGTCGTCATCGACAAGAAGTTCGGTGCCCCCACCATCACGAACGACGGTGTGACCGTCGCCCGTGAGATCGAGCTGGACGACCCCTACGAGAACCTGGGCGCCCAGCTGGTCAAGGAGGTCGCCACCAAGACCAACGACACCGCTGGTGACGGCACCACCACCGCGACCGTCCTCGCCCAGGCCCTCGTGCGCGAGGGGATCCGCAGCGTGGCCGCCGGCGCCTCCCCGATGTCCATGAAGAAGGGCATCGACGCCGCCGCCAACAGGGTGTCGGAGATCCTGCTGGAGCGCGCTCGCCCCGTCGAGGAGCGCGAGGACATCGCTTACGTCGCCACCAACTCCGCCCAGGACGCCCAGATCGGCGACATGATCGCCGAGGCGTTCGACAAGGTCGGCAAGGACGGCGTCATCACGGTGGAGGAGGCCCCGACCTTCGGTCTGGACCTTGACTTCACCGAGGGCATGCAGTTCGACAAGGGCTACATCTCGCCCTACTTCGTCACCGACGGCGACCGCCAGGAGGCGGTGCTGGAGGACGCGCTGGTCCTGATCCACCAGGGCAAGATCAGCAACCTCAACGACCTGCTGCCCCTGCTGGAGAAGGTTCTCCAGAACAACAAGAAGCCGCTGCTCATCATCGCCGAGGACATCGAGGGCGACGCCCTGGGCGCCCTGGTGCTGAACAAGATCCGCGGCACGCTCGACGTCGCCGCGGTCAAGGCGCCCGGCTTCGGCGAGCGCCGCAAGGCCATGCTCCAGGACATCGCCGTCCTCACCGGCGGCCAGGTCATCGCCGAGGAGGTCGGCCTGACCCTGGACAACGCCGACGTCGACACGCTCGGCAGGGCCCGCCGCATCACCGTCACCAAGGACACCACCACCATCGTGGACGGTGGCGGCGAGCAGTCCGAGGTCGAGGACCGCGTCCGCCAGATCCGCAAGGAGATCGAGGCGAGCGACTCCGACTGGGACCGCGAGAAGCTCCAGGAGCGCCTGGCCAAGCTCGCGGGCGGCGTGTCCGTCCTGCGCGTGGGCGCGGCCACCGAGGTGGAGCTCAAGGAGAAGAAGCACCGCCTGGAGGACGCCATCTCGGCGACCCGCGCGGCCATCGAGGAGGGCATCGTCGCCGGCGGCGGCTCCGCCCTGGTGCACGCCTCGACCGCCCTGGACGACCTCGGCCTGACCGGCGACGAGGCCACCGGTGTGGCGATCGTCCGCCGTGCCCTGGTCGAGCCCGCCCGCTGGATCGCCGAGAACGCGGGCGCCGAGGGCTACGTGGTCACCCACCGCGTGTCGGAGATGGAGGTCGGCCACGGCTACAACGCCGCGACCGGCACCTACGGCGACCTGGCCGCCGAGGGCATCATCGACCCGGTCAAGGTCTCCCGCTCCGCCGTCCAGAACGCCGCTTCCATCGCGGGCATGCTGCTGACCACCGAGGCGCTGGTCGTGGACAAGCCCGAGGAGGAAGAGGACGAGGGCCACAGCCACTAACGGCTGCGGTGTCCGGGCCCGGCGGGGTCCGGTTCGGGGGCGGGACACGGTCGTGTCCCGCCCCCGCGCACTACCACGCGGGTCCCACGTTTTCCTCGGACCCACATGGCGTTTTCGGGTGATTTTCCCAAAACGTGACCATTCTGTAGTTGCTGATCCGAGTGGTTGGGTCCCGTGGTGGGGGCATCATTCGTAACGTGACGGATGCAGGCGCCCGGGGGGGCGTTACCGCGCAGCGGCCAGGAGCGCACGGGGAGGCGGACCCCGCTGCGCGCGACACGGGGTTGAACCACCTGGGGTCCCTCGCGGTCCGGGGGGACGACGGGGCCATGGACTCGCTGCTGCGCGAGGTCCGCCCCATGGTGGTCAGGTACTGCCGTGCCCGCCTCGGCCGGGTCTCGGGACTGGCCCACTACTCCGACGACGTGGCCCAGGAGGTGTGTATCGCCCTGCTCTCGGCGATACCGCGCTACCAGGACCGGGGCCGCCCGTTCGCGGCCTTCGTGTTCGGGATCGCGGCACACAAGGTGGCCGACACCCTGCGCGTGGCCGGCAGGGTGGAAGTGGTGTCCACCGACTCCGTGCCCGAGCGGCCGGACGAGGGTCCGGGGCCGGAGGAGTCGGCGGTGCGGGTCATCGAGGCCCAGCGCGCCAGGGAGCTTCTCGACGAGTTGCCCGAGCAGCAGCGAAGGCTGCTGATCATGAGGGTGATCGCAGGACTTACAGCGGATGAGACGGGACATGTACTTGGAATGTCGGCAGGAGCGGTACGGGTCGCCCAGCACCGAGCTATTGCTCGGCTTCGGCAGGTGGCCGTGGCGGACCGCCTCCTCCCCTGAGCACGGCGGGCACCTCCGGGCCGGTCGCCGCCCGTGTCCCCGCCGCCCGCGCGTGCGCGGACACTGCCGCGCGCTGGGCCCGACGGTGCACCACTCCTCCCAGCACTAGCGGGACCGCGGCGCGGGGACGGGAAGAACCGGGTGCCCTGTGCCTGTTGAAGGGGGAGAGGCCCTTCGCGGAGACCATCCCAGGGCACGGGCCAAACCGTGATACTGATCACTTTCGGGCCGGGGTGACGGGTCGAACAGCCCATTCCACCGGGGATACACGGGGCCACGACCTAGGATGAGACGACACGCGGGGGCGAGACCGCGCAGGTGTGTGCCGGCTAAGCGGAGGTTGTGTCATGGGCCAGGAGTACAGCGACTACGGGGACAAAGTACTGCCGCCGGGGTTGACCTACGACGACGTGCTCCTCGTACCGGCCTACTCCGACCTCCAACCCGGTGAGGTGGACACCACCACCCAGCTGTCCCGCAACATCACCCTGAGCATCCCGCTGCTGTCCGCCGCGATGGACACCGTCACCGAGGCGCGCATGGCCGTGGCCATGGCCCGCCAGGGCGGCGCGGGCGTACTGCACCGCAACCTCTCCGTCGAGGACCAGGCCAGCCAGATCGACCTGGTCAAGCGCTCCGAGGCGGGCATGGTCACCGATCCGGTCACCTGTCAGCCCGAGGACACCCTCGCCGACGTCGAGCGCCTGTGCGCCCACTACCGGATCTCCGGCGTCCCCGTCACCGACGGGACCGGCGTCCTGGTCGGCATCGTCACCAACCGGGACATGCGCTTCGAGAACGACCGCGACCGCCTGGTCCGCGACGTCATGACCACCGAGCACCTGGTCACCGCCCCCGTCGGCGTCAGCCGCGACCAGGCCTTCGAACTCCTGCGCAGCCACAAGGTCGAGAAGCTGCCCCTGGTCGACGGCCGGAACCGCCTGCGCGGCCTGATCACCGTCAAGGACTTCATCAAGAGCGAGCAGTTCCCCAACGCCACCAAGGACGCCGACGGCCGCCTCGTCGTCGGCGGCGCCGTGGGGGTGGGCACCGAGGCCGAGAAGCGCGCCAAGCGGCTCGTGGAGGCCGGTGTCGACTTCATCGTCGTGGACACCGCCCACGGACACTCCGCCGGGCTCGCCGACATGATCGCCAAGCTCAGGGCCAACTCCCGCGCCGACATCGTCGCGGGCAACGTCGCCACCCGCGCCGGTGCGCAGCTGCTCATCGACGCCGGGGCCGACGCCGTCAAGGTCGGTGTGGGTCCGGGCTCCATCTGCACCACCCGCATCGTGGCCGGTGTGGGCGCCCCGCAGCTCACCGCCATCCTGGAGGCCTCCAAGGCCTGCGGCCCGGCCGGCGTGCCGCTCATCGCCGACGGCGGGCTCCAGTACTCCGGAGAGATCGCCAAGGCCATCGCCGCCGGTGCCAGCACGGTGATGCTCGGCAGCCTCCTGGCCGGTGTGGAGGAGAGCCCCGGCGAGCTGATCTTCATCAACGGCAAGCAGTTCAAGGCCTACCGCGGCATGGGCTCGCTCGGCGCCATGCGCGGCCGCTCCTTCTCCAAGGACCGCTACGCACAGGCCGAGGTGTCCTCCGAGGACAAGCTGGTCCCCGAGGGCATCGAGGGCCAGGTTCCCTTCCGCGGCCCGCTCCAGGCGGTCGCCCACCAGCTGGTCGGCGGCCTCCACCAGTCCATGTGGTACGCCGGTACCCGCACCGTGGCCGACCTGCGCGAGCGCGGCCAGCTGATGCGCATCACCAGCGCGGGGCTGCGCGAGAGCCACCCGCACGACATCAAGATGACCGTCGAGGCGCCCAACTACAACGTGCGCTGACGCCGGAGGTCCGGGCCGGGCCGCTCGGGGGTCCCCCGGGCGGCCCGGCGATGTCCACGCCCTGGGTCGATAGACTCTCGGTGGCAGGGAACGCGCCGGTAGACCATCCGGTGAGGCACGTCAGAGGGGATCGAAACGTTGGCTCAGGTGGAGATCGGGTTGGGCAAGAACGGGCGCCGCGCCTATGAGCTCGACGAGATCGGGATCGTGCCTGCCCGGCGGACGCGGGACCCGGAGGAGGTGTCCATCGCCTGGCAGATCGACGCCTACCGGTTCGAGACGCCGCTGGTGGTCAGCCCCATGGACAGCGTGGCCTCCCCCAAGACCGTCGTGGCCGTGGGCGAGCAGGGCGGCCTCGGCGTGCTCGACCTCGAAGGGCTCTGGACCCGTTACGAGGACCCGGAGCCGCTGCTCCAGGAGATCCGCGAACTCGACGACGTCGCCGCCACGAAGCGGCTCCAGGAGATCTACGCGGCGCCCATCCAGGAGGAGCTGATCGGCCGCCGGATCGAGGAGATCCGCGACGCGGGCCTGGTCACCGCCGCGCGGCTGTCGCCGCAGCGCACCGCCCAGTACCACAAGGCGGTCGTCGACGCGGGCGTGGACATCTTCGTGATCCGCGGCACCACGGTCTCGGCCGAGCACGTGTCCGGCCGCGCCGAGCCGCTCAACCTCAAGCAGTTCATCTACGAGCTGGACGTGCCGGTCGTGGTCGGCGGCTGCGCCACCTACACCGCCGCCCTGCACCTGATGCGCACCGGCGCCGCCGGTGTGCTGGTCGGTTTCGGCGGCGGCTCGGGGCACACCACCCGCTCCGTGCTGGGCGTGGCCGTGCCGATGGCCAGCGCCGTCGGCGACGTGTCCGCGGCCCGCCGCGACTACCTGGACGAGTCCGGCGGCCGCTACGTGCACGTCATCGCCGACGGCGGCATGACCAGCAGCGGCGACATCGCCAAGGCGCTGGCCTGCGGCGCCGACGCCGTCATGGTGGGCTCCCCGCTGGCGCGCGCCGTGGAGGCGCCCGGTGGCGGCTACCACTGGGGCAGCGAGGCCCACCACAGCGAGCTGCCGCGCGGCGAGCGGGTCCAGGTGGGCACGATCGGCGACCTGAAGTCGATCCTGCACGGCCCCGCCTCCAGCAGCGACGGCTCCATGAACCTCATGGGGGCCCTGCGCCGCACGATGGCGACCTCCGGCTACACCGACCTCAAGGAGTTCCAGCGGGTCGAGGTCGTGGTCAACCCGCACCACTAGAGGGCCCGCACCACCAGGACACGCTCGTGACCAGGGGGTCGTACCGGCGAGGACCGGTGCGGCCCCTCGCGCACGCCCGGGGCTCGCGCACGTCCGGGGTCCTCGTGCCCGGGGACACTGGTACGTACCGTTACCGTCGCGTACTTTGGTTGCGGCGTGGTCGGGAACCGACCTTTTCTTGACGATGTGGGGAGCCTATGGGTAAGCGGCGTGCACCCGGTGCCGAGAGGCGCCGGAGTCGTGGCCCGGTGGCCGCCGTCTGTGTGACGCTGGCGGTGTGCCTGCTGCTGACCGGGGGCGTGGTCTTCCTGGTCAACCGGGTGTCCAGCGCGTTCAACGAGTGGTCTCCGCCCGGTGCCTCCGATGTGGAACCGCCCGTGGGCACGATCCAGACGCCGCCCCACGGCGAGCTCACCGGCCCGCCGGGGCGCTCGGACGTGTCCCCGGTCGACGAGGAGACGGCGGGGACCGGACAGACGGGCGCCGACGAGCACCCCGTCCCCGCGGCCTCGCTTCCCAACGCCGAGTGGCTCGACCAGGTGTCGGAGTCGACCGGCATCCCGCGCCGCGCCCTGGAGGGCTACGCCAGCGCCCAGCTGGTGCTGGCCCGGGAGCTGCCCGCCTGCCAGCTGTCCTGGCCGACCCTGGCCGGGATCGGGTACGTGGAGACGCACCACGGCACCTACGCCGGGGGAGAGATCGGCCCGGACGGGGCCACGACCGTCGACATCATCGGCATCCCGCTGGACGGCACGAACCAGACCCGGGCCATCTCGGACACCGACGGCGGCCTGTACGACGGTGACGCGGAATGGGACCGGGCGATCGGCCCGATGCAGTTCATCCCCGAGACGTGGGAGCAGTGGGGCGACTCGCTGTCCGACGGGGACCCCGACCCGCACGACATCGACGACGCCGCGCTCGCGGCGGGGCGGTACCTGTGCGCGGACGGCCGCGACCTGACCGCCGCCGCCGACTGGGAGTCCGCGGTCCTGGACTACAACAGCTCCGGTGTCTACGTCGCGGACGTCCTGGCCTACGCGCACGCCTACGCCGACGCCGCCTGACCTGACGGGGGCGGCGGTTCCGTGCCGCCGTCCCCGGCCGGCGTCACTCCTCCAGCCAGGCCCAGGCGTCCTCCTCGTCCTCCGGGGCGAAGTGCCGTGCCCGGGTGCTGACGACCTTGTCGCTCGCCTTGACCAGGAGTTCGACCGACTTCTCGTCACCGACGAAGGCGCAGCGATCGATGTCGCTGAGATGCTCCTTGGCGAACCGGAGGTCGTCGTCCAGAGCCGAGAGCTCGGCGGTGGGGAAGCCCTGGGTCCGCACCAGCAGGCGCACGCTTCCGTGCTCGGTGATCCTCGCGCGCAGCTCGTCGGTGAGCTGCTTGTACTCGTCCTCGGTGATCTTGCTGGTGATCTCGTAGCCGAGGACGTTGCCGTGACTTCGTTCCAGGCGCTGGTACACGGTGTCTCCAGACGTCGAATCCGTTCCGGATCTACTTCCGCTACCCACGCGGGCCGGGCGCAATCCGACGGAGCGGCCTCCGGCGGACCGGGGGCGGCACCGCTGGTCGGGGGCGGTCACCATGGCCGCCGCACTCCTCGCCCCGGCGCTCCGGCTGTCCCCGCCGGCCCCGTGACACGCCGGAGTGGCGGTGGGCGCCCGGTACGCCCGCCGCCGCACCGTTAGCCTGGGCCCTCTCCGATGGGTATGGGTCCCTGGCGGTATGCGCCTGGGAGAGACCCCCATCGAGACGGAGGAGACGCATGGCTACCACCTGGCTGGGACCCGAGGGGCGCACCGAGGCGCTCGCGTCGATGGCCGACAAGGAACTCGACGTCCTCGTGGTCGGGGGAGGCATCGTCGGAGCGGGAATCGCCCTGGACGCGGTCTCGCGCGGCCTGTCCACCGGACTGGTCGAGGCACGCGACTTCGCCTCCGGTACCTCCAGCCGCTCCAGCAAGCTCGTCCACGGCGGACTGCGCTACCTGGAGCAGTTCGACTTCGAGCTGGTCCGCGAGGCACTCCACGAACGCGGGCTGCTTCTGACCACCATCGCCCCGCACCTGGTCCGCCCGGTGCCCTTCCTCTTCCCGTTCGCCCACCACTGGGAGCGCGCCTACATCGGCGCGGGCGTCACCCTCTACGACGCCCTGGCCATGACCTCGCGCAACAACCGCGGCCTGCCCTCGCACCGCCACCTGACCAGGTCCGGCGCGCTGCGCGTCTTCCCCGCGCTCAAACGCAGCGCGCTGGCCGGGGCCATCCAGTACTGGGACTGCCAGGTCGACGACGCCCGCTTCGTCACCACCGTGCTGCGCACCGCGGCCGGGCTGGGCGCCAGCATCGCCTCCCGCGTCCAGGCGGTCGGGTTCCTGCGCGAGGGCGAGCACGTCGTCGGCGCCACCGCCACCGACCTGGAGAGCGGGGAGGAGCTGGACATCCGCGCACGCCAGGTGGTCAACGCGGCCGGGGTGTGGACCGACGACATCCAGGAGATGGTCGGCGGACGGGGCCAGATCCACGTCAGCTCCTCCAAGGGCGTCCACCTCGTGGTGCCGCGCGACCGCATCCAGGCGTCCTCCGGGATGATCCTGCGCACCGAGAAGAGCGTCCTGTTCGTCATCCCCTGGGGCCGTCACTGGATCATCGGCACCACCGACACCGCCTGGGACCTGGACAAGGAGAACCCGGCCGCCAGCCGCGCCGACATCGACTACGTCCTCGACCACGTCAACCAGGTGCTGCGCACGCCCCTGGGCAGGGACGACGTGGAGGGCGTGTACGCGGGCCTGCGCCCGCTGCTGTCGGGGGAGTCGGAGGAGACCTCCAAGCTCTCCCGAGAGCACACGGTCGCCCACCCCGTGCCCGGCCTGGTCCTCATCGCCGGGGGCAAGTACACTACCTACCGCGTGATGGCCAAGGACGCGGTGGACGCGGTCGCGCACGGCCTGGGCGGGAGCCTCCCGGCCTCGGTCACCGACCGGCTGCCCCTGGTGGGCGCCGACGGCTACTGGGCCCTGTACAACCAGCGGCACCGGCTGGCCCGCGACTCGGGGCTGCACGTCTCCCGCGTCACCCACCTGCTGCGCCGCTACGGCTCCTCGGCCCGCGACCTGCTCGACCTGGTCCGGGAGCGTCCCGACCTCGGCCGCCCGCTCACGGGCGCCGACGACTACCTGCGCGCCGAGGTCGTCTACGCGGCCGAGGCCGAGGGCGCCCGGCACCTGGAGGACGTGCTGTCCCGGCGCACCCGGATCTCCTTCGAGACCTGGGACCGGGGCATCGCCGCCGCGGCGGAGGCCGCCGATCTGCTCTCGGACCGCCTCGGCTGGGACGAGGAACAGGCCCGGCGCGAGGTCGAGTACTACCGCAAGGGCATCGAGGCCGAACGCGCCGCGCAGGAACAGGACACCGACCAGGAGGCGGACGCCGTCCAGCACGGCGCCCCGGAGATCGTCCCGGAGGCGCACATCACGCGTCCCTGAGCGCCCCGGCGTCACGGTCCGGCCCGGTGGCGCCCGTCGCCCGGTGTAGGGCGACGGGCGACGGGCACGCGGGTGTGGCCCGGGGCACACTAGGGTGCGTTACCACCCCCCCGCACGCACACCTCAAAGGACGCGAACCCATGATCAAGGTGCTGCTCGTCGAGGACGACGTCCGGCTCGCCGACGCCCTCGCCGGTGCGCTGGAGGCCGGCGGGTACGCGGTCGACCAGGTGCGCACGGCCGAGGGCGCGCTCGCGGCGGAGCCCGCCGACATCGTCCTGCTCGACCTCGGACTGCCCGACATGGACGGCATCGAGCTGTGCGCCCGCCTGCGCGAGCGCCATGACGTCGGCGACACGGCCATCATCATGGTGACCGCACGGGGGCGGCAGCGCGAGCGCGTCCGCGGGCTGCGCTCGGGCGCCGACGACTACGTCGTCAAACCCCTGGCCATCGAGGAGCTGTGCGCGCGGATGGAGGCCGTCCTGCGCCGTACCCGCAGGCGCACCGACACTCCCCTGTCCGTGGGGCCCGTGCGGGTCGACCCCGCCACCCGCGCCGTCACCCGCGGGGGACGGCCGGTCGAGCTGACCCGCAAGGAGTTCGACCTGCTCGTCGCCCTGGTCCGGGAGCCGGGGACGGTGGTCTCCCGCGAACACCTGCTGCTACGGGTGTGGCAGACCACCTGGCCCGGGACCCTGCGCACCCTGGAGGTGCACATCGGCACCCTGCGTTCCAAGCTCGACGTGCCCGGCCTCATCGAGACGGTGCGCGGCGTCGGCTACCGGCTGGCGGCGGACGGGGGCACGCCTCCGCCCCCGGACGAGGAGCCGACCGGCCACTCCGCCTCCGCCTCACCCGGAGCCGCGTCCGCGGTATCCGCCGCACCGGCCGCCCCGACCACGTCCGCCGCCCCGACCGGGGCCGCCACCGCGGCCCGGCGGCCCTGACCCCTCCCTCCCCCGGAACACCGCGATGCGCCAACGCGTGCTGACCGTGTACGTGACCCTCCTGGTCACGGCCTGCCTCGGGCTGGCCCTGCCCCTCTGCGGGAGCATCGCCGCCCGGGGCACCTCGGACATGCTCCTGGACCGGATCAACGACACCGCGCGCTTCGCCGGACTCGCCGAGCCCAGCGTGCTCACCGGAGTGGAGGGCACCCTGTCCGGCGAGCTGACCGCCTACGACCGGCTGTACGGCATCCCCGCCGTCATCGTCGACCGGGACGGAGAGGTCGTGGCCGCCTCCCGCGAGGGCGTCACCCTCGCCGGCCTGGACCCCCGCCGCCCCGGCGGCGAACTCCCCGAGGCGGTCCGGACGGCGCTCGCGGGCAACCGGATGGGCGCCGACACGGTCGTCTACCCCTGGCAGGACGGCCCGCTGATCGTCGCCGAGCCCATCGGCCGCTCCGGTGAGGTCGTGGGCGCCGCCGTCACCGCGTCGCCCACGGGGTCGCTGCGCCGCGCCACCCTCGCCCAGTGGTGCGTGGCCTGGGCCGCCGTCGCCGCGCTGATGGTCGCGGGCACCGCCGCGGCCGGGCCGCTCACCCGCTGGATACTGCGCCCCATCGACGACCTCGACGAGGCCACCCGCGCGGTCAGCGGCGGCAGCCTGGACATCCGGGTGCGCACCGCGGCCGGTCCGGCCGAGCTGCGCCGCCTGGGGGAGTCCTTCAACCAGATGGCCGACACCATCACCTCGATGCTGGAGAGCCAGCGCACCTTCGTCGCCTACGCGGGCCACCAGGTGCGCAACCCGCTCGCCGCACTGCGGCTGCGCGTGGACGCCCTGTCCCGCCACCTGACACCCGGGGGCGCGCCGGGGCACCGGCTGGCCCTGGACGAGGTGGACCGCCTCACCCGGATCTGCGACAGCCTGCTCACCCTGGCCCGTACCGAGGACGCCGAGCACTCCATGGTCTGGGAGGACGTCGCGGAGGTCGCCGAGGACCGTGTGGTGTCCTGGGCGCCGATCGCCGAACGCGCCGGAGCCGCCCTGGTGTGCGAGGGCGACGCGGGCGCGCGGGTCCGCTGTGTGGAGGGCACCCTGGACCAGGCGCTGGACGCGCTCATCGACAACGCCCTGAAGTTCGGCGGGCCGGGCGTGCGGATCGCGGTGCGCGTCCACCGGGTGGAGGAGGGCCCGGACGGGTCCGGCCACGTGGACGTGCACGTGGTGGACGACGGACCCGGGCTCCCCGGGAGCCAGCTGGACCAGGCCACCCGGCCGTTCTGGCGGGACGGGCACGACGGGGTGGGCGGCTCCGGGCTCGGGCTGTCCATCGTCGTCACCCTGCTGGAACTCCAGGGGGCACGGCTGTCGCTGCGGCCGGCGACACCGCACGGGATCGACGCGCGGATCCGCCTCCCGGCGTGAGGACCGCTTCCCGTGGGCACGCGTCGGTCCGCGGCGTCAGCCGTCCCGGTCGTCGTTCGCGTACTTGACCTCGCGGTAGTAGTCGGCCGCCCCCGGATGCAGCGGCACGGGCAGGGTGGCGATCGCCGAACGGGGATGCAGGTGCAGCGCCACCGGGTGGAACCGGACGAGCTCGGCGCGCGAGTCGAACAGCAGCCGGGTCAGGTCCCGGGCCACGTCGTCGGGCATGGAGGCGCTGACCACCAGCAGGCTCGGCACGCCGATGGTGCGCACGGCGGGCACGCCGGGGTAGGTGCCCGCGGGCACGGGCAGTTCGGAGAAGTACTCGCCGTGCCTGTCGATCAGTCCCGGGACGTGGTCGGCCAGGTCCACCAGCCGGACGGGGGTGCGCCCGGCCAGGTCGGCGACGGCCTGGGTGGGCAGGCCCCCCGACCAGAAGAACGCGTCGATCCGCCCCTCCTCCAGGGCGCGGGCCGAGGCGCCGATGGACAGCTGCAACCGCGTCACGTCCCGCTCGCCGGTCCGGGCGCCGGGCGCGGCCTCCCCCAGCCCCACCAGGTCCAGGAGCCGCTCGGCCATCATCTCGGTGCCCGACCCGCGCGCTCCCACGGACACGGTGTTCCCGGCCAGGTCGGAGACGGTCTCGTAGGGGGAGTCCGCGCGCACCACCAGGTGGGTGTGGTTGTCGTACAGGCGCGCGATCGCCGAGACCGGCAGCGGCTCCCCGAAGGGGGGATCGCCCGCGACCGCGAGCGCGGCGACGTCGGCGAGGGTGAAGGCGGCGTCCACGGCACCGGCCGCGACCATGCGGTTGTTCTCCACGCTCGCGGCCGTGGTGAGCGCGACGATCTCGGTGTCCGGGTAGGCGGTGGCGGCCTGGGCCAGGCCCGTGCCGTAGACGTGGTAGACCCCGCCGGTACCGCCGGTCCCGACGGACAGGCGAAGGGGCTCGGGGGGCCGTGGCTGTGACCAGGTGAGCAGGGAGGCGGTGGCCAGGACCGTGAGGAGGGCTCCGGAGACCGTCCCCGGCCATCGGGTGGGGGACCGCACCATGGCCGAACAATAGCAAGGAGGACGAAACCTCAGGGGAGGCTCAAATCCGAGGCGCAGGGCTACGGGTTTCGCGGCGGTGGCCACTACGTTTCTGGCAGCGGAGTGGTGTACGCCACACGCCGCTGGTCGGGGTGTTCTTCGCTCCCCGCTCCGGCCACACCCCCGAAGCCCGAGAGGACACCCGACCATGCGACACACGACGCCGTCCCTGGCCGCCATCCCCCTCAGCACGCTGCTGCTCGTCGGCTGCGCCCAGCCGGCGGAGTCCGGCGGCGGCGAGGAGGCCGGGATCGGCGGCGGCCCCGTCCAGGACCGGCTCAGCATCGTCACCGGCGGCACCGCTGGCGTGTACTACCCGATCGGCGGTGCGCTGGGCGGCATCATCGGCGACGGCCTCGAAGGCCAGACCGCCTCGGTCGAGTCCACGGGCGCCTCCGTGGAGAACCTCCGCCTGCTCGACTCCGGCAGCGGCCACCTGGCCATCGTCCAGGGCGACGCCGCCGACCAGGCGGCCACCGGCATGGCCGACTTCGAGGGCGCCCCGGTCCAGACCTACTCGCTGGCCGTGCTCTACCCCAACGTCTTCCACGCGGTGACCCTGGACTCCATCGCCCAGGACAAGGGCTTCGAGTGCTTCTCCGACGTGGTCGGCGACCGCTACTCCATCGGTGACGTCGGCAGCGGCAACGAGGCCACGACCAGGCAGGTCTTCCAGTCCCTGCAGATCACCGAGAACGACATCGAGATGGACCAGCTCGGTTACGCCGAGACCGCCAGCGCGTTGCAGAACAACCAGCTGGACGCCGGCTCCTGGGTGGTCGGCGAGGGCCACGCCGGCATCACCGAGCTCGGCACCACCGACGACGTCCACCTCATCCCGATGTGCGACGACGAGCGCTCCGCCGTCGTCGACGGCTACGGCGGTTACACCGAGCACGTCATCGAGGCGGGGACCTACCCGGGGGTGGACGAGGACGTGCCCACCATCGCGGTGTGGAACGCCCTGGTCGTGACCGGCGAGTTCAACGAGGACCAGGCCTACGACATCACCTCGGCCATGTTCGAGCACATCGACCAGATCCTCGACGTGTACGCCCCGGGCGAGGAGTACCTGGTCCCCGAGACCATCGCCAACAGTCCCGTCCCGGTGCATCCCGGCGCCGTCCGCTTCTACGAGGAGCAGGGCGTCGAGATCCCCGAGGACCTGCGTCCCGAGTAGGGCCCCGATGGACACACCCCCCGCGGCGGACGAACAGCGGTCGGCGGGCGCGGGGAACCGCGCCCGGCGTCCGCGGACCGCGGCGCCGGTCCTGTGCGGCGCGGTCCTGGCCGCGGTCCTCACCGCCCTGCTGCTACCGGTCCGGCCCGCCCTCAGGCTGAGCGACGAGGGGGACACGATCGGGTACCTGCCCCTGGCCGAGGGCGAGCGGTTCACCGTCGCCTACGTCCACTCCATCGACGGGCTGCCGATCGAGGAGGACATAGAGGTCCGCGACGGGCACCTGGTCGTCGAGGCCACCCGGCTCCGCCAGTTCGGCGCCGGTATGGGCCACATCCCCGGCGAGGGGACCGGTCACGCCGACGGCGCGTGGTGGGTCATCGAGGGGATCGGCCGCGACATCGGCACGGAACTGGTCATCAGGGTCGGCGCACCCGCCGTCGACCACCGGATCCGGACGCCCGACGACGAGGTGCGGCTGTCCCCGTGCCTGGCCGCCCGCCCGGTGACCGTCGAACCGGCCCGGGCGCCCGTCCTCCACCTGCTGCTGGGCGGCGCCCCAGAACCGGAGTGCTGACCCCGGGGCCCGCCGTTCGGTCCCCGCCGAGACCAACCGAGGAAGAAGCATGGCTGAGAACCCGTCCCGGACGCGGGACGAGACACCGGACCCGGACGAGAAGGGCGACGGGCCCGTCGGCGCGCTCCCCGGCGCGGAGGAGGACGGGCCGGCGGACCCCGCGTGGAGGCGGATCGCCGTCGAACGCTGGGGCGAGGGCCGCACGGCCTCCGTCGTCGGCGTCGCGATCCTGGTCCTCGCCGCGGCCCTGACCCTCTTCCAGCTCTACATCGCGCTCCGCGCCGGGTTCGACGCCCAGCAGCAGCGGCTCATCCACCTGATGTTCGTCATGGTGCTGGTGTTCCTGGCCAAGCCCGTCCTGCCCGGCGGGGCCGGGCGCTCGGTCCCGGCGCTGGTGCTCGACCTGGTGCTGATCGCCGCCACCGTGGCGGTCAGCCTCTACCCGATGGTCCTCCAGGCCGAACTGGCCTCACGGGCGGGCGCCTACACCGACACCGACTGGGTCATGGGCCTGACCGCGATCGTCCTCCTGCTGGAGGCGACCCGCCGGGCGGTCGGCACGGTCATGGTCGTGATGGTGGCCGCGTTCGTCCTCTACGCGTGGATCGGTCCCCTCATCCCCGGCCGGTTCGGGCACTCCGGCGCCACCATCCAGCGCATCGCCACGCACAGCTACCTGGGCGACGGCGTCTACGGCCTCACCCTCGGTGTGGTCGTCACCTTCGTGTTCGTGTTCATCCTGTTCGGCGCGCTGTTGTCCAAGACCGGGGGAGGCAGCTTCTTCGTCGGCCTGGCCTACGTGCTCACCGGGCGCATGGTCGGCGGCCCCGCCAAGGGCGCGGTGCTGGGCAGCGCACTGATGGGCTCGGTGTCCGGCAGCGCCATCGCCAACGTGGTCAGTACCGGACCGTTCACCATCCCGCTGATGCGCAGGGTCGGCTACAGGAGGCACGACGCGGCGGGCGTGGAGGCGGCGGCCTCCACCGGCGGTCAGATCCTGCCGCCCATCATGGGCGCGGGCGCCTTCATCATGGCCGAGCGCACCGGCATCCCCTACGCCGACATCGTCAAGGTCGCCATCATCCCGGCGCTGATGTACTTCGGCGTGATGTTCCTGTTCGTGGACATCCTGGCGCGCAAGCACGCCGTCGGACTCACGAAGGACTCCGAGCTGCCCACCCTGCGCGCGGTCATGGGCGCGGGCTGGCACTTCCTCGCCCCGCTGGTGCTGCTCATCACCCTGCTGATCAACTACGTGCCGCCCACCCAGGCGGGCCTGTACGCGTGCGGCGCCCTGCTGCTCGTGGCGATGCTGCGCGCCGGGAGCCGCCTGTCGCCCCGGGACTTCCTGGAGGTGTTCGTGCTGGCCGCGCGCAACACCATGCCGGTGTCGGTGGCCTGCGCCGTGGCGGGCGTCATCGTCGGCATGGTCGGCCTGACCGGGCTGGGCCTGGTGCTGTCCGACGTCCTGGTCACCGCGTTCGCGGGCAGTCTGCTGCTGACCCTGCTCATGGTCGCGTTCACGTCGCTCATCATGGGCATCGGCCTGCCGGTCACCGCCGCCTACGTCGTCCTCGCGGTGCTGGCGGTTCCGGCCCTGCAGGAGCTGGGGCTGGCCGTGATCGTCGCGCACATGATCGTGTACTGGTACAGCCAGGACTCCAACGTGACGCCGCCGGTGGCCTTCGCCGCCTTCGCCGCCGCCGGTATCGCCAACGCCAAGCCGATGCGCGCGGGCCTGTCCGCGTGGAAGTTCGCCAAGGGCCTGTACCTCATCCCCATGCTGATGGCCTACACGGCGCTGCTGACCGTCGCCGGTCCGGTGACGGACCTGGCCACGGCGGTGGTCAGCGGCTGTGTCGCGCTCGCGGCGGCGGCGATCGCGATCGAGGGCCACTTCCTGCGCCGCGCCATGCCGGGGGAGAGGCTCGCACTCGCCCTGGCGGCCGCGCTGGTCATGGTCGCCCCCGAGTGGAGCAACCTGTTCCGGTGGGCGCTCTCGGCCTCCGTCGACCCGGGCTGGTTCACCCTGGCCGGTTCGGTGCTGGGCGCCGCGCTCATCGCCCTCCAGGTGGTCGGCCACCGGCTCTCCCGGCGGGCGGGGAGCACGGCGGAGCCGACGGACCCCGCTCCCGGAGCCGAGCGGAGGGACGAGGCGGCCGCGGGAAAGTAGACGGCGGGCCCGCTACGCTCTGCTGACATGTGGCGATTCGGAGGCAGACCAGGCAGGGCGTCGCGCGGCGCCGACATCGGAGCGCTCCTGGTGCCGGAGGCCTTCGGCGTCGACCCCGGGCTGCGGACCGCGTGCGAGGCGGTGCGCGGGGGCGACGCCGAGGCCGGTCTGCCGCTGCTGGCGGAGAGCCGTGAGGACCCCGAGACCCGTGTGCTGCGGGCCGTGGAGCTGGGCCGGGCCGCGGTGGACCGTCCCGGGGACGTCGCCGCGCTCGTCGAGGGCGGCGCCGACCGGGCCGACGCCGTGCTGTGGCTGGGTTACGCGCTGCTGGCACGGATCCCGGGCCGGCCCGCCGGAAGGACCTCCACGGCCGAGCGGAAGGCCGTCTCCGCCACCCTGCACGAGGCCAGGGACGTCCTGGAGGTCGCCGCGGAGCTGCGGCCCGGCGACGCGGCACCCTGGGAGGGGCTCCAGAACGCCGCGGCGGGCCTGTCCGCCGACCGGGAGGACAAGGACCGGATCTGGCGCGAGACCATCGCCCGGGCGCCCCACCTGTTCCCCGCCCACATGACCCGTGTCCGTGCCCTCTGCCCGCCTCCGGGCGAGTCCGCCGCGACCGGCGCCGCCGAGGAGATGTTCGCCTTCGCGGGATCCGTCGCCGACACCGCGCCCGAAGGCAGCCCGCTGCCCGCCGTGCTCGCGCTGGCGCACGCCGAACACCTGCGCCGTGAGCGCGACCGGCTGAGCGAGGCGGGCAACATGGACTTCGTCGTGAACGGCGCCATGGGCCGCCTGTACGGCGAGGCCGTCCAGGAGCTGTTCTCCTTCGCCCGCGACTGGGTCGCCCGGGCGGTCCCCCACCCGCGGGACGCGCAGGCCCACCACCTGTTCGGATGGGCGTTCCACAAGGCTGGGACGGCCGAGGCGGCACGCTGGCACCTGAACGCCGTGGGCGGCCTGCGCTGCGACCTGCCGTGGTCGCTCTTCGGCCGCGCCTCCACCGAGGCGGGCCGGGCCATGGCCGAGCTGGGGGTGGACCCCGCCGGGGATCCCGGGGCCTGAGTACCCCTACTCAGGCGGAGGGTACGCGCCTCGGGCACTCTGTGAGCATGACCTACCGCCCCCGCACTCCCGTCCCCGCACCGCGTGCGATCCTGCTCGCCGCGGTCGCCGCCTTCGCCGCGGCGGCCCTGTCCCACCTCGTGGGATGGGCGGTCAGCCAGTACCTGGAGGCGGTCCACACCACCCCCGACGCCAACATCGGCGCGGGGATGGCCCTCTTCCTGCTGCCCGTTCCCCTCGCCCCGGTCCTGGCCTGGCCGCTGCTCCGGGCGGTCCGGCTGCCCTGTCCGGCGCTCACGGCACTGGCCGGCGCACTCCCGTACCTGCTTCTGGCCACGGGGGCGTGGCAGCTGTGCGTATCGGTCACGGACCGTTTTCCGGCCGACTCGCCCCTGGACTCCCCCCTGGTGTTCGCGGGGTCGCTGGCCGTGGCCAACGCGGTGGCCCTCACGGTGGCGCTGGCCGCCACGGCCGTGATCACCACCCGCCACCACGCCCGAGCGCTCCGGGACCGCTGACCCGCGGGGCGACCGAAAAACCCTCGCCACGCGGACGGCGCTCGGACACAATGCACGAGTGCTACTGACGATCACGACCACGGCGAACCCCGCGACGGACCTCGGTTTCCTGCTGCACAAGCATCCCGACCGGGCGCAGAGCTTCGGGCAGTCCTTCGGGACCGCGCACGTCTTCTATCCCGAGGCCACCGAGGAGCGCTGCACGGCGGCGCTGCTGCTGGACGTCGACGCGCAGGCGCTGCTGCGTACGCGCACGTCGGTGAGCACCCCCGACTTCGCGCTCTCCCAGTACGTCAACGACCGCCCCTACGCGACGTCGTCGCTGTTCGCGGTGGCGCTGGGCAGGGTGCTGCGGTCCGCGCTCAGGGGTGTCTGCGGGCAGCGCCCCGAACTGGCGCGCACGCCGATACCGCTGGAGCTGCGCATGCCCGCGGTGCCATGCCGGGCCGGGGCCGACCGCGTCCGCGCCCTCTTCGAGCCCCTGGGCTGGACGGTGGATGCCGAGCCGGTCCCGCTCGACCCCGGACTGCCGGGGTGGGGCGACTCGCACTACCTGTCGCTCACCCTCACCGGCACCCTGCGCCTGTCCGAGGCGCTCAGCCACCTGTACGTGCTGCTGCCCGCCATGGACGGCGACAAGCACTACTGGGTGGACCGGAGCGAGGTCGACAAGCTGCTGCGTGCCGGTGGGCTCACCGTGGGCACGGCCGGGGGCGACGGGTCCGACGGCACCGCCGAGGCCGCCGGGGCCGACCAGGACGAGGGGGAGGACGGCGGCGGGTCCGACGCCGGGACCGGCTGGCTCGTCGGGCACCCCGAGCGCGCCTGGATCACCCGCCGCTACCTCAGCCGCCGCGACGGCTACGTGCGGACCGCGCTGGCGCGTCTGGCCGAGGCCGACGACCTGGCCGAGGGCGAGGACGGGGACGACCCGGGGGTCGAGGAGGCCTCCGCGGCGCCGCCGCGCGAGGAGCGCGAGCCCGCCCTGGCCGAACAGCGGGCCGGTGCGGTCATGGCGGTGCTGCGCGCCGAGAACGCCACCAGCGTCCTCGACCTGGGCTGCGGATCGGGGCAGCTGCTGGAGCGGTTGGTCACCGAGCCCTCCCTGGACCGGGTCACCGGCGTGGACGTCAGCGTCGTCAGCCTGGAGCGCGCCCACCGCCGGGTGTGCCGGGGCTGCGCACCGGACGGGCGCGAACGCCACCGGCCCCTGTCCGCCTACGCCCGCGAAGGCCGCGGCCGCGGGGGAGACGGCCCCGCGAGGCCGGAACTGCTCGTGGGTTCGGTGGTCTACCGCGACAGGAGGTTCGAGGGCTACGACGCCGCCGTCCTGATGGAGGTGGTCGAGCACCTCGACCCCTCCAGGCTGCCCGCGATGGAGGAGAGCGTGTTCGGCGCCGCCCGGCCCCGCGTCGTCGTGGTGACCACGCCCAACGTCGAGTACAACACCCACTACGAGGGGCTGTCCGACGGCTCCCTCCGGCACGGGGACCACCGTTTCGAGTGGACGCGCGCCGAGTTCGCCCTGTGGGCGGGCCGGGTCGCCGAGAAGTACGGCTACCGCGTCCGCCACCTGCCGGTCGGACCAGGACACCCCGGGACCGGCGCTCCGACCCAGATGGGAGTCTTCACCGGATGAGCACGACCGAGAAGGCCGAGAACGCCGCGCCGCGCGTGCTCAGCGTGCCCGAGATGGGGCTCGTCGTGCTCGTCGGGGTGTCCGGCTCGGGTAAGTCCACCTTCGCCGCCAAGCACTTCGGATCCACGCAGGTGATCAGCTCCGACTACTGCCGCGGCCTGGTCAGCGACGACGAGAACGACCAGTCCGCGAGCGCCGACGCGTTCTCGCTCCTGCACACCGTCGTGGACATCCGGCTGCGGCGGGGCCTGCTCGCGGTGGCCGACGCCACCAACGTGCAGGCCAGGGCGCGCCAGGAACTGCTGCGCGTGGCCAAGGCCAACGACGTGCTGTCCAACGCCATCGTGTTGGACGTGCCCGAGGCCCTGGCCCGGGAGCGCAACCGGAACCGGCCCGACCGCGACTTCGGCGACCACGTCATCCGGCGCCAGCGGCGCGACCTCAGGCAGAGCGTCAAGCGGCTCCGCCGCGAGGGCTTCCGCAAGGTGTACGTGCTCAGCGGCCCGGAGGAGATCGACGCCGCGACCATCGAGCTGGAGCGCGCCTGGCCGGACAGGAAGGAGCTCACCGGACCGTTCGACATCGTCGGCGACGTGCACGGCTGCCGCGATGAGTTGGAGGAGCTGCTCGGGGAGCTGGGGTACGAGCTCTTCCGGGACGAGCTGGGACGCCCGGTCGGCGCCCGCCACCCCGGGGGCCGCACGGCGGTGTTCGTCGGCGACCTCGTGGACCGGGGGCCCGACAGCCCCGGCGTGCTGCGCCTGGTCATGGGCATGGTCGCCGACGGCGACGCCCTCTGCGTGCCCGGCAACCACGAGAACAAGCTCGTCAGGGTGCTCAGGGGAGGGAAGGCCCGGCTCACACACGGCCTCGCCGAGACCGTGGAGCAGCTGGGCCGGGAGAGCGAGGAGTTCCGCGGGAGCGTGCTGGACTTCTGCGACGGACTGGTCAGCCACCTCATCCTGGACGGGGGCAGGCTGGTCGTCGCGCACGCCGGACTCAAGGAGGCCTACCACGGGCGGGCCTCCGGCCGCGTGCGCTCCTTCGCCCTGTACGGCGAGACCACCGGCGAGACCGACGAGTACGGGCTTCCGGTGCGGCTGCCGTGGGCGCGCGAGTACCGGGGCAGGGCCGCCGTGGTCCACGGGCACACGCCCATGGTCAAGGCCGAGTGGCTCAACAACACCCTCTGCCTGGACACCGGCTGCGTGTTCGGCGGCAGGCTCACCGCGCTGCGCTACCCCGAGCGGGAGCTGGTCGGCGTGGCCGCCCACCGCACCTGGTACGAGCCCGTGCGCCCGCTCGGCGGCGGGCCCGCGAAGGCCGCGGACACCCGCCCGGACACCGTCGTGGACATCACCGACGTCGGCGCCGACGACGCCCACTCGGGCATGTTCGTGGAGACCGAGCACGGTCTGGTGCGCACCGGCGGCGGCAGCACCCTGGCCGCGCTGGAGGTCATGAGCCGGTTCTCCGTGGACCCTCGCTGGCTGCTGTACCTGCCGCCGGCCATGGCCCCGGCGCCGACCTCGGCCGAACCCGGCCTGCTGGAGCACCCGAACGAGGCCTTCGCCTCCTTCCGGGGCTCGGGGATCGGGGAGGTCGTGTGCGAGGAGAAGCACATGGGGTCGCGGGCCGTGGCCGTGCTGTGCCGGGACGGGGCCGCCGCCGAGCGCCGGTTCGTCCCCGGCGAGCCGGGCACCGTGTACACCCGGACCGGCCGGCCGTTCTTCAACGATCCCGCGCTCCAGGCGGAGGTGGTGGACCGGCTGCGGAAGGCGGTCACCGACGCCGGGCTGTGGGACCGGCTGGGTACCGACTGGGTCGCCCTGGACGGGGAGATGCTGCCGTGGTCGGCCAAGGCCCGTTCGCTGATCCGCGAGCAGTACGCGTCGGTGGGCGCCGCCGCCCGCGCGGCCCTGCCCGCCGCCGGAGCCGCGCTCGCCGCCGCGGCCGGCCGCGGCGTGCCCGTGGGCGGCCTGGCGGACAGGGTGGCGCGCCGCACGGAGCAGGTGGAGGAGTTCAGCCGGGTCTACCGTCGCTACTCCTGGGACACCGACGGCGTCGCCGGTCTCCGGTACGCGCCGTTCACGGTGCTGGCCTCCGAGGGCCGGGAGTACGGGGACGCCGACCACCTGTGGCACATGGCGATCGCCGAGCGGCTCGCCGAGGTGAGCGGTCTGGTCCGCTCCACCCGCTACCGGGTCGTGGACACGACCGACCCGGTGGCGTGCGCCTCGGCCGCCGACTGGTGGACCGAACTGGTCTCCAGCGGCGGTGAGGGCATGGTGGTCAAACCGGTCCTGGGCGCCCGCGCCAGGGGCCGCAAGGGCCTGGCCCAGCCCGGGCTGAAGGTGCGCGGCCCCGGGTACCTGCGGATCGTCTACGGTCCCGACTACACCGACCCGGACCGGATGACGGTCCTCAAGGACCGCAACGTGGGCCGCAAGAGCGGTCTGGCCATGCGCGAGCACAAGCTGGGCCTGGAGGCCCTGGCCCGGCACGCCCGGCGCGAACCCCTCTGGCGCGTGCACGAGCCGGTGTTCGCGGTGCTGGCCCTGGAGTCGGAGCCGGTCGACCCCCGGCTGTGACGCGCGCCTCGGACGATCCCGCTCCCAGCGGCACTGTCGGTGCCCCACAGCGCCACTGGGAGCAGGATCAGCGGCGGGGAGACCCCGCCCGTCACACCATCAACGTTTCCGGCCAGCCCACTGGCTGTCGGGATGTGGATGATCACACGAGGTAAGGGTTACCGAAGAGTAGTCCGACAGTACCAACCGTGTACCGCTTCGCCTCCTTTTCACGTCGTCTCTTTCGGTCGGACATCCACAGGGGCCATCATGTGCAGGCCCCAACCCCCAGTCACTTCCGGAGAAGACGTGTCCCCCACCCGACCCGGACGCCTGATCGCGTCCACGTCAGCAGCGGCGGCGGTGCTCCTGGGCGTCAGCCTCGGAGCGGTACCGACCGCCCTCGCCGACACCACAACCCCGGTGATCAGCGAGGTGTACGGCGGAGGCGGCAACAGCGGCGCCGACCTGCGCAACGACTTCGTCGAACTGGGCAACCCCGCCGACGGGGCGTTCTCCCTCGACGGGTGGAGCGTGCAGTACCTGCCCGCCGACCCCAAGCCGACCAGCCGGGTCCAGGTCACGGAACTGGGCGGCGAGATCGGCGCGGGCGAGTACTACCTCGTGCGCCAGGCGGCCGGCTCCGGGGGCGGCGCCGAACTCCCCGCCCCCGACGCCGCCGGCGGCGCCAACATGTCCGCGTCCTCCGGCACCGTCCTGCTCGTGCGCGGCACCGCCCCCGTCACCTGCCGCACCGCCGCCACGTGCGCCGAGGACGGGGACGTCGTCGACCTCGTCGGCTACGGCGACGCCGTCATCCACGAGAACGCGCCCGCGCCCAGGCTGGGCAACACCACCTCCGCCTCGCGCGACGCCGACCTCTCCGACACCGGAGACAACGCGGCCGACCTCACCGCCGGAGCCCCCACCCCCGCGAACACGGCGGGTGAGACCCCCGGCGACGGCGGCGGTGAGGACCCCGAGGACCCCGTCGAGCCCGGCGACCTGCGCGTCCACGACGTCCAGGGCACCACCCGCACCTCTCCCCACGTGGGACAGCAGGTCACGGGCCTGCCCGGCGTGGTCACCGCGGTCAACGCCTTCGGCGGCGCCCAGGGCTTCTGGTTCCAGGACACCGAGGGCGACGGCGACCCGCGCACCAGCGAGGCGCTGTTCGCCTTCACCGGCTCCACCACCCCCGACGTGGCCGTGGGCGACGAGGTCCTGGTCGCCGGACGGGTCAGCGAGTACCGGCCCTCCTCCGGAGCGCAGACCGTCACCCAGCTGAGCCAGGCCCTCTGGACCGTCCTGTCCTCGGGCAACGCGGTACCCGGCTCCGTCCTGCTGGACGAGGAAGCCCTCCCCGAGGCGTACGCGCCAGAGCCCGGCGGGGACGTCTCCTCCCTCGACCTGGAGCCGGAGGCCTACGCCCTGGACTTCTGGGCCGCGCACGAGCACATGCTCGTCCGTGTGGAGGACGCCCCCGTGGTCGGCGCCACCGACGGCTACCACGCCCTGTGGGTGACCACCAAGCCCGGGCAGAACCCCACCGTCAACGGCGGCACCCGCTACGGGTCCTACGACCAGCCCAACTCGGGCCGGGTCAAGATCGAGTCGCTGCTGGACCGGGCACGGCACCCGTTCCCCGACGCCAACGTGGGCGACACCCTCGCCGGGACCACCGAGGGCCCCGTCTACTACAGCCAGTACGGCGGCTACCTGGTCCGCGCCACCACCCTGGGCGAGCACGTGCCCGGTGACCTGGAGCGCACCGGCGTCCGCGACGCCGAGCGCTACGAGGTCAGTGTCGCCACCTACAACGTCGAGAACCTCGGCGGGCAGGACGACCAGGCCAAGTACGACGAGCTGGCCGCAGGGATGGTCGAGTACCTGAACTCGCCCGACATCATCGGCCTGGAGGAGATCCAGGACAACACCGGTCCGACCGACGACGGCGTCGTGGACGCCGACGTCACCCTGGACCGGCTGGTGGCCGCGGTCGAGGCACGGGGCGGCCCCTCCTACGAGTGGCGGCAGATCAGCCCGCGGAACAAGCAGGACGGCGGACAGCCGGGCGGCAACATCCGCAACGCGTTCCTGTTCGACCCCGCGCGCGTGCGGTTCGTGGACCGCGAGGGCGGCGACGCCACCACCGCCGTGGAGGTCGTGGAGGGTGGGCGCGGCGCCGAGCTGTCGGTGTCCCCGGGCCGGATCGCCCCGGAGGACGAGGCCTGGGAGTCCAGCCGCAAGCCGCTGGTCGGCCACTTCCGCGCCCTGAACCGGGACGTTTACGTGGTCACCAACCACTTCAACTCCAAGGGCGGCGACCAGTCCCTGCACGGCGTCCACCAGCCGCCGAACCGCACCAGCGAGACCCAGCGCCACGCCCAGGCCGAGCTCGTGCGCGGGTTCGCCGAGGAACTGCTGGCCGTGGACCCCGAGGCCAACCTGGTGGTCATGGGCGACCTGAACGACTTCCAGTTCTCCCGGACCCTGGAGATCCTCACCGTCGACGGGCCCCTGGACAACCCGATGACGGACCTGCCCGAGGGGGAGCGCTACAACTACGTGTACGACGGCAACTCCCAGGCCCTGGACCACATCCTGGTCAACCAGGCGCTCGCGGGCCGGGTCGACTACGGGATCGCGCGGCTCAACTCCGAGTTCCACGACCAGGTCAGCGACCACGACCCGCAGGTGCTGTGGCTGGACGTCCGCCGCAGCACCCCGCCGGGACGCCCCTGACCCCGTCCGGCCCCGGCGCGCGCCGCCGGGGCCGGACCCCCGCACGCTCCCGCGGCGACGGCCGGCCGGTTCCTCCGGCCGGCCGTCGCCGTGTTCCCGGGGCGGGCGGCGGTTCCGGGACACGGTGGCGTCCGTCACCGGCCACGTGCCCGGTGTCCCCCCTATTCTGGGAAGGGTCCGCGAGGCGGCGGGCGCACTCCACCCCAGGGAAGCGAATGATGAACGTCCTGCTCACCGGTGGTGCCGGGTACATCGGCTCCCACACCGCGGTCGAACTGCTCGAAGCCGGGCACGAGGTCGTGGTCGTGGACTCCCTCGTCAACAGCCACACCGAGGCGCTGCGCCGCGTCGAGCGCATCACCGGGCGCACCGTCTCCTTCCAAGAGGAGGACTGCACCGACCCCGCCGCGTTGCGCCGCGTCCTCGCCGAGCACCGGATCGACGCCGTCATCCACCTGGCCGGGCTCAAGGCCGTGGGGGAGTCGGTGGAACAGCCGCTGCGCTACTACCGCAACAACCTGGACGCCCTGCTCTCCCTCGTCGAGGTGATGGACGAACACGGTGTGCGCGACCTGGTGTTCAGCTCCTCGGCCACGGTCTACGGCGACCCCGAGCGTGCGCCCGTCACCGAGGACGGCGACCTGTCCGCCACCAACCCCTACGGCGCCACCAAGCTGTTCGCCGAACAGATCCTGCGGGACGTGGCCGCGGCCGACCCGCGCTGGCGGATCGTCTCCCTGCGCTACTTCAACCCCATCGGCGCCCACCCCAGCGGGCTGATCGGCGAGGACCCCCAGGGCGTACCCAACAACCTGTTCCCCTACGTCGCGCAGGTCGCCGCCGGGCGCCGCGAGCGGCTGAACGTGTTCGGCGACGACTACGGCACCCCCGACGGCACCGGCGTGCGCGACTACCTGCACGTGGTGGACCTGGCCCAGGGCCACCTGGCCGCCGTGGACCACCTCGCCGACGCCACCGGGTACCGCGTGTACAACCTGGGCACCGGACAGGGCACCTCGGTCCTGGAGGGCCTGCGCGCCTTCGAGCGCGCCACCGGATCGACCATCCCGTACACGGTGGCCGAGCGCCGCCCCGGCGACATCGCCGTGTGCTTCGCCGACCCCTCCGCCGCCGCCCGCGACCTGGGCTGGAAGGCCGTGCGCACCGTGGACGACGCCTGCCGCGACGCCTGGCGCTGGCAGTCCGCCAACCCCGGCGGCTTCGCGGGCTGAGCGGGACCGCACATCCCGCGGGACCCGCCGGACACGCGCGACGGCCTAGACTGGGCGGACATCCCTTTACTCCTGCGGAAGGTCCTCCGTCGTGTCCGTTGGTGCTGAGAGCACGTTCGACACCGTTCTCGTCGTCGACTTCGGTGCGCAGTACGCGCAGCTGATCGCACGGCGCGTCCGGGAATGCCACGTGCACAGTGAGATCGTGCCCTCGACCATGCCCGTCGAGGAGATGCTCGCCAAGAAACCCAAGGCCGTCATCCTCTCCGGGGGACCGTCGTCGGTCTACGCCGAGGGCGCCCCGAACCTGGGCCCCGAGCTGTTCGAGACCGGGGTCCCCACCTTCGGCATCTGCTACGGCTTCCAGGCGATGACCCGGGCCCTGGGCGGGACCGTGGAGAGGACCGACCTCAGCGAGTTCGGCCGCACCGAGCTGTCGGCGGTCCCCGACTCCCTGCTGTTCGCCGGTACGCCCGCCGAACAGCTGGTGTGGATGTCGCACGGCGACTCGGTGGTCGGCGCCCCCGAGGGGTTCACCACGACCGCCAGCACGGCGGGCGCGCCGGTCGCCGCCTTCGAGGACACCGACCGCCGCCTCTTCGGCGTCCAGTTCCACCCCGAGGTCATGCACACCGAGCACGGCCAGGAGGTGCTGCGCCGCTTCCTGTACGAGGGCGCGGGGTGCCGTCCCACCTGGACGATGGTCAACATCGTCGAGGAGCAGCTGGAGCACATCCGCGAGCAGATCGGCGACAAGCGCGTCATCTGCGGACTGAGCGGCGGCGTGGACTCCGCCGTGGCCGGTGCCCTGGTGCAGCGTGCCGTCGGCGAGCAGCTGACCTGTGTGTTCGTGGACCACGGCCTGCTGCGCAAGGGCGAGGCCGAGCAGGTGGAGAAGGACTTCGTCGCGATCACCGGGGCCAAGCTCAAGGTCGTGGACGCCGAGGAGCGCTTCCTGTCCGCGCTGTCGGGCGTCACCGACCCCGAGGAGAAGCGCAAGGTCATCGGCCGCGAGTTCATCCGCGTCTTCGAGCAGGCGGCCCGCGAGGTCGTCACCGAGAGCGGCGAGGCCGGGGCCGAGGTCGAGTTCCTGGTGCAGGGCACCCTGTACCCGGACGTGGTGGAGTCCGGCGGCGGCACCGGCACCGCGAACATCAAGTCGCACCACAACGTGGGCGGCCTGCCCGAGGACCTGCAGTTCACGCTGGTGGAGCCGTTGCGCGAACTGTTCAAGGACGAGGTGCGCAAGGTCGGCGAGGAGCTGGGCCTGCCCGCCGAGATGGTGTGGCGCCAGCCGTTCCCCGGTCCGGGACTGGGCATCCGCATCATCGGTGAGGTGACCCGCGAGCGCCTGGAGATCCTGCGCGAGGCCGACGCGATCGCCCGCGAGGAGCTGACCCGCGCCGGGCTGGACCGCTCCATCTGGCAGTGCCCGGTGGTGCTGCTCGCCGACGTGCGCTCGGTGGGCGTGCAGGGCGACGGCCGTACCTACGGCCACCCCGTGGTGCTGCGCCCGGTCAGCAGCGAGGACGCGATGACCGCCGACTGGTCGCGCGTGCCCTACGACGTGCTGGCCGGGATCTCCAACCGGATCACCAACGAGGTGCGCGAGATCAACCGGGTGGCGCTGGACGTGACCAGCAAGCCCCCGGGCACCATCGAGTGGGAGTAGCCCTCCCCACGGCACCGGACGGGCCCGGCACACCACGCTTCGGCGGGTGCGCCGGGCCCGTCCGCGTCCGGCCGTGGGGGCGTCCGCGGGCCCGTCCCCACCGGGGGCTCAGCTCACCATGTCCTGGATGTTGATCTCCGTGGGGTCCGCGTCGAGCCGGTGGTTCAGGACGAGCGTGTGCGGGGTCTCGCCGTCGCGCAGGATGAACACCAGTTCCCCGCTCGCCGTGGCACCGGGACCGATGCCGGCCCGGTCCCACAGCGGCTGCTCGGCCTCGCGCGGGGAGGGCTCCTCGGCTTCGCGGGTCTCGCTGAAGTTGGTCGACAGGCGCTGCTCGCGGTGGTCGAACACCAGCAGTTCGTCGCCGGCGTTCGACATCTCCAGGTTCACCACGCAGTACTCCGCGTTCGTCTGGAGCGTGGAGCGGATGTTGTGCTTGCGCAGGCCGCAGGTGACCTCGTTGACGTAGTACTGGACCATGCGGTCGGACGAGGCCCCCGACACGTCGTCGGGCACCCCGGTGGGATCCGTGTCGCCGGGGCCCCCGGACCCGGCGTCGCCGTCGGGCGCGGATTCCTGGGCGTCCGGCTGCGTCTGCTCCGAGGCGTCGTCCGAGGAGGCCCCGCCGTCCCCGGAGAAGGGTGGGCCGTCCCATCTCACCAGCACGCTCATCAGAATCATCAGCGCCACCAGCAAGACCACTCCGCCCAGCACCATGGCGACGATCACACCCCTGCGCCGGTTGGGCGCGGCGGGCCGGTGCGGAGGCGGCGGAACCGGCGGCACGTACGGCTGCGGACCGGGGCGGCCCGCCTGCTGGTCGGGCGGGGGGACCATCGGGATCGGCCCGGTCGAGGCCGGGTGCTGCCCCGGGGGAGGCACGGAGGCGGGCCGGGGACGCTGGTGCTGGCCGCCCGGAGGCGGGCCGCCCTGCATCTGGCCGCTCTGCATCTGACCACCCTGTACCTGGCCGCCCTGCATCTGGCCATTCGGCGGCGGACCGCCGGGGCGGGCGGCCTGGTGGCCCGGGGGCGGTCCCTGCGGACGCTGGAAGTTGCCCGTCTGGTGGTTGGGCGGAGGTAGGGGCGCGGGCGGCGCGGCCTGGTACTGGCCGGGGCCCGGGCGGCGCATGCCGCTCCTGACCTGGTGCGCGGGCGGGCCCTGCTGGGGATGCGGCATCCCGGGGGGCATGGGGGGCAGGTTCGGCCGCCACGACTGGTGCAGCGCGTTCGACACCATGTCGTTGGGGTTGGTGTTCTCCTCACCGCCCGCCAGCTCCAGCAGCAGGTCCTGCGCGGTGGGGCGGCGGCCCGGCTCCTTGGCCAGCGCGCGCAGCACCACGCGGTCCAGCGGGCTGTCCAGGTTGCCGATCTGCGGTTCGGCGAACAGCACCCGCTTGCCCAGCGTCATGGCGTCGCCGTTGCCGAAGGGATGCGTGCCGTTCCCGGCGAAGGCCACCAGGCACCCCCAGGCGAAGATGTCCGCCGAGGTGGTGACCTGCTCCTCCAGCAGCTGTTCGGGCGCCATCCAACCGGGGCTTCCCATGACGATGCCGGTCTGGGTGTGGTTCGTGGCGGTGTTCATCGCGCGGGCGATGCCGAAGTCGATCACCCGGGGACCGGAGAGCGACAGCAGCACGTTGGCGGGCTTGAGGTCGCGGTGGACCAGCCCGGTGCGGTGGATGGCGGCCAGGGCGGCCGCCACGCCCAGCGCGAAGCCGTGCAGGGTCGAGGAGTCCAGCGGTCCGTGCTCGGCGATGTGCTCGGCCAGCGCGGTGCCCGCGATGTACTCGGTGACCATGTAGGGGCGGTTCTCGAACGTCCCGTGGTCGAGCACCTTGGCCGTGCAGAAGGAGGCGACCTTGCGGGCGTTCTCCATCTCGTCGCGGAAACGCGCCCGTGTCGCCTCGTCGAAGGCGAGCTCCGGGCGGATGACCTTGATGGCTACCTGGTTGTTCTTCTCCGGTGCACTGCCGAGGTAGACGGTGCCCATGCCGCCGCTCCCCAGCTTCCCGGACAGCACGTAGGGACCGATGGTGGCCGGATCCCCGGCGGCCAGCGGTTCCAGGTTCTTCGGGAGCCCATCCGACGGCAAGCGACCCTCCCCGACGGTGTCCAAACTCCGCCTTGCCCCAAGGTAGCGGTGTTTGTGCCCGGTTTCCCACTCACAGGCCCGATTGGGCTGTTCTGAGGGCGGGCGGTGACTGACATGACAGTGGTAACGATCCCCGGATCGTGGTCGTGGTTCCCGATTCCCTCCGGCGACGGTGTCCGCGCTGGTAAGGAGTGGTGAACACACCGGTGCCCCCGGCGGGGTACGTGTTCACGCAAGGCGGGGGTTCCTTTACGATTGGGGACTCGTGACCGTTGATACCACCGTAACCGTGCGGGTCCCCGCGAAGGTGAACCTCCAGTTGGCGGTGGGGCCCGGACGTGAGGACGGGTTCCACGACCTCGTCAACGTGTTCCACGCCGTCTCGTTGTTCGACGAGGTTACCGTCAAGGAGGCCCCGCCGCGTCGGCCGAACCCCTCCGGCGCCGGGGAATCCGCGCCCGCGGGGGCGGGGAGGGCCGCTGGCGCGGGTCCGGGAGGCCCCGCCGAGGAGCCAGCCTTCGCCGGACTGACCGCGGGCGGCGGCCTGGGCTCCCACCTGGCCCGCGTGCCCCTGGACGACTCCAACCTGGCCGCGCGCGCCGTGGCCCTGCTGGCGGAGCGGACCGGCCGGGGCCATCCGGTCACGGTCCACCTGGACAAGCACATCCCGGTGGCGGGAGGCATGGCCGGGGGGAGCGCGGACGCCGCGGCGGCCCTGCTCGCCTGCGACCACCTGTGGGGCTGCGGACTGTCCCTGGAGACCCTGGCCGGGTACGCGGCCGACCTGGGCAGCGACGTGCCCTTCGCGCTGCTGGGAGCCACCGCGGTGGGCACGGGGCGCGGGGAGGTCCTGCGTCCGCTGGCCGCTCCGGGGCGGCTGCGCTGGGTCTTCGCGCTGTCTCCGCACGGGTTGTCCACGGCCAGCGTGTTCGGCGAGTACGACCGCATCCGTCCGGACGCTCCCGAGCCCCGTCTGGACCCGGCGCTGGCCGACGCGCTCACCAGCGGTGATCCCGCGGCCCTGGGGGCCGCGCTGACCAACGACCTCCAGGAGGCGGCGCTGTCGCTGCTGCCGGAGCTGGAGCGGACCCTGAGGACGGGCAGCGGCGCGGGCGCCCTGGGCGCGCTGGTGTCGGGGTCGGGGCCGACCTGCGCTTTCCTGGTCGGCGGCGGGGACGGGGACGAGGCCGCCGAGCGCGAGGCCGCCGTGGTGGCCGAGCTGGAGGGAAGCGGGCTGTGCGAACAGGTCGTGTCGGCGTACGGGGACGTCCCCGGGGCCACTGTCCTGTGAGGTAAATCACCTCAGGTTTTCCTGCCGCGCGGGTGTTTCCGCCCATTGACCTCAACTTTTGTTGAGGTTGAACACTGAGGGGCATGACGACAGCAGCCGCCCTCTCGCGCTACGCCGACCTCCCCGCCCTCATCGGACTCATGGAGGGTGACGAGAAGCACAGGGGAGCCGCCCACTCCACACTCGACGTGGTCTGGGTGCTCTACGACCGTGTGCTGGCCGTCACCCCCGACACCGCCGAGGACCCGGCCCGCGACCGGTTCCTGCTCTCCAAGGGGCACGGGCCCGCGGCCTTCTACGCAGTGCTCGCGGCCAAGGGCTTCCTGGACGTGTCCGTCCTGCGCGGCTGGGCCGCCTTCGACTCGCCGCTCGGCCACCACCCCGACCGGGTCCTCGTGCCCGGCGCGGAGATCGGCAGCGGGTCCCTCGGACACGGGCTGCCGCTGGGCCTGGGCACCGCGCTCGGCCTGCGCGCCCAGCGGATCCGCCGGCCCGACGGCGCCGAGCCCCGTGTGGTGGTGCTCGTGGGCGACGGCGAACTCGACGAGGGCAGCAACCACGAGGCCGTCGCGGTCGCCGGCCGCCTCGGCGTGGACCACCTCACCGTCGTCGTCGTGGACAACGCCTCCTCCGGCCACGGGTGGCCCGGCGGGATCGGCACGCGCTTCGCGGCCGAGGGCTGGGAGGCCCGCGACGTGTCCGGGCGCGACCAGGACGCCCTGTACGAGGCCCTCACCCGCCCCCACACCGGACGGCCGCTGGCCGTCGTCGCCCGCGTCCGTCCCTAGGAGAGCGTCCGATGAACATGCGTGAGACCTTCGCCGCCACCGTCAGCCGGGCCATGGACGAGGACCCGAGGGTCGCCGTCGTGCTGGCCGCCATCTCCGCGGGGATGTTCCGTGCCTCCGCCGCCCGGCACCCGGGCCGGGTGATCGACGTGGGCATCCGGGAACAGGCCATGATCGGCGTGGCCGGAGGACTGGCCCTGACAGGGATGCGGCCGGTCGTGCACAGCTACGCGCCGTTCCTGGTGGAACGGCCCTTCGAGCAGGTCAAGCTGGACCTCGGCCACCAGGACGCCGGCGCCGTCCTGGTGAGCATCGGCGCCTCCTATGACGCCTCCGACGCGGGGCGCACACACCAGGCCCCCGGTGACGTGGCCCTGCTGGACAGCCTGCCGGGGTGGACGGTGTACGCGCCCGGCCACCCGGACGAGGTGCGCGGCGCCCTGGCCGCCGCGCTCCCGGGGGAGCACCGCGTGTACGTGCGGCTGTCCGAGGCCGCCAACCGGGCACCGCTGCCCGTCGGCGGACGCCTCAGCGTGCTGCGGACGGGCTCGCCGCGATCGGCCGGGGTGGTGGTGGCCGTCGGGCCGATGCTGGACCGGGTGCTGGAGGCGACCGCGGACCTGGACGTGACCGTCGCCTACACGGCCACCGTGCGCCCGTTCGACCGGGAGGGGCTGAGCGCGCTGACCGGAGCGGCGGGCAGCGCCGACGTGCTCGTGGTGGAGCCGTACCTGCGGGGGACCTCCGCGCACGAGGTGGCCGAGGCGCTGGCCGACCGGCGCCACCGTCAGCTGGGGCTGGGAGTCGCCCGGGACCACGAGGTGCGCGCCTACGGGACCCCGGCGCGGCACGACCGGGTCCACGGGCTGGACCCGGAGGGGATCGCCAAGGCCGCCCGGGACTTCTTCCTGGTGTAGGGGCGGCGGTGGCCGTGCCGCCGGGTACGGACCGCTGAGCGGTTGCGGCGGGAGACGGTTCGCGCACCGCGGTACTGCCGCCACAATGGATACTGATGAATCTGGTCAATCTTCAGGACGTGTCCCTGGCCTACGGGCCGCTCGTGCTCCTCGACAAGGTGTCGCTCGGTGTGGAGGAGGGTGAACGCATCGGCGTGGTCGGCCGCAACGGCGGCGGCAAGTCCACGCTGATCTCCGTGCTCTCCGGCATCACCGTGCCCGACTCCGGGCGGGTGGTGCACAACCGCGGCCTGCGCGTCGGGTTCCTGCACCAGCGCGACACCTTCCCCGACACCACGGTCGGGGAGTTCGTCCTGGGCGACCGCGCCGAACACGAGTGGGCGGGTGACGCCCGCATCCGCGACATCCTGCGCGGCCTCCTCGGCGGCTGGGGACTGGACACCCCCATGAGCGGCCTCTCCGGCGGGGAGCGCCGCCGCTCCGGCCTGGCCAGGCTCCTGGTCGACGACCACGACCTCATCGCCCTGGACGAGCCCACCAACCACCTCGACATCGAGGGCATCGCCTGGCTCGCCGAGCACCTGCGCGGCCGACCCGAGTCGCTCGTGGTCGTCACCCACGACCGCTGGTTCCTGGACGCCGTCACCACCCGAACCTGGGAGATCGGCCGCGGCGCCGTCGAACGCTACGAGGGCGGCTACGCCGCTTACGTCCTGGCCAAGGCCGAGCGCGAGCGCCAGTCGGCCGCCGCCGAGGAGCGCCGCCAGAACCTCATGCGCAAGGAGCTGGCCTGGCTGCGCCGCGGCGCCCCGGCCCGCACCTCCAAGCCCAAGTTCCGCATCGAGGCGGCCAACCAGCTCATCGCCGACGAGCCGCCGGTCCGCGACACCGTCGAACTCGTCCGCTTCGCCAGCGCCCGGCTGGGCAAGACCGTCATCGACCTCAAGAACGTGTCGGTGTCCGTCCCCGACCGGGTCCTGCTCGACCACCTCACCTGGCAGCTGGGCCCCGGCGACCGGGTCGGCCTGGTCGGTGTGAACGGTGCGGGCAAGTCCACCCTGCTCAGGATCCTCGCCCAGGAGCGCGATCCCGACACCGGCAGCGTCCGCACCGGCCGGACCGTCAAGCTCGCCCACCTGTCCCAGAACATCGTCGAGCTGGATCCCGCGCTCCGCCCGCTCCAGGCGGTCATGGAGATCCGCGAGCACATCACCATCGGCAAGCGCGACTACACCGCCAGCCAGATGCTGGAGCGGTTCGGGTTCCGGGGCGAGCGCCAGTGGACCCCGATCGGCGACCTGTCCGGTGGCGAGCGCCGCCGCCTCCAGCTGCTGAGGCTGCTCATGGACGAGCCCAACGTGCTGCTGCTGGACGAGCCCACCAACGACCTGGACATCGAGACCCTCACCGAGCTGGAGGACCTGCTCGACGGCTGGCCGGGATCCCTGGTGCTGGTCAGCCACGACCGCTACTTCCTGGAGCGCATCACCGACCGGGTGATGGCCCTCATGGGCGACGGCAGCCTGGCGTTCCTGCCCGGCGGCGTGGACGAGTACCTGGAGCGCCGCGCGCGGACCGCGGGGGAGGGCACCCTGCCGCAGGGCGCGTCCGAGACGGCCGCGGCGGGGGCCGCGCCGGAGCGGCCCGCCGTGTCGGCGGCCGAGCGGCGCACCGCGCAGAAGGAGATGCAGCGCGTCGAGCGGCGCATGGACCGCATCACCAAGCGCGAGGCGGAGCTGCACGAGCTGATGGCCGCAGCGGCCGACGACTACGCCAGGCTCGCCGAACTCGACACCGAGGCCAAGACCCTGGCCGCCGAACGCGGCACTCTGGAGGAGGTCTGGCTGGAGCAGGCCGAGGCCGTCGACGAGTAGGCGGCCCTCCGCGCGCGAACAAGACCCGTCAGCCCCGACATGGGGGATCGTTCGGTCGGGGTCGGCGAAAACGGCCGGCCCCCTTTCGCGCGCCCCGAGGACCCTTCGGCTGACACGTCCCGGCCCGTGACGGGCTCCGGCACGCGTCCTCGCATGCCGGAGCCGTGGAACGAGTGATCGAGTCCGTTTTCCGGGGAGGATTTCCATCACGGCCGCGCGCGCTTCCCCACACCCCCGGGGAAGCACCGCGCGTCGAGTGAACACCCCCGAGAAGGCAGGAAGTGAACGCCATGACCTCCCTGGACCTGGACGAGATCCCGGTGACGCTGATCGACGGACGCCAGACGACGTTCGGCGAGTGGTCCGGCAAGGTGAGGCTGGTGGTCAACGTCGCCTCGCGTTGCGGTCTCACCCCGCAGTACGCGCGGTTGGAGGCCTTGCAGCACCAGTACGGCGGCAGGGGCTTCACCGTGCTCGGTTTTCCCAGCAACCAGTTCCTCCAGGAGTTCGGCAGCGAAAGGAAGATCGCGGGATACTGCGCGGCCACGTGGGGCGTCACGTTCCCCATGATGCGCAAGGTGAGGGTCAACGGAAGAAACCGCCACCCCCTCTACGCCGAGCTCGCCTCGGTCTCCGACAACGAGGGCAGATCCGGAAGGGTGCGGTGGAACTTCGAGAAGTTCCTCGTCCTCCCCGACGGCGCCGTTCACCGCTTCTCCCCGAACACGGTGCCGGACGACCCCCGGATCGTCGCGCTCATCGAGGACTCGCTCCCCGAAGGGGCGGAGTAGCCGGTCGTCCGGGTGGGCCCCGGCGGCCCGACCCGGTACGGGTGGCCAGGGCCTGGCGCCGTCGGTCAGTTCACCTGCTCGGCGAAGACGCCCGCGATCTTCCGCGCGCCCTCCTCGTTGGGGTGGATGTCCGGGCCGCGGTCGCCGTCGCACATCCACGTGTGGTCGCAGATGTTCTGGAGGTTCGCCGGCATCCCGGTGTCACTGCCCTCGGGCACCTCTCCGTTGGTCGACTCGAAGGCGGCGTCCACGTCCGCGACGTCGATCCCCTCGGCCTTGTAGGCGTCGGTGAGGATCCCGTTGACCTCGGTGAGGACCTCCACCGCCTCCTCGGCGAGCCCGCTCCGGGCCTCCCTCTCGGGGAAGACCTCCTCGGCCTCCTCGGCGGAGGCCGCCGCCTGGTGCGCGGGGTCCCCGTCCAGCAGGAGGAACGCCAGGAACGGGTTGTAGTAGGTCATGCCGATGATCTGCGTGTCGGGTCCGGCCGCCGTGCGCAGCCGTTCGGCGATCACGGGGACCTCCTCCTCCAGCCGGTCCAGGCCCTCGTCCACGCACGCGGAGCCGATGTCCACGTCCTCGGAGCTCGGAGCCCTGCCGTCGGGGGAGTTCACCCCCCGCACGCAGTCGGTGAAGTTGTTCGCGCCGATGGTGAGGGTCACCAGGTCCACCCCTCCCTCGTGCTCGGCCAGGAACGCCTCGGCCTCCTCCAGCTGCGAACCGCTCTCGTAGCGCTCCTCGCAGTCGGGGAGCCCGCCCTCGACGAAGGTGGTCGTGTCCTCGCCGCCGCACCCCATCCGCTCGTGCCTCAGTCCGGGGTCCTCCTCGCGCAGGGTGCGGTACAGGATGTCGGTGTACCCCTCCGAGGTCTCCCGGGGGCGGCCGTCCTCGCCGGGCTGCACGCCCACGGCCAGCGAGTCGCCCAGGGAGAGGTAGTAGCCCTCCCCGGAGGAGGAGCCGCCGTCACCGCCGCCGTCATCGCCGCCCGCGCACCCCGCGGCCAGTACGACCGCGGCCGCCGCGGCCGTCCACCCGATTCGCACGTGTCCCCCACAGATCGACTGGGCCCACCGGGGCTGTGACTACCCAGGGGCGCGGTCCCCACGCGGGACGGCCCGTGCGGCGTGCGGCACACGGCGGCGGCCCCGCCTCCCGCGAGCGTGGGGACGGGGCCGGGAACGGATGGTGGCCGGTGCCGGTCAGTCGACCTGTCCGGCGAAGACCTCCGCGATCTTCCGCGCGCCCGCCTCGTTGGTGTGGATGTCCGGCCCCCGGCTGATGTCGCACATCCACGTGTGGTCGCAGACGTTCTGGAGGTTCACCGGCATTCCGGTGCCGCTGTCGGCGGGCACCTCGTCGTCGGTGGACTCGAACGCCGTACCCACGTCCGCGACGTCGATCCCGGCCGCGGAGTAGGACGCGGTGAGCGACTCGTTCAGCTGCGTGAGGACGCCGACCGCCCGCTCCGCGAGCTCGTCGCCGCCGGGCTCCTCCCCAGCCGCCTCGCCCGCCTCCCCGGCGGGGTCCCCGTCCAGCAGCATGAGCGCCAGGAACGGGTTGTAGTAGGTCATGCCGATGATCTGCGTGTCGGGTCCGGCCGCCGTGCGCAGCCGTTCTGCGATCACGGGGACCTCCGTCTCGACGCGCTCCAGCCCGTCGGCCACGCACTCCTCGTCGATCCCGATGCCCCCGGGGCCCGCGGCCCCGCTGCCGGTACCGCGTACGCCATCCACGCAGTCGGTGAAGTTGTTCGCGCCGATGGTGAGGGTCACCAGGTCCACCCGTCCCCCGTGCTCGGCCAGGAACGCCTCGGCCTCCTCCAGCTGCGAACCGCTCTCGTAGCGCTCCTCGCAGTCGGGGAGCCCGCCCTCGACGAAGGTGGTCGTGTCCTCGCCGCCGCACCCCGCCCGCTCGTGCCGCAGCGTGGAGTCGGAGTCGTACAGGGTGCGGTGGAGGATGTCGGTGTACCCGTCCGGGGTCTCCTCGGGCTGACCGTTCTCGTCGGGCTGTACGCCCACGGCCAGCGAGTCGCCCAGGGACAGGTAGTAGCTCGGGGCGGTCGCCGCCTCCCCGTCGTCGCCACCGCCGCATCCCGTGGCCAGCACGGCCGCGGCCACCGCGGCCATCCACCTTCGCATCAGTGATCTCCAAAGCCCGGAATGTGGTTCGCGCCCGGACGGCGGGCCCGGTGAGGGACGGGTACCGCTCGGCCACTACCCTTGCGGACCGTCCGGACCCCTGTCGAGGGGGGCCAGGAGGCTTCTCAGTAACGATGCCAGCCGATCCCGGTCCTCGTCGGGCATCGGGGCCAGAAGGCTCTCCTCGTAGCTCACCAGCGACGCCAGGGCCGCGTCGATGCGCTCGGTGCCCTGCCCGGTCAGCCGGACGAGCACTCCGCGCTTGTCCGCGGGGTCGGGGCGCCGCCGTACCAGCCCGGCCGCGGCCAGCCGGTCCACCCGGTTGGTCATGGTCCCCGACGTCACCAGCGTGGCGCGCAGCAGCCGCCCGGGACTCAGCTCGTACGGGGGGCCGGAGCGGCGCAGCTCGGCCAGCACGTCGAACTCCCAGGGTTCCAGGGAGTGCTCGGTGAAGACCGTGCGCCGTGCGCGGTCCAGGTGGCGCGCGAGCCGGGACACCCGGCTGAACACCTCCAGGGGTGTCACATCCACGTCCGGGCGTTCGGAGCGCCACGCCTCGATCAGCCCATCCACTTCATCGCGCATGGGGACAGCTTATCTCTTGACATCAAGATAGTGGGGCGGGTATGCGCACATACCCGCCCCACAGGTCAACAGACGCCGGAGGATCAGCCCGACCTGCGCCGCCTGGTCTGCAGCTTCGGCTTGGGCTCCAGGCTCGACAGCCCGTTCCAGGCCAGGTTGACCAGGTGCGCCGCGACCACCTCGCGCTTGGGCTTGCGCACCTCCAGCCACCACTGGCCGGTCAGCGCCCACATGCCCACCAGGGCCTGGGCGTACATGGGCGCGAGCGCCGGGTCGTAGCCGCGCTCGGCGAACTCGTCGACCATGATGTACTCGACCTGGCTGGCGATGTCGTTGATCAGGCTGGCGAAACTTCCGGTGCCGGAGGCCACGTGCGAGTCGCGGGTCAGCACCCGGAACCCCACCGTGTTCTCCTCCACGTACCGCAGCAGGGCCAGAGCCGCGTTCTCGATCTTGTTCCGCGCGCTGTCGGCGGTGAGGGCCTCGCCCATCATCCCCAGGAGAACGCGCATCTCCCGGTCGACCACGACCGCGTAGATGCCCTCCTTGCCGCCGAAGTGCTCGTACACGACGGGTTTGGACACGCCGGCCCGTGCGGCGACCTCCTCAACGGAGGTCGCGTCGAACCCGCGTTCGGCGAACAGCTCCCGACCGATCTCCACAAGCTGTTGCCGACGCTCTTTGCCCGTCATGCGCTTGCGGCGCACTCGGACCTTCCGATCGCTGTCGGCTACTCCCATGATGGCTACCGATCCTAGGGGCTGACCCGTTTGGCGGCGAGCCGTTCGGTGTTGGGCCAGCGGACCTTGCTGGCCCAACCGAACTTCTCGAAGAACCAGATGACGCGGGCGGAGATGTCGATCTGGCCCTTGAGCACGCCGTGGCGCGCGCAGGTGGGGTCGGCGTGGTGCAGGTTGTGCCAGGACTCGCCGAAGGACGGGACGGCCAGCCACCACACGTTGCGGGAGCGGTCGCGCACCTCGAAGTTCTCCTCGCCGATGGTGTGGCAGATGGAGTTGATCGACCAGGTGACGTGGTGCAGCAGGGCGACGCGGACCAGGCTCGCCCAGAAGAACGCGGTCAGCGCGCCCCACCAGGACATGGTGACCAGGCCGCCGATGAGGGCCGGAGCGCCCAGGGAGAAGAGCACGATCGGCAGGAACAGCTTGTCGACGAGGACGACGTCCTTGTCCTTGAGCAGGTCGGGCGTGAAGCGGCGCGGCGAGGTCTTCTTCTCGTCCAGGTACATCCACGCCATGTGCGCGTAGTACAGGCCCTTGGCCACCGACTTCCAGTCGTCGCCGAAGCGCCACGGCGAGTGCGGGTCGCCCTCGGCGTCGGCGTACTTGTGGTGGCGGCGGTGGTCCGCGACCCACTTGATGACACTGCCCTCGATGGCCAGGGAGCCGGCGACGGCGAGCGCGATGCGCAGCGGGCGCTTGGCCTTGAACGAGCCGTGGGTGAAGTGGCGGTGGAAACCGACCGTGATGCCCAGTCCGCTGATCAGGTAGAAGACCGAGGCGATGGCGATGTCGGTGAGGCTCAGGCCCCAGCCCCAGAAGAAGGGCACCGAGGCCGCCAGCGCGACCAGCGGCACGAACACGAACGCGAACACCGTGTAGCGCTCGGCCCTGCCCCGCGGTTCGGGCTCGTACTCGGGGATCGGCTCGCGTTTTCTCTCGGTGTTCCGGGTCGGTGACTCGGGAGCAGCGGTCATGGATTCTTCCTCGTCATCGGGCCGTCAGGCAGCGTAATCGCGGTCAGGACGGCGTCCGAGAGGGTGCGTGTGCACCCGTCGCGACGACCCAACCTATTCCTACGCAACCGTAACCTACGACTCCGTAGGTTTGGCAAGCTCCACACCAGAGGCGCTATCTTGGTTGCTGGCGTACGGGTGCGGCAGTTCCTACCCAACGCGTTCCCGGATGATGTAATCGGCAGCATGTGGGGTTTTGGTCCCCATCGTCCAGGTTCGAGCCCTGGTCCGGGAGCTGTTCCGGCTCGGCGTGTCCACACGGGAGCACCCGTGCCGTGTCGGGGATCCGCGGGGAGCGGATCCGGACGCGCACGCGGGCGGCGCGTCGCATCTCACACACTTCTCACGCGGCGCCCCGGAGAGCCGGAGCCGTCTGCGGACGGGGCGGACGGTGCGCGTTCACCCCGGTGCCATGCGCCCGCTGAGCGCGGGTGACGCGCATGTATCCTTCCCATGTCGGCCGCTGGTCATCCGACGGCCGCCCGTGCGGCATGCCGGGTCGCGCCGCCGAAGGGCGAGCCGACAGTTCAGTCACCAGATATCACGAGGGGTCTCCTTCTGTGAGCGTGAACCGTCCGGCTGCCGTCATCGTCCTCGCGGCGGGCGAGGGCACCCGAATGAAGTCAAAGCTTCCCAAGGTCCTTCACGAGCTCAACGGCCGCAGCATGCTCGGCCACGTGCTCGCGGCGGCGAGGGAGCTCGACCCCCAGAACTCGGTCGTGGTCGTCGGCCACGCCCGGGACCAGGTCAGGGCCCACCTGGAGGAGGTCGCACCCGAGGCCACCACCGCTGTCCAGGAGGAACAGAACGGCACCGGCCACGCCGTGCGCATGGCGATCGAGGACATGGCCGCCATGGGTACCGAACTCAGCGGGACCGTGGTCCTGACCTGCGGCGACACCCCGCTCCTGCGCGGCTCCACACTCTCCGAGCTCGTGGCCGCCCACGACAAGGAGGGCAACGCCGTCACCGTGCTCTCCGCCCGTGTGCCCGACCCCCAGGGCTACGGCCGCATCGTCCGCGACGCCGGCGGCGACTTCACCGGGATCGTCGAGCACGCCGACGCCACCCCCGAACAGCACGCGATCGACGAGATCAACTCGGGCATGTACGCCTTCGACGGCGCGCTGCTCTCCGAGGTCGTCCAGCGCCTGTCCACCGACAACGCCAAGGGCGAGGAGTACGTCACCGACGCCGTCGCCCTGCTGCGCGGCGACGGACACCGGGTCGGGGCCTGGGCCGCCGACGACTGGCACGAGGTCCAGGGCGTCAACAACCGCGTCCAGCTCTCCGAGGCCCGCCGCGTCCTCAACGACCGACTGCTCACAGAGCACATGCTCGCCGGGGTCACCGTCGTCGACCCCGCCACCACCTGGGTGGACGCCCAGGTCACCATCGGCCCCGACACCGTGCTCGAACCCGGCACCCGCCTGATGGGCGCCACCACCGTCGGCGAGGACGCGGTGGTCGGCCCCCGCGCGGACCTGAGGGACACGGTCGTCGGCGCGGGCGCCACGGTGAGCGAGACCACCGCGGACCGGGCCGAGATCGGTCCCGGGACCACGGTCGGCCCCTACACCTACCTGCGGCCGGGCACCCGCCTGGCCGAGCGGACCAAGGCCGGCGCCTTCGTCGAGGTCAAGAACTCGAACGTCGGCACCGGGTCCAAGATCCCGCACCTGACCTACGTCGGGGACGCGGACATCGGAGAGGGCAGCAACATCGGCTGCTCCTCGGTGTTCGTCAACTACGACGGGGTCAGCAAGTCCCGGAGCGTCATCGGCGACCACGTCAGGATCGGCAGCGACAACACCATCGTCGCCCCGGTCCACGTGGGCGACGGAGCCTACTCCGGGGCGGGGACCGTGGTCCGCGATGATGTGCCGCCCGGCGCGCTGGCGGTATCCGAGGGGCACCGCCAGCGCAACGTCGAGGGCTGGACCCGGCGCAAACGCCCGGGGACGGCCTCCGCCGAGGCGGCGGACAAGGCCGATCGGCACAGAGCCGACGACGAGCAGTGACTGTGGGGGAGAAACACGTGACCGGGATGAAGGCCACCGGCCAGAAGAACCTGATGCTGTTCTCGGGGCGCACGCACCCGAGCCTGGCCGAGGAGGTCGCGAAGGAACTGGGGATCGACGTGGTCCCCACCCGGTTCGACACCTTCGCCAACAGCGAGATCTTCGTGCGCTACCTGGAGTCGGTGCGCGGCTGTGACGCTTTCGTCATCCAGCCTCACTTCGATCCGGTCAACGAGTCCATCATGGAGCACCTGATCATGGTGGACGCGCTCAAGCGCGCGTCCGCCAAGCGGATCACCGTGGTCACGCCGTTCCTCGGGTACGCCCGCCAGGACAAGAAGCACCGCGGCCGCGAGCCGATCTCGGCCCGTCTGGTGACCGACCTGTTCCGGACCGCGGGCGCGGACCGGATGATGGCCGTCGACCTGCACACCGACCAGATCCAGGGCTTCTTCGACGGACCGGTGGACCACCTGTTCGCGCTGCCGATCCTGGCCGACCACATCGCGGGCCGCGTCGACCCGTCCGGGATCACCGTGGTCTCCCCGGACGCGGGCCGCGTGCGCACCGCCGACCGCTGGGCCGACCGGCTCGGATCGCCGCTGGCGATCATCCACAAGCGCCGCGACCCGGACGTCGCCAACCAGGTGAAGGTCCACGAGGTCGTCGGCGAGGTCGAGGGCCGCACCTGTGTGCTGGTCGACGACATGATCGACACCGGCGGCACCATCGTGAAGGCCTCCGAAGCGCTGTTCGAGCAGGGCGCCTCCAAGGTCCTGGTGGCCGCCACGCACGGCGTGCTGTCGGGGCCGGCGGCCGAGCGCCTGCAGAACTCGCGGATCTCCGAGGTGATCATCACCAACTCGCTGCCCGTCCCCGAGGAGCGCTCCTTCGAGAAGCTCACCCAGCTCTCGATCGCTCCGCTCGTGGCCCGCGCCATCAGCGAGGTCTTCACGGACGGCTCGGTGACGAGCCTGTTCGAGTAGGCCCGGCGGGCGGGGTGTGACGCTCGCCCCGCCCACGGGTCCTCGTTCCGTCGGCGCGCCCCGTGAGCACGGGTTCCCCTCCGCCCGGTGCGTCCCGCCCGCCGTCCACTCCCGGGCCCCCGCGGGTGGGAGGGCGGGCTCCGGCCCCGCCCGCCGCCTCCCCTCGGAGGGGGAGAGCGCACGGGAGGTGTTCGGAGTCGTCAGCGGAGCCATTAGACTTGGCCGAGTGCCCCCGTGCCCAGACGGAGTCCTGTGAGGCTGTGTGTGAAAGTACGGGCAGGGGTGCGCGACGAGCGTTCCCGGGCCGGGCGGGTCCGGTGGCGGCTCGCCGGGCACGCCTGGAACCAGGACGGTTGCGTCCCCTGAACCGCGGGGTGACCCCGCCGCATTCCCCGCCGAGGGCGGGAATCGTTCGTACTACTGGAGTCGTGTTCCCCGTGCTGCGGGGTTGAACCCGAGGAGTTTTGTCGTGTCCGAGGTACGTATCGCTGCCGAGCCCCGCACGGAATTCGGCAAGGGCGCTTCCCGTCGCGTCCGCCGCGCGGGTAAGGTGCCGGCCGTCCTCTACGGCCACGGCACCGAGCCCCGCCACCTGAACCTGCCGGGCCACGAGCTCATGCTCGCCCTGAAGACCCCCAACGTCCTGATCCGTCTCGACGGGGTGGACAAGGACAACCTGGCCCTGCCCAAGAGCGTTCAGCGCGACGCCATCAAGGGCTTCCTGGAGCACGTCGACCTGCTGGTCGTCTCCAAGGGCGAAAAGGTTGAGGTCGAGATCCCGGTCCACCTGACCGGTGAGGTCCAGGCCCCGGGTGTGCTCACCCAGGAGCTCGTCACCGTGGCCGTCGAGGCCGAGGCCACCCACATCCCCGAGGGTGTGGACTTCGACGTCGAGGGTCTGGAGGTCGGCACCACGAAGACCGCCGCCGACCTCAAGCTGCCCGCCGGCACCGTTCTGGTCAGCGACCCCGAGACCATCCTGCTGACCGTCTCCGCGCCGCGCGTGTCGGACGAGCCGGAGACCAGCGAGGAGGCCGCCGAGGGCGAGGCCGAGGAGACCGCCGCCGAGTAGGGCGGTGCGCACTCCCCATACTCACCGAACGCGCGGTTCCCGAAGGGGAGCCGCGCGTTCGGCGTGTCGGACGCCGTGTCGGTAGGGTCGTGCCCCATGGGGAACTGGTGGAGCAGGCTGTTCGGTGGCGGCGCAGGCGGAGGCGAGGCCGGCGGTGAGAACGCCGGTGGGAAGAACGAGGACATGGCTGAGACCGAGCGCTGGCTCGTCGTGGGGCTGGGCAACCCCGGGCCCAAATACGCCGGGAACAGGCACAACGCCGGTTTCCTGGTGCTGGACGCGCTCGCCGGAGGTGAGCGCTGGAAGGTGCACAAGGCGCACGCCGAGGTGGTGGAGACCCGCCTGGACGGTGCGCCGGTGGTGCTGGCCAAGCCGCGGAGCTTCATGAACCTGTCGGGCGGCCCGGTGGCCGGGCTGGCCCGGTTCTACAAGGTGCCGGTCGAGCGGATCGTCGTGGTGCACGACGAGCTGGACATCGACTACGGCGCGCTCAAGCTCAAGCAGGGCGGCGGCCCGGGCGGGCACAACGGCCTGAAGTCGATGACCGCGTCCCTGTCCAGCCCCGACTACATCCGGGTGCGCTTCGGGGTGGGCCGCCCGCCGGGCCGGACGGATCCGGCCGCGTACGTGCTCAAGGACTTCTCCTCCGCCGAACGCGCCGAACTGGACCTGAACGTCGAGCGCGCCGCCGACGCGGTCCGCACCGTCCTCACCGAGGGCCTGGGCCGGGCGCAGAACATCTACCACACCCTCGCCTGAGCCGCCCGGACCGGAGGGTGCGGTGCTCCGGGTCCGGGCGGTGCCGTACCCGCCGACGGCGGGTACGGCGGTGCGTCGCGGTGGGGAGCCGTCCGGCTACCAGCCGCGGCCGGCCCACGGCGGGGGTCCCCACCACCCGCCGCCCCTGGCCTCCAGGAGGGTGGACTTCAGGGCGAAGTAGGCGGGCTTGGGCGCGAACCGCTCGTCCATGATCGTCGCGGAGCCCTCGCCCTCGAAGAACACCGGCACCCAGGAGTACTTGTCGGTGAAGCCCCAGATGGTGAAGGAGTCGCAGCCCTCCACGTTCAGGCACGCCGAGAGCGCCTGCTCGTAGTAGCCGGACTGCTGCTCCAGCTGCTCCGGGGTCGGCTCCCCGCTCTCGGGCAGCTGCATGCGCACGTCCACCTCGGTCAGGGCGGTGCCCAGGCCCAGGTCGTCGAAGCGCAGCAGGTTCTCCTCAAGGCTCCCGGGGAATCCGTACTGGGTGCTCAGGTGCACCTGTGCGGAGAACCCGTGCACCGGCACGCCCTCGGCGAGCAGGTCCTGGACCAGTGCGTGGTAGGCGTCGCTCTTGGCGTTGACGTCCTCGACGCCGTAGTCGTTGAAGTACAGCTCCGCCGACGGGTCGGCCTCGTGGGCCCAGCGGAAGGCGTCGGCGATGATCCCCGGACCGAGCTCACGGATCCAGATGTTGTCCTCGGTGCGCAGCTCGCCCGCTTCGTCGAAGATCTCGTTGGCCACGTCCCACTGGTCGATCCGGCCCTCGTAGCGGCCGACGACGGTGGTGATGTGGTCGCGCAGGATGCCGCGCAGCTCCTCGTCGGAGAAGTCGCCCTCCTCCAGCCACGCGGGGTTCTGACTGTGCCAGAGCAGCGTGTGTCCGCGCACGTCCTGGCCGTTGCGCTCGGCGAACTCCACGATGGCGTCGGCCATCTCGAAGTCGTACTCACCCTGCTCGGGGTGGATGTACTCCCACTTCATCTGGTTCTCGGGGGAGACCGAGCTGAAGTGGCGCGCCAGGAGCTTGCGGTACTTCCCGTCCGAGGTGAAGGGGTCGGGGTAGTCCTGCTCCAGGTGGTGGCCGCCGCCCGCGACGGCGGTGCCGATGACGAAGCCCTCGGGAGCGGCCCAGCGCAGCGTTCCGGGCTTGGCGTACCCGGGGTGGTTCGGAGGCCAGTGGTCGGGAGAGGGGCCGGCGGCCGCCGGGGCGGCCAGGGGTATCGACAGCGCCGCCGCGGCGAGCACGGTGGTGATGAGGCGGACCGGTTTCATCGGGGGGGTCTCCAGTTCTCTCATCCACGGAACTTCCGGAATATTCCGTAACATGTGGGAAATGGACACTAGGCTGTTGACGTGCGAAGCGTCAAGGTCCGGCCGTATCCGTGTACCGGTCCACCGTCCGTGCTCGTACCCTGAGTGAGTACAAGGGAGGACCAGTGGCCGACAGCCCGTCACGAGACGTCACCATCTCCGCCATCGCCGCCGAGGCAGGCGTGTCCGCGCCGACGGTGTCGCGCGTCCTCAACGGCCGGGGCGACGTGGCCCCCGCCACGCGCGAGCGCATCGAAACCCTGATCCGGGTCCACGGCTACCGGCGCCGCGGAAGCCGCCCCCGGGAGCGGATCGGCCTGCTCGACCTGGTCTTCAACGACCTGGACAGCCCGTGGGCGGTCGAGATCATCCGCGGCGTGGAGGACGCCGCGCACACGGAGGGCACCGGCATCGTGGTCTCGGCCATACACCGCCGGGCCAGCTCGACACGCCAGTGGCTGGAGAACGTCCGCTCACGCGCCAGCGACGGCGCCATCCTCGTGACCACGGACCTGGACCCCGCCCTGCAGGCGGAACTGGGGGAACTGCACGTACCCGCCGTGGTCGTCGACCCGGTCGGCGTCCCGGACCTGGCCACGCCCACGATCGGCGCCACCAACTGGGCCGGGGGGCTGAGCGCCACCGAGCACCTGATCCACCTCGGGCACCGCCGCATCGCCTTCGTCGCGGGCCGTCCCGAGCTGTGGTGCAGCCGCGCCCGGCTCGACGGGTACCGGGCCGGACTGGAGACCGCGGGGATGACCGTCGACGGCGAACTGGTGGTACCGGGCGAGTTCGGCTACGAGTCCGGTTTCCGGGCGGGGGAGCGGCTGTTCGACCTCGCGGAGCCGCCCACGGCCGTGTTCGCGGCCAGCGACCAGATGGCCCTCGGCGTCTACGAGGCGCTGCGGCGGCGGGGCCTACGGGTCCCCGGCGACGTCAGCGTGGTGGGCTTCGACGACCTGCCGGAGGCGCGCTGGTCGTCGCCGTCGCTGACCACGGTGCGCCAGCCGCTGTCCGACATGGGCAGGCTCGCGGTGCGCACCGTGCACCGGCTCGTGCAGCACGAGACGATCGAGAGCCCGAGGGTCGAGTTGGCGACCGAGCTCGTCGTCCGGGACAGCACCGGCCCCCCGCCGTGAACCGCCGACCGCGGCGGTGGTGGGAGGGCGGCCCGATTCGCGCGGGTTCGTTGACACCGTGCCGTGGTGCTCTTTAAGCTGCCTTTGCTTTCCGGAAGCTTCCGGGGTGCCTCCGATCTCCGCCGCCGAGGAGACCTGTGTGACCGCCACTCGCGGACGTTCCCGAACGCGGGGCCGCTTACTGACGGCCCTGCTCACCCTCGGACCCGCCCTGGGCGCCGCGACTCCGGCGCACGCCCTCCTCCGCCCCTCCTCCCCGTCCCCCTCCACCCCCGAAGGGCCCCTCGCCTCCAACGGGCCCACCACTCCCGACATCGTCGACTCGACGCGGCGGGGAGGCCGGGCCGTGGCCCTCACCTTCGACGACGGGCCCGACCCCCGCGCCACGTCCCAGCTGCTCGACGTGCTGAGCGAGCACCACGTCAAGGCCGTGTTCTGCCTGTGGGGCGACCACGTGCGCCAGCACCCCGGCATCGTCCGGCGGATCGCGGCGGACGGGCACACGCTGTGCAACCACGCGATGAGCCACGACGACATGAGCACCTGGTCGGCGGAGGAGGTCCGCGCGGACCTGCTGGAAACCAACGCCGCGATCCGCGAAGCGGTGCCGCACGCCCGCGTCCCCTACTTCCGTGCGCCCTACGGGGCCTGGGGCCGGACTCCCGGGACGGCCGCGGGACTGGGCATGCAGCCGCTCGGCTGGAGCCTCGCCGTCGAGGACTGGGAGCCGCCCGGAACCGACGAACTCGTCCGACGCCTGGAGGAGGGCGTGGCGCCGGGATCGGTGGTGCTCCTGCACGACGGCGGGGGCGACCGCGGCCAGACGGTCGCGGCCGTGGCCCGCCTCATCCCGGCCCTCAAGTCCGACGGCTGGCACTTCACCCGCCCCGCCCGGCGCGGGTGACCCCCGCGAACCGAGGAGATGACATGCCCCACACCCGTGTCCGGCGGCGCTACGCCGCCGTCCTGGCGGGCGCTCTGGTCCTGCTCTCCGGCTGGACCGCCACCTCCGCCACCTCCGCCGCCCCCGCGGAGCCCTCCGCCGCCGGCGGGAGCGACGACTGGGTCGGCACCTGGGCGTCCGTGCCGACCGCGACACCGGCCACGGCGACCCCGGTCCTGCACGACCAGACCGTCCGGCAGGTCGTCCGCACCAGCATCGGCGGCGACCAGTTGCGCCTGCGGCTCACCAACGAGTTCGGCGAGACGCCGCTGCGGATCGGAGAGGTGCACGTGGCGCTCCGGTCGGGCGCGTCGGGAACCGACACCGACCCGTCCACCGACCGCACCGTCACCTTCGGCGGGCGCACGTCGGTGACTGTTCCCGCCGGTGCCCCGATGGTCAGCGATCCGGTGCCGCTGGCGCTGCCCCCGCGCTCCGACCTGGTCGTGAGCGTCCACGTTCCGGAGGAGACCCCCGTGACCACCCTGCACGCCTTCTCCCACCAGGAGAACGTCGTGGCCGAGGGCGACGTCACCGGCGACAGGACCGTCGAGGCGACCGAGACGCTCACCCAGTGGCACTTCCTCTCGGGGGTCAGCGTGCGTGCCCGCGGCAGGGTCGCCGACGCGGCCGTGGCTCTGGGGGACTCCATCACCAACGGCTCCGAGACCGAGGTGAACGCCAACCACCGGTGGCCCGACCTGCTCGCCGAACGCCTGGGGCACACCGGCGTGCTGAACCTGGGGGTCGCCGGCAACCGGCTCCTGCACGGTCCCAACCCGCCCGAGGGCAGTGACGCGGAGGACTACGCGGCCTTCTTCGGGCAGAGCGCCCTGCGCCGCTTCGACCGGGACGTGCTGTCACAGCCGGGCGCGGGCCACGTCGTCGTCCTGCTCGGTGCGAACGACCTCGGCCACCCCGGTACGACGGCGCCGGTCTCGGAGACCGTCACGGCCGAGGAGATCATCGGTGCGCACCGCCAGCTCATCGCCCGCGCGCACGCCGCCGGCCTTCGGATCTACGGTGGCACCATCCTGCCGTTCAAGGGCGACTCGTTCGGCTTCTACACCGAGGAGAACGAGGCCAAGCGGCAGGCGGTCAACGAGTGGATCCGTACGAGCGGGGAGTACGACGCCGTCATCGACTTCGACGAGGCGCTGCGCGACCCGGAGGACCCGCTGCGCCTGCGGGCCGACTACGACAGCGGTGACGGCCTGCACCCCAACGACGCCGGTATGGCGGCCATGGCCGATGCGGTCCCCTCCCGGCTGTTCCGACCGGGAGGCCGCTGACAGGGAGCGGCGGACCGGGCGCGGAACCTCCACCAGAAGGCGGTGCGGCGGTCGTGGACGGAACTTCCCGCAGGGATCCGGAGGCGGTGCCCTCTCCGGCCTGGTCCGCGCTCCGAGCGGGTTCGTGACGCTCCGTATCGGGTTTCGGTCCGCCTCTTTACTCAACCACTGGTGTCCCTAATGGGGCTTCCTTCGCGGACGGACCTGGTTCCGGCAGGGACACATTTCTGGTCGACCGGGTCTTCTTGACCAACAAGCCGCAACGCTACGCGACTTTCCAGATACTTTTGGTTACTGTTCGGGTCGTCAGTCCATGCCCGTGCTCGACGCGCACGCCCCGTCCACACCCTCAGACCTGGGTTTCCCGGTGCCGGGGCGGTGACTCGAAGTGAGGCTTCCAGAGCCGTGGTCCTGGGGGGATATGTGGTCACCACCAGCCGGATGAAGACCGCCCGCGAGCAGTCGGCGCGGACCACCGCCGGCTCCGCCCCCTCCGACACCACCGGAGGAGCCGGGGCCGGCGGCCCCGGCGCCCGTTCCGGCGCCTGGGTCCGCCCCTACGTCGTGAGCCTGGTCTGCCTCGACCTGGCCGCCGCCCTCGCGGCGACCCTCAGCGGCACGGTCGTACGCTTCCACGCCGTCCTCGGCGCGACCACCACCCTTCCCTACCTCCTGCTCTCCCTCCTGCTGCCTCCGCTGTGGGTCCTGTCCGTCTGCCTGGGCGGCGGATACGCCCGCCGCTTCCTCGGGGTGGGCACCGAGGAGTACCGCCGCGTCGCCACCTCCGGGCTCATGCTGGGCGCGGCGGTCGCCGTCGGCGCCTACGCCGTCGGGTTCGACCTGGCGCGCGGCTACGCGCTCGTCGCGCTGCCGCTCATCCTCGTGGTCAGCCTCGGTCTGCGGTACGCGCGCCGCAAGGCCCTGCACCGGAGCCGCCGCTCCGGCCGGTGCATGAGCGGAGTCGTGGTCGTCGGCTACCGGGTGGCCGCCCGCGACCTCATCCGCCGGTTCCGCGGGGAGGTCTACCACGGCATGCGCGTCGTGGGCGTGTGCCTGCCCGGGGACGAGGCCGCTCCGGGCGCCGACGAGGTGGAGGGCTGCCCGGTCCTGGGCACCTTCACCGGCGCCGCGGACGCCGCCGCCCTCGTCGGCGCCGACACGGTCGCGGTCCTGGCCTGCCCGGAGATGGACGGGGCGGAGCTGCGCCGCCTGGCGTGGCGGCTGGAGAAGACCGACACCGACCTCATCGTCGCCTCCGCGCTCATGGACGTGGCGGGGCCGCGCACCTCCATCCGCCCGGTCGCCGGACTGCCGCTGCTGCACGTGGAGCACCCGGAGCTGGTGGGCGCCCGCCGCGTCCTCAAGGGCGCCTTCGACCGCTGCGCCGCGGCCCTCGCGCTGGCCCTGCTGTCCCCGCTGTTCCTGGTGCTGTCCGTCCTCGTCCGGGCGGAGGGCGGCGGTCCCGCCCTCTTCGCCCAGACGCGTGTGGGCAGGAGCGGCAGGGAGTTCACCGTCTACAAGTTCCGTACGATGGTGGTCGGGGCCGAGGCGTTGAAGACGATGCTCCGGTCCCGTAACGAGCACGACGGTGTGCTGTTCAAGATGCGTCGCGATCCCAGGGTGACGCCGGTGGGGGCATGGCTGCGCCGTTACTCGCTCGACGAGCTCCCCCAGCTCGTCAACGTGGTACGGGGGGAGATGTCGCTCGTCGGACCCAGGCCGCCGCTGCCGGAGGAGGTCGCCCAGTACGGGGACGACGTCCGCCGCAGGCTGGTGGTCAAACCGGGGATGACGGGCCTGTGGCAGGTCAGCGGCCGTTCCGATCTCTCTTGGGAGGAATCGGTCCGTCTCGATCTGCGGTACGTGGAAAACTGGTCGCTGACGTTGGACATCCAGATCCTGTGGAAGACGTGGTCAGCGGTGATCCGTGGGGCGGGAGCATACTAACCGGTGAAGAGCATCCGAAACGATCATGAGGTGGCCCGCGACCTGGCGAGCGAGGCGGGGCAGCTGCTGCTGCGCCTGCGCGCCCGGCACGGCTTCGACGAGCCCGACGTACTCCGTACCCTGGGCGACCGCACCTCCCACGAGTTCCTGTTCTCCGCGATCGGGCGGCTGCGGCCCAGCGACGCCGTGCTCTCGGAGGAGGGCGCCGACGATCCCGCGCGGCTGAGGGCGCGCCGGGTGTGGATCATCGATCCGCTCGACGGCACCCGTGAGTTCGCCGAGGCCGGACGCACGGACTGGGCGGTGCACGTGGCCCTGTGGGAGAACGGCGACCTGGTCGCGGGCGCGGTGGCGCTGCCCGCGCAGGGCAGCACGGTGTCCACGGTCGACCCGCCGTGGCTGCCCGGGGAGCGGCCCGCGAACCAGCGGCTGCGCATCACCGCCAGCCGGACCCGGCCGCCCGCGTTCGTGCAGCGGATGGCCACCCAGCTCGGCGCCGAGGTGATCCCCATGGGCTCGGCGGGCGCCAAGATCTGCGCGGTGATGCTCGGTATCGCCGACATCTACGTGCACGCGGGCGGCCAGTACGAGTGGGACAGCGCCGCGCCGGTGGCCGTGGCCCAGGCCGCTGGTCTGCACACCTCCAGGATCGACGGCTCTCCGCTGCGCTACAACGTGTCCGACCCGCTACTGCCCGATGTCCTTGTATGTCGACCGGAATTGTCGGGTATGTTGTTGGCAAGCATCCGCGACGGCGCGGACCTGGACAGCGCGGGTCCGCACGCGGGGGGCTGAGCGAACCACCCCTCCGCCGTCGGCCCTGTCGATACTTACGAAGGCGGGTTCATGGGTCAGGCGAGTCAGCAGGCACCCGGGCGCTACCAGCTCTCACAGCTGGACGTCCTGGAGGCCGAAGCGATCTTCATCATGCGCGAGGTGGCCGCGGAGTTCGAGCGGCCGGTACTGCTCTTCTCGGGCGGCAAGGACTCCCTTGTCATGCTCCGCCTCGCCGAGAAGGCATTCTGGCCCGGTGCCATTCCGTTCCCGGTCATGCACGTGGACACCGGCCACAACTTCCCCGAGGTCATCGAGTTCCGCGACCGCCGGGTCGCCGAGGCCGGGGTCCGCCTGGTCGTCGCCTCGGTGCAGGAGCAGATCGACGCGGGCAAGGTCACCGAGCCGACCGGCCGCTGGGCCAGCCGTAACCGCCTCCAGACCGGCGCCCTGCTGGAGGCCATCGAGGAGCACGGGTTCGACGCGGCCTTCGGCGGGGCCCGCCGCGACGAGGAGAAGGCACGCGCCAAGGAGCGGGTCTTCTCCTTCCGTGACGAGTTCGGCCAGTGGGACCCCAAGAACCAGCGCCCCGAGCTGTGGAGCGTGTTCAACACCCGCATCGACCGGGGCGAGCACATCCGGGTCTTCCCGATCTCCAACTGGACCGAGCTGGACGTGTGGGACTACATCAGGCGGGAGCGGCTGGAGCTGCCCTCCATCTACTTCTCCCACGAGCGCGAGGTCTTCGAGCGCGACGGCATCCTGCTCGCGAACTCGCCCATCATCAACCGCGACGAGACCGAGGTCCCGTTCACCGAGACCGTCCGCTACCGCACGGTCGGCGACCTGACCTGCACCGGAGCGGTCAAGTCCACGGCGGTGGAGATCGACGACATCATCACCGAGATCGCCGCGACCCGGGTGACCGAGCGCGGACAGACGCGGGCCGACGACCGCGCGAGCGAGGCCGCCATGGAGGACCGCAAGCGCGAAGGCTACTTCTAGCAGCCCTGCCGCCGGACGGGCCGACCGGGCCGGGAACGGCCGTCCCGGAGGCGGAGCTCCTCCCGCGGGCCCGACGGCACGGCACCCGCGTCGACCCGCGGAAGCCCGCTGAGCATCTGCGCCCCACCGGCCGCACCCGCCCTCGCAGACCACCCACTCCACATTGGACCAGGCAAGCATGAGCAACGACATTCTGCGGTTCGCGACGGCGGGCTCCGTCGACGACGGCAAGAGCACCCTGATCGGCCGACTGCTGTTCGACTCCAAGTCCATCTTCGAGGACCAGCTCGACGCGGTGGAGCGCACCAGCGTGGCGCGCGGTGAGGAGCAGACCAACCTGGCGCTGCTCACCGACGGCCTGCGCGCCGAGCGCGAGCAGGGCATCACCATCGACGTGGCGTACCGCTACTTCGCCACCCCCAACCGCACCTTCATCATCGCCGACACCCCCGGGCACATCCAGTACACCCGGAACATGGTCACCGGCGCCTCCACGTCCGACCTCGCGATCATCCTGGTGGACGCGCGCAAGGGGCTGCAGGAGCAGAGCCGCCGCCACGCCTTCCTCACCACCCTGCTCCAGGTGCCGCACCTGGTGCTGGCGATCAACAAGATGGACCTGGTGGACTACTCCCAGGAGCGCTTCGACGAGATCAAGGCCGAGTTCACCGACTTCGCCTCCAAGCTGGACACGCGCGACCTGACCTTCGTGCCGATCTCGGCCCTGCACGGCGACAACGTGGTGAGCCGCTCGGAGAACATGCCCTGGTACACCGGGCCCTCCCTGCTCCACCACCTGGAGAACGTGCACATCGCCTCCGACCGCAACCTGATCGACGCGCGCTTCCCCGTGCAGTACGTGATCCGGCCGCACAAGTCGGCCGACCCCGAACTGCACGACTACCGGGGCTACGCGGGCCAGCTCGCGGGCGGTGTGCTCAAGCCGGGCGACGAGGTCACGCACCTGCCCTCGGGGCTGAACACGCGGATCGCCAGGATCGTCACCGCGGACGGCGACGTGGCCGAGGCCTACTCTCCGATGTCGGTCACCCTCCTTCTGGAGGACGACATCGACATCTCGCGGGGCGACATGATCTGCCGCCCCCACAACGCCCCCGAGGTCACGCAGGACCTGGAGGCGATGGTGTGCTGGATGACGGACGCGCGCAAGCTCACGCCGCGCTCCAAGCTCCTCCTCAAGCACACGACCCGCAGCGCCAAGGTCATGGTCAGGGACCTGAGGTACCGGCTGGACGTCAACACGCTGCACCGTGACGAGCGGGCCGAGCACCTGGAGCTGAACGAGATCGGCCGGGTGCGGCTGCGCTCCACCCAGCCTCTGTTCGTGGACGAGTACACCAAGAACCGCCAGACGGGCGGCTTCATCCTCATCGACGAGTCCACCAACGCCACGGTCGGCGCGGGGATGGTCGTCAGGACCGACTGATCCCGCCGGTCCGGGGCGCGACGGCACACCCGGGCGTCACCCCCTGGGTTCTCCGCGTCACCGTAGGCAATAGCCTGGCCGTGTGGATGATGGTTACCGACTGGTGTTCGTCGGCGGGATGGGCCGCTCCGGCTCGACCCTGGTCGAGCGGCTCCTCGGAGAGCTGCCCGGGTTCTGCTCGGTCGGCGAGACCGTGCACCTGTGGCGGCGCGGACTGGTGGAGGACGAACGGTGCGGCTGCGGCCGACCGTTCTCCGGATGCGGGTTCTGGACCGAGGTGGGCGAGGAGGCCTTCGGGGGGTGGGGCCGCCTGGACGCCGGGCAGGTGTCGCGGCTCAAGGACGGCGTCGACCGCACCCGCTTCCTGCCGATGCTGCTCAGCGGCGCGCACGAGGGCCGGATCGCCTCCCGCTGTGAGCGCTACACCGAGCTCTACCACCGGCTGTACTCGGCGGTCTCCCTGGTCAGCGGTGCCCGCGTGGTCGTCGACGCCAGCAAGCACGCCTCCCTGGCCGCCTGCCTGCGCTGGCGCTACGGCGCCCGCATGCGCCTGCTGCACGTGGTGCGCGACCCGAGGGCGGTGGCCCACGCCTGGGCCAAGCGGGTGGCCCGTCCGGACGCCTCCCCGGGTAGCAGCGAGCCGGAGATGGCCCGCTACTCGGCGGGGCGCGCGGCGGTGCAGTGGATGGTCCAGAACGCGTGTTTCGACGCCCTGGCCCGGCGCGGCACCCCGACCCTGCGGGTGCGCTACGAGGACTTCGTCGCCGACCCGGGCGGTGAGTTCGCCCGGATCTCGGAGTTCGCGGGGTACACCGGCGACCCGCTGGACGTGGCGGAGGGGCGGGTGGAGCTGTCGGAGGGACACGCGGTGTCGGGCAATCCGATGCGGTTCACGACGGGGCGGATCGGTGTGCGCGCCGACCACGGCTGGCGCGATGCGATGCCCCCCTGGCGGCAGCACCTGGTGGCTGCGGCGACGACACCGTTCCGCGGGCGCTACGGGTACTGACGCCCGAGGGTGTCCGTTATGCCAGCTCGGCGCTGTTGTCCACCCCAAATATGACGTATGGTGTTCATCTGAACACGCTAGGTCATATTCTGGAGTCTGGAGGGAGCTTGCCGTGGACAGGGGACCGGTACGGGCAATGACGACGACGGGGGCGGTGGTCCTCGCCCTGGCGCTGGCGGGGGCGGGGAACGCCCCCGCCGCCTCCCCCTCCGCACGGCAGGACCCGCCGGACGGATCCGACGCCGCGCAGCCCCTTCCCGAGGGGTACGGCCCCGAGGACGCGCCCTCCGACGCCGCGCAGCCCCTTCCCGACGGGTACGGCCCCGAGGACGGGTACGCCCCCGAGGAGTGCGCGGTCTCGGAGATCCTCGAACCCTCCTGCGGGGTCTGGTGGGGCGCCAGCCCCTACCAGGACCGGGTCGAGCCGCTGGAGGAGGCGGTCGACCGGCGCATGGACATCGTCTACACCTGGCGTGGCATCGACCAGGCGCACATCCCCGGCGACAGGGAGAAGAGGCTGGTCGCCGAGGGGCGGTTCGTGCACACCAACATCGAGGCCCGCCGGTTCACGAGGTCCGGGCACCCGCCCGTCTCCTACGAGTCCGTCATCGACGGTGGGTTCGACCGGTCGCTGCGTTCGCAGGCCCGCGCCATCGCGGAGCTGGAGGTGCCCTACTTCGTCACCTTCGACCACGAGGCCGACGCGAACAAGCGCTACAACACGCGCGGCACGCCCGAGGAGTTCGTGCGGGCCTGGCGGCACATCGTGGACCTGTACCGGGAGGAGGGCGCCGACAACGCCGTATGGGTGTGGAACGTGACCGGCTGGAAGGGCAACCTCGAACGCCTGCCGGGGCTGTGGCCGGGCAACGACTACGTCGACTGGCTCAGCTGGGAGGCGTACAACATGACCGGCTGCGACATCCATCCGCACTGGACCGAGGTGTACTCCTTCGAGGACACGCTGCGCCCGGCCTACGAGTGGATCCAGACCGAGGGACCCGAGCACGGTATCGACCCGGGCAAACCGGTGATGATCGGCGAGATGGGAACCACCCACATCGGGGAGCGGGAGACCCTGGAGTGGTACTCCGAGATCCCCGACGTGCTGCGCCGCTACGAGCGGGTCCGCGCGGTCAAGGTGTGGGACAACCGGGTCTCCTCCGGCTGCGACTTCCGGATCCGGGCCAACCAGCACGCACGGAAGGGCTTCGAGGCGGCCGGGCACGACCCGTACGTGAAGCTGCCCGAGCGGGTGCGCCGCCTGGTCGAGTACGCCGAGCGGCGGAGCGCCGGGCAGCACCCGCCGAACACGCCCTAGACACCCCTGCCGCGTAGGTGGAGCATGCGGATGATCCACCCGGCGGGCACCCCGCACACCACCATCAGGGCCAGGTAGGCGCGCCCCTCGGCGGGCCGGTTCCGGACCGTGGCGCGGATCCAGCGCAGAGCCGCGCCACGGCGCCCGGCCGAGGCCTCCGCGAAGGCGATCTGCCCGGCCACCCGGGCGTAGCCCCGCGGCACCAGAGCGAACTCGGGGTAGCGGTCCAGCAGCCAGCGCAGGGCGGTGGAGACGGTCCGCCAGCGCCCCGAGAAGTGCGAACGGTGGTGCCACAGCACCCGCACACCCGGTTCGGGGATGTTGCGGATGGGGCCGCGCCGGGCCAGGCGCAGCAGCAGTTCGTAGTCCTCGGCGTAGCTGCCGGGGATCTCCTCGCTGACCGTTCCGCAGCCGCCGATCATGGCCCGACGCCGGATGAGGAACGTGGACGGGTGCAGCTCGGCCAGCCGCGACCCCAGGAGGTCGCCGAAGGTGACGCTGGTGCTGTCCAGGGTGCGGACCGCCTCGGTCCTGTCGTAGACCACCCGGATACCGCAGCACACCATCTCGGTGCCGGGTTCGTCGAGCATGACCGCGACCTGCGCGCTGAGCTTGCCTGGCAGCCAGATGTCGTCGTCGTCGCAGAAGGCGACGAGCTCGGTGTCGGCGGCGAGCACCCCGGTGTTGCGGGCCCCGGCCAGGCCTGGCGTGAGGGTGTTGGTGACCACCCGCACGGGCCGGTCGCCTCCGGAGTGGGCCAGTGAGGGGTCGGGCTGGTCGTTGTCGAAGACCACGATCGTGGTGATGCGGCCCGGGTAGTCCTGCCCGGCGACCGCGCGCAGGGTGCGGCGCAGCAGTTCGGGCCGGTCCCGGGTGGGCACCACCACGGTCACCTCGGGCCAGGTGTCGACGGTGCGGTCCCCGGCGGTGGCGGTCGCGGTGGTGGCCGCGGTGGCGCCTTCGGCGACGCCGTCGGTACTCGTGAGCAGGTCGATGAGCTCCCCGGCGCGCAGCGCGGCCCGCTCGGCGCCGTCGTCGTCGGAGGGGCGCACCCGGAAGCCGTCGGGTGAGGCGAGCGCCTTGTCGACGAGCGCGGACAGCTGCTGGGGGCTGACGCAGGAGCGCACCCGGTCCGCCTCCTCCAGACGCCGGACGAACAGGAGCTGGTGGTCGTCGACGTGCTCGTCCAGCTCGGGATCCCGGGGAACGACGATGGGAAGGTGGCCGGACCCGCGGGCCTGGACGATGCTGCCCGGCCCGCCGTGGGTGATGACCACCTGGGCCCGGCGCATGTACCCACCGAGGTCCTCACCGCTCAGGAACGGGGTGCCCTCGGCCACCGCGGGCGCGGCGCTGTGCCCGTGCTGGACCAGGAAGCGCAGGTCGCGGCGGCGGCGTGCGCAGTCGTCGACCCAGCGGACCAGCCGGTCGAAGGCGTGGTGGTCGGTACCGAGGCTGACCACCACGTCGGGGTGGTCGCTGTCGTGGGAGCGCGGAACGGGACGGGTGGTCTGTTCGGTCACAGAAGCGGTCCTACCGTGATGGCGGTCGGCATGAAGACTCTCTGCTCCTCCCACTGGGCGAGGAACAGACGGGTGAAGGGGCGGCACAGACGTGCGGTGAGGGTGGGGGTGTCGATGCGGTCGTAGACCTCGATGTAGACGGTCGGGATCCGCAGCAGCCAGGCCAGGACGAAGAACGGCAGGGCCACACCGGCGCCGGTGGTGACGACCGCGGAGGGGCGCCGCTCACGGAGGACACGGGCGGCCAGACGGGTGTTGCGCAGCAGGTTGCCGACATGGCGGGTGGTGGGGTGGAAGGCCCACCGGACCCGCTCTCCGTCGAGGGCGGCCTCGGCGTCGGGGGTCCGGAAGGTCACCCACAGGCGCTCTCGGCCCTGCCACCAGGGGCGTAGGGAACACAGCTGGGCGAGGTGTCCCCCGCTGGAGGCCACCAGGAGAACCGGTCGTGGAGACATGTGGCCATCATTTCATAACCCACGGTAGTCAAAGGTGACCACCGGAGCCGCCGGACGCCGTGTTGCGTTCCGCTCCGGGGGTTCGAAGGTCGTGTCCCCGGTCGTCCACGGGCATGGGAGGCGCCCACCGCCGCGCGTCCGGCACCCGGGGCCCCTCAGCGGCGCAGGTCCAGGCCCAGCGGGCCGCGCAGCGACCACACCGTCACCAGATGTCCCGCGGCGCCCGCCGACACCGCCGCCACCAGGGCCACGAGCCCGCCGCCCAGCACCGCCTCCGCCAGCAGCGGCAGGGCGCCGAACCACACCAGCGCGCCGGCCGTCGCGACCGCCACCGGTCGGCTGAACGGGTGCAGCACCACGCGGGACCGCAGTTGCCACAGCGGCAGCACCTTGCGCACCAGCATCGCGGCCACCAGTGCCACGGCCGCCCCGGTCGCACCGGCCACGGGCACCAACAGCACGCACACCAGTACGTTCACCACCAGCGACAGCACGTTGTTCAGCAGGTTCAGCCCGGTCCGCCCGGTCATCGCCAGGATCAGATCGCTCGTTCCCAGCGCCGCGGCCAGCAGCTGTCCGGCGCACACCACGGCCAGCGCCGCGGCGCCCGCCGTGTAGTCCGCCCCGAACAGCAGCATCACCTCCGGGGCGAACACCAGCGCCGACAGGTACAGCGGCCACGTCAGGCACACCAGCCAGGCCGCCCCCGCCTGGTACAGGTTCCGGACCCCCGCGTGGTCGTCCGTCGCCAGTTGCTCGGCGAACCGGGGCTGGGCCGCGTACAGCACCGCCTGCGTGCCGAACTGGCCGACCACCATGATCCGCGTGGCCGCCGTGAACACCGCCGCGCCGGTCAGCCCGCCCAGCAGCGCCACGAGCACCACGCCGCCGCGCTGCACCCCCAACTGCGCGGCCCCGGCCGCCGCACGGGGCAGCGCGAACGACCAGAACGTCCGCGGGTCCACCCGCTCCCCGGGCCCGTCGGCCGACGGCGTCCCGTCGGCCCCGGAGGCGGCCCGGCGCATGACCCGGCCCAGCCAGAACCACGCCAGTACCGCCGCGGGCAGGTACGGCCCCGCCCACGCCAGCGCCAGCAGCCCCGCCGAGCCGGTGACCGCGATCGCCCCCACCAGCGCCAGCTGGGCCAGGGGCCGGCCCACCTTGTCCACTAGCACGGTCACGGCCATGTCGTGGTGGGCCCGTGTCGCCGCCAGGGCCGTCTCGGTCAGCACCGCGAACGGCAGGAACACCGCGAGCAGCCGCAGGTAGACGTCCGCCTCCCCGCCGCCCAGCGCCTCCGCCAGCGGATCGGCGAACACCAGCAGCAGCGCGGCCAGGGCGCACGCCACCATCACCGCCGGACCCGTGGCCAGTCGCAGCAGCCGGGGCACGCCCCCCGGCCCTCCGAGCACGCGCATCCGGGCGACGAAGTACACCAGCCCGTCCGACACGCCCAGGTTCGCCACCGCCGCCGCGATCAGGAACACCGACGTCGCCGAGAACAGCAGTCCCGCCGTCTCCTGGGAGAACGCCCGGGTGATCGCCACGACCAGAGCGAGGTTCAGCCCGGCGCCGACCACGGCCCCCGCCATGTTGACCGCCCCGCCGCGCAGCACGCGGCGCAGCCCCGTCCCCTCCCCCTCCGCGGTGGCGGTCACGCACACCACGAGGGCGTACGCCCCCACCAGGCCGCCAGCCGCGCGTCGCTGTCGGCGAACCCGGCCGCCAACTCCGCGCGCAGTCCCTCCGGCATCTCCGACCGGGCGCGCGCGTTGTGCCGTCCCGGAACGGTTCCGGGACCGGGCGGAAGCCCCAGGAACCGCTCGATCCCGGCCAGTGCCCGCGCCGTGCCGTCGAACAGGTCGGCGTGGTCCACCACGTGCACACGGTCCCGCCCCAGGTGCTTCTCCAGCCGTACCAGCTGGTCCACGTAGTGGCCGCGCGCCACGTACCCGTGGTGCTGGTGGGAGTACGAGAGGTACCCCGGGTCGGCCAGTATCCGCTCCTCCTCACCGGCCAGCCGCCGCGGCTCCAGCTCCACGGCCCGCGCGAACGGCTCGGTCTCGAACCCCCGCGCGCTCTCGTGCGCGTGCGCCGAGTAGGCCCGCTCCACCGGGTCGCGCAGGACCACCACCACCCGCACGTCCGGCAGGTCGCGGGCGATGCGCTCGGCGGCCAGCGGATGGAACAGGTAGTACGGGCTGGACTCGACCACCCGCACCCGGGGGCGCCCCCGGCGTGCCCGCAGCGCCGCGCGCGTCGGGAAGTGCGCCCGGTACCAGTCCAGGTCGTGGTGGTACCCGGTGTCGAAGAAGTGCACCCCCTTGCGCAGAGTGGGGCCGGTGACGGCCGGGTGCCGGCACAGCGACCTGAACAGCGAGGTGGTGCCCGAGCGCTGGGCCCCGCACACGAGGAAGTCGGGCAGCGTCCGGGCGGCGCTGGTGACCCCGCCCAGGCCGTCCGCGAGGGGCAGCAGGGCCCGGCGCGCCGGGACGGCCAGGCGGTGGAAAAGGACAGGAAGGGTGCTCCGGGACATCGCGTGGTCCTTCTCTCGGGATCGGTCGTCAGCCCCTGTGGGCGGCCTCGTGGGCCGCTCTCTCCTGGAGGCCCTCCAGAGCGGGGAGCAGCCAGTCGTCCACGGCCGCCAGGTGGCCTCCGCTCTCGTCCTGCCGGTCGTGCAGGTACCGGGTCGCCAGGTCGATCAGGTACAGCGCCATCACCGTGGACACCGTGTGCGAGCGCACCCCGGTCTCGGACATCAGCGGGTCGCGCAGCAGCCGTGAGCCGCTCTCCAGCCACCGGTGCACCCCCGGGTGGACACCGGTCTGCACGCACTCGTTGAGGTCGTAGTGCAGGGCGTCGAAGCCCGCCGGCGCGTCCATGGCGAGCCGCTCCCAGTCCCACACGAACGCGCGCCGCGCGGTGCTGGCGATGTTCCACCTGGTCAGGTCCCCGTGCCAGGCGCCGAACGGAACGTGCACGTCCGGCAGGCGGCGCAGCGCCGCGCGCAGCGGCGACGCCTCGGGGCGCGCCCCCAACCTCAGGATCCGCTCCTCCAGCGTCCGCCGGTAGGGGCTGTCGGACAGCCTGCGCCGCCGCACCCGGGCCAGCCCGACGATCTGCGTCACGCACCGCAGCAGCTGGCGCCGGGTGGGCCGGTCGGTCTGGTCGCCGACCGGCAGTGCCTCCTGCACCAGCAGCGGGTGGCCGTTCCACTCGCCCTCGTACAGCAGCCGGGGAACGGTCACGTCCCGCAGGCGTGAGTCGGCCAGGTGGCGCAGGGCCCGCGTCTCGGAGCGCACCAGGCGCGAGGTCAGGTCGTTGACGCCCACCTTGGCGTAGCCGATCGTCCGGCCGCCGGGCGTGAGCAGCAGGAGCACCGGCTTGCGGTTGGCCCTGGGCGGGCCCACGTGTATGGCGACGGCCAACTCGCGGTCCAGGGCCGACGTGAGCGCGTGTTCTATACCGGGACCCGCTCCCACGTACAGCCGGTCGCGCAGCAGCAGCGGGGCCAGCCCGGTGGAGAACGCCCCCGTCAGCAGCAGCGTGCGCACCCTCTCCCGGAAGGAGTGCCCCTGCGCGAAGGAGGCGATGCCCCGGGTGGCCGCCGCCCGGTCGTGGGCGGGCAGGATCACCCGGGGGTTCCGCGCGTTGGGCACCGGCAGGTACTGGTTGCCCCGGTCGCGGCGGACCAGCCGCCGCGTACCGCGGTCGCCGGGGCCGAGCAGCCCGCCGCACGGCCACAGCACCGCGGCGAGGTCGGTCAGGTAGGTCGTCTCGCTGTTCACCGGAGCCCCCCGCGGGTGCGCGCGGCGGCCCGCCGTCGGAGCACCGGCTCCTCACCCCGCCACAACAGGGCGGTGGCGACCAGGGTGACGGCCAACGGGGACATCAGCGCGACGTAGAAGAACATGTACCAGAACAGCAGCAGCACGGTCAGGAGGGCGCCCTGGCCCGCCGCCGAGGACGTCGACCGGTAGCGCCACACGATCCGCGCGAAGAAGGCGAGCAGGAAGGCGGTGCCCACCCAGCCGCTGGAGATCAGGGTCATCCACAGCTGTCCGGCGTTGCCGATGACGTGCTGACCGCAGTCGGGGCACTCGGGGGTGGGGCCGACCGCGATCGAGTCCGAGCTGCCCATGCTCTCCCTGGTGGTGCCCCATCCCATGACCGGTGACAGTCCGGCGGCCTCCAGGGACGCCGCGTTGCTGGAGGCCCGCCCGTCGTCGCTGTGCGGGTTGTCGACCCGCGCCCGCACCACGTCGGCCAGCGGCGACGCGGCCAGGGCCAGCAGCGCGACCAGGACCGCGGCCGAGCAGGCCCCCACCAGGAGCACCCGGCCCCGGCGCAGGGCCACCGCGGCGGTGTAGGCCAGGGACAGCGCCAGCCCCGCCCACAGAGCCCGGTTGAGCGAGTACACGGCGGGCACCACGGACAGCGCGGCGGCGGTCAGCGCGCCCCAGCGCACCCAGCCCGCCCCCTGGACCACCCAGCCCACCACCAGCCACACCAGCAGCAGGGAGAGCATGTACCCCCAGATGTTGGTGTACTCCCACGGCGCCTTGGGACGGGCCGTCTCGTACCCGAAGACGTCCATGATCTGCGCGGACGCCGGGTGGATGAGGGCCTGCACATAGGCGTCGGAGGCCAGGTGGGCGGGCAGCAGGTACTCCGTCGGCGCCGTGAACCCGAACCGGGGAGCGAGCATGCCCAGGTAGCCGCCCGCGATCGTGGCCAGGCACAGTACGGCCAGCGCACGCACGACCGTGAGGGTGGGGAGTTCCCGCTCGGACAGGTTGCCGACGTAGAGCAGCAGGACGGTCAGCACCAGGTAGCCGGCCACCCGGAGCAGGGCGCCGCCGTACCCGCCGCTGTCCGGCACCGTGCCCGGTACCTCCAGCGGGGCCAGGGACAGGCCCAGCACGGTCCACAGCAGGAACAGTGCCCACAGCCAGAACCCCGGGGGGACCCGGAGCCCGACGGTGCGGTGGCGGCGTACCAGCTCGGCCGCCATCGGCACCGCGAACAGCCAGTACGCGAACTGGCCCAGCCCCGCGGCCCACCACAGCGGGTACCCGGCGAGCAGCCAGACCAGCGGACGGCCGGTGACGGGGGAGCGGTCGGCCACGGCCGACCGGACGGACGCACCCTCGGTCGTCCAGGAGGCCGTGGCCCCGGCCGGGAGCGGCCGGGGACCGTGGGCGGGCGCGCCTCGGGCCATCAGTTCCGGGCTCCGGAGGCCGCGTCGGCGGACGCGGGCTCTTCCCGTTCGCCGGCCCCGTCGGCGTCCCCGATCGTGTCGGTCTCCTCGGCCGTGCCGGTGCCGGTGCCGGTGTCGGCGTCCTCGGCCGTCTCGGCGCCCTCGTTCGGTCCTGGAGTCCCCGCCGCCTCAGCGGCATCGGTGGTCTCGGGCTCCTCACCGGCTTCGGCGTGCTCTTCGTTCTCAGCGTGATCGCCGGGATCAGCGGACCCCGCGGCCTTTCCGTCCCCTGCGGTCTCGACGTCCCTGCCCGCCCCGGCGGCGCCGGAGGTCACGGAGGGGGACCCGGCCTCGTGTCCGGGAAGGGGGGACCGGTCCGCGGCGGAGGGCGCGGTCACCGGTGCGGGTCCGGCCAGGGGCTGGCGCGGCAGGACGGCCGTGCCCGGGACGGGCACGCCGAACCGGTCGGCGAGGGTGAGCAGCCCGGCCAGGTCGGTGCGGCGGGTACGGCCCAGTTCGACCACCGGCAGCAGCGTGTCGGCCGCCCCGGCCAGGGCGTGCACGTCGGCGCGCTCGCTCGCCGGGGCGGCGGAGACCACCACGTACTCGACGTTCGCGCGCAGCAGCCGCAGCAGTCCCGGCATGGCGGTGCCCTGCACCGGCGCGTTCAGCCCCGGGGCCCCGTACCGCAGGACCCGCAGGCGGGGCGCCGCGTCGGGGCGCACCTCCAGGTCCGCGGGGTCCTCACCCTCCAGCAGCGCCTCGGCCAGGCCGGGCCCCTCAGGCAGGCCCAACAGCTCGCCGACGGCGTCGGCGCGCGGGTCCGCGCACACCAGCAGCACCTCCGACCCCGTGCGCGCCAGGGCGGCTGACAGGTTCACGGCGGCCGCGGCGCCGGCGCGGCCCGGGGTGGTCGCGGTGACGAGCAGGACGCGGCCGGCGGACTCCTCCTCGGCGTCCCCCGGCGCCCCGGCCCCTCCGGAGGCCCCGGCGGCCCCCGGCGTCGCGGGGGCGGGCCCGGAGCGGAGGCGGGCGCGCACCAGGTGCGCGAACTCGTTGACCCGCTGGCCCCGCGCGTCGCCGTCGTCCAGCAGCCCGGGGGAGCGGTCACCCGGCCGTACGCGGACGGACAGGTCGAGCAGCACCGGGAGCGCGCTGGTCCGGGCGGTGTCCTCGGTGTCGTGCAGGCGCGGGTCCAGGCGGTCGCGGACCACGGCCGCGAGCAGACCCGCCACCAGTCCCAGCGCGGCGCCGCCGACCAGCCACAGGGCGGGTACCGGGCTGCTGGCGCGCTCCGGGAGGCCGGCCGGGGTGATGACCCGTCCGGGCCGGACGGTCTCCCGCAGCGCGCTGAGCGGGCCGACCTCGTTGCCCAGTTCGGTGAGCTCCTGTCGCAGCGCCTCGACCCGCGCGCTCGCCCCAGGGGAGGGGCCGTCCCCGGAGCCTTCCTCGGAGGCGGCCTCGGCCAGGGCCTCGTAGCGGTTCTCCTGCTCGCCGCGCAGTGCCTCCAGCCGGCTGTCGATCAGGTCCTCGACCCGGGCCCGGCGCATGTCGAGGTAGGCGTCGGCGTAGGCCCGCGCGCCCGCGCGGGCGTCCTCCGGGGTTCCGGCGGAGTAGCCGATCTCCAGCACGTTGCTGTTGGGGGGCACGCTCACGTCCACGTGCTCGCGCAACTCGCCGGTGTCGGGCGCGGGCCCCCTCCCGGACAGCTCCTCGGCCACGACGGACGACACCCGGTCCGACACCAGGACCTGCGCCTCGGTGTCCAGGTTGACGTCCCCCGACAGGCGCCCGGAGCGCTCGCCGGTGAACTCGCCCATCCCGCTGGGCTGGACCTGGACGGCGGTGACGGAGGTGTAGGTGGAGGGGAGACCGAGCACCGCGGCGGTGGAGAGGACCAGGCCACCGAGCGCACCGGCGCCGACCAGCCGCCAGCGGCGACGCAGCAGTGCCGTGTACTCCCTGAGTTCCGGTCCGGACGAGCCGGGGGTGTCGGTGTCCATCGAGTCCTCTCCGCGCAGACGATGCCATACCTTTAGTAATTGATTGCATACCAAGTGTAGTCCCTTGGGGCGCGTTCGACCCTTGTGAAACAGCCGTTCCCCCGTCCGGGAGGTGACCGGAAAACCAGCGCCACATCCGCTCCCGTCAGGAGCCCTCCGCGGACACGCCGAAGGGGCGGCGGGAGAACTCCCACCGCCCCTCACACGCCGCCGGGGGACCAGGCCCCCCGGACGGGCCCCGTCAGCTGAGGACCACCGTGGGCGGAAGCCCGGTGGAGGACTCCCACGCCTCGTCGCACTCCTCCTGGCTGGACACCGTGTGCGCGCGGGCCGAGCAGTCCCGGTACTGCGCCATCTGCTCCTGGTACACCACGGCGACCGAGACCAGCGCCAGCGACACCACGATCCCCAGCACGCCCACGGCCATGCTCAACAGCGCGCCTGGCGCGTCGGTCCGGTTGGCCCGCGCGGTCCGCCGCGCGCGAAAGCCCTGCACGACGCCGAACACGGACAGCACGACCCCGTACGGAGGGAGTAGCAGGCCGGCCGCGCCGAGGAACAGGCCCCACAGGCCGCCCCGTTCGGCTCTGGGCGGCTGGCCGTCGGCTCGCGGCTCCGGGCTGTTGTCGGTCAAGTCTCACTCCTTCGGGACGCCCCGCCGGGGCGCCGTGGTCCGCTTCCGCGGAGGGTACCCGGTGTCCGTCGTCTCGGGGCCGGTGGAGGCCCACCGGGGCCCGCCGGCGCAGGCCACCGAGACCCCCGTCACAGGCGGGACAAACCCCCACTCCCCGTGGGTAGACGTTACCTGGCCCGATAGGGTGAGAACGCGGACGGGCCGAGCATCCCGTCCGCCGCTTGCCCAAGCGACGCCTTCGGCGCGGCCCGGCACGAGCCCGGGGCCCGAACCGGGCGTAGGCGAGATCCGGATGCTGCGCCGTCCCCCGGCGCCCCCGGACGCGGGAGAGGTCTCCCGCACCGTTCTCTACACATGGGAGAAGCATTGTCCGCGCGAGTGGTGGTCCTCATATCGGGCACGGGCAGCAACATGGCCGCCCTGCTGGAGGCGTCCAAGGACCCCGGATACGGGGCGGGCGTCGTCGCCGTCGGCTCCGACCGCGAGGGGACCCGCGGCGTCGAACTGGCCGAGGAGGCCGGGGTGCCCACGTTCGTCGTCCCCTTCCGCGACTACACCGACCGCTCCCGGTGGAACGCGGCCATGGCCGACCGCATCAGCGAGCACCGCCCCGACCTGGTGGTCTCCGCGGGGTTCATGCGCATCCTCGGCCCCGCCGTCATCGGCAGCCACCCGGCGGTCAACATCCACCCGGCCCTGCTGCCCTCCTTCCCCGGCGCGCACGCCGTCCGCGACGCGCTCGCCCATGGTGTCCGCATCACCGGCACCACCATCCACTTCCTCGACGAGGGCGTCGACTCCGGGCCGATCATCGACCAGGTGGCGGTCCCCGTCGAGGACGACGATGACGAGTCCAGCCTCCACGAGCGCATCAAGGGCGTGGAGCGGAGGATGCTGGTCGACACGGTCGGCAGGCTCGCCCGCGAGGGCTGGACCATCGACGGCAGACAGGTGCGGTTCGGCCGCACCGAGCAGAGCGTCGCCGACGCGACCGACACGAAGGAGAACCGGTGACCCAGCAGGCCATCAGGCGTGCGTTGATCAGCGTCTACGACAAGACCGGCCTGGAGGAGCTGGGCATCGGCCTGGCCGAGGCCGGGGTGGAGGTCGTCTCCACCGGATCCACCGCGGCGCGGCTGCGCGCCGCCGACATCCCCGTCACCCCCGTGGAGGACGTCACCGGCTTCCCCGAGATCATGGAGGGCCGGGTCAAGACCCTGCACCCCTCCGTGCACGCCGGACTCCTCGCGGACCAGGGCAACCCCGAGCACGTCGCCAGGATCAAGGAGCTGGGCATCGCCCCCTTCGACCTGGTCGTGGTCAACCTCTACCCCTTCCGGGACACCGTCGCCTCGGGCGCCTCCGAGGCCGACTGCATCGAGAAGATCGACATCGGCGGCCCCGCCATGGTGCGTGCCTCGGCCAAGAACCACGGCAGCGTCGCGGTCGTGGTCGACCCGGGCGGCTACGACGCCGTCCTGGAGGCGGTCCGCGACGGCGGGTTCACCCTGGAGCAGCGCAAGCGCCTGGCCGGGCTCGCCTTCCGGCACACCGCCGCCTACGACGCGGCCGTCGCCGGCTGGTTCTCGGCCCTCTACGCCCCCGACGAGGAGGCCGCCGAGTCGGGCTGGCCCGGCTTCGTCGGCGTCGCCTACAGCCGTAAGGACGTCCTGCGCTACGGCGAGAACCCGCACCAGAAGGCGGCGCTGTACACCCTGGCGGACGCACCGGAGACCGGCCTCGCCGGAGCCGAGCAGCTGCACGGCAAGGCCATGTCCTACAACAACTACGTGGACGCCGACGCCGCGCTGCGCGCCGCCCACGACTTCGACGAGCCGTGCGTGGCCATCGTCAAGCACGCCAACCCGTGCGGGATCGCGGTCGGCGCGGACAACGCTGAGGCCCACCGCAGGGCGCACGCCTGCGACCCGGTGTCGGCCTTCGGCGGGGTGATCGCCACCAACCGCCCGGTCGGCGAGGAGCTCGCGGGGCAGATCGCGGAGATCTTCACCGAGGTCGTCGTCGCCCCCGCCTTCGAACCCGCGGCCGTGGAGGTCCTCAGCCGCAAGAAGAACATCCGCCTGCTCGTGGCCGGGGGCTCCGGATCCGACACGCGCATGGAGGACCACCAGATCAGCGGCGGTCTGCTGGTGCAGTCCCGTGACGCGATCGACGCCCCCGGCGACGACCCCTCCACCTGGACCCTGGCCACCGGCGAGGCCGCCGACGAGGCCACCCTGGCCGACCTGGCCTTCGCCTGGAGGGCCGTGCGCGCGGTCAAGTCCAACGCCGTCCTGCTGGCCTCCGGCGGCGCCACCGTGGGCGTGGGCATGGGCCAGGTCAACCGCGTGGACTCCGCGCGCCTGGCGGTCACGCGCGCGGGCGAGAGGGTCACCGGCTCCGTCGCGGCCAGCGACGCCTTCTTCCCCTTCCCGGACGGTCTGGAGATCCTCACCGAGGCGGGAGTCCGCGCCGTCGTCCAGCCCGGCGGGTCGGTCCGCGACGAGGAGGTCACCGCCGCGGCCAAGGCCGCCGGGGTGACCATGTACCTCACCGGCACCCGGCACTTCTTCCACTGAGCGAGGAGCAGAGAATGAGCGCGACCGTTCTGGACGGCAAGGCCGTCGCGAAGTCCATCCGCGAGGAGCTCTCCGAGCGGGTGGCGAAACTGCACGACCAGGGGGTCGCCCCCGGCCTGGGCACGGTGCTGGTCGGCGACGACCCGGGCAGCCACACCTACGTGCGCGGGAAGCACCGCGACTGCGCGCAGGTGGGCATCGCGAGCATACGCCGTGACCTGCCCGCCGACGCCACGCAGGAGGACGTGGAGCGGGCCGTCCACGAGCTGAACGAGGACCCGGCCTGCACCGGCTACATCGTGCAGCTGCCGCTGCCGAGGGGCCTGGACGAGAACCGGGTGCTGGGCCTGATCGACCCCGGCAAGGACGCCGACGGCCTCCAGCCCTCCAACCTCGGCAGGCTGGTGCTGATGCAGGATGCTCCGCTGCCGTGCACCCCGCGCGGCATCGTGGAGCTGCTCACCCGCTACGACGTGCCGCTCAAGGGCGCCGAGGTGGTCGTGCTCGGGCGCGGCGTGACCGTGGGCCGCCCCCTCGGCCTGCTCCTGACCCGCCGGTCGGAGAACGCCACCGTCACCCTGTGCCACACGGGCACCCGCGACCTCGCCGAGCACACGCGCCGCGCCGACATCATCGTCGCCGGTGCCGGTGTGCCCGGGCTGGTCACCAGGGACATGGTCAAGCCGGGTGCGGCCGTCCTGGACGTCGGTGTCTCCCGTACCGAGTCCGGGCTGGTCGGCGACGTCGTGCCCGACGTGGCCGAGGTGGCCGGGCACCTGTCCCCGAACCCCGGCGGCGTGGGTCCGATGACCCGGGCGATGCTCCTGGTCAACGTGGTGGAGGCCGCCGAACGCCAGGCCGCCGCCCGCTAGGGGCACCGACCGGGGACCCTCACCGGATGATCCCGCTCCTGGCGGCACTCTCGACCGCCGGCAGCGCCGCCGGGGGCAGGATCATCGCGAGGAGGACCTCCTGGTTCACACCGGCAACGCCCCCGGCCCGCCCCGGGGCGGCGGACGGTCCCGGAGCGGGCACGCTGGGGCATGGCGGGCGGCACGGGAGTCCCCGTACCGCCTACCCCTCCCTCCGCCGGCGGGGCCGCGCGCTCCGCCCGGTCCGTCCGCTCAGCTGGCCTTGCGGGCCGATCCGCCCAGCGGCATCGGCCGGACCAGGCCCAGGGCCACGACCTCGTTGGCCAGCCGGGTCCTGCGGTTCTGTCCCTCGGGGATGCGGAACTTCTGGTACAGCCGCAGCAGGTGCTGTTTGACCGCCGCCTCCGTGACCACCAGCGCCTCCGCGATGTCGCGGGCGGTGGCGGGGGCGACGAAGGCCTCCTCCGACAGCGCGGGCTGGCACAGCGCGGTGAGCACGTCCAGCTCGCGGCGGGTGAGTTCGGGGGCGGAGCCGCGGCGCAGCTCGATGTCGGGGCTGATCTGCTCCCGGGGGAGTCCGCCGGCCCGGCAGCGGGCGGTGCCGAAGGTCACCACGTCGCCCTCCTCCAGGACACGGCGGGCTATGGGGCGGCCGTTCACCCGGGTCCCGTTGCGGGACAGTCCCAGGTCGACCACGTAGACGTAGGGGCCGCGGCGGACCAGTTCGGCGTGCAGCTGGGAGACGCTCGGATCGCCGAGCCGGATGTCCGCGCCCTCTCCACGGCCGATCGTGGTGACCTCACCGGCGAGCTGGCGGATGTCCCCGGTCTCTTCTATCCGGAGGTAGGGCCCGTCCACGGTGGTTCCTCCCGGGCTGGGGTGGCGCTGCCGGTGGGGGTGCGGGCGACGGTGGTGGAGGGACGGCTGTCGGGGGGTGGCGGATCGGTCTGCGCGTCGAGTGGGCTTCATGGGGGTGGTCCTCGCTCACCGGTGCACTCATCTCCAGCTTGGTTACCCGGGTGGTACGCGTTCTACGCGCTTACTCCGGAGTTAGGGGGACAAGACGCAGGAATACGGCTCTGTGGCCGCACCGGAAACGGGAAACGGTCGCCCGTGGGTCCGGCTAAGGGCGGGTCCGTTTCTGTGAGCCCTGGGGCTTCGGCGACAGGGATCATTACAATGGGCGCGTCTCTCCCGGACGGGCGGCCCACGCTCCCCGTGCGGCGCCGAAAACCCTCAGGACATGAGCCTCCGGAGCGGTGTTCGGTTTCGGACGGTCCGTCTTCAACGGGTGGCCGGTCTGTGCCAGTTCCGGGAAAGATCGTGAACGAGCCGCGAGGCGGCCAAGCAATTCGTAACCGAACGGGTCGGGACGCGGTGGACAAGGCGGAGCAGGCGGATTTGGCGGACGCGGACGAGGGCGCTTCGGAGGAGAGGACTCCGGAGGGGGCGGTCCACGACGGGCATGGGTCCGACGAGGGCCGCGGCGAGGAGGACAGGGAACCGGCCGGGACCGTGGACGACACGGGCACCGGAGAGCACCCGGTGCGGCCGAAGGTGCCGTACTGGCTCTCCCAGGTGCCGTACCTCCTCGTCATGTCGGCGCTCGCAGCGGGGATCGTGGTCGTCGCCGCGGCCCACTTCAAGCGCGGCCCGGCGATCATCGCGGGCGCGTTGCTGCTGGCGGCGGTCTTCCGGCTCTTCCTGCCCAAGGACTGGATCGGCATGCTCGCCGTGCGCCGCCGCTGGATCGATCTGCTCACCCTGGTCGCCCTCGCGGTCCTGCTGATCGTGCTGGCATGGGTGGCGCCGCAACTCTCCTCCTAGGCGTCGAATAAGCTTGACGTCGAGATATCGCGACACTGACCAGCCACCGCCTCCCCGGGGAGCACGGACCCCGGGCGGGACCAGGTGATTGCCGCGCGTGCGGACCGGCTCCGGCCACGAACCGGCCGCCGGTCTCCGCCGCACGAGGCGGTAGCGAAGACTGAAGGGACAGCCACACAGCCATGGCCAAGATCAAGGTCGAGAACCCCGTAGTCGAACTCGACGGTGACGAGATGACCCGGATCATCTGGTCCTTCATCAAGGACCGTCTGATCCTCCCCTACCTCGACATCGACCTGAAGTACTACGACCTGGGCATCGAGGAGCGCGACCGCACCGACGACCAGATCACCGTCGACGCCGCCAACGCCATCAAGGAGTACGGCGTCGGCGTCAAGTGCGCCACCATCACCCCGGACGAGGCCCGGGTCGAGGAGTTCGGCCTCAAGAAGATGTGGCGCTCGCCCAACGGCACCATCCGCAACATCCTCGGCGGTGTCGTCTTCCGCGAGCCCATCATCTGCGAGAACGTGCCCCGCCTGGTCCCCGGCTGGACCCAGCCGATCATCATCGGCCGTCACGCCCACGGTGACCAGTACAAGGCCACCGACTTCAAGGTGCCCGGCCCGGGCACGGTCACCATGACCTACACCCCGGCCGACGGCAGCGAGCCGGTCGAGTTCGAGGTCGCGAACTTCCCCGAGGAGGGAGGCGTCGCGATGGGCATGTACAACTTCCGCAAGTCCATCGAGGACTTCGCGCGCGCGAGCCTGAACTACGGCCTGGACCGCAACTACCCGGTCTACATGTCCACCAAGAACACGATCCTCAAGTCCTACGACGGCATGTTCAAGGACGTGTTCCAGGAGATCTTCGACGCCGAGTTCAAGGAGCGCTTCGACGCCGCGGGCCTGACCTACGAGCACCGCCTCATCGACGACATGGTCGCCGCCGCGCTCAAGTGGGAGGGCGGCTACGTCTGGGCCTGCAAGAACTACGACGGCGACGTGCAGTCCGACACGGTCGCGCAGGGCTTCGGCTCCCTGGGCCTGATGACCTCCGTCCTGCGCACCGCCGACGGCAGCGCGGTCGAGGCCGAGGCCGCCCACGGCACGGTGACCCGTCACTACCGCCAGCACCAGCAGGGCAAGCCCACCTCGACCAACCCGATCGCCTCCATCTACGCGTGGACCCGCGGCCTGGAGCACCGGGGCAAGCTGGACAACACCCCGAAGGTCGTCGAGTTCGCCAACACCCTGGAGGACGTCGTCGTCAAGACCGTCGAGGGCGGTCAGATGACCAAGGACCTCGCGCTGCTGGTCGGCGGTGACCAGGAGTGGCTGACCACCGAGCAGTTCCTCGCCGCCCTGGACGAGAACCTCTCCAAGCGCCTGGGCTGAGTCCCGCGGCCCGATCCGGGTGGCCCTGGTCACCCTGAGCCGACGGTCCGGTCAGACGTGAGCCACGCCCGGGCGTCTTCGCGAGGAGGCGCCCGGGCGTCGTCGTGTCCGGCCCGAACGGAGGGGTGAGAAGCCTGGAACGCCTTGTTCGTGGGGTTTTGGGCGATCGCGACCCACGAAGTTTTCCGGCGTGTTCACCGTGTTCGGCGTACATACGCGGGACGGTGGTGGGAGGATGACAAGACCGGATGACCGGTGTGGTCCACGGGTGCGACATAGACCACGTGGGTTGGATTCGCACCTTAAGAGAACTTTGACCTATTGTGGAGAAGTGCCGGTGAGAACCGGCAGGCCAGAGCGGGTTTCCCGCCCCTCTGCCACAAGGACCGACGTGCCGGCCGTGCGCCCGCTGGGGGGTAGGCGCGCACAGTACGGAACGTCACGAAGAAGGGCCCGTCGCTTCGGCGACGGGCCCTTCGACTTTGTCCGGGCCCCTCCGCCCGCGTGCGCCGCGGTGGCGCCCCGCCCGAACGGCGGGGCACCACCTTCCCGGTGCGGCGTCCTCGGGCCTACTCCTGGAAGGCGCTGTCGGGGATCGGCTCCCCGGCGCGCATGGCGGCGAACATCTCCTCGGAGCGGGCCTCGTCCCAGACCACCACCGATCCGACGCCGTCCAGGGTCGGGGTGCCGCCCACGGGGATCGCGGTGGTCCGGGTGCCGCCGCGCATCGCCAGGAGCATGCCGGCCAGGTGCCGCAGCTTGTCGCCCTCGTCCACCATGAACGTGTCGGTGCCCGCGAGCACCAGCGGGACGGACTGGAAGGGGTTGAACAGCGTGGAGGGCGCGCTGGCCTCCTGGACCAGTGCGGAGAAGAACTCGCGCTGGCGCGCGATGCGGTCCAGGTCGGCGCGGGGGGTGGCGCGGGTGCGCACGTAGCCCAGGGCGGTGCCGCCGTCCATCCGCTGGCAGCCCGCCTCGATGTCCAGCCCGGCCTTGGGGTCGGCCATGGGCTCCTCGGGGCACAGTTCGACGCCGCCGATCGCGTCCACGATGTCGACGAAACCGCCCATGCCGATCTCCACGTAGTGGTCGATGTGCACGCCGGACGCGCGCTCGAAGGTCTCCACGAGGGGAGCGGGGCCGCCGCAGACCTCCTCGCCCGCCTCGTCCGCGCCGCACACGGCACCGGCGAAGGCGGCGTTGATCTTGTTGTCGGCGTAGCCGGGGACGGCGAGGGGCACGTAGGAGTCGCGGGGGACGCTGACGATGGTGGGGTCGCCGTCGTCGGGGACGTAGAGCACCATGATGGTGTCGGTCCGGCGGCCCTCGGCGTAGCCGGTGGCCAGTTCCCGCATCTGGTCCTCGTCCAGACCGTCGCGGCTGTCGGAGCCGACGACCATGTAGGTCGTGCCGGGCTGCCCGTCCGGACGCCCCTCGTAGTCCAGCAGGGCCTCCACCCGCTGCAGGCGCGAGTCCGCGTACAGGTAGAACCCGAGGGGGAGCACCAGGAGCAGCACCAGCACGGTCACCAGGACCGTGGTGGCCCGTCTGCGGCGGCGCTCCTTCTGACGGCGCCCGATACCGCGCCCGTCGTACTCGCGTCCGGCGCTGTGGGTGCGCCGCCGGGGCCTGTGCGGCCGGGACGGGGGCGCGTCTCCGGCGTTGGGGAGCCGGCGCGTCTCACCGACCGTCCGCCGCTCCGACTCACGCGAACGGTAGAGCCTCTCGAACTCGTCGGGTCGGCCCGGGGAGCCACCGCGCCGGAACACGCCCTGTCTGTCGTGTTCACCGGTGCGGCCGGTCCTCCCCCGGTCCCGTCGGTCAGCCATCGCATCGCCCATCTGTTCAGCGCCGTGGATCGCCTCGTCGCTACTTCCACCCGGTGTGATCGCGAAAAGGGTAGCGAGGTTCAAGGTATGTCCCGGTTCGGACCCCTGAGGCGGCGGGAACGGGGCGGCCGACGGGGGCGGGGCTCAGCGCAGCCGGTGGGCGCCCGCGGAGGGCACGGCGGTGCGTACCCGCGGCGGCACCCAGCCCATGGCGCCGAACTCCGTGGCGAGGGCCTCCCCGATGCCGTCCACCCGCTCCTCGGCGGCCAGGGCCAGCACCGTGCCCGCCCAGCCGGACATCCGTACCCCGCGCGCCCCGGCCCGCGCGGCGGTCTCCACGGCCAGCTCCGCCTCACGTGTGGGCAGTCCGAACCGGCGCAGGGACAGGTGGGACGCGGACAGTACGGGGCCGGTCTCCCCGGGCCGCCCGGCACGCAGCAGCCCGACCGCCGCGTTGAGCCTGTGCACCTCGGTGACCGCGTACTCCACCCTGCGGCGCAGTACGGGATCCGGCAGCCTCCGCAGCGATCCGGGCAGGTCCTGGACCGAGCGCAACGGCCCCAGGACCTCCTGGGCGCGCTCCAGCTCGGCCGAGCGGACCGTGCGCAGGTCGCGTCGGGGCAGGGCGCCGGTGTCCACCACCACCAGCCGCAGCCCCTCCCCGGCGAGGTCGAACGGCAGCACGGTGGTGCGCATGCTCCTCAGGTTCACCCGGACCGCGCATCCGGGCCTGGCCGCCAGGGACACCCGCTCGTCGGCGGTGCGGCCCTCCGGCGGGGGAGCGCCGTCCAGGTCGGTGAGGGCCAGCGCCACCGCGGCCCCCACGGCGGCCGTGTAGCCGAGGGAGGCGTGTTCGGGCAGGTTCGCGCCCAGGACGACGCGCATCCCCGTGCCGGCCCCCAGGACGCCCGCCCGGCGGGCCTCGGACACGGCCCGCGCGACGGCCCGCGCCGCCGTCTCCCGGGGGCGCAGCGGGCCGTTGAGCGTCGCCACGTGCACGCCGGGGTCCGGCGCGGGGCCGACGGCCGCCGTCACGCCCCACGGCAGGGCGACGTACAGCCCGGCACCTCCGCTGGCCACGGTGTGCTCGCCCATGACCGCCAGCCGCCCGGGCGCGTGCCACACCCCGGCGGGCGGTACGCCGAACCGCGTCCGGAAACCCCGGCGCAGGGCGTCGGCGTCCGGTTCCCGTCGGGGCCACGCCCCCCGAGGACCCGCCGAACGCACGCCCAACACGGCACGCAGCCGCACCCCCGTGCCACCCACCGACGTCCCCCTCCCCGGATGACTCCGCTTCCCCAAGTGTGCCCAAGCCCGGGGCGTGCCCGGGATCACCCCCCGTGTAGGGCTTCGCCCTGGTCCGTGAGGGCCCGGAAAGCGCTCGGCGTGGAGGTTTCGTAGGCGGATCGCGGCGCGGCTAGGGTTGCGGTCCACCGACGACGGTTCCGGGGCCGCCCGGCGGCCCTCGGGCGGGACACGCGACAGGCAGAACGGGGGAGTGGTCTTGGCCACAGTGCTGGACCGGGCCGGGGACACGGCCCGGCACTACCAGAACATGGCCATGGACGTGTACTGGGAGCTGCGTCGGCGCAGCCCCTCCCTCGACCACGTGGTGCGCGCCTACGCGCGCTACGCCGACCGCAACGGCAACCAGCTCGCCGGCGCGGTCACCTACTTCGCCTTCCTGTCCTTCTTCCCGATGCTGGCGCTGGCCTTCGCCGCGGTCGGCTACCTGGCGGCCGTGCAGGTCGAGGCCGGCGACTACCTCCAGCAGGCACTGGACGACGTACTGCCCGGACTGTCCGACCAGTTGCCCGTCGAACAGATCTCCCAGGCGCGCGTGGGCGCGAGCGTCCTCGGCCTGCTCGGCCTGCTCTACGCGGGTCTGAACGCGGTGTCGTCGCTGCGCGAGGCCCTGCACTCCATCTGGCTGAAGAGCCTCCGCGAGGGCCCGAACGTCTTTCTGCGCAAGGCGGTGGACCTGCTGGTCATGCTGGGCCTGGGCGTGGCCCTGCTCGTCACCGTGGCCCTCACCAGCGTCGCGCAGGCCGCCACGCAGTGGCTGCTGTCGCTGGTGGGCCTGGACGACTCCCTCCTGGCCAACCTGTCCCTGCGCGCCCTGGCCCTGGTGATCGCCGTGTGCGTCAACATGGGGATCTTCATGCTGGCCTTCACGCTGTTGTCGGGCAGCGGCCGGCCGACCCGGATGATGTGGCGGGGCTCCCTGCTGGGCGCGGTCGGCTTCGAGGTCCTCAAGGCCGTGGCCGCGGTGCTGCTGGCCGGGACGCTCACCAACCCCGTCTACGCCTCCTTCGCCGTCCTGGTGGGGCTGCTGGTGTGGATCAACCTGGTGATGCGCCTGGTCCTGTTCAGCGCGGCGTGGACGGCCACCTGGCTGCCGATGCCGCCGCCCTACACCGGCTCGATTCCGCTGCCGGAGGAGACCGGGATGGACTGGACCCGGCCCGTACCGCCCCCGCCCGCCCCCGGGCGGGAGCGGGCCGGGCACCTGTGGGCCGGACGCGCGCTCGCCGGGACGTTCTCCCTGCTGGGAGCGGCGGGCGCGGCCGGCGCCGTGGCGTGGGCGCTGCGCCGCCGCACCGGCGGCCGCGGGTGACCGGCCCGGCCGGTGGCGCGTAAACAGAAATTATTTCCATGGAATTCGCCTTATGCGAGGCGATTACCCCGTATGTGCGTAGTGCGTGGCGGGTAGTCCTTCTCTGTCCCGGTTAGCCGGTTAGCCGGTTCTCCGGGGCGCGACGGTGCGTCGGCCGCGGCGGTCGGCAAACACCCCTCGGAGGGCAGATGGGAATTGCGTTCAACTCGTCCGAGCGTGCGACGATCGGCGTGGAGTGGGAGCTCCAGCTCGTCGACCAGCGCAGTCGGCACTTGAGGCAGGAGGCGCAGAAACTCCTCTCCGAACTGCCCGGGCTCAGTGCGCAGGGGTCGGCTCCTCCGCTGCGCCACGAACTCATGCAGTCCCAGGTGGAGGTCGTGACCGGGATCTGCGAGACCGTCGAGGAGGCCAGGAACGACCTGAGCGGCAACGTCGACCGGATGCGTGAGGTCCTGGCGCCCTGGGGGACCACGCTGACCTGCTCCGGAACCCATCCCATCGACGACTGGCGGGACCAGGAGCTCAGCCCCGGAAAGCGCTACGGGGAGCTGGTCGAGCAGATGCAGTGGCTGGCCCGGCGCATCCTGACCTGCGGCGTCCACGTCCACGTGGGGGTGCGGAACAGGGACAAGGCCATGCCGATGGTCAACGCCCTGACGAGGTACCTGCCGCACTTCCTGGCCCTGACCGCTTCCAGCCCCTTCTGGGGCGGCCACGACACCGGGCTGGCCTCCACCCGGTCCGTCGTCTTCGGTGCCCTCCCCACCTCCGGGCCGCCGCCGAACCTGCCGCACTGGGCGGCTTTCGAGGAATACCTCGAAACGCTTCTCAGGGCGGGTACCATCGCCTCTATCAAGGAAGTGTGGTGGGACATCCGTCCGCACCCTGATTTCGGCACCATCGAGATCCGGATGTTCGACGGGATTCCCACCCTGCGCGAGGTGGGAATGGCCGCCGCTCTCTCCCAGAGCCTGGTGGAGTTGTTCGATCACCAACTCGACCGCGGGTACGGGCTGCCCAGCCCGCCGTCCTGGGTGGTGAAGGACAACAAGTGGCGTGCCACCCGCTACGGACTCGACGCTCGTGTCATCACGGACTCGCACGGAACCACCGTTCCGCTGCGTGACGACCTGTACGAGCTGGTCCGCGAGCTGGGACCGGTCGCGGCCCGCCTGGGTTGTGCCGAGGACCTTGACCTGATCTCCGAGATCCTGGACAAGGGTGCCTCCTACGAACGTCAGCGCGCGGTCATCGCCGAGGGCGGTTCCCTCGACGACGTCGTGGACATGCTCGCCGCCGAGCTCCACGGCGGTCCCACCCGCGCGCAGGTCGGCGTCGGCGACGGAGCCGGCGCGCGGTAGACGTGGAGAAGAGGGGACCCTCGCATGCAGGGACATGACCTGCCAGAGCAGTTGACCGCTTTCCTGGCGCGCCATGGGCGGGATCTGAGCGGCTTCCGCCGGGACCTCCACATGCACCCCGAACTCGCCTTCGCCGAGCACCGCACCACCGGGCGCATCGCCGAGCGCCTACGCGACGTCGGCCTGAAACCCCAGGAGCTGCCACAGGGCACCGGCCTGGTCTGCGACATCGGTTCCGGAGCCGGTCCCGTGGTCGCCCTGCGCGCCGACATCGACGCCCTGCCCCTGACCGACGAGAAGGACGTCCCCTACCGCTCCACCGTGCCCGGGGTCGCACACGCCTGCGGACACGACGTGCACACCACGGTCCTGCTGGCGACGGGGGTCTTCCTCGCCCAGCTGGAGCGGGCGGGCGCGCTGCCCGGCCGGGTCCGGCTCATCTTCCAGCCGGCCGAGGAACTGCCGGGCGGCGCCGTGGAGGTGGTCAACGCGGGGGCCCTGGAGGGGGTGGACCGCATCTTCGCCCTGCACTGCGACCCCCGTCTGATGGTCGGCCGGGTCGGGCTGCGCACGGGCGGCATCACCGCCGCCTGCGACCAGCTCATGGTGCGCTTGTCGGGTCCGGGAGGGCACACCGCCCGTCCGCACCTGACCTCCGACCTCGTCTACGCCCTGGGCAAGGTCGTCACCGAACTGCCCGCCGCGCTGTCCCGGCGGATCGATCCCCGGGCCGGGTTCAGCCTGGTGTGGGGGCGCATCAGCGCGGGGTCGGCGCCCAACGTCATCCCCGACGACGCCGTCGCCGAGGGCACCGTGCGCTGCCTGGAGGACGAGGCCTGGCACTCGGCCCCCGACATCGTCAAGGGCCTGGTGGAGTCGGTGGCCTCCGCCTACGGAGCCGAGGCCGAGGTGACCTACCGCCGGGGCGTTCCACCCACCATCAACGAGTCGTCCAGCGTCGACCTCATGCGCGAGGCGGTCACCCTGGCCCTGGGCTCCGAGGCGGCGGCCTCCACCCCGCAGAGCCTGGGCGGTGAGGACTTCGCCTGGTACCTGGAGCACGTCCCCGGTGCGCTGGCCCGCCTGGGCACCCACTCCCCGGACTGGAGCGGCCCCATGCTGGACCTGCACCGGGGCACCTTCGACGTGGACGAGCGCGCCATCGGTACGGGCACCCGCTTCATGGCCACCACCGCCCTGACGGCGCTGTGGGAGGGCCTCCGCCGTGACGGCCGCAGGGACGGCGAGGAGGCGCTGGCCTGAACCGGCCGCACCCGCCCCCGGGGCCGGGGAGGCTCCACGCCGCCGAACCGTGCGCGCCCTGACCGGCACCTACCGGATTTTCGGCAACTTCGCTCCGGCGTGGCGGGGCTCCTCCCGGGCTGGTGGCATCCTGAATCCATGAACCAGCCACTCACAGCCGAACAGATCCGGCGGGCGCCGAAGGTGCTCCTGCACGACCACCTCGACGGCGGACTGCGTCCCGCCACCGTCGTGGAACTGGCCAGGGAGACCGGGTACACCGGCCTTCCCACCTACGACCCGGAGGAGCTGGGCCGGTGGTTCCGCGAGGCCTCCGACTCCGGCTCGCTGGAGCGCTACCTGGAGACGTTCACGCACACCACGGCGGTCATGCAGACCCGTGACGCCCTCGTGCGGGTCGCCGCCGAGGCCGCCGAGGACCTGGCCGCCGACGGTGTGGTCTACGCCGAGCAGCGCTACGCCCCCGAACAGCACCTGGAGTCCGGGCTCACCCTGGAGGAGGTCGTCGAGGCCGTCCAGGAGGGCCTGGAGCTGGGCGAGAAGCGCGCCTCCGACCGGGGACACGCCATTCGTACCGGGCAACTGGTCACCGCCATGCGGCACGCCGCGCGCTCGTCGGAGATCGCCGAGCTGGCGGTCCGCTACCGCGACGAGGGCGTGTCCGGGTTCGACATCGCGGGCGCCGAGGCGGGAAACCCGCCCACCCGCCACCTGGACGCGTTCGAGTACCTGCGCCGCGAGAACTTCCACTTCACCATCCACGCGGGTGAGGCGTTCGGGCTCCCGTCCATCTGGGAGGCCCTCCAGTGGTGCGGGTGCGACCGCCTGGGCCACGGCGTGCGCATCATCGACGACATCACCGTGGAGGAGAACGGCGCGCCCCGACTGGGACGCCTGGCCCAGTACGTGCGCGACAAGCGGGTACCGCTGGAGATGTGCCCCAGCTCCAACGTGCAGACCGGGGCCACCGAGTCGATCGCGGGGCACCCCATCGGGCTCCTGCACGACCTGCGCTTCCGCGTCACCGTCAACACCGACAACCGCCTGCAGAGCGGCACCAGCCTGTCCGAGGAGTTCGCCCGGCTCTCCGAGGCCTTCGGGTACGGCTGGGACGACCTGCAGTGGTTCACGGTCAACGCCATGAAGTCGGCCTTCCTGCCCTTCGACGAGCGCCTGGCGCTGATCAACGGGATCATCAAGCCCGGATTCGCGCGGTTGAAGTGGGCGACCGCCTGATGGACGGTCCGAATCCCACCGCCCACTACTCCACCCCCACACGGGTGGCGGCGATCGTGTGGATCGTCGTCGCGGCCCTGCTCCTGCTGGACGTGGCCTGGCGCGGCGAGGGCCGCCAGGCCTGGATCGCCGGCGCGCTGCTGGCCGCGACGGTCTCCGTCGTCTACCTCGTGTGGCTGCGCCCGCGGGTGGTCTCCACCGAGCGCGGCCTGAGGGTGGTCAACCCCCTGCGCGAGACGTTCGTGCCGTGGGCCGCGGTGCTCTGGGTGGACGTCACCGACGTCCTGCGGGTGCACACCCCAGGGCAGATCGTGCGCTCCTGGCCGCTGCGCGAGACCAAGCGCCAGAGGGTCCGCGACAACATGCGGCGCGACTCGGGCTACCTCGACCCGGACAGCGACGACGGTCCGGCCGGGACACGGCCGGTGGACCTGGCCGCCCGGCAGTTGCGCCAGGACGCCGAGCGGTACAAGACGCGTCCGCTCAGCGGGCCGATCAGGGACGTGGACGAGGCGGGGCCCGCCGCGCTGGGTGCGGAGGACGAGCCGCAGACCATGGTGCCCGTGGAGGTGATCGTGGTCATCGCCGCGACCGCGGTGCTCCTCGTGGCGGTGTTCCTGCTGGCCTGAGCGCCGTTTCCCCCGGACCCGACCCGGCCCCACCCCTCGTGTGCGCGGCCGGGTCCGCTGTTTCCGGGGCGGGGGTTGACGCGCTCCCGGACTTCTGCTTAGGTAAGGCATGCCTAAGGGAAAGGTTCCGGGCGGGACGGACTTCGCGCGGATGGTCGTCCACCCGGAACCTCCCCCGAGGGCGACGCGCGCGGTCCAACTGAATAACGAGAAGAAGAAGGTGTCCTGGTCGCGAGTCCAACGGGATCTGCGGGGATTCCGCGCGACGTGGGACACCGGGGCAAGCACTGCCTCCGGCCGGACCGCTGTCGGTACCGTCCACCCCATGGCCTCGGGGTGTACGCTCGCCACGCCGGTACCGGCGTGGTCCGGTCGGAGGCGCCCCAACACGGGACGCGCGGCACGAGGTGCCGCATCGAGGCGCGGGAAGACGAAGACAGGGGCGGAATCAGGCCTGGTCGAGCACCCTGTTGAGCAACTCGCCCAGCCTGCGCGCCCGCTGTGTGACGACGTCCAGGGCGCGTTCGGCCTCGAAGGGCTCGAAGACCGCGCCCACGGCGTCGTTGCTGATGATCGCCAGTCCCAGCACCTCGGCCTCCATCTCCACGGCCGCGATGGCCTCCAGGGCGATCGACCGGCCCACCAGGTCCGCGCCCGCCTGGTGCAGCACCTTCAGCTCCGACGGGGTCTGCATCTGCGGTCCGACCGTGGACACGTACACACCCTCGGCCAGCGACGCGTCCACCTCGTGGACGACCTGCCGCAGCCTGGGGCTGTAGGCCTCCGTCAGGTCCACGAACGAGGGGCCGGTCAGCGGCGACCGGGCGGTCAGGTTGATGTGGTCGCGGATCACCACGGGCTGCCCCGGGGCGAAGTCGGTGCGCAGCGACCCGGCCGAGCCCGTCAGCACCACGGTCGCCGCTCCCGCGGCCACGCCCGTGCGCACCGCGTGGGTGACCTCCATGGGGTCGTAGCCCTCGTAGAGGTGAACGCGTCCCATGAACACGGCCACCCGCTTCTCTCCCACCCACATGCTGCGGACCTTGGGGGAGTGACCCCTGGCGGTGGGTACGTGGAAACCGGGCAGCTCGGCCACGTCGAGCTCGATGTCGTACGAGCCCAACGTGTCCACCGCGCCCGCCCAACCCGAGCCGAGCACCATCAGCGCGTCGAAGCTGTCAGCCCCGGCACGGGACAGCAGCTCGCGAGCGGAGCCGGATGCCAGCTCCTTCGCCTCGGCGGTCGTTTCCGGCCGCTGCTCTCTTTCCATCACACGACGGATGCTACAGCCGGGTAGGCGGAATGATCCGGAACACGGGTGCGTGTGTCCCGCTTCGCGGAACTCGCGCGCGAACTCACCGGATTCACAGGTCGGAGGGCAGGCAGTCCCGGGCGAGCAGGTCCGACACGTACCAGTCGGGCGCCCCGGCCTTCTCGGCGGCGGCCGCGAGCTGGCCCAGCTGTATGGCCGAGGGCATCCCGCCCTCGTAGCCGTCCAGCACGTAGGCCCACGCCGTCACCACGCCCCTGTCGGCCGTCCGGGCGCGCACGGTCATCCTCCTGTACGCCCGCCCGTCGCCCGCCACCGCCCTCAACGGACGCCTGCGGCGCGGTTCCCCCTCTCCGTCGCCCGCCACCGCCCTCAACGGACGCCCTCTGCGCGGCTCCTCCAGGGCCCCCTCCCAGGAGTCCAGGTGGGGTTCGTCCCATTCCATGAGGTCGTACAGCGCCACGAAGACCCGTTGACCGGAGTCCTCGGCCAGGGTCGTCAGCGCGCCCCCCGGCGCGGGAAGGCACTCACCGAAGGTCAGGCGCCATCCCTCCAGCCAGCCCGTGGCCAACAGGGGCGAGCGCGGAGCACGCCGGGCCATCTGCCCGGGGTCGAGGTTCGTTCCATACGCGGCGTAGACGGACACGGGCAACATCGTAGGACCGGTCGGCCCGGGGTGCCTGCTATTTCCCCCGGTCGGCATGGCCGACAATGGGAGGAAGCGAGAAAACCAGGTGGTGCCCCGCCATGCCCGCATATCGCCCGGACCGGCAACGCGCGTGGCGGACCATCCGCAGAGGGAGTGAGGCAGCGTGACGAAGGTCGTGATCATCGGTGGCGGTCCCGGGGGCTACGAGGCGGCACTGGTCGCAGCGCAGCTCGGCGCGGACGTGACGGTGGTGGAACGCGACGGCATCGGCGGCGCGTGCGTCCTCACCGACTGCGTCCCCTCCAAGAGCCTGATCGCCACGTCCACCCGCAGGACGTACGTACGCGAGTCACCCAGCCTGGGCGTCCACATCCACGGCACCGACGACAAGGCAGCGGTCGGGGTGGACACCGACCGGGTGAACTCCCGGATCAAACGCCTGGCCCGGGCGCAGTCCGAGGACACCCGCGCCCGCCTGGTCAAGGAGGGCGTGGAGGTGATCAGCGGAGAGGCCCGCCTGGTCGACCCGCACATCGTCGCCATCGGCGACCAGCGCCTGCGCGCCGACGTCGTCCTCGTCGCCACGGGCGCCCATCCCCGCGAGCTGCCCACCGCCAAGCCCGACGGCGAGCGCATCCTCACCTGGCGCCACCTCTACGACATGGAGGAGCTGCCGGAGAAGCTCATCGTGGTCGGCTCCGGCGTCACCGGCGCCGAGTTCGCCAGCGCCTACCAGTCCCTCGGTTCCGAGGTCACCCTCGTCTCCTCCCGCGAGCGCGTCATGCCCACCCAGGACCCCGACGCCGCCGAGGTGCTGGAGCAGGTCTTCATGCGCCGCGGCATGACCGTCCTCAGCAAGACCCGCGCCGAGTCGGTGGTGCGCACCGAGAACGGCGTGCTCGTCACCCTCTCCGACGGCCGCACGGTGGAGGGCAGCCACTGCCTGATGACGGTCGGCATGATTCCCAACACCGAGAACCTGGGACTGGAGGAGGCCGGTGTCCGCCTGGGCGGCGGCGGCTTCGTCGAGGTCGACCGGGTCTCGCGCACCACCGTCTCGGGCGTGTACGCCGCCGGTGACTGCACCGGGGTCAACATGCTCGCCTCCGTGGCCGCGATGCAGGGACGCATCGCCATGTGGCACGCGCTCGGCGAGGCGGTGGCCCCGCTCAAGCTGTCCACCGTGGCCTCCACCGTGTTCACCCACCCCGAGTTGGCGGCGGTGGGCGCCAGCGAGGACGACGTGCGCAGCGGCCGGATCGACGGGCGGTCGGTCACCCTGCCGCTGAACACCAACCCGCGCGCCAAGATGGACGAGCTCAACGACGGCTTCGTCAAGCTGATCTGCCGCCAGCACACCGGCATCGTGCTGGGCGGGGTCATCGTCGGCCCGCGCGCCAGCGAGCTCATCCTGGGCGTGTCCATCGCCGTCCAGCAGCGCCTGACCGTGGACGACATCGCGCACACCTTCTCGGTGTACCCGTCGTTGTCGGGCAGTGTCACCGAGGCCGCCCGCTCCCTCATGCTGGCCTCCCCGGAGTAGGGGACGCCTCCGCCATGGGCTCGCCGCGCGTCCGGCCACGGCCGTCGCGGCGGGTCCCGGGCACCCGTTGCGTCCTGCGCCCTTACCTGTTTTTGGCCCCGATCAAGTACTGTCTTGGTGTGATCTGTCCCAAGTGTCAAAGCACCATGCGCACATTCGACCGCCAGGGCGTCCACATCGACCGGTGTGACGGCTGCCAGGGCATCTTCCTGGACCGCGGTGAGCTGGAACGCGTCGTGGACGCCGAGCAGCGTCACTACGGCGTGGCGCCGCCCCCGCCCCCGCCGGACCCGCATGGCCGGCCGCCGCACCCCTACCCCCAGGCCCCGCCGCCCGTCGGCTACCCCCGCGGCGGCTACCCGGACTCCCCGGGTGGTTACCGGGACTCGCCGCGCGGATACGGCGGCTACCGGGACTCGCCCGGCCCCTACCGCGGCCGCCGTAAGAAGAGCTTCCTGGAGGGACTCTTCGACTGACCCGAGCGGTCGAAGGCCCTTCGCGAACCAACCGAGGAAATCCGTGCACCCGCTGATCTGCGACCACTGCGGGGAGCTGGACGAGACCCCCGACACCGCCGCGGGGGTCTCCGTGCTGCGCTGTGCGTCCTGCCGGCGCACCCGGCCGTTCCTGCGCCTGCCCCTGTACTGCGTGTCGGGGCCCAGCGGCACCGGCAAGTCCACCATCGCCGGAACGCTGCTGGAGAGGCTCCGGGACCGCTTCGTCGTCCTCGAACAGGACCTGCTGTGGGTCGGCGGGCTCCGCGACCCCTCCGGCCACCACCGCCTGTTCCGCTCCACCTGGCTGCGCACCGCCGCCATGGTCCAGCAGAACGGGCGCCCCGTCGTGCTGTGCGGGACCGTGGTGCCGCCGGAGTTCGAGCCCCTGCCCGAGCGCGCCCTGTTCAGCGACGTCCACTACCTCGCGCTGACCTGTGAGCCCGAGGCCCTGGCCGCACGCCTGCGGGCACGTCCCGCCTGGCGCGGGTGGGACGAGGAGCGGATCCGGGAGAACCTGGAGTACGCCGCCTGGGTGGAGGCCGAGGCCGAGCGCATGCGCCCCCCGGTCACCCTGGTCGACACCACCCGCGCCGAACCCGCGGACACGGCCGTGTCCGTATGCCGGTGGATCGAGGACCTGCACGCGGCGGCCGTCGCCTCCTGAGATGGTGGCACGAGCGACGTCGGCGGTGGCCGGCCCCGCACCGTGCGTGTCCGCGTGCCCCACGGAGAGGGGCCCCGAGCGGCTGCTCGGGGCCCCTGGCGGTCGTGGCGGGCGAGGGTCAGAAGTCGAAGCCGCCGAAGTCTCCGCCGCCGAAGTCGCCTCCGAAATCGCCGCCTCCGCCCATGTCACCCCCGGCGCCGACGTCTCCGGCGCCCATGCCCATTCCCATGCCCATCATCGACCCCATCATGGAGCCCATCATCATGCCGGTGAACATGCCCGCCATCATGTTCATGCCGAAGTAGCCGCTGGCGTAGGGCGAGTAGGCCGGACCGGCGTCGTAGTACGGGCGGCGCTCACCGCCCACCTCGACCAGGCGGACGTCGGGCTGCCCGCCGGTGCGTACCGCCTGGGCGCAGGCGGCACAGGCGGTGACCTCGCGGGGCGCGCCGCCGGGCGGGGCCCAGGTGACGTCCTCCACGGACGGGCCGTGCTGCGGGTTGAAGAAGCAGGGGCCGCGCCGCTCGGGCACCGGGTCGCCGTTCATGCGGGCCCGGGTCGCGGTCATGTAGTAGCGGCCGTCCTCCAGGGCGCTGGTGACGAGCCGGACCTGGTCGGGCTCCTTGATGGTGTCCAGCAGGGCCTTGGCCTGGTCGTAGGCGTCCATGGCCTGGGTGTAGTCGTCGCGGGTGGCCTCGTCGACCTTGGACACGTCGATCTCCAGGCGGGCGACGTCCTCACCGAGCCGGACGACGTCCTCGGTGGCCATCTGCCTGATCTCCTCGAGCTGCCTGGCCTTCTCGGCCTCGCGCTTCTTGCGGCTGCTGTGAACGAACCAGGCGCCCGCTGCGATGATCGCCAGCAGCAGGCCCAGCAGCACCAGACCGGAGACGGCTCCGGCCTCCTCGGCCTCCTGGGCCTCGGCCGCGGCCTCGGGGACGGCGACCAGGGTGTCGACCTGGTTGCTGCCGCCCTGCTGCAGGGCCGTCTCGCGGATGGTCTCGGTGTCCTCGACGTTCGGGGACATGACCTGGAAGACCTGGTCGCCCACGACGACCCCGTAGAGCCCGTCGCCGACCTCCTCCATGACCGGGTTCATCAGGGAGTCCATCCCGGTCTGGGAGGCGACGCTGTCGGAGGGCAGGAGTACGTAGTAGACGGGTGTGTCCGCCTCGGCGGCGGACGACTCCAGGGCGTTCTCCTCGGCCTCGGGGATCGCGTCGATACTCGGGTCGATGAAGACGCCGTCGCCTTCGAGCTCCTCGACGACGGCCTGGGACTCCGGTGGTCGTGGCTGCGTGTCGGCCGAGGCGGGCACCGCGGCGGCGCTCACCAACGCAGCCGCGAGTCCGGCGGTCAGCACTGTGGGTGTTACCAAGCGGCGCAACATATCGTTCCTCTCGCCTCCCTCACCCCAAGGACGAACGGACACCCCCTGCCGGTTCCCGGTGTGCCCGTTCTCACGGGTGCGGGAGGCGGCGCGGCCCGCCGGAGGGCTCCGGCGGGCCGCGGTGGACGTGGGGCGGTGGGCGTGGGGGAGGTGCCTCAGCTCTGTCCGGCGGCTCCGGCGGGAACCTTCCGTACGTCCGGGTCGTCCTCGGCCGCCTCGGTTCCGGCGTCGGCGTGGGCCTCGTCCAGCGGCACGAAGCCGGAGGCGTCGCGCGTCGCGTTGTAGCGGGCCAGGTCCATGATGCCCTCGCGCTTGGCGACGATGGTCGGGACCAGCGCCTGACCGGCGACGTTGACCGCCGTACGGCCCATGTCCAGGATCGGGTCGACGGCCAGCAGCAGGCCCACGCCCTCCAGGGGCAGGCCCAGGGTGGACAGGGTCAGCGTCAGCATGACGGTCGCGCCGGTGGTTCCGGCGGTCGCGGCCGAACCGATCACCGACACGAACACGATCAGCAGGTAGTCGGTGACGCCGAGGCTGACCCCCGGGAAGAACTGGGCGATGAAGATCGCCGAGATCGCCGGGTAGATGGCGGCGCAGCCGTCCATCTTGGTGGTGGCGCCGAACGGCACGGCGAACGCGGAGTAGTAGCGCGGGACGCCCAGGTTCTGCTCGGTGACCCGCTGGGTGACGGGCATGGTGCCCATCGAGGAGCGGGACACGAAGGCCAGCTGGACCGCGGGCCACACGCCGCTGAAGTACTTCGCCGGGGACAGGCCGTTGAGGCGGATGAGCACCGGGTAGACGACGAACAGCACCAGGGCCAGGCCGACGTAGACGGTCAGCGCGAACTTGCCGAGGGCGCCGATGGTGGTCCAGCCGTAGCTGTACACGGCGTTGCCCAGCAGGCCGACGGTGCCGATCGGGGCCAGGCGGATGACCCACCACAGGGCCTTGAGCACGACCTGCAGCGCGGAGTCGGTGAAGGTGATGAACGGCTCGGCGGCCTTGCCGACCTTCACCGCCGCGATGCCCAGGACGATGGCGATGACGATCAGCTGCAGCACGTTGAAGCTCAGTCCGGCGCTGAGGCTCCCGTCGTCGGCGGCGGAGACGTTCGCGCCCAGGCCCAGGAAGTTGGCGGGGACGATGCTCTCGATGAACGCCAGCCAGGAGCCGGTGCCCGAGGGCTCCCCGGCGGTGGTGGCGTCCACGGCGCTGTTGACGCCGGGCCGGAGGGTCAGACCGAGCGTGATGCCGATGGCCACCGCGATCAGGGCGGTGGCGCCGAACCACAGCAGGGTCTTCCAGGCCAGCCGCGCCGCGTTGGTGACGTTGCGCAGGTTGGCGATGGAGGAGATGACGGCGAGGACGATCAGCGGCGGCACGATCGTCCGCAGCAGCGTGACGAAGGTCGAGCCGATGGTGTCGAGGGTGACGGCGAGCCAGTTCGGCTGGTCGTCGCCGACCGGGCCGATCTGGAGGGCGACGACGCCCAGGACGACGCCCAGGACCAGGCCGGTGAGGACCTGGGCCGCGAACGGGAAGCGAAGCGTTCTGCGCTTGCTGGAAGTGCCTGTGCTCTGTGCGGACACGGGTTGGGACTCCAGAGGACGGTGAAGGCAACCGGAAGCGCACCCTGCGGCGCGTTCGGCGTCGCGGGGCTCCGGCTCGGGGAATGGCGGTGACCACCAGGGGGCGGTGACGGGGGAGGGTGTGCGGCGCGCTGCCCGGACGGGCGCGCGTGGACCTAGCTACACGCTTGGGAGCTGCGGCGGCACAGGTCGATGTGCCACCGCCGCGTCAGTCCCCAGATGTTCGTCACAAACAAGGACAATAACGTTCGTTCCTTACCTATTCCATGCACGAACGTGGACAACTTCCTGTCCCTGAGGCCACATCGTCCACTCCACGGGCGTTGCGGTGCGCCTTCCCGGGTGAGGGTGCGGTGAGGATCACCCTGCGGCCGGGGTGGGGTGGGACGATGTGTTGAGAACACCGTTACGGGGTGACAGTGATGGCTACTGTGGGCGACGAGAGCGATCCGACGACCGGAGGCAGTGACATGTCTGTTCCGTCCGTGGCAGGACGCCCGGTCCCGGAGTTCGGTGAGGTGACGATCCCGATGCCCCCTCCGCAGGGATTCACCGCTGATGACCTCGACCGCATCCCGGATCTTCCGCCGCACACCGAACTCATCGACGGAAGCCTGGTACTGGTGAGCCCCCAGAAGCTGTTCCACACGCTGGTTCTTGAACTGTTGGGGGACGCGCTGAAGGCGCACCTCCCCAGCGGTCTCCGGGTGGCCAGGGAGTTCTCGGTCAGACTCGGTGAGCGACAGCGTCCGGAACCGGACTTGACGCCGGTCCGCGCAGACGCCTTCGCGAGGCTGGAACAGGCATGGTTCCCCCTGAAGCGGTGGAACTCGCGGTCGAGGTCGTCTCGCCGGAGTCGGTGATCAGGGACCGGGAGCGCAAACCTCAGCTCTATGCCCGTGCCGGTGTCCCCTTCTTCTGGCGAGTCGAGCAGGAGGGGGACGACGCGGTGGTCTACGAGTACGAGAGGGATCCGGCCAGTCCTTCCGGTGACTACTGCCGACCGGCTGCGCACCGCAAGAAGCTCACGGTCTCCGCACCCCTTGATCTGGAGTCCGACCTGACCGACGTCCTGCACCGCTGACCGCGTATGCGTGAGGGGGAGGCACCGGTCGCCGGTACCTCCCCCACCCGCGCGGTGCGGACGTCAGGCGTCCTTGATCTCGCAGACCACCGCGCCGTTGCCCACGGTCTCGCCCGCGGCGACCTTCAGGCCGGTGACCGTGCCCGCCTTGTGCGCGTTCAGCGGCTGCTCCATCTTCATCGCCTCGATCACGACCACCGTGTCGCCCTCGGCGACCTGGGCGCCCTCCTCGGCCACCAGCTTGACCACGGTCCCCTGCATCGGTGAGACCAACGCGTCACCACCGGCCACCGCGGCCCCGCCGCCCCTACGCGAGGCACGCTTCCTCCTGCTGCCGCCACCCGCCGCGGGGGCGGCGGCCGAGGCGCCCAGGCCGGCGGGCAGCACCACGTCGACGCGCTTGCCGCCCACCTCCACGGTCACGGTCTCCCGCTCGGCCTCCCCGGCCTCGCCGGGGACGCCCGACCAGGGCTCGATCCGGTTGTCGAACTCGGTCTCGATCCACCGGGTGTGGACCCCGAACTCCCGGGCCGGGTCGGCCGGGGCGAACGCCGGATCCTCCACCACGGCCTCGTGGAAGGGGATGACCGTGGGCATCCCGCCCACCTCGAATTCGGCCAGCGCCCGCCGCGAGCGCTGCAACGCCTCGGTGCGGGTACGGCCGGTCACGATCAGCTTGGCGACCATGGAGTCGAAGGCCTGCGGGACGGTGAACCCCGCTTCGCAGCCGGTGTCCACGCGCACGCCCGGACCGGTGGGCAGCCTCAGCCCGGTGATGGTGCCCGGGGCGGGCATGAAGCCCCGGCCCGCGTCCTCGGCGTTGATCCGGAACTCGAAGGAGTGCCCGCGCACGGCCGGATCGCCGTAGCCCAGTTCCTCGCCGTCGGCGATCCGGAACATCTCACGGACCAGGTCGATACCGGTGACCTCCTCGCTCACCGGGTGTTCGACCTGCAGGCGGGTGTTGACCTCCAGGAAGGAGATGGTGCCGTCGACGCCGACGAGGAACTCGCACGTACCGGCGCCCACGTAGTCGGCCTCGGCCAGGATGGCCTTGGAGGAGGAGCGGAGCCGATCCATCTGGTCCTGGCTCAGGAACGGGGCCGGGGCCTCCTCCACGAGCTTCTGGTGGCGCCGCTGCAGCGAGCAGTCGCGGGTGGAGACGACCACGACGTTGCCGTGGGTGTCGGCCAGGCACTGGGTCTCCACGTGGCGGGGCCGGTCCAGGTAGCGCTCCACGAAGCACTCCCCGCGCCCGAACGCGGTGACGGCCTCGCGCACCGCGGACTCGTAGGCGTCGGGCACCTCCTCCAGGGTGTGGGCGACCTTGAGGCCGCGCCCGCCGCCGCCGAAGGCGGCCTTGATCGCGATGGGCAGGCCGTGCTCCTCGGCGAAGGCCACGACCTCCTCGGCCGACCCGACCGGGTCGGGGGTGCCCGCCACCAGCGGGGCACCGACCTTCTGCGCGATGTGGCGGGCCTGGACCTTGTCGCCCAGGGCGGTGATCGCCGCGGGCGGGGGGCCGATCCAGGTGAGGCCGGCGTCGATGACGGCCTGGGCGAAGCCGGCGTTCTCGGCCAGGAACCCGTACCCGGGGTGCACGGCGTCCGCGCCCGTGCGGCGGGCCACGTCCAGGAGCTTGGCGATGTCCAGGTAGGAGTCGGCCGGGGTGGTACCGCCCAGGGCGTGGGCCTGGTCGGCGACCTTGACGTGCAGGGCGTCCAGGTCGGGCTCGGCGTAGACGGCGACGCTTTCGATCCCCGCGTCGCGACAGGCGCGGGCGATGCGCACGGCGATCTCGCCGCGGTTGGCGATCAGTACTTTACGCACGGTGGGAAGTCCTTCTGCTGTGGCGTGGGGCGGACAGCGCGCCGGCCGCGCCGTGAGGAGTCTGGGAACTGGGAACGGGGAGGCACCGGGGTCATCTCATGCTCATCCGCCAGGCACCGGGGCCGGGCCGCAGGGGGGCGCTCAGCGCCCGCGAGCGGTCCCGCCACCCGGGCGGGCGCTCCGGCTCCGGCCTCTCGGCGGAACGGGCGGCGGCGCGCGCGCTGAGCACCGCGGTGAGGACCGCGATCTCCTCGGCGGTCGGCTCACCGCGCACCACGGCCAGGTGCGCTGGGTCCTTCGGCGCGCTCACAGCGGGATGTTCCCGTGCTTCTTGGGCGGCAGCTGCTTGCGCTTGTTCCGCAGCGCCCTGAGGGCCTTGGCGACCTGGACACGGGTCTCGGAGGGCATGATGACGCCGTCCACGTACCCCCGCTCGGCGGCGGAGTAGGGGTTGAGGAGCGTGTCCTCGTACTCGCCGATGAGCCGGGTGCGCTCGGCCTCGACGTCGTCGGCCGCGGCCAGGGTGCGCCGGTGCAGGATGTTCACCGCGCCCTGGGCGCCCATGACCGCGATCTGCGCGGTGGGCCAGGCCAGGTTGACGTCCGCGCCCAGGTGCTTGGAGCCCATGACGTCGTAGGCGCCGCCGAAGGCCTTGCGCGTGATCACGGTGATCAGGGGGACAGTGGCCTCGGCGTAGGCGTACAGCAGCTTGGCGCCGCGGCGGATGATGCCGTCCCACTCCTGGTCGGTGCCGGGCAGGAAGCCGGGCACGTCCACGAAGGTCAGCACCGGGACGTTGAAGGCGTCGCAGGTGCGCACGAAGCGCGCGGCCTTCTCGGAGGCGTCGATGTCCAGGCAGCCCGCGAAGCTCATGGGCTGGTTGGCCACGACGCCGACGGAACGGCCGTCCACGCGGCCGTAGCCCACCACGATGTTGGTGGCGAACTGGGAGTGGACCTCCAGGAAGTCGCCGTCGTCCAGGACGCTCTCGACGACCGTCCTCATGTCGTAGGGCTGGTTGGCCGAGTCCGGGATGAAGGAGTCCAGGGCCAGGTCGGCGTCGGTGGCCTCGTCGCCCGGGGCGTCCTCGGGCGGCAGGACCGGCGCCTCCTCCAGGTTGTTGTCGGGCAGGTGCGAGAGCAGCGTCTTCACGTATTCGATCGCGTCCTGCTCGTCGGCGCCCATGTAGTGCGCCACGCCAGACCTGGTGTTGTGGGTGCGGGCGCCGCCCAGCTCCTCCATGGAGACGTCCTCGCCGGTGACGGTCTTGATCACGTCGGGACCGGTGATGAACATCTGCGAGGTCTCGTCGACCATCACGATGAAGTCGGTGAGGGCGGGGGAGTAGACGTGGCCGCCCGCGGCGGCACCCATGATCAGGGAGATCTGGGGGATGACGCCCGAGGCGTGGGTGTTGCGCTTGAAGATCTCGGCGTACAGGCCCAGCGCGACCACGCCCTCCTGGATGCGCGCTCCGCCGCCCTCGTTGATGCCCACGACGGGGCACCCGTTGGTGAGGGCGTGGTCGAGGACCTTGACGATCTTCTCGCCGTAGACCTCGCCCAGCGACCCGCCGAAGACGGTGACGTCCTGGCTGAACACGGCGACGGGGCGTCCGTCGACCGTGCCGTGGCCGGTGACGACGCCGTCGCCGTAGGGGCGGTTGCTCTCCAGCCCGAAGCTGGTGGAGCGGTGTCGGGCCAGGGCGTCGAACTCCACGAACGAGCCGGGATCGAGCAGTGCGTCGATCCGCTCGCGGGCGGTCATCTTGCCTTTGGCGTGCTGCTTCTCGACGGCTCGGGCCGATCCCGCGTGCACGGCCTCGTAGCGGCGCCGCCGCAGGTCGGCGAGCTTGCCCGCGGTCGTGTGGATGTCGATCTCGTCCGGGGACAGTGGTTCAGGGGCTTCGGTGGCCATAACTACGCAGGTTAACCGCGCGCCGCCCGCGGCAGGGAACCGAGCCCTGTGTTACTCGCTGGTAGGTGGCTTCGGCGCGGCCGGCCCCCGAGCCGGCGCGGCGCGCGAAACGAAGGGGCGGACTCCGGGGAAACGGCGTGAGGGAATGTGCACTCCTTTCCTTGGAGCAACAATTCTTAACGCTCGGGCAAAACATCGGAAATGTGCCCCCGCGCACCTGGCGGCCGGTGCGATCTCTGTAGGGTCGGGGCCATGACAGCGGTAAGCGCAGAACGTGACAGTGCCCGGCAGGAAGTTCCCGAACAACTCAGGAATGACGTCAAACTGCTCGGCGAGATGCTCGGAACGGTCCTCGCCGAAAGCGGCGGCGAGGACCTGCTCGCCGATGTCGAGAAGCTCAGGCGCGCGGTGATCGGCGCCCGCGACGGATCCGTCACGGGGGAGGAGATCACCGCGATCGTCGCCGCGTGGCCGCTGGAGCGGGCCAAGCAGGTGGCCCGCGCCTTCACCGTCTACTTCCACCTGGCCAACCTGGCCGAGGAGCACCAGCGGATGCGGGCCCTGCGCGAGCGCGACGACGCCGCCAACCCGCCCCGTGAGTCCCTCGCGGCGGCCGTGCGCGCCATCCGCGAGGCCGACGGCGGCGAGGAGCGCCTCAACGAGCTGGTCGCGGGCATGGAGTTCCACCCCGTGCTCACCGCGCACCCCACGGAGGCCCGCCGCCGTGCCGTCTCCACCTCCATCCTGCGCATCAGCGCCCAGCTGGACGCCTGGCACACCTCCCACGAGGGCAGCAGCACCGCCGCCGAGGCGCACCGCCGCCTGATGGAGGAGGTCGACCTGCTCTGGCGCACCTCCCAGCTGCGCTACACCAAGCTCGACCCGCTCGACGAGGTGCGCACCGCGCTGGCCGCCTTCGACGAGACGATCTTCTCCGTCATCCCGCAGGTCTACCGGAGCCTGGACACGGCCATCGACCCCGAGGGCACCGGTGCGCGCCCGCCCCGCGCCAAGCCCTTCGTCCGTTACGGCAGCTGGATCGGCGGCGACCGCGACGGCAACCCCTACGTCACCCACGACGTGACCCGCGAGGCCATGATCATCCAGTCCGAGCACGTGCTGCGCGGCCTGGAGACGGCTTGCGACAAGGTGGCCCGCACCCTGACCGCCTACTCCAACCTCACCCCCGCCAGCCCCGCGCTGCTCGACGCGATCTCCGTGGCCAAGGCCGGGCATCCCACGCTGACGGCGGAGGTCGAGAAGCGCTCGCCCAACGAGCCGCACCGCCAGATGCTGATGCTGGCCACCGCCCGCCTGCGTGCCACGCGCGAGCGCGACGCCGACCTGGCCTACCCCGACGCAGACACCTTCCTGGCCGACCTGCGTACCGTGCAGGGGTCCCTGGTCGCCGCCGGCGCCCTCCGCCAGGCCTACGGCGAGCTGCAGCACCTGGTCTGGCAGGCGGAGAGCTTCGGCTTCCACCTCGCCGAGCTGGAGATCCGCCAGCACAGCGAGGTGCACGCCGCGGCGCTCGCCGAGCTGCGCGAGGGCAGGACACCCTCCGAGCGCACCGAGGAGGTCCTGGCCACCATCCGGGTCATCGCCTGGATCCAGGAGCGCTTCGGCGTGGAGGCCTGCCGCCGCTACATCGTCAGCTTCACCCGCTCGGCCGAGGACATCGCGGCCGTGTACGAGCTGGCCTCGCACGCGCTGCCGCCCGAGCGCGTGCCCGTCCTCGACGTCATCCCGCTGTTCGAGACCGGCGCCGACCTGGACGCCTCGCCCCACGTGCTCGACGGCATGCTGAAGCTGCCCCCGATGCAGAGGCGGCTGGAGGAGACCGGGCGCCGTGTGGAGGTCATGCTCGGCTACAGCGACTCGGCCAAGGACGTCGGCCCGGTCAGCGCCACCCTGCGCCTGTACGACGCCCAGGCCCGCCTGGCCGCGTGGGCGCGCGAGCACGACGTGCGCCTGACCCTGTTCCACGGCCGCGGCGGCTCGCTCGGCCGCGGCGGCGGACCGGCCAGCCGCGCCCTGCTGGCCCAGGCGCCCGGCTCGGTCGGCGGCCGGTTCAAGGTCACCGAGCAGGGCGAGGTCATCTTCGCCCGCTACGGGCAGTCCGCGATCGCCCGCCGCCACATCGAGCAGGTCGGCCACGCGGTGCTGATGGCCTCCACCGACGCCGTCCAGGAGCGCGAGCGCTCCGCCGAGCGCAGGTACCGGGAGTACGCCGACGCCATCGCCGGCGCCGCCCAGGAGGCCTACCTGGAACTGATCAACACCGAGGACTTCGCGGTGTGGTTCTCCCGGGTCAGCCCGCTGGAGGAGCTGGGCGAACTGCGTCTGGGCTCGCGCCCCGCGCGGCGCGGCGCGGCCCGGGGGCTGGGTGACCTGCGCGCGATCCCGTGGGTGTTCGCCTGGACCCAGACGCGGGTCAACCTGCCCGGCTGGTTCGGACTCGGCACGGGCCTGGCCGCCGTGGAGGACCTGGGCGTGCTCCAGGCCGCCTACCGCGAGTGGCCCATGTTCTCGTCCCTGCTGGACAACGCCGAGATGAGCCTGGCCAAGACCGACCGCACCATCGCCGAGCGCTACCTGGCCCTGGGCGGTCGGCCGGAGCTGACCGAGCTGGTGCTCGCCGAGTACGACCGCACCCGGGAACTGGTGCTGAAGGTGACCGGGCACAGCCGCCTGCTGGAGAACCGCGCGGTGCTCTCCCGGGCGGTCGACCTGCGCAACCCGTACGTGGACGCGCTGTCCCACCTGCAGTTGCGCGCCCTCGAAGCCCTGCGGGGCGAGGAGGCCGACGCGCTGTCCGAGCAGGACCAGCAGCACCTGGAGCGGCTGCTGCTGCTCTCGGTCAACGGTGTGGCCGCCGGTCTGCAGAACACCGGCTGACCCCGCCCGCGCGCGACGGCGCCCCGCACCCTTCCCGGTGCGGGGCGCCGTGCGTTCGGTGCCTTGCCGGTCAGGCCGGTCAGGCCGGGAAGCCGGAGGCGTCGAGCGTGGGGCCGAACGGTTCGGGGAGGTGGATCTCCTTGCCGAACGGCGGTTTCGTCATCCGGGTGTACGCACCGTTCCTGGGATCGGAGGAGAGCGTCAGCCGCGGAGCGGTCGGGGGAACGGTCGGGCACACGGGTTCCCGAACGGGGTCTCGGCGCTGCTGTAATGGGAGGTATGGCCAGCACGACCGACCCCTTCCCGCGCCCTCCGCTCGACACCGCGGCGCTCGACGCCGCCCTCGTCCGCCCGGGCGGCATGTGGCACCGGATCGAGGTGCTCCCCGAGGCCGGGTCCACCAACACCGAGCTGGCCGGACGGGCCCGGCGGGGCGCCCCGCACGGGAGCGTGCTGGTCACCGAGCACCAGACCGCGGGGCGCGGCCGTCTCGGACGCGGCTTCTCCACCCCGCCGCGCGCCGCACTCACCTTCTCCCTCCTGGTCCGGCCCGGGGTGCCCACCGCGAGGCTGGGCTGGCTGTCCGCGCTCATGGGCGTGGCCGCCGTCGACGCGGTGCGCCGGGTGCCGGGGGCCGAGGCGGCCCTCAAGTGGCCCAACGACGTCATCGTCCCCGCGCACCTGCGCGCCGAGCCGGGACCGGCCGACGGCAAGCTCGCCGGGATCCTGGCCGAGATCGACTTCTCCTCGGGCACGGCGGGCGTGGTCGTGGGGATCGGGATCAACGTCTCCCAGGACCGGGCCGAACTGCCCGTGGACACCGCCGTCTCCCTGCGCGGTGAGGGCGTCGGCGGCCTGGACCGGGGCGCCCTTCTCGCCTCCGTCCTGGACCGGTTCGAGGAGCTGTACACGGTGTGGACCGCCGCCGGCGGGGACGCCGAGGCCAGCGGCCTGGCCGCCCTCTACCGGGGTATGTGCGCCACCATCGGCCGCCGTGTGCGGGTGCACCTGCCCGGTGAGCGGTTCCTGGAGGGCACCGCGACCGGTGTCGACTCCGGGGCCCGGCTCCTGGTGGAGGGCCCCGAAGGAGAACGGGCCCTGAGCGCGGGCGACGTCGTGCACGTACGTCCCGGCTCCTGACCGGCCCGTACGAAGCGGACGACCGCCCGCCCCTCCAGGGAGGCGGACGCGGGCGTAAGCTGGAGGGGAACCCAGTGCCGTGCCATCGGCCGGTGACGAAGTGACTGTTCCCCGTTCCGGCGGGGATGGCCCGTGAAAGAGAACGTATGTCGTCGCGTCCCGACCCGAAAGCGATCGAGTCCGCCCTGCTCGGCGGTGAGGCGGTCTACACCAGGGAGCAGGCGGTCGAACTCGCCGGTGCCGACGCCGAGCTGGCCGGACGTATCTGGCGCGCCCTCGGCTTTCCCAGCCAGGGCGACGAGACGATCGTCTTCGCCGAGAGCGACGTCGAGTCGCTGCGCATCGCCAACAGCCTGCTCCAGGAGGGGATCCTGGACGAGGAGGGCGTGGTCCGCTTCGCCCGCGCGATGGGCCAGACCATGGCGCGCCTGGCCGACTGGCAGACCAGCATCCTGAGCACGCTCATCTTCCGGGAGGGCGAGGACTCCGTCAGTCCGCTGATGGGCCGGGTCAAGGAGTTGCTGCCGGACGTCGAACGGCTCCTGCTGCACATCTGGCGCCGACAGCTCTCCGCCTCCGCGGCCCGCACCCTCGCGGTGATGTCCAACGGCCAGGACAGCGTGCCCAACTACTACCCGCTGATCGTGGGGTTCGCCGACCTGGTCTCCTTCACCACGCTGAGCCGCGAACTGGACGAGGTCGAGCTGGCCGGGGTGGTCGAGGGCTTCGAGGCCACCGCCGCCGACATCGTCGCCTCCGGGGGCGGCCGCGTCGTCAAGACCCTCGGCGACGAGGTCCTCTACGTGGCCGACTCCCCGGCCGAGGCCGCCGACATCGCGCTGCGCCTGGCCTCGGGTGTCAAGACCCACGTGGAGGTGCCCGACGTCCGGGTGGGCCTGGCCTCCGGCCCGGTCCTGACCCTGCACGGCGACGTGTTCGGCACGACCGTCAACCGCTCCAGCCGTCTGACCTCCTTCGCCCGCCCCGGCACGGTCCTGATCGACGACAACCTCGCCGAGAGCCTCGCCGACGAGGAGGGCCTGCAGGTGGTCAGGGTGCGCGCCCGCCACGCGCACGGACTCGGGCTCATCCAGCCCTACGCGCTGCGCCGCAACTTCGAGCCCGGGGGCTGAACCGCGTCCGGCACGCGTGTGCGGGATAGGCTCGGAGACGTCGGACCAGCCCACGAGAGACCAGGTGGTGAACCGTGAGCGTTCCTTCCCCCGTCCAGCGCCTGCGTACCTCTGGAGTCGTCAGCCTGGAGGGAGGCGAGTTCGGTGTCGAGAACAACGTGTGGATCGTCGGAGACGAGGACAGCGCGATCGTCGTCGACGCCGCGCACGACCACGAGGCGATCGCCCGGGCCCTGGGCGACCGTGAGCTGATGGCGATCGTGTCCACGCACGGGCACAGCGACCACGTCAACGCGGCCGTCGCCCTGGCCGACCTCGCCGACTGCCCGATCCTGCTGCACCCCGACGACGCCGAGCTGTGGCACCGCGTGTATCCGTACCAGGAGCCCGACGCCCCGCTGCTCCACGGTGAGGCGCTCGTGGTCGGCGGTGTGGAGCTGGACATCCTGCACACACCGGGGCACACCCCCGGCGGCGTGTGCCTGTACGCACCCGGGCTCGGGGTGGTCCTCACCGGGGACACCCTCTCCGCCGACGGCCCCGGTGCCACAGGTCAGCCCTTCTCGGACTTCCCGACGATCATCGCCTCGATCCGCGACCGCCTCGTGGCTCTGCCGGGCGACACGGTCGTCCACCCCGGCCACGGCGAGTCCACCACCGTCGCCGAGGCCGCCGAGCACCTCGACGACTGGGCGGCACGGGGGTTCTGACCCGGCCCCACCGCCCCGCGTCGAAAGGCCGTGGGCGAACCGTTCCGCGACCTCGTCGGCGAACCCGGGGACCTGGTAAGCGGTCTCTGTGGGGCAACCGACCCGACCGGCGTCGAAGAGGCCCCGGGTTCGAGCTCCGGGGCCTCTTCACGCCACCAGAGCCAAGGACCTGAACGTTCACCAAGCGTCACGGTGATGTGCCCACGCCTCGGCGGCGCCGAGCACCGCTCTGAGCCGGTCCTCGTCAGGGCGTATCCCAACGAACCACTGGTGCGGCCGGGCGTTGGCGCGCACTGGCGCGCACGAACGGGTTGATGACCGCTTCTCTTCTCCACGCCGAGGCCGTTGGTGGTGATGATTCCGACCCGCAGCGGCACACCCGGCTCCACAGCAGTCACGACTGCGCTCACCGTTCTCCCTCTGCTCACGTCCGGGTTCGCCGAAGGGCGTTCGGTCGCCGCGACCCGTCACGGAATCAGCATGTGACTTCGGAAACGGATCCCTCCACCATCTGCGGGGCCTCGGCGAACACCTGACTCGGCGAGGAATCCGGGCGTAACCTTTCGCGCATGGCGGAACCCCCTTTCCCCGATGCGCTCACCAGGTTCCGGGAGCTGAACGGGATTTCCCAGAAGCAGCTCGCGCGCCGTGTCAACGCGTCCGCGGCGCCGGATTCCCGATGGACGAACGGGCACGCGCTGCCCCGACCTCCCATGGCGGAAATGCTGGACGCCGAGTTGGGAGCGAGCGGAAAGCTGCTGGCCACCCAGGACCGCGAGGCCGGACACCTGACCTTCGACCGCGCGGAGTGGGCCGCTCTGGTACACGCCGCCGCACGTTAGTGGGCCGACCGGATACGTTCCCGGTGTGACTGGAGTGCTCCACCCCCGGATGATCTTGTACTTATAGCAAGGTTGGAGCGGGTGGTTTCTAGTGTTTGTTGCAACGTTCCTGGTCAGGGGAGAGGGTTGTGGCAGGGAAGCGACTGAATCGAGATGAGCGGGTCCAGATCCAGACGCTGTGGTCTGAGGGCTACACCTACGAGCAG
>NZ_ML703337.1:93839-255319 GCF_008638365.1 Nocardiopsis quinghaiensis | reverse complement strand
TGCGGCGGAGGTGATGGAGATCCCGCGGTCCTGCTCCATCTCCATCCAGTCCGAGGTCACACCCCGGCGGTCGCCCTTGCCGTGCACCGCCCCGGCGGAGGAGATCGCCGCGGCGTGCAGCGCCAGCGCCTCGGTCAGCGTGGACTTACCGGCGTCGGGATGGGAGATCACCGCGAACGTCCGCCGACGCTCCGCTTCCTGGGCGACCTCGGCCGCCACCTTCTGCGGAACCGCCGCCGTCGTCGTCACTGTGTCCTCCGGGTGTCTCAGGTACTGATGTGCTGCCGGGACCGCTGCTCGCGCAGCCGCCCGGCGAACTCCTCGGCCATCGCCAGCTGGCCGCGCAGGGCCTGGCAGCGGGCGGCGATGGCCGCCTCGAAGGCGTCCAACCGCTCGCTCAGCGACGCCCGCTCTTCCGAACCGGTCTCGGACTCGCCCAGCCGGTCCAGCGCGGCCAGGAGCTCGCGGGTCTCCTCCAGGCTGAACTCCAGGGGCTTCATCCGCTTGACCAGGTTCAGCCGGTCCACGTCCGCCTCGGTGTAGAGGCGAAAGCCCCCACGGGACCGGGCCGAGGGCTCGACCAGGCCGACCTCGCCGTAGTAGCGGATCGTGCGCAGGGACAGACCGGTGCGTTCGGCGACCTCGCCGATCTGCATGTGGTCCGCTCCGGACATCGCGGCACCCCTTTTCATCAACTCTACTCTAACGTTAGATTCGTTTGGGTGTTGTCGGTCATTGGACGCGCCAGGTTAGCGCGCCCGTAAGCCAGGAGGGTTCCATGCCGCGCCAGATGACCTGCCCGGACTGTGGAGAGGAGGAGCTCACCGGAGAGCGTGCGGAGTCGGGGATCCACATCCGCTGCGGCTCCTGCGGCGTGCGGTGGGCCCGGGACACCCCCTGCACCTGTGCGACCTGTCAGGGCCAGGACATCCACATGAGGCCGCAGGCGCTGACCCAGTACTCGCGGGGCACCCAGCTCTCCATCGTCTCCCTGCACTACGTCCCACTGTGCGCGGAGTGCGACGCCGGCATGCTCGCCCGGGCCAACCGGCAAAAACCCGTGCCCGGCCAGTACCAGCCCGCCGCGACCCGCAGGCGTGAGGGTGGCGAGGAGTCCGGGTCGCTGATCCTGCCCCGTTGAGGACGGCGCTTGGTTTGCACCTTTACGTGAGGGTAGAGTACCCCTGTGACTGGCGGCGGCCTCCCCCTGCGCTCCAGCCCTTCCCCCTCGTGGCATGTGCACCGGGGAGCGCCGCCCCGTCCAAGCCACGCCCCGACGACGGAGCAGTATGGCCCACTACCGCATCCTCCTCAGGGACGGTTCCCGGCGCACCCGGCAGGCGACGCGAACCCGCACCGACGTACACACCCTCTACCTGGAGGAACGTGCTGCCGGTTCCTGGCGTGAGGTCGCCGCGGTGCCGCTGGAGGACGTCGAGGCCCTGCACCGGCGCTTCACCGAGAACGACGGCTCCTGGACCTGGCTGAACGAACCCCTGCCGGTCCCGGTCGGAGTGCGCGGCTGGCAGTGACACCCGCTTTCCCGAGGGCGGACACCGCGCCAGGACGGTGGTCCGTCCTTCTCCTGTTCCCGGCCCGGCCCCGCACGCGCCGGGCCGGGAACCCTCGCACTCACGCCGAGCGGGGCACTTCCGCCAGATGCGGCCAGAGCGTCCTCAGGTTCGCGTAGGTGCCCTCGGGCAGCAGGTTGAGGGTGTTGAGGACGTGCTCGGGCGCTTCGTGCAGATCGGCGGCGGCGATGACCTGTCCCCGAGTGATCCCGCCGGAGGCGAACGCTCCGTCCAGGTGTTTCGCTATCTCTGTCCGAGTGGCCATCGTCCGTACCTCCAGGAGTCCGTGTGTGCGGCGCACACGGGTGGGTGGTGGCACGGATACCGGCGTGAAGCGGAGTCCTGTCCCGTGCCACCACGAGAAGGGCGGTGAGCGCAAGGAAGCAGGACCACCCTTCAAGGAGGACTCTACCCTCTCGTAAGGTTAGAGTCATGTCCGGGTTCGCGCTCGTGGACCCGGCACACACCAGAGTCTCCGGCCGGTTCGGTGCAGGACGCCGGGTATGTCCAGCGCCCCACGGTCATCCCTTGGCCATGGGGGTGCTCACCGCGGAAAGGTGGGCCTTTGCCGTTGGCGAAACGAACCGTCTCGCCGTGTGGACACGGAAAAGCCCCCGCGCAACGCTCGGTTGCGCGGGGACCGTCGTCATCTCACCGTGTTCCTCGGCGCGGTGGGGCGTCTCCGTGGCTATGTCCGCGGACATGGGTGCTCAGCGACCTCACACGGCATGTCGGAGTCGAGGCCCCGCCCCTACTCCGTGCACGAGGTGTCCTCGGGTTCGACCTCCATCAGGTCCTGCACCGTCATGCCTTCGGGAAGGATCTCATCGTGGACCTCCATGTCCTCGGGCAGGGGCGCGGGCTCCTGCGGCGCCTCGTCGGAGCGCAGGGGGTTCGCGTGCGGCTCGGCCTGCGCCAGCTCGCGCGCCAGCGACTCAACGGAGTCGCCCATCATCTGCCCCTCGAAGGTCCCCTCACCCCGCAGCAGCGGCTCGGATGAGTTCCGGCGCGCCTGGGCCGAGGCCACGCTCCCCCCGCTCTCACCGTTGCCGACCACACCGTCGTCGGCCGGGATCACGGAGTTGTTGTCCAGCCCCATCCACATGGCCGGCTGGGGCTCGTCGCCCGGCGTGCAGCGGGCCTCCTCCCAGTCGATCGCGATGACGTAGTCGTGGCCCACCTCCACGCGCGGCTCGTCCTGGGTGCCGATGGGGGTCATGTTGTCCACGCCGCCGTTGAACACGAAACCCCACGCGGGGTACTCGTAGGTCGTCGGCGCCGGCTGCGCCGGGTCGGGCGCGGACCACAGGACCTCCTTCACCTCCAAGGTGACCGTGCGGCCGACCATCCCCTCCCCGCGCTCGACCTCGATCGGCAGCGGTTCGTGCACCACCTCGTCCACGGCGCGCGCCAGGATCACGTGGTCGGCGTGGGTCACCCAGTCCTGGGCGCTCTCGCCGGATCTGCGGTAGGAGGCGCTGGCGTTGGTCAGGGGCAACTCGTCCGGGTCGGGTTCGTGGGTCGCGACGTTGAAACCGACGGTGGCCGCAGCGGCGGCCACGCCCACACCCGCAGCGGTGAACATCCACGCGCGCTTGCTGATACGAGACACAGCGGATCCTCCTGGCTAGTACGTGGCGTCGATCATGTCGCTGTTGTGCGAACCCGGTCCCGGTCCGTCTGGGGGCCGAAGAACCAGACACCCCAGACACGAGTCGTGGCCCGACAACCTCGGCGAGGACAACGCCCCGTGCTGGAGATCCACCGAATGCCCCGTCTCGTGGCGGGCCGGCCCCGGTCACAGGTGCCATTACCCCGGATCCGGGAGAGGGTCTTGCGTACGCGCCGTGTGTTACCACGTGAGCGAAATCAGGTCTCTCGGTCCTCTTGATGGACAGGGGCGTTCGGCACCGGCCGACCACGCGATGAGACCACGAACCCCACGGCCGCGGCTACGGGTGTTGCTGCTGGACGGCCACCGCTCCACCCCTACCTCTTCAGCGGGTCCCGTGGCGGCTCTCCCCGTGCGGGAGCGGACGGATCCCCGGCCGGGCGCCGGTGCTCAGAAGGGCCGTGGAGACGGCGAAAACGGGCTCCCGGAGGAGCCCGCTCAGAAGATGGCCTCCCGGATGCCTCCCACCCGGGGACCCCGGAAACGCCTCAGGCCAGAGCCGAAGCTCTGGCCTGGGATGATACTGGTGGGCGATACAGGACTCGAACCTGTGACCTCTACCGTGTCGAGGTAGCGCTCTAACCAACTGAGCTAATCGCCCGCGTGAAGCGATGTGAGGTGGAGACGGGATTCGAACCCGTGTAGACGGCTTTGCAGGCCGCTGCCTCGCCTCTCGGCCACTCCACCGAGTTACACGAGAAGCGCCTGGGCGCTTCGCGTCTCCTCCGAGCGGACGACGGGATTCGAACCCGCGACCCTCACCTTGGCAAGGTGATGCTCTACCAGCTGAGCCACGTCCGCTTGCTGCCTGGCGTGTGAACCGTGGTCCACGCCGTGCCGCTGGTAAGAACTCTAGCGGAAAGTCGGGATACGGCAAATCGGCGCAGGGGGAGACTGGTCCGCCGCTCCCGGGTCGGGGAGGGTGGCTGGGTGGACAATGGGGCATATCAGCGTGGCGAGGGGAGACGGTATGAGCGGGAGGGGACACGGCGCGCACCGCCCGTGGCCGCGGGCGCACGAGGCCGCCGGGCTTCTGGGTGGACGGAGGTACCCCGACCCGCGTGACCTTCCCCTCGCGGACGCCCTGGGCGCGGTCCTCGCCGCGGACGTGCGCGCCCTGGCGGGCCTGCCCGCCTTCGACGCCTCGGCCATGGACGGTTTCGCCGTGGCGGGCAGGGGCCCCTGGCGGCTGGTCGGCACGCAACTGGCGGGAGCGCCCTCGGTGTCGGCGGTCCTGCGTCCCGGCGAGGCCGTCGAGATCGCCACGGGCGCCCGGGTGCCCAAGGACACCGACTCCGTTCTGCCCTACGAGTCGGCCGTCACCCGCGACGGGACGGTGGACGGACCCGCCGAGGAGGGCCGTCACGTGCGCTGGGCGGGGGAGGAGACCGCCCCCGGCGAGACCGTCCTCACGCGCGGGACGGTGGTCGGCCCGGCGGCGCTGGGCCTGGCCGCCAGCCTGGGCCACGAGACCCTGCCCGTACTGCGGCCCCGGGTCTCGGTGCTGGTCACCGGGGACGAGGTCACCACCTCGGGCCTGCCCGGCGACGGGAGCGTGCGCGACGCCATCGGCCCGATGCTGCCCGGGATCGTCGACCGCGCGGGCGGCCGGGTCGAGGACGTACGGCACCTGGGCGACGACCGGAGGCCGATGCTCGACGCCGTGGCGGGCGCGGACTACGACGTGGTCGCGGTGTGCGGATCCTCCTCCCGCGGACCGGCCGACCACCTGCGTTCGGTCCTGGCGGAGCTGGACGCCTTCGTCGTCGTGGACGGCGTCGCCTGTCGTCCGGGCCACCCGCAACTGCTGGCGCACACCGACCGGACCGTGTTCGTGGGCCTTCCGGGAAACCCCGGCGCCGCACTCGTCGCGGCGGTGACCCTGCTGATCCCCCTGCTCGCCGCCATGGCCGGCCGCGCGGACCCCTGCGGGGGACTCCCCCCGGCCGTCCTGGAAGGGCGGGTGAGCGCCCATCCCAGGGACACCAGGCTCGTCCCGGTCCGCCTGGACGGCGACCGGGCCCGTCCGGTCGGCCACGACCGGCCGGGCAGTCTGCGCGGTGCGGCCCTGGCCGACGCCTACGCGGTGGTGCCTCCGGGCTGGGACGGCGCCGTGGCGGACCTGCTCCGCCTTCCCTGAGACGGTGGATCCCGGTCGTCTCGACCACCGCCCCGGCCACGCCGGTCGGCCGTCCCCGGACACACGTCGGCCCCGGAACCGCTCCCTCCGGGGCCGTCCCGCGCCGGCCTACCCCTTGTCTCGCTCGGCGGGCGCCGGCTCCACCGCCGGGTTGCCCCGGCCGCGCAGCAGCACCCAGGCCTGCGCGGCGGCGTACAGGACGATCACGACGGCGATGACGCTGGTCAGGTGCATCCCGTCGGTGAACGCCGACCGTGCCGCGCCCATGAGGGCCCCGCCCGCGCCGCCGTCCAGGCCGGCGGCGGTGTTCGCGGCACCGCCCAGCGTCTCCCGCGCGGCGTCCACGGCACCCGGGGACACGCCCTCCACCGCGGTCAGGTTCGCCCGGTAGGACGCGGTCAGCACGCTGCCCAGCACCGCGACGCCGAGTGCGGCGCCCAGTTCGTAGGCGGTCTCGGAGATGGCCGAGGCGGCGCCGGCGCGGCGCGGCGGGGAGGCCGACATGATCGCGCCGTTGGTCAGCGTCTCGGCGAATCCGGAGCCCGTGGCGATCAGGGCGAAGCCCACCGCCACGAGCGTCACACCGGTGACCACACCGTCCTGCGGCGCGAACACCAGCACCGCGAACCCCGTGGCGGTCACCAGGAGGGACCCGCCGACCACCGTGGCGAGGCTCAGGCGGCGCGACAGCCGCACCGCGACCAGGCTCGCCAGGACCGACATCACCAGGCCCGGGACCAGCACGAAACCGGCCCGCATCGGAGAGACGTCCAGCACCAGCTGCAGGTACTGCGTCAGGAAGAACAGCGACGAGACCAGCGAGAACACGATCATCAGGTTGGTGGCCACGGCCACACCGAACACCCGGTACCGGAACAGGCCCACGTCGATCAGCGGGTCACGGAGTCCCCGCTGGCGCCGGACGAACACGTAGCCCAGGGTCAGGCCGACCGCCAGAGACACCACCGGGACGATGTCCAACCCGTCGGTGGCCAGTTGCTTGATCCCGTACACGGCGGGCAGCATCGCGGCCATCGACAGCACCACGCTCAGCGGGTCCAGACGGCCCGGCTCGGGGTCGCGCGACTCGCGTACCAGCAGCGGGACCAGGACCAGGATCAGCGCCATCACCGGCAGGTTGATCAGGAAGACCGAGCCCCAGAAGAAGTGCTCCAGCAGCCAGCCGCCCAGGATCGGACCGAGCGCCGCGCCACCGGAGAACCCGGAGGCCCACAGGGCGATGGCCAGCAGTCGCTGGCGCGGGTCCAGGAAGGTGTTGCGCAGCAGTGACAGGGTGGAGGGCATCAGTGAGGCGCCCGCCACCGCGAGCAGGGCCCGGGCCAGGATCAGCACTCCGGCGGTGGGGGAGAACGCGGCGATCAGGGAGGCCACGCCGAAGGCCGCCGAGCCCATCATGAGCAGGCGCCGCCGACCGATGCGGTCACCCAGCGACCCCATGGTGATCAGCAGCCCGGCCAGGACGAAGCCGTAGACGTCGACGATCCACAGCAGCTGGCCCGAGGTGGGCCGCAGCTGCTCGCTCAGTTCGGGGACGGCGAACCCGAGCACGGTCGAGTCGACCGAGATCAGGACCACCGGCAGGACCAGGACGGCCAGGGCGGCCCATTCGCGCGGACCCGCGAGGGCGGGCGCCGCGTCATCGCGGCCGCGCACGCCAGTGGTGCCGTTTCCGGCCTTGGCGGAACTCATCTTTCCTCGTTACGTGATCGCTGGTGGCGCGCCGCTCGGTTCGTGAGGGCGCGGTCGCGGCCCGGCGGGAGGCGGGAAGGCGAACGGCCGGGCGGGCGAGAACGGGAAGTCTGGTCGACCGGAGGACACACTCCGGGACTCTTCAACCGTCCGGACGGTACAGTACCGTCCGGACGGTACAGTGTCAATCGTGAATGCCTCGAACACCCGCGACCGTATCCTCGACTCCCTCCAGGACATCCTCGTCAGCGAGGGTTACTCGGGGGTGACCCTGGAGGCCGTGGCCCGTGACGCCTCGGTGTCCAAGGGCGGGCTGCTGTACCACTTCCCGTCCAAGGCCGCCATGCTCACGGGGCTCATCGAGCGCCTGAGCGCACTGGCGGAGGAGGAGTTCCGTGAGGCCGTGGAGGGAGGGGAGGGCGTCGTGCGCGTCTTCCTGCGCACCTCCTTGCCCCGCAGCCCGCAGGAGCGCGAGCTGTACTGGGCGGTCATCGCGGCCCTGCGCGGCCAGGAGGACATGCCGGAGGAGGCCACCCGCAAGGTCCAGTACCTCTTCAGCCGCTGGGGCGAGTTGCTGCACGCCGAACTCGACGACCCCGTCACGGCCGAGATCATCCTGCGCGCGGGCGACGGGCTGTACATGTCGGCGATCGCCGGGCTGCCCCAGCCCGACCCGGAGCTGACCCAGCGGATGATCGACCGTCTGACCGGGGCCGCCGACAAGGTGCGCCGCGAGCGCTGAGGCGGCGGCCCCGCCCGGGCCCGGCCCCCGTTCCCGCTCAGACCCTCTGCCGGAACACCTGGACCTCCTTGTCCCCCGCGGGAACCCGCTCGATGGGGGTGAAGCCCTGCCTCTCGTAGTAGCGCACGAGGGCTCCGTCGCCGCCCGCCCAGCAGTCCACGCGCAGGAGCCCGATACCGCGCACGCGTGCCTGTCTGCGGGCGAGGGCGAGCAGCGTGCCGCCCACGTTCCGTCCGGTGTGCGCACGGGAGACCAGCAGCAGGCGGACGTAGAGCTCGCGCTCGGCCACCGGGGGCGCGTAGTCGGGGGCCTGTTCGGTGATGGTGAGGAACCCGGCCATGTCATCGCCGATCTCGGCCACCCACAGTCCCTCGGAGACGAGTGCCTCCACCAGGGCGACCTTGGCGGGGTCGCGTGACCAGGGCCGGTCACCCCACTGGCCGGAGCGGCCGTGCGCGGCCAGCCAGGCCACGGTGGAGTCGAACGTTTCCAGCACCGCCGGCAGGTCCGCCGGCCCGCCTTGGCGCAGCTTCATGTGTCCGCCTCACAGGTCGGGGGAACAAACACAACCAGCACACGCTAGCTGGTCGGCGGTCCGTCCGGCATCCGGATGCGCCCGAGACGGAGGGGAGGAGCCGCCACGGTGGGGCCCGAGCGGCCCGAACGCGCCGGTACCCCCACCGGCGTCCGCGTCCCGGGAAGGTGATCATGCAGTGCTTTTCACGTGTCCGGGATCGTGATTTACTTCCCGGTAACTTCGTTGCCGCAGCCGGGCCCCGTGCTCGTGGGGTGCCCGCCCACCCCGCGAGGTGAAGTGTGCACTATCGCCATGAGTGGGGCGCGCCGTATCGACCTCGAGCGGCTCTCTTCGCGAGACTGTTGCCACTTCGCGGAGACGTCCACGGGGTGAGAACACGAAGACGGGAAAGCGGGGGGCGGATGCACAGGCTCACCAACCAGGTCAGACCTTACGCCTGGGGAGCTCGCACGGCCATCCCACGGCTGCTGGGCACCGAGCCCGACGGCAGACCCCAGGCCGAGCTCTGGCTGGGCGCCCACCACGGTGCACCGAGCACGGCGCACTGTGAGGACGGCCCGCGCCCCCTGCCCGGCCTCATCGCCGAGAACCCCCACCGCGTGCTGGGGCGGCGCACCGCCGAGCGCTTCGGCGGACGGCTGCCCTTCCTGCTCAAGGTCCTGGCCGCCGAGGAGCCCCTGTCCCTCCAGGTGCACCCCGACGCCTCCCGCGCCCGGGCCGGGTTCGAGGCCGAGGAGCGCGCGGGCATCCCCCTCGACGCTCCCCACCGCAACTACCGCGACCCCCACCACAAACCCGAACTCCTCCTCGCCCTGGAACCCTTCGAGGCGCTGTCCGGCTTCCGCGAGCCCTCCGCCGCCCACGCCGACCTGAGCGGACTCACCTGCGAGCTGGCCGTCTCGCTGCGCGCCGACCTGGCCCTGCCCGACACCCACGCCGCCCTGCGCTCCGCCCTGACCCGCCTGCTGACCCTCCCCGAGGACGGCCGCGGACGGCTGATCAGCGAGTTCGTGTGCGAGTGGTCGGCCTCCGGCGGGCACGGCCCCCACCGCGGCATCGTCGCGGACCTGGCCGCCCGTTATCCGGGTGACCCGGGCGCGGTCGCCGCCCTGCTGCTCAACCGGGTCGCCCTGCGGCCGGGGCAGGCCCTGTTCCTGCCCGCGGGCAACATGCACGCCTACCTCCAGGGCACCGCGGTCGAGGTGATGGCCAGCTCCGACAACGTGCTGCGCGCCGGGCTGACCCGCAAGCACGTGGACGCGCCCGAGCTACTGGACGTGGTCGACTTCTCGGTGCTGCCCATTCCCTACGCCCGGCCCGACCACCTGGAGGGGCGCCGGGAGTTCCGTCCGGCCGCACCCGAGTTCGCGCTGCACGAGATCGGTCCGGGCCGGATCACCGCCCACCTGCCGGGGGAGGGGCCGACCGTCGTGCTCGCCCTGCACGGGCAGGTGGAACTGGTCGCCGAGGTCGGTCAGGGGCTGACCCTGCAGCGCGGCGAGTCGGTGTTCGTGCAGGCCGACAGCGGTCCGATCAAGGTCGAGGGGCACGGGCACGTCGTCGCCGCGACGGTCGGGGACCGCTGAGGGGCGGACCGGGTCCGCGTCGTGTCCGGAGGGCGCCGGGGCACCCCGGCGCGCCGATACCCTGGGCCTCTCTGTTCTCATAGACAACGCAAGGGGTACCACCATGGCGCTTGAGCGTCCGGAGATCGACTTCATCGAGGGTCCGCCGCCCGCCGACCTGGAGGCCACCGACATCGAGATCGGTGAGGGCGCGCAGGCCGGTCACGGCAGCACCGTCGACGTCCACTACGTCGGCGTGGCCTTCTCCAGCGGCGAGGAGTTCGACGCCAGCTGGAACCGCGGCGCCCCGCTGAGCTTCCGCCTCGGCTCCGGCCAGGTCATCCCCGGCTGGGACCAGGGCGTCATGGGCATGCGCGTGGGCGGCCGCCGCAAGCTGGTCATCCCGCCGCACCTGGCCTACGGCGAGCGCGGCGCCCCCGGCGCCATCAAGCCGAACGAGACCCTGATCTTCGTCTGCGACCTGGTCGGCGTGCGCTAGGGAGCGTGCGCCGGGCCCTTCTGGCGGCCGGACACACGAAGGGGCCCGTGCCGCGCTCTCACGTGCGGCACGGGCCCCTTCTCCCGCTCCTATCCCAAGGTTGCGCCCACCTTCACATGGCCCTTGAGCAGGTCGCGGGCGATCGTGCGGCGCTGGATCTCGTCCGTGCCCTCGAAGATGCGCAGCAGCCGCACGTCGCGGTAGAAGCGCTCGATGGGCAGCTCACGGGTGTAACCCATGCCGCCGTGGATCTGCATGACGCGGTCGACGATCTCGTTGGCCTTGACGCCGCCGAAGAGCTTGGCGATGGACTGCGCGTGCCGGGAGTCCTTGCCCACCGACACCTGCCAGGCGGCGTGCAGCACCAGCAGGCGCAGTGCCTCGATCTCGGTCTGGGAGTCGGCGATCATCCACTGGATGGCCTGCCGGTCGGCGATGGGCGCGCCGAAGGTCTCGCGCGTGAGGGAGTACTCGATCGCCATGTCCAGCAGGCGCTCGCAGCCGCCGAGCGCGCGGGCGGGCAGCAGGTAGCGGCCCCTGCCGATCCACTTCATGGCCAGCTCGAAGCCGCGGCCCTCCTCGCCCAGGATGTTCGCGTGGGGCACGCGCACGTCCTGGAAGATCAGGGCGGCGGGGCGGCGCTCGCCCATGGTGTCGATGGGCTCGGAGGTCCAGCCTGCCTCACGGTCGACCAGGAAGCAGGTCACGCCCCCGTTGGCGCCCTTCTCGGGGTCGGTGACGGCGAAGACCATGGTGAAGTCGGCCTCGTTGCCGCCGGTGATGAAGGTCTTCTCACCGTTGATGACCCACTCGTCGCCGTCGCGGACCGCGCGGGTGCGGATGGCCTTGGCGTCGGAGCCCGCGCCGGGCTCGGTGATGGCGAAGCAGGAGCGGCGCTCACCGGCGATGGTGGGCAGCAGGTAGCGCTCCTTCTGCTCCTCGTTCGCGTAGTAGAGGATGTTGTCGGCCTCACCGCCGAACTTGAAGGTCAGGAAGGTCCTGCCCAGCTCGATCTCGATGATCGCGGCGGTGATCGGGTCCAGGCCCATGCCGCCGTACTCCTCGGGGGTCTCCACACCCCAGAAGTCGGACTTGCGGGCCAGCGCGCGCAGGCGGGTGTTCTCCTCGGCGTTGAGTCCGGGCGGGTGCCCCTCGCGCTCGCGGCGCAGCACCTCGTTCTCCAGAGGCATCAGCTCCCGCTCGACGAAGGTCCGCACCCAGTCACGGACGGCGCGCTGCTCTTCGCTCAGTGAGAAATCGATCACGGCCTGTCTCCCCAGTAACCTAACAGTGTTCGGTTATGTGAGGGTACGGTGTTCATGGCGGTGCGTGCAAGGGGAGGGCTACGAGCAGGTGGGAGCGGGCGCCGGTGCCGTCGCGCGGACCGGGGAAGCGCCCGGGAACGGGGCGGCCGTGTACGCGAAAACCACCAAGGGGCCGCGTACGGCGCACCGACATGCGATGATCAGGCCGGACGCCGGAGGGACCGGTCCGTCCGCCGCAGTGGAGAAGGGGATCCTTCCGTGGCCCGACCCAAGACGCCGATCCTGAGCAAACCGGCCATCCGCACGTCCGCGCTCGCGCTCATCGACCGGGCCGGGCTGGACGGATTGTCCATGCGCAAGCTCGCCCAGGAACTCGACGTTCAGGCGGCCTCCCTCTACAGCCACTACCGCACCAAGGAGGAGCTGCTCACCGACGTCGCCAACGAGGTCACCTCGTACATCGACGTCTCGGGGTTCGAGGGCGGCGACTGGCGTGAGGGGCTCACCGTCTGGGCCCGGTCCTACCGCGACGCCCTCACCGAGCACCCCCACCTGCTGCCGGTGGTCTCCTCCGGGCCCGGACGCCGTGAGGAGGCGCTGCGCCGCGCCGACGCCGTGCACGGCGGCCTGGTGGGCGCCGGATGGCCGCCCCGCTACGCCACGATGATCGGCGCCTCCACCAAGTACCTGGTCGTGGGGGCCGCCACCAACTCCTTCGCGCGCGGGTTCGACGACGACGTGCGCGTCTACCGGGACCGCTACCCCAACCTGTCGCAGGCCCACCGCCTGCCCGAGCACGCCACCGAGATCGACGACGCGAGCTTCGAGCTGGCGCTGTCGGCCTTCCTGGACGGGCTCACCGGCGTCTTCGACCGCGTCAGGAACCGGGACTGAGCACGGGGCCCGGGAGCGGTGACCACCGCTCCCGGGCCCCTGGACCACGTGTGCCTCAGCCCCGCTCGGAGGCCACGCGGTCCGCGGCCTCCTCGGAGGAGGAACGCGTGTCCTCGGCGGCCGGTGCGTCGCCGGCCCCGGGCGCCTGCTCACGCGGATGGCGGCTCTCCAGGGAGGCGCCCTCCACGTCGATGTCGGGCAGGATCCGGTCGAGCCACCTGGGCAGCCACCACGCCGCGTTCCCGGCCAGGTGCATGAGCGCGGGGATCAGTGCCATGCGCACGACGAAGGCGTCGATGAGCACACCGAAGGCGAGCGCGAAACCGATCGAGCTGATCATGACGCTGTGGGAGAAGACGAACCCGCCGAACACCGAGATCATGATGACCGCCGCGGCGGTGACCACCGCGCGCCCGGCCCGGAAGCCCCGCACCACGGCGATCCGTGAGGGCGAGCCGTGCACGTAGGCCTCGCGCATGCCCGTGCCGATGAAGAGCATGTAGTCCATCGCCAGGCCGAACAGGATCCCGACCAGGAGCGTGGGCAGGAAGTTCAGCACCGGTCCGGTGTTCTCCAGCCCGAAGAGGCCGCCCAGCCACCCCCACTGGTAGACGGCCACCACGCCGCCCAGCGCGGCGAAGAAGGACAGGATGAACCCGAGCGTGGCCACGACCGGCACGAAGACCGACCGGAACACCAGCAGCAGGATCACCAGGGACAGGCCCACGACCACCGTGAGGTAGGTCGGCAGCGCTTCGCTCAGGGTCTCGGAGATGTCGATGTTGCCGCTGGCCATACCCGCGACCCCCAGCGGTCCGGTGCCTTCGATCGGCTCCAGGTCGCGGAGGGTGTGCACGAGGTCCTCGGTGGAGGCGCTGGCCGGGCCCTCGACGGGCACGACCTGGAAGATGGCCAGGGCGTGGTCGTCGGAGACGGCGACGGGGGCCACCGCCGCCACGTCGTCGTGGGAGTAGAGCTCCTCCGCGACCAGCGCCTGCTCCTCCTGGGCGTTCTGCTCCGCGGCCTCCTCGTCCGGCCCTCCGGTGAGCCCGGCCACGACCAGGAGCGTGCCGTTCTGCCCCGCGCCGAAGTTCTCCTCCACGGCGGTGAAGGCCCGGTACTGGGTGGAGTCGGTGGGCTCCGAGGAGCCGTCGGGCATGCCCAGCCGCAGGTCGAGGGCGGGCAGGGCGACCACGCCCAGGGCGATCACGGCGACGGCGGCCTGGACCAGCGCACGGCCGTTCGACATCGGCCGGGTCCGATCCGCCGGACCCGCGCCCTCCCCGGGAGCGGAGGCGCTCTCGGAGAGGCGGGCGCGCTCACGGCGAGACAGGATACGCGTGCCCAGAAGCGACAGCAGCGCCGGGACGAGCGTGATCGCGATGAGCACGGCGATGGCGATGGAGACGGCGGCCACGCTGCCCATGAGGCCCAGGAACCCGATCCCGGTCAGGTTCAGGCCCAGCAACGCGATGAGCACGGTCGTTCCCGCGAACACCACGGCGTTGCCCGCGGTCCCGCTGGCCAGGCCGATGGACGTACCGGCGTCGACGCCCTGCTTGAGCTGGCGGCGGTGCCGGTTGATGATGAACAGCGCGTAGTCGATACCGACGGCCAGGCCGAGCATCAGGCCCAGGATCGGTGTCACCGACGCCATCTCCAGCACTCCGGACAGCGACATCGCGATCAGGGTGGCGACGCCGACACCGACGAGCGCCGTCAGGATCGGCAGGCCCGCGCCCACCAGGGTGCCCAGCATGACCACCAGGACCACGCCGGCCACGATCACACCGATCACCTCGGCGGCGCTGACCAGGGTGGGCATGGTCATGGCCATGTCGTTGCCGAAGTCGACGGTGGTGCCGGGCACGGGGTCGCTCTCGAAGACCTCCATGACGGTGTCGCGGATCTCCTGGGAGACCTCCGTCTGGCTGTCGGTGAAGGCGATGCGGACCAGGGCGGTGTCGCCGTCCTCGGAGACCGAGCGGATCCCGGAGGCCGTCTCCAGCATGGCCTCGCCCCGTTCGACCTCCTCCAGGCCCGCCTCCAGCTCCTCACGGTTCTGGTCGATCACGGCCTGTTCGGCGTCGAGCCCGGCCTCGGCCTGGTCGAGCGTCCCGGCGGACTCGGCCTGGGACCGGCTCTCGTCGAGCTCCGCCTGACCGGCTTCGAGATCCTGGAGCCCGTCCTCCAGCTCCTCGCGGCCCGCCTCCAGCTCCTGCCGCCGGTCGGCGCGCTCGTGCTCCGTGGCGAACGGGTCGATCGCGTCCTCCACGCCGGAGACCCCGGTGGCCTCCTCCGCGCGGTCGGCGATCGCGTCCTGCTGCTCCTCGGTGAAGTCCGAGCCGTCCTCGGTCTGGTAGACGACGGTGCCCGTGCCGCCGCCCATCCCGGAGAACTCCTCCGACAGGAGCTGTTCCACCTCGTCGGTGGGCGTCCCGGGAATGGAGAAACTGTCCTCCAAGTCGCCTGAGAAGAGGAAGAACGCGGTACCGGAGGCCACCAGGAGGGCCAGCCAGATCGCGATGACGGTTGGGGCGCGACGTGCGCACGCACGCCCGAGTCTGTAGAGAAATTCAGCCATGGTCCCTGCGAACGGAGTGGGTGAGGGGAGCGCGGGGTCGCGCTCAGGAGGTGTGCGGACCGAGGTTTCCGTAGCCGTCACGGTTCACGGCGAGCATGCGGTCCAGCAGATCGGCCCAGACCCGGCGGGAGTCTTCGCTGTCGACTCCTCCGGTGGTCTGCTCCCAGCGCTGGACCATGACCGTGCCGCCGCTGATGACCGCGCCGCACATGAGGTCGACCACGAGTGGGTCGGCACGCGGATGGCGACGCATCATGATCGCCGCCAGGCGGGTGCTCACGTCGTTGATGGCCCGCTCGAACAGCGCCGCCTGGCTCGGGGCGGGCTCGTGCCCCTTCTGCCTGAGGAAGTGCTTGAGCCGGGTGACCGGGGTGACCAGGTCGGTCTCGCGTATCGCCGCGGCGAACTCGTCGAACATGTTCCCCGCGTGGTCGCCGGCGGCGGTGAGGTTGGCCTCGATGCTGTCGACGATCGCCTCCAGCATCTCGCCGAACACCTCGAGGACGATGTCGTCCAGGGACCTGAAGTGGTTGAACACGGTTCTGCGGGAGACGTCGGCCCGTTCGGCGAGCTGGTCGACGGTGAAGCCCGTGTCCCCGCGTTCGGTCATCAGTGCGGCGGCGGCGTCGACGATGGCGCGGCGATGGCGCGACTTCAGTGCCTCACGCCGATCACGTGAGGGCGGTTCTTGCGGTTTGTCCACGTTCCCACGTTACGGACACGGTTGCACTCAGTGCAACGAAGCACTGAGTGCACCCAGTCACATTCGGGGCCGGGGTCCTTCAGGAGCCGGTGGGCCTGGTCTCGGAGTTGCCCCGCATCGCGGTGCGCTCCAGCCGGCCCAGCAGGGACCCGTTCTCCTGCAGGGCCTGGAGCGCGACCTTCCCGCCGTACCTGGTCCGGGTGAACGCCTCCGGGAGCCGCGCCTCCAACCTCCGGTGGGCGACCCGGCCCAGCCACCAGGCCACGAACACCCCCTTGGCCGCGCCCACCGGCACCGACAGCCACGGCAGGCCCCACAGGGAGAGGAACACGGCGGCGCAGCCCGCGCGCCTCCACCCGGGGCGCCAGCAGCACGCTGGTCACCGCCACCATTCCGGCGGTGACCAGGGCGAAGCCGCCCAACCAGGCCGTGGCCGCCGTCCAGGAACCGGCCGCCGCCTCCACCGCCAGCAGCGGCCACGAGGTCGGCAGCACGGCCAGTACCGTGCCCGTGGCACCCTCGCCCAGGCCGTTCTCACTCAGGCTCAGCGTCGCCCGGAACGCGGGCTGCACCGCCATCCACCCGAAGAACATCCCGGCCAGGATCAGTCCCCACTGCACCGACGCGATCTCCACACCCAGCCGTGAGTGCATCGCCGCGCCCAGAGCCCGGAACACCAGCCGGGAGAGGGTGATCGCGAACACCCACAGCAGCAGCACACCCGGTACCGCAACCAGCAGCGACGCCGGGTCCAGCGCCAGCGCGTGCCAGGCCAGCGCGGCCAGCGCCACCAGTGTCAGCGCGGGGCCGACGTCGAAGAACATCGTCACCAGCAGCAGTCCGCCCACCCGGCGTCGGTCCAGGGGCAGCAGCGCGAAGTACTGCGAACGCAGCACCCCCGTGCCGTTGGCCACGGTCGGGCCGAGCATCCAGCCCGCCGCCCACACGGCGAACACCAGCGAGAGCAGATCCGCGCGCACGCCGTCCGACGCCGCCGCCACCGCGAAATACCAGGTCAGGGCAGACCCCCGAGGGCCAGGACGATGCAGAACAGCCGCATCCCGCTCGACGAGTGCCGCAGCAGGGTGAACTTCAGCCGGATCAGGAGGCCAGCCACGCCAGCTCACCCTCCTCCATCCCACGCGAGCCCACCAGCCGCACGAAGGTGTCCCCCAGGGTGGCGTCCGCCCCGCGTACCTCCTCCAGCGAACCGTCGGTCAGCACCCTCCCCCGGGCGATGACGGCCACCCGGTCGGGGAGCCGCTCCACCACCGCCTGTCCGTCCGGCCACCCGCCCGGGGAAACGGCAGCCCCTCGACCGGGGCGGCGCGAGGACGGCCGTCCTACTCTGGGCAGGAGGAGAGGGGGAGGGCGTGGACACGAGACCGGCCGCGGGCGGCACGGGCACCGGACCTTCGGCCGACCTGGTGCCCTGCCCGTCGGGCGATCCGGTGACCGGGTCGGCGACCGGGGGAACCCGTGGCGGGGGACGGCACGGCCTTCGCGCGTGGGCGGTCGACACCCTGCTGTTCCTGGTCGCGGTGCTGTGGTGGGCCCACACCGCCCTCTCCTACGGCCTCGGCCTACAGGACCATGTGCCCGACTGGCTCGTTCCGACGGATGTGGTCCTGGGCGCACTCGGCTGCCTCGCGCTGTGGTGGCGCCGCAGCCACCCTCTGGGCGTCGGGATCCTGCTGTGCGTGGTCCAGGCGGCCTCCGACTCGGCCACCGCCGCGCTGGTCATCGCCCTGGTCGGCCTCGCCGCCCGCCGACCGTTGCAGCAGGCGGCGGTGGTGGTGGCGGCGTGCCTGGTCCTGGGCCTGCCCTGGATCTTCCTGGTGCTCCCGAGCTGGGTGGACAGCATCATCGTGCTGGTCGCGGCCATGTCGATCATCGTGGGCAGTATGGGCTGGGGCGTGGCCATCCGGGCCCGCCGCGAACTGGTCGAACGGCTGCGCGCCGACGTGCGGCGCGAGCGCGAGGACCGCGAGCGTCGCCTGGCCGCGGCCCGGACCGAGGAGCGCCGGCGCATCGCCCGAGAGATGCACGACGTGGTCGCCCACCGCATGTCGCTGCTGTCGGTGCACGTCGGTGCGCTGGCCTACCGGACCGAACGCGCCGAACAGGGCCGGGCCCACCCCCTGGACCCGGCGGAGCTGGGCTCGGCGGTGCGCGTCATCCGCGACAACGCCCACCAGGCGTTGGAGGAGCTGGGCGGCATCCTGTCGGTGCTGCGCTCGGCCGACACCGTGTCGGGGGAGGACGAGGAGCACGCGGGCACCGCCGTGCCCCAACCGCCCGTCCTGGCCGACGTCACCCGGCTGGTGGAGGAGGCGGCCCGGGCGGGTCAGCGGGTCGGGCACGTCCTCGACGTCCCCGACGGCGCCGAACCTCCCGGCCAGGTGCGCCGTACCGCCTACCGGGTGGTGCAGGAGGGGCTCACCAACACCCGCAAGCACGCACCCGGTGCCCGGGTGGAGGTACGGATCAGCGGAGGTCCCGGCCGGGACCTGGAGGTGTCGGTGGCCAACCCGCTGCCGGTGGGGACGGCCCCCGCCGAGATCCCGGGTGCGGGAGCGGGCCTGACCGGCCTGTCCGAACGGGTCGCGTTGGACGGCGGCGCCCTGGCCCACGGCCCCTCGGACGGGGTGTTCCGCCTGGCCGCCACGCTGCCCTGGCCCGTACCCCCCAGGTGATGGTGTTGGGAGTAGGGTCCTGTGGCGGGACGGGCCACGACGAGGGGACGGATTCCATGCCGCTCGAAGGTGTGTACGAGCCGAACGCGGTGGAGTGGGTGCGCAAGCAGGTCGAGCGGATCGAGAGCTCCGGCGGGGCCGAGGGGATGACCCTGCGCGGCCGGCCCGTCATCCTGCTCACCACGCGCGGTGCCAAGACCGGCAGGCTGCGCAAGACACCGCTGATGCGGGTGGAGCACGAGGGCCGCTACGCCGCCGTCGCCTCGCTCGGCGGCGCGCCCAACCACCCTGCCTGGTACCGCAACGCCGTCGCCGATCCCCACGTGGAACTCCGGGACGGCACCGTACGCAAGGACATGACCGCCCGTGAGGTCACGGGTGGGGAGAAGGCGCTGTGGTGGGAGCGCGCCGTGGCGGCGTTCCCCTACTACGCCGACTACCAGGAGAAGACCGACCGCGAGATCCCGGTCCTCGTGCTGGAGCCCGTCACCGACCAGTGAGCCCTCCCGGGGCCGTGCCCCCACGGGCGGGAGCCCCCTTTCCGGAGGGAAGGACGCCAGGATGGAGACCGTGAACACTCCCGTGCGCGTCCTGCTCGTCGACGACGACCCGCTGGTCCGGTCCGGTCTGGGCATCATGCTCGCCGGCGACGGGGACATCGAGGTGGTGGGCGAGGCCGGGGACGGCGCCGAGGTGGCCGCCGCGGTGGCCGAGCACCGGCCGGACGTGGTGCTCATGGACGTGCGCATGCCCGGAACGGACGGGATCGCGGCGACCGAGGCTCTGCGCGGCGGCGGGGGCGTCCCTCCCCAGGTCCTGGTGCTCACCACCTTCGACGCCGACGCCACCGTGGTACGGGCGCTGCGCGCGGGTGCCGCCGGATACCTGCTCAAGCACACGCCGCCGGAGCGGATCGTGGAGGCGGTGCGCCGCGCGGCCGCGGGTGAGCCGGTGCTGTCGCCGAGCGTGGCCCGCGCGCTCATGGACCGGGTGGCCGGTGCCGACCCCGTGGAGCGCACCGAGGCGCCCTCGCGCCGTGAACGGGCCCGGGAGCGGTTGGCACTGCTCACCGGCCGCGAGCGGGAGGTGGCCGAGGCGGTCACCGACGGGCTGTCCAACGCCGAGGTCGCCGAGCGGCTGTACATGTCGATGGGCACGGTGAAGGCGCACGTGTCCAGCGCCCTGGCCAAACTGGACCTGTCCGGGCGGGTGCAGTTGGCACTGCTCACCCACGACGCCCGCGGCCCCGGGTAGTCCCGTACGGTTCCCGCGGTGTCAGATCCGCGCGGACAGCCGCCAGAACGCCAGGCCCTGCCCGGCCACCAGCCCGGCGGTCGCCACCGCGTACACGGTCCACACCGACGTCAGCCCTCCGGCCCCGGCGACGGGCACCGCCACCAGGGCCAACAGCCCGTAGCAGACCGCGAACGTGTACATCGAGGGCCTGGCGTCCTTGAGGCCCAACAGGCCCATGCCGGGCAGTGCCTGCACGGTGTCGGCCACGACCACCGCGAACAGCACGGGCAGCAGCGCGGTCACCAGGGCCGCCACGTCGGGGTCGTCGGTGAACAGGCCGACGACCGTCCCCGACGCGGCCCACACCAGCGCCGCGCTCACCACGACCACCGGGACCGCCACCAGGTAGCCCGCCAGGAGGGACCGGCGCACCCCGGCCCGGTCGCCCCTCCCGGCCGCGCGGGCGGTGAGGGGCACGGTGGACTGCCCGGTGGCCGTGGCCGCGAGGAACACGAAGGTGGCCACGACCACGAGCAGCTGGTGGGCGGCGGCCTCCGCGGAACCGATCCGGGCCACCGCCAGTGCCAGGACGCCCATCGTGCCGAACTTGACCAGCAGGGTGGAGCCGGAGGGCAGCCCCACCCGGGCGATCCGTCGAACACCCGCCCAGTGGGGCGCGCCGAGTCCGACCGGCTGTTCGCGCAGGACGGTCACACGGCGCGCGACGTACAGCGACAGGCAGACGGTGGCGCCCCCGCCGGCCAGCACCGCCAGTCCGGCGCCGGGAAGCCCCATCGCGGGGACCGGGCCCGGTCCCAGCACGAGCGCGGGGACGAGGGCGACCGCGAGGACGGTGGTGACCAGGCTCAGCGCCAGGACGGCGCGGTTGTGCCCCAACCCGATGAGCAGCACGGTCACCGAGGCCCCCACCGAGGCGACGACCACGTACAGGCCCATGAGCAGCGGATAGGGGCCGAGCGCGGCCAGTGTGGGGGCGGCCACCCCGGCCAGCCGCCCCCACAGGGGCACGGTGGTGATCAGGAGGGCGCCGAGCGCGCCCATGGTCAGGGCCAGCCACAGGCTGTCGCGGACCACCGGGGCGAGTTTCCGGGGATCCTCCCCGTTCTCGGCGACGAAGGGCGTCGACCCGCGCAACGCACCCTGAATGACCATCAGTACCGGGTTGAACACCGCGATGACCAGGGCGTAGGCCGCGAGCTGCGCGGTCCCGGCGTTGCCGAGCACTCCCGCGGTGACCATGCCGCCCGCCATGGTGGCGAGCATGGACAGGTACAGCGGGCCCGCCTTGCCCGCGATCCTCCGGGCCAGAGCGCCCACGGTCCCGGAGTCGCCCAGCGGTTTCCCGGTTCCTCCGGACGCGGGGGCGGTGGACATCGGTTTCCCTCCGGGGAAGGTCGCTTCCTGGGCAACGGAGAACCTAACATCCCGACCGACAAAGGCGATACCGAACCCTGAATCCCCTTCCTTCACCGTGTCGAGCCTTTTTGGGAAAGTCGAAAAACGCCCGGAATCGGCTTTTCCTGTCCCGTCCGGATCCCGGCCCCTCGGGGGAGGGCGGCGCGTTGGTAGCGTTGTCGTCCGGGCCCCGGTTCCCGGACCGGGGCGGCGAAAGCGTCCGACGAGGAGGGCTGTTCCGTGGCCAAAGAACGCGTGATCTGGGCGAAGAAACTTCCCGAGGTCTACGGAAAACTGGACGAAATCGACAAGATCATCGCCGGACACCTCGACACCGGTGTCCTGGAACTGGTCAAACTGCGCGCCTCGGTGCTCAACGGCTGCTCCTTCTGCGTCGACCTGCACACCCGGGCGGCCCTGGACGCGGGGGAGACCCAGCAGCGGCTCTTCCTGGTCTCCGCCTGGTACGAGGCCGGCGAGATCTTCACCGACGCCGAGCGGGCCGCCCTGGCGCTCACCGACGAGATCACCCGGATGGGCGAGCACGGGGTGTCCGACGAGGCCTACGACGCCGCCTCCGGGCACTTCGACGACCAGGCCCTGGCCGCGCTCATCACCGCCGCCTCGATGATCAACCTCTACAACCGGCTGGCCGTCACCAGCCACCTGCACCCGCGCAAGCGCTGAATCCGGTAGCGGGCCACCGGCGAAGCGGTTCGGTGGCCCGAGGCCGGAACGCGCGCTACCTCTCCTCCGGCGCGGTCAGCGCCGGTGGCGGGGGCGCGGCGCACGCTCCCCGTGCCGTCCCCCGTCACGTCCGGGACCGCACTCCCGCGCACACGGCGCAGCCCTTGGGAACGCGCCGGGGCCCCGGCTCCCGGCGAGCCAGCCGAGGACCCGCCTCTCCCGCGCGTCCACGGCCTCCGGGGCCCGGGCGGGGGCCGGCCGAGCAGAACCGCCCCCGTCCTGGGGAACGGAGGCGGCTCGGGAGGGGCTCTCAGGAACCTCGGCCGGTGGTCTGCTCGGGCGACCGCGTGGGCCGGGGCGCCGCGTGGGAGGCCTCGTACCCGCTGCGGTAGACGGCCCCGCCCTCCTCCGAGCCCTCCGTGCCCGCCGACTCCCCGGAGGGCCAGCCCGCGGTCAGGCCGTAGATCACCACGATGTCCACGGCGATGGCCACCACGGACCACCACGGGACCGCTGTGCCGAAGCCCAGTTGGGCGACGGCGTTCAGCGCGGCGAGCACGAGGGCGAAGGACCGGGCCCACGTGCTGCGGGACAGCACGGCCAGTCCGGCGACCATCAGGGCCACGCCCCACAGGCCGAGCAGGACGCCCCAGGAGGCGTACTCCGGGAAGAGCACGTCCGCACCGGTGGCGGTGTAGAAGGCGGGGGTGAAGAACGACACCATCCCCTGGACGACGTTGACGGCCCCGGTGATGAGCAGCAGTGTCGCGACGAAGAACTCCCAGCCGTCGGCTCCCTGCTTTCGCATGTCCGCTCCTTTCCGGCCGTCCCTGGCGGGTGCGCGGTCCGCGAGCCTTACACCCATCATCGGATCCGGACGGTCAGCGGCACCTCACCCCCGTCTCCGGATCGGGCAAAGCTCCCGGGCACGGCTGCCAGAGTAACGCTATTACGTAGTTACGGAACAACATGTATCGTGGAGGCGTGGTGGAGAGAACGACGGAGGAGCGGCTGGCGGACCTGGAGGCACGGGTCGCGGCTCTGGAGGAGGGCGCGGACGGGCGGTCCGCGCGGGCCGGAGCCGCGGCGCGGCCGACCGAGGACGTGTTCTTCGCGCTCAACGCCCTGCGGGAGCACGTCACCGGGCGCGGCGGCGTGGTCTTCGCCGGGATCGTCCGCGGAGAGGGGGAGGAGAACGGGCTGGAGTGGCAGCAGGGACTGCCGGTCGAGCGCCTGGAGGGGGCCGACTGGTCCCGGCACGCCGCCGGCCTCGACGCCCTGGGCAACCCCGTCCGCCTCCAGCTGCTGCACGCCGTCTGGAACGGCACCGGCACCGTCGCCGAACTGGCCGAGCGCTCCGACTTCGGCACCACCGGCCAGATCTACCACCACGTCAACCTGCTCGCCGCGGCCGGATGGCTCACCACCGTCCGGCGCGGCCACTACGCGATTCCCCCGGAACGCGTCGTCCCCCTGCTCGCCATCCTGACGGCGGCGGGAGGCACACCCTAGGAAAGGTAAGGACCCGTGGGATCCAGAACGTGGGTCGTCGCGGCCGCCTGCGCGGTGGCCGTCCTGGTCGTCGCCGTCGGGATCGCCGTACGGCCGCACACGCCGACCCTGTCCACCGAGGAGACCGGTGACCCCGGCCTGCTCGACCGGGCCCGGCCGCTGTTGGCCGGGGGCACCCACGACCGGGTCGGCGTCGTCGAGGTCGACGGCGACCGGACCCGCTCCGCGCACTTCGGCGCGGACGAGCACACCGATTACGAGATCGGATCGGTGGCCAAGACCATGACCGGGGCGCTGCTGGCCGACGCCGTCGAGCGGGGCGAGGTCACCGAGGACACCCGGCTCGGCGAGCTCGTCGACCTGGACGGCGCCCCGGCCGCCGACGTCACCCTGGCCGAACTGTCCAGCCACCGCTCAGGCCTGCCCAGGCTGCCCAGCCGTCCGACCGACTGGGTCACCTCGCTGGTGGCCGCCAACCTGGGCCTCGACCCCTACCCCTACGACTACGGCACCCTGGTCGAGCAGGTCGCCGCCGCCGAACTGTCCGGCCGCGGCGAGTCCAGCTACTCCAACATGGGCACGGCCGTTCTGGGACACGCCCTGGCCAACGCCGCCGGGACCGACTACGCCACCCTGCTGCGGGAGCGGCTGCTCGACCCGCTGGGGATGGACGAGACGATCCTGCCCGACTCCCGGGAGGACCTGCCCGAGGACGCGACCGCGGGGTACACCGACCGCGGACGCCCGGCCGACCCCTGGCTGGCACACGCCTACGCGCCCGCGGGCGGGGTCCGCTCCACCCCCGCCGACATGGAGCGCTACGCCCGCGCCCTGCTGGAGGGCACCTCCCCCGGCACAGCGGCCCTGGAACCGCGCTGGGACGACGGGAGCGGCGGCCGGATCGGCTACGCCTGGGTCGTGGAGGAGCACGGCGACACCGAGGTCACCTGGCACAACGGGGGCACCGGAGGGTTCTCCGCCATGGTCGCCCTGGACCGGGGGGCGGGCCGGGCCGTGCTCGCCTTCGGCAACACCACCGCCGGCCTGGAGCCGCTGGCGCTGGAACTGCTCACGGGGGAGGACTCCTGATGGACGTGACGGGCCTTCTCCCCTACCTCCTGGGGGTGTTCTTCAACGGCCTCTGCGTCCTGACCGCGTCGGACGTCCTCCTGCGGGCGTGGCGTAGCGAGGGCCGCCGCCGCTTCCCGGACCGCTGGGACGCGCTGGCCAGGCTGTCCGGCGCGTTCCTCTACCTGCTGATCGCCCTGCTCATGACCTCGTGGGCGGTCTTCCCCGTGGTGGTGTGGTACCTGGTCGTGGCCCTGACGGCGGCCGCCGCCGCGGGCGTGGTGCTGCGCTGGCCGGAACTGCCCGCGCGGGGGCGGACCGGGGCGCGGCCACGAGGTGGATCTCCGCGGTCGGCACGCTGGTGTTCCTCGCGGCGGCCGTCACCGCGCTCCTCGTCCTCGGCGTCTTCGGCTGACGGGGAAACGATGGGCGGAAAGTGATGAATGCAGGAAATGCCAGAATTCAGAAACGACGAGACGCCCTGTTTCCCCGTGGGGGCGGGGGTATTCCTGGCCAGAACGCCCACGTGCCTCTCGTATGTGGTCTACGGTAAATTCCGTCCGCCTTCGAATACCCCGAGGGATATCCGGGTGGACCTCCCCTGCCCGGAGACCGGGCGACGGAGGCGGGCGCCGCCCCGCCCCTTCGCACGATCGCTCCGCGAGGATTCCGCCCATGTCAGTACACGCGTCCGGCCGGAAACGGCACAGCCTCCGCCCCGGACAACAGGCCCTGGTCGCGTTCCTCCTCGTGACCGCGCTGGCGGCCCCCGCCTGGTCGTGGGTGGTGATCACCACCCACGCCGACGCGCGCCAGAGCGTGGCCGTCGCCGTCGGAACGGCCGGAGTCGCCCTGTGCGTGGCCGTCGCCGTCGCCGCCCACCAGGCCGCGGCCGCCCGTGTCGCCCGCGACCACGGCGCCCGGGCCGACGCCGCCGCCGGGACACTCGAACGCGAGACGGCCCACCTGGTCGACCAACTCCTGCCGGCCCTCTCCGAAGGTGTCCGCGAGGGCCGCTCCGCGCGTGAGGTCCTCGCACGCCACCCGCGGCCCAGCCACGCCGCGCTGCACCGGATCGCCCGCGCCGTCGGCGCCGAACTCGACGCCGTCGAGGCCCGTGCCGCCCACGACCGGGTCCGCCGCGCCGACCTGGAGGAGCAGGTCGCCGACCTGGACCGCACCGGTCTGCCGCTCATGGTCACCCGTATCCGCGAGAACCGTGTCGGCGCCACCGAGGCCCTCCGGAACGAACTGCCGCCCGTCGACGACGCGCTCGCCCGGCTGCGCCGGCACGTCCTGGAGGAGTTGCTGGCGGCCGCGCGCCGCTCCGCCTCGGCCATGGAGGCCGCCTCCGCCTCCGGTGCCCGCGTCCAGGCCCACCTGACCGCCCTGCTGGCCAAACTCCGCGAACTCCAGGACCGCTACGGCGACGCTCCCGGGATCTTCGGCGACCTGCTCGACATCGACCACGGGGTGTCGCGCACCGGCCGCCTCACCGACGGCTTCGTCGTCCTGGCCGGGGGCCGCTCGGGCCGGCGCTGGACCCGCCCCATCGTCATGGAGAGCATCCTGCGCGGCGCCATGGGCCGGATCAGCGCCTACCGCCGCGTGCGGCTGCACAACGTCAGCACCGCCGCCATCGCCGGATACGCCGCGGAGGGCGTCATGCAGGCCCTGGCCGAGCTCATGGACAACGCCGCCAACTTCTCCGCTTACGACACCGAGGTCCACGTCTACGTCCAGGAGGAGGACACCGGCCTGACCATCACCGTGGAGGACAGCGGCCTGGGCATGCGCGTGCGCGAGCGCGGACTGGCCGAGAGCCTGGTCACCCACCCGCGCGACCTGTCCACCCTGCGCGGGACCCGCATGGGCCTGGCGGTCGTGGGCCGCCTCGCCGACAAGTACGGGCTCAGCGTCAGCTTCCGGCCCTCGGCGCGCGGCGGTATCGGCGTCGTCGTCCTCGTCCCGCCCCACCTGGTCATCGACTCCCATCCCGCGCTCGGCGGGTTCGGGTCCCCCCGCCACAACGGGCAGCGCCCCCGTGAGGCCGAGGACACGGTCCACGGCCGTGTCCCGGCCGCCGCCCCGGCCGCGCCCGCGCGCCGCGCGTCCGGGCTGCCCCAGCGGCGGCGCGGCCAGACCCTCGCGGCGGCGCTGCGGGAGGAGCCGCGCCAGCTCTCCCCGCAGCCGACGCACACGCCCGGGACCGGCGACCCCGGCACCAGGTTCGCCGCCTTCCGCGACGCGGGCGGCACCGGTGACGCCCCGCCCGGGGCGCGGTGACACACCCACTCCACCACTAAGGCCGCACCGGGCCCATCCGGCCTCACCGACCGCATGACACGACGAAGAGCCCAGACAAGCCGAAGGGAAGAGCGAAGGCCCGATGGAGACCATGGACACCAGTCTCGACTGGCTTCTGGAGAACCTGCGCCACAGGACACCGGGCATCCGCCACGTCCTCGTCCTGTCCAGGGACGGACTCAAGATGTGCCACACCCGCGAACTGCACGTGGACCGCGCCGACCAGCTCGCCGCGATCTCCGCGGGCATCCAGAGCCTGTCCCTGAGCGCCTCCGCCGAGTTCGGGAACGGCGGCGGGGCGGGCCAGGCCATGGCCGAGTTCGGCGGCGGGATCCTGCTCATCGTCTGCGCGGGCGAGGGCGCCCACCTGGCGGTCGTCACCGCCCAGGACGCCGACGTCGGCGTGGTCGGCCACAACATGAACGAGCTCGTCGAGCAGATCGGTGGATTCCTGACGGCGGCGCCGCGCCGGATCGACCGGGCCGGGGAGGGCGAACGGGGCGAGCGGAACAGGTGGGCCGGAACCGGAACGGGCGCCGAACAGACACGATGAACCACGACCCTCTCCAGCGGGAGTCCCCGGACCGCCTGTACACCGTGACCGGAGGACGCGGCGACACGGACACCCGCACACTCGACTCGGTCACCCTCATCGTGTCCGAGTGCGAGCCTGTGCCCGGAATGCAGTCCGAGCACGCCGCGATCCTGCGGATGTGCGTGTTCCCGACCGCCGTCGTGGAGGTCTCCGCGGAACTCGGACTGCCCGTCAGCGTCGTGCGGATCCTCCTGCTCGACCTGCTGGACACGGGGCGGGTGGCGGCCCGCCACCCCGCCTCCTCGGTCCAGCGTGCCGAGGGACACGACCCCGAGACCCTGAAGCAGGTGCTCCTTGCCCTCCAACGCCTCTGAACAGCGGACCGCGCCGACCCGGGCCCCGCTCGCCACAACGGCCGACAACGCCCTCAAGATCGTCGTCGTCGGCGGCTTCGGCGTCGGCAAGACCACCCTGGTCGGCTCCGTGAGCGAGATGCGCCCGTTGAGCACCGAGGAGATCATGACCCAGGCCAGCGCGGGTGTCGACGACATCAGCGCGGTCCGCGACAAGCGCACCACCACCGCGGCCTTCGACTTCGGACGCATCACCATCGACGAGCGGCGCGTGCTCTACCTCTTCGGCGCCCCCGGCCAGAAGCGGTTCTGGTTCCTGTGGAACCAACTGTTCACGGGCAGCCTCGGCGCGGTCGTCCTCGTCGACACCGACCGCGTCCGGGACTCCTGGTACGCCATCGACCGGCTCGAACACCACCGCACGCCCTTCGTCGTCGCGGTGAACCGCTTCGGTCCCGGACCCGGTCCCGGCCTCGCCGAGGTGCGCCGGGCCCTCGACGTCTCCGACCGGGTGCCCCTGGTGGACTGCGACGCACGCAGCCGCGAGTCCAGCCGCGACGTCCTGGTCACCCTCGTCCAGCACGTGTCCGGACCCGTGCACGGGTCCGCGCCCACACCCGCATCCACTCCCGAGGACACGCAGTGAACGACACCCCGGGCCTGACGGAGGCCGCCGCCCCGCCCAGCAGCGGTCCGCCGTTCCCCGACCACGCCGAGGCCGTCCGCTTCTACGGTCCCGACATCGCCCGCGATCCCGCCGGGCTCTACGAGGAGCTGCGCGGGCGCTTCGGTCCGGTGGCGCCCATCCTGCTGGACGGGGACGTCCCCGCGTGGTTCGTGCTGGGCTACCGGGAACTGCACCACGTCACCAGCAGGCCCGAGTGGTTCGCCCGGGACTGCCGCCGCTGGAACCAGTGGGACAACATCCCCGAGGACTGGCCGCTCATGCCCTACGTGATGTGGACGCCCTCGGTCATGTTCGCCGAGGGGGCCGAGCACCAGCGGCGCGCCGGGGCGATCGGCGACGCCCTGGACGCCATCGACCGCATCGACCTCAAGGCCCTGTGCCAGCAGGTCGCCGACGGGCTCATCGACACCTTCTCCGCCGAGGGCGAGGCCGACCTGATCGGCCAGTACGCGCACCACATCCCCGCCGGGGTGATCGCCCGCCTGTACGGCATGCCGGAGGAGGAGGTTCCGGCCATGGTGCGCGACATCCTCCTGTCGCTCGACGTCACCGCCGACGCGGGCGGGGCCCACCAGCGCCTCCACACCCGGCTGGGGAACCTGGTCGCCGACCGCCGCCGCGCGCCCCGCGACGATGTGCCCTCCCGGCTCCTGCGGCACCCGGTGGGCCTGGGCGACGCCGAGGCGGTCATCGACCTCCTCGTCGTCCTCGCCGCGGCCCAGGCGCCCACCGGCAACTGGATCGGCAACACCCTGCGGCTGATGCTGGTCGACGACCAGTTCTCCCTCACCCTGCAGGGGGGACGCGGCAGCTCCGGGGAGGCCCTCAACGAGGTCCTGTGGAAGAACACCCCCACCCAGAACTTCATCGGCCGGTGGGCCGCGCAGACCTGCGAGCTGGGCGGGCGCCGTATCCGCCGCGGAGACCTGCTCGTCCTGGGCCTGTCCGCGGCCAACGCCGACCCCCGCCTGCACGCCGGACTCCCCGACATCTACGGCAGCAACCGCGCGCAGATGTCCTTCGGGCACGGCGAGCACGGGTGCCCCTTCCCCGCACCGGAGGTGGCGACGATGATCGCCCGCACGGCCGTGGAGAGCCTGCTGGACCGGCTGCCGGACGTGCGGATGGCGGTGCCGCCGGAGCGGCTGGAGTGGCGGCCGTCGGTGTGGATGCGCGGCCTGTTCGAGCTCCCGGTGCGGTTCACACCGGGAAGGTAGCGCGGCGGGAGGGGATGTCCGCCCTCCCGCCGCCCACCGCGGACCCGGTGGCCCCGGCGGCTCGGCCGGCCCGGGCCCTGCGGCCCCTCAGCCCGCGGCCGGAGTGAAGCGCAGCGGCAGTTCCCGCAGCCCCCGGGTGAAGGCGCCCGTCTCCTCCAGGACCGCGCCCTCGGCCAGGCGGAGGTCGGGCATGGCGTCCAGCAGGTGGTTGGTCGCCACCCGGACCTCGGTCTCGGCCAGGAGGGCGCCCACGCAGAAGTGCCGCCCCAGGGCGAAGGCCAGGTGCTCGGCCGCGGCGGTGAACGAGGTGGTCTCCCGCAGTTCGGGACGGAGCACGTCGAAGGTGTCGGGGTCGGTGAAGCGGTCGCCGTCGCGGTTGGCGGAGCCGATCAGGCAGATGAGGGTCGCGCCGGCGGGCACGGTCCCGCCGTCCAGCTCCACGTCGTGCCGGGGCTGGCGCATGATCATCTGCACGGGCGGGGTGTAACGCAGCGTCTCGGCGAACGCGCGCGGGACCAGGCCCCGGTCCTCCCGGACCCGCTCCAGCTGCTCGGGATGGGAGACCAGGTTCGCGAACATGCTCGCCACCGCCTTGTCGGTGGTCTCCCCGCCCGCGGCCAGCAGCAGGCTGCAGAAGGCCTTCACGTCCTCGTCGCTCATCCGGGTGCCCTCGACCTCGGCGGTGCACAGGGTGGACAGCAGGTCCTCGCCGGGGTTCTCCCTGCGCTCGCGGATCACCGGCAGCATGTGGGCGGCGAGCTCCTCGCGTGTGCGCAGCCCCTCCTCCGCGACCCCCGGGTCCTGGGAGAGGTTGCCCAGGAAGGCGATGATCGACGTGTACCACCGGTGGAACCGGTCGTGGTCGGATCTGTCCAGGCCGAGCATGTCCACGATGACGTTGATCGGGAACCGCGTGGCGAACTGCGAGACCAGGTCCACCTCACCCGTGTGGCGGAAGGTGTCGACCAGTTCCCGGCTGTTGCGCTCGATGACGGGCAGGAACCGCTCCCGCAGCTCCGCGCCCCGGAAGGCCGGTGCGACCAGGGCCCGCCGCACCGCGTGTTCGCGTCCGTCCATCTGCAGGATGGTGCGCCCGTGGACCGGCTCCAGCTGCCAGTCGTAGTTGCGGGTGGTGAAGACCGGGTCCTTGAAGGCCCGTCTGACGTCCTCGTACCGGGAGGCGACGTAGCTCTGTGTGGCCTCGTGCCAGAAGAGGGGAGCGTGCTCGCGCATGAGGCGGTAAGCGGGATAAGGGTCTGAAAGGAACTCCTGGGAAAGGATGTCCGGGACCTCGGGAGCCACGGTCATGTCCATCTCCTTCACCGGTGGGGGGAATCGCGTCTCCACAGTAGGTTTCGCCCCAGACCGGGTCCAGAGGAAGAAGTGTTTTCCGACCCTGGGTGACTTAAGTTGTTTATGGTCGTAATTTCCTTTATGGGAGATATTGACCAGTAACTCGGTGGTTCCTGGATCGTTCTCTTGTCGTGGTCGACCGTGTTCGCCGACCAGGCCGGGACCCGCTCCGACCACCTCCCGGGCCACATCCGGGGGCGGGCCCGGGGTTCAGGGCACCCTCGCGCACGTGAAGGGATCGTGCCCGGCCTGGGGCCTGCCTCCCCGTGCCGTGGTTCACGGATCCGCGATGTCTCGGGTGCCGTCGTGCGCCTGCTCCTCCTCGATCATTCTCGCGAAGGACGATGCGGTACGGGCCACGGCTCGGTCGTCGTCGTGGGCCAATCGCCGTAGGACCTCCAGTGCGACGGCACCCGGCATCTCGGCGAGCGCCTGGACCAGGCGCATCCGCACCGCGAGATCCCCGCGATGGGCGGCGAGCCCGTCGACCAGTGCGTTCCTGATCCGGCCCGCCCTTCCCGGGTCCCGTGCCAACGTCCCCAGGACCTCGGCCGCCTCGACGTCGTTCGCGCCGTCGACCACCATGCCGACGAGCGTCGGCGCCGCTTCGGGCATCCCACGCGCTCCCAGCGCCAGGGCGGCGTGCCCGCGGACCGTCGTGTCCGGATCCTCGATCGCGTCTGCGAGCGCCGCGGCCGCCTCGTCACCGGGGATCTCGGCGAGCGCCATCACCGCGCGCCGCCGGGCGTCGACGTTCTCCGATCCCAAGCCTGGTGCCAGGCTCGCCACAGCGTCGTGGTCCGCACGTGCGAGTGCCCACCGCAGGGCACCGGCGACGTTCGGATCGGACTCGGCCAGGATCATCTCGGCCAGCAGCCGGACGGGTACACCCGCGGTCGGGGCCAGCACGGCCTGCTGTCGCCGTGCGGCGTTCGGCGAGCCGAGCCCGTGCAGGAGTTCGACGATGCGCAGGACCTCTTCCCAACCGGAGGGCTCCGACGCTTCGACCGCGCGGAGCCTCGTGAGCAGCTCCTGCTCCCGGCTCAGCCGCCCCTCGGTTTCCCGGACGAGTTCGCCGATGAGCGCGGACGGTGCGAAGCCGGGATCCTCCAGGACGCGTCCTATCCGGCGCAGCGACAGGCCAAGGGTTCGCAGGCTCTCCACATGGAAGATCCGCCTGATGTCCTCGTCGGCGTATTCGCGGTAGCCGCCCCCGGTACGGCCGGTCGGCCGCACCAGCCCGAGGGCGTCGTAGTGTCTGAGCATCCTGGTGCTCACACCCGAGCGGCGCGCCACCTCACCGATCAGCACGCTGTCCCAGCCCCCGTTCCCCGCCAAGCGCGACTAATCGTCTCGCCTCGTCGACGGCGAGCTCGAAACCGGCGTCGGGGTCGCGCAGGAGCCGCTCCGTGGCGCTCGCATGCGCGCGGACGCCCGGGTCGTCGCTTCCCGTCGCCGCCCGAAGCATCGGCTCGACCGCTTCCCCGAGTGCGACGAGGGCGCGGCTCAGACTGAGCTGCACCTCCCGGTCGCCGCGACCGAGCTGCGTGGCCAGTTCCTCGGCCAGGTCCTTCTCCCGCCCGTCGGGCACGAGGGCGACGGCGGCACGCCATGCGCTCCGGGCGACCTCGTCGTCGGAGTCGCGCAGCAGGGACCGCGTCAGCGCGGGCCACGCGCTGGCGTCCCCGACCTTGGACAGTGTATGCAATGCCTGGCTCCGGGCCCGGGCGTTCTCCGAACACAGCTGCGCGCGCAGTCTGGGCACAGTGATGGCCGGGGGGAGACGGGTCAACGCCCACGTGAGCATGTCGCGCACGAAGAAGTCGGGTTCGACCGCGCACCGCGCCACGAGGGTGTCGAGCAGAGCGGGGTCGGGGCGGGCGCCGACCGCGAGGGCGGCCTCGAGGCGCGTTGACGAGGCGCTGGCGGCCAGAGCGTCGACCAGGTGCGCGTCCAGTGGGTTCGTGCGCGGCGTGTTGATGGGAACCACCTCCGGCGACCAGCCAAGACCTTGCCACAGTGTCAATGTCAAGCGTGGGGTGATATCGACCGGCGACGCGATGGTCAGTTCGTTGAACAGGTGTTGTGGAGAGTGGCAACGGCCAGCCACAGGTGTCCAGGGGCAACGAGTTGTCTAGGTGTGTCGTTGCCTAGCGACGGTTATGCTGCCGGCATGGCACTGCGCAACGCCGTGATGGCCGCCCTGCTGGACGGCCCGGCCTCCGGGTACGACCTGGCGAAGAACTTCGACGCCTCCGTGGCCAACTTCTGGGCGGCCACCCCCCAACAGCTCTACCGCGAGCTCGACCGCATGGAGGCGGACGGGCTGGTCGGGGCCACCGTCGTCGAACAGGAGCGGCGCCCCAACAAGCGGGTCTTCTCGCTCACCGACGAGGGACGCCGCGTCCTGCGCGAGTTCACCGCCAAACCGCCCCGGCCGGCCGCGCTACGCGACGAGTTCCTCGTCCAGCTGCAGGCCGCCGACGCCGGGGACACCGATGCGGTACGGGCCTCCGTCGCCGAGAGGATCGAGTGGGCGCGCGGCAGGCTGGCCCGCTACGAGCGCCTGCGGGAGCGCCTGCTCGACGGCCGCACCGAGGAGGAGCACCTGGCCCGCGCCGAGCGGATCGGCCCCTACCTCACCCTCATGGGAGGCCTGGCACTCGAACGCGAGAACGTGCGCTGGGGCGAGCGGGTCCTGGACGCCCTGGACCGCCGTGCCGTCGTCCGCCAGGAGTGACCGCACCGACTCCTCCGGGGACGACCGAGCCCGGTGGAGGCCACCGACACCACCCGCGCCCCGCCGTCGGCCAGGGCGGGCCACAAGCGGTTGACCAGGGGGATCGGACGCGGGGAAGGGGCGCGGCGGGCCTCCTCGGGCCACCGCGAAGGAGGTCCCCGCACCTTCCCGGATGTGTCCTCCCCACGTTGCCGGGGCGGCCCGAAAGCCCGGCCACCACTGGGATAGCGTGATTCCGACCACCACCTCAGTACCGGGGAGCGAGCGCGCAATGAACGTGGAACACAGGGACGTCGAGGTCAACGGGATCCGCATGCACATCGCGGAGCAGGGCAGCGGACCGCTCGTGCTGCTCCTGCACGGCTTTCCCGAGAGCTGGTACTCCTGGCGCCACCAGTTCGGGCCGCTGGCCGAGGCGGGGTACCGCGTGGTCGCCCCCGACCAGCGCGGCTACGCCCGCAGCGACCAGCCCGAGGACGTGGACGCCTACACGCTGCCGCACCTGGTCGGCGACGTCGTCGGCCTCATCAGGGCCCTGGGCGAGGAGAGCGCGGTCCTTGTCGGCCACGACTGGGGCGCGCCCGTGGCCTGGAGCACCGCCATGATGCGTCCCGACCTGGTCCGCGGAGTGGCTGGCCTGAGCGTCCCGCCGTTCCCGCCCGCCATGATGCCCGCGCCCTCGGTCACCCGCGAGATCTACGGTGAGGGCTTCTACCAGGTCTACTTCCAGGAGCCCGGCGTCGCCGACGCCGAACTGGCCGCCGATCCCGCCTCGTTCCTGCGCCGGATCCTGGTCGGCGCCTCGGGGGACAACCCGTACGCGGACGAGCCGCGGCTGTGGATCGTTCCCGAGGGCGCCACCCTGCTGGAGCCCCTGCCCGAGCCGGAGGAGCTGCCCTCGTGGCTCACTGAGGAGGACGTGGCAGCCTTCGCCCGCGACCACGCCCTGCACGGTGCCCGGGCCTACACCGGACCTCTGAACTGGTACCGCAACATCGAGCGCAACCAGGGGCTCATGTCGCCCTTCCAGGGGCGCGGCATCGACGTCCCCGCCCTGTACATGGTCGGGGACATGGACATGGTCACCGTCATGCGGGGGATCCCCGAACTGCGCGAGGCCCTGCCGACGATCGCACCGAAGCTGCACGCCAACGTCACCCTGCCCGGCTGCGGCCACTGGACCCAGCAGGAGCGCCCCGCGGAGGTCAACGCCGCCCTGGTGGACTTCCTCGCCCACCTCGGGACGCGGGACTGAGCGGTTCCCCACCGGTGACCCGGGCCGTGCGGGTCGAAGCGCGGTCCGGGCCGGGGCCATCGGCGTAGACCGCCACGAGGGCGGTCAGCACCTCGGAGCAGCCCGCGTGGACGGTGAGCGCGGCCACGTCGTCGGCCCGGGTGCCGCCCCGGTTGAGGACCACCACCGGCCTGCCCCGCTCGACCGCGCGCTTGACGTAGCGCCGCCCAGAGAAGACGGTCAGCGACGAACCCGCCACGAGCAGGGCCGACGCCCCGTCCACCAGGTCGTAGCCCTCCATCACGCGCGCCTTGGGCACGTTCTCGCCGAAGTAGACGATGTCCGGTTTGAGCATGCCGCCGCACGACCCGCAGTCGGCCACCCGGAACCCCTCGGTGGCGGCCAGGACCGCGTCGGCGTCGGGGGCGACCTCCACGTCGGGGACCCCGTCGGCGAAACCGGGGTTGAGCGCGCTGAGCCGCTCGGCCAGCGCGTCGCGGGCGGTCACCTCGGAGCAGGACAGGCAGATGACGCGGTCGTAGCGGCCGTGCAGGTCGATCACCCGTCTGCTGCCCGCCTTCTCGTGCAGGGTGTCCACGTTCTGGGTGATGACCCCCGCCAGGGCGCCGGAGGACTCCAGCGCGGCCAGCGCGCGGTGGCCGCCGTTGGGCAGGGTCCGGTGCACGTGGCGCCAGCCCACGTGGTTGCGGGCCCAGTAGTGGCGGCGGAACGCGGCGTCGCCGACGAACTGCTGGTAGGTCATCGGCTTGCGCGGTGGCGAGTCCGGGCCGCGGTAGTCGGGGATACCCGAGTCGGTGGACAGGCCCGCACCGGTCAGTGCGACCACCGGCCCCTCGCCGAGGGCCTCGCGCATCCGGGCCGCCATGACCTCCGGGTCGTCGGCGTCGAGCGTGTTCCTCACGCCTTCGAGGGTACGCGGCGGTCCGGAGTGCGCGCGGCCTCCCCGGCGGTCAGACGCTTCTCCCCAGCTTCTCCACGGAACGCCCGGGAGCCGCCCGGCGCCCCCGTCGAAACGGCCCCGGCGGCGGGCGCCCCCGTACCAGGGGCGCCCGCCGTTCGCGGGTCGCGGAGCCGCCGGGTCAGCCGAGGCAGACGAGCAGGTCGCCGCCCTCGACCTTCTGCACCGGGTCGACAGTCACCCGCGTGACCCGTCCCGCCACGGGAGTGGTGATCGAGGCCTCCATCTTCATCGCCTCGATGGTGGCCACCGTCGCTCCGGCCTCCACCTCGTCGCCCTCGGCGACCGTCAGGGTGACCGCACCCGCGAAGGGCGCGGCGACCTGCCCGGGGTCGTTCTTGTCCGCCTTCTCGGCGGTACGCACGTGCGAGGCCAGAGCGCGGTCGCGGATCTGCAGCGGGCGCAGCTGGTCGTTGAGCGTGGCCATGACCGTGCGGACCCCGCGCTCGTCGGCCTCGCTCACCGCCTCCAGCTGGATGAGCAGCCGCACACCCGGGGACAGGTCCACCGAGTACTCCTCGCCCTCGCGCAGACCGTAGAAGAAGTCCGTGCTGGACAGCACGCTGGTGTCGCCGTAGGCGGACCGGTGCTCCTCGAAGTCCCGCGTCGGGCCGGGGAAGAGCAGCCGGTTGAGGGTGGCGCGCCGGTCCTCGGCCAGTCCGGCGCGGTCCTCCTCGCTCAGCTCCTCCGTGTCCCGTGCCGGGGGCCGTCCCTCCAGCGCCCGCGTGCGGAAGGGCTCGGGCCACCCGCCCGGGGGAACGCCCAGTTCACCGCGGAGGAAGCCCACCACCGAGTCCGGGACGTCGAAGCGCCCCGGGTCGGCCTCGAAGTCGGACGGGGACACCCCCGCGCCCACCAGGTGCAGTGCCAGGTCGCCCACGACCTTGGAGGAGGGGGTGACCTTCACCAGGCGGCCGAGCATCCGGTCGGCGGCGGCGTACATCGCCTCCACCTCCTCGAAGTGCTCGCCCAGCCCCAGAGCGACCGCCTGCGTGCGCAGGTTGGACAGCTGCCCGCCCGGGATCTCGTGGTGGTACACCCGTCCCGTGGGCGAGGACAGCCCCGCCTCGAAGGGCGCGTAGACCCGGCGCACCGACTCCCAGTAGGGCTCCAGCTCGTTGACCGCGTCCAGGCTCAGACCGGTGGAGCGCTCGGTGTGGTCGAAGGCCGCCACGACCGCCGACAGCGACGGCTGGGAGGTGGTGCCCGCCATCGACGCCACCGCGCCGTCCACCGCGTCGGCCCCGGCGTCCGCCGCCGCGAGGTAGGTGGCCAGCTGGCCGCCCGTGGTGTCGTGGGTGTGGATGTGCACCGGCAGGTCGAACTCGCGGCGCAGCGCCGTGACCAGCCGTTCGGCGGCCGGGGCGCGCAGCAGCCCGGCCATGTCCTTGATCGCGAGCACGTGCGCGCCCGCGTCCACGATCCTCTCGGCCAGCTTCAGGTAGTAGTCGAGGGTGTAGAGCTTCTCGCCGGGGTCGGACAGGTCCGAGGTGTAGCACAGCGCCACCTCGGCCACCGAGGTCCCCGTCTCACGCACGGCCTCGATCGCCGGGCGCATCTGCTCGACGTCGTTGAGCGCGTCGAAGATCCGGAAGACGTCCACGCCCGTGTCCGCGGCCTCCTGTACGAACGCGCTGGTCACCTCGGCGGGGTAGGGGGTGTAGCCCACCGTGTTGCGCCCGCGCAGCAGCATCTGCAGGCAGATGTTGGGCACGGCCTCGCGCAGCGCGGCCAGCCGCTCCCAGGGGTCCTCGGCCAGGAAGCGCAGCGCCACGTCGTAGGTGGCGCCGCCCCAGCACTCCAGGGACAGCAGCTCGGGCAGGGTGTGCGCCACGGCGGGCGCCACGGCCAACAGGTCGCGGGTGCGCACCCGGGTGGCCAGCAGCGACTGGTGGGCGTCGCGGAAGGTGGTGTCGGTGATCCCCAGGCCCGGGGACTCGCGCAGCCACCGCGCGAACCCCTCCGGTCCCAGCTCGGCCAGGCGCTGGCGTGAGCCCGGGGGCGGCGATCCGGCCTCGGGCAGCGGCGGCAGCTTCGTGGCCGGGTCCACCAGTTGCGGGCGCTCCCCGTGCGGCTTGTTCACCGTCACGTCCGCCAGGTAGGTCAGCAGGCGGGTGCCGCGGTCGGCGGAGGGGCGCGCGGTCAGCAGCTGTGGGCGCTCCTCGATGAAGGAGGTGGTGACCCGGCCCGCCTGGAAGTCGGGGTCCTCCAGCACCGCCTGGAGGAAGGGGATGTTGGTGGCGATGCTGCGGATACGGAACTCGGCCACGGCCCGTCGCGCCCGGCTGACCGCCGTGGCCAGGTCGCGGCCCCGGCAGGTCAGCTTGACCAGCAGGGAGTCGAAGTGCGGGCTGATCTCGGTGCCCGCCGCGGAGGTGCCGCCGTCCAGGCGGATGCCCGAGCCGCCCGGGGACCGGTAGGCGCTGATGGTGCCGGTGTCGGGCCGGAAGTCGTTGGCGGGATCCTCGGTGGTGATGCGGCACTGCAGCGCCGCGCCGCGCACGTAGACGCCCTCCTGGAAGATCCCGAGGTCGGGCAGGGTCTCGCCGGAGGCGATGCGCAGCTGCGACTGCACCAGGTCCACGTCGGTGATCTCCTCGGTCACCGTGTGCTCGACCTGGATGCGCGGGTTCATCTCGATGAAGACGTGGCTGCCGTCCGCGCCGACCAGGAACTCGACCGTGCCCGCGTTGCGGTAGCCGATCCTGCGGGCGAAACGTACGGCGTCGTCACAGATGCGCTCGCGCAGGTCCGGGTCGAGGTTGGGCGCGGGGGCGAGCTCGATCACCTTCTGGTGGCGCCGCTGCACCGAGCAGTCGCGCTCGTAGAGGTGGACGACGCCGCCCTCGCCGTCGGCGAGGATCTGCACCTCGATGTGGCGGGGGTCGACCACGGCCCGCTCCAGGAACACGGTGGCGTCGCCGAAGGCGGAGGCGGCCTCGCGCATGGCGGCCTCGATCGACTCGCGCAGCTGCTCCGGCCCCTGGACGCGGCGCATGCCCCGGCCGCCGCCACCGGCGACGGCCTTGACGAACAGCGGGAAGCCGATCCGCTCCGCGGCGGCCAACAGGGCCTCCACGTCGTCGGAGGGCTCGCTGGACTCCAGGACGGGCACGCCCGCCTCACGGGCGGCGGCCACCGCGCTGGCCTTGTTGCCGGTCAGCTCCAGCACCTCGACCGGCGGGCCCACGAAGGTGATCCCGGCCCGATCGCAGGCGCGGGCCAGTTCGGGGTTCTCCGACAGGAAGCCGTAGCCGGGGTAGACGGCGTCGGCCCCCGCCTCGCGGGCGGCGCGGACGATCTCGTCCACGGACAGGTAGGCGCGTACCGGATGGCCGGATTCGCCGATCTGGTAGGCCTCGTCGGCCTTGAGCCGGTGCAGCGAGCCGCGGTCCTCGTGGGGGAAGACGGCGACGGTGCGGGCGCCCAGTTCGTACCCGGCGCGCATTGCGCGGATGGCGATCTCGCCCCGGTTGGCCACGAGCACTTTGTGGAACACGGAGGTCTCCTCCTGGTCGGTCACGCGTCATGCCGGGGGAGTCCGGCGTCGTTGCCGGGCCCACGGTCGGGCGGGTCAGGGGCACGATAACCAGAAGGTGATTCGGGAAAACCACCCGGGTACGTCTTTCACGCAGGTGGCGGCGTTCCACCGCTGGTCACGTCACGCTACCTTGCAGGAATCGGCGGCCCCGGGCTCCGCGGCCCGCCGCACCGTCGTCGGCGCCGCTCTCGGACGCCCCGGCGGACTGGCCGGAGACGTTGCTGGTATGACGTGATGGCCCTGGACCTCGGTGATCTTGTACTCGTGGCGAGGTCCGACGCTCCAACCTCGCTCTGAGTACGGGATCAACCGCGCGGAGGGCGGGTCGGTGCGCCTTTCTGGTCACCGTGCCGACGAGGACGGTCGAGGGTGTCCGGAGACAGGGACAGTGCGCCGGGGAGGGCGTCGAAGGCACGCCCGACCTCGGTGATCAGTGTCTCGGTGCCGTCGGCGCCGCCACGGTGCCCGAGGGCGCGCATCCAGTTCTTGGTGCCGTAACGCACCGAGGCCAGGGCCATCTCGCCGATGAGCCGCAACCGCACGTCCTCGCGGCTGTCGACGCCGAGCTTGTCCTCCAGCATTTCGACCAGCCGCGCCTGCAGGTCCTGTGTGGTGCCCGCGTGGTACACGCGCAGGGCCGGGGTGCGGGCTGCCAGCTTCCGGGTGGCCAGGTAGCGCCTGGCCCAGTCCCCGGACAGGCCCCGGACCGCGTCCGCGTAGCAGTCGCGCAGCAGGGGCAGCACCGGTCCGCTGATCCGCAGGCGGGCCACCTCGGAGGCGTAGGCCTCCCACAGCTCGCCCTCGGCGGCCATGGCGACCTCCTCCTTGGAGGAGTAGTAGCGGAAGAAGGTGCGCACCGACACCTCGACCGTGTCCACCAGGTCGTCCAGCGTGGTCTCCTCGAATCCCCCTTCGAGGAACATCCGCAGGGCGGTGTCGGCGAGCAGGCGCCGCGTACGCAGCTTCTTGCGTTCGCGCAGGGGGAGCGCGGACTCCTCGTTCCTCAGGGGCTCGACGGTCATCGGGCCAGCATAGCGGCGGTGCGCTCCGGGGCCGGAAAAACCGTTGCCCACAGGCGCCAGTGACGGCATAGTGCCAATGAAGGTATTATGCCAGTAACTGGCAGTTTATCCGGATGTCCGGTCACCCCCTCCTCCGAGAGTGAGCACATGAACGACGAGAGCACCGCCCCCGTCCCGCGGGGCCAGCGCGTCGAGGCGCTGGGAGACCAGCTCGTCAAGGTCCACGACATGCTGCGAGCAGAGCTGGCCTCGTTGCGCGAAGACCTCGCGGCGGGGAAGAGCACCTCCAGCGACGGGGCGTCCTTCGAGCAGCAGCTCCGCAAGAAGTGCCTGTCCTTCTGCGGGTTCCTGCACGGCCACCACACCGCGGAGGACGAGCACCTGCTGCCCGGGCTGGCCGAGAGCCACCCCGGGTTCGCGCCCGTCCTTGAGCGCCTGACCAGGGAGCACTCGGCCATCAGCCGGTCGCTGGACCGGATACAGGAACTGGTGGAGGGCGGTGACCCCGTCCGCGTCCGTGACGACGTCGAGCGCCTCGCCGCCGAGGTGGAGGCGCACCTGGACTACGAGGAGCGCCAGATCGTGGAGGCCCTGAACTCCTACGGCCCCGTCACCATCTGAGGGGTGCCGCCGGAGGGCTCGCGGCGGGGAACCGTAGTCTGAGCCCTCAGAGTGTCGGCGTAGCGGGTACCTCGGGGCCTGGAAGGCTCCGGGGCCGGGGCGGAGCGGGGGACCGGGTTCCTTGATGATCGGGGAGGACGCGCGGATCTCCGCGCTCGAACGGCACGTCCGGGAGTTCTGGCACGGGCACGAGGTGGAGGCCGTCACCTGGGAACAGGGGCTCATCCTCGACCGGGTCCCGGGCTTCACCACCTACCGGGTGGCTCCCCGGAGCGCTGGCGAGGCCTGGGTGTACGTGACGGCGGGTTCGTCCGTCCACGAGGCCGAGGGCGGCACGGAGTTCTTCGTCATGTCGCCGGCCGCGGCGGAGGCCCACACGGAGACCCTGGCCATGGTGAGCCACCTGCACTCCTTCGAGGAGTACCGGCTCGACGTCGGCTCCGTGATCGACATCGGCGGACCGTGGATGGAGGACTCGCGCATGGACCACCTCCTGGTGTGCCTGCCCCACTCCTACGGTCCCGCGCTCGAACGGGCTCCGGAGGAGGCCGGGGAAGCGCGCTTCCTGTGGCTGCTGCCGATCCACCGGAGCGAGGCGGCCCTCATCGGAACCGAGTCGCTCGACGCCTTCGAGGAGATCCTGGAGGCGGAGGGCGTCAACGTCCTGGACCTCGACCGGGCCCCTCTCGTGTGAAGCGGACTTCCGTCCTCCCCGGCCGAGAGCGAGCGATCGTTGGCCCCGGAGGCAGCGGGGACCCGCCACCCTTCCGGGCGGCGGGTCCTCTGCTCGGACACGGGGAGCTACACGGGACGGGCGGACCCCTCCCTCAGGCCCCTCAGCTCCTCGGGACCTCCCAGGTCCCTCGGATGCGGCTCCGGTCCGTCAGCTCCGCGTGTCGGCGAGGTTGCTGGCGGGCCCCTCGACCCGGTAGTCGTCCAGCGCGGTGACCACGTACACGGAGTCCTTGTCCTCGGTCTCCAGCGAGGTGTCCCCGGTCACGCGCACGAGGTTCTCGGAGGACAGCGCCTCGCAGTACTCCTCCACGTCGCCCGACTCCACCGGCTCGGCCTCCTCGGAGTCGAGGCGGTAGACGGCGTAGGAGCTCGCCCCCTCGGTCCTCTCCCACTCCAGCTTGGCCCGGTCGTCCTCGGACGTGGCGGTCAGCCCGCTCACTGCCTCGACCAGCGGCTCTCCCTCACGGGAGTCGTCGGACAGCGGCGGCAGGGCGGGATCGCTGTAGTGGTCGCCGGCCAGTTCCTCGTAGGCCTCGTCGGCCACGTTCGTCAGGGACTTGAAGGAGAAGTAGACGTCTCCCTCGACCTCGGGGTAGTCGGCGGTGTAGTGGAGCTGGCTGCTGAGCGTGTCCCTGTCCCAGCCCTCGTCACCGGCGCGGTAGGCGGCCTGGCCGATGTAGAGGTCCACGTCGGTGCCCTTGACCTGCTCGGACCACCACGGCACCAGCTTCTCGTAGTCGGCGACGTCGAATCCGCGCTCCCAGTACAGCTGGGGCACGATGTAGTCGACCATCTCCTCCTTGATCCAGGTCCGGGTGTCGGCGTGCTGGACGTCGTAGGACTCCAGACCCGAGGTGTCCGAACCGTTGGAGTCGCTGGTGCCGTTGCGCCAGATGCCGAACGGCGAGATCCCGAAGCGCACCCAGGGCTTGGTCTCCTGGATCTGGTCGTGCACGCCGCCGACGAACTCGTTGACGTTGTCGCGGCGCCAGTCCTCGCGGTCGTCGAAGTCCTCGCCGTGCCTCTCCCACGACTCGTCGTCGTCGAACTCCTCGTCCCCGTCGGGGTAGGGGTAGAAGAAGTCGTCGAAGTGCACGCCGTCGACGTCGTAGCGGTTCACCACGTCCATGATCACGCGGGTCACCCATTCCTGGACCTCGGGGTTGCCCGGGTCCATGAAGCCCTCACCGCCGTAGCGGATCATCCAGTCGGGGTGCTCCTTGACCGGGTGGTCGTCGGCCAGCTCCTCGATGTCGGAGTCCATGCCGATCCGGTAGGGGTTGAACCAGGCGTGCAGTTCGAGACCGCGCTCGTGGGCCTCGGCCACCGCGTACTTCAGCGGGTCGTAGCCGGGGTCGCCGCCCTGCTCGCCGGTCAGGTACTTGGACCACGGCTCCAGGTCCGACTCGTAGAACGCGTCGGTGGTGGGGCGCACGTGCAGGAACACCGTGTTCAGTTCGAGATCGACCGCTTGGTCGAGGCGCTCGCCGAGTTCCTTCTTCTGCTCGTCCGCGCTCAGGCCCGACTCGGAGGGCCAGTCGATGTTGCCGACCGTGGTCAGCCACGCACCGCGCATCTCGCGCTTGTCCTGCGTCGCCGCGCACCCGGCGGCGGATCCCGGGCCGGGACCGGGACTGGTTCCCGGTGCGGTCGGGTTGTCGGCGGCACCGACGATGGCGTATCCGGAAACCATGAGTCCCGTGGCGGCGGCCACGGCCATCCACCGGGAGCGCCAGCGCGGTGAGAGGCCGGCTCGTCGTCCAGGGGTCAAGAGAACTCCTTGAGCTGGGGTGACGTCGGGTCGACGCCGTATCGGACCTCAGAGTAGGCGAAGGAGTAACGTTTTGGACAACGCTGGGCCGATTCGTGGTTTGGATCTCATCTAGCCGGGGAGAACAACTTGTCGGCCTCTGGGAGGTGCCTTCTGAGTGTTCCTCCCTCCAACACCGCCGACGGCGTGAACGTTCCCGCTCGCGCACATTGTTCTGGGAGGTCAGGCCGTCTCAGGAGGGTCCGCGCACTCCCGCGGGCAGGAGCGCGCGAGGAGGAACACGGCCACCGCTCCGCGGAGAGCGCGTAGCGGCCGGAGCGGGGCCCGCCCGTCCGGTCGGCGAGGTGGCCGGCCGCGTGCTGTTCGTGTTCGTGGCGCGGCTCAAGCGCCGGGCGCCGCCGTGGACTCGCGCACCACGAGCCGGGGAGGGGCGATGGCGGGGACCTCGGCCGCCGTGCCGTCGAGTTCGGCGACGAGCCGCAGCGCGGCCGCGCGCCCGAGTCCGACCAGGTCCTGGCCGACGGTGGTCAGCCGCGGCTGCACCAGCGCCCCCAGGGGAAGGTCGTCGTGGCCGACCACCGACAGGTCCCGGGGCACCTCCAGCCCCCGCCTGCGCGCCGCGTTGATCCCCGCGATCGCCATCATGTCGTTGGCGTACAGGATCGCGGTGGGCCGCCCGGCCAGGGACAGCGACTCCTCCGTGGCGACCGCCGCGGCCTCCGCGGTGAAGTCGGAGACCTGCAGCAGGACGGGGGAGAGCCCGTGCCGCAGGGCCGCCTCCTCGAGGACACGGCGGCGGAAGCCTGTGTGCACGCGGTCCTCGGGGCCGAGGACGTAGGCCACGCGCCGGTGGCCCAGCGCGGCCAGGTGCTCGACCGCCTCGGTCACGCCCCGTTCCTGGTGGGGAGCGCGCACCACGGGTACGGGGTCCTCCCGCCACGGCGTGCCGATCAGCACCGCGGGCAGCCCGAGCCCCCGCAACAGGTCGAAGCGGGTGTCGCTGACCAGGCTCTCGGTGAGGATGACGCCGTCGACCCTGCGCTCCTCGGCCAGGCGCCGGTAGGCGCGCCGCTCGGCGTCCTCCTGCTCGCCCACGATGTGCAGCAGCAGCCCGTAGTCCACGGGGGCGAGTTCGCGCTCGATCCCCGATATCAGCACGGTGAAGTGCGGATCGGAGGTCAGCAGGTCCGGCGGACGGCGCGAGACCATGCCGATGGCCCGGGTGCGCGCTCCACGCAGAGCCACGGCCGCGGCCGAGGGCGACCACTGGAGCTCGCCGACCGCGTCCAGGACGCGCCTGCGGGTGGGCTCGGCGATGCTGCCCTTGTTGTTGACCACCTTCGACACGGCCGAGACCGACACCCCCGCCAGTGCGGCGACATCGGAGATCGTGGGACGGCCGCCGCTCCTACGGGCGCCCATCACCGTGCTCCGGGCCCGGGCGGGGCACCGGGTACGGGGGCCGTCTCGCGCACCAGTGCCGCTCCCTTCGCGATCGTGGGGTCCCGCGTCCCGCCGCCGGGAGGGGCGGCGCCGACCGGGGGCGGTCAGATTACCAGTCGCCACGGGCACGTATCCGGAGCGACCACCTGTCCGGAGTCCTCTCCTCACAGCGGCCGGGGGGATCGACACCCCGGAAGGAAAACGATATACCTACACCGGGAGCCCACATGAGGAAGGACCGGTATGCAGCGCAACTCCGCCAAACTCGGTACGGCCGACGAGCCCCGGACCTGGGTCGGCGTCAACTTCTGGTCCCGCACCGGGGGACCGCTGATGTGGCGGGACTACGACGGCGCGGTCATCGACGGGGAACTGCGCGTCCTGCGCGACCACGGCATCACCGTGACGCGCAGCTTCCTGTACTGGCCCGACTTCCAGCCCGCCCCCGACACCCTCGACCCGCACATGCTGGAGCGGTTCGACGACTTCCTCGAACGCCACCGGGCCCTGGGCATGCACACCATCCCCACGTTCATCGTCGGCCACATGTCGGGGCAGAACTGGGACCCCGCATGGCGCGAGGGCCGCGACATCTTCACCGACGCGTGGTTCGTGGACCGCCAGGCCTGGTACGTACGGAGCGTCGCCGAGCGCTGGAAGGACCACGAGAGCATCGCCGGGTGGCTCCTGACCAACGAGATCCCCATCTACGCCGACTGGCGGGGGCGCGGCATCGGCACCCTGGACCACCGTGCGGTCACCGCCTGGGCCCGGTCCCTGGTCGGAGCGCTGCGCGAGGCGGGCGCGCAGCAGCCCGTCTCCGTCGGCGACGGTGCCTGGGGCGTGGAGACGACCGGAGCCGACAACGGCTTCCGGGTGCGTGAACTCGAACCCCTCATCGACTTCCACGGCCCGCACGTGTACCGGATGGAGGACGACCCGGTACGGCAGAACCTCGGCGCCGCCTTCACCTGCGAACTCCTGGACCTGGGAGGCAAGCCGGTGGTCATGGAGGAGTTCGGCGTGACCTCGGACTACACCTCCGAGGAGAACGCGGCGCACTACTACCGCCAGACCCTGCACAACACCCTGCTGGCGGGCGCCACCGGCTGGATCCCGTGGAACAACACCGACTACGACGCGCTGTACGACCAGGAGCCCTACAGCCACCATCCCTTCGAGATGCACTTCGGCCTCACCGACGACCAGGGCAGGCCCAAAGCGCAGCTGAGGGAGGTCCGGGAGTTCACCGACCTGCTGCGTCGCACCGACTTCGCGCGCCTGTCACGCCCGGACACGTCGGTCGCCCTGGTCGTGTCCTCCTTCCTGGAGCGGATGTACCCCTTCACCCAGCCGCAGGACGCGAGCAGCGTCCTGGCCCACACCCGGCAGGCCTACGTGGCCGCGCGCGAGGCGGACCTGCCCGTGGGCGTCGCCCGGGAGGCCGACGGGCTGCCCGAGGACTGCGCCCTGTACCTGCTGCCGTCCGCCAAACAGCTCACCGCGCCCGCCTGGCGTCAGCTCGTGCGCCGGGCGGAGGAGGGCGCCACCGTCTACGCCTCCTACTTCGTCGGCGAGCACGGGACCCAGCGCGGGCCGTGGTGGCCCAGGCTGGACGAGACCTTCGGGGTGGTCAAGCAGCTGCGCTACGGGCTCACCGACCCCATCGAGGACGACCGGCTGCGCATGACCTTCCGGCTGGACTTCGGCGGTGTCGGCGCGGGCGAGACGCTGGAGTTCCCCGTCGCGGGCAACGCGCACTCACGGACCTTCCTCCCGGTCGTGCCCGACGGCGCCGAGGTCGTGGCCACCGACGCGCACGGGCGCCCCGCACTGCTGCGCAGGCGCACCGGCCGGGGACAGCTCGTACTGTGCACCTACCCGCTGGAGCACATGGCCGCCCTCACCCCGGCCGTCAACCCCGAACCCACGTGGCGGCTGTACGCGGCGCTGGCGGTGGAGGCGGGGGTCCGCCCCCACGTGCGGGTGGAGGACCCCAGGGTCCTGGTGGGCACGATGCGCCACGAGGGCGGCCGGGAGCTGGTCTGGTTCCTCAGCCAGCACCCGGAGCCCCTGAGCGCCGAGCCCGTCCTGGACCGGGGCCGCCTGGCCGACCTCGACGGGGCCGGGATCCGCTCGGTCGACCTGCCCGCCTACGGGGTGAGGGTCGCCGAACTCATCACCTGAACCACGCCGGGACGGGGGCGGGGCGAGGCCTCCGCCGCCGACCGGACCGAGGACACCGACACACGAGGAAGCACCCATGAGGATCACCTCCGCCGACGTCATCGTGACGTGTCCGGGGCGCAACTACGTCACCCTGAGGATCACCACCGAGGACGGTGTGACCGGCCTCGGCGACGCCACCCTGAACGGCCGTGAGCTGTCCGTCGCCTCCTACCTGCGCGACCATGTCTGCCCCCTGCTCGTCGGCCGCGACGCCGGGCGGATCAACGACATCTGGCAGTACCTGTACCGGGGCGCCTACTGGCGGCGCGGCCCCGCGACGATGACCGCGATCGCCGCCGTGGACTGCGCCCTGTGGGACATCCTCGGCAAGGAGGTCGGCAGGCCCGTCCACCAGTTGCTGGGCGGTGCGGCCCGTGAGGGCGTCATGGTCTACGGCCACGCCAGCGGCGGGTCCGTCGACGAACTCCTCGACTCGGTCGCGGAGTTCCTGGACCGGGGGTACCGGGCGGTCCGCGTGCAGGCCGCCGTACCCGGGCTGGAGAGCACCTACGGCCTGCACCACCCGGGCACCGGCGCCACCTACGAGCCCGCCGACGGCGCGGTGCCCACCGACAACGTGTGGCACACCCCCGCCTACCTGGACTTCGCGCCCGAGATGGTGCGTGCGGTCCGGGAGCGGTTCGGCTACGGCTTCCACCTGCTGCACGACGTCCACCACCGGCTCTCCCCGCTGGAGGCGGCCCAGCTGGGCAAGGCGCTGGAGCCCTACCGCATGTTCTGGATCGAGGACCCGACCCCGGCCGAGGACCAGGAGGCCTTCCGCACGATCCGCCAGCACACCACGACCCCGCTGGCCGTGGGAGAGGTCTTCAACTCGATCTGGGACTGCCAGCACCTGATCACCGAGCGGCTCATCGACTACGTACGGATGTCGGTCTCGCACAGCGGAGGCATCACGCACCTGCGCAGGGTCTTCGACCTCGCCGACCTGTACGGCGTGCGCACCGGCTCGCACGGCGCGGGCGACCTGTCGCCCGTCTCCCTCGCCGCTGCCCTGCACCTGGACCTCACCGTGCCCAACTTCGGCATCCAGGAGTACATGGGACACCTGGAACCCGCGAGCGAGGTGTTCCGGACCACCCACACGTTCGAGGACGGCTACATGCACCCGGGCGACGCGCCGGGCCTGGGCGTGGAGATCGACGAGGCGGCCGCGGCCCGCTACCCCTACGAGCCCCGGTACCTGCCGGTCAACCGCAGGCTCGACGGTTCGATGCACGACTGGTGAGCGGGGTCACTCGTCCAGTCTCCACGCGGTCGCGGTGACCTCCCCGCCGTCGGCGAGGTCGAGCTCCACGGGGGGCCTGACGGGGCGCACCGGGGCGGGGAGCGGCGTACAGCACGTGCGCGGCCCTGTCGGAGAGGGCCATGGCGTCCCAGCCGAGCGTGGCCACGGCCTGACCGCCGAAGGGCACGGTCACCGTGGCCGGACCCGGGTCCTCGTCCGTGAAGGGGCTTCCATGGGTGACCTCGACGCCGATCTCCGCGCCGTCCTGGCCGGCGAACGCCACGTCGGGGTAGCCGTCCAGCACGCAGGGCTCCTCCGCGTGGTTCGTGAACCGCAGGGTGAGCAGGCGGTGGCCGGTCGCGCCGTCGGGGGCGGGGCCTGTGCGGTGTGCCGGTTCAGGACCTCCACGCCCCGCACGTTCACCGCCGGAACCGAGATTTGACCGATGCGCGCACCCTCGCGGCGGGCGCACACTCACGGGAGACAACGCGACCACACAGCGAAGGAACCGACCGTGAGCCACCCCCCACTGCGCGTCTACGACATCATGGCCTGCGACGTCTACTGGGACTTCGAGGGGACTCCGCTGCCCAAGGAGCAGCACAAGTTCCTGGTGTCCTTCCACCCCACGCCCGGCGTGCCCACCCCCCAGCTGGTGGAGTCGATCACCGCCCGCGGCCCGGGCGGGTACGAGGTGGAGTTCAGCAACCAGCGCTTCACCCCGGCCAACACCGACGGCCACATCTACGACCGCACGCTGGACTACTACTGGTACATGGTCAACCTGCCCACCGGCTTCCTGGCCGAGGGCGAGTACACGATCGAGGTGCGCGGCACCGACGGCAGCGTGCAGACCCGCTCGCGCCACCAGGACGGCGGTGTGTCGCGGCGCCTGGTCGAGCACTACACCGCGCACCGGGACGAGGTGCTGGCCTCCTTCACCCCCTCGGGAGGGGAGGAACTCGCCGACGTCCCCGAGGTGGGTGGGCTGCACTGCTCATGGAGGACCCTGGACCAGCTCGGAGGGCCGGAGGCCTACTACATCCACCGGTTGTCCAAGGGCGCCTCCGCACGGGAGTTCGACACCCAGAACCTGACGTGGTGGGACAACATCTTCGTCCAGCGCATGCACGGCCACGCCGAGGCCGGGCGCGGCCGGGGACAGGTGCAGGTGGGCGCCGGCCTGGAGCCGGGCACCTCCTACGCCTACTTCGTCGAGATCACCGACGCCAACGTCCAGGGTGAGACGAACATCTGTGTCTTCCAGCCGCACCAGGTGTTCCGCACCCCGGTCGCCAGAGCGGCCACCGCCCCGGCCTGAGTCCCTTTCCGGCCCGGGGCCGCCCCCACGGCCTCGGCCGGGGGCGGGAGCGAGGAGACCGGGGAGGAGCCGGAAGGGTCCCTCCCCGGTCGCCCCGGCCGCACCGCTGACGCAGACCCGACCACCTTGGGAACACGCCCCTAGCGCGCGACCCCGCTCAGCTCGTTGGGCGCCTCCTCCAGTGTCACCGAGGCGGTGACCTCACCGGACCCCAGGTCCAGGGAGTGCACCTGCTTCGTGGCGGGGTCGCTCACGTAGGCGGTGCCGCCGCGCACGAAGAGCGCCGGGCGGGGCTGCTGCCACTCCAGCGGCTCCCGCCACTCGTCCATCACCTCGATGCCGTCCACGACCTCGCCCTCCTCGGGGTCGATCACGTGCAGACCGCCGTCGGTGCCCAGCACCAGGGCCTCACCACCGGGTCCGCGGCCCAGAGAGCGGAAGGTGTAGCTGCTGGGCAGGTCGACCAGGCTCAGGCTCGCTTCCGTGGTGTCGACGAGGGCGATCCGCTCGGGACGCTCCAGTTCGGCGTCGGGGTCGGTCTTGTAGTCACCCAGGACGATCGGAGACTCCCCGCTCCCGGCCTGGTTGCCGATGCGCCCGTAGGCGTCGGGGCTGTCCACCTTGGTGAACCCGCCCTCCTGGTAGATCAGGACGCCGTCCTCGCAGCCGATGACGACCGTCTCGCCCCCGGCGGTGCTCTCACCGTGGACGCCCGGGCACTCCTCGCTGCGTGCGACCTCCTCCCCGGCGGCGTCCAGGACGACGGCGCCGACGCGCTCCTCCTCGTCGCCGAGGGTCAGCAGCGTCTCGCCGTCGGCCAGTTCGACGGCCACGCCGTGGTGGGCCTCCTCGGCCGTGCGGACGTCGGTCTCGGGCAGGCCGTCACCGAGGGCGCCGGTGTCGAAGGCGGTGATCTCGCCGCTGCCGTCGGCGAACAGGACCGTCCTGCCCGCGTGCCGGACGACGTGTCCGGGGGAGTCGGCGGGGAAGAGGGCGTCGGTCAGCTCCGCGCCGACGGCGTCCAGGACCTGGAAGCCCTCCGGGGTGGAGACGAGCACGTGCCGTTCGTCACCGGCCGGGTTGATCCGGTTGAACCCCTCCAACGGGATGTCGCCGACGACCTCCAGGGTCTGGCCGTCCAGGACGTAGAGGCCGCCGTCGTAGGTGGTCACGACCGGGTCCTGTGCCACCGCCTCGGCCGCGGCGCGCTCCTCGCCGCCCTGCTCCTGGGGAGCGTCCTCTCCGGTGCCGCACGCCGTCAGCAGGAGTCCCGCGGACAGCAGCACGGGCAGCACCGCCCTGGGGGTGGCGGGGTGTGGTGATGGTGTGTTCATGGGTTCTTTCCGCTGCTTTCTCTCGGGGTTCTGGGGGACGGTCCGGGGAGGCCGACCCGGTGGTGCCGGGATCCTGGGCCCGGTCACTCGCCACGCAGTCCGGTGGCGATGGACCCGGTGTTGGCGCGCATCATCTCCAGGTAGGTGGCCGCGCCCTGCCCCTCCTCGCTCAGCGACTCGGAGAACAGGGGGACGACGTCGACACGCACCCCCGCCTCCTCGGCCATGACGGTGGCCAGGCGGTCGGGCTGGGAGGAGTCGGCGAACACGGCGTCCACCCCCGCCTCGCGCACGGCGTCGGAGAGGGACTTGAGGTCGGAGGTGCTCGGCGAGGCCAGGGTGGTGCCACTGGGGATCACGGTGCCGATGACCTCGAAGCCGTAGCGCTGGGCGAGATAGCCGAAGACGTGGTGGTTGGTCACCAGCTTGCGGTCCTCCTCGGGGACGGCCGCGAACTCCCCGGCCATCCACGCGTCGAGTTCCTCCAGCTCGGCGGTGTAGGCCTCGGCGTTGGCGCGCACGGCGTCGGCGTCCACGCCGTCGACCTGCCCGGCGACGTGCTCGGCGATCAGGTCGACCGCCAGCACGACCCGGCGCGGATCGGCCCAGAAGTGCGGGTCGGGCTCGCCCGCGCTCTCGTTGCCCGCCGAGGCGTCCCCGTGCCCCTCTCCCGCCGAGGCGAAGGAAAGGGGGTCTACGCCCGCGCCGACCTCCAGGGCGGGCACCCCGGCCTCCTCGGCCGCCGCGACGTTGCGCAGCACCCCCTCCTCCAGGCCGAGGCCGTTGTAGACCACGAGTTCCGCGTTCTCGACGACGGCGGCCTCCCGCGCGGAGAGGGCGAAGGAGTGGGGGTCGGCGTCGGGCCGCATCAGGACGGTGACCTCGGCCTGGTCGCCCACGACCTCCCGGGTGATGTCGCCCAGGATGTTGGTGGTCACCACGATCCCCTCGCCGGTGTCCGCTCCGGGCGCGCAGGCGGCCGATCCCAGGAGGGCGGCTCCCGCCAGTGCGGCCGCGGTCGCTCTGCGCAGGAGCGCCGGTGGCGTGGCCATGTCGGTCACCGTCCCGTCCCGACCATGAGGTGCGGCGTGATCCCCGTCTCCAGGGTCCGCGCCACGCGCAGGTCGTCGTTGTAGTCGATCTCGTGGACGACCCCGCCCTCGGCGTCGTTGACGTAGGCGCGGCTGGTGTCCGCGCGGATGACGGGGGCGTGTGCGGGGTCCGTGCCGTCGAGCAGTTCGGTGGAGGCGTTCTCCCCGCCCGTCTCCGGGTCCAGGGAGTGCAGGGTCCCGTCCCCGGTCAGGGCCAGGACGGGAGCACCCGCGCCGACCGCCGTCACGGCCACGGCGCCGGGCAGGTCCAGCCGTGTCCACCCTGGTCCGGCCAGGTCCAGGACCCAGACCTCTCCCTCGGTCGACACGGAGGCCAGGGTCGCGGAGCCGGGGCGGTGGTGGAACTCCTCGGTCCGCCCCCGCGCGCTTTCGGGGTGGGGGATCAGCGCGCTCGTGAGCTTTCCGCCGTCCTCGGCGACGTGGAGGGTGCCGTCGGCACAGCCGATGACCGCTCCGCGCCGGGTGAGGGCCTGACCGCGGGGTTCGGCGCAGGTGTCGTCGAGGAGTTCCAGGGGGGACCCGTCGCGTTCGTGGACCCTGACCCCGCCCTCCGAACCGCCCTCGGCCACCAGGATGCGGCCCGCGAGGGGCAGGACCGCCTCGGCGCCGTCGGGTACGGGCACGGTCGCCTCGACCGTTCCCTCCTCCAGGGCGGTCCGGTCCAGCACGGCGGTTCCGCCGCCCCGGCCGGCGAGGACGGTGAGGGCGGTGTCCGTGGACACCCGGTCCGCCGCGAGGCCCTCCACGGGGCCCACGGCCCGGATGTCCGCCCGGTAGTAGTGGCTGTGGTCCCCGTGGTCGACGGTCCACGCCCCGCTGTCCACGATGTGGGTCCTCTGGTGGTCCGACGACGACAGGTAGGCGAAGCGGCCGTCACCGGTGATGCCGTCGACGCCCTCGACGGGGTCGAGGCCGGTGCTCTCCCCGGTGATCAGGTCGAGCACCCGGACCTCGCCGCCGTGCGCGTCGGCGACCACGAGGCGCGACTGGGGTTCGGCGCTCTCCCGTGCTCCCTCGACGTGGCCGTGGGGGGTCTCCTCGGGGCGGTCCGCGGCGCCTTGGGCGGCCTCGCCCGCGCAACCGGTCGCGAGGAGGAGGGCGGACAGTCCGGCCGCGCCCAGCGCGGTGTTGCGGTGTTCACGCGTCATGCGTCACCGGCCTCTTTCGTCTGTACGGGTTCTCTCGGGAGTGCGGATACGGGGGGTTCGGGGGTTCGCAGGGGGACGGGCGTCCTGAGGCGGGACCGCGCGGCGGCGGCGCACGCCGAGGTGAGGAAGAGGGCCGTGGCTGTGGCGGTGATGGTGGCTCCGGCCGCCGTCTCCCAGTGCCAGGACGCGAGGAGGCCCAGGAGGACGGAGGCGCTGCCGAGCACGGCCGCGACCAGCATGATCGCGGGAACGCTGCGTGCCCACAGGGCCGCCGCCGCGGGGGGAGCGATGAGCAGCCCGAACACCAGCAGGGTGCCGACCACGTGGAACGAGGCGACCACGGCCAGGGTGACCAGGCCGAGCAGGGCTCCGTGGGCGATCCGGGGCGCCAGCCCCAGGGTGTGGGCCTTGCGGGGGTCGAAGGCCAGCGCGAGGAAGGCACGGTGCCCCGCGACCGCGACCACCAGGGCCGCGGCCAGGGCGGCGCCCAGATGGACCAGGTCGCGCTCGCGCACCGCCAGGACGTCCCCGAAGAGGAAGCCCGTGAGGTCGACCGCGAAGGAGGCGGAGTGGGAGACGACGATCACGCCGACCGAGAGCATCCCGACGAAGAGCAGTCCGATGCTCGTGTCCTGGGACAGCCGTGACGAGCGGCCCAGCGCCGTGACGCCCGCCGCCATCGCCCCGGCGGCCAGGGCCGCGCCGAGCACCACGCTCTGGCCGAGCAGGGAGGCCAGCGCCACACCGGGCAGCATGCCGTGCGACATCGCGTCGCCCAGGAAGGCCATGCCGCGCAGGACCACCCAGGTTCCGGCGAGCGCGCAGATGAGTGAGACCAGGATCCCGCCCCACAGCGCGCGTTGGACGAACACGACCCCGAACGGATCGAACAGAGCTTCCATGGTGAGACACTGTACAACGATAATCATTATCGTTTTCACATGGGGGTGGGCATGAGGAATCCGGCGAACCGGGTGGAACTGGAGGGCGTGTACGCGGGTTACGGGAGGCGCGACGTCCTGCGGGGCCTCGACGCGGTGATCCCCGCCGGGGCGGTCACGGCTCTCGTGGGACCCAACGGCTCGGGCAAGTCCACGCTGCTCGGGCTGCTGGCGGGCACGGTCCGGGCCCGCCAGGGGAGGGTCGTGTCCGCGCGGCGGCCGCGCCCGGCCCTGGTGGCCCAGCGCAGCGCGGTCTCCGACGCCCTGCCCGTCACGGTGCGCGAGGCGGTCGCGATGGGGCGGTGGGCGCACCGGGGCTTCTGGAGGCCGCTGACCAGGCACGACCGGGTCGTGGTGGGCGAGTGCCTCGAACGCATGGGGGTCGCGGACCTGGCCGGCCGCCGTCTGGGTGAGCTCTCGGGCGGCCAGCGCCAGCGGGTCCTGGTCGCCCAGGGCCTGGCCCAGGAGGCGGACCTCCTCCTCCTGGACGAGCCGTCGGCGGGGCTGGACCACCGTTCACAGGAGCGTGTCCGCCAGACCCTGGAACAGGTGGGCGCCGACGGGACGACCGTCGTCCACGCGACCCACGACCCCGGTGAGGCGCTGGGCGCTGGCCACTGCCTCGTGCTGGCGGACGGCCTGATCGCGGCGTCCGGCCCACCGGCGGATGTCGCCTGGGCCTGGGACGCGGCCCGGGGGAGGATCGGCGCGCACCCCGTGGAGCCGGTCACTCCCGGAGGCTCTCCCGTGCTCGGGGACCCGTGAGGAGGGCACCGCACGCGAGCGGCCGTCGCAGGACCTCTCCGACGGAGGGCGGGCCCGTGGACCACCAGGTCGGCGGGCCGCCGGGAACGGGCCAGCGGGTCAGCGGGTCAGGAGCGCGCGCACCGGGTTCGCGCTCCGCGCCGGGCGCCGCCGGGCCCGCCTGCGGGCGAGCACCACGGCTGCCCCGCCCAGCGCCCCCACCGTGGTCAGGCGGCGCACGGCGGTGCGGCGCCCGCCGTGCCAGCCGCCGTGGATCCTTCCGCCACCGGACTCGGGCCGGTACAGGTTGCCGCTGTTGGCGGCCTCGGGTTCGTGGCGGGACAGGTGGTTGCGGTCGACGTGGACCCGCATGACGCGCTCGGCCGTCCCCGGGGCGATCTTGGACAGTGCGAGCAGACCCCGGCCCGGGCCCACGACGACCTCGCGGCGCGGTGCGCGCACCAGGTTGACGATGGTGCGCGCCACTCTCTCCGGGGTGTAGACCGGCGGCATCGCCACGACCCTGCGCCCGGTGTAGTTCGCGGCGTGGTCGAAGATCGGGGTGTCGATCGCGGCGGGCAGCACGGTGCACACGTGGACGCCCCGGTCACCGGACAGGGCGAGTTCCTGGCGCAGGGAGGAGCCGAGAGCGCGGACGGCGAACTTCGTCGCCCCGTAGGCGTGGGTGTAGGGCTGGGCGACCACGCCCACGATCGAGGAGACGTCGACCAGCACACCGTGACCCTGCCCCTGGAACCGGGACAGGGCCTCCCGCGCTCCGTGGACGTATCCCATGAGGTTGACGTCCACGACCCGTCGAAAGTCCTCCAGCGGCACCTCGGTGAAGGAGCCGAACAGGGTCAGCGCCGCGCAGTTGACCCACACGTCGATCCGGCCGAACTCCTCGGTCGCGCGGCGGGCCAACTCCTCGACGCTCTCGTGGTCGGCCACGTCGGTGACGACCGCCAGCGCACGGCCGCCGCGGGCACGGCACTCCTCTGCGGTCTCCTCCAAGGCCCGCTCGCCCCGGGCGGCCAGCACCACGGCGGCCCCTCCGCGGGCGAGTGCCAGGGCGGTGGCCCGTCCGATCCCGCCGGACGCGCCCGTCACCACGGCGACACAACCCCTGACCCGCACGATCACCATCTCCCCCGCGCCCGACGGCATACGTCTGACAGGGCGTGTTCGGCGGGCAGCACCCGTCGAGCACACTCCTAGGTCGTGTTTTTTGCACCGTTCCGGACCCGCGTCCGCCAGGCCGCCTCTCGCCACGCCTCCGCGCTCGTGAAGCACGACCAGGCTGGACTTCGCACATCGTCTTGCGAGAGATCGCCTGGGACGGCCGCTCGCCGACCCGAAAGCCTTCCAGAAAACACTCCCTGGGCGACGGCTACCCGGGATCGCCAGGGGCACACGCCGCCCGTCGCGGGTCGGGAGTTCGCTCAGTCCTGTTTCTGAGGTGAGGGCTGGGCGGTCCGCACCAGGACCAGGGCGGCCCGCAGGGACTGCTCGGCCTCCTCCAGATCGCCCTCGGTGTGTTCGGAGCCGGGGTCGGCGTGTGCGGCGACGAGGGCGTGGGCCGCGAACATCGCGGCCTCGGCCGCCGCGCCGGCGCGTGAGGGGGCGGGGTCGGTGGCCCACTGCCAGTCGGCGATGGTGCGTTCCATACGCCGGTACAGCAGGGCCTGGGCCAGTTCGCGGTCCTGCACGGTGTCGGCCCAGGAACCCGGTGCGCCGTCGCGTCCGGGTACCGGGGCGGGTCCGGCCCGCATCTCGCCCGCGGCGATCAGGCTCTCGGCCAGCACGGGCTCATCCTCGCTCCGGGCACCATCGGGCCGGTGCTCGGGGTCGAAGAGCGGCGGAAGACCCAAGGCGGTCAGTGCACGCACGATCGGATCCGGACCACCCAAAGTCCACATGAGTTTTCGCCTCTTGACCATCTGTTGACTGTTGTCAGGGACTGCCTTCCCAGATTGTCGACGATCCATTCCTTGGATGTTGGCAAAACAGGAGGAAGGGGACGGGGTCCGGGCCCGTGAGGGAGTGATCCCGCCGGAGGCGGGGCGGTACGGGGAGGCTAAACTCTCCCGAGCGGAAGCGACGAACGGCTGAACGGGGCGGTGGACACGCACACGAGCGGTCGCGCCTTCCGTTCCGAACGAGACGCCGACGAAGCAAAGGACACATGGAACCCGCCTTCATCGTGGCAGCGTTCGCCGGAGGCCTCGCGGCCCTGGCGCTGCGCCTGCCGCCCATGGTCGGCTTCCTGGCAGCGGGGTTCGCCCTCAACGCCCTGGGCTACGGCCTCACCCCGGCACTGGGGACCGCCGCCGATCTCGGCGTCACCCTGCTGCTCTTCGGTATCGGACTGAAGCTGGACGTGCGCTCCCTGCTGCGCCGCGAGGTGTGGGGGACCGCCACCGTCCACATGCTCGCCTCCACACTGCTGATCGCCGTGTTCGTAGGGGCGCTGAAGTTCACGGGGCTGTCACTCCTCCAAGGCACCGGCTGGCCCACACTGCTCCTGCTGGGCTTCGCCCTGTCGTTCTCCAGCACGGTGTTCGCCGTCAAGGTCCTGGAGGCGCGCAGCGAGTCCGGATCGCTCTACGGGCGCCTGGCCATCGGCGTGCTCGTCATGCAGGACGTGTTCGCCGTCGTGTTCCTCTCCGCCTCCTCGGGGGCCTACCCCAGCCCCTGGGCCCTGCTCCTGTTCCTCCTGCTGCCCGCGGCCCCGGTGCTGCGGCACCTGCTGGACCGGATCGGACGCGGGGAGATGCAGGTGCTCTTCGGCGTGGCCGCGGCCCTGGTGGCGGGGTACGCCCTGTTCGACCTGGTGGGCCTCAAGGGCGACCTGGGGGCGCTGGTCCTCGGCCTCCTGCTCGCTCCGTCGGCCAACGCGGCACCCCTGGCCAAGTCCCTGCTGTCCGTGAAGGAACTCCTGCTCGTCGGCTTCTTCCTGAGTATCGGCCTCACCGCTCTGCCCACCGGTGAGTCCCTGCTGGCGGCACTGCTCCTGCTTCTGGTGGTCCCGCTCAAGTCGGTGCTCTTCGCGGCGCTGTTCCTGCGCTCCCGCCTGCGCTACCGCACCTCCCTGCTCGCGGGCATGACCCTGGGCAACTTCTCCGAGTTCGGCCTCATCGTCGGGGCGCTGGCGGCCTCCCAGGGGTGGCTGTCGGACGAGTGGCTGGTGGTGTTGGCCCTCGCGGTGGCGCTCAGCTTCACCGCGTCGGCGCCGCTGAACACCGCCGGCGAGTCCGTCTACCGGGCGTCCGCGCCGTGGCTGGGCCGGTACGAGCGCTCCGACCTTCTGGAGAGGGACCGGCCCATCGACATCAGCGGTGCGCGTGCGGTGATCCTGGGCATGGGACGCGTCGGGCGCGGCGCCTACGACCGGTTGGCCGAGGCGCACACGATTCCGGCTGTGGGGGTGGAGCACGATCCCGCCACAGTGGCCGGGCTGCGCCGACAGGGATACCGGGTGGTGGAGGGGGACGCCACCGACTCCGACTTCTGGGAACGCCTCAGCCTCGCCCCGGCGATGGAGCTGATCGTGCTGGCCATGCCGAACCAGCGGGGGAACCTGGCGGCGCTGGACCAGCTCCGAGGAAAGGACTGCCGGGCCAGGATCGCGGGGGTGGTCAACCACGAGGACGAGATCGTGCAGCTGCGCGAACAGGGCGCCGACGCGGTCTTCCATCTGTACGGTGAGGCGGGCCGCGCCCTCGTCGACGACGCCCTCATACGCCCCGGTACCTGACCCCGGTGGTGGAAGGCGCGGCGGACCCGCGCGGACCCCAAGGCGCACGCCTCCGTTGCGTCCCACCGGATCCGCGCGGTACGGCGGCCCCGGGAAGTCGCCGCTCTCCGGGGTGCGGCCGCCGGTCCCGGCGTTCAGGAGCGGCCGGCTCCCCGCGCCAGGGCCCGCCCCGACCACGCCCGGGCCGTCGCGAGGTGGGCGCGGGCGACGCCGGTGCCGGGCGCCCAGGACTCGAACCCGTGGGGCGCCCAGCGCACAGGGTGGAAGGCGGCGGCGAGCCCGCCTCCCGCGCTCTGCCCCCCGACGGCCACGCGCGAGGGATCGACGCCCAGCTCCCGGGCCGTGGCGCTGCACAGGGGGGTGTCCTGCACGGCGCGGCCGATGACCAGGCCGCCGCCGTGGATCCACAGGAGCGCGGCTTGCGAACGGCGTTCCTCGGGCCGGTACACCCGGACGCCGGGGCCGCCTCCTCGGGCAGCTCCAGCGTGACGCCGGGCAGGTGACGGGCGTCCATCCGGCGCATCAGGAAACGCGTGGCGCGCAGGGCCCACGGAAGCCGCACCGGTATCTCCGGCGACCGGAGCAGGGTACCGCGCAGCTCCGGCGTCACCCTCGACAGCCTCATGACCGCGCTTCCGGGATGAAGGCCGTCGGCATGAGGACCCCCTCGTGGTCGGCGATCGGGCGGCCGTGAACCTACTGCATCGACCGGTCGTCTACGGCACGGCCTGGCGCAGGGCGTCCGAGACCGCCTTGGCGCCGCCGTGAGTGCTGTACCCGCCGTCCACGGGGATCTCCGCGCCGGTGACGAACGAGGACTCGTCGGAGACCAGGAACACGACCAGGGGCGCGATGTCCTCCACGGTTCCCGTCCGACCGAGCGGGGTCTGCTCGACGCTGGCCCGGCGCATCGCCTCCGGCGCGGAGGCGGTCATCGGCGTCTCGACGAACCCCGGATGCAGGGTGTTGACCCGGATCCCGCGCGGGCCCAGCTCCAGGCTGGCCGCCGCGGACAGCCCGCGCAGCGCCCACTTGCTCGCGGTGTAGGCGACCGGGTAGTGCCCGGTCAGGGCCGCGACGGAGCCGACGTTGACGATGGAGGCCCCGCGCGGCATGAGCGGCAGCAGGCTCTGGACGCCCAGGAGCGGTCCGGTCACGTTGACCGCGTGCACGCGGTCGAAGTCGGCCGGGTCGACCTCGTCCAGGCGGTGGCGCAGGGTGATCCCGGCGTTGTTGACCAGTCCGTCCACGCGCCCGTACTCCTCGCGCAGCCAGGCGGCGAGCGCACGCCAGCCCTCGGCGTCGGTGACGTCCAGGCGCCGGTGGACGACCGCGCCGCCGGCCGGCGGAGGCGGTTCGGGACCGACCACGTCGAGGGCGACGACGCGGGCGCCCTCCTCGGCCAGGGCGGTGGCGGCGGCCGCGCCCTGCCCGCGTGCGGCACCGGTGACCACGACGACCTTGCCGTGCAGGCGTTCCATGGTTTCCTCTCCGGCCCCGGGCGGGCCTGCCCCGCCCGGGGCGCGCTGTTCAGGGACGGTCGCGGGGGCGCCTGCGTGCACCGGGCACCGGCTCGACCGCCCTCCCGGGAACGACGGTGTTGGCGACGGTGCCGATGCCCTCCACGGTCAGGGTGACCGTGTCGCCGGGCCGGAGCGGGGGCGGGTCCTGGCGGCCTCGCCGCCCCCACAGCTCGGCCAGGCACCCGCCGTTGCCGCAGGTCCCCGAGCCGAGCACGTCCCCGGACCGGACCCGCGTGCCCCGCGAGGCGTGGGAGAGCATCTCCTCGAAGGTCCAGCCCATGTTGGACAGCAGGTCGACGCCGACCACCTCGCCGTTGACCTCGGCGGTCAGGGCCAGGCGCAGGAACCCCTCCCCGTCGCGGTGGGGCTCCAACTCGTCGGCGGTGACCAGCCAGGGGCCCAGGGTCGCCGCCGCGTCCTTGCCCTTGCACGGGCCCAGGCCCACCTGCATCTCACGGGACTGCAGGTCGCGCGCCGACCAGTCGTTGAACACGGTGTAGCCGAAGATGTGCTCGCGCGCCCGCTCCGGGGTGAGGTCGCCGCCGGGGCGGCCCACGACCGCGGCGACCTCCAGCTCGAAGTCCAGGACCTCGCATCCGGGCGGGACCGGGACGTCGTCGTGTGCCCCCACCAGCGCGGCGGGGTTGGTGAAGTAGAAGGTGGGCGCGTCGTACCAGGCGTCCGGTACCCCCTCCTCCCCGCTCACACTGCGGCGCACGCCCTCGACGTGCTCCTCGAAGGTGACGAAGTCGCGGACCGAGGGCGGCTCCAGGGGAGGCAGCAGCCGGACCCCGGCCAGGGGCACGGGCGCCCCCGTCGCGGGTACGGGGGCACCGCCGACGAGGTCGAGCAGGTCGGTCCCCTCCGGGAAGGGCAGGACCTCCTTCCCCTCGACCACGCCGCAGCGGCGCAGGCCCTCGCGCTGGTAGGTGGCCAGTCTCATGGCGCTCCGATTCGGTGTGAGGGGGGCGGGCTACGCGGGAGGGTCCGGTTCACATGGGAGGAGCGATGAAGCAGCCGCGGTCGGGGTCGTTGAAGGACTCCTTGGCGACGAACTCGTCCATCGGGTTGGCGGTGCCCCACTGGTCGGTGACGTTGGGGTCGGAGAAGTCGTACATGTGCGGGTGCCAGGTGTCCTCGTCCAGCCGCTCCAGCTCGGTGGTGTACTCCAGGGTGTTGCCGTGCGGGTCCATGAAGTAGGAGAAGGTGTTGTTGCCCGCCATGTGGCGCCCCGGCCCCCAGATCTTGCGCACGCCCGCGCGCAGCAGGCGTCCGGTGCCGCGCATGTACTCGTCGATGCCGCGCATCTCGAACGAGACGTGGTGCAGGGAGGCGTGCGGCCCCTGGGCGATGGCGATGCTGTGGTGCGTGGAGTTGCACCGCATGAAGTGCATGACCTTGCCCATGCGCGGGTGCATGAGGGTGTCGGAGAGCGCGAAGCCCAGGTGCCTCTCGTACCAGAGGCGGGTGCGGTCCAGGTCCGGGGAGTTGAGCACGACGTGGGACAGCCGGACGGGGACGGACTCCGTCTCCTCCACCTTGCGGTGTGTACGGACGGCGACGTCGGCCGAGACCTCGATGGTGCGGCCGTCCACGTCGAAGAACCGGACCCCGTAGCCGCCGCCGGGGGTGTCCATCAGCCCGGGCTCGTTCACCATCTGCACGCCCGCCCTGATCAGGCGGTCGGCGAGGGCGTCCACGTCGGCGGGCGAGGCCGCGCCGAAGGCCACCAGGTCGATCCGCTTCTCCTCGGCCCGGCGCAGTCGGACCACGTAGTTCTCCGGGGAGCCCTCCGCGGCCAGGAAGGACGCCCCCGAGTCGGTCTCGGCCTCGGTCAGCTTCCACATGTCGGTGAAGAACCGCTGCTGCTTGTCGAAGTCGGGCACGGCGAGCGCGACGTGTCTGAGGTGCGTGATGAGCCGGTCGGTCATGGTGACTCCCTCTCTGGTGTGTCGGTGGTCAGGTCGAACAGGGCGGCGGCGTTGCCGCCGCCGATCGCGGCGAGGGCGTCGGGGCCCAGGCCGGCGGCGCGCAGCGCGTCCACGGGCGCGTCGGTGCCCATGTCGAAGGGGTGGTCCGAGCCCAGCACGACGCGGTCGGCGCCCACCGCCTCCACCAGGTGGCGCAGGACCGCGGGGTCGTGGACGAGCGAGTCGAACCACATGCGCCGCAGGTAGGTGCTGGGCGGGTCGGCGCAGCCCCGGGCGTCGGGCCGTACGCGCCAGCCGTGGTCGGCGCGGCCGAGGTGGGTGGGCAGGTAGCCGCCGCCGTGGGCCGCCACGATCCGCAGGTCCGGGTGACGGTCCAGGACACCGGAGAAGACCAGGTGCGACAGGGCCACGGCGTTCTCGGCGGGCTGCCCGACGATGTTGGACAGGTACCAGCGGTCCAGCCGTTCGTCGAGCGTGCAGCCGAAGGGGTGCAGGAAGAGCACCGCCCCGGTCTCGGCGGCCCGCGCCCACAGCGGTTCGTAGGCGGAGTCGGACAGCTCCCGGCCGGGGGCGTGGGAGGAGATCTCCACGCCCCTGAGCCCGAGGGACAGGGCGTGGTCGAGCGCCTCCACCGCCAGGTCGGGGTGCTGGAGCGGGACCAGGCCCAGGCCCACCAGCCGGTCGGGGGCTCCGGCGCAGTGCGCGGCCACCCCCTCGTTGGCCAGCTTGTGCGCGCGCTCGGCCAGCCCGCGCCCGGCCCAGTAGTGGTAGTGGGACGGCGAGGGGCTGACGACCTGCACGTCCACCCCCGCGGCGTCCATGTCGGCCAGCCGGGCGCAGACCTCGGTCAGGCGGCTCAGGCGTTCGCCGACCATGCGACCGCTGACCCCCAGGGACTCCTCCCCGTTGCGCCTCGCGTCGGTGGCCCGGTGCTCGTCGTGCCCGGGCTGGCCGGAGACCTCCCCCTCCACCTCGGGGAGCAGGACGTGGGCGTGGACGTCGACGATCATCACGGCAGCTCCGAGACCAGTGCGGAGACCTTGCGCATCATGCCGGGCACGTCGGCGTCGCGGACCCCGTCCAGCTGCCAGTCGGCCAGCGTCACCGACGACTCCACGACGGTGCGGGCGCGCTCGAAGCGCCGGGCCGTGAACGCGTCGAACAGGGTCTGGTCGACGGTGTCGGCGTCGAGCAGCAGCTCGGCCAGCACCAGCGCGTCCTCCATCCCCTGGGCGGCGCCCTGGGCGAGGGTGGGCGGGCAGGCGTGCACGGCGTCGCCGATGAGGACCGTCCGGCCGCGGTTCCACGGTCCCTCCACCAGCAGCGACTCGAACCACGTGTAGTTGACCCGGTCGGAGTCGGCGATGTCGGCGCGGATCTCGTCCCAGACCCCGCCGTAGCCCTTCGACAGCTCGGTCATGTGCGCGGCCCTCTCCGACACGGTGAAGTCGGCGTTCTCGCGGGCCCGCTCCACCAGGTAGGCGTACATGGTGTCCGGGCCGGTGGGGCAGTAGCCCGCGATGAAGCACGGGCCTCCGTAGACCAGGTCGGTGCGCTCCACGCTGGCCGGGCGGCGGGTGTGGATACGCCAGATGCCCATACCGGTCGGTCGCGGTTCGGCGTCGACGCCGATCATGCGGCGGATCGTGGAGCGGATGCCGTCGGCGCCCACGACCACGTCGTAGTGGTCGGAGTCGCCGTCGGAGAACAGCACCTCCACACCGTCCGGCTGGTCGGTGAGGCTGCGTACGGTCAGCCCGAGGCGCAGGTTCGCCCCGGCGGAGCGGGCCGCACCGGTGAGGATCGCGGCCAGCTCGGGGCGGTTCATCCCCACCGTCGCGGGCAGGTCCGGGCCGCCGGTGCGCACGTCGGGGATCTCCGCCAGCAGCGACCCGTCGGGCGCGCGCAGGCCCAGGCTGTCGAAGGGGAAGCCCGCCTTTTCGACCTGTTCCCACACGCCGAGCTCACGGAGGACCCGGAGCGCGTTGCCCTGGACGGTGATGCCCGAGCCGAGGGCGTCGGCGTCGTGCTTGATCTCGGCCACGTCCACGCGCATGCCCTCGCGTGCCAGCAGGATCGCCAGGGTCAGGCCGGAGGTTCCGGCACCGACGACCAGGACGTTGTCAACAGCTTTCATGGGGGGTCACCTTCACTTGACGGCGATGGGGTTGACGGGCGAGCCGACCGCCCCGGTGAACGGGATCGGTGCGGCGGTCAGGAAGAACTCGTGGACGCCGTCGGCCGCGCAGTGCGACGCAAGTTCGTCCAGGTCCCACATCTCGCCGATGAGCAGGCCGATGTGGGGGATGGCCACCTGGTGCAGGGGCTGGAACGCGTGGTCGAACTCGTTGGGGCGCACCTCGAAGCCCCAGGTGTCGGTGGCGATCGCCGCGATCTCGGTTCCGTGCAGCCACCCGGCGGTGGTGAACGACAGTCCCGGCGCGGGCCCGCCCGCGTACTCGCCCCAGCCCTCGCGGCGGGCGCGGGCGAGCCGCCCGGTGCGCACGCACACGATGTCCCCGCGGCCCACCGCGACGCCGTGCGCGTCCGCAGTGGCCTCCAGGTGCTCGGTGGTGACGGCGAAGCCGTCGGGGAGCTCGCCCTCCTCCCCGAGGAACCGGCCCACGTCCAGCAGCACGCCCCGGCCGGCCACGGGCGCGGCCATGTGCTCGATGCCGGTGACCTGGTCGCCGCCGGAGGTGACCACCTGCGCGGCGTCGCGGCCGTTCCAGGCCCGGCCGTGGTCGAAGATGTGGCCGAGGCCGTCCCACTGCGTGGAGCACTGCAGCGGCATGGACACCACGTCGTCGGCGCCGCCGATCCCGTGCGGGAAGCCCTGGTTGCCCAGCGCCGCGTCCACGCCGGTGTCGAGCATGGTGTGCACGGGGTTGGTCCGGCGCCGCCAGCCCTTCTGGGGGCCGTCCATGTCGAAGCTCTGCGCCAGGGAGAAGCTCGTTCCCAGGCGGACCAGTCCGGCCGCCTCACGGCGCTTGGCCCGATCGATGAAGTTGACGGTGCCCAGGACGTCGTCCGCGCCCCAGCGGCCCCAGTTGGAGTACCTGCGCGCGGCCTCGGCGACGGCGCCCTCGGGGTCGGTGCGGTCGAGTGGCGTGCCGATGGTGCGGTCGGGACTCGCGTCGCCGGTCTGGTCGGACATCACGCCTCCTCCGCCACGCAGGTGTTGCGCTGGGTGCCCAGGCCGGTGATGGTGCCCTCCATGACGTCGCCGGAGCGCAGCAGCCGTCCCCAGTGCATGCCGTTCCCGGCGGGGCTGCCGGTCAGGACCAGGTCGCCGGGGAGCAGTTCGACGGTCTGTGAGACGTAGGAGACCAGGCGGGCGACGTCGAAGATCATGTCCTTGGTGGACTCGTCCTGCATCACCTCGCCGTTGAGCCGCAGGGTCACCCGCAGGTCCCCGGGGTCGCCGACGAACTCCGCGGGCACCAGGTGGGGGCCCAGGGGGGTGAAGGTGGGGGCGTTCTTGGCACGCATCCAGTCGGCGCCGATCTCGGGCATGTCCCGGCGGAAGACCAGCTCGCGGGCGGTGACGTCGTTGGCGATGGTGTAGGCGGCCACGTGCTCCAGCGCCCGCTCGGGGGAGACCCGGAAGGCGGGCTCGCCGATCACGGCGGCCAGCTCCAGTTCCCAGTCGGGCTTGGTGCACCAGCCGGGGATCACCACGTCGTCGTGGGGGCCGGTCACCGAGGACGGCAGTCCGATGAACACGTACGGCTGGTCCTCGGCGGCCCGCCTGTCCATCATCGCCGCGGTCTCGGCGCGCACCTGCTCGGCCGGGCGTCCGCCCTCGGGCTCGTGGGCGACGGCCAGGTCGACGACGTGGGTGCGGTAGTTGGCGCCCGACTGGAGGATCTGGCGCGGCCGCACCGGGGCGTGGACGCGCAGGTCGGTGAGCCGGTGCCGACCGCTGCCGCTGTCGCCGCCGCCGGTGGACGCCGCCAGCTCACGCAGCACGGGCAGGACCTCGGCCCAGCGCTCCAGCAGGTCCCGTGTGCTCAGGCTCCCGCCCGGCGAGCCCCGCAGGCCGGAGACGGTCCGCAGGTCGAGGACCTCCTCGCCGGTGACCAACCCCGGGAACGGGGCGCCGCCGCCGACGGAGAACGTACCGAGGGCGAAGGGGCGGGCTGGGGACGGTTCGTTTGCCACAGTGTTTCCTCCAGGTGTGATGCCCTTAACATTGGTCCACCAGGAAGCATCTGTGAAATAGATCTCTCATATGTGGGCCATCCACGCAGTGGATTCCTCCAGGGAGAGCGCACGTTCGGAGAGATCACAGGTTCGGGAAGAGCACACGTTCGGGGAGACGCACGTTGAACATCGCGAATCTGGACCTCAACCTGCTCGTCGCCCTGCGCGCCCTGCTGGAGGAGCGCAACGTCACCAAGGCGGGGGAGCGCATTGGACTGAGCCAGCCCGCGACCAGCGCAGCCTTGGCGCGTCTGCGCCGCCACTTCTCCGACGAGCTGCTCGTGCGCAGGGGCAACCACTACGAGCTGACCCCGCTGGGGCACGCGCTGCGGGTGCCCGCCGCCAACGCCTGCTCGGTCATGGAGCGGCTCTTCAGCCGCCGTGCCCACTTCGACCCGGCCACGGAGAGGCGGGACTTCACCCTCCTGGCCTCCGACTACGCCGTCACGGTCTTCGGCGCCCGGTTGGCCCGTGCGCTGCACGCGGAGGCGCCGGGCATCCGGCTGCACTTCCGGCAGCTGCCCTCCACGATCGTCGAGGCCACCGAGAGCGTGCTCGGGAGCGTGGACGGCGTCCTGATACTGCACGGGGTGATCAGCGGCTATCCGACCGTGGAGCTGTACCGGGACGAGTGGGTGTGCCTGGTGGACGCCGGGAACGACGTCGTGGGCGACGCCGTCACCATGGACGACCTGGCGCGGCTGCCGTGGGCCGTCTACCAGCGGCCCTATGACGCGCCTGCCGCCCATCAGCTGGGCATGCTGGGCCTGGAGCCGAGGGTGGAGGTGTCGGTGCAGAACTTCCGGATGCTCCCGGACCTGGTCCGGGGCACACGCAGGGTGGCACTGGTGCAGCGGCGCCTGGTGGAGGAGGCGGACGAGCGCACCGGGCTGCGTATGCTGCCGTGCCCGTTCCCGGCGGCGCCGATCCAGGAGGCGCTGTGGTGGCACCCGGTGCACCAGCACGACGCGGCGCACACGTGGTTGCGGGAGACGGCGGCGAGGGTGGCGGCCGGGCTCGACCCTTCGGTCGACCGCTCAGCGGAAGGGTGAGGACGCGGGTGAGCCTGGCAGAGGCCGAGGGCGGGCACGGCCGAGGGCCCGGCCGCGGTTCGTTCGGGCACGGCCGGGCGCCGGTGTTGTGCGCTGACTAACAGGCTGACCGGAACCGTTGCCGGTGTGACGTGCGGGGTTTCCTCGCCGATGATCTTGCCCCTAGCGGCACTGTCGGCCGCCGACAGTGCCGCTAGGGGCAAGATCATCCTGGATGGCCAGGCCCCGCAGCCCGGCCCCGAGCACAGGGCGGCCCTTCCAGGAATCCCTCCCGGAAGGGCCGCCACTCGTCCCCGGACGTCCTCTTCCTCTTCTGCTCGGAGAAGGAGGAAGTACCCGGGCCCGGGCTTACGCGCTGTGCTGGTACGCCGGGTAGGTCAGGTATCCCCGGTCGCCGCCCTGGTAGAAGTCGGCCTCGTCGACCGGGGCGATCGGCAGCCCGGTGCGGAGCCGCTCGACCAGGTCGGGTTCCCGGGTCGGTAGCGCTCGAACAAGCTGGTCACGTCAGGTCTCCTCCGTGGACTGTGCGCCCTTCCCGGGCACGTCGACTACGCTAAAACCTGACATTGATGTGAGGGGCAAGTGCCTGTGTCGCAGCTCACAGGTCACTGGCCACAGGGAGGAAGCCGTGCGCATCGGAGAACTCGCGAAGCGGACGGGAGCGAGCGTCCGGTCCCTGCGCTACTACGAGGAGCAGGGACTGCTCACCAGCACCCGCAGCGCCAGTGGGCAGCGGCACTACACCGAAGACGAAGTCGATCGCGTCACCTTCATCCAGCGGCTGTACGCCGCCGGGCTGCCCAGCCGCACCATCATCGAGCTGCTGCCCTGCGTGGACGCGCCCAGCGAGGGGAACTCCGACGCGGCGATGGAGCACATGGAACGGGAACGCGACCGGCTCACCGGGCACATCGCCGAACTGGCGCGCACGCGGGACGCGCTCGACGGCCTGATAGCCACGGGCCGCACCTACCAGGAGCGACTGCGCTCCGGCGCTTCCGTCTGACCGCCCTCGCGCGCCTTCCCGACCCGCCCGGCTCCAGCCCGCTTGCCCGCCGCCGTACCTGCGCGGGTGCCCGGCCGAGGACGTGCGGAACGCCCCCTGGGGCGGGCCACCGCGTCGGGTCCTCCCCCCCCGGTGGCGGCCCGCCGCCGGAAGGCCGGGCACCCGGTCCCGGTTCAGGCGTGGAGCTGTCCGGGCTGGTACTCGCCCCCCGGCTGGCGGAGGATGACGTTCAGCCGGTTGAACGCGTTGATGAGGGCGATCTGCGCCACGAGGGCGGTGAGCTGTTCCTCGTCGTAGTGCCTGGCCGCGTTCTCCCACACTTCGTCGGTGACGTCGCCGGTGTCGGCGAGCCGGGTGCCCTGCTCGGTGAGTTCCAGCGCGGCCCGCTCCGCGTCGGTGAAGACCGTCGCGTCCCGCCACGCGGCGACCAGGTTGAGCCGGACCGGTGCCTCGCCCGCGTGCGCGGCCTCCTTGGTGTGCATGTCCAGGCAGCCCCCGCAGCCGTTGATCTGGCTCGCCCGGATCTTCACCAGTTCCTGGGTCGCCCGGGGCAGGGGCGAGTCGGTCACGGCCTTGTTCGTCGCGATGAGGTGCTTCACGAGCCTCGGGCCGATGTCAGTGCCGAGGGGGTTGAGCCGAGCTGCCATGGTGCTCTCCTTCTGGTTCGATTCGTCTACTTGACGAGGCGAACCGCTCGGACGTAACACGGCGACCGGCTGTACTCAGAAGAACGTGGCGATGTCATGGGCTCTCCGGCGCGGCCCGGTCGGCGCGGACCCGCTCCACCAGGGCCTCTCGGCGGCGCAGCAGATCGGCGGTGTCCGCCACCCGCCTGACCACGCCCTCCCGGGTCGGCCCGTGCCCCACCCCCGGCAGCCGCTCGTCCAGGGTGCGCAGCACGCCCTCGTCCCCGTCCGCCAGATGGGCGTCGAGCAGGGCCCGGGCCTGGTCGGCGTCGGCCTCGCGCAGGACCCGGGAGGATGCGGGGTCACGGAGTTCGAGGAAGTGCCAGAAGCCGACCGGCGGATAGAACGGCAGACCGCCCTTGGACCACTCGCGGAGCGGCGCCGGGGCGGTGAGCACCTCCCACTGGAGGGTGTCGTCGTCGGCCGAGTAGCAGCACAGCTCCTCGCGGCGGGTGCCGTCGCGCCCCTCGGTGACGACGAGGTCGACGCCGGTGCCGGGGAAGCGCAGGATCGCGCAGGGATCGCCCATGACTATGAGCCGGTGGTGGCGGGCCCGGCGGCCGTCGGCGCCCTCGATGACGTAGTCGTCGGAGTAGTGGCCGGGACGGTCGGTGGCGATGGCGATCCGGGAACCGGACAGCCCGTCGGCATGGCCGAGCGGTGAGTCCACCCCCTCGGGGAGACGGACCAGGGACAGGAGCCTGTGCTCCCAGCGCAGTCCCTCCCCGGGACCGCCGGAGAAGAAGTCGGGCAGGGACCGCGCCTCTTCGAGGCCGTCCCCGGTCCAGGCGTGCCAGCCCCTGATGTTCGGGTGTTCCTCCGAGAACCAGACGGTGGTGCCGTCGGTCATCTGCCCGGAGTTCCGACGCCGCGGCGGGTCGGGCAGGATCCGGTACCCGGTCCACTCGCTCATGGAGAAGGTGGAGGACTCCTCGGCCCAGCTCGCGGTCGCCCAGTCCCAGTCCCGGTCCGGGACGAAGGCCTCGCCGGGCCGGTCGGACCAGTGGACGCTCCGCGGTCCGCCGCCCTGGGAGGCGACGAGGAAACGGCCGTCCAGGTAGCGCACCACCGGGGTCTCCCCTTCCACGGGCAGACTGAGCTCGTCCACGCGGCCGGTGTGGTCCACGGCGATCGCGCGGTCCCGCCCCACCAGGGTGAGGACCGGCCAGGAGGGGCACACGCGCAGCACGGCGTCCGGGCCGCCGAGTTCGGCGACGGCCGCGTCGAAGGCGGGCCAGCCGAGTTCCTCGGGCAGGCCGCAGCGCAGGGCACGCAGCAGGGGGCCGACCGGATCGACCGCGGCCAGGTCCTCCTCGACTCCCTCCAGCGCCGTGATCGCGGCACGGTCCAGCAGGCTGTCCAGGGTGCGCAGGCCGTCGGCGGCGCGGGGGAGCCCGGCCCCGCCGGTCTCGGCCATGAGGCGTCCGGCCCGGGAGCGCACCAGGGGAACCACCTCCGATACGTCCGGGAAGAGGCCGATGGCGTTGCGCACCACCCGTTGCGGGTCGTGGTGGTAGCGGGAGGCCTGATGCTCCGCGCGCGGGCCCAGTACGGGGTGGGCGAACAGGTGCCGCAGGTGGGGGCCTTCCAGGAAGGAGAACGGCATACCGCGCGGCGGGATCTTGACCGGAACGTCCTCGGCCAGGCAGGCGGCGAGCAACGCGGCGTCGATGCCGACGTGGTTCGTCTCGGAGGACCAGGTGTCGAGGGGGCGGTTCTCGGCCCTCAGCCGCGGGGCCAGTCGCGGGAGGAGTCCGTACAGCTCGGTCGGCATCCGCTGTGCCGCGACCCCCTGCCCGCTGCCGGCGAACTTGTGCAGGCGGACGAAGCGCTGGAGCCAGCCCGACACCCCTCCCCCGGGGGTGAGGTCTCCGCGGACCACGGCGTCGACCGCTCGGGAGGCGTCGAGCATGCGCAGCCACGGGCCGCCGTCGTTCTTCGCCCAGCGGCCGGGCGGGAACAGCTCCCAGAACGCGGCCAGGCACTCCTCAGGCGGCGGGTTCCCGGCGAAGACCTTGGCCGCTCCCTTGAACAGGGCGGTCGGAACGGCGGTGCCCCGGGACGCGGCGAGCACCCCGGCGAGAGCACGGGACTGCTCCTCCTCGCCCACCCCGGCGGCCTCGGCGCTCCTGGCCAGCAGGCTGTGGGTGCCCGCGGCCGGAGCGCCGCCCCCGGCGGCACGGGCGGTGACCAGCCCGAGGAGGGCCGGGTAGGCCTGCTCCGGGGGGAGGGTGTCGGTGAGCCACTCCTGGAAGGCGCGCATCTCCTTGGCGGGCAGGGCACCGTGGCGGGCCGCGAAGAGGGTGTGGGACGCGTGGTGCTCGGGGTCCACGGGCAGCCCGTGGTCGGCCTCGGCCCCGCGGGCGCTGGCGTGGGCCCGCGGCGCCGCCCACATGCACTTGGCGCCTCCCCTCAGGACCAGCGCCTGCGTGACGCTGTCCCAGAACCAGGGACGGAGCCCGGGGGGCAGGTCCTCGGCGCGGCAGCCCATGGAATACAGGAACCTGACGGCCTCGAGGGAGGCGCCGGGCAGCTCGTCGTGCATCCGCCGCAGGGCCTCCTCCGCGAGGGGGAGGTCGTCGGGGCGGTTGAGACGCGTCCAGTCGGTCAGGAGGGTGACCTGGTCGGCGGAGGAGGGAGGGGCGAAGGTCATGGCGGCATGGTGGCACGGGCCGGTGACAGCCCGTGCCACGGCCGGGTTCTCGCGCGCCGAGGGCCGCGGGAACGCCTCAGCCGGGGCACCGGGGGATGTCCATCGCCGCGAGGAGCTTCGGATCGATCACCGACAGGACCTCGACGATCCGACCACCGGACACGGTGCACGCCATCACGCCCACCGGCTTGCCGCTCGGGCCCCACACCACGATCCCCGGCTCACCGTTGACGAGGGCGCGGCGCGCGGTCACCTTCGCGTGGCCCGCGTGCCGCAACGTGCCGACCACCTCGGTCGCCCCCAGTTTGACGACCACGCCACGTGCCGTGTGGGCGCGCCACATCACCTCCGGATCGAGCACCCGCAGCAGCCCCTCGAAGTCCCCGCCCCGCGCCGCCGCGAGGAACGCGTCGACCACCGCGCGCTGCAGCCGCCGTTCGTCGGTGGGGCGATGCGTGTCCTGCACCTTCCGGCGGGCCCGGCTGGCGAGCATCTTGGTGGCGTCCGTGGACCTGTCGACGATCTGGCCGATCTCCTCGAACGGCACCGCGAACATGTCGTGCAGCACGAACGCCAGCCGCTCGGCGGGGCGGAGGGTGTCGAGCACCACGAGCAGTGCCAGGCCGACCGAATCGGCGAGCAGCACGTCGTCCTCGGGCGCCCCGTCGTCCTCGGTCACCACGAACTCGGGCAGCCGGTCCTCGTACGGTGCCTCGGGCCTGGCCCTGCGCGAGCGCAGCATGTCGATGCACACACGGCCCACCACGGTGGTCAGCCAGCCGGCGAGGCTGTCGATCGCGGCCGCGTCCTGGCGTGCCAGCCGCAGCCATGCCTCCTGCACCGCGTCCTCCGCGTCCGCCCGCGACCCGAGCATTCGGTAGGCCACCGCGACGAGACGCCCGCGCTGCTCCTCGAAGGCTTCCGCCACGGCTTCCTCGGGAACAGATCCGGTCATGTCGTTACCTTCCACGAGCGAGTTCCGTCATGGGTATGACGGGCCCGGAAGGGCCGAGGTAACCGGCAAGGGGAAACCCATGAACCTCGCTCTGTGGATCATCACCGGCCTGCTGACCGCCGTCGTGGCGTGGGGCCGGTTCGGTCCCGAGTCCTTCGCCGGGTGACCGTGCGGGTCAGGGGAAGAGGGTCCTGTCGAGCATGGCGACGAGTACCTCGGCGGCGGCGAGCGGGTCGTAGCCGGGGTGGTCCAGGTGCTCGGCCACGATCGCGTCGATGCCGCCGCCGACGATCAGTGCCGTGGTGCGCAGGTCCAGTGCCGAGCCCGCTTCCGTGCCCGTCCCGTGTGCCTGCCGCGCGGCGTGCATCAGGTCCGCCAGGGGGCGCCAGCGCTCGCTGGAGCGGCGGTCCTCACTGTCGGCCACCGCGTCGACGATCACCCGGGTGTGTCCGGGACGGTCCCGCAGGTAGCCGACCATCGAACGGACGTAGGCGGCGGGCGCCCGCTCGGCGCCGACACTCCCGACGGCTCCGCCCACGTGCTCCACCAGACCCGTCAGCGCGCTCTCGTGGGCCGCGCGCACCAGGGCGTCCTTGGAGCGGAAGTGGTACAGCACCGCGGCCTTGGTGATACCGGCGGCCTCGGCGATGCGGGCCAGCGAGGTTCCCGCGTTCCCGTGCTCGGCGATGAGCCGGACCGTCACGTCGATGAGCTGAGCGCGTCGCGCCTGTTCGGTCAGGGTGGGCTCTCTGGGTTCCCTCGGTGCCGAACCGGGGCCTTCTCTTGTCATGGTTCCAGAACTTACCGTACGGTCAGATTACTTACCAGTCGGTTAGGGGGCGCGGTGGAGAAGAAGAGGAAGCGGACCCGGTGGGTCATCGTGCTCGGCGCCGTCACCGCCGTGGTGCTCGTCGCCGCGATCGCCCTGCGCACGCCCTCCCCGGTCGGGCACTGGCGCTCGGCCGAGGGGCACGACGCGTTCATGGAGGCCTACGAGGCCGCGATGGCGGAGATGCCCCGGCCGGACGCCGAGACCGACGTGCGCACGGACTACGGCGTCGTGCGGATGTACCGCTTCGAGGGAACCGGTGACGCGGGCGGCTCGCGGAGTCCGCTGGTGCTCCTGCCCGGGCGGGCGTCGGCCTCGCCGGTCTGGGCGGACAACCTGCCGACCCTGCTGGAGGTGGGGGACGTCTACACGGTCGACCTGCTGGGCGAGCCCGGCCTGAGCGTGCAGGCCAGACCCATCGAGGACGACGAGGACCAGGCGGAGTGGCTGCACCAGGCCCTCGGCGGCCTGCCCGAGGAGGAGTTCCACGTGGTGGGGCTGTCGATCGGCGGCTGGACGGCGGCCAACCTCGCCACGCGCGAACCCTCGCGCCTCGCCACCGTGACGCTGGTCGAGCCGGTGCTCGTCCTCGACGACATGCCCCTGGAGACGGTCATCCGCTCCCTGCCCGCATCGCTGCCCTGGCTGCCGAAGTCCTGGCGCGACGGATTCAACTCCTGGACCGCGGGCGGCGCACCGGTGGAGGACGTGCCGGTCGCCGACATGATCGAGTCCGGAATGCAGAACTACGCGCTCAGGCTGCCCCAGCCCGGCAGGATCGGCGAGGACGCGCTCGCCGACCTGGACATGCCCGTGCTGGCGGTCATCGCCGGGGAGTCGGTGATGCACGACCCGGACACCGCGGTCGCGACCGCCGAGCGCGCGCTGGGCCACGGAACGGTGGAGTTCTACCCCGACGCCTCGCACGCGGTCAACGGCGAGTACCCGGAGGAGTTGGCCGCCGACATCACCGCGTTCCTGTCCGAGGCCGGTCGCACCTGAGCGGCCCGCCCCGCACGGGTGCGGTGACTGAAAAGGCGCCAGGTTCACCCGGCGCTCCTCCGGCCAGGTTCCCGCCAGCGATGATCTTGCCCGTACCGGCGTGCTCGACCGTCGAGCACGCCGCTACGGGCAAGATCATCCGGTGAGGGCTCCCGGACACCGCCCTAACTGGAGGCGCGTTCGACCAGATGGGGGGCGAAGAGCAGGCGGCGGTGCCGGTGACCGGGGTCCTCGACCTCCTCGACCAGCAGCCCGGCCGCCGCGCTGCCCAGGGCGTGGCTGTCCACGTGCACCGAGGTCAGCGGAACCCCGGCCGTGGCCGCCGACTCGATGTCGTCGAAGCCCACCACCGCGATGTCGTCGGGGATACGCCTGCCCGCGCGGGTGACCGACTGCATCACGCCCAGGGCCAGCAGGTCGTTGGCGCAGAACACCGCCGTGGACGGCTTGGGCGAGGCCAGGATCCGCTCGCCCGCGCGCCGCCCCTGGTCCAGGGTGAACGCGCCGACCTCCACCACGTCCACGGAGTCCTCCGGCCGCCCCGCCAGCGCGGCAGCCCGGTGGCAGCCCGCCAGACGGTCGACGGACTGGCGCATGTGCGCGGGCCCCGTCACGCAGGTGATCCGCTCGTGCCCGCGCGCCAGCAGGTGCGTGGCGGCCATCTCGCCGCCCGCGACGTCGTCGACGGCCACCGAGCACACGTCCGGGTAGTCGGTCGAGTTGTGGAACAGCACCATGCGCAGCCCCAGCGCCCGCACCCGGTCCACCCACCCGCGGGAGAGCTCCGACGGGGTGATGAGCACGCCCTGCGCCTGCTGCTGCAGCAGCATCTCCAGGTAGCGCTTCTCCTTGCCGGCGTCCACGTCGGTGTTGCACAGCACCACGGTCCGCCCCACGGTGTGCAGGTGGTCCTCGGCGCCTCGGGCCACCCCGGTGAGGAAGGGGTTGCGCACGTCGAACAGCACGAGGCCCACACCGGTGCCGTGGCCGTTGCTGAGCTGGCGGGCGGCCTGGTTGGGCCGGTATCCCAGCACGTCGACGGCCTCGCGCACCCGGTCCCGGGTGGTGGGGGCGAGGACCTCCGGCCTGTTCAGGAAGTTGGACACCGTGGCCACGGAGACCCCGGCCTTCTGGGCCACTTGCCTTATGCTGACGGCCTTCACGGCGTGTGTGCTCCCCGCGTCCCCGCTGGAGGGGATGAGTTGTAGCGTTTCAATCCAGGTTCCTCGATGGTAGTGGGGAGCGACACATCCGGGTGCGCCGCGTCCCGCCACGGCTGCTCAGGCGGGGAGCCAGGGCGCCTCCAGGGAGTGCGCGCCGCTGCCCACCTCGAACGGCTCCGTTCCCGGCAGGTCCACCACGGCCGTCGTCCCCGGCGGTACGACGGCGGACACACGAAGGCGGTCCCCGTCGCGGCGCCAGTGCACGCTCGCCGTTCCGTAGGGGCTCTCGTGCGAGGCGCCCGCCCGCTCCAGGCCGCCGCCCGGCCGGGGCGCGACGCGGATCCGCCGGTAGCCCGGGGCGTCGGGCGCCAGGCCCGCCACCGTGCGGTGCAGCCAGTCGGCCACCGCGCCGAGCGCGTAGTGGTTGAAGGAGGTCATCTCCCCGGGGTTGACCCGTCCGTCGGGCAGCATGCTGTCCCAGCGCTCCCAGACGGTGGTCGCCCCCATCGTCACCGGGTAGAGCCACGAGGGCGCCTCGCGCTGCAGCAGCAGCCGGTAGGCGGTGGCGGTGTGGCCGTTGTGCGACAGGGCGTCGCACACCAGGGGCGTACCGGCGAAACCGGTGGCGATGCGGTACCCGTCCTCGGCCACGAGCGCCGCGAGCCGGTCGGCCGCCGCGGAGCGGGCCCGCCCCTCGGGCAGCAGGCCGAAGCACAGGGCCAGCGCGTACGCCGTCTGGGTGTCGCTGGTGAGCACCCCTCCGCCGTCGGTGTAGGACTCGCGGAACCCGGTGCGCACGTGTTCGGCCAGGCGCTCGTAGTGCTCCCGGTCGGCGTCCCTGCCCAGCACCCGCGCGGTCTCGGCCATCGTGCGGGCCGACTCGGCGGCGTAGGCGGTGGCCACCAGGGAGGGCTCGGTGCGCGCCTGGAAGGGGTCCTCCGGCGGCGCGGCCGGGTCGAGCCAGTCGCCCAGCTGCTTGTCCCGCCGCCACGTGCCATTGGACTCCAGCCGTCCGGCCACCAGGTCCATCCAGGCCGTCGCGCTGGCGTACTGGTCGTCGAGCACCCGCGCGTCGCCGAAGCGCTCGTAGACCCGCCACGGGGTGAGCACGGCGGCGTCACCCCACACCGCCGCGGGCCAGGCGGGGGTCCACGTCGGCGCGTGGATGGTGGGGACGATGAACGGCACCGTGCCGTCGGAGTGCTGTTCGGCGGCCAGGTCGGCCAGCCACGAGCGCAGCATGCCGGAGCAGTCGTAGAGGAAGGCCGCCGTGGGCGCGAACACCTGGATGTCACCGGTCCAGCCCAGCCGTTCGTCGCGCTGGGGGCAGTCGGTGGGCACGTCGACGAAGTTGCCGCGCATGCTCCAGCGCACGTTCTCGTGCAGCCGCTCCACGAGCGGGTCGGAGCAGGTGAACTCTCCCGTGGGCCGCATGTCCGTGTGCAGTACACGCGCCACCACCGCGCCGGGCTCCAGCGGGCCGGGCCAACCGGTGATCTCCGCGTACCGGAAGCCGTGGTAGGTGAAGCGCGGCTCCCACTCCTCGACCGCGCCGGTGCCCGCCAGCACGAGGGTGTCGGTGGCCTCGGCGAAGCGCAGCGGCCGTGTGCACAGCTCCCCGTCCTCCAGCACCTCGGCGTGGCGCACGGTCACCTCGGTGCCCGCGGGGCCCGCCACGCGCAGGCGCAGGCGTCCCACGAGGTTCTGGCCGAAGTCCACCAGCAGGCCGCCCGAGGCGGACGGAGCGACCGACACCGGGTCCAGCTCCGCGGTGCGGCGCACCGGTGGCGACAGCGGCGCCACCAGCGTGGCCGGGTCGCGCTCCACGGGCACCACCGGTGTCCAGCCCGCGTCGTCGAACCCCGGCCGCGACCAGTCCGCCCGCTCCAGGCGCGCGTCGTGGCGCTCACCGTCGTAGAGGCTGGAGGACAGGGTCGGGGAGGGCGCGCACCGCCAGCCGGGTCCGGTGCCGAAGCGCACCGTCGACCCGTCCTCGCACTCGACCTCCAGCTGTGCCAGCAGCCCGGTGCGGTCGCCGTAGATACCGCGCCGGCCGCCGTGGAAGCCGAGGCGGCCGCGGTACCAGCCGTCCGCCAGATGCGCGCCGAGCACGTTCGCGCCCCCGCGCAGCAGCGCGGTCACGTCGTGGGTGCGGTAGCGCAGCCGCGCCGGGTAGGTGGTCCAGCCGGGCGCGAGCACCTCGTCGCCCACGCGCACCCCGTTGATCTCGGCCTCGAAGGCGCCGTGCGCGGTGACGTACAGGCGAGCGGAACGCGGCGGCGCGGGCAGCGCGAAGCCGCCCCGTAGCAGGACGGGGCGCTCGTCCCCGCCCAGCCCGTCGGCGGGGCCGACCATCCCCGCCCACCAGTCGGCCGGATCCAGCAGCCCCGTCTCCACCTCCAGCGCACGGCTCCAGGGCGAGGGCCCGGCCAGACCGCCTCCCCACACGCGCACGCGCACCGACCGGCGCTCACGCGAGGCCAGGGGAGCCCCCGGCCAGGGCACGAGCACGGAGTCGGGGCCGTCGACGCGGCCGCTGGCCCAGCTCCGGCCGCCGCCGCTCACCTCGACCTCGTAGGCCTCCTGACGCCAGTCCGGCGGTGCCTGGCGCACCGTCCACGACAGGCGGGGGGAGGACTCGCCGATGCCCAGCGCCGCGCGGTGGTGCTCGGCGGTGGGCGCGTCGGGGACGGGGCCGACGGGGGAGCTGCGGGGATGGGGCACGAGGGACTCCTGGATGGGAGCGAAGACAGAACGGTCCCTGGCAGGGACATGAACAGTTTATTGAAACGGTTTAACACTCAGGGCAAGCGTAACCGTAAGAACGCGGACGTGCTTTCGTCAAGGGGAGGACATCGGGGCTTCGCCGTGCGACCTCGTGTCAAGACTGGCTTCCGTTCAATGGAATTCCAGCTCACAAGGTTTCTGGAAGAGGCGTTCCAGTTGCATACGCCTGCCGTCAGCCAGGTTGCGAAGAGGTTTCGTTCATCTTCGGGGGTTGACGCATGTCACCATCCCAGCCTAGTTTCGGGCCATTCAATGAATCGTTTCAACTCTGTTAAACCCCAGAGTCGTGCAGGAGGCGGCGCGTTGGCCGCCGCTTCCCGCGCCTCATGAGGAAGACCCGATGGAGACAGCCATGGCCACGCAGGCCCAGCCGGCCACACCGGCGGGGAGCAAGAGTCCGCCCCCGCCCGCACCGGCGGGACGCTCCCGGTCCCACCGGACCGCCGTGCCCTGGTGGTTCGTGCTTCCCGCGCTCGCCTTCTTCGCGTTCGCGGTGCTCGTCCCCAGCGCCCGCGGCGCGGTGTACTCCTTCACCGACTGGGACGGCCTGGCCCGCTCCTTCGACTTCGTCGGCCTGGAGCAGTACCGCGCCCTGTTCGCCGACGAGAACGCCCGCGCCGCACTGGGCCACACCCTCCTGATCGCCTTCGCGGTCACCATCGTGCAGAACGTCGTCGGCCTGCTCCTCGCGCTCGGCGTCAACACCCAGATCAAGTCGCGCAACGTCCTGCGCGTGTTCTTCTTCGCCCCGGCCGTCATCACCCCGGTCGTCACCGCGTACCTGTGGAAGTACCTGTACTCACCGGAGGGCGCCGTCAACGCCGCCCTCGACGCGCTCGGACTGGGCTTCCTGGGGCAGAACTGGCTGGGTGACAGCGACATCGCCCTGTGGTCGGTCGTCGCCGTCATCGTCTGGCAGTTCGCCGGCTACTCCATGGTCATCTTCCTGGCCGGACTCCAGTCCATCCCCAAGGAGATCTACGAGGCCTCGGACATGGACGGCGCCGGGCCCGTCCGGCGCTTCTGGCACATCGTGCGGCCCATGCTCGCCCCCGCACTCACCATCAACCTGATGCTCTCCCTGGTCGGCGGCCTGAAGCTGTTCGACCAGGTGTGGGTGATGACCCAGGGTGGCCCCGGCGGGGCCACCGACACCCTGTCCACCGTCATCTACCAGGAGGCCTTCCAGTTCAACGCCTTCGCCTACAGCACGGCCATGGCGGTGGTACTGACCCTGTTCGTGATCGTGCTGAGCGGAATCCAGTACGGCTACCTCGGCCGCCAGGAGAAGAGGAACTCGTGAAGCGTTACACATGGCGGACCGGCGTCCTCGAAGCGGTGATGATCGCCGCGGCCCTGGCCTTCGCCTTCCCGGTCTACGTCCTGCTCGTGCAGGCACTGCGCCCGAAGGAGGTGACGGGCGCCTCGCCGCTGTCGCCGCCGGCGGCGCCCACCCTGGACAACTTCGGCCAGGCCTGGCAGCAGGCGAGCCTGGGGCCGGCGATCGTCAACAGCACCCTGGTCACCGTGGTCAGCGTCGTGCTGCTGGTGGTGCTCTCCTCACTGGCCGCCTACCCGATCGCGCGCTCCACCCGGGGCTGGTCGCGCGTCGTCTTCGCGCTCTTCATGCTGGGCCTGCTCCTGCCGTTCCAGCTGGCGCTCATCCCGCTCTACCAGACCATGCGCGACCTGGGCCTGCTGGGCAACCCGATCGCGCTCATCATCTACTACACCGGCCTGCAGATGCCCTTCTCCGTGTTCCTGTACACCGGGTTCCTGCGCAGCCTGGACCGCGGTTACGAAGAGGCCGCGATGATGGACGGCGCCGGGCCCATGCGCACCTTCTTCAACGTCGTCCTGCCGCTGCTGCGCCCGATCACCGGAACGGTGGTCATCCTCAACGTCATCTTCGTCTGGAACGACTTCCTGACCCCGCTCCTCTACCTCAGCGGCTCGGGCAGCCAGACCATCCCCGTGGCACTGTTCGGATTCGTCGGACAGTACGTCTCCCAGTGGCCACTGGTCTTCGCGGGCCTGATCATCGGCTCGATCCCCGTGCTCACCGTCTACTTCGCCATGCAGAAGCGCGTCATCCAGGGCTTCGCCGGAGGACTGAAGGGCTGACCCCCTCCACCGCGCCGCCCCCGCACCCCTTCCCGGAGAGATCCATGTCCAAGAGAATCCTCGCCCCACTGGCCTGCCTGGCCGCCGTCACCGCCCTGACCTCGTGCAGCGCGGACAGCGGAGACTCGGCCGACGGCCTCACCGTGACCGCGAACTCCACCGACCGCGTGCCCATGGACGCCGTGGTCGCCGCCTTCCAGGAGAGCAACCCCGACACCGACGTCACCGTCACCTACGCCGACACCGACCAGCTGCAGAGCACCCTGCGCACGCAGCTGTCCTCGGGTACCGCCCCCGACGTCTTCACCGTCTGGCCCGGCAACGGCAACCCAGCGGCGCTGCAGCTCCTGGCGCCCAGCGGCTACCTCGCCGACCTCAGCGACACCGAGTTCGCACCGAAGATCCCCGAGGGCGACCGCCCCGTCACCGAGTACGAGGGCATCACCCACATCGTCCCCGTCACCTACAGCGGTATCGGCGCCATCTACAGCAAGGAGGCACTGGCCGGACTGGGCGCCGAGGAGCCCACCACCTGGGGCGAGCTCATCGACCTGTGCGGCACCGCACGCGATGAGGGCATGAGCCTGTTCGCCCTGGGCAACCAGACCCCGTGGGTGACCCAGCTGGTCACCTACGCGCTGGTCGCCACCACCGTCTACGGCGACGCCCCCGGGTTCGCCGAGCGGATGGCCGCGGGCGAGGCCTCCTTCGCCGAGTCCGACTGGAAGACGGCGATGGAGAAGTACCTGGAGATGGAGGAGGAGGGCTGCTTCAACGACGACCCCCTCGGCACCAGCTACGAGGCCTCCGTCAGCAGCGTCGTCCAGGGGAAGTCGGTCGGACTGGTCCAGGTCGCCACCACCCTGTCGCAGGTGCAGTCCGAGATGGGTGACGCCGAACTGGGCATGTTCGCCCTGCCCGCCACCGACAACGCCGACGAGACCCTCATGCCGGGCTCGGTCTCTGCCGCCTACGGAGCCAACGCCGAGAGCGAGCGGATGGACGACGCCATGGCCTTCGTGGAGTTCCTCGGCTCGGCCGAGGGCCAGGACATCTACGCCAGCGAGGGCGGCACCCTGACCGCGCTGCCCGACGACAGCCGTGAGATCGACCCGGCGCTGACCAGCCTCACCGAGTTCCAGAGCGACGGCCGGACCGTGCCGTTCATGGACCAGCGCTGGCCCAACCCCCGCGTCCAGCAGACCCACTTCACCGTGGTCCAGCAGCTGTTCGCCGACGACATCACCGTCGACGAGGCGCTGGCCGAGATGGACGCCTCCTACCAGGCCGAGTAGGCGGTGTCTTTTGCGGGGCTCCGCTCCGCGCCGCCCCGTGTTCGGGCGCACGGGGAACGGGAACCCTCGGCCTCCGCGCCGTACGCCCTCGTTCCTCGGCCACACGCTCCACGGCCTCCAGAACCCCGTGGGCGCCCGAACGGCAACCCCGACACCAAGGCCCCCGTCCACATGACAGGTCCTGACCCCACCCCGCCCGGATCCGGTGCCCCCCACCGGCTCCGGGCGGTCCCTCCCACCCCCCGACCCCCCGGGAGCCTTCGATGAAACGCAGAACCCTGCTGTCCGCGGCCGCCGTCGCCGCCGCGGCCACCGCCCTGCACCCGCACTCCGCCCTGGCCAGGCCCAAGCCCCGCGACGGCTCCGGCGCCACCCCCGAGGAGCGCGCGGAGGAGCTGCTCACCCGCATGAGCAGGCAGGACAGGACCGCCCTGCTGTGCTGTGACTTCGACGCCGTGGCGGGCCTGGGCATCCCTCCGATCCTGTTCGCCGACGCCTCCGCCGGCGTCCGAGGGGAGACCGGCGTGACCGCCTTCCCCGTGCCCGTCGCCCAGACCGCCACCTTCGACCCCGGCCTGCTCGGCGACATGGGCGCGGCCATCGCCGAGGAGACCCGGGGCAAGGGCTTCAACAGCGTCCTGGGCCCCACCGTGGACCTGGCCCGTACCTGGCGCTCGGGGCGCACGGCCGAGGGCATGGGGGAGGACCCCCACCTGGCCGGACGCCTGGGAGCGGAGATCACCGCGAGGATGGTGGAGGGCCATGTCAGCACCACGGTCAAGCACTTCTCCGCCTACAACCAGGAACGCGACAGGCTGACGGTCGACGTCCGCGTCTCGGAGCGGGCCCTGCACGAGACGCACCACGAACCCTTCCGGCACGTGGTCGCACGCGTTCCCGAGACGTCGGTGATGACCTCCTACCCGCGGGTCAACGGCGTCTACGCGCCCCAGAACCCCGGACTGCTCGACGACCTCAAGGACACCCTCGGCCTGAAGGGCTACGCCGTCCCCGACTTCTTCTCGGGAGACGACCAGGTCGCCGCCGCGGAGGCGGGTATGGACCTCGTCGGCCTCGGAGCCGACGGAGTGCAGATCCCCCCGGAGGCCCTGGCCGGGCTCTCCGCCGAACGCCTGGACGACGCCGCGCGGCGGATCCTGGTCACCATGTTCGCCGGAGGCCTGTTCGACCACCCGGTGCCCCCGGCCAAGAACACGGTCAGCACGTCCGCCCACCGGGAGCTGGCCCGCGAGATCGCGGTGCACAGCACCGTGCTCCTGGCCAACCCGGGCTCCCTCCTGCCACTGGCGCAGGATACGAGCGTCGCCGTCATCGGCCCCGCGGGCACCGACTTCGTCACCGGCATCGAGGGCTCCACCTGGGTGGAACCGGGGGAGTGGACCACGCCCCTGCAGGCGGTCCGGGAGCGGGCGGGCGGCCGGGTCACCCACGCCCAGGGCAGCCGCGGCGACGTCTCCCTCGACACCGTCCCCTCCTCGGCCCTGCGCACCCCCGACGGAGGTCCCGGTCTGCGCGGCGCCTTCTACGAGGGCTCCGAACCGCAGGGCACCCCCGTGGCGACCGCGGTCACGGGCGAACTCGCCTTCGAGGGCGCTCCCGTCGACGGGCTGCCGCGGGTGTGGTCGGCGCGCTGGAGCGGGACCCTCACCGTCCCGGCCGACGGCCTGTGCCGTTTCTCCCTGCTCTTCTCCGGGAAGGCCCGTCTCGTCCTGGACGGCGAGACCGTCACGGACGGCGTCCGGGCCAGCCGGGACTTCATGTTCGGCCCCCACACCTACCCGCTGCAGGCCGCGCGCGAGTTCACCGCCGGACAGGAGGTGGAGGTGGTCGTCGAGTACACCAACGACGGCGCCTTCATGGGCGCGACCGACCTGCGGTTCGGCTGGCAGCCCGAGTCCGCCATCCCCGAGGCGGTGGCCGCCGCCGAGGCCGCCGACACCGCGGTGGTCGTGGTCAACCGGGTGGCCGGGGAGAACATGGACCACACCTCCCTCGCCCTGCCCGGAGACCAGGACGCGCTCGTGCGCGCCGTGGCCGCCGCCAACCCGAACACGGTGGTGGTGCTCAACACCGACGGCCCCGTCCTCATGCCCTGGCTCGACGACGTGGGCGCGGTGGTCCAGACCTGGTACGGCGGCGCCGAGACCGGCCCGGCCCTGGCCTCGGTCCTGTTCGGCGACGCCGACCCCGCCGGGCGGCTGCCCCTCACCTTCCCCGCCGGCGAGGAGCAGGGGCCGGGCGCCTCCGCGCGGACCTATCCCGGTGTCGACGGCGCCGTCCACTACGACGAGGGCCCCGACATCGGGTACCGCCACTACCAGCGCCACGGGCAGACCCCCCTGTTCCCCTTCGGGCACGGCCTGTCCTACACCTCGTTCGAGTGCTCCTCCCTGGGGCTGCACCACGACCGCGGCGGTGACGAACTGGTCGTCGGCGTCAACGTGCGCAACACGGGGGACCGTGAGGGCCACGAGGTGGTGCAGCTCTACGTCGACCTGCCGGAGCAGGCGGACGCCGCCCCGGCCCAGCTCAAGGCCTTCCGCAAGGTCCGTCTCGGCCCGGGCAAGCTCCAGCGCGTCAAGCTGGCCGTGCCCCTCGACGACCTGCGGGTCTGGGACGAGGCCTCCCACGCGTGGCGCCTCCTCTCCGGCCTGTACCGGGTGAGGGCCGGCCGCTCCTCCGCCGACCTGCCGCTGGAGAGGACCATCAGCCTCGGCTGACCGTTCCTCGGCCCCTTCCCGGCCCCTTCTCCGCCCCTTCACGGCCCGGACCCGCCCGGCCGCCCGCGCACCCCGCCGGGCGGCCGGACGGGTCCGTCGCCGTTCCCGCCGCGTCCCCTCCGCCGCGCCGCACGGAGACGGTATGCCGCGGGCGGCCGTATCCGTCCGGTGAATGGCTGGTATAGCGAATTCGCTCTTCCCGGTGACGTGGAACACATGCAGGCTGGACACACGAAACAGGAGTGAAACGTCCGGGGAACTCCTTCCCCCTCCTCCGGCTTCGTCCCCTCGTGCCACCGCGTCCTTCCGGCGGCGCGCTTCCATCCCCCGCGATGACAGCGAGGTACTCCCGTGCCCGACACGACCCTTCCCACACCCGGCCGGCAGGCGCCGCCGGGACACGACCGGCAGGCCGGCACCGTCCAGCTGCTCCTGCTGCTGCTGGCCAGCTGCATGCCGATCCTCGGCAGCGTCCTGATCGCCCCGGTCCTTCCCCAGATGGCCCGCGAGTTCGCCCAGGTCCCGGCCGCGAACATCCTCGTCCCGGTGGTGCTCACGGTCCCCGCCCTGGTGATCGGACTGACCGCCCCCTTCGCCGGAGCCCTCGTGGACAGGGTCGACCGCAAACGCGTCCTCCTGGTCGCCATGGTCGGCTACTCCGTGGTGGGCACCGCGCCCCTGTACCTCGACACGCTCAACGCGATCGTCGCCAGCCGGGTCCTGCTGGGCCTGTTCGAGGCGGCCATCATGACCTGCTGCACGACGCTGATCGGTGACTACTGGTCCGGTACCCGCCGGGCGCGGTACCTGGGCATGCAGGTGCTCACGACCACCTGCGCCGCGACCGTGTTCCTGCTCGCGGGCGGGATGCTCGGCGCGTGGGGATGGCGTGCCCCGTTCTGGCTCTACCTCGCCGCACTGCTGCTGGTGGTGCCGATGGCGGCACTCCTGTGGCAGCCGAGGCGCTCCGAGAGCGAGGGCTCCGTCCGCCTGCCCTGGCGCCAGCTGCTGGGCCCGTGCACGGTCACCCTCTTCGGCGGGGTGGTCTTCTACGCGCTGATCGTCCACCTCTCCTACGTCCTGGACGGCGCGGGCATCACGTCGACCGCCGCGGTGGGCATGATCAGCGCGGTCATGTCACTGGCCACGGCCGTGGGAGCCGGGCTGTTCGGGAGGGTCTCCGCCGTGACACCGCGGGTGCTCGTCCCGATCGAGTTCGGGCTGTCCGCCCTCGGGCTGGGGGTCGTCTTCGCGGCCGGGCCGGTACCGGTCATCATCATCGGCGCTGTCATCACCGGCTTCGGCACCGGCCTGCTGCTGCCCACGCTGGTCCTGTGGGCCATCAACAGGCTCTCCTTCGAGCAGCGCGGACGCGGAACCGGCCTGTGGACGGGGGCGCTGTTCGTCGGCCAGTTCGCCTGCCCCCTCATCGTGACGGCGATCGCGGCCGCGGGCGCCGACCTGCAGAGCTCCCTGGGGATCCTGGGCGCCGCTTCGGCGGTCATGGCCCTGCTCCTCGTGTTCACCATGCGCACCACAGCGCGGACACGCGCGGCGCGACACTGAGACATCCCCCGGGGCCGCCGCGGCACTCTCCGCCCTGTGACCGCGGCGGCCCCGGACAGGAGGAAAGCATGGCCAGATCCCCTTCCGGAGAGTCGGTGGTCGAGCGCGTCGTGCGCCTCCTCGGCGCCTTCGAGCGGGACGTCTCCGCCCTGACGGTGTCCGACCTCGCCCGCCGGGCCGACCTGCCCGTGGCGACGGCGCACCGACTCGTCGGAGAACTGGTGGGCGCCGGGCTGCTGGAGCGGGACGCGGACCGCCGCCTACGCGTGGGCCTGCGCCTGTGGGAGATCGCCTCGCACGCGCCCCGCACGCAGGGACTGCGCGAGGCGGCCCTGCCGTTCCTGGAGAACCTCCAGGCCGCCACCCGGCAGCACACACAACTGGGGGTGCTCGACGGAACGGACGTGCTGTTCGTCGAGCGCCTGTCCGCCCCCGGGTCCGTGGTCAACCTGACCAGGCTCGGGGGACGCCTGCCCCTGCACGCCTCCTCCAGCGGACTGGTGCTCCTGGCCAACGCCGGCTCCGGCCTCCAGGAACGTGTCCTCGCGGAGCCGCTACCCCGGTTCACCGAGCACACCCCGCACGAGCCGGAGAGGCTGCGCGCGCTCCTGGCCGGGGTCCGCCGCGACCACCACGTCGTCTGCCGCGGCTACATCCACTCCGACGCCATGGGGATCGCCGTCCCGGTCCACGCCCCCGCGGGCGAGGTCGTCGCCGCCCTGGGCGTCGTGGTCCCGCATCCGTCCGAGAACCCGGGGCAGTACGTCTCGGGCCTGTGGACCGCGGCCCACGGCATCACCCGGGCCCTGCGCGGACGCTGAGCCCTCCCTTTCCATTGGACGGAATCGGCCTTGGCCTATGACCCAGGTCACAGGACGATGGGAACGCGGCCGAGGGACCGGTGGCTGCCGGCCCTTTCCACGGCCCGCATGATCCGGCCTCCGATATCCCGCCCACGGCGGAACTCCCTGAGCGCGCATATGAGCGCGAAAAGGGATTCCCGGCCCCGGGGACGGGGCCGGAACCACGGAAAGGGGAGAGGACGGCGATGTCGAACACGTCCGAATTCGACGGAAACGGGATCGAACTGGAGGTTCGGTCGAAGGAGGCCGCCGCGCGGGGTGTGGCGGTGCTGACCCTGGCCCGCCCCGACTCGGGGCGGCTGCCCGACTGGACCCCCGGCGCGCACATCGACCTGGCGCTGCCCACCGGACAGGTACGTCAGTACTCCCTGTGCGGCGATCGCTGGGATCCGTGCGCCTACCGCGTCGGGGTGCTCCGCGAGCCCGGCGGACGCGGCGGCTCCGCCCACATCCACGACGAACTGGCGGTGGGGGAGCGCGTCACGGCCGGCGGCCCGCGCAACAACTTCCCCCTCGTGCCCTCGCCGCGCTACCTGTTCATCGCCGGGGGCATCGGTATCACCCCCCTGCTGCCGATGGTGCACCAGGCCCACATCCTCGACGCCGACTGGCACCTGCTCTACGGTGGCCGCTCACGCGCCTCGATGGCCTTCCTCGACGAGCTGGCCCCCCACGGCGACCGGGTGAGCGTCGTGCCCCAGGACGAGCGGGGCCTGCCCGACCTGGCGGCCGCCCTGGGATGGGCGGGTCCCGACGCCAAGGTGTACTGCTGCGGCCCCGAGCCCCTGCTGGCCGCGGTCGAGGAGGCCTGCGCGGAGCGGCCGCCCGGCGTGCTGCGCACCGAGCGCTTCGTGGCCCGCGACCAGGGAGCCCCCGTGCGCGGGGAGCCCTTCCAGGTGGAACTGGCCCGCTCGGGGCGCACACTCACGGTCGTGCCCGGCCAGTCGGTGCTGCGCGCCGTGGGGGAGGCCGGCGCCAACGTGCTGTCCTCCTGCCGCCAGGGCACCTGCGGCACCTGCGAGACCGGTGTCCTCTCGGGGACCCCGGACCACCGCGACTCCGTGCTCGACGACGACGAGCGCGCGGCGGGCGACCGCATGCTCATCTGCGTCTCCCGCGCGGTCTCCGACCGCCTCGTCCTGGACCTGTGACCCCGCCGGCCCGTGATCCCGACGGACCCCGCCGGGTCCGTGCACCGTCAGACCGCTGACACCGCGAAGGAAGCCCATGGACACCACCGCCGTCCTGCCCACCGACGACACCGACCCCTTCTCCCCCTCGGTCCTGGAGGACCCGGCCGAGCTGCACGCACGGCTGCGCGAGGCCGGGCCGGTCGTCCACCTGACCCGTCACGACGTCTACGCCCTGAGCCGCCACGAACACGTCCACGCGGCGCTGCGGGACTGGCAGCGCTTCCAGTCCGCCGCGGGGGTCGGCCTGAGCAACTTCCGCTACGAGGAGCCGTGGCGGCCGCCGAGCCTGCTGTTGGAGGCGGACCCGCCGCACCACGACGCGCCCCGCGCCGTGCTCAGCGGGGTCCTGTCCCCGAGAGCGCTCCGCTCCCTTCGCGGGAGGTGGTTCGCCGAGGCCGAGGAACTGGTCGACCAGGTGCTCGCCGACGACGAGTTCGACGCGGTTCCGAGCCTGGCCCAGGCGTTTCCGCTGCGCGTCTTCCCCGACGCGGTGGGCCTGCCCCGGCAGGGACGGGAGAACCTGCTTCCCTACGGTGACCACGTCTTCAACGCGTTCGGTCCCGACAACGCCCTCGTGGCCAGGGGAAGGCCCGGGCTCGGCGAGGTCTCCGCCTGGATCAACGCCCAGTGCCGGCGCGAGACGCTGGACTCCGCGGGGTTCGGCGCCCGGATCTGGTCGGCCGCCGACCGCGGGGACATCACCCACGAGCAGGCTCCGCTGCTGGTGCGCTCGCTGCTCACGGCGGGGGTCGACACCACCGTGCACGGGCTCGCGGCCGTCCTGTACGCCTTCGCCACGCATCCGCGCCAGTGGGACCTGCTGCGCCGCGACCCCTCCCTGGCGCGGATGGCCTTCGACGAGGCCGTCCGCTGGGAGTCGCCCGTGCAGACCTTCTTCCGGACCGCGCTCACCGAGGTGGAGATCGGCGGCACCGTCATCCCCGACGGGAAGAAGATCCTGATGTTCCTCGGATCGGCCAACCGGGACCCGCGCCGCTGGAGCGCGCCGGACGCCTTCGACCTGGAGCGCGACCCGTCCGGCCACGTCGGCTTCGGCATGGGCGTCCACCAGTGCGTGGGCCAGCACGTCGCCCGACTGGAGGCCGAGGCGCTCGTGACCGCGCTGGCCCGCAGGGTCGAACGCCTCGAACTGACCGGACGTCCCCGGCGCCACCTCAACAACACCCTGCGGGGGTGGGAGTCGCTCCCCGTACGCGTCACCCGGACCTGAACCGAGGGGCGAGAGGCGTGGCGCGCGCAGGCCGTCGCGGCGGCCCCCATCAGAGAACGAGGACCCCGTCGGATATGGCGGCGGGGTCCTCGGCGGCGAGGGGGTCGCCGCCGGGGCCGCCTCCGAGGTGTCCGGGGCGGAGAACGGCGCCGTGTAGGATGGGAAGGGAACGAAGATCACATTTCGTTCTGATACAGCCCGGCTGGCCGGGCCGAGGGTGTGACGACGACGCATGATCCGGCACTTCGGGCCCGAGCCGCAGTGCTCCCGGCACAGGTTCGGATCCGTGCCCCTTCCCGCGCACCCGTAACGCGTGTGCCGCGCCCACGTTTCTTCGTCCGGAGCAGCGTACGCACGCACGCCCGCTCTGGGGATTGTGGAGCACTCCACTCATGGCTCCTTTCACACACCGTCCACCAGCCGTCTCCGACATCTTTCCCGCGGCTCCCGGGCCGAGATCCAAGCAGGTGCCTGGTCGTATCTGCGGTGGCATCGGCCCGATGACGATTCCCGAATGCCGTGACCAACCGTTCGAGGTGTTCCGTGCGGACGGCGACAGGATTGTCGTCGCCCCGTCCGGGGTAATTTCCTTCAGCGCGGCGGGAGACTCCCTCCCGGCCGTGGCCCGAAGCCGGGCTGGAACGCTGGGAGGCGACCTGCGAGCGGGGGATTCGTCGAAGCAGGTCGGCAGGCTTCCGGAGTCCTCCGGGACGCGGTACCTTCCATCAGTTCACACGACGACGGGGGAGGCCCTGGTTGATGACCCAAAGTGACAAGGTGGATGCTGGCACAGGAGCGGGACGACGGCGCGGAAGCGACTTCGCCGTCCTCTCCCGGACCGCGAGCGAGGCCGGACTACTGAGGAAGCGCCCGGGCCACTACGCGGCGCGGATCGCCATCACGCTGTCCCTGCTCTTCGCGACCTGGACGGTCTTCGCCCTGATCGGGCCCTCCTGGTGGCAGCTGCTGACGGCCGTGGTGCTCGCGGTGCTCTTCACGCAGACGGCCTTCATCGGACACGACGCCGGACACCAGCAGATCTCCGAGAACCAGCGGACCAACACCCTGATCGGGTGGATCCACGGCGACCTGTTGGTGGGACTGGGATTCGGTTGGTGGGTCGGCAAGCACGACCGCCACCACGCCCACCCCAACCACGAGGGGAAGGACCCCGACATCGCCGGAGCCGCCCTGGCCTTCAGCCGGGAGCAGGCCCTCCAGCGCCGTGGTGGCCCGGCCCGGTGGCTGGCCCGCAGCCAGGCGTGGCTGTTCTTCCCGATGCTGCTCCTGGAGGCCTTCCACCTGCACGTCGCCTCGGTGCACGAGATCATGCGGAACACGCTGCCGACGCGGGTCAGGGTCGTGGAGGGTTCGCTCCTGGCACTCCACTTCGCCGGCTACCTCACGATCATCCTGGTCACGCTCACTCCGCTCCAGGCGCTGTGCTTCATCCTGGTGCACCAGGGCCTGTTCGGCCTCTACATGGGTTGCTCCTTCGCTCCGAACCACAAGGGCATGCCCGTCCTCGAAGAGGGCACCAAGACGGGTTTCCTGCGCCGTCAGGTCCTCACCTCCCGCAACATCCGCGGGGGTCCGCTGACCGACCTGGCCCTGGGCGGACTGAACTACCAGATCGAGCACCACCTGTTCCCCTCGATGCCCAGGCCCAACCTGCGCCGGGTGCAGCCCCTGGTCCGGGAGGCGTGCGAACGGTACGGGCTCGACTACTACGAGACGAGCCTCCTGCGCTCCTACACCGAGGTGCTGCAGCACCTGCACAGGGTGGGGGGCCCGCTGCGTCCGGAACTCGAGTACTGAGCCCTCCCGCCAAGTGCGTACCTAACCTCTCAGGTCAGTACACCTAGGCGCCTCAGGCGTCCGGGCCGTGTCCGAAGGTGGGGAGGCCGCGCACGGCTGTGGTCAGGGCGGCGCGGACGAGAGCGCCCACGCCGCCCGGAGGGGCACCGGGCGAGCCGGAGGGGTGCCGGGCCTGCTCCTCGGCGGCCAGGCGCAGCGCCGCGTTGAGCATGGCCGCCTGCACACGGACGGACATGCCGTCCGCGGGGTCTCCGGAGCGGGCGGCGATGATGTCGGCGAAGACCGACTCGGCCGCGTGGTGGACCTCCAGCCAGACCGCCATGAGCCCCGGCTCGGTCCGGGTCATCCGGATGAGGTCCATGACGGAGTCCTCCACGAGCGGGGCGTCGCCGTCGAAGAACCGCTCCTGGTCCAGGTACTCCAACAGGGGCGTGTCCGCCGGGCAGGCGCGCAGGTGACCGGCCACGAGGTCCAGGCCCTCGGTGAGCAGGGGCCGGACGCAGCTCTCCTTGGTGGGGAAGTACCGCCACAGCGTCCTGGTGGAGAGCCCGAGCGCGTGCGCGATGTCGTCGCCGGTGGTGCCCGAGACCCCGTTCGCGGTGAACAGCCGCACGGCGGCGTGCGCGATCTCCATGCGGACGATCTCCCTGCGCCGCTCGGTCATGGGCGGGCGGCCCCTCCCCGAACGCACGCGGGTGGAGTGGTCGTGGGACCGGGTCTCCGCCACAACCATCCCTCCGCTCGTCCTGGCTCCGGGGCGGTCCAACTCTATCCGCGTCCACGGCTCTCGCGAAAATATTTGTCACTGAGCGACAAAAAGTCCTAAAGTGACAGAGAGCAATCGTGGGGCCGCCACGGTCCGCCCTGCGGCCACGTGGCGCCGGCAGCGCTAACGAGAGGACTCCCCATGGCCGACCCGGGCCTGAAGGACAAGAACGTCATCGTCACCGGAGGCGGTTCCGGCATCGGGCGATCGACCGCCCTGCGACTGGCCGGGGGCGGAGCCGGGATCCTGGTCGCCGACCTCAACGCCGACGCCGCCCAGGGCGTGGCCGAGGAGATCCGCGAGGCCGGCGGCACGGCGGAGACCGTCATCGGCGACCTCAGCCGCCAGGACGTCGTCGACGAGGTCGTCGCCACCGCCACCGCCCGCCTGGGCGGGATCGACGTCCTGGTCAACAACGCCGGCGTCATGGACGACATGTCCGCCACCGCCGACGTGGCCGACGAGGTCTGGGAGCGGCTGATCCGCGTCAACCTGACCGCGCCCTTCCTGATGACCCGTGCCGTCCTGCCGCACATGGTCGAGAAGAGCGCCGGGTCGATCGTCTTCACCGTCTCCGAGGCGTCCCTGCGCGGCAGCGCGTCGGGCGCGGCCTACACGGCCTCCAAGCACGGTGTGGCCGGGCTCGTGAAGTCCACCGCGATCATGTACCGGGACCGGGGCGTCCGCGTCAACGCGGTCGCCCCGGGCGGCACCGCCACCGGCATCAGCGTCGACCTCGACCCCGGGGCCCACGGTCCGGCCGTGTTGGGCACGTACGCCGCCAACATGGGCCGCGTGGCCCAGCCGGAGGAGATGGCCGCGGCCATCGTCTTCCTGGCCTCCGACGCCGCCAGCAACATCAACGGCGTGATCCTGCCGGTCGACAACGGCTGGGCGGCCGTCTGACCGGACTTCCGGTCCCCCTCCAACGGCCCGGGAAGACGGCCGTGAGCCGTTGGGCGGGGTGATCCGATCCTTCGGTGCCCGGGAACAGGAACTGTGGCACCTGTCGTGCCGACGACCGTTCCCCCCATCCGTTCTCCATGAGAATGCCCTGCCGAATACGCGCGGGGAACCCGGGCCGGGGAAAAGGAAACCGGCGTTCCCCCGAAGTGGCGTTCCTTTCCGGATACGCCGATCCGACAGGCCAGGTCATGGTGTGTTCGGGGAATTCCCCCGCCCTCGTTTTCGTTATAACAGAGCAGGTGTCCCTACCGGAAACACCGGCCCCCGAAGAACCGTTCGGTGAGTGCTGGTCCGGTGTCCCTGCGAAGACGGGGAGAGCGAGACCTCGGGGGGGAGTATTGCGGCACACCGAACACGGGCCGGACGAGTGGGGCGGACAGGTGCGCGGACCGTTCCAGGACCGGCGGGCCGCGGTGGAGGAGGCGACCGGCCGGGCCGGAGCCCCCACGGCGCCCACGCTCGTGCCCTCCGGCGCCGACCTCGACTCGATGCCCTCGGAGGCGATCGAGTCCATCGGCCGACTCGGCGAGGCGATCTCCGCGGCCGCGCGGCGGGCCCTGGAGGCACGGGCCTCGGTAGGGGAGCCGGGATCCGCCGCGCACGCGTGGAATGTCCTGGTGTCGGCCGACGGGGACTACTCCGTCCGCGAGGCGGCCCACATCCTCAACCGGGACCCCGCCATCTCCACGGGACAGCGACGGCTGTTCTCCTTCATCCGGGCCAGCGGTATGGTCTCCGCCGGAACCGACGTTCCCAAGGCCGGGCACGAACGCCGTCTGCGCCTGCGGCCCACGTCGTACAGCCATCCCCGCACGGGCAGGCGCGTCTCGGCGAAACCGCAGCTGCGGGTGACCGCCGAGGGGCTGAGGTACCTCCACCAGCGCCTGGGCGGGCCCGCCCGCCCCGCGGTGGACGAGGCGGCCTGACCCGGTCCGGGGACGCTCCGTTCCCCTTCGGGCCACGCGAGCAGGTCAGCGCCGGTGGCCGTGTAACCGCGCGCGGCGAACAGCGCGCGTGCGGCGTCCACGGGTCTGGTCCGTGTCGCCTGCCGTTTCAGGTCCCGCAGGCCCTCCCCGGCCACCTTCGACCCCTCGCCCGGTCCACGGAGAAACCATCGGCTTCCCTGACGGGACGGGGTACGGCGGTGCGGAGCAGGGGCACCCGCCGTGCCAGCGGTCGTGGAGGTTCCGGCCGTCGGCTCAGCGCCGCCCGCGCGAGCCGTAGCCCGCCACGTGCAGAGCGAGGAACAGCAGCCCGGCGAGGGTGAGGGTCCTGGTGGTGATGAGGTTCTGGATGTTCTCGCCGAGAAGTTCCAGCAACAGGGCGAGCCCGAACAGGATCGCGGCGATGGTGGCGAGCACGGGGGGCCTCCGGGGGTGGGAGCGTGGCGGGTCGTGCTTCGCTTACCCGATGGCCGCGGCGGTAACCGCGCCGCTCCGGTGGTTCCGCTGATCCGCGGTCACCGCGTGGTGCGCCCTCACCATGGCGACGTGTCGAGCAGCGGTTCGGTGTGCTCCTTGCACCACGCGATCATCTTCGCGACCACCACGTCGTGCTCCCCGTAGCCCCGGGCGATCTCTCGTAACGCGGGCTCCGCGTCCTCCAGGCGGGCATCATGGGCTGCCTCCATCCCCAGGAGGACCACTTGTTCCTCCTCCACCGGGGACAGCGAGTCCCCACGCTCCAGGTGTGCGTCACGCAGACGCAGCTTCTCGCAGACGAATCTCGCCGAGGTCGGATCCACCCCGACCGACGGCGGCACGGACGGCGAGGGGGACGCGGACTCCACAGCGGCCTGTGAGGACGCCACGTCCTTCACCGGCTCAGGCGCGGCGGAACAACCGCATACCGCGGTCACCAGAGCAGCGCAGACCAGAGCACGCGGCAGCTTCACCACACACCTCCACGCGGGGAAGAGGCGCCGACGCAGGCGGCGCGGGAGGGCTCCAGTGTGGCACCCGCGGCCCAGGGGCACGAACCGTCCCCCTCCGCGGGGAAGGAGCGGACTCACCGCACGGAAGCACCCGCACCCGCACCGCCTGGTGCCCTGAACGGCACGGGTCCCGTACGCCGTGGTTCACCCGGACCGGGCGTCAGCGGCCCATCTGGTCCTCGGCGGACAGGTGCTCCACGGTGACGCCCGTGTCCGTGAACGTGCGCGTCACCGTGGGAGAGGTGTAGACCCACAGGATCCGCAGCGGGGTGTCGCCCACGTTGCGGAACAGGTGCGGGACGGGGGAGGGGATGTAGGTGGTGTCGAACCGGCTGAGCCTGGTGACCCCGCCCTCCACCACGACCTCGGCCTCGCCTTCGAGCACGGTGACGTGTTCGTCGCAGTTGTGCGAGTGCATCGGCGCGCCCGAGCCCACCGGGTAGACACTCATACCGCTGGTGATCCGGTTCTCTCCGGGGGCCGACTCCTTCGTGACGAGCGGAGTCGTGGTGACCGCGCCCCCGCGATCGAGAAGGGGGACCTCGGACGCCTTGATGATGACTGTCACCGTGTACTCCTCTGCCTGGGCTTCGTGCCGCCGAGGCTAATGCCAGGCATCCGCTGTGAGGAGGCACGAAGCGTGCGCCTTTACCTTGCAGCGCGTGCTCTGGGAGTACGGCGGAGCGCGCTGTACGGTCGTGGCTGATTCCACCCCGCGATTCCGATGCAGAGGCTGCTCATGAGACCCCCCATTCTCGAACCCGGTGACATGAACGAACGGCAGAAGGAGGTCGCCGAGCGCATCGCCGGGCGCCGGGGCGCCGTCCGGGGCCCGTTCCGGATGTGGCTGCACAGCGCCGAGCTGTGTGACCGCGTCGAGTCGCTCGGCGCCTTCGTTCGCTTCGAGTCCTGCCTGCCGCTGCGCCTGCGGGAGTTGTCGCTGCTGCTGGCGGCGCGGCACCTCGACGCCCAGTACTCCTGGAACGCCCACATCGACAAGGCCGTGGAGGTCGGCATCCCCGCCGTGGTCGGCGACCGCGAGCGCCTCAGAGGACCTCGCCGAACCGGACGCTCCGGTCGGTGAGCCTGGGGCGGACCGCACCGAGGATGTACTCGGCGAAGTGCTCCGAGGCCGCGTGGGCGTCGAAGGCCGCCCGGTCCTGGCGGTACGGGCCGTGGACGGCTTCGAGGAGGCCGTCGAGGCGGTCAACGACTCGGTCTACGGGCTCTCCGCCGCCGTCTTCACCCGGGGCCTGCGCGCCGCCCACCGGTTCGTCGGCGAGGTGGAGTGCGGGCAGGTCGCCGTCAACACCGTCACGATCGGCTGGGACGTGCACCACCCCTTCGGCGGCTTCCGCGACTCGGGCTCGGCCTTCAAGGAGCAGGGCTCGGAGGCGCTGCGCTTCTACACCCGGGTCAAGACCGTCGCCATCAACATCGGCCTGTGAAGGCCGTCGCGCAGGACCGGAAGCGAGGGAGGCAGCATGACTGACGAGGTCGTCGGGATCGTCGGCGCCGGCATCGTCGGGCTCGCGGTCGGCCGGGAGGTCATCCGCAGACAGCCGGGAACACGCGTCGTGGTGCTGGAGAAGGAGGACCGCGTGGCCGTGCACCAGACCGGCCACAACTCCGGGGTCGTCCACGCGGGCCTCTACTACAAGCCCGGCAGCCTCAAGGCCCGTCTGTGCACCCGCGGCAGGGGCATGCTGCGCGAGTACTGCGCCGAACGCGGACTGCCCTACGACGAGTGCGGCAAACTCGTCGTCGCGGTCGACGAGGACGACGTGGCGAGGCTCGACGACATCTACGCCAGAGCCGACCGGAACACCGTTCCGGGGCTGCGCCGCGTCGGTCCCGCCGAGATCCGCGACATCGAACCGTACTCCGAGGGCCTGGCCGCCCTGCACTCGCCGCACACGGCCATCACCGACTACACGCGTGTCTGCCAGGCCTTCGCCGAGGACATCGTCGCGGAGGGCGGGGAGATCCGCATCGACTCCCCGGTCACACGGATCGACGGGTCCGGCGACTCACTGCGGGTCGTCGCGGGCGGAGAGACGGTGCGGGTGGACCACCTCATCGTCGCCGCCGGTCTGCAGACGGACAGGGTCTCCCGCCTGGCCGGGGACGAGGCCGGCCCCAGGATCGTCCCGTTCCGGGGCGAGTACATGCTGATCCGCCCGGAGAAGGCGCACATGGTGCGCGGGCTCATCTACCCCGTGCCCGACCCCAGGTACCCCTTCCTCGGTGTGCACTTCACCCGCCGGGTGTCGGGGGACGTGGAGGTGGGGCCCAACGCCGTCCTCGCGTTCTCCCGTGAGGGCTACCGCCGCTCCGACGTCCGCCTGCCGGATCTGGGCGACAACCTCTCCTGGCCCGGTTTCTGGGCCATGGGGCTCCAGCACTGGCGCACCGGAATCAAGGAGGTGTACGGGTCCTTCTCCAAGCGCGCCTACATGAGGTCCGCGCGGCACTACGTGCCCGAGATCGGTCCCGGCGACGTCGTACGCAGCGGCTCGGGCGTGCGCGCCCAGGCGCTCGACCGTGACGGCGGACTCGTCGACGACTTCCGCGTCAACCGGCTGGGGCGTGTCACCACCGTCCGCAACGCGCCCTCGCCCGCCGCCACCTCGTGTATGGCCATCGCCGAGCACGTGGTCGACGCCATTCACGGTGAGAACGCGCGGTGAAGGCCTTCCACCCCATTCGGTATCGATCCGGTCCGGGCGACGGCACGCGCGCCCCCTGGGGTCGGGTACCGGCGAAACCGCTGGACGCCGTGGGTCCGTAGGCGCTCGTCCGGACAGCCAGGGGAGTGGGCGCCGCCCCGGCCTCAGCGGCCCTCCCTGCGCCTCGTCTCCGAGGCGGCCAGGTTGCTCTCGAGCTCACCGAGCGCGCGCAGGACGTCCCGGCCACGCCCGGAGCGAGGACGGGGCCGGAGCACCTCGCTCCCGTCGACGAGGGCGCGACCGACCTGGTCTCGTTCGGCCAGCTCTTCATCTCCAACCCGGACCTGCCCGAACGGCTGGCGTCGGGGGCCGAACTGGCCGAGCCCGACATGTCCAGGGCCTACGGCGGTGACGAGCGCGGGTACACCGACTACCCCACGCTGGCCGAGGGCATGATCCGGTCCTGACGAGGATCGGTGATGTCCACACGGCACGAAACGCACCGCGCCGTGGTGGCCACCGGGGCGGGTGGGGCCGGATCGTGGACGGCGGCGTGTTCATGAACCGATCCGGCGACGTGCCGCTCGGAGGGCGGGGCGGCCCCCGAACACCTCCCGTCCGGGGGCTGTCGCACACGTCCCGGGCCAGAGCCGAAGCCCTGGCCTGGGAGGGCGTCGCCGGGGTATCCCAGCCCGGCCGGGAGCGGCCTGGCCGCCCATGTCCTCCCCCTCGGGGCCGGGGACGATACGGAGTTCGCTCCAGATCACAGGAACGAGTCAATCCGCACCCTCCTTCGGCTGGAGCATCCGGCATTTCGCCAGGGAGCGCGGGGTGCTCCCCCTCCCGGCCCCGGCAAGGGTGTCGATCCCGGCATTTCTCCGCAATCGGGCTCTGGCACACTCGTTTGGGTCCCCGCCTGCTCTGGAGAACCCATGTCCGAATCCCTGCCCCTCCCGCTGTGGTCGTTGATCGCCGCGGTCGCCCTGGTCGTCACGGTGCTGGCGGTGTGGGCCATGCGCCGCCTGGTCGCCCGCAGACCCACGCGCGTGGAGGGGGGCTCGGGGGCGGCGCCCCTGCACGGCGGCTACCTGGTGGCCACCGCCGTCATCGCCGCGGTGGCGCTGGCGCTGATCCTGGTCGCGTTCACCATGAGCTACGCGGCCCTGTACGAGGCGGCCACCTGGCTGGAGGCCACCCAGCTGCACGCGATCAACGGCGGTGACCTGCGCTTCCTCTTCCCGCTGGGCATCGACGCGGTCATCGTCTACTTCCTGGCCATGGACCTGCTCATGGAGTGGCAGGGTCGGCGCCACCCCCTGAACCGGTGGGCCGCCTACGCCCTGTCGGCCATCACCATCATCCTCAACGTGAGCCAGGGGGACGGGTCCACCGCCTCCTACCTGGGCCACGCCGGCCCGCCCATCGTCATCATCCTCATCGCCGAGGGGGTGGCCGCCTGGGTGCGCCATCTGGCCGGCATCGCGCACGGCCAGTCCGCCGACCGCATCCCCGTGGGGCGGTGGGTCGCCCACCCGCTCTCCACCATGAAGGTGGCCCGGCTCATGCTGGGCTGGGGCATCACCTCCTACCCCCAGGCCCTGGAGCGCGAGCAGCGCCGCCAGCTGGCCTACGCCATGCTGCGCGAGCAGCACGGCCGCACCTGGCGCCGCCACACCCCCCGGCACCTGCGGTGGATGCTCGACAACGGCTACGACCTCGACACCGCCTACGAGCTGACCCGGGCCATGACCATGTCCACGGTGGCCATGACCGCCGCGGAGGTGACGGCCCTGGCCGGCAGCACCGGTCACCGCCGCCCGTCCGCCCCGGCCCACACCGGGCAGGAGCGGGCCGGCACCTCCGGCACCGTGTCCTCGCGGGCCCGCACCGCCTCCCGGGCGCAGGGCACGCACTCCTCCTCCACCCCGCGCGCCCGCCAGGTGGAGGAGACCCCTCCCGCGGAGCCGCTCGCACCCGCGCAGAAACGTCAGCGCGTGCGTGAGCTCCTGCGGTCCTTCCCCGGGATCACCGACACCGAGCTCGCCCGGTACATCAACGCCTCCCCGAGCACCGCACGCCGCTACCGCAACGAGATCACCCACCAGCGCCTGGGAGTGGACATCCCGGGACACACCCCCGGCCAGGACCCGGCACGGCGCGACGAGGACAAACAGCGGGAGGACACCGCTCCGACGCTGGCCACGGCCCGCTCGGAGCCCTGACACACGGGGTGGGAGCCCTTGGTCACCGGAGGCCGCCGTCCGCCACGGGGCCGCCGCTCCGTCGCGGTACGCCCAGACGACGGTCCTGGAACGGCGGCCGGCACCGCCGGGAAGGAACACGTACATCCCGACCGGGCCGCCCCCCGCTACTCGCCTCCTCTCCCCGCCCCCTTGGACGACTCCGAGGGCCCACGCGGAGTGCGGACGGAGCACGGGACGAAGCGAGGATGAAGGCCGCTCGACAGCGCCCGAGGACGGGCTGACCGCAGCGGTGAGCCCCGGTCGGCGATCGTGGAGACGCCGAACGCTCCAGCGCCCACGGTCACCAGGAGTGACTCGGCCTCAGATGAGTCAGGGGCCGGTGTGGTCCTTGCCGCCGCCCACCGGGGGAAACCCGGTAGGGCCACGGCGCCGTCACAGAGCGCGGACCGTGAGCACCAGCGGGGTTCGGACACCGTGTTGCGCGCCGGCCTCGGCCAGGAAAGCGACCAGCCATCCCAGAGCGTCCAGGGACCACTCGGCAAGGGTGCCGTAGACGGTGGCGCGGTGGTGGCCGGGGCCGTTCCACAGGTGGTCGGCGATGCCGGGGACCAGCCCTTCGGCCGCGTCGGCGTCCCCTTGCGCAAGTGTGGGGCCGCACGCGAAGACGCGCTGCTCGAACGTACGCATCCACGACAGCATCCGGGACGCCGCGTCGACGATGGAGGGGACCTGCCCGCCGTCCAGGGTGACCTGGACCCGCCGTGCCAGGCCCGGATCGGTGTCGGCGAGCCACCCGGTGTCCTGGAGCAGGGCCAGCACGGCCGGTGCGGCCGTGCGCCCCGCCGCGGCGCGGGTTGGCACGGGCACGAGGATCTGCAGCGCGTGCAGGTCCAGGACGCCGATCCGTGCCGCGACGTCGCCGGCACAGGAGAGGAGCGGCTGGGTCGGCAGCGGCCGCTCGGCCGCCGACCCGGTCAGCGATACCTGGAACCAGAGCTTGCGTGTCAGCGGACCTGGGGAGCCCGCCTCGAAGTCCTGTCCGGCGTCGTTCATGCCCCACAGACCGCCGTGGGCGCCGGGTACGGCATCGGTGAGCCACTCCAGCGCCGAGGACCGGGAGAGGAACAGGCTGTAGGCGTCGGAGGATGCGGTACCTGGATCGTGCCAGGGGTGCACCGCGAGTTCTCCGTGGAGTGCCGCCAGCATCGTGTCCTCACCCATGCTCGGTGCTCCCCTCGGGTTCTCTCAGCGCTCGCAGTTGATGTGGCGGGTGGGGGTGGTGAGTGTGCCTGAGAAGGTTCTGGCACTGATCTTATGGTTCCTTCACGAAGGGTCACGGAGATCTGTGTTCCTGAGCCACTGTTGACGAGCACGAACATGACAGCCGGTCCGCCGGACCGGAGCCGGGGCCCAGCTCCTGGAGGCGTTCACCGAGGCCGCGCGCGAGGTGGGCCTGGAGCGGGTGTCCGCCGTCCCGGACGGGGTGCCCGGCCGCGGGGCGGGTCGGCTGGTCGAGCCACCCGTCGCCGTCGAAGTCGGCCACCGACGCCGTGACCTGCTCGTCTCCTTCACGTGGGCTTCCGACCAGGTCGCCCGGTGTACACGGCTCCGCGAACCCCGATTCCCCGCCGAAGGAGATTCCCAGGTCGGTGCCTGTGCCCTCGGTGCCGGTGATGCGGTCGAGGTGGCCGTCGTTGTTGACATCGGCGATCAGCCTGCCCCTGGAGTCCGAACACGGAGGGAAGGCGCTGGGCCCGGACGGCTCAGGTGGTGGAGCCGGACGGATGCAGCCGGTGAGTGTCAGACCCAGGCCGGCTGCCGCCCAGAGTCCTCGGTGCCCTCGGCTGGTGATCATCTCGCGTGCCCGTCCTTGGTGGGGTATCGGCCAGAAGAGAAGAGTGTCACCGGGTGCCGGGTCATCCGCAAGCAGAGTCTCGGTGAGGTCGCGGTGGCCTCCGCGCGACCGAGCGTTGCGCGGGGGCTTTTTCGCGCCCGCTTGGGAACAGGGAGTAAATGCCCTGTCACTTCTTGCTTCGAAGGGGTATCAGTGCAGGTCATCGGGATAGAGGTCCCGGAGGACATGACCCACACACCGGAGGTTCCTCATGCGCAAGCTCGCCTCGTCCCTGGTGCTGGCCGCCGCCGTCCTGGCCCTGGGCGCCGCACCCGCCCACGCCCAGGAGGAAGACGACACCGAACCCACTGAGATCGATGTCCAGATACTCGCCATCCCTGTGGTGGAGAACATCACCGACTACGCCTGGAGCTTCTACGAGTAGTCCCACTCCCCAGGGGCCCTGCGCGACGCGATGTCGCGCGGGGCCTCCTTTGAGTTCGCAACGGGTCCGCCCACCGTTCCACCGGCGCGTGCGTGACCGTCCCGTGCTCTTCGGTGCGTTCTGCCGCCAGCGGCTGCACGAGTCCTTCGGACGGGCGGGGTCCGTGCTGGCGCTGATGAACGGCTGCACCGGCGCCCGCTGGTCGGAACCGGTCGCCCTGAGGCCCCACGACTACGACGAGACCAACCACGCCGTCCCGGTGCGCACACCGCTACGGGAGGTGGGCGGGTACCTGGAGACGGCCAAGGGCCCCAAGACCCCGGCGGGCAAGCGGTGGATCCAGCTCCCGCCGTTCCTGGACGCCCTCTGCACGGATCTGACCGAGGCCTGTGAGGAGGACCATCTCTTCAGCGGGCCCCAAGGTGGGCTGCTGTGCCGGGGGAACTTCCGGGCCCGGCTCTGGCGTCCGGCCTGGGACGGCGATCCCCGTAGCGGTGGGGCCCGGTGGCGGCGTCCGCTGCTGCCGCACTCCACGTTCAACGAGGGACGTCACACCGGAGATGAAGCGGCGTGTACTCAGCGTGCTCGAAGACCGGTGGCGGGGGAGTGCGGCGGCTCTCACGGACCGGGAACGCGAGTGGCTCTTCGCCGTGGCACCACCCTCGAAGAGCACCACCGTGGAGACGGCGAAAGCGGGCTCCCGGAGGAACCCGCTTCGAAGACGATCTCCCGGATATCTCCCAGTCCGGGCTGGTCCGTCTTCACCCACATGTCAGGTAAACCCTCTGACCTGCGGTGATGCTGGTGGGCGATACAGGACTCGAAAGTGAATTCGGCACTCCTTGCTGAACTGCAAAAATGCGCTGTGGCCTGCTGAAATGCTTGGAAACAAGCGGAAACGCGGTACAATGGGAACCAAAGGAGTTTGGCAAGAATTTGGCACGGGATTCCCTCGGTTGGCGTCTCCGTGCGCCGACCGAGGGAGTCCCGTAAATGTCGCGTCCGAAGCGAGCCAATTGCCCCCATTGCAGGCGCAAGACGCCACATGCCCACGGTGTGCGCCATCTCCCGCCGACCAAGGCGTGCCCTCGGGGGACGTTCCAGGCTCGGTTGCTCACCCCTGACGGCCTCCAGACCGGCCGGACCTTCCAGACCGAGCGGGACGCGGTCGCGTGGCTCGGTGAACAGCGCTCGATGATCAGCAAGGGCACGTGGACTACGGCCACGGCGCAGCTCGCCACCACGTTCGGCGACTATGCCGAGCGCTGGATGGCCACGCGCACCGTGCGCGGCCGTCCGCTGGCCGACCGCACCCGCGCGACGTACCAGGACCTGCTCGACCGGTTCATCCTCCCCGAGTTCGCCCCCACGCATCTGCACACGATCACTCGCGAGGACGTGAAGCGCTGGCACGGCCGCCGCCTGCCTCAGGATCGGCCGACGACCAGGGCGAAGGCGTACAGCCTGCTGCGGGCGATCCTCGCCGGGTCGGTGGACGACGGGTACCTGTCGGCGAACCCCGCCCGTATCCGAGGGGCCGGACAGGTGCGGCGACGCCACACGATCCGCCCCGCCTCCGTCGAGGAGCTGGCGGCGCTGACCGGGTCGATGCCGCCCCGCTACCGCCTGATGGTCGCCCTCGCCTCCTTCTGCGCGCTGCGCTACGGAGAGCTGACCGAGCTGCGCCGGGGCGACGTGGACGTCAAGGCCGGTGTCCTGCACGTCTCCCGCGCGGTGGTGCTGGTCGAAGGCCGGTTCGTGGTCAAGACGCCCAAGAGCGACGCGGGCGATCGCGACGTGGCGATTCCGCCGCACCTGCTGCCGATGGTGCGCGCCCACCTCCTCGAACACACCGCGCCGGGCGCGGACGGGCTGCTGTTCCCCGCTCGCACCGACCCGTCCGGGCACCTGCGGCAGTCCAGCTTCGCGAAGGTCTACTACCCGGCCCGCGCGAAGGCCGGACGGCCGGACCTGCGGTTCCACGACCTGCGCCACACGGGGGCCACGCTGGCGGCCCAGTCGGGCGCGACCCTGCGCGAGCTGATGTCGCGCCTGGGCCACTCCTCCTCTCAAGCGGCGATGAACTACCAGCACGCTGCCGGGGACCGGGACGCGGCGATCGCCCTCCGCCTGTCCGAGATGACCGGCTGGACCGAGGGCCTGGACGCCACGACCGGCGAGTGACCGGAAAGCTGGAACGGCCACAGAATCGCCACTGAGGCACGAACGGCACCACGCGCGTGGTTGCATCCGGGAACGCCTCCCAGTTCCGCACAGTGGCTCTCATGGCCGTATAGGCACATTTGGCACGCTGGTAGACTGGAAGCAGAGCCCACCGCCCGAGGGTCGCCGCCATCGCTCGGGAGCACGGTCACTCGCTGCCACCGAATCACCCGGCAGAGCAGCGAGCGCGGAGTTGAGAGCGGTTCCTTCCGGAGCCGCGACGGTGAGAGTCCCAGCAGTCCAGGTGTCAGGGCACACTGCCCCTGGGCTGTGCGTCCCTTCGGGAGCACTCTCATGTCCAAGCGCAATCTCGTCACCCAGAAGCAGGCCGCCGCCGAACTCGGCGTCACCGAGCGCACCGTCCGGAACTGGATCAGCCGGGGCCACATCACCGGCTACCGGCTGCCGGGCGGTCGCGCCATCCGGGTCGACATGAACGAGGTCCGCGCCGTCGTCCGTGCGGTCCCCGCTGTCCGCCGCGCCGTCCAGCCGTACGGCCCGAAGGCCCGCATCGTCGCCGTGGTCGAGCCCGAGGTGGTCGAGGACGGCGCTCTGAGCGACGGAGAAGCCCTGTGAGCGCCGCCGGACAGCGCAGCGCCGAGAAGGCCATGCGCGCCGCCTACACGAGCCCTGAGGGCTACCACGGCCCGGACTCTCCGCGCCGTGAGAGCGAGCGTGAGCGCCTCGTGGAGGAGGTCGCGGACGCCCTGCCGCAGGAGCCCCCTCGCGGGTGCCGCGTGGAGGGCTGCGAGGAGCCCCACGAGGCCCGCCACCGGTGCAAGAAGCACTACGCGAAGTGGTGGCGGCTCCGGGAGATGCGGCGTCCTCCGCCCGAGGACGGGCCCGCCCTCGCCGAGGTGGTGGCGGAGTGCCGCGCGGCCTACGCGGCGGTGGAGAGGGCGGTGGGCGACGGGTGAGGCCACGGCAGGAGCCGCCCCATGACGAGGACGAGGACGAGGACGAGGCCCTCGCCCGGATGCGCGAGGCCCTCGGCGCGCTGGGGAGGGCGCTGTGGTGCCCCTACGGCCACGACATGACCGACCCGCCGAACGTGTACGTGAGGGCGAGCGGCAAGCGCGAGTGCCGTACGTGTCGCCGCGAGAGTGCCCGCAGCCGACGGGCGGAGCGGGGGCGAGGGGCGAATGAGTGAGTGCCGCTGACACGACAGGAGCCCCGGCCCGAAGGCCGGGGCTCCCGCTGTAGCAGTCCCTGCATATCCCCAACGAAGAAGCGACCTCAACCGACGGAGAAGCGACCGTCAACGAACGAAGGAGCACTATGAGGATCTCACACGAGAATCGCCCCTACGGGATCAACTACTCCGGCCTGACCGGGGCGACGGTCCATCACGTCGTAGGAGGGAAGCTGACAGCGCCCGTCGAACCCGCTCGCAGGGACGAGCTGATCCGCGAGGGCGACCTGTTCGAGGACGACGGCAGGACGCCGATCACCGGCCCTCGCGCGAAGCGGCTCCGCGCCCGCCTGTTGGGCACCTACGCCCATCTGCCGGACGCCGGGAGTAGCACCCTGGCCGCCCGCGCGGAGTCCGGCGCGGGACGGAAGCGGCGGATGCTGATCCCCGGCCTGTGGGCGTGGGGCACGATCCCGATGCTGAGCGGCACCAAAGGCGCGGGCAAGACCGGGATCGTGGCCGACCTCGCCACCGCCCTCGTGGTGCCCGGCTACCGGTTCCTCGGCCGCTTCGGACCCGCCGACATGGACGAGGGGGAGAAGAGGCCCCGCGAGGTGGTGCTGATCAACCCCGAGACGCACCCGGAGGACTTCGACGCGCCGCTGAGCCCTGTAGTCGACTACGAGGAAATCCCGTTCGGCGACGACGCGCACCCGGCCCACCGGCTGTGTGTCGAGCACCTCGAAAAGGACTGGGGCTCTGCCGCCTCGTTCGACGTGACGCAGACGGCGAACTTCGAGGAGTGGGGGAACTACCTGGTCCGAGGCGACGAGGACGACCCGCTGAAGGAGCGGGCGCCGCTGGCCGTGATCGTGGACGGCCTCACGGCGATCCTCGGCAACAACACCAGCCGCTACGGCGAGTGGTACGCGAAGTTCCGCGAGCTGATGCGTGCCTGCGACGTGCCCAACGCTCTGGTCGTCACGCACAACATCATGAGGGGCGACCACGCGATGGGCGGCGTCGAGGCGACGGCGGGCCCCGACGGGGTGTGGAGCTTCTCGATGGACGACGCCGACAACCCGTTCTCCCCGCGCCGGTTCAGCGTGCGCCCCCGAACGGGCGCGGTCCGGCCGATCCGCCCCACGACGGTGGTGCTGTCCGAGGAGGGCCGCCCGGTGATGTCCGCGCAGCCGTACGAGGTGGTGCGGGCCGACACGAGGGGCGCGAGCGTGGGTGCGGGCGGAGCCGCCGACCCGAGGCAGGAGGGCATCGACACCGTCACCGCCTACGTCCGTGCTCACCCGCACGTGAGCGGCCAGGAGCTGACCGACCAGCTCGGCAACGTCTCGAAGCAGTGGCGCAAGGACGCGGTCGCGGCGGGGACGGTCGAGAAGTACCAGTGCGCGAGCGAGGCACCGTGCGAGTGCGCGAGCAACCACGGCAGGCGCTGGCACTTCCTGGTGGTCGAGTAGTCCGAGGGCCGACCGGCGATTCAGGTTCAGATTCAGTACTTCGGTTGGAACTCAACTTGAACTGAAGTACTGAACCTGAACACCTCTCCCACTCGGGCGGAGCAGTCCCTCCCAGATCGACGGACGGCCCGGCAAGTTCAGTCAGTTTCAGGTTCAGTTCCCCCCAGACTCCGTCTGGGGGACTGAACCTGAATACTGAACTTGTCCGGCCTCCGTCTGGGGGGGACCGGGTCTTTGGCAGTAGGAAGAAAGCGCAGGTCACAGGGCTAACGCTCCCTCGGAGTCGGAGAGGGGCGCCCTCGGGTCCGTCCGACTTCGGTTCAAGTTCAGTATCGGGCCTGAACTGAACCTGAACTGGAGTACCGGACCGGGTCAGAACCGCGTCCTGTCGGTCAGGTGCGGGTTCACCCTCGCGTAGTGCTCGCGCAGCGCCCGCTGCCGCGCCTCGCCACGCAGGCGCATGGCGCGGTTGAACGAGCGGGCGGCCTCGGCCTTGGTGGGCCTGCTGACGGGAGCGCCCTCGGGCTCCAGGGAGCGGTAGCGACGCATCGAGGGAGCACCGGGCCGGTAGGCGGCGGTGACGCGCTGGCTGACGCGGGCGGTGACGGTGCGGCGGCTGTTCTGGGTGCTCACGGGTCCTCCTCGGCTTCTCTGCTGTACTCCAGTATTACACAGCGACGGCTGTACTGTTCAGCCTTGGCTGTATCGACGGCTCGCTGTCGGGCTACTCCCTGAGCCTGAAAACGCCCACCCTGAGGCCCTCAGAGCCGCTGTACGTGATCCTCGCCCGCGAGCGGGGGCCACGGAACAGGGTGGTGGTGAGCGGGATGATGCCACGGTCGAGGTGCTCGATGACCATCGTGGCGTCGGCGACGGCGTGCCCGTTCAGTGTGCGCTGGGTGGTGATGGTGATGGTCCTGGAACTGCCGACGCTGCTGCCGTTGACGGCGAACAGGAACAGTCCCCGCCCCACCTGGGCTGTGTCGCCGCCGGACGAGGCGGACACCAGGTCGCTGTCGATGTCGGGGCGTCCGCCGACGGTGAAGATCTCAGTCGTGATCAGGTCTGCCATGCCCTGCCCCTCAGGTGTCGGCTTCGGACTACTACGCAGCGTAGTACTACAAGGCGTAGTACGGTGGCTCCCCTTGGCCAGTTCCGCCCGGCGGGCGGGCCAGCGGACAAGCGAGAGGCCCCGGGGGCTAATCCGGGGCCTCTCGGCACAGACCGATTGCGACGGCGGTCCTGACAACCCGGGCGGTCTGCCCGTCCACGACCAGTTGGTAGTGGGTGTTGTCCGCACGAGCATCCCACAGGCCGTCAGGCAGCGCCTCAGCCCTCGGGGCGGTCGGCGACGAACGAGCCCATGCCCGGCGTGGTCACGATCAAGCCCTCGTCCCGCAGTGCCGCGACCGCCTTGCGCACCGTCATCCGGGCCACCTCGAACTCGCCTTCGAGACGGACCTCGGAGATCAGGTGCTGGGGCGGGTACTCGCCGGATTCGATGCGTGCTCGGAGCACGTCGGCGATCTGCTGCCACTTCGGTCGTGTCGGGTCGTAATCCACAGCCGCAACATAGACACCCGTCGTGACCTGCGCATAGAGAGACATAGCTATGCCTAGGTATAGACAGGCCAAGGATTCACAAGTAGCGTCCCGCATGACGGAGCCCGGCGACCGCTCGCAACGGCCCCGGGCACGGCCAACCTGAGAGAGCAGGTCGACATGCCGAACGGTACCCCTCCCCCCTCGGACCCCCCGGACCGCGACGACGAGCAGGCGACGCTCGACCGCCTCAACCGCGACTACCCGCTGTGGAGCGTGTGGCGGTCCGTTGAGGGCCGGTACTGGCTGGCGACCGCTCGGGACAGGCGGACCCGCTTCGAGCCGACCCTGATGGAGGAGAGCGCCGAGGCTCTGGAGACGAGGATGCGCGCGCCGGGGGACCGTGCGGGCATCCCGTTCCAGCGGGAGGCGCTGTGACCCCCGAGGAGCTGGCGGACGCGCTCTATGACGCCCTGTCCGAGGCGCTGCGCGCCCGCCCCCGCCACGTCGGGGAGGCCCACGAGGTCATCCGCAGCGCCGACCGGGCGATGACCGCACTCGACGAGCACCTCCGCGGGGGCGGGGTGCTGCCGTCGCCGTGGCGACGTTCGCCGGTGTCCGGACACACTGGACGCATGACCTCCACCGACGCCCCAGGGAGCACCTCGTGACCAAGATCGACGTCGATGCGATCAAAGCCCACTACCACCGCGTCTGGGCCGAGCAGAACAAGAGGATCAGCGACAAGGAGTACCGGAGGTGGTCCCAGTCTCGCGTCGCGCAGGCCCTGGAGCGCGGCGACGTCGGCGGGGCACCGGCCGACGCCGCGCCCGTGGAGGCGGCGGAGCCGACCGCCGACCTGCCCGAGGGACACCTCGCCTGTGCCGACTGCGGGCAGGCCACGACCGTGCCCGAGGGCGCTCCGGTGGCGGAGCGCCACGTGCTGAGGCGGGAGTGGGTGAAGGACGAGCGCGACCCGGGAGGCCATCGCATCGCCACCACCTCGGAGCTGCTGCTGGCCCGCTGCGAGCCGTGCGCGGACCGCCAGGCCCTCGCTGACCGCCTGCTGGCCGCTGCCCCGGGCGTGCGCAAGCGTCGGGGCCCGGTGGTCCGCGAGCACCTCGTGGAGAACCTGTGCGCGCTGGAGGCGGCGGGCGCCACCACTGCGCACGGCATGGGCGCTGTGGAGCTGCTGCGGGCGTTCGAGGCCGTGCGCCCCGCTGACGGCAGCACGTACCGCGCCGCCGCCCGCGCCGTCCGCTGGGCGCTGTACGACCGCCCTCGCGACCTCATCGGGAAGTGCGCACCGCGCCCGTGGGCGCACGTGTCCGAGGAGGTGCGCGGCGCGCTGCGGGAGGTCTCCGCGCGGCTGCTGTCCGTGCGTGTGGCGTCGTCTGCCCCGCCCGTGGACCTGGCCCCGCCCACGGGCTCGGGGTGCCTGCTGTGCGGTGTGAGCGCCGTACGGATGAGCGCGGCCGACGTCGTGCGCCGGGGCGGCCCCGAGGAGGCCCGCGCGGCGGTGTGGACGGACCGCACCTCGAAGCGCCTGGAAGGGTCGCTGTGCGGTCCGTGCGAGGACGCGAGCGGCCGGGAGCTCGGGACCCTCGGGCCCTCCGCCGCCGAGCGGGCGTATGCGGAGCACGTGCGCCGCTCGGACCCCGCTCGGTCGGGCGTGCTCTGGAGCCGGATCAGGCTGTACGAGCTGGCCGTCCGCCCCTGGTGCGAGGCCAACGCGGCTCCCTCGGACCGGCCGTGGGCTCACGTGCCCTCGGAGTAGGGCCCTGTCGAATCGTTCGGTCGGCCCTCGTTATCCCAGGTCAGAGACCTGGGAGCGAGTTCGGCGCGGCGCGCTGGAACGGCTGCGCTTTGGCACGGGTTTGGCACATGCCGTGGGGGTAGTGCGGAATACCCGCACTGACCTGCACAAATGCAAGTGGGCGATACAGGACTCGAACCTGTGACCTCTACCGTGTCGAGGTAGGTTCAGGGTTTTGATGACCTGCGCCATTCCGAGTCTGAGCAGTTCAGAGGCCGTCCTTGGGAGCCGTTCACGTCTGTTGGACGCGGTTGGGAGATCTTGCGATCTCCATTTCGTCTCCACACGGTGGAGACGGCACTGCCGTCTCCATCCTGGCCCGGAGAGGGCCATAAGAGGCTGACGTAGGTAGTACTCACCTTGCGGACGGCTCCCTCATAGGGTCTTTGACCTGTGAGGGATGGTGAATGATGATGGCGACCTCGACCTGGTCGAGGTGGATCACGGTAGGCGCGGTGCTGGTCCTGGCGCTGATCGCCGCGGTGGTGTCCTACTCCCATATGTATGAACTCGCTCTGCGCCACGGCGAACCCGAGTGGCGGGCGGCGCTGTTCCCGCTGTCGGTGGACGGCATGATCATCGGTGCGTCCATGACGTTGCTCAGCGACGCCCGCAGCGGCCGCAAGGGTGGCCTGTTGCCCTGGGCGCTACTAATCATCGGCTCCGGTGCGTCTTTGGCGGCCAACGTCGCGGTGGCCGACCCCACCATGTGGTCACGGATCATCCACGCCTGGCCGAGCTTCGCGCTGATCGGTGCGTACGAGCTGCTCATGCGCGAGTTCCGCACGGCGGCGAAGAGCGTACGCAGTGTGTCCGCAGCCCATGAGCAGAGACCGGAACCGATGCCCGAAGCGAAAACCGGGGAAGTCCAAGACTCCATCGCGTCGGATGCTTCGAAGATCACCGGTCTCCAAGTTGTGCACGATAGAGACGCCGAGCCCACCGCAGAGCCTGTCCTGTCACCGTTCCAGGCCAGGGCATGGCGATGGGCCCTGGAACGGCAACGGGAAACGGGTGAGCTACCGAGTGGCCGGGAGATCGCGGCGCACTTCGGCCGCAAACCACGCTGGGGGCGCCTGGTCAAGCAACAAGGGCAACGTCAGGACACTCATGCTGATCTACCTGAGAGGAATCCCGAAAACAGCGGGGTAAGGACCCTACTCGTGGATACGTGAGGTGCTTTAGGCAGGGACCCGCAGGGCACACCAGAGTTCTCCAACGGATCCGATGCGGCTCATCATGCCCGAGGGCCCGTGTCGAGAACTGGCACGAAGGGGGCTTTGGTGCAGGGTGTGCGGGCCACTGTGGCGATTTGGGAGGCGTCGTGGCTGGTGAAGACCTGCCCGCGCGGGGCCGCCATCGGGGATAGGAGGGCACGCCCGGTTCCAGTACCTCCAATCTGGTGAGTAAGGTCGGCCGCTTCCGCCCGGGTGCGGGTGCACAGTCCGAGAAGCTGGTCGTCGGCTCGTTCCTGCTCACACGGGACCACGCTGCGAGGCGTTTGCCCAGGCCGAGGTTGACCGGGTCGCCCACGTTCGTGTGGGGCCACGTCGTGGATGCCAACAGCCACACTGCCGTCCTCCGGCTCACCCCCGCTCGCGCGGGGACCACTCGTACCGGGCGAAGTACAGGTCAATGACCGGCGGCTCACCCCCGCTCGCGCGGGGACCACTTCCATCCGTGCAGTTCCACGTACTGGGAGAACGGCTCACCCCCGCTCGCGCGGGGACCACAGGGCCTCAGCCATCATCACCGTGAAGGCGGTCGGCTCACCCCTGCTCGCGCGGGGACCACACCATCGCGCTGCTCGCAGGAAGAGTGATCCGCGGCTCACCCCCGCTCGCGCGGGGACCACCAAGCCGCATGCCGAGGGAAAGCCGGCGCCATCGGCTCACCCCCGCTCGCGCGGGGACCACGGCCGCCCCTTCCGTGAGGTGGATGTCGATGACGGCTCACCCCCGCTCGCGCGGGGACCACACTTCGACGCGCTCCTCGACGAGGAACCGCTTCGGCTCACCCCCGCTCGCGCGGGGACCACTCGGGGGTCACGGGCTGCGCGGGTGGCAGGCCCGGCTCACCCCCGCTCGCGCGGGGACCACGATGTACCCGGTGAAGTCGCCTCGGCCGCGCTCGGCTCACCCCCGCTCGCGCGGGGACCACCCCCGCGCACGGTCCGCAGGCGTACCACCCGCCGGCTCACCCCCGCTCGCGCGGGGACCACGTCATGGCCGCCGACCACGGCCCCTTGCCGGTCGGCTCACCCCCGCTCGCGCGGGGACCACGTCCCCACCCCCTGTGCGAAGGCCTGGGGAGGCGGCTCACCCCCGCTCGCGCGGGGACCACGCCAGGAAGAACAGGGTGAACGCGTAGAAGTGCGGCTCACCCCCGCTCGCGCGGGGACCACCCCTGAACGGCTTCCAGCGTGTCGAGTCGGGACGGCTCACCCCCGCTCGCGCGGGGACCACATGTGCGAAGACGTCGTGGTCGTGGGCATCGACGGCTCACCCCCGCTCGCGCGGGGACCACGCACGGCGGGCCTACGACGCCGCGGGCATCCCCGGCTCACCCCCGCTCGCGCGGGGACCACCCCCACCCGATGGCGGGGGTGCACGGCCAGGACGGCTCACCCCCGCTCGCGCGGGGACCACGCCGTCGCCGGGATCGCGATGGACTCCGCGGGCGGCTCACCCCCGCTCGCGCGGGGACCACGCAATGACAGTGGTCATTTACGTCGCCGGCCTCGGCTCACCCCCGCTCGCGCGGGGACCACGCCATGGGGAAGGACGCCGAGAACGCGTTCGACGGCTCACCCCCGCTCGCGCGGGGACCACATCGCCGAGCACGCCAACTGGTTCATCGGCGACGGCTCACCCCCGCTCGCGCGGGGACCACAGGAGTCCTCCACCGTGGTCCGGCCCGGGATGCGGCTCACCCCCGCTCGCGCGGGGACCACCGAAACAGCCCACGCGCCAGTCCACCGAGGGTCGGCTCACCCCCGCTCGCGCGGGGACCACTTACCCCCACCACACAGGAGGAAAGCGACATGCGGCTCACCCCCGCTCGCGCGGGGACCACCCCCCAAGGAGACCTCCGATGACCTCCAGTGACGGCTCACCCCCGCTCGCGCGGGGACCACTTGGTTTCGATGCGCACGAGGCGGTCCAGGACCGGCTCACCCCCGCTCGCGCGGGGACCACCCAGGTGTGGCCGTAGCGGTCCATGTGGTCGCCGGCTCACCCCCGCTCGCGCGGGGACCACGAGGGCATCAGGCCGGCCGCGATCGGCGGACGCGGCTCACCCCCGCTCGCGCGGGGACCACGGACCAGCCAGACGTGCCCATCAGGACTGCACCGGCTCACCCCCGCTCGCGCGGGGACCACCGGGGTAGGGCTGCATGTCACCCCCCGCGCGGCGGCTCACCCCCGCTCGCGCGGGGACCACTCCTTGTCCCAGTCCGGGTGCACGATCTGCACCGGCTCACCCCCGCTCGCGCGGGGACCACGACCCTCACCCATCGCTCTTGCGCGCCGGGGTCGGCTCACCCCCGCTCGCGCGGGGACCACTCAGTGGCGACGCTGTACGACACCTTGTCGACCGGCTCACCCCCGCTCGCGCGGGGACCACCGCCTGAGGATCGGGCGGCGTGGCTGGAGAAACGGCTCACCCCCGCTCGCGCGGGGACCACGCCGCTCCCGCGAGGCCGCAGCCCCCACCCGACGGCTCACCCCCGCTCGCGCGGGGACCACTCTGCCTCCGCCTCGGCGGTGGTCAGCTCCGACGGCTCACCCCCGCTCGCGCGGGGACCACTGGAACAGGGCCAGGAGGAACAGGCCCGGGAGCGGCTCACCCCCGCTCGCGCGGGGACCACCACCGACGCCCCCGGCGGCGCCGCCTCCTGGACTGGCTCACCCCCGCTCGCGCGGGGACCACCAACCAGCGTTCCTCTGGTTTGTCGGACGAGACGGCTCACCCCCGCTCGCGCGGGGACCACGATGGCCAGTGGCCTGACTGGGCGCGCAACCGCGGCTCACCCCCGCTCGCGCGGGGACCACAAGGCCGAACTCACCGACGCGCTCACCCAGGACGGCTCACCCCCGCTCGCGCGGGGACCACATCCGTCCGTGGCGCCATGCTCCCAGCGCTCACGGCTCACCCCCGCTCGCGCGGGGACCACCAGTGGACGGCCCCCTTGAGCCCGGGGAGCTGCGGCTCACCCCCGCTCGCGCGGGGACCACGTGTCCACTTCCCACTGCCGGCTGCGGTGTGCCGGCTCACCCCCGCTCGCGCGGGGACCACATCCTGGTCCGATGTTCCTCGCACGTGTTCGGCGGCTCACCCCCGCTCGCGCGGGGACCACGATGCCATCGCAAAGCAGGACAATTCAACCCACGGCTCACCCCCGCTCGCGCGGGGACCACCTGGCCGTCACCGGCCTCACCGGCACCGCCGTCGGCTCACCCCCGCTCGCGCGGGGACCACGAAGACGAGGCGATCGACCGGTTCGGTGGATTCGGCTCACCCCCGCTCGCGCGGGGACCACCCCCGCCCCGGGGTTCTCGCCCACCATCAACGGCGGCTCACCCCCGCTCGCGCGGGGACCACGAAGACGAGGCGATCGACCGGTTCGGTGGATTCGGCTCACCCCCGCTCGCGCGGGGACCACCCCCGCCCCGGGGTTCTCGCCCACCATCAACGGCGGCTCACCCCCGCTCGCGCGGGGACCACAGTTCCTGCCGGGCCGTCTCGGCGGCGGTCTGCGGCTCACCCCCGCTCGCGCGGGGACCACAAGCTGTCCCTGACGATCGACGGCTTCACCCGCGGCTCACCCCCGCTCGCGCGGGGACCACGCCCCGCCTGCTCACCGACCTGGCGCATCCGACGGCTCACCCCCGCTCGCGCGGGGACCACATGTTCGATGAGGGGCACCACCCGTGCCGCGACGGCTCACCCCCGCTCGCGCGGGGACCACGTCCATGTCCCCGGTCACCTTCACCCCGTGGTCGGCTCACCCCCGCTCGCGCGGGGACCACGGCGTAGTTGCTGTAGGTCGCCGCCTGGAGTCCGGCTCACCCCCGCTCGCGCGGGGACCACTGCGCCTACGACGCCGGGCACCTGCCGCCCCACGGCTCACCCCCGCTCGCGCGGGGACCACGGCTCTCGTAACGGCCCGTCTGCCCCGCCCTGCGGCTCACCCCCGCTCGCGCGGGGACCACAGTCACCCCTGACATGGGAAAACCCCCGCCGCCGGCTCACCCCCGCTCGCGCGGGGACCACTCCTTGCGGGCGGCCTTGAAAGCGGTCGAGGCCGGCTCACCCCCGCTCGCGCGGGGACCACACTTCCTGAACTGGGCTTTTAATGGGGCGTTGCAATTTTGTGACCTGAAATGGTTTCAGGTCGAGGGAGGTCCCGCCCATGTCCCATCTGTGTGTTCTCACCTTCTGTTGTCGAAGTATCGTGCTCGGGCTGCATCAGGCCAGCCTGGAATGTCAGTTCCCGATGCTAACCCTGAGATGGGACACAGACTTCAGCTAACCATCCATGAAAAAGGACATTTTAGTGCATACACGTCCAGATGTCCTGATGTGGGGAAAAAGCAAGGGCCTTCCGGCTCCCTACCCGCTCATCTGCCACCTGAGTGATGTAGCGGCCGTAGCTGGAGCGCTGTGGGACATCCTGCTCGATGACCGGGCTCAGGAGCGCATCTCACATCAGATCGGGCTGAGCCGATCCTCGTGCCGCAGCCTGGTGAGTTTTTGGGCAGGGCTCCACGACATCGGCAAGGCCAGCCCGCTCTTCCAGGAAAAAGACCCCAATCAGTACGCGCTCCTATCCCAGGACCCGGCCTATCGAATCGAGAAGGACCTCTCACACGAACAACTGGGACATGACGCCGCGACCCACTGGGCACTGACCACTCTCCTAGCCGACCTCGGCTACCCGAAGAAGCGCCCTGTCACACGTTCACCGGCGCACCAGATAGCACAGTTGCTCGGCGGACATCACGGTTTCTTCCACCAGGCGCTTGACCGAAAGATGCTTGCTGCGGTCGATCAGTGGGTTCCTGCTCTGGGAGGCGCGGGCTGGGAGGAGCAGCGTCGTCTACACGTCGCCGCACTGGAAGAACTCACCGGTGTGGACACGGCGCTCACGACACGGCTTCCCGCTGACATCGTGGGCTTCGTCGCCGGACTCACCGTCGTGGCCGACTGGTTGGCGAGCCAAGAAGACGTTGTTCTCCAAGCCCTGCCACCGGCGGGATGGGTGGCCACGGCGCCCGCCTTGTCGGAGCACTGGACAAGAGCCGTGAAGCGGGCGCCCGACATCGTCAAGCAGGCGCGTCTGGGCCGTGCCACCTTTCCCGGGCGGAGCTTCGCCGAGCAGTTTCCGAAGATCCAAGCGCCCAACCAACTCCAACGGGATCTGGCTGAGCAGCTTCCCGCCCTAGCCCAGGGCGGCGCCGGTCTGCTCATGATCACCGCGCCCACCGGAGACGGCAAAACCGAAGCAGCACTGCACGCTGCGAGTGTGCTGGCCAGAGCATCAGGCGTGGGCGGGCTGTTCTTCGCCCTGCCCACCATGGCCACCGCCGATGCCATGCATCGCCGCGTCCGTGAATTCGTCAGTGCCAATGTCACGGGGGACACGGCGCTGACTCTGGTACACAGCATGTCCTGGCTCGCAGCCGGTCCCACCACCGACCAGAACCACACCGCATCCGACGACGTGCTGACCGAAGAGGCGATCACTCGCACTGAAGCGGGTCGGTGGCTGCGCACATCCCGACGCGGTCTGCTGGCACCACTGGCAACCGGGACCATCGACCAAGGCCTGACCGCGGTACTGCCCGTGCGGTTCAACATGCTGCGCCTGCTGGGGCTGGCCAACAAGGTCCTCGTCGTCGACGAAGCCCACGCCTACGGGCCGTGGATGCACAGCCTGCTCGTGCGCCTCCTGGAATGGCTCGGAGCCATGGGCGCGCCCGTGATCCTGCTGTCGGCCACCCTGGCAGGACGCACGGCCTCCTCACTGGTGGAGGCCTATCGCCGAGGATCAGGCTTCTTCGAACCCCAGGAGATCACACCCACCTACCCAGGATGGGTCTACGTCGACGCCGCCACCGGTAAAGTCACACCACCACGCCAGGTCCCCAGCAGCCGTCCCCGCCAACTCGGCATCGAGACCCATCAGGTGCGCTGGGACGTCACCGAGCCCGATCACACCCCGCCTGAGGCAGGCACACGTCGACACGCACTCGTGCAACTCCTGACCCCTGCCCTGAAGGCCAACGGATGCGTGCTGGTGTGCTGCACCACGGTCGAGGAAGCCCAACGCACCTACCGATTCCTGAACGCAGCTTTCTCCGAGCTCGACACCGACGACAGCCTTCGCCTGCTGCACTCCCGGTACCCCGCATGGCGGCGCAAGGAAATCACTGATGACATCGAGGCCCTGTTCGGCAAGCCAGGCACGGACGCTCCTCCTGGACGTCGACCGGCCCCAGCGGTGCTCGTCGCGACATCCGTGGTCGAACAGTCCCTGGACCTCGACTTCGACTACGTCATCAGCGACGCAGCGGCGCTCGCCCAACTCCTTCAGCGTGCGGGGCGATGCATGCGCCACGCACGAGAGGGTCGGGCCGCGGGCATGGGAGACGAGCCCCGGATCGCCGTCCTCGAACCCGTCGACGCGGACGGCAAGCTCGATGTCCCGCGTAGCTGGGGCAAGGTTCACGACACCTCGCTGCTACTGCGGACGAGCCAGATCCTCGCGGAGAAAGCCGAGCATGGGATCAGCATTCCTGCAGACGTGCAGGAGCTGATCGATGCCGTCTACGCGGAGGACTTCGCCACCCGCCTGGAAACATCCGATAAGCGCCAAGAACTCAACACCTATGACGCCGAGCGCCAGGCCACGGATCTCGCTGAACGCCACCTGGCCGACATGACCATGATCCCGTCGCCCTATGACCTCAGGGATCTGGCTTGGTTGAGTAACGAGGGCGCGCACCAGGTGGATGAGGAGCTCATCACCACGCGCCTGGGGGCGGACTCCGAGCGAGCGGTGTGCGCCTACACCCAGCCCGACGGATCCCTGACCCTCGACCCTCAGGGGAAGAGTGAACTCCCCGGTGTGCGTCGCGGACTCACCACTGAGGAGTCCGCGCAGATCGCACGCCACATGATTCCGGTGCCCGGGCGTTGGCTGAGGGGCCGCGGCACTACGCACGAACCCCCTGCCGCCTGGATTAAGCGATCCTCCCTCGCCCGGATTGTGCTGTTGCCCATGCGCTGGACCAGCAAAAACAAGTGGGTCTGTGATGTCGGCGAGCACCTTCTGGAGATCTCCGACGTGGGTCTGGAGAAGAAGTAATCACGTTTATCTGATTTAAAGCAGGCCATCTTGCTACTGTTGCGTCAACCGCCCCGCCCAATCCCCTCTGGGCGGGGCGGTTCCCCCACTCGCGCGGGGAGGAAACGGCCGAAATGGGCGTTTTTCAAGCACGCCATCGGCTCACCCCCGGCATGTGCACGGGGAGGGATCCGACTCTAGTCCACCCCTCGGAGGTGCGATGACCTCGATCGACAGGCTCTACCATCTGCCAACGGAACCCTGTGCGCCCGTCCGGTGGCGCTCGAACGCCTTGTCACGAGACCGTCCAGAACGCGTAGGAATCAGGGATCTCCTTGTTCACGCCCACGACATCAAGGGCTTGGCTGTTCCTTTGCCTCCCGCGGCGTCCGCCCTGATGCGGATCTTGTACGCGCTCGCCCTGCGCATCACCCGACTCGACCACCGGGAAGCCGCTGACAGGGACGGGAAGGCATGGGATGACCGGCGCTTCGAGGTTCTCGACAGCGGACGCTTCTCCGAGGAGCACATCGACGAGTATTTCAACCGGTACTCCGACCGCCTCTGGCTCTACCATCCTGAGCGGCCGTTCCTCCAAGATCCTCGCCTGAGCGAACAGTGCACGAAACCAGCCGGCGTCAACAAACTGATCACTACCCGCCCCTCTGGCGGCAACCACTCGTGGTTCTCACACGCCAGCCCTCACGACCCGACACTTCCCACTTCGGATCAGGCCCTGCTCCATCTGCTGGTCTGGAACTACTACGGGCCTTCCGGTACATGTGCCGTACGCAAAGTCGGCGAGGTCAGCGCAGGTAACACCAATGCCGGACCCCTGCGCGGCACCCTGTCCTACCACCCCGAAGGCGAGTCGCTGTTCGAGACCCTGCTGGCCGGGCTCCCGCGTCCCTCCATCACGGTCGACCCTGACACCGACCTGTGCCCCTGGGAGTGGCACGACCTGCCCGACCCCCTCCTGCCGCGGGAACTGGTGACCGGGCCCTGCTCAAGCCTGACCGCGCGCTCCCAGCACGCCTTGCTGCTGGTGCCCGACCAGACCGGGGAACACACCCAGGACTCCTACGTCACCTGGGCCTACCGCAACAAGCTGCCTCGCGGAGACGACTACCTCATCTGGCAGGTCAGCAAGGAGGGCAACCCCTACCCACGACCCGCCGAGTCCGACCGGGCCCTGTGGCGTGACCTGGACGCCCTGTTGCACAAGGCTCCGGTGGGGGATCGGCAGGCCCAACGGCCACGGATCTTCTCCACCGCCATCGAACTTCTGGATGAGACGCCCTCAATGACCATGAAGGTCAGAGCGCTGGGTTTCGACCAGGACGGCCAGGCCAAGGACCGACAGTTCGTCTCAGCCTCCACACCCCCGGTGCTGGACCTGATGGAACGACGCGACGGGGACGTTCAACAGACCCGCCACGTCGGCCACATGCAGCGATTGGGAGAACTGACCGGACGCAGGCTCGACACCGCCACCAAACGGGCCTGGGCCCTGTACAGCGACGCCGCCAAGATCAGCACCTGCTCTTGGTCCCGCCAGGCAGCCGCACGCTACTGGCCCGCCGCCGAGACCGAGTTCTGGCGACGGCTGCGCACACGCAACTGGGACGGCATGTCCGCCTCCTTCCGCCGTATCGCCGAACGCACCTACGAAGAGGTCACCGCTCCCGCCGCCAGTACCGCACGGGGCGCACGCGCACGGGAGACAGCCCGTATCGACCTGTACGGGGGCCGCCCCAAGAAGAAGGCAAGGACCACATGAGCGACCACCCCTCACCCGCCGTCGTGGGCGAGCCCGCCAGCCAGACGAATTCTGCAGTCCCCGAACAGATGCAGGCCGCCCGAGCCTTCGTCGACAAGATCATGGAACGCTGCGCCGAAGACAGGGGAGCACGGGCCGCCCTACGTAGCGGGCTCGGCAAGCCCTTGGACCGGGTCCCGCGCATGCACGCCATCGTCGCTCCCCTGCTCCCCACCTGGGCCATGGACAAGCCCGATGTTCAACGTGCCTACTACGCGGCCGCGTCCATGATCGCGCTGCTGTCCAAGGACCAGATCCACACCGCCCAAAAACGCTTCGGACCCGACGCGACCACCTCCGGTCGCTACGGACAGAGCCTGGGACACACCCTGGCCGACGCGGTCGCCTCGGGCACCCGCAAAGGGCTCCGCGAAAGCGCTGCGGAAACCCGTATCAACCTGCTCACCAAGCAGAGCGCGGAGGGGCTGCACCGGCACCTGCCCGCCACCATCCGTCAGCTCCAAGGCGCCGACGCACCGATCGACTACGCCCGCCTGATCACCGATCTTCGGAGTTGGCGCCGCTACCGCGGCGACATCTCCAGGCGCTGGCTCCAGGACTTCTACCAGACCCGGTTCAAGGCCGACCGTGACGCCGCCCAACAGGCCGACACCGAAGCCGACCCGGCCCCCCAAGCCTGACGGCACCCCCGGTACCGACACCGCTTCACCACCACATCCGTGCACGCGAAAGAGAGAACCCCCATGCAGCGAGCCTCGTATGCTTCCGGACGCTTCATCGACATCCACCTCCTTCAGAGCGTCCCCTACGCGAACCTGAACCGCGATGACACCAACTCCGTCAAACAGGTCGATTTCGGAGGCAGGACACGTACCCGGGTCAGCAGCCAGAGCTGGAAGCGGGCCACCCGAGCCGACTTCCAGCGGCTCACCGGCCAGGCGGCGGTGCGCACGCGCCGTATCGGTGAAGCGGTGGAACGAGTCCTGATCGAAGACCGCCAGTGGCCCGAGGACCTGGCCCGCCGCGCGGGCCAGCACATCGCGACCGGATCCAGCATCAAGGCCGATCCGCCCAGCGACGAAGTCCCCGCCTGGTCCACCAACGCCATGGTCTACGTGCCCGCCCCGGCGATCACCGACCTCGCCGACCTCGCCGAGACACACCGCGCCACCCTCGAAGCCGCCCCCAACATGAAGAAGGGGGGCAAGAGCGTCCTGCCCAAGGACGACATCGACGCGGTGCTGCGCTCCACCAACGGCGTCATCCACCTCTTCGGACGCATGCTCGCCGAAGTCGACAGCGCTGGCGTGGACGGCGCCGTGCAGGCGGCACACGCCTTCACCACCCACGCCACGGACACCGAACTCGACTACTTTGCCGCCGTGGACGACATCACCGACGCCTGGGGCGACACCACCGGCAGCGCGCACATGGGCAACACCGAGTTCAGCGCGGGCGTGTTCTACCGGTACGCGACCGTGGACCTGGACGACCTGCTGCGCAACCTACAGGGGGACCGTGCTTCGGCTCGGGAGCTGGCCGCCGCCTTCCTGGAGGCGTTCATGCTGTCGATCCCCCAGGCGAAGAAGACCGCGACCGCCCCGCACACCATCCCCGACGTGGCTCACATCGCGGTGCGCTCCGACCGCCCGGTTTCCTACGCCGCCGCCTTCGAGGAGCCGGTGATGGCCAGCAGGGATGGAGGCTTCGCCAAGCCCTCCATCACCCAACTCTCGAAGTACGCGGCAGCAGCACACCGCCTGTTGGGCGGGCGCGGGCTACTGCAGACCGCATGGGCCGGCACCCACACTGACGAGGTGGAAGGGCTGGGACAGCACACGGACTCCCTGCTGGATCTGATCAGTTCCGCCGTGGACGCAGCCCTTCCCCCGGAGCAGCAGCGATGAGCGAGCCCGAACCCACCGACGAGCAGGTTCCGGGACTGTTGCTGCACCTGTCCGGCCCACTGCAGTCCTGGGGACAACGCAGCCACTACAACGAACGCGACACCGCGGCCTTCCCCACCCGCTCCGGCGTCCTGGGCATGATCAGCTCCGCCCTCGGCCGCCCCCGCGGTGCCCCCATCGACGACCTCACCCAGCTCTCACTCACCGTGCGAGTCGACCGCTCCGGGCACCTGCTCCGCGACCTGCACACTGTTGGGGGCGGCCTACCGGCCAAGGAGACCGTCACCACGGCCGAGGGCAAGAAGCGCGGCACCAAGCAGGCCACTCTGCTCTCCCATCGCTACTACCTCCAAGACGCCGCATTCACCGTGGCCGTCACCGGTACCAGCGACCACAGCGACCTGATCGGCGCCTGCGCCCAGGCCCTGGACGCACCCACCTGGGCGCCCTACCTGGGGCGACGTTCCTGCCCACCCACCGGACCCTTCTTCCTGGGCCACACCCGCACTCCCTGGTGGCACCTGACCTATCTGCCACTGCACCGTGCGATCCCTGCCTCCGCCCGCACGGTGGAGCACACACACGTGCTCTTCTACGGGGACGCGCCACTGGATACCCGTATGGCCGGAGCCGTCGGCCGCCAGGCCGACACCCACGTGGCCAACGGTGCAGACCCCGTGGGCGAGATCGACGACGACCCCCGCACCTTCCACACCCACCACCGCTCCTACCGCACACGTCCGCTCTACCAGCGAGAACTACAGGTGGCCGCCCGTCTGTGCGGCGGTTTGGGCCTGCCGTACCTGGAAGCCGTCGAGTCCTATCTGCGCGAGTACAGCACCACAGAGGACGGAAGGATCAGCCGATGACGCACTGGATCACGCGGATCCAGCCTGACCTGCGCTCACGCGAGGCACGCCGCGACCTGGGCAGCGCCGTGGGCATGCATCACCGGCTGATGTCCCTCTTCCCCGACGGGGCCGGCCAGGAGGCCCGACGGACCTTCGGCGTCCTCTTCCGGGCCGAGGACACACCCGGCGGACCACAGGTCCTGCTGCAGAGCAACACCGAACCCGACCTGAGCCGACTGCCCACGCACTACGGCACCGGCCAGACCAAGGACCTCAGCCCACTCCTGGACGCCCTCGAACCTGGCCGTCACGTGCGCTACCGCATCGCCGCCAACGCCGTGCGCCGCCCTGGACACACCACCAGGGCGAAGAACGATGTCAACTCCGTCGTCCCCCTGATGGGCGCGGCGGCCGACGAATGGTGGGCACGGCAAGCCGAGGCCTCAGGGCTCACCGTCCACTCGCTCGACTCCCAAGCGCTGGACGCCGCACGTGGCGAACGCAAGGAAGGACGTCACAAGATCCGCCACGCCCGCACCCTCTTCGAAGGCACCGCCCAGATCAACGACGCCGACCTGCTCCGAGAACGGACCATCGCCGGCATCGGCCGCGGCAAGGCCTACGGATGCGGGCTACTCAGCCTCGCCCCCGCACGAGGCCCCCGATGAGCAAGAGCGCTCGGCAACGCCTGGCCGCGCCGACCGTGGCGATGCTTCCCAGGATCGCGGACTCCCTATCCTTCCTCTACTTGGACATCGTGCGTGTCTATCAGGACGACACGGGAGTATGCGCCCAGGTTGAAACCGAGCAACGGGGCAAGGAACTGGTGTACCTGCCCACGGCGGCGCTCAGTTGTGTCCTTCTGGGTCCGGGGACCTCCATCACAGCCCGAGCCATGACCACTTTCTCCCGCCACGGCACCACGGTCCTCATCAGTGGTTCTGGAGGAGTGCGTTGCTACTCGGCCATGGTGCCCAGTTCGCTGAGTACCACCTGGCTGGAACACCAAGCCCGTGCCTGGGCTGATGACGAACAGCGCCTGGCGATCGCCAGGCGCATGTACGAGCAACGCTTCGGAGCAGGAACCGTGCAAGGTGAGACCTCCATCGCCCAACTGCGGGGGATGGAGGGCCAACGGGTCAAGGCGATGTACCGGCTTCTGGCACAGCAGTATAAGCTCAGCCGTTTCCGCCGCTCCTACAATCCTGAGGACTGGGACGACCAGGATCCGGTCAACCGCGCGCTCTCCTCGGCCAACACCTGTCTGTACGGCATCGTGCACGCGGCTGTCTTCGCTCTGGGGTGTTCCCCGGCTCTGGGGTTCGTTCATAGCGGTAACCAGCAGGCCTTCGTTTACGATATTGCTGACCTGTACAAAGCCGAGCTGACGATTCCCCTGGCCTTCTCCCTGCATGCGTCGACCAATCCCGAGCAACAGGCGCGAGTGGGGTTCCGAGAAGGCCTACGTCTGTTCGGACTCCTACCGCGTATCGTGGCCGACATCCAACGGCTCCTTGTTCCTGGCTCCGACGTGTCACCACCCGACCTCGAAGAACAGATCGTGGACCTGTGGGATCCCATCTCTGGTGCGGTTCCCGGAGCGATCAACCACAGCCCCGACGAATGGTGACCACGTGTTTCGTCCATACCGAGGGAGAAGAAGGTGATCCGGTTTGGCGAACATGATCGCCATCAGCGCCACTGCTGTGCCTGACCACCTTCGGGGTGCATTGTCACGATGGTTGTTGGAGGTCACGCCTGAGCTTTATGTGGGTACTGTTTCCGCCCGCGTACGAGACGAGCTGTGGGATGCAACCAGCGCATGTGTGGCTGATGGGGTGGCTGTGCTTCTCTACCCTGCTGACAACGAGCAAGGCTTTGAGGTGCGGACTGCAGGTCAGCGTCGACGTCGTCCAGCCGACTTCGATGGTCTGACGCTAATTGCTTTCGGAGCAATGGCAAGTACATCTGGCCTGGAAGGTAACGAAATAACAACGCCTTCGTAGATGTGCAGGTCAGGAAGTGTGTTCCCCGCGCGAGCGGGGGTGAGCCGGACCGGGAGGAGCGCTCCATCCCGGCGCTCATGTGTTCCCCGCGCGAGCGGGGGTGAGCCGTGATTCGACGAAGCGAAGCCCCCACTCCGGTGGTGTTCCCCGCGCGAGCGGGGGTGAGCCGAAGACGCGGGTCACGGCATGACGAAGGGCCCCGTGTTCCCCGCGCGAGCGGGGGTGAGCCGGTGGTCACGGCGCCGATGCACCCGTCGGGCAGGTGTTCCCCGCGCGAGCGGGGGTGAGCCGTTCCATTACCATGCGGTGCTCCGGGATGCGTTGTGTTCCCCGCGCGAGCGGGGGTGAGCCACCACCCGAGGCAGGGCAGGACTGGCGGGTCCCGTGTTCCCCGCGCGAGCGGGGGTGAGCCGGTGTCTGCGAACTTGCTGCCGCGATGGTTGTAGTGTTCCCCGCGCGAGCGGGGGTGAGCCGCCGGTGTACTTCTCGGCGGCTTCCTGGGTGGGGTGTTCCCCGCGCGAGCGGGGGTGAGCCGATCAACCAGACCCAGCAGAACCTGTCTGCCACGTGTTCCCCGCGCGAGCGGGGGTGAGCCGCATGCGGTGGCGTCAGATCATCACCTTCGGTGGTGTTCCCCGCGCGAGCGGGGGTGAGCCGTTCGGCGCAGCCCGGTGACTGACTCCGGTGGCGTGTTCCCCGCGCGAGCGGGGGTGAGCCGCTGGGCAACAACTCGGCGGCCACTGAGGCCGAGTGTTCCCCGCGCGAGCGGGGGTGAGCCGTCGCCTCCCTCACCCATTGGGATGAGACCCAGGTGTTCCCCGCGCGAGCGGGGGTGAGCCGACCGCCGAGGCGGTCCGTCAGGCACGCGATTCGTGTTCCCCGCGCGAGCGGGGGTGAGCCGCCAGGTGGCGGACCCGTCCCAGAAACCACACCGTGTTCCCCGCGCGAGCGGGGGTGAGCCGGTGTTCACTCCGGTCAGTGGGCTACAGGGCGCGTGTTCCCCGCGCGAGCGGGGGTGAGCCGGTGTTCTACGGTCTCGCCACTGACCCCAGATCGTGTTCCCCGCGCGAGCGGGGGTGAGCCGGCCACCAGCGCCGGACGTGCGGGCGCCGAGAAGTGTTCCCCGCGCGAGCGGGGGTGAGCCGTCCTTCGCGCCGGTCCAGCAGGCCGTCCAGCAGTGTTCCCCGCGCGAGCGGGGGTGAGCCGTGCTTGCGCAGCTCCGGGTCCCGCTCCAGCGCGTGTTCCCCGCGCGAGCGGGGGTGAGCCGTCCTCCGAGAGCATCCGCGAGGGGGCGATGGAGTGTTCCCCGCGCGAGCGGGGGTGAGCCGGAACACAACCGTGGATGACATCGAGGTGACCGGTGTTCCCCGCGCGAGCGGGGGTGAGCCGTTCTCCGACATTCTGTATTCGCTCCCTTTGGGGTGTTCCCCGCGCGAGCGGGGGTGAGCCGGCCGTCGCCCGGATCGCCGCCGAGCAGGGCCAGTGTTCCCCGCGCGAGCGGGGGTGAGCCGCTAACCCGATGAGCGCCGCGAAGAAGTTCAACGTGTTCCCCGCGCGAGCGGGGGTGAGCCGTTCGTCCGACACCTCGTCGGGGTGACGCATGGGTGTTCCCCGCGCGAGCGGGGGTGAGCCGTCCTGCTACGCGGACTGGCCCGTGGTCGGATGGTGTTCCCCGCGCGAGCGGGGGTGAGCCGCCGGTGACGGCGCCGGGCTTCTGCGGGTCGGCGTGTGTTCCCCGCGCGAGCGGGGGTGAGCCGCCCGCCGCGTGCGAATCCCGGTCGGGTGTGGCGTGTTCCCCGCGCGAGCGGGGGTGAGCCGTTGCCCGCCGTGGTCCAGTCGCCCCGTCCGGCGTGTTCCCCGCGCGAGCGGGGGTGAGCCGGCCCAGGATCTGGACCTGATCGTGCAGGGCTAGTGTTCCCCGCGCGAGCGGGGGTGAGCCGGAGCTGTGTCTCCTCCTGCACGAGCTGGGTGTGTGTTCCCCGCGCGAGCGGGGGTGAGCCGTTCTCCACGAAATTCCGGTGCGCCGCGCATGTGTGTTCCCCGCGCGAGCGGGGGTGAGCCGTCGCATGGCGGACCCGAACGATCACATGGTCCGTGTTCCCCGCGCGAGCGGGGGTGAGCCGCCTCGGACGGCACCGAAATCCCCGTGTGGACGGTGTTCCCCGCGCGAGCGGGGGTGAGCCGCCCGGCGGAACCTTCACCCTGCCCGGGGCGATGTGTTCCCCGCGCGAGCGGGGGTGAGCCGCCCAGGCCCGTAGTGGTCCACGACGTGGGTGGGTGTTCCCCGCGCGAGCGGGGGTGAGCCGACTCAGTCGGCGGCAACGCCATGACCGCTGCGATGTTCCCCGCGCGAGCGGGGGTGAGCCGTCTGAGCCCCGAGGTTGCTCGTGGGCATAGGAGTGTTCCCCGCGCGAGCGGGGGTGAGCTGCGGCGCACCCGGGCGTCGTAGCCGCCGCGCCGGTGTTCCCCGCGCGAGCGGGGGTGAGCCGGTGTGCCAGGGCTGGCCCTGGTGGCGGCGGGCGTGTTCCCCGCGCGAGCGGGGGTGAGCCGGCGTTGGGCCAGCCAGTCCCACTCGGCCTCACGTGTTCCCCGCGCGAGCGGGGGTGAGCCGGCCCACCGGCCCGGGGGTTCAGCCGAGGTCGCGTGTTCCCCGCGCGAGCGGGGGTGAGCCGTTCTCCAGCATCCGCTTGGTGACGGCGGCCTCGTGTTCCCCGCGCGAGCGGGGGTGAGCCGTGTCAGCCGAACATCTTGCTCCAGGTCTTCGCGTGTTCCCCGCGCGAGCGGGGGTGAGCCGTACGCGGACTACCCCGAGTTCGGCACCGACCCGTGTTCCCCGCGCGAGCGGGGGTGAGCCGCCGCTAGGCCACCCACCTAGACCGGTAGGTAAGTGTTCCCCGCGCGAGCGGGGGTGAGCCGCATCCCCAAGTTCGAGCACGTCCCCGGAATGCGTGTTCCCCGCGCGAGCGGGGGTGAGCCGGCCCGCGTCCGAGGGCTGGAGGAAGAGAACCGGTGTTCCCCGCGCGAGCGGGGGTGAGCCGTCATCACCGCCGGACTGCGAGCCCAGCAGCATGTGTTCCCCGCGCGAGCGGGGGTGAGCCGTCCTCCAGGCCGAACCCCTGGGTGATGACCGTGTGTTCCCCGCGCGAGCGGGGGTGAGCCGCTAGAGCAAGGAGACGTATACCCGTCGGGTTCGTGTTCCCCGCGCGAGCGGGGGTGAGTCGACGAGATCTAGGTCGAGGGACGCGAGCCGGTCGTGTTCCCCGCGCGAGCGGGGGTGAGTCGGTTGCGCACAGCCTGTCCGGCCATGTCTTGGCCGCGAGGTTACCCTCAGCAGAGGCGCCGCGAGGGAACATGGGCGAACAGGCTTAGCTCGTACGGGGGTGTTCAGGGTGGCTGCAGAACCAGGACTTGGCCCGTACGAGATTCTTCTCAGAGATCTCGGGGACGACACGATCAACTTCCCTTACCCGATGGCTGACAAGGTGCTGTCCAAGACCATGATCTCGTTCCGAGATGACGCGCACGCCTTCCTCAAGAACAGGGCGGACGAGCTGCTAGAGCAGGAGGATGAGGGAATCATCGCCGAGCAGAGGGAAGGCCATGGGGGCAAGGTGATCATCTTAAAGCCCGAGTGGCACCACAAGCTGGAGCATGCGGTGGGTGTGTGCCACTGCGATGCTTTGGATTGAGACGTAGCGTGCCTCACGTGTGTTCCCTGCGTGAGCAGGGGTGAGGCGCGCATTCAGGACGAGACCTCGCCGGTTGACTTGCAGGCTGCGGCATCAAGAATTGGCACGGAGACGGAGTGATCGATCAGCGCTGTGGTTATGGTGCGCACTGCTTTCGGGGAGGCTGGCAGTGATCACTTGGTCCCAGTCGGTGGGGTGGTGCCGCAGCAGCGAGCGACGTTCGCTTTCGGTCATGCCACCCCATACCCCGTGCTCGATCCGGTTCTCCAATGCTTCGACCAGACACCGGATCCGGACGGGGCAGCCAACACACAGGTACTTGGCGTGGTTCTGTTCCGCGCCTTGCACGAATAGGGCATCGAGATCGTAGTCGCGGCAGTGGGCTCGCGGATGATCAGCAGTGGTCATGGTGGTGTGTCCTGCGGTGGTTGTGAGGTGATCCCGCCTCGGTCCCTCAGCAAGGCGAGATCACCCCTGAGGCGTCGTCCCGGGGTCAGGGGAGGACGGACGACGCCTCGTCGGAGATGGTCTGGTCGGTGTTCAGCAGAGCGGTGAGGCCAGAGGCCACGGCGGACCAGGACCTGTGCGGAAGGAAGACCTGCACGTCCACGCCCCTCCACGGCGGGATGCGGCGCAGTCGAGAGGTGAGCTGGAGCAGTTGGTAGCTCTCCAACCCCAGATCAGTCCAGGAGCTGGCCAGATCCAATCCTTCGGGCAGGGGCGTCAGCCGAGCGATCTCATCGGTCAGGTGTGCCTCCACCTGGTCGGGCGCCGGGACGGCGACCTGCTCTGCTCCTTCAGGCCGGCTGCTGCTGGTGTGGTCCCACCCGGGCAAGATGGCCAGGCTGGGATGGGCCTGCTCCACCGGACCGGTGGGAGTGATGCCGTGGGTGTACAGTTCACCCACTGCTCGCGCGAGCCCGGTCGAGTCGCAGGTGATGGCCACGGTTGGCTCGTTGAGGGTGTGGACGATGTGTTCGATGAGCAAAGCGCGAGGGCCGATCTCCACGAACACCACTGAGTGCCCCGACCCGTCCCTGACCGTCTGCGCGGCGGTGTGCAGGGCATCGGTGAACCTGACCGGCCGTCGGGCTTGGTCGGCCCAGTAGGCAGGGCTCCACAGCCCCGGGGCATCCGGATCGTGGTCGGGGTGAGCGGTGGAGACGATCACTGTCCGCGGAGGGTGGGGGACCAGCCCGGCCAGGGCTTCGCGCAGGGTTGGAACGATCGGGTCCACGGCGGCTGAGTGCGCGGGGATGGCGTCGGCTACCGGCTTGCACCAGATGCCGTGTGCCGTGAGGCGCTCCTGGAAGTGGCCCAGGTCGGTGGTGGGCCCGGCGATGACCTGGACCGTGGGGGCGCTGTAGGAGGCGATCGACAGCCGTCCGTCGTAGTCCGCAACGAGGTCGGTTACCTGCTCTGCGCTGGCGCGGACTGCGAGCAGGCCACCGGCACCGGAGAGTCCGGACAGCAGGGAACTGCGGTGGGCGAGAACCCGCGCTGCTGCGTCCAGGCGAAGGACCCCGGCGGTGTGGGCAGCGGCGATTTCTCCGACTGAGTGACCCAACACCACATCCGGGAGGATCCCGCGCTCAGCCATGAGGGCGGTAAGCCCCACTTGCACCAGGTAGGTGCAGTGCTGGGCGTCCGCGAAGCCCGTAACGGGTTCCCCCGGCTTCCACACCTCATATCCGGCCTGCCGTTCCAGTGCCGCGCGCGCCTCACCCATGGCGTGGGCGAACACAGGCAGACGCATCAGGTCCTGCCCGGCGGTGGGGTGATGGCCGCCGTGCCCGGTGTAGACGAACACCACCCGCGGCTTGCTCCTGGGCGCAACACGCGGTGTGACGACGTCCGGGTTCGGCGCGTCGTTCTGGATGCTGCGCAGTCCCTGGACCATACCGCCCAGGTGGGAGGAGACCACGGCCGCCCGGTGCCGGTGGTGGCTGCCTCGGGCCAGCGCGGTGTCCGCCACCGTGCCCACGTTGCGACCCCGCGGAGCCTGCTCGGCCAGACAACCTGCTGCTGCGGCCAGAGCGGAAGCCGTGGGGGCCGAGACCACCACTGTCTCGGGCAAAGGCATCGGATCCTGAGCGGGCGGCGCTTTCACGGCAGGGGCGTTGGTGATGACGGCGTGGGCGTTGGCCCCACCGAACCCGAACGAGGACACCCCAGCCACCCTCGGCTCCCGGTCGTTCGCGTGCGGCCAGTCCTCCACACCTGTGGGTACTCGGACCAGGCCTTCGAGCTGGGAGCGCAGAGCGCGGTGGTGCAGGGTGGGCGGGATCTGCCCGTGGTGGACCGCCAGCGCCGCAGCCATGGCTCCGAGCGCACCGGCGGCACCTTCGAGATGGCCGAGGTTGGCCTTGACCGACCCCACCGGCACCGGGACCTGCCTCTCCAGGGCTTGGGCGAGGGCGGTGGCCTCCACCCGGTCTCCGGCTTTGGTGCCGGTGCCGTGAGCCTGCACCCACCCCACCTGGTCGGGTCGCAGGGCGGCGTCGGCCAGGGCCTGGCGGATCACCGACACCTGGCGCTCGATGCGGGGTGCGAGCAGATGGGCGGAGGAGCCGCCGTGGCCAATGGCGGTTCCGGCCACGTGTGCCCACACCCGGTTCCCGCGCTCCTGGGCATCGGCTGCACGGCTCAGGACGAGCACCACCGTTCCCTCGGCGCGCACGTACCCGTCCGCCTGGGCGTCGAAGGGTTTGCACCGCCCGTCCGGTGCCAGCACGCCGGCCTCGACGAAGCTGGCCGTGATCACCGGGGAGGTCAGCACGTTCGTCCCGGCGACCAGAGCAGTGTCGATCTCACCGGAGCGCAGGTCGCGCACGGCGTGGTGCAGCGCGGTCAATGAGGAGGAACAGGCGGTGTCGATCGTCAGGGACGGCCCCGCCAGGTCCAAGGCGTAGCTGATCCGGTTGGCGAGAATCGCCATTCCCGCGCCGGAGGAGGTGTAGACCCCGGCCCGGTACTGGGCGCCGAAGTTCACCGTCGCCTGGTCGGTGCTGGCTGCTCCGACGTAGACCCCGGTGCGTGATCCGGCCAGGGAGGAAGGAAGAATCGAGGCATCGGCCAGGGCCTCGTGCACGGTTTCCAGCAACAGCTTCTGCTGTGGGTCCATCTCGGTGGCCTCGTCCGCGGAGATGCCGAAGAAGGCGTGGTCGAAGGCGTCGATATCCACGACCCCCGCGGGGAACGGCTGGTCGGGCGCCTGGTCCGGGTGCAGGCGCCCGACCATGACCTTCCAGCGGCGGGCAGGGATACGGGTCACGCAGTCCCGACCCTGGAGCAGGGCCTCCCACAGGCCGTGGGGTGTGGTGATGTGGCCGGGCAGTCGACAGCCCATGCCGATGATCGCGGCCGGCTCGCGGCCGAAGGGTGTGGTGGTCATCGGCTCGGCCCTCTCGCCACCCACACCGCGGCCGAACCCATGACGGTCAGCTGCACGTCCGTGAAGTGCAGGTCCAGCATCGCCCGCAGGTCGGTGAGCCGGTCCTCGGTGTTGTGGAAGATGTTGCGATCGGGGCGGTTGTAGGCGGTCTGCAGGCGACGGGCGAGCCAGTTGTTGCGGGTATGCGGATCGTCCGCGCCGAGCAGGGTGGAGCCGATGAACACCCCTGTCTCGGACAGGACCCGCGCGGCCTCGGAGAACGCCGTGCGCTTGTGGCGGATCGACGCGCCGGGAACGCAGTGCAGGACGTGGAACATCGCCACCGACCCCACCGAGGCGTCCGCCAACGGCCAGGGCGTGGCGAGGACGTCGTGCTCGTGGGTGATGACCTGGGCGCGCTCACGCAGCAGCCGTGCACAGACCTCCAGCGGTGCCGGGTTCAGGTCCAGCAGGTGAACCTGCCGCAGGCTCGGCGAGACCGGCTCACCGCCCGGGCCGGTGAGGTCGGGAGCGTTGACCAGGAAGTGCCCGTCTGCGGGCCCCACTTCCAGGTGAGTGGGAGCCACGTAGCGGGCGTAGAGCGCGTGGATCTCGGTGTTGCTGACCTTCCACGCGAACCGGTGGGACAAGCCCACCACCAAGCGGCGATACCGCTTGAGGTTGCGGGGACTGTAGAGCCTGGGGTTCGGTGCCGAGACGGGACCGAGGGAGTTTTCGGGCATGGCGAAGCAGGGTCCTTCGTGCTGGGGAGAGGACGGTCAGGGCGTGAGGAGGCGGGCCATGAGGGCGGGGTCATCCAGTCCCGCGGCCCAGGCGTTGGCGCCCTCGGTCGTGGCCACGGTCTCGGCGAAGGTCTTCAACAGGGCGTCGGGCAGGGCACCGTTCCAGTAGCCGGTGACGAACTCACCGAAGCCGCTGGTGTACTGGCCGTGCCGAGCCCAGTACGCCTCCCACGCTCCGGTCAGGAAGTCCCGGTCCAAGGATCCGTTGACGTGGCGCTGCTGACGGATCTGGTCGCGAAGGGTGGTGGCGACCAGGGTGGAGGCCCCCGCACCTTGGCCGGAGGCGTGCTCGACCGTCACCGTGGCGTCCCCGATGCCCAACACGGGCGCACCGCCCAGGACGGTCACGGGGTGGCGCACCTGAGGACGGATATCGCGCACCAGCTCCGAGTGGGGGACCACACTGGCCTTGGCGCACTGCTCGGCCAGGTCGGGGGCGAGCACGGCCAGCCGGGACAGGACGTGGTCCCAGGCGGTTTGAGCGTGGCGGCCGTGCCGGGAGGGCAGCCCCGCCGTGGTCGCCTCGCCAGAGCTCCCACCCAGGACTGGTGTGGGATCCAGTGCGGTGCCTGGACGCGCCAACACCTGCACACAGGTCGCCCAGAACGGTGCGACATCGATGTGGGCGTCACCGGCGCCCGAGAGTTCGCGGACCTGGGCCGGGCTGAGCGCGTCGTGGGCCAGTACCGGATAGACCAGAACCTCTCCGTGGGGATGGGAGATCACCTGGATGTCGGTGTCCTCAGGAGCGCGCGGGAAGCCGTCCAGGTGCACCTGTACCGCGACTCGGTCGGTGGCTCCGCTGACACGGCGCTGGTCGGGGGCGAAGAGCTGGCCCAGGTCGCTGTCCACGCCGGGTGCGACGACGACCAGGTCGTACATCCTCGCGGAGGCGAACGAGATCACGTCCGCGGTGGTGCAGGTCTTGACGTGCACACCGCCGCCCAGGGACTCAAAGCGCTGCAACCAGTAGGCGGTCTTCAGACGGTGGTCGATGGCGGTCGCGGGAGCGGACAGTGCGGCGGTGAACCCCCAGGCCTGCTGCTCGGAGGTCATCGCCATGCGCACGGTCTGCGCTTTGGGAGAGGTGGTGGCCCACAGGTCCAGGCCCAGGGAGCGTTCGGCCGCACGCACCGAGGGCAGGGTGATCTGGGTGAGTCCGGCCGGGCCGCCCAACAGTTCGGGTGTGGAGTGGCGGGTGAACACATCCACCCGCCACCCGTCCGCCAGCAGTCCGGTGGCCAGGGTCATGCCCGAGTGCCCGGAGCCGAACATCACCGCGCGCGGCCGCGTCATCGGTGGCCTCCGTTCTCCAGGTAGGTACACAGGTCCATGAGCCCTCCGGTGCTGGCAGCGGGCGAGTCCAGGTCGGCGATGACTACTGGAACGTCGTCGCTCAAGCCCACGGCCATGCGGATCTGCCCAGGGGTTGGTTCAGCGCTGTCGTGCGCGGGCACCAGAACCGCCAACGGAACGCCGAACGCATTCAGGGCCGCGACCCTGCGTGCGGCCCGATCGGGTTCGAGGGGATCGGTGACCACCAGGGCGCCGAAGGCGTCGCGGCACAGGTCGGTCCAGGAGGGATCCTCGGCGTCCAGTGCCGCACCGAGCGCCAGCAGATGCAGGTCCTCAGCGACGCGGGCCACCGTCACGTCCACACGGGCCGAGCCGTCCAGACAGAGAGGATCGGCACCGGTCAGATGCATTAAGCACTGGCGTACGTCCTCGGCGTTATCTCCCACGATGAGGAGCTTGGCCAGTTGTGGAACGGGAGTTTCGGTGGGGCCATCGCAGGCCCATGAGCGCAGCCGGGCTGCCAGGGCCGGGAAACGCACGATGCGGACCAGGTCCAGCTGAGCCAGGTCACACACCAGGACACCGGTCAGCGCGGGGGAGAACTCCAGCCGGGCTGCCAGTTCCGCGATCGTCACCGGGTGGCCCACACCGCGGCAGAGCCGCCACGCCGCGGCGGCCAGCTCGGGCAGGTCGGGCTGGTAGGAGACCGGGATTGACGCGGTGGCCTGCACCAGCGTGTCCATGAGGACCCGGGTACCGGGACGCACGGTCAAAGGTGCGGGGGCGATCACGGTCATGTCCGCTCCTTCGCCGCGGTGGCGCGCCGTGCAGTCCGGCGCGGCGGCGGGAGGAGGTGCTGGACCGATCCGGTGAACACGGCGAGGGCACGGGCCACCTCCTGGAGAGGGGTGGATTCGTCCACTACGAGCGCCACGGCAGCCTCACCAGCGAGTGGAGCGATCACGACCGCTCCGTGCCGGTAGCGCACCACCACGGTCTCCACATCACCACGTTCGTGCCGGCGTCCGGCCTCTCGGGAGAACAGGTGCAGGCCGTTGAGCATGGCGGTGGCACGCTCGGCCTGGACCTGGTCCATCCCGGCCCGTGCCAGGTGCAGTCCGTCCCGGCCGAACACCACACCGCCCTTCGCACCGTTGTCCTCCACCAGACGGACAAGCGCCTGGACCAGAGCCTGGACACGGAACGCAGGATCAGAGGGATCCTCCCTAGCGACTCGGGAGCGGGGAGGCTGAAGCTCTGGTTCTGTTGCTGTTGTGCTCATGCACGGCAGTGTTGTGGTGCTCGGCCGACAAACCTATGCGCGCGCGGTTAAGCGCGGCGTTCGAATTATGCGCACTGTTCGATTCACGGCTGATGACAAGGAAAAAGCCCTGTGAGCGGGCGCGGTCGGCTCCGGAAAGCACCAAACGGAATCCGGAATCGCCGCTACGCTGAAGCCATCTCGTTACGCCCCCAGGTGACGGAGGAGACCCCGATGTGTGGGAACTGCGGACGCACTCGCCACGACGGGCGTGGAGCGTGTGACTGCATCCCGGCCTGGGTGTGGCGGGCCCCGGAGGTGGTCAGCGCGGTGCGGGAACGCGACGCGCAGGCGGTGATCCGCTTTCTTCGGCGCCGGGTGCGCTCGTTGTCGCAGGAGGCCCTGGTGCGGATGTGCGGGGTCGCGCAGAGCACCATTACCCGGGCCGAGTCGGGGCGGGGGCTCACCGACCGGCGCAAGGCCGTAGAGGCCCTACGAGGACTCGGAGCACCGCTTGACGGAGTGCCTTCTTCGACACCGGGGAGCCTGTCCCCTCAGCCCTCATTCCCATCGGCCGATTTCATGCTGAACCTCGACGAACTCGCGAGCGCCTTGACGCCACACGCGGTGCCGCCCTCAGCGTCCACGCCGCCTTTCTCCCTGGCCGAACTGGCTCAGGAGACCCGTCAGGCCAAGGCCGACTACCAGGGATGCCGGTACGCAGCCGTATCTAGAAGGATTCCCCGCCTGCTGAACGCCCTGGAACAGCATGATCCGGGCCATGATGACGCTGTGCGTCAGCGCCTGCACCACATCCAGGCCGATGCCTACCATGTGGCCGCGAGCGTGCTGCTCAAGTGTGATGAGCGCGGTCTGGCCTGGCTGGCTGCCGACCGCAGTTTCCGGGCGGCGGAAGCCACGCACGACCCTGTTCTCATCGGATCCAGCACCCGGGTCTACGTCCGTGCCCTGATGCGAGAGCGCCGCTACCGGACAGCGGTCGATCTGGCTGCCTCGGGCGCTGAGCGGGTGCACCGGCAAACCCATCCCTTCACGTCCGCCTCGCTGTCCGTGTACGGTTCGCTCCTGCTGAGCGGGGCTGCCGCCGCGGCCAAACGGGAGGACCGCGACAGCTCCTTGTCCCTTCTAACCGAGGCACAGGAGGCCGCACGCCGGCTCGGCGGGGACCACAACCACCGCTGGACCGCGTTCGGCCCCACCAACGTGCTCCTGCACCGGGTGAGCACGGCCGTCGATCTGGGAGACGCGGGCCGGGCCGTCGAACAGGCCAGAAGGATCCAGCCCGAACACGTGCGGTTGGCCGAACGCCGGGTCGTGCTGCACGTGGACACCGCACGAGCGCTCACCCAGTGGGGGAAGCTGCGCGAGGCCTACACGGAGCTGACAGCGGCTGAGAACCTGGCGCCCGAAGAGCTCAAGGAGCGGCCCGTGGCCCACCACCTCATCGAGGAGCTGAGTGCACGTTCGTCCGGCCATCTCAAGCGCGGACTCACCCAGTTGGCTGATCGGGTCGGTGTGGCCCGATGAGTACTGCCAGGACCCTGTACGTCGTCGTGTGCGCGGCGGGACCGGCTGAACATGTGGACCGGTTGATCTCTCCGGCTCTGGCTCAGGGGTGGCAGGTCCAGGTGATCGCGACACCCGCTGCGCTGGGCTTCTTCGACACCCAGGCCGTGGAGGACCTCACCGGTCGCCCGGTGCGAAGCCGGCACCGCGCTCCTGGAATTCCGCGGTCTCCGAAGGCGGATGCGATCGTCGTCGCTCCCGCGAGCTTCAACACCGTCAACAAGCTCGCCCAGGGCGTCGCCGACAACTACGCGTTGGACGTGCTCAACGAGGGGATCGGGTTCGGGATCCCGGTGGTGGTGCTGCCCTTCGTCAACGCGGCCTACGCCCAGCGCCGGCCCTTTCAACGAAGCGTTGCCTTGCTGCGGGAGGAAGGCGTGCGTGTGCTGTTGGGAGAGGGGGCGTTCGTACCCCACCCGGCAGGGCAGGGCGGTGATGCCTTCGATCGGTTCCCATGGGAGCAGACCCTTGCCACGGTGGAGGAACACCTTGCTGAGCGAACGGAGTAGCGGTCGATGGTCTGCGGGAACTGCGGACGTCCCCGAGGCGAGGGCTCCTGGGTCTGTGCATGCGTGCCGGGGTGGGTGTGGCGGGACCCCGAGATGGCGGCTGCGGTGCGGGAGCGTGACGCCCAGGCGGTGATCCGGTTTCTTCGGCGTCGGGTGAAGTCGTTGTCGCAGGAGGCCCTGGCGCGGATGTGCGGGGTCGCGCAGAGCACCATCACTCGGGCTGAGTCGGGGCGAGGGCTCACCGACCGGCGTAAGGCCATGGAGGCTCTGCGAGGGCTGGGAGCGCCTTTGGATCCTCCTGATACAGCCTCTGGCGCGCCCCAAGGGAATCTCGGGTTCTCTCTTCCTCCGGACGCTGACCTGTTCACCGAGTCAAGGGAGGAGGCAGCCCGGCACGCTGCCCTTCTCTGGAACGCTGATCTTGGTCGTCGTGCTCCGGAAAATCTGATGGAGATACCAGCGGGACAACTGAGCACCCCTTTGCTCCGTTGGCTCGTGGCACCCCCAGCCATCATCGAATCCGATTCAGGAAACCAGCTCCGTGTGACTGAGGATGATGTTCACGCGATCACGCGGGCATGCGACCTGTTCGAGACCCTTGACCATGAGTTCGGCGGAGGACATGCACGGATGGCGGCTGTCCAATACCTGGCCAGCGAAATCGCTCCGCTGCTACGAGGTCGTTTCACTCCGACGGTCGGCCGGGAACTCTTCTCGGCCAGCTCCCGGTTCGCAGCCAAGACCGGCGCTATGGCCTACGATGCGGGACTTCACATGTTGGGCCGTCGCTATTTCCTCCAGTCCCTCAATCTTGCCTTCCTGGGGTCGGACAGGCTATTGGGCGCCAAGGCAATCGCTCTGCTGAGTCATCAGGCCAACTTCCTCGGGGACTTTCGCAGCGCGGTTGACCTCGCACGTACTGCCAAGTCCGGGGCAGGGGCTCAGGCAACCCCCGCGATACGAGCCATGCTGGCCGCTATGGAAGCCCGCGGCCTCGCCTCCCTCGGTGAGGAACGCTCCTGTACGAACGCACTGAAAGAAATGGAGGGAGCCTTCTCCTGCATCGATACCGAGCAAGAGCCTGCCTGGATGGGCTACTTCGACGGCTCGGAAGTGGCGGACGAACTCGCGCACTGTTTCCACGACCTCGGCCACGGATCGCTGGCTATCGAACATGCTCAGCGATCCGTTGATCTCGCACCCGCCAGCTTCCGTCGTAGCCGTACGTTCGCTGGACTGGTTCAGGCCGGAGCGCACCTCATGGAGGCGCCCAACGACCTCGAAGCAGGGTGTGCGATCGCCACTCAGGTCATCGCAGATGCCAGCCGCCTGCGCTCAGCCCGTGTTCAGGCCTACATCTCTCGTCTCCAAGATCGGATGGAACCGCACAACCAGGCTCGTTCCGTCCGGGAGTTTCGTGAGTTTCTTGCCAGCACGCCACTGGCCCAGGCGTGATCACGTACCGGGCTGCCACACCCGCGGTCCGGAAGGGTCGCGCAGCGAGGTGATACGGCGCCGGGCCTCCGGTAGCAGGCGGGGCTCGCGCCCCGTACGCGCGCATAACCACGCTGTCATCCGCAGCTCGCGCACCGCAGCCATGGTCTCGAACCCTGACCACTCCCGGATATCCCATCCATAGGCGGCGATGAACGCTGAGTACTCCGACGCGGTGTACCACCCCACACGCTCGTACACCGCTGCCACGACGAGGTCCCACTCGCGTGCCCCGATACTGAAACGCTCCAGGTCCAGGATCACCGGGTGTCCGCTCTCGTCCTGCACGATGTTCTTGCGGTGTGCGTCACCGTGGACCGGGCCAGAGGGAAGAGCTGGATTCAGGCGTGTGTAGGCGTTGCGCAGGTTGTCGAGCTGGCGACGGAGAAAACCCACGTCGTGCGGTTCCAGGTGTGCCTGGTCGATGTAGTCGGTGATTCCGTCGAAGGGGTCCAAAACCGGCAAGTCTATGCCAGAAGGCTCTGTCAGCTCATGCAGTTGACGCAGGGCCGCGCCGATGACGTCAGTCGAGGCCGGACGGACACCGGGGATGTGCTTCCACACGGTGATCGTCCACCCGTTACGAAGTAGGGGTTCGTTCATGCCATCGATGGCACGGACTGCGGGGATACGGTAACCACGCAACCAGTTGGCCAGCCGTAGTTCCCGGTGTGCCCTCTGGTGATGGATGCTCGCGCAGATCCGTAGGACCAACTGCTCCTCGGGCAGGAGCACGGTGGCGTTCTCGCCGATGGGCCCGAGGATGTGCGCGTTGAGACTCGACCAGGAGCACTCGTTCGCAACTCGGGCAGCGGTGCTCAGGGCGATCTCGGTCGTGAGATGGGAGGAGGATTCGGCCACGCCGCCACTGTAAGAGCCGGTATCGCGGTGTGGGGTCTATCTCCAGGTTTTGGTGATCAGCGAGGGAAGCTCGTACAGCGAGTTGATCACCCAGTTCACACGGCTGGTGACCTGGGAGTCGTCCGCCCACAGGTAGCCCCAGGGGCCGCGCCGGATCAGTGCGGTCCGAAGCCCAGCGGTGTGTCCGGGGATGACGTCGTTGTCACGGTGATCGCCCACGTAAACGATCTCTTCGGGCGATCCCGGAGCCATGTCGATGACCTTGGTGAAGAACGCTGGGTCAGGCTTGGCGACTCCCCACTCTCCCGAGGTGGCGACGGCGTCGGCCGGAAGGTGGAGTTCCCGCAGCAGTTCTGCAGTCCGGACTGTTTGGTTCCCGGCGATGCCCACCCAGATGCCGGCCTCACGGAGTGCTTGGAGACCGGGACGTACGTCCGGGTACAGGTCTTCCTCCTCGATGAGCTCTCCCTGTCCGGCTTCCTCCCGCAGCCGCCGTTCCAACGCGAGGCCGAAAACCCGAACGGAAGTAGTCGAACGTCTCGGCGTTGTCGCGGCCTGCAGCGGTCACCGCGCCCAGGACGGCGGAGAACGTGTGTCTGGGGCCGTTGATCCAGTCTGCCCATCGCGCCCACTCCTGTTGAGCGCAGCCGAAGATAACAGTGGGTGCGGCCATGAGGATGTCAGTGGTCGGATGCATCAGGGGACGTGCTTGGGTCTCCCTGTTGGCCGTTCTCATCGGCAGTCGGCTGCCACTCCTCGGGCAAGAGGACTGTCCCAGGGTTTCCGCGCTCGATCGCTTCCAGCAGTCTGATGGGGCACGTTCCTGAGGCCCCGCCGAAGGACACCGTCCCGCCGGTGAATTCAGCCTGGAAGAAGTCCACCCTCCCGCCGACGAAGTGGGCCCCGCTGAAGTACATCGTTCCGCCGACGAAGTGGGCCCCGCTGAAGTACATCGTCCCGCCGGTGAAGTAGGCCCCATTGAAGGACATCGTCCCGCCGACGAAGTGGGCCCCGCCGAAGGACACCGTCCCCCCGACGAACTCAGCTCGGAAGAAGTCCACCCTCCCGTTAGCGAGGTAGGCCCCGGTGAAGTCCACCGTCCCCCCGACGAACTCAGCCCGGGAGAAGTCCACCTTCCCGCCGACGAAGTGGGCTCCGAAAAAGGACACCGTCCCGCCAGCGAAGCGGGCCCCCTCGAAGGAAACTCTGCCGCCGGTGAAGTGGGTGCCGGTCAGGTCGCCGCCGTCGAAGACGGTGCCGGTGAAGTCATAGTCCTTGCCGCGCCAGCCGGTGGGCTCACGTAGGTGGTTGCCAATGATCCGGAGGATGGTGTGGCGCACCTCCCGCAAGGAAGCGAACTCCAGTGTGCGTGTGCGGTGGTCCTCACGCTGGGCGTCGTCGGCATCCACGGGCAGCTCGCCGGGTTCGGGGTCGTAGGGCATGCGTAGGTAGGCGCACAGCACGTCGATGACCATCTGCACCTCCTCCTCAGAAGGTGCGTCGTCGGCCAGATGAGCTAGGGCGTGGACGGCACCCAGGCGCACGGCGGCGTGCTCGCTACCCAGTTCGGTATAGGCGGTGGTGAAGCGCTCGTTGAACAGCTTGGTGACCTCGCGCTGCTCTCCGTTCTCGGTGGTGCGTTGGCGCCGGTAGGCGATGACCAACAAGGCCACACCGCCCAGGCCAGCGACGATGGCGAAGGCGCGGGTGGCAATCGCGTCCAGGTTCTCGGGGGTGAGCTCCCCGGGCGGCTTCCACTGGGGCGTGTCGAGCACCAGCCACGCCAAAGTGGTCATGGCCGCGACCATGCCCGTGGCGACCGCCCAGGCGGCCAGGATCAGCCAGACCAACCGCACCGGAGAGGTGCGCTTCCAGTTCATCCCCGCCATACCGGCGGCCAGCAACAGTGCGCAGGCGCTCACTGCGGTCACGCGCCAGGTCTGGCCCGCGGTGAATCCGAGCAGATCCCAGACCGTTGTGGCCAGGGGCCACAACGCCACGGCCACTCCGAGCCCGCCCACGGTGACCGCGGTCCAGGACAGGCCATGGCGACGCCGGTTGAGGCGCTCACGCAGCCGGGTGTCTCGTGCCAGGAGACGCTTCCGCCGGGACGGTTGAGGGGGTGAGGGGGTGGTGGTCATAGTGCGACCGTAGCCAGCCGAAGACGGGGCATGGGCACCTGGCCAAACCCGGTCACCCCTGCATCAGGACCGGCTTGTGTAGCCCTGACATCTTTGTTGCGTTTGCCCACTGGCAAGTCGGCTGCGTTTCCACTGACATCCCCGTTGCGCTCAACACTCTTGGCGACCAGCGTAGGGCCGATGAACAAGAGCGAGACCAAAAATCCCCGTTCTGATCTTCATATGAACTGGTGAGGAAGGGCAAATCGAACACCACGCATAAATCGAACGCGAAGATTATGCGTGTGCGCATAGGTCGACGCAACTGTTCGGGGGACACTGCTGACTCCGAGCGGTCGGCGGGGAAGAGGCACAGCGACAGCAGAGCCGACCGACACCTCCACTGAGGCGGTGGTGGGAACCCTTCGGGTGGTGCCGCGTCACCTGGCCGCCCTCGAATCTGACGGAACCGTCCGAGCGAAGCATGTAACGAGCCCCGTGCACCAATAGGTGCGCGGCCACGCCCTGTCACCCCAGGCCGGGCGTAACCGAGGGAAAGGCATCGTCCATGAACACCGAAACGACCGATCCGACGACCTCTGAACTGACCGAGTTGGCGGACGTGATGACGCGGACCCTGCCGCAGGTCGGCATGGACCGTATGACGCAGCCGAAGGTAGAGGAAACCCTCGCCTGCTCTGCGATCACCGCGCACTTCTAGGCCGAGAGCACACGACACGAACAGGAGTCACCTGAGTGAGTAAGTGGGAACGGGTCACAGCGCTCTTCGCGAACGGCGCCCGTCCGCTCGTACCAACGGATGAGTTGTCCTTCGCCGATCTGCTCCGGGCCAACCGCATGCCACCCTCGATGTTCCAGGCATACGAGGTCCCCGGAGACGGGAGCCTGCGGCCCGTTCCCATCACGCACACGCTCGATCAGATTCCGGAACCGAGCACGGTGATCCTGCAGTGCATGCGCAACACCGATGTGGACATCCTTCCGCACACCCTGCATATCCAGGGGCACAGTGCTGATCCCGTCGCCGCGATGTATGACCTGCGGTACGCGGAGAAGGACCCGGAACACCGGGTTCACCTTCTGGACGACGAACAGCTTCGTGAGATCGTCTTCACCAAGATCGCGGATTTCCTACGCGAGCACCGGGTAGCGCCGCCGCTCGTCGCGGGCATCTCAGGCGGCGGGGATTCCAGCAGCATCGTGCGCGGCTTGGACCGTTACGTCACACCCGAAGGGTTTCGGCGTGATCAGGTCCTGTGCTTCACAGTGGTCCTGGACCCCATTTGGCGGGGGACGGCTGCGGACCGTGCCCGCGACCTATGCCACGGGTACGGGTTTGGCCACCGTGTTCTCCATCCCGAGGACATCGCCTCCCTCCTTGGCATGTCGGCGTCCCCCGAGGCCCTGTGGCGTGAGATCCGGTCCACCTATGGCGCGGACTCCAGCCACTTCTTCGGAACCTGGCTGCTCAACATGGTCGGGCGCGCGCTGAACCGAGAGATCGGCGGAACCTCCCTGCTGATGGGCTACAACCGAGAAGACGTCATGGCGGAATTGTTGTTCTGTCTGATGAACGGACGTCGGCCGCTGCCCTACCCCAAACGCCGCACCGGTGACGTGGACTGCTTCATGCCTGTCTGGGACGTGCCCAAGGTCCTGCTGGACTCCTGTTACCCCCAGGTGAGCGAGGTGAACTACAGCGAAAGGATCGACAGCACCGCCCCACGGCGATCCTCGATCTACTACCAGGCCCACGCTCTGGACGCGATCGTTCCCCAGATGTCCTTGTCCCTGATGACGGGGGTCCGCACCCTCATGGATTCACTGAACGGTTGGCAGACCCTGGAAGAGATCGACGGCACGCCGCTTCTGCATACCGGCCACGGAAGCCCAGAGGAGAGGAAAGCGCTGGTGAGACTGCTCGCCCGTTACTTCCCCGGCTGGTCGGTCAGCGAAGCGGACCGGCAGTAGTCTGGCGCAGTCCACTCATTCACAACGGCACGGGAAGCGGCATCACCATGGCTAAGGTGCAAGCACCTTCAGGAACGCGGGACTTCCTCGCGGACGACCTGAGGCGCAGGAGGGCGGCCATCACCACAGTCTCCGAGGTCTTCGAGCGCTATGGGTTCGACCCGTTGGAGACTCCCGCTTTCGAGCGGATCGAAGTGGTCACCGGCAAGTACGGTGAAGAGGCCTCCAAACTCTTGTTCAAGATCCTGCGCCGGGGTGTCCACGAAGCCAGCGGCCAGCCCGACCTGGCACTGCGTTACGACCATACGGTGCCGCTAGCCCGTGTTATCGGTACCCACGGGTCCAAACTTCCCTCGCCTTTCAAGCGCTACGCCATCGGCCCGGTGTGGCGGGCCGACCGCCCCCAGGAAGGCCGGTTCCGCGAATTCGTCCAGTGCGACGTGGACACCGTGGGCTCGACCTCCCCACTGGCCGATGCCGAGATCGTGCGTGCCATAGCCGACGGTCTCGACGCCTTGGGGGTCGAGCGCTTCCGCTTCCTTATCAACAGCCGCGAAGCGCTGCGCGGCCTGTTGGAGGTCTACGAGGTGTCCGAGGACGGCGGGGACGGGGTCCTGGCCACCCTGGACAAGCTCGACAAGATCGGTGTCCAAGCCGTCGCGAAGGAACTGGTCGACGAACGTGGTCTGGACGTGTCCACCGCCGAGAACCTGGCCGAGGACGTGGCGGCCGACGATCCAGAGCTCATTCGTTCCAAGCTCGCCACCACTGAACGTGGGCAACGGGGTCTGGCCGAGATCGACAGCCTGTTGGGCCTGACCGCCGACCTGGGGGACCGTGTCGTTTTCGCTCCCCGCATGGTGCGCGGCCTGGACTACTACACCGGGGCCATCTGGGAGGTCGAAGCCGAAGGCTTCCCCGGCGCGGTCGCAGCCGGAGGACGCTATGACGGCCTGGTCGCCTCACTCGGTGGCCCCGACGCACCCGCCTGCGGTGGGTCCATCGGCATCGAACGCATCCTAGCGATGCAGGATTCTCAGGATTCCGAGCCGCGTGGCCTGGACGTCGCTCTGACCGTTCTGGGCGGCGAGGCCGATCTGATGCGCCTGGCGGGTGAACTGCGCTCACACGGCCGCCGTGTGGGCATCTACCTGGGATCGTCACGCAAGCTCGGCAAGCAGCTCCAGTGGGCCAACGCCCAGTACGCCCGTTTCACCATCCTGTACGGCCCTGAGGAACAGGAGGCCGGCGAGGTCACCGTCCGGGACATGCTCTCCGGGGACCAATCCCGCATCCCGCTCGCCAACGCCGCTTCCCATCTCCAGGAGCTGATCGAAAGGTAGCCCTTTTGACCGCGCCCACCCTTCATCCCGCACGGCCGATTTCACCGACGTTCCGGCGCGACCTCCTTCAAGGCGCAGCAGCACGGCTCGGGACCGATCTCATCGAAGCCGAGCAGGTCCCTGCGGGGACACGCCCCTCGGTGGGAATGCCGACCGGTCGAGGTACGTGGGCACGGATCAGTTGGCACCGGCCCGCCGACATCTTCCCGCGCGAGTTCAGTGGCTTGGAGGCCTCCACAACCGTGCGAGGGGTTCCCAAGCCCGACTTCGTTCAGGCCATCCACTGGAAGCTCGGCGATCTCGTATGCCGGGCGGAGGAGATGACGTTCGTAGACCAAAGGGCAGTGTCGGCGGGCTACATCGTGGACGAGCACCCCCGGCTGTCTGAGACCTGGTGGGACGCCTTGGACTCGGCATTGGTGAACCTGGCGGACACCAGCACCGACCGTGTTTCGCTCGTCCAGGAGGACATCGACCGTTCCATCACCCAAGCCTTCGGGGCGTGCGCCGACACCACCGTGTCCGACTGGGTTATCGGACACGGTGACCTGCACTGGGGGAACATCACGGGCCCGCGGTTGTTCCTGTTCGACTGGGATAGCTGGGGTCGTATGCCTAGAGGACTGGACGCGGCCAAGCTCTGGGAGGCCTCCTACCGTGTTCCAGGGCTGGCTGGCGAGATCACGCAGCGGTGGCATGTCCTGTCCACCCGGGACGGGATCATCAGTCGTGTGTGGGTGTGTGCGAACCGTGTGTTGGGGGCGCGCAGGCGAGGCGAGAGAACCGCTCAGGCCGACCATGCTCATCGGGAAGGCACACGATTACTACGGGAGTCGGATCTCTGAGTTCGTAACCTCGAAAAGGGTGCCCTCGCCGTAGTAGTCGCGTGCGGCAGGCCTTGCTCAGTGACGGGTGGGACACCTCGTCTCGCACCGCGGACATCGCCATGGAAGCTGTCGAACCTCAGCGGCGACAGCAGGGCCGGGTGAGCGGCTCGGGCGGCTCTCAGAGTGCTGTCAACGTCGTTCGAAAAGTGGCTCTGACACGGATGCGGTGAAGCGGCCGCGTTATGGTCGCGGCGCAGCCCGGTGGCGAAGGAGCCCACTTCCACGATCGGTGCCTGTGCAGCGCGGCACCTCAACCTGCCTCACGGACAGTGCTACCGCCTAAACCTGATCTGGCCCTCCCGAAAGGCCGTTGGGGCAAATCCCTCAACAGGACTTCAGCTCATCCAGGAAGGCAGCCCACTCCTCACCAGGGAACGCGAGGGCTCCACCTCCCGGGCGCACCGAATCGCGGACTGCCACGAGTTCGGGTAGCTGTGCGACCTCGACGCACTGCCCCTGGTTCTGCGAGTAGCTCGACTTGTACCAGTCGGCCTTGTCCAGGTTCATGATCCACTCCCTGCGTTCGGTGCCTCGTAGGTCTTCATGATCTCAGCGACCGTCGCCACCGACTCCGCGGGACGGAGGGCTTGGCTCTTCAGGTAGCTCCAGGTCGCTTCACAGGTCTCTATGTCACTGCGTTTCTCCAGGTACAGATCCCCGGCAACCGTCTCGATGTAGGGAATGGGGTCCATGGCGGCGCCGGGGAAGTCCAGGATGACGAAGCTTCCGCTCGCCCCAGCGTGCACGCCAGATGCCAGAGGGAGAACCCGGAGGGTGATGTTGCCCAGTTCCGCGCTGCTGAGCAGATGTGCGAGCTGTTCCCGCATGATGCCTGGTCCACCGACCTGTCGCCGCAGGACAGCCTCATCGAGGATGGCGTCCAGGCAGGTCTCCTCAGGACGGTCCAGCAGATTCTGTTGACGTTGCAACCGCACACGGAGACGGCTCTCCACCTCTTCGGAGGTGAAGTCGTGCATTCCGTGCGTGAGTAGGTGACGGGCGTAGTCCTCTGTCTGGAGGAGCCCCGGGACGACGATCACCTCAGCGTTGCGGATGGAGCAGGCGGAGGACTCCAGACCGACGTAGTCGGCGTACCTGGGCGGAAGGGTGCTCTTGTAGGGCTCCCACCATCCCTGCTGCTTTGCCTGTCGAGCCAGTTCGAGGAGCTTCTCCTTCTTCCTCTCGTCGCCAAGGTCGTACAGCTCGAACAGGCGCTTGAGATCTCTGATCTGGATGCCGCGCTGGCCGTTCTCGATGCGGGTGACCCAGGAAGCGGCCACTTCCATCTCGCTGCTGACGGCCTTGGCAGTGAGCCCTTTGGTCTCTCTCAGCTCTCGGAGCTCACGGCCCAGGAGCAGGCGTCTGAACGTCGGGGTGGTGTCTGACGGCACGGGCGTCCTCTCTTCGTCAGTCGCTATCTTCCCGCCGCTTCGCTCCATCTTCAATCCATAGGCAATATTGCCTTAGGTGGTTGCCAAAGGGTGTGATGCCGTGGATAGTAGCAGTAAGCACTCCGTGCGAGCACGGAGTGAAGGAATCTCTCTTGGAGGCGCTTGTCGTGGAAACAAGCGGAGGTGCGCCAACGCTCTTTGGCGTGCCTGCCAACCTGATCCGATTCCCGACCCCGGAGCAGCGCATCTGCAGCGTGGAGCTGCTGGAGCGCTGCCTGCCCGCCCGGCTCGCCCGCAGAACGACCCACTCGCTTCTGAGTGCCTTCGACGTCTTTCCCGACCAGGCGCTTCAGATCGGGGAGGCCGTCGCGGAACTCGTCGCCAACTCCGAGCGCTACTCGTGCAAGCCCTGGCGACTGCAGATCTATCTCGATGACCACGCCCTGTGGGTGGGAGTCTTCGACGGTGACGCGTGTACGGCCGGACTGCTGCGAGGGCTCCTGGCGAGGCGGGATGGCCCTGACCTGATGCAGGAGCACGGCCGAGGACTGTTCCTCGTGCGAGTCGCCTGTGACGACGAATGCTGGGTGCGTACCACCCGAGCCGGTTTCGCTGAGGGCAAGGAAGTGCTCATGCGCTTCGCCATGCCGGACGCGGACACCTTCACCGGTTCGGCGGCGTAGAGCCGCCCACCCAGCTCACGCAACACGCAAGTCCGGCCCGACGAGCGCGCCGTGCGGTGCGACGGCGAGGTACGGACCCTCCCGATGGTCGAGGCCCGTAAGGGCGAGCAGTTTCTCCCACCGGGAACGCCTGAATCCACCTCAACGCAAGAGCCCCCGGCAGCCGTGCGACCGGCCCCGGGGTATGGACAACACTTGTAGGGAGCGCTGCCGCATGAACCCTATCCCCCCGTTAATCCACTGGCTGAGCCAGGTGTTCTCCCCTCCCAGGGGGCGACACCGTCAGGGAATCGCTCCTCTCGTGCCTGTCACGGGACACCGCTCTGTTGGGCCGGTACCGCACCCTCCTCCGATCCGGATGGACGACCCGGCAGACATCCGTCGGTACTCCGTGCCCCGCCAGCCCTTCCTGGTGTGGGAGACGAGGAGGTGTCGGGAGCCGAGCGCCTTCCCCCTCGTCTCGCACGGTTGACTCATGATCGGAAGGCTTCGCTGAGCGCGCTGAAGGCCGTACCGCCTTCCTCGGCCGTCTGACCTCGAAAAAAGGATATGCACGAACAGACGGGCGCCTAGCCTCTTGCATAAAAGCAGGTGAGGCGCCTTTCGTGTTCCTGTGTCAGTTCTCTGGAGAAATGGGAGAACATGAATGTCGGATCCCAGGGTTCGCGATGAAACCTTACTCTTTGGTGAGTAATCTCTATCGGCTCCCAGTTCCAGTCGGACTACATATTGGAATGCGGGCCCTGCAGTACTAGCCTCGTCACTCCAAGTGATGAGTCGCTGGGGTCCTGGAGGTGCGATGAGGCTTCACGTAACCGGAGTGATCGTGCTCGGGATGCTCCTCATCGGATGCAGCCCACGGGAGAGCGGGCCCACTCCCGAGCCCGGGCCCAGCGAGTCGCCGGAGCCTTCTGAGCAGGCGTCAGGCGAAGAGCTCGCCCTTGAAGCCTACGAGTCCATGTGGAACGTGCTGGTCGAAGAGGCCCGGAACGAGGAGCCGGACTACTCAGACCTGGAGCTGTACGCCGCCGGAGACGCTCTGGCGCTCGTGGAGCACGGCCTGGTCGCTGAGGAGGACGAGGGCGTGATCGCCCGGGGCGAGCCGGAGTTCTCCCCTGAGGTGCTCTCGGCAGAGGAAACCTATGTGGAGATCGAGGACTGCATGGACTCGACCTCATGGCTGCGGGAAGACGCTGATTCAGGAGAGCTGGTAGAGCCGTCCCCGGAATCACCGGTACTTCGCAGAGTGGATGCCAGCGTGTCCTTCGACGGGCTTTCCTGGAAGGTCGCCGACCTGCGCATCTGGGAAATCGGATCGTGTGATGGACAATAAAAGAATCCTGCTCATCGCAGTCGGGGCGGCAGCGGTGCTTCTCGCGTCGCCAGGACTCGTCTGGGCGGATCCGGACTTCCTCGGCGGTCAGGTGGAATGCGGATCCTCCGGCGGTCCCGGATGCGACGTCTCAGCTGAGTCCGGGGGAGGGAACACCGGCAGCTCCGGCGACGGAGGACAACCCGTGCCCGAGGGGTCCTCTGACGGTACGGAGTCGGCCTCCGCGGAACCCGCGTGCGAAGTGGACGGCCTCACGGCCCGGTGCAGTGCCACCGTCGGAGGCGGCGGTGGTGAGGAAGCCGAGGAAGAGGTCGACTTCGAATCCCTGGCGTACGCGGCTCACGCGGCGTTCCAGCTTTCCTCTCCGGAGATCTCGATGTCGCCGGGCGCGGACACACCCGTGCTCGTACACGTCCCCGTATGGATGTGGATCTCCTCCAGCGACTGGCAGGAGGAGACGGCCACCGCGAGTGTGCCCGGCGGATCGGTGACGGTGACCGCTACCCCCGCGTCGGTGTCCTGGTCGATGGGGGACGGTACGACCGTGGAGTGCGACGGCCCCGGTACCGCCTACGATCCCCAGGTCCACGACCCGGCGGAGCCTTCTCCGGACTGCGGGCACACCTACACCTTCGCCAGCAGCAGCTACGAGCTGACCGCCCGCATGTCGTGGGAGGTGGAGTGGTCCAGCTCTGACGGAGACGGTGGCACCCTCCCGGCCCTGGAGACCGAGACGTCCATGAACGTGCGGGTGGTCGAGTCCTCAGGAGTGGTGACATGAGGAAGGAAGCATCGTGGTAACCACAGTCGACCCCCGCGCCAGCGGCAACGATGCGCAAGAACCGGTGCGTCTGTCCGGTCGCGGCACTCGCCGGTGGCGATCGCTGGTCGCCGCGGTGGCGCTCATGGTCGTCGGAGCCACCGCCGTGGTGCTCGCACTCGGCCAGGTGGACCAACGGACGCCCGTGCTGGTCGCCTCAGGGGACCTTCCGGCCGGGCACGTGGTCACCTCCGCCGATGTATGGGTGGTCGAGTTGGCCGGCGCCGAGGATCTGCCGACGGTCTCCGAGATCGAGCAGGTGGTGGGTGCCACGCTCACCCTCCCGGTCGCCGAGGGAGCCCTGCTGTCGGATGCGGTCCTCGGGGCGGACGGAGAGCAACTCGACCCCGGCCAGGCCACCGTCGGAGTGCGGCTCACCGCGGGACGGATCCCCTCTTCGGTACGCACGGGATCGCAGGTGACGGTGGTCATCACCGGTGGAGAGAGTGGTACGTCCTCCTTCCCCGCGCTGGTGCAGACCCTCACCCCGTTGACCGATGAGGTGGGCGGTGAGGTGCTCGTGGACCTGGTGGTAGACGGCACCCATGCTTCCCAGCTCGCCCGCGCCGCGGCCGAGGAGCAGGTCTCCTTGGTGCAGACTCCGCACGGAGGCGACTGATGCTGATCGCGGTGTTCTCCCTGGCAGGTGCTCCCGGTGTCACCACCCTGGCACTCGCGCTGGCCGGCACATGGCCCGAGCCGGAGCCGGTGTGGATGGTGGAAGCGGACACTTCCGGGGGTGATGTCGCCACGTGGTGGCGTCTCCCGGTCTGGCCCGGAGTGGTGGACCTGGCAGCGGCCAGCCGGAGCGGCCAGGACCACGAGACCGTCGACACCATGGCGTGCTCCCAGGTGCTGCCCGGTGGTTTGCGGGTGTGTGCGGCGCCGTCGACGGCTGACCGTACGGCCGGAGCGGTGGGACTGCTGGCCCAGAACCCCAAAGTGCTGAAAAGCGACCGGGTGGCGGTGGCGGACCTGGGCCGTGTGGTTCCGGACGCGGCATCCTCCGCCCTCCTGGAAGCCGCTGACGTGGCGGTGCTCGTAGCCTCGGGCGACGTCGCGCACCTCAAACGGGTCAGGGAAGCCGCAGCGGGTCTGAGAACCCGGTGTCTCCGCCTGGGACTGGCCGTGGTCGACCCGTCCAGGAGCAGCGCGGAGATCAGCGAAGCGGTGGGACTGCCCGTGTGGGCGAAGCTGCCGCAGGATGCTCGGACCGCGGCTTTCCTCCAGAACCAGGGAGAGGTGCGCCGTCCGCACCGCCGCCCCCTGATCAGGGAGGCGCGTGCCCTCGGCCGCACCCTCGCAGAACAGGCACGATCGACCACCACGGACCCGGTGGATCCCACAGTGGCGAGATTTCTCGGCGAGGTGCCATGAGCGACGACATGACGGCAGTGCACGTCCGGGAGGTCACCAGGGAGGTGACCCGGCGTCTGAGCACACGTGCGGCGGACACCGAGCCGGTCGAGGGGGAGGAGTACCGGGCCCTGGCCCGCAGGGTCGTCCGCCAGGTGCTCGATGAGAGGGCCAGCCGTGCCCTCGCCTCCGGAGAGCTTGTGCTGGACGGTCCTGCTGAGGAGGCCATCGCCCGGCAGGTGCTGGCACGGGTGTGTGGGCTCGGCCCGTTGGAGGCCCTCCTGGAGGACTCCGAGATCGAGAACGTCAACCTCACCGGAACACAGGTGTGGGTGCGCTACGCCGACGGGCGACGCGAACAGCTTCCACCGATCGTGGACAGTCCCGAGGAACTGGTGGCCCTGGTACGTCGGATCGCCGCTGACTCCCCGACCGGGGAGCGGCGCTTCGACCCGGCCGCTCCGATTCTGGACATGGCCCTGGCCGACGGGTCCCGTCTCAACGCCATCCTCGACGTCTCCCATCAGCCCGCGGTGTCGATCCGCCGCCACCGCTACCGCACCACCGGACTGGGCCAGTTGCGGCGCCTGGGGACCCTCGACCGGATTCTGGTCGACCTGCTACAGGCCGCGGTGCGCTCACGGCGCAACATCGTCATCACCGGCGGAACGAGCGCGGGCAAGACCACCCTGCTGCGTGCCCTGGCCACCGAGGTGCCTCCGGAGGAGCGGGTGGTGACGATCGAGGACGTGCCCGAACTCGCCCTCGAACGCGACAAGGCCGCTCACCCGGACGCGGTCGCCCTGCACTCCCGTCCACCCAACACCGAGGGGAGGGGAGAGGTCACCGTCGCCGACCTCGTCCGGGCGGCCCTACGGATGTCCCCGGACCGCGTCATCGTCGGTGAAACCCGCGGATCCGAGACCGTGCCGCTGCTGACCGCGATGTCCCAGGGCAACGACGGATCCCTGACCACCCTGCATGCGGCCAGTTCCCAGGGGGCGTTCACCAAGCTGGGCGCGTACGCGGCCCTCTCCGACCGGCTTCCCCTGGAGGCGACCTCCCTGTTGGTGGCCGCCGCAGTGCACCTGGTGGTGCACGTCTCCGCCACCCCGACAGGGGGCCGGCGCGTCACCAGCGTCCGCGAGGTGGTCGGCGCGGACGGTGCACAGGTGATCTCCAACGAGATCTACCGGTACGAACGCGGGGAGAAGGTGTCGGCCGCGCCGCCGAGCCCGGAAACAGGCTGGGCACTGCAGTCGGCGGGGTTCGACGTGGCCCGGCTGGTGGCGGCTCCCAGCACGGTGAACGGACGCCGGCGGTGACGGCGGCACTGGTGCTCGGGGGAGCGGGTGGTCTGCTGCTGGGTGCGGGGGCCTGGCTCCTGCTCCTGCTGGCCGTGCAGCGCCTGCCTCGGAGAAAGGGGCCGCGCACTCTCCCGGAGGGAACGCCCCGAGCCCGTGTACTCCAAGGGACTTCCACGGTCCTGGTCGGGGCGGTGGTCGGCGTCATCACCGGATGGCCTGTCGCGGGAGTCCTGGCGGCGGCCGGAACGTGGTGGCTGCCGCGCCTGCTGGGACCCGACCACGACCACACCGCCCGTGTCGCCCAGGTGGAGGCGGTCGCGGGGTGGGCCGAGCAGATCCGCGACCTCATGGCCGGAGCCGCGGGCCTGCACCAGGCGATCGCCCACACCGTCCCCACCGCTCCCGCACCGATCCGCGCCGACGTCGCCCACCTGGCTGAGCAACTCCAACAGGGCGTGCCACCCGAGGACGCCCTGCACCGGTTCGCGACCCGGGTGAACGTGCCCACCGCGGACCTGGTGGTGGCGGCACTGTCCAGCGCGGCCAGCCGCCACGCCGCCGATCTCGGCGGGCTGCTGTCCAGCCTGGCCCAAGCCGCTCGGGAGCAGGCCGCGATGTTGGTCCGGACCGCAGCGACCCGCGCCCGGGTACGTACCTCGGCGCGCATCATCGCCGCCACCACCCTGGCCCTGGCAGTCGCTCTCGCCCTGGTCAACGCGGACTACCTCGCCCCCTACGACACCGGCATCGGCCAACTCGTGCTCGTGCTCATCGGCGTGCTGTGGGCCGTGGGTCTGGTGTGGCTCTCCCGGCTGGCCCGCACCGACCTGGGACCACGGGTGCTGGCCCAGGAGAACCAGGAACGGCAGGCACAGGAGGTGGAGGCGTGAACCCGTTCGTCCTGGCCGCAATGGGCGGATGCCTGCTCGCCGCAGGGCTGTGGTTCGCCCTTCTGCCTCGCCTGTCCCGGCCGTCCCTGGCAGAGCTACTGCAGGACCCGTCACCGCCTGCCGAGCCCGCCCCCTCTCACGAACAGGCCTCAAAGCCGGGGTGGTCGCGCAGGCTCGGCGCGCCGGCGGTACCTGTCCTGGCCGCTGTGGGGCTGCCGACCCAGCGCACACGCCAACGCCTGACCGCGTGCGACCGTGACGTGCCCGGTTACCTGTCCCAGAAAGCCGCCATGGCCGCTCTCGCCCTGGTGGTCCCGCCACTGCTCGGAACGATCTTCACGGCCTTGGGGCTGTCGCTGTCACCTCTGTTCGGACTGCTGGCCTGGGCCGTGTTCGCCGCGGTGCTGTGGATGGCACCTGACCTGGAGGTGCGCGACCAGGCCCGGGAACGCTCCGAGCAGATGCGCCACACCATCGCCGCGGTCTGCGACCTGGTGGTCATCTCCCTGGCCGGAGGAGCCGGAGTCACCGGTGCTCTGGACGACGCCACCCGGGCCAGCGACACCTGGGCCATGCGGCGTATCCGCACCGCCCTGTACACCGCCACCATCCAACACCAGCCCGCCTGGACCGCCCTGGAAGAGCTGGGCGAGCGCTACGACGTTCCCGCCGCCACCGAACTGGCCGCGAGCCTGCGCCTGGCCGGGGCCGACGGAGCACGGGTTCGCGCCAGTCTCTCGGCCAAGGCCACGTCCTTGCGTACGCAGCACCTCGCCGAGTTGGAGGCCGAGGCCCAGTCGGCCACCGAGCGGATGAGCCTGCCCACGGTCCTGCTGTTCGCGGGATTCCTGGTCCTGATCGGCTACCCCGCCCTGCACCTGATCCTCACCAGCGTGTGAACCCGACCCGGAGGAGACGATGTTCCCTTTTCCCAACCTCCCTGACCGCCCTCGCAGAGGCTCTGATGACGGTTACTCCACCGAAGCCGTCGCCGTGATCGCCACCCTGGTCATCCTCGCCGTCGGAGCTCTGGCCCTCATCTCCGACGCGGTCCTCGGGTGGGCCGAGTCCATCAGCCTCGGATAGGCCGATGCGTGGCCTCCTCCCGCACCACACCGACCCCGACCAGGACCGGGGCAGCGCCGAGCTGGTGGTCGCCACCCCGCTGATGCTGCTGCTGTTGGTGCTCGTGGTCCAGGTCGCCCTGTGGGCTCACGCCAGTCAGGTCACCCAGACCATCGCCCAGCACGGACAAGCAGCGGCCCGCACCCTGGGAGCGACCGAAGCCGACGGGCACGCGCGTGCCGACGAGGTCGCGGACCAACTACGCGGTGACCTGCTCCACGACATGGCCATCACCGTGCAGCGCACTGACACCACCGTCACCGTCCAGGTGAGTGCACAGGTGCCCACGATGATCCCCGGCCTGGACTGGCCCGTGCGCACCGCGGTCTCCGGGCCCGTCGAACACCACACACCACCCAGCGGCGGTGGCCCATGATCCGCCACAGCAACGCAGAGGACCGGGGATCGGCATCTGCGGAACTGGCCCTGCTCACCCCGGTCCTGATCCTGATCGCGATGCTGGTGCTGCTCGCCCACCGACTGGTCACGGCGGGTATGGCCGCTGACGCCGCGGCGCACGCCGCCGCCCGAGCCGCCACCCTGGAACGCACTCCGGCCGCCGCCCGCACAGCGGCCCAGAGCGCAGCCGCGCAGGCGGTGCGTACGCACGCCCTGAGCTGCGCAGCCTACGACCTGTCGGTGGACACGGGCGGACTCGCTCCGGGGGCCACGGTGTCTGTGACCTTCGCCTGTCATGCGGACCTGTCCGACCTGGTCGGCCTGGGAGTGCCCGGCACACGCACCGTTCAAGGAACCGCGGCGTCGGTGGTGGACACCTATCGGAGCACGCCATGAGGTACCCCGACTCCCACGACGACCGAGGACAGGCGACCGCGTTCCTCATCGTCATGGCCGCCGCCCTGCTCTTGCTGGTGGCGTTCGTGTTCGACGTCGGCGGAGCCCTGAGCGAGCGCAACCGCACCCTGCAGCTCGCCCAGGAGGCGGCACGTGCGGGAGCTCAGCAGATCGACCTGGCCGCCTACCGGGCTGACGGCACCGTGGCCCTGGACCCCGCCGCCGCGGTCTCGGCCGCGAACGACTTCCTCGCAGAGGCCGGGATCCACGGCACCGCAACGGTGGACGGCGACGTCATCACCGTCACCGCACAGAGTGTCTACACCTTCCGCCTGCTCCCGCTGGGCCCGCGCACCGCGTCCGGGACAGCGAGCGCCACCCCGGTCACCGAACCCACCACGCCGTGAGGCACCCATGACACATCAGCGCCTTCGCCAGCTCGCCGCACTCGTGACCACCCTCGCCCTGCTCGCCGGACTGCCATGGCTGGCCACCACTCTGACCTGGCCTGAACTCGATCTGTCTCCGACCAGTCTGGAAGTGCACCTGCGCAGTGGCCGCCTCCCCGAAGGCGTGGGCACTGCTGTCCTACTCCTTCTGCTCTGGTCCCTTTGGGGGCTGTATTCGATCGTTCTGGCCGTTGAGGCCATTGGCCGTCTGCGCCGACAGCGCACTCAGGTGCGGTTCCTGCGGCCACTCCAGCTGCTCGCCGCCACCACCCTGGGCGCCGTCACCGTCTCTCCGGCGGTTGCACAGGCAGCGCCGACACCCGTTGTAGCGGCAGAGACTCCCCAAGGGGCGGAGGACGAGCAGGACCAGTCCGAACGGGAAAGCTCTGCGGAGCCGTTCATCGTGGACCGCTCCCGCCTCATCGACAGCTTCGGGTACGACTCGGCCGGGCTCACCGAGGAGATGACCGAGGACGTGAAAGCCACCGCTGACCTCATTGCTCAGCACGGCGCTCCGGAGCTACCGGTCATCGTCACGGGGCACACCGATGCCGCGGGCGACTCCGACTACAACCTCGACCTGTCCGAACGGCGTGCGGAGGCAGTCGCGAAGGCGTTGCGTACGCACCTGGGACAGGACATGGTGATCGAGGTGCACGGCGAGGGTGACAGCAACCTGCTCGACACCGACGACGCCGCCGAACAGCGCCGGGTCGAGATCTCCTACAGCGTGCTCGTCACACCGCCCACAGAGCCGGATACGCCCGCCGAATCCAACAGCACCGGTGCCGAAGAAAACGCCGAAGACGTCCAAGGCCCTGCTGTGGGACTGTCCCTACCGAGCGGACTGGTCCTGGCGATGACCACCGGTGCGGCCGGTGTCCTGGCCGGAATGGTCATCGAACGGCGCCGCGAACTCCTTCCAGCGCAGCACGGCGGAGATGACGAGGAAGCAGACGACGAACACACCACAGTGGAGGCCTCGTCCCGAAGCACCGCACCTGCCAGGGCCGGCGATGGCCACAAGGCCGGCAAGGACCTGGCGCTGATCGACCTGGCACGCGCTCCCGGGTTGGGGGTCACCGGCCCAGGAGCGCAGGGGGCCGCCCGCACACTTCTTGCCAGAGCCCTGGAGACCGCGGAAAGCGACCTCACCGTCGTCGTTACCGGTGCCGACCTGCGCACCCTCCTGGAAGACACACGGCGCCCTCCACAACTGAGCGAGGACGCCCCCGTGATGGTCACCGACTCGGTCGAAGACGCCATCACCCTGCTCCAGCTCCAGGTCCTCGCCCGCCATCGAGCGGAGGACGAGCAAGAAGAGGACAAACCCGAAGCTCTGGGCGGACCCCAGTTCGTGCTGCTGACGCGAGCTGACACCGCCGTCGCCAAGGAGATCACCTCCCTGCTCTCCCACACCGGACGTGCCCCTCTCAGCGCCGTCCTGCTCGGGGCCTGGCCGGATGGCGCCGGTGCGACCTGCACGATCGACGCAGACGGCACCATCGCCCACGCTGACGAGCCCTTCACCGACATAGTCGGCCACCGATGGGCGCCCACCACCTCCGCGGACCTGCACCAGGCTCTGACCCACCAGAGCACCACCGCTCCCGACGACGCCGCCGAACAGGACCACGACCACGAGGCCGAGCCGAGAACCCCTGAATCCGCCAGTCCACCACCGTCCTCAGAGGAAAGCACGGCCACGCGGACGCGTGCGGTCTCGGTGACCGTGCTCGGCCGTATCACCCTGGCCGTGCACGGCCAACAAGTCCGCCCACATCGCAGAGCCGCCTACGAGGTCCTGGCCTACCTGGCCACCCATCCCGCAGGGGTGCGCCTGGAAGCGGCCGTGGACGCCATGTGGCCGCATGACGCCCCTCATCGGGGTATCAGGAGATTCCACGACGCCTGCACCGCCGTACGCACGGCCTGCCGCCCCCTCCTGGGCGAGGACGGCGGTCGCGTCATCACCCACGACGGAGACCTCTACCAGCTCAACCGCGACTTGGTGGTGTGTGATCTGTGGCGGATCGAGCAGCTTCTGGAGGAGGCCGCCCACAGCGAGGACGCCGCCACGCTCGTGACCACCGCCGCGGCCATGTTCGACGACGACTTCGCCGTCCACACCGACTACGTGTGGGCCGAAGGAGTCCGCACACGTATCCGGGACCAGTTGGTCACCACGCTGACCACATGTGCCGGGGAAGCGGAACCGCGGCGAGCGATCTCGATGCTGCAAAGAGCGCTCCGAATAGATCCGACCGCTGCCGAGGCGGCGCAAGCGCTGGCCAAAACATATGATGAAAAGGCAGACAGTAAATCTGCCGAGCGGGTGCGGGAAGCTCACAGGTCAGCGCTCGCAGAAGCTGAAGCATCATCCTGAGTGAAACTCGGCTCTCAGCTTTGATGTCCGCTGTCCGCTGTCCAGCGGTCAGGGGCGGGCATTCTTTTCTGAATTAAGATTTCCTTTCCTGCGGTGCCCTCCGCTTCGCCTGTCGGGATGCTCTTCGGTGTGCCCTCATGGCGGGCACAGGTCTGCGTACGCATATTCCCAGGTAGAGGGCCTTGGCGGTGTACCCGAGCTCCTCCCGACAGGTGCCGCAGGCTTACCACCAAACTCTCTGCGGGCCTGTCATCGCTTCTTGAGGCGATGGCTTCTATTATTTCCACCGCATATCCTGTGTGGTTGATTGTTTCTTTTGTATTGTTGCACCTCCCTTTCCTGTTCTGCTTTATTGTCTTTGCTTCTTATCGTCTTGGTATCACTCTTCATGTCTTTGTGTCTGACTCCTTTTGGCCTGTGAAGAATGCCAAGAAAAACCTTCCCTTCGGGTGTTTTGCTTCGCTGTCGTGGGTATCAATTAAGTGACCAAGCAAAACGCTCGCACGGGAGAGATTTCTATGTCCCCCTGGTATGGCGTATGGCACGGCGGTAGCGGATACACGCTGTCCGACCTGGAAAGCGACCTGGAACAGTTCGGGTCCATCCAAGAGGCGAAGGACGCCCTGTCCGACCGGTTCCGTTCCGGTTGCTCCTGGCGTCAGACGTTCCGCTACGTCAACCGTGACCCGGAATCGGTTCTCACCCCCGCCGTCGATGAGGATTCGTGCATTCACCTGTACGCGTCTCCCGAATGCCTCGACTATCCCGACCGCTGCGTGTACTTCGGTCCGCGCGGTGGCGTGCGTGTCGAGAACTGCTGAGAATCCGTAAATCCGCGACACCACGGGTGATGTGCCATGTCGAACTTCGTCCTTTCCGGATTCACGCCTGAACCTCACACCCTGATCATCGAACCGGGCGGGTTCTACCCCCGCGACTGGTCACCCGCTCCCCGGGAGCGCTGGTCATACCGCCTGTACTGCGGAAGCACGCTGATCTTCGCAGGTGGCGACCTGGGAAGCCCTGTCGGTGCTTCCGAGGACACCGTGGCGCGTAACGCCATCGGTTTCTTGACCACGGTCCCGAGTGAGAGCGACGCCGAATACCTCGCGAACTACACACCCGAACAGCTGGCGTGGTGCGACGAAAACGCCGAATACCTCGCGTCCTGTCTGTACGGGCCCGACGGCGAAGAGGTCTCCGACCTGTCCGCATACCGCGCGGACGAATAGGGCGACCTGGGGTGTCGCCGTCCCATCGGCGACACCCCATATCCCCGGTTTCTGTCCATAACCCACGCGGCATTTCATGCCTGGTGGGTTGTGACCTGTACCCGCAAAGAAACGTTTCCCGATTGGATCCGTTATGGCTCCCAGGAAGAAGCGAAAGCAGCTCACCCCCGAACAGCGACAGGAGCGGCTGCGTGCGGCGCACGACACGCTGACCGCTTCCGTGGAGTCCCTCACCACCGAAGAGGGATGGCGCGCCCTGATCCGCTCGCGCGCGTGGCTGCGCCGCTACTCGCTCGGCAACCTGTTGATGATCGTTGCCCAGAACGAGCACGCCACCGACGTTCGCCCCTACGGCGAGTGGAAGAACGTCGGGAGGTACGTCAAGCGCGGTGAGCGCGGTATCCGGATCTTCGCACCGGTGCGCTACCGCGTGCGCGGTGACGACGGCGAACCGGTCACCGACGATGACGGTAACCCGCGCTATACGGTGCGCTCCTTCACGGTGGTGTCGGTGTTCGACGTCTCCCAGACCGACGGCGAACCGCTCCCCGACACCGACCGCGCCACACCGCGTGTGCTGGAGGGAACCGCGCCCCCGCAGATGTGGGACACGATCGCCGACCAGATCACCAGGCGCGGTTACACGATCGAACGCGGCGACACCGCACCCGCCAACGGATGGGTGAACTTCGAAACCCGCACCGTGCGCGTGCGTGAAGACGTCGACGATGCCCAGGCGGTCAAGACGCTGGTACACGAGTTGGCACACATCGCCTGCGAGCACGACACACGCGACATCCGACGCGCCACGCGAGAGGTCGAGGCCGAATCGGTCGCCTGCCTGGTCACCGCCATGGCCGGGCTGGACAGCCTGCCCTACTCGGTGCCCTACGTAGCCGGCTGGGCCAAGGACGCCGAAACCGCACGGGCAAGCGCGGACCGCGTGCTCACCGTCGCCGACGCGATCGTGTCCACGCTCACCGCCACGCTGCCTGACACCGTCGCCGCTTAGGCACCTGACCGGTGGGGGCGCCGCCCCCCCCCCCCCCCCCCCCCCGGGGGGGGGGGCGGGGGGCACCCGCGGGGGTTTTGGGACCCGCCCC
>NZ_ML703337.1:0-93829 GCF_008638365.1 Nocardiopsis quinghaiensis | reverse complement strand
ATCGTGCCCCCGCCCACCGCCCCGCTGCCTCACCCCGGCGCCGCTTCGGCACCTGCCGGGGGGGGCCGCCCCCGCGCCCCCACCCCCGGAAGGTTCTTCGATGCCTGTTCTCACCGTCGAGATTTTCGCGACCGCTCCTGACACCGACCTGTCGGACGCGACGGTGTGCGCGATCGCCGACCTGTTCACGCTCGCACTCGCCGACACCGGCAACGGCACCGTTCACGTCCTGGACTTCGACGTCGTGCCCGCCTCCCCGCTCCTGGTCACCGCCGTGTGCGTGGCCGGGGACGGCGCCACCGCCACGGACACCGTGGCCGAACGGCTCAGCGGCGCAATCGCCAATACCGGCTGGTCCCTGCACGCCGGACACACCCACATCCACCACGCGGACAACTAGAGGGGGAACCCGATGACCACGACCGTGACTGACACGACCGCGTTCGCCCTGACCACCACGCGTCGCGTGCTCGCCGACGCGCTGGACACGGTCGGGCTCGCCATCGCCACCCGACCGTCTGTGCCCGTGCTGGCCGGTGTCCTGATCACCGGATACGACGACGGCACCGCCACCCTGACCGGATTCGACTACCACACCGCCATCACGGTCACCCTGCCCGAAACCGTTCAGGTGCCCGGACGCGTGGTCGTCTCCCACGCCGAACTCAAGGGCGTGCTGTCGGCGACGGCGAAGGGCACCCCCAAGCGCAAGGCCGACGCCGCACCGGTGACCTTCGCCGTGGACGACGGCACCCCCTCGGTGACCGTGGACGGCTACACGGTGCCCTTCGAGGCCTACCCCACCGACGACTACCCGATCCTGCCCGACGCGCCCCCGACGCTGGCCAGCGTGGACAGGGAGCGGTTCGTCCGCGAGCTGGGACGGGTCACCGTCGCCACGATCGGTGCTGACTGGAACCTGCCCGTGCTGGAGACGGTCCGTCTGGAGGCCAGCGGCCACCAGATGAGCATGGTCGCCACCGACCGCTACCGCCTGGTGTGGTCCACCCTGCCCACCGTTCCGGCGACCACGGAACACGAAACGGGTGTGGTGCTGGCGCACGGAAAGACGCTGGCCAAGCTCACCAAGAAGCTGACCGGCGACACCGTACGCCTCGGTGTCACCGACGACCTGCTCGCGATCACGTGCGGCGACGTCCGCGTGCTCATCCGGGGTTACGAGGAAGTCGGCAACTTCCCCAAGTACCGGTGGCTGTTCCCGGACACCGTGCCCGTGACCGTCACCGCCGACCGCGCCGACCTGCTCACCGCGACCGTGCGAGGGCGGGGCATCCTCAAGGCCAAGAGGGAGAACGCCCTGCCGCTGGCCATGGCCGTCACCCCCGACACGGTGACCGTCTCCCCGGACCTGCCCGGTCCGACCGTCTCTCCGGAGATGTCGGCCAAGACGGACGGTGTCGCCGCTGGTGAGCTGCTGCGGTTCAGGTTCAACCCCGAGTTCCTGGAAGACGCGCTGTCCAGCGTCACCAGCGACACCGTCACCCTGCACGCCAGTTCCACCACGAAGCCCGTCGTGGTCACCGACGGCGACGAGGACGTCAGCAGCGCCGCCTACCGGCACCTGCTCATGCCTATCCGGCCGACCAGCTGACCGTTTTCCGGGGTCGCCTCTGCCAGGGGCGACCCCGCTTTCGGAGGTTCTGCCATGGCCACGAACAAGACCCCGGACGCGCACGCGCACGCCATCGCCGACGCCGTGGACACGGCCTGGCACCGTGCCCACGGTTACGGGCACCTCGAAGTGCCCCTGTCGGTGGTCGCCGCCTTCGCCTTCCTGGCACCACCACCTCACGAACGCGAAGCCGTCACGGTATGGGCCGCCGGTCTGGGCCGCGATGAGATGCGCCGTTTCGTGCGTACGCAGTGGACCGCTTTCCTCAACGCACGCCCCGACCTGGCCAACCCCATAGCCCCGTTCGCGCTGGTCTGGCACGGCGACCGCCAGCTCTCGGACCAGGCACTGCGCGGAGCTCACGACGTGGCGCGCTCGGCCGTACGCACAGGGCTTTTCGACCTGACCGGTGATGCCGACATCCGCCGTTCAGTGGACCTGTTCGGCGTGCTGCTCACCGTGATGAAAGGGCGCAACGTCCAAAGCGCGCAAGGAGCCTTCTACACGCCCGGGCACATCGCCGACCTGCTGTCGAGCCAATCCCTCCCCAGCGGTACCGACAGCGTCTTTGAGCCCACGGTCGGCACCGGGGGAATGTTCCGCGCCGCTGCCCGAACCATGCGAGAGCGCGGAGAGGATCCTGCATGCGCGACGTGGGTCGGTATCGACGTGGACCCGCTCGCCATCGCGTGCGCCGCAGTCAACGCCGTTCTCTGGGAGCTCGGTTCCGGCGTCGTGCTCGGCGTCGGTGACTCCCTGAGCGAGGACGCCGTCATCCGAGCCCTAGCGCAACGGGACGAGACCGTGCGCACTGCTCACCACGTGCGGATCATGCGGCGAACGCTGGACGCACTGGAGACCCTCACCACCCCACGCCCCAACACCCGACCGCACTCACGGAAGGAGAGGCGATGATCACCCTGCCGCATACCGGTATGCGCGTACCCACCGACCGTATCCGGGTCACCCATCTGGCCGAACTGCCGATACCCACCAGCGGGGTCGCCTGGACCGCTGACCTGTGCGTGGACTCCACGCCACTCGGCACCCTCTACGACCACGGGCGCGGTGGTGACACCGAGTTCTCCCCGGCCACTCTCGCGGCACGCAACCTCGTAGCCGGCTACGTGGACCAGTGCCGCGACGCGGACGGCCACCCCCTCCGCGCCGCAACGGTCTACGACCACCTCGCCGACGAGTACGAGACCGCCGAGTTCGTTGTGAGCACCGCACAGGCACAGCGCTACGCGGTGCGTCTGTTCAACGAGTGGGACATTCCGCAGCTGAGGACGCTCACCCTTCCGGGTGATGCGTTCCCGGACCACGGCGCCGCTCACCAGGCCGCGCGGATACTCGCGCTCTCGACCGCTTCGGCCCGTGCGCAGATGTGGACCGGGGATGCCTGGACGCAGGTCTACCCCGACCTCACCCCCTCCCAGCCCTTGGAGGAGACGTCATGATTCAGCTGCCCCACACGGGAATGCTGGTGCCCCACACCGACATCCGTGTCACCTATGTCACCGAGACCGGGGTCGGCGAAGGGGTGTCCGCTTTGGTCGAGAACCGGTCCCAGACGCTCGGATTCCTCACCCTGAGCGCCCGGCGTGACTTCGTGGTCCCGGAGATGAGCAAGAAGCACCGTTGGCTCATGGAACGCTTCGCCGACCAGTGCCGGGACAGCGACGGTCACCCGCTGCCCCACGGCGATGTCTGGGACCTGCTGGTGGCCGAACGCTACTACCAGCAGGCCGTCGACGAGGCACGACGTGAACAGCGGGTGCTGGTGCGCGTGTTCTCCCGCACCGGTCTGCCCAAGCTGCACAGTGTGGGAGCCCACGGCCCGGTTCCTCCCGGTGCGGAACGCCAGGTATATGCCGACCTGGTGCGCGACCTCGGACCCGATGACGTCCGGGCTGAGGTCTGGATAGCGGGCCAGTGGAGACAGATCCACCCCGGCCCTCGGGACAGCCGTCCCTCCGGGTAAAGGGCGAGGGGCCAGGTAACCCCGGCCCCTCCTGCGGAAACATCTGCGACCAAGCAAAACGCTCCGCACCGGCAGGCTAACACGCACGCCTGGCAGCGAAGGCTGTGTGGAGGCTTCGGAAGCCTCAGGTTCCAGAGCCTCCACATCTTGTCTCAGCTTTGGGAACGCCCTTCGGAGGATGTCTGAAAAGGGCCGGGACGGCACAGGCTGGGTAACGATTCCACTTACACTCGAAAGACGGTAGTGGACGCCATCGACCTATCTGGTGTGTCATGGGTTTGACCCTGCTTCATCGGCTGGCGCGAGTGTTGTCCTGCTCTCCTACGGCGCGTACATCTTCCTCCGAACTCAGCAAGTTTGGTGAGCATCTCACTACGGGACTTGGTTATGAACACCCGCACATCCTCAGTGCCCCCGGCTACCATACCCCTTGGTGATTATATGTGCTCATATTGACACGCTGGGTGATAGTTGCTGTCTATTATGGTGACGTAGGAGGATAAGTCCAAGGACCAAGCGGGTTTGGACTCGACCTATCACCATGAGTTGGTTGTCACGATGGCCAATACTGGCCATGATGGCGAGTTGCCAGCGTGCTCGTCATCTAGAGTTCGGCCATGGGAAAGCCACCTAATCCGGACTCTCGTCCCCCATCGCGGGGAGCATCTTCATCTACGTCTGCGAGTTACTGCTGGTCCAGTGAAGAGATCCAAGCCGAGCTCCAACAGCGAGCTCGCAGACAACGCTTGAAAGCGCAGCGCCCCGCCTTGGCCACCTTGGCGGTGCTGATGATCGGCCTCGGCTTCTACCCACTGCTTGCTGTAGCTGTCGCCTACCTATGGTCACAGCCCAAGGCAGGTCACGTGCTCCTCCTCATTTTGGGTGCGGTGATATTTATTGGGCTCTCCAAACGAAAGTTCGACTTCTCTGCGATACGCATCTGGAGCTTGGAGGCCGGACTCGGCAAGGTGATCGCCGTCACCTGTGCCCTGATACTTGGTCTTGTATTGGCTCTGTTTTCTTCCGCGTGGTGGGTTGTCGGTGCTCCCGAGATCTCCTTTTCTGAGGTGGTGTCGCCCTCTAGTATGGAAAAGCTTCTGCTGCGGGTAGCCGGAGTAGTCGGTGGCCTTGCCCTCGTCAGTGCACTGGTGATCAACTACCGCAAACAGCACACCAACGAGATTCAGATTCGCATTGCTGAACAACAGGAACAGCGGGACCAGAGACAGACGTGGAACGAGAACTTCCGATCAGCGGCCGAGATGCTGAGTGACGACCATCCCGCACAGCGCGATGCAGGTATCTACTTGATGTCTTTCCTGGTCGATACTGCCCCCAGCATGAACCAGGCGCAGGTTGCGGTAGATGTCCTGTGTGGACGTGTAAGAAGCTCATTCGATCCAAAACGGCCGATCGGAGATATTTCGCTCGACGAGCGTTCGGAGCAAGAAGAGTTCATTCGGGAATATAACGCAGAAGTCAAATTTCGAGAGACAATTATTCGTCTATTTAGGGACAGGTTGCACTCGGATTCAGGATGGCAGGCTCTAAGCTATGACTTCACCGGTGCAATTTTCCCGCAACTAGACTTCAGTGGATCTGATTTTTCGGGTGAAGTTAGCTTCCGCGGTGCCGTTTTTCTGGGAGGTCAGCACTCTTTCTGGAATGCAACATTTCGTGGCTCGGTGGATTTCACTGGAGCCCAGTTCAAGCAGGCGTTAGTTTATTTCGATGATGCAAATTTCGCGAGCTGCGAAGCTCTATTCGTTCGCTCTAAGTTCAGTGACTCGCATTTCACTTTCCCAGGGTGTATGTTTGATCGCGCTAGGGTTGATGCCTCGTGGTCACAAGCGAAAAATACAACAGTGGACTTCACTGGATCGCAAATACATGGCACTCAATGGTCTTTTATTAGTGCCAAGTACGAAGACTGTGAAATCATGATTGATCCTGTAAAATTCACCGGTGGATCCATGCACTTTCAGCGGGCTATTTTTACATCTGGCAACTTTTTGCTCGTTCCGCCGCGTGCCGGTATCGTGGAGTTCGAGAGATCCTATTTCCATAACATCCAGATTTCGTTGCATGGCCCCATGGTTGAAGGCACCTATGTGGGCTTCCCCATGATTACTGCGAAAGAATCAAATTTCAATATTATGCACCCCGATCTGCTGGGTGGGGAATTCGAGGTCAGTGGCACGCTTTCAGATTCGAGTATTAGCTTCTTTCGGTCCAAGCTTAGTGGTTCGAAAATTTTTCTTACCAATGTCGAGTTGCACGAAACAGAAGTTTCATTTGCGGAAATCGTGGAGGCTACTGGAGGCAGTGTGGATTTCACGCGCTCTACAGGGCGGTGTCCTGAGGGCCTCGAAAATATTCAGAGTATCATCGTCGCCTACGGAAACTGGGATTCACCGGGCGGTCCAAGGTCCACGCGTGCGGAATCTCTGTAACTGTCAAATACTGCGGGCTCCTTGCGGGTAGGAATGCGAGGGAAAATGATTCCGTGTCAGGAGGAGGGGCGCACAGCGCCCATGAATCGCGGAGCGTAGAAACCCGAATCCACCGACTCCACACGCACGGTCTTTCCGCTGCTGGGGGCGTTGATCATCTGGCCGTCGCCGACGTACATGGTCACGTGGGTGGGTGGTTCACCGGGGGAGTAGGGGCGGGTGTCGTAGAACAGCAGGTCTCCAGGTTGGACCTGGGAGAGGGCGACACGGGTTCCGGCCTGGTACTGGTCGGTGGTCACGCGGGGAATCGCGACTCCGGCGGCTTCCCACGCCTTCATCGTCAGCCCTGAGCAGTCGAACCCGGCCGGACCGGTGCCGCCCCACACATAGGGCTTGCCCACCTGCTCAAGCGCCCACTGCACAGCAGTCTGCCCGGCGTCGCTACCGGGACCGGGAGCGACGATTCCGGTACCTGGGTGCTCGGCGTCGTAGGCGTCGACCTCGGCCAGGACCTCGTCGACGTAGGCATCCCAGGGGTTGTAGCGGAACAGGGCGTTGGCGAGCTGGTCCCGGTCGGTGAAGTCCACGGTGTCGTGCGGGTGGCTGGTGCACAGCTCCACCGCGGTGCCGGCGGCCGAGTCGTAGACGTTGTGCGGGTCAGCTTCCCCGTCGCCGTCGCCGTCGCCGTCGCCGTTGCCGTCCACGCCGTAGCGGTCCCAGTTCGCGGGCAGGTGCTGGGTCACTCCGACCGCGGCGTCGAACTCGGTGTCGCCGTCCCACCGCCCGCCGTCGGTGTCGTGGTGAGGTGTCCAGTTGTTGCCCGCGCCGGTGCCGTTCAGGAGAGGGCCGATGACGGGCGGGTCGGTGTCCCCGCTGGCACTGATCTGGATCCCCGCGGCGTGGTCGGACTCCACCGAGCCGATGCCGGCGAGAACCTGCCAGCGCATCCCCGTGCACTCGGGATGAAGGCCTTCGAGCATCCGCGCGCCCCGGACGTAGGCGTCCAGCAGCACGGGATGGATGCCGTCGACCTCTGCGGGGACCGGGCCGGTGCGGGGATCATCCAGCACCACACCGGCCAGCGAGGCCAACAACCCGACAGCCACCGGTGCGGCCACGAGCACGACGCAGCCGCACCCGAGAGGGTTAGCCACCGTGTGCCTCCCAGCCGGGCAGCGGCGGCTGCACCACTCCACCCGAGGACAACTCGCAGAGCCGGAAGCGCTGCCCGGTCGGGTCGTCCAGGAGCGCCCACACCGCCTCGGCGGGGTGGGAGCCGTGCACCGCGGTGGCAGCCGGAACCGGCGGCCGAAGGATGCGCTGGCGGACGTTGTTCTCGCGCTGTTGGGAGGGCAGCCAGAACAGGACGAGGCCGCGGTGGGTGGTGACCCGTGTGAGTTCGGCGTAGGCGTCGAGTTTGTCCGACAGGCGGCGCAGGCTCTCGGTGCCGGTGTCGTACTCCAGGTAGAACCCGGTCACCTGGTCGCCCTCGGTCCAACGTCCGGCCGCGTCGGGGCGCACGATGTCCCCCCACCGGGCTTCGCACTGGGCGGCGGTCCACCACCGCAGGTGGGTGTCGTGGTCACGGGTGTGCGCGGCCAGGTCGGTGAAGAAGTCGTTGACGCCGACCGTGTGGGCCAGCGAGGAACGGTAGGCCAGGGTGAGGGCCCGGTCGCGCCGGTAGCCGAACTCGCGCAGGGTCTGGCCGGCCTCGGCGGCGAGTATCTCCGCGCCCGGAGCGTCCAGCACGTAGTGGGCCGGTGCCGACCCCTCCGCCACCCAGGGGCGGAAACGGTCCAGGGCACGCATCCGGTACAGGGCACGGAGCCTGCGCTTGGCGGTGCTGTAGGAGACGAAGCACAGCCGGGCGATCTGGTCGGTGGTCAGGGTGCGGTGCTCCCACACCAACCGCATGATCTCCCGGTCACGTGGGGTCAGGCGCCGGATCAGCGTGTGCAGGGTGCCGGTGGAGGTGCGAGGGCGGACGGGGGACCGGTGGTCGGGGCGGGTGTGCGTACGCAACGGAGTCTCCTGTCGTGGCGGTGCTCTTTCACTTGCGGGTTGTGGAAGTGCAGTGGCGGCGGGCGGCCTTACGCACGGCGGTCGCCCGACCCCTGACCGGGGGAGGGAGAGGCCGGGTGCGCAGGGTGAACGAAGGCGACAGCGCCCCGTGGTTGACCAGCCGTGCGGCGACCTGGAACGCCGCGAGGTGGGACAGGTCGTGCTCGCCCAGGTTGGGGCGCACATGCCGGGCCAGCACCCGGGCGTCCTCGGGGGAGACGTCGAAGTAGATCTTGGACCGGGCGTTGGCCGAGACCGCCTCACGCAGGTCCCGGGGCAGCTGGGACAGATCCTGGTGGGCCAGGACGAGTCCGGCCCGGTAGGCGCGGGCCTCGGCGAGCATGTCGTCCACGCCGTAGGGCAGGGTCAGGAAGTTCTGTGCCTCGTCCAGGTAGATGGCGATGTCGGCCCGGTCCGCTTCGGCCTGACGGGCACGAGCGAGCACGGCGTTCCAGACCTGTGACAGCAGCAGCGACCCCAGCAGGCTGGAGGTGTCCTCTCCCAGAACCCCCTTGGGTAGGCGGGCGATGACGACGCCCCCGTGGTCCAGGTGCTCACGCAGGTCCAGGCCATGGGTGGTGGTGGCGAGCAGGTCCCGGGCGAACCCCCGCAGCAGAACGGACCGGAGCTTGTTCATCAACGGCGCGGTGGCGTGCGCGCGGGCCGGACCGGACTGCTGGTCGTACCACTCCCAAAACCCCTTGAGCACCGGATCGGTGAGTTGTGCGGTGACCCTGTGCCGGAACGAGGAGTTCTCCAACAGACGGGGAATGTTGGCCAGGCCGGCGTTCTCGGTTCCGGCCAGGGTCATGCACGAGGACCGAAGGATGTCCTCGGTACGCGGCCCCCAGGAGTCGGTGAAGATCCGCCGAAAGATCCCGGTGATGGTGTCGGCCGAGCGGCCCCGGTCATCGGCGGCCAGAGGGTTGAGCGCCGGGGGAGGAGCGTTGTCGTCCGGGTCGATGAGCACCACCCGCTCGACCGCTTCCTGGGGCATCCGCGACAGCAGCATCGCGGACTCGCCCTTGGGCTCGATGAGCACCAGGCCACGCCCCTTGCGGATGTCCTCCAACGCCATGTTCAACAGCAGGGACGTCTTACCGGTCCCCGTCCCGCCGATGATGTGCGTGTGGTGGCGGGCATCAGAGGCCCGCTGACCGATGACCCTGGGGCGGCCGCTGTCGGAGTGGCCCAGCACCCGGGCCCCGGGCTCGTCCCCGGCCAGACCCGGAGGCGGAGGAACCGGCCGTGCGGGCGCGCGTTCCAGCCCGGCCACGGCCTCGTCTAAGGGAAGGTGCGCCACGGCCGCCAGCTCGCGCGCGGACAACAGGTCGCCTCGGCGCAGAAACCGCGTCTGCGACAGCTTCCCGGCGAGGAAGGGCGTACGGCGGCGCTTGTAGTGGTTGTGCAGGCTGAACACCGAGAACGCCCCCGTGATGGCATGAGTGCGTCCGCGCCGCCGCTGCCTGCCCTGGGGTTGGCCGGCGGGCGTGGTGACCAGGTAGCGCACCACCGTGTCCAGCCGAGGGCGCACACTCTTGGCGAGAATGGCCCGGATCTCCCCGGACACCTCCGGCCGCAACGCGGCCCAGGAGGCGCTGCGCCGGTTGCCGCCGGGGGTGAGGGCGTCGAACAGCCCGGCCTGCACACTGTGCGCGGACCGCAGCTGGGCGGCGGCCTGATTCGCCTTGCGCAGGCGCAGTCCGGTGACCGGACGGGCCGCCACCTGCACCAGGACCCTCTCCCCAGGCGCTGGGGAGCCGACGGCGCCGATCAGACCGCGCAGAGGGTCCTCCTCGTGGGAAGTGGCGATGGGGTAGTGGTCGGGGCGGGCCAGTCGCAGCACACCACCGTGGACACGGACACCGGTCCCAGGTGAAGGGACGGGAACCGTCGCGGTGGAGGCTCCGGGCCATGCCGCTTCGACCGCGCGCTCGACCATGTGGGGTGGGAGAGTGCCGGGCACCCACAGGCGGATCCGCAGCCCGGTTTCGTCCGCCTCGTACTCCCACACCACGTGCGGCTGCCCGAACAGGGCACGCTTCCACACCGGGTGGAGCAGGCCGAGCATCTGTGTCCAGAACGCTTCGGCGCTCGCCAGCTCCGCGCTCGGAGGCGGCAGGATCTCCACCAGCCGGGCGTCCCGGGCCCACCGCAGATGGCGGGTCCACACCAGGAACCACCGGGCCACGACCAGCACCACTCCGGCGATGGGCACCCACCACAGCGGTGCCAGCACCGCGGCGATCATCCCGAGGAGGGTGGTGATCACGGTGAGGATGTCGGCCAGGACGGCGCTCACAGCAGGTCCTCCTCGCCCTCGTTGTCCAGATCCAAGGGAGAGGCCCACGCCTCGGCAGCGGCGGCGAGTTCGGCGGGGTTGGTGGTCACCAGGGCGTGTTCAGCGTCGCTGGCCACCACCCGGTAGGCCACGCGCAGGTCGGAGCCGCTGCACAGCAACGCGTCCCCGGGAGAGGCGGTGAGCAGGTACTGCTGTTCGCCCTCCGACAGGGAGAAGGCGCCGGCGACCTGGTCGATGGCCTGAGGTGCCTGCCGCATCAGGACCTGCGTCGCGCTGTTGGCGACGATCGCTTGGCCCAACTCACTGCCGAGCACGTCGGCGGCGTCCTGGGTGGCCAACCCGAAGGCGGTCCACCTCTTCCGTGCGGCCTTGGCCAGCCGGAACAGGAAACGGGCGCCTTCAGGCTCCTGCATGAGGATCCATCCCTCATCCACCAGCACCATGCGCGGGTGGTCGGGGGTGGCGTCGGCGACGGTCCGCCAGATCGAATCCAGAGCCAGCAGCGTGCCGACCGCTTTGAGCTCGTCAGGCAGCTGACGTAGCGACCACGACACCAGGTGACCAGTGGGACGCTGGGTGGTGGGAGCGCGAAACAGCTCGGAATAGCTGCCGGTGACGAACGGGGACAGCTGGACAGCCAGGTCCTGGGCGTGCTCATCGGCATCGGCTTCCAGAGTGGCCACCAGGTCCGCCAGGAGTGGAGCCGGCCGGGTCCAGGTGGAGGCGTCAGCGGTGATCCCGGCTGCCCGGTAGGTCCTCACCAGCGCCCGGTCGAGTGCGGCTCTCTGCCGTGCGGACAGAGCGCCGCCGAGCATCACCGCCATCAGAGTGTGCAGGAACAGCGCACGCCTGGACACCGCGTCGCGCCGTGCGGAGGAGTCCAGGGCCAGGTCGAGCGGGTTGAGGTGGACACCGGGCGCTCCGAGGCCGATGACGGTGCCGCCCACGGCGTGGGCGAGACGGGTGTATTCGTCCTCGGGATCGACGACCGCGGCGGTGACCCCCGTGTACAGGGAACGGAGCAGGTCGAGCTTGCAGAAGTAGGACTTGCCCGCCCCAGAACGGGCGAGGACGACCGAGTTGTAGTTGTCGGCCGCCCACCGGTCCCAGACCACCACGCCCGCGCTGCTGGCGTTGAGCCCGTACAGCACCGCGCGGTCGCTGGTCTGTACGGCCAGGTCCGGGCTGGCGAACGGGAACGAGGCTGCGAGCGCCTGGGTGTCCATGCTGCGCCGCTGTTCCAGCAGGTCCACACCCACAGGCAGCCCGGAGATCCATCCCTGGAGCTGGCGGTAGGAGGCGGGGCGAACATCCAACAGCATCGACGAGCACAGGGAGCGGACGTGATCGATCTCCGCGGTCAGCTCGTCCTCGGTACGGGCGTGGACCGTGAGGTAGAGCCCGACCCGGAACAGCTTGCCCTCACCCCGGGCCAGGGACGCGGCCATCTCCCGGGCGTCCTCGGCGGCGACCTCGGCCTCGAAGTCCTCCAACTTGCCCTTCTCCGCGGTGGTGCGGCTGGAGGCCTCCAACTTCGACATCTGCCGCCTGAGCCGGTCGGCGGCGGTCTGGGCGGGGATCGGGTCGATGTGCAGCGACACATCGAGCCTTCCTGGATAGGTCAGCAAGGGCTCCATCCAGCCGTGGCCGACCTCGGCGGGATAGCCGGTCACCGCCCAGCTCGCGCTGACACCACCTCCCACACGCAGGTGCCGGGGCGCGATCTCCACCTCAGTGGCCACCGGCCCGCCGCCGCTGCGGCCGGGAGCTGATGCCTTCCTGCGTGTGAACACCTCACGCCTCCCTTCCGTGGGCGGGGCCGGTGATGACCGCCTCAGGGCTGGTCAACCCCTCCGGAGGCGCGTGCCTGCTGACGGGGTCAGCGGCGGAGGACAGAACCGCGGCGACCTGGCCACCGGTGAGCACGTGGGCACGCGAAGCGGCAGCGGCCAGGCCACGCACGGCGTCCTCGGCCCGGCGCCGCACCGTGACCGCCCCATGAGCGACGTCACCGGACTCGGTGAGCACCAGGACGATCTGCCGCCGCAGCAGGTCCCGGGACTGGGACAGCTCGGCGAGGTAGTCGGCGTGGTCGCGGGCCGCACGCTCCAACGCCTGATGCGGCAAGCTCGGCGCGGCCCGGTCGAGGGCGTCCACGAGCGGGTCCAAGCGGATCGACTCCGCACGGATGAGGAACTGCACCGGGGTGTTGAGCGAGTTCAGGTAGGAGGCGAACCCGTTCACCAGCCCGGCCTGCTCGGCGGGGGTGCGCAGCGCGAAGCTCACCGTCGAGCACGACACCAGCACAGCGCATCCGTGTTCGGCCAAGTCGATGACCCCGTCATCGGAGATGGCGTGCACCGGCAGCGTCAACGGCGCCGGCAAGGGGGGAGTGGTGGCCTGCACCCAGGACGGGAGGGGCTGCGGATCCGAGGCACCGCTGGCACGGCGTTTGGGGGAGCGGGCGAAGCGCAACGCCGCCAACAGCAGGCGGTCCAGGCTCAGCCCGTCGCGCTGGACCAGGGCTGCGGCCACCGCAGCGCCCATGACCGGGACCGCCACCGCCACCATCGCGAGCGGGGGCACCAGGTGGCCCAGCATCGAATAGGCGGCCCATACCCCCACCCCGGGCACTCCGATGATCACCAACTGGCGGGCGGTGAGCCCGGCGAGGATCTTGTCCTCGCGCTCCACATCGGCGGGCATGCGTACACGCGACATTCAGCGCCTCCTTCGGGGACGGCGGTGATCAGGAGGTGGGAACAGGGCGTCCTGCCGAGGACGCGGTTTGGACGGGGGCAGACGGCGAGCTTGCGGCAGCATCTCCTGCCGCGGTGTCGGCTCCTGCCACTGCGGCAACGGCTCCTGCCGCCAGCGAGGTGGCGGCACCCGACGCGGGCGGGGCAGTTCGGGCTGGTGATAGCGGCGCCGTTCCCGCAACCGCGCCTGCGCACGTCGATCGATCTGCCGGTCCATCCCCGGCAGCGGGTCCTGTCGATAGGGCAACCGCGCGGAGAAGTTGGGTAGCTCTGGCTGGTGCCACCGCTGTGCCGTACGGGTGGGAGGAGATGCCGGTGTCGTGGTGGGGGTACGGCTCGCTGTCTGGGAGGCGGTGGTGGCCGCGGCGGTCTTCTTGGCCGCGAACGCCCGGCCCAGGCCACGGAAGACCAGCAGGCTGGCCGCGATCTTGGCTCCCTTGACCAGGGGCGACTTCTGGTAGTTGAACACCTGCTTGAACGCCCAGAAGGGAATGCGCACCAGCACATACATGCAGCAGAGGATCAGCAGGACGTCGATGACGCCTTGGGCCGCCTCGATGAAGTCCGGGGCGGCGTCCCGGGACAGGAACAAGGTCACGATCAGGCGCAGGACCAGGGCCTGGGCGATCTGGGTGATCATCAGCGCGCCCATCGCCCGCCACCACAGGCGTGCGATGCCTTCGGTCTGGGGCAGGGCGTGGCAGGCCAGTGCGAGGGGAGCCGCCACGGTCAGCAGGATCCACAGCACGATCCGGACGATGGCCGCGAGCATGAAGAAGAAGGCCAGCATCGAGGCGGCCAGCATCATCAGCAACACCACGAGGGCCTCTCCGCTCGGATTGCCCAGCACCCGCGCCAACGTGTCGGAGAGGTTGTCGCCGGTGACGGCCCCATCGAGCATGTTCACGGCGATGCCGTTGGCCAGCTCACGCATCATCTCCGTGAGCAGGAACGAGGAGTTCGCGGTGACGAAGGCCAACACCACCCGGGGCAGCAGCTCCTTGACCCCGGCGGAGGTCTGCACGGTCTGGTAGCTCATCAGCAGCACCCCGGCGGCCACGATCACCAGGATGTACAGGCTGTTGGCGACGGTGAGGACCTCGCCCCAGACAGTCCTGATCCCGTCGGTGGGAGGCGGGGTGGCCAGCGCGGGCAGGGCCGCCAGCGTGATCGTGAACTCCACGCTGTCCGCGATGAAGTCAGCGACCCAGACGTAGAAGCCGACCGTCACACGGCACCCGTAGTCGAAGGTCCCGCACTCCTGGGGATCCGTCGGTAAAGGCTCCTCGTCCCCGGGCACGTCTGCAGGAGTTGGAGCGGCCTCGGCTCCTTCGGCTGATCCCACCAGGGCCATCCCGCTCAGGGTGATGACGAGGACAGCCGCAGCCCACGGGCGCAGGCTCATCCCAGCCCCACGAACCCGCGCAGGATCTGCACCAGGATCGGTGCGAGGATCGCCACCAGGTAGCCCAGCGCCGAGTACTTGAGGGTGTCCTTGGCCTTGTTGACCTCGCCCGGGTCGCCACCGGCCAGTAGGTAGCGCAGTCCGCCGATGGTGAGCAGCAGCGTAGCCAGCACCACCAGCAGGCCCACGATCCAGTTGCGAATGTTGGTAATGACGGTGTCCAGGTCGCTCACCCCGGGATCCTCGGCCTCTTGGGCCCAGGCGGGCCCCAGGTCAGCCGAGGCCAGCACGATTCCCGCAGCCACAGCGCAGACCACCAACGTCGGGTGAAGGCACTTCGTGAGAGCTTTCATGACCGTTACCTCGATTCGGTGAAAGCCCGCAGAATGTGGGAAGTACACGCGAATCGGAGGCCGGGGCGGAGGGCCGACTCCTCCTTTCAATCAAGGTTTGTATCGGTGGGCGTTCGGCACCCTCTCCGCCCCGGCTGTCGTGATCCCTCTGCGGGTGAGGAGGGATCCCTCCTCACCCATCAAGAGGAATTCAGGGCGCGACAGCGCTCATCGCCTCCGCAGATTTCTTCTCCTCCAAAGCGGCCGTCAGCTTCTCCTCGGCCGTGCGACGCCGGCGACGTGCGGTGATGTAGGTCAACCCCAGCTCCTCGGAGACCCGGGCCAACGTGCTGCGCTCTAGCCGGGTGCGGGCGATCAGGTCGGCCTCCACCGGGGACAGGACGCCCTGGGCCACCGCTTCGGCCAGCACGGTGACCGGCCCCCGCCCACCGGTGGCCTGGTCAGTGGCATGTGCGTTGGGGTTGTACTCCACACACCGACGCGTGTCGCGGGTGTGGCGGTAGCCGTACCGGTTGGCGGTGTTGGCCACCGCCGACCACAGCCGTGCTCCCACATCGCTCACCCCAGGGGGCAGGGACTGCACCTGTTCCATCAGCGCGGTCAGCATCTCCGCCTCCACATCGCAGATGTGCTGGGAGGGCACGCGCGCGTACCGGGAAGAGGCCACCACCATGCGCGGCAGCATCGCTCCGGCCGCGACTACCGTCCAGGTCGCCTCGCCCGCGCGAGAGAGGGCGAAGAGGCGGTGCCAGAGGGCATCGGCCACCTCTCCCGGAGCGTGACGGAGCAGCTCCACGGCCTGGGCGGCACTCACCTGTGGGGCATCGACCTCTCCCAGGTCTGAGGTGGGTAGGGTCGGCTGCTCCGGTTCTCGGGTGAGCAGTTCCACCGATCGGCGCAGCACCTCAAAGGGTCGCTCTTGGATGTGCACGATGATCACTCCCTTCGTGTCGGGAGTTCTATGGAGCACAACCTGATGCGCAATAAATGAGCAGAAGATCAGCAATGTGATCTGCGAAAATCAACGAGGGGAAATCCTCGTAAGGAACGTTGCCGTAGCCGCGCACGGGCGGATCTTGCGGACGCATACAAGCTGAACGAGGTCCGCACCGAGCTCTGGTGTTGAGCGACACGCGAACGTCACCAACGGCGACAGCGTCTGTCACCGGCTTCCCTCCAGCGCTTAGGGATCACCGGTCTTTGAGGAGTTCTCACTTAGAGTCAGGGCTCTCTGGCGGGGTTTCTGGCTTCTGGTCTGTGCCTGGCTGCCAGCGCTCTGGCAGCAAAACGACATCAGGCTTGTCATGGGGCAACCCTCTTGGTTCCGGCCCGTGAGCTTCAGTGAAGTCCACGGTGCCAGCTACGAAGTCTGCCCCCATGCCTTCCCTCTTGTTCCTGACGCCCAGGAACGATGCCACACCATCGGTCAACCGTGTGCCAGCGAAGGACACCGTGCTCCCGTTGAAGTCTGAGCTGAGCTCAACGCTGCCACCAGCAAACTCTGCGGTGTCGAAGTCGACAGTGCCGCCCTTGAACCGTGTACCGGTGAAGGACACGATGCTGCTCCTGAACTCGGCTCCGAAGAAGTCGACGGTGCCGCCAAGGACGACAGCACCAGCGAAGGACACGATGCTGCCCTCGAATTTCGCCTCGCCAAAGTCGACCGTGCCTCGTTCGAAGCTGGCCCCTTGGAAGGACACTTCTCCGCCAGAGAAGACAGCACTGGACAGGTCACCACCGTCAAAGCTGGCGCCGGTGAAGTCGTAGTTCTTGCCGCGCCAGCGGGTGGGCTCAGGATCGCGTAGGTGATCGCCGATGATGCGGATGATGGTGAGGCGTACTTCGAAGTCCTCGTTTGCTCCAGGTGCAGTCGTGTAGGGCATGCGCAGGTAGGCACAGAGGACGTCGATCACCATCTGCACCAAGTCATCGCGGCGGGCAGGAGCGTCGTCCGCTAGGCGTGCCAGGGCGTGCACCCCAGCCAGTCGGACTGCGGCATGCTCGTCTCCCAAATGCTCGCTGGCGGTAGTGAACCTGTCGGTGAACAACTTGGTTTCTTCGCGCTGTTCGGCGCTGTCGGTGGTGCGTTGGCGCCGGTAGGCGATCACCAAGAAGGCGACACCGCCCAACCCGGCCACGACTGCGAAAGCTCGTGTAGCGAGGGTGTCCAAGTCCTGGGGTGAGAGTGAGGGCATCTCCGTTAGCCCTGGAGATCCCACAACCAGCCAGCTGGCGAACATGAGTCCTGCCGCCACTGCGATCGCTGTTGCCCATGCGGCGATGATCAACCATGCCAACCGCCAGAAGATTCGTGAGGCCCACACCAGACCGACAATGAAGGCAGCGGCACCTAGCGTCACGCCCGAGACTTGCGCGAGCGACACGGCTTCGGGTAGTCGACCAACCAGGAAGGAGACCAGGGGCCAAACGGTGACGACAAGCACCGTGCCCCCCAGGAGAGCCGTAGCGAGGCTAGCGACACGGCTCCGATGGCGGCGAAAGAGTGAACGCATAGCGGTCACGGTAGACCGCCCGCTCCGGAGTCGACCAGCGACCATACCCGGTAGACGCTAGAACTATTGAGGCTGTCCCCAGCAGCGACAACGTGTGTCACCAGGTCTCTTGTGGACATACCACTGGACTTCAGCGAGCATGAGAAGGGGACCCGCGCTCCTGCTGGCGAGCTTCGCGCGAGTCCCCGATTGCCTGGTCCGGCGACCTCCAGCCTCCTTTAGCGGAACCAGTTGGTCAGGTCGTCGGACCTACGAATTAGCCACAGGGTTGTCCTGATGATCGAGAAAGCGGTCAGCAGAGCCGAGAGCAGCAACCCGCGCTTCGAACCCGGCTTGTCTTGTTCACACATCGGATTCATCACCTCCCTTCGATCGGTTGGAGCGTGTTGGCCCGAAAGGCGGCTCCACCGCGTAGGTGTTGACCGCAGTCCATCCCTGCGCTAGAAGAGGCTCCTTCCGGTAGACCTTGTCCGTCGTCACGATCTTGGCCTCCTCCAACTGTTTGAGCCCACGAGCGGCGCTGTCGGCCGACCAGCCGTACCAGTCAGGCATCTGCTCCAGCCGGAGAGCGTCTGTACGCGCGCCGCGCTCAGCAAGAAGGACAAGCAGCATGGCGATGGCGGGAAGGCCGAGGCCGTCGACGTATCCGTCTGTCCAGAGACGGTTGGAGATCTGGAAGTAGCGGCCTTCTGCTTTGGCATCAGGGCCCTCCTTCTTCCCGGGGTGGGTATAAGGGGTCCCGCTGCCGTCCTCACGCAGTAGTGTCACCGAGGCCCTGCTGCTCTTGCCCGTGTGGGCGCATATGAGCAGCTTGCGCTCCTCCAGGCGGGCAAAAGCTTTCCGAACTGCGGTGCGGGCTGAGGATTCGGTGGCGGTCTCGGTGAAGTCCAGTGCGCGTGCCCACACGAGGCTGTCACGGGTCGTGGTCCAACCGTCCTGCGAATCCTCGGCACTGGTCACAGCCAGCACCAGCAGGTAGGCCAACAGCCCGCGCCGGTCGCTGTTGCTGACGAACTGCGCGAGCGGCCCCTCACGGTTATCCGATCCGGGAGGGGCCTGGACGAACCCCCGGCGCAGCGGTGTCTTCTTACGCCGGGCCTTCTCCAAGAGACGTTCGCGTGTCTCTGCCGGTGTGACGACGATTGGCTTGTCTGAGATCTGTGGATCCATGGCTGCGAGGCTAAGCTCCCCAGCGGGAGAAGTCCACATGGTTTGACGGAAGGTAAGAGATGCTGTGGCGGTAGCAATGGAAGAAGATCAATGGTTAGCTCCCAGTGAGGCAGAACCTGCATACAAGCTCAGGTGCACAAGAACCTACTTTTGGCGCCACGGCACGGAGCATCAAATTCTCCGGAGGATCCGCTGTCTCCACCAGAGCGCGCGAAGGGGAGCACTTCGGCTTGTGACAGAGAATGACATATTCTCTGTCACATAGGCCCGACCGCGCCCTACGCGGCCTGGGGTGCGGCCTCTGGGCGTCGGAGGCGACTCCATAACGTTCTCTGTCACATGCCGGAGGTCTCGTGACCGTCCACTCCCTGCCCCAGCCCGGCGCGCTCACCCTGGCCCGGGCCAGCGCCGACTTCCTGGACCGGTTCCGCAGCCAGGCGCACACCCACCGCGCCTACACCCAGACCCTCACCGTGTTGGCGAGCACGGCCGTGGGCGGCCCCCACGCGCCGGTCGCGGTCGCCTTCACCCCGCAGGCGGCGGCCGCAGCCATGGCCCGCTGGGAGGGTGCCGCGCCGGCGACGTGGAATAAGCACCTGGCTGCCCTGCGCTCCTTCGCCGCCTACTGCGCGCGCCGCCAGGTACTGGAGGAGGACCCCACCCGGCTGCTGGAGCGCCGCAAGGAACCGCGCCGCGGCGACAAGGCCATCCCCCGTTCCCGGCTGGAGGCGCTGTTCGCCGACCCGACCGTGGGGCTGCGCGAGAAGGTGCTGTGGCGGATGCTCTACGAGACCGCCGCCCGCGCCGAGGAGATCCTCACCCTGGACGTGAGGGATCTGGACATGGCGATGCGCCGGGCCAGGGTGCGCTCCAAGGGAGGTGCGATCGAGTACGTGCACTGGGCCACCCCCACCGCCCGGCTCCTGCCGCGCCTGCTGGCCGGGCGCGCCACGGGTCCGGTGTTCCTGTCCGACCGCCGCTCGGCGGCCTCCGGCGCCCGGGCCCGCGCCCTGGCCGACGTCGACCCCACCACCGGGCGCGGGCGGCTGTCCTACCCGCGCGCGGAGTACCTGTTCAAGCAGACCTCGAAGAAGTACGACCCGCACCGGAAGGGGTGGACCCTGCACCAGTTGCGCCACTCCGCCCTCAAGCACCTGGCCGCCGAAGGGCGCAGCGCCCCCGAGCTCCAGGCCAAGTCCCGCCACGCCCACCTGGCCACCCTGGGCAAGTACGTGCGCCTGGGCGAGGAGACCTCCGCCCGGATCACCGCCGAGCACGACCCGCACAACCGCCGATCACAGCGCCACTGAACGAACGATGGGAACCAGCGGCGACCTCGCGGCGTCGGACGGGGCAGAGGGATAGCACCACCCCAGCCTGCGCTTCCTCCCTCGGCGCCCGTCGCCCGCCTCTGGCGGTCGACGGTCTCGGGCCACGCCTGTCTTCTAGGCGGGGTCCAGAGAAGGAGGCGGTCATGGATCCGACGATGGTTGAGGCGTACCTTCAGGTGCTCTCACTGCTGGTGGTGGCGGTGGTAGTGAACCGGTTCGCCAAGAGCGACAACGACAAGAAGTAGTCGCAGGGTCAGTCGCCGAAGGTCGTCACCATCGCGGCCAGGCGGCACAATCTCCGGCCACGGTCGGGGGTGGGTCCCGGTACGGGTTCGTGCCGGGACTCGTTTCTGTCGGTTCTTCGCCTTGTCCGGGCAAAGGTTTCATGCGCGCCCGTGATGCCTCCTACCAGCGCCAGATGCGCTGGACGCACACTCGCCGGAGTACGTCCGTGCGAGCGAAGGCGACGGTGTGGGCAGGGTCGATGCGGAACAGCGCCGCGCAACGACCGCACGGCTGCGGGACCTGCGTGACCAGGGGATGCTGACCACCGAGCACGCGCGGTGGGTGGCCGAAGGGCTGGGAGTGAGCCTGCGCACCGTGTGGCGGTGGCTCAAGGAGCCCTCAACGCCGAGGCCGCCGACGTCCTACCGGTTGAGCGCCACCGACCGGGAGGCGTTCGCTCACTACCGCGGCAACGTGGCGGCCCTGCACCGCGCCCGCCAGGCCGCCATCGACGGCACCGGCCACACCGCCGGGGCCCCGCTCCCGACCTTCCTGGCCCGCGGTTGGGCCGGGGCGACCCCGGTGGGGCTGCGCACCTTGCAACGGGCCTTCGCACGCGAACTCACCCCGGCCGAGCAGGCGGCCTGGCGCACAGGCGAGCCCGGAAGGCGCGCGGCCGGGGTCCATCTGACCCGCCCGCCCACGGGCCGCAACCAGGTCTGGGAACTGGACCACAAGCAGATCCCCGTGCTGGTACTGCCCCCGCGCGGCGCGGCCCTGTGCCCGTGGATGACCACCATCGTCGACGACTCCACCCGGGCCCTGGTCGGATGGGCCATCACCGCCACCCCGCACGCCGGGACGGTGCTCACCGCAATCCGTATGGGCCTGGTCCACGACCCCGACCGGGCCCCTTCGGCGCCATCCCCGCCACCGGGCGGGTGGACCGCGGCCTGGAGTTCACCGCCACCTCCGTGCGCAAGGCCCTGGCCTCTCTCGGAGTGGACGTGCACCGCCTGCCCGCCTACACCCCACACCGCAAGGGCAAGGTCGAACGCCTGCACCGCACCCTGGAACAGACCCTGTTCAGCTCCCTGCCCGGCTACACCAAGGGCCCGCGCAACACCGCCGGGCGTCTGCACGGACCCTGGGACGACTCGGTGGCCGGCCGGGCCGCCGCCGAGCACGCCCCGGTGGGGCCGCTGCGCATCGAGGACCTGGCCGAGCGGGTGCGCACCTGGGCCCGGTGGTACAACACCGAGCGCCCCCACCGCGCCCTGGACGGGCGCACGCCCGCCCAGGCCTGGCTTGAGGACACCTTCGCCGTGCACCGCATCGACGCCGACCGATTGCGCCACCTGCTGCTGGCCGACGTCGAACGCACCATCGGCAAGGACGGCATCCGCCTCAACAACCTGTCCTACCTGGCCCCCGAGCTGCACGGGCGCCGCGGCCAGGTGGTCCAGGTCCGCTACATGCCCCACGACGACCGCACCATCGAGGTCTACTCCGGCGAGGTGCACCTGTGCACCGCCCACCCCCACACCCAGCTCACCCCCGCCCAGACCGAGGCCTTCCGTGAAGCCGCCCGCGCCGAGTTCCGCCGCCTGGGCGCGGCCCGGCGGCGCGCCAACACCCGGACCCGGCGCGAACTCGCCCCCCTGGTCGACGGCACCGCGCCCACCGAGTCTCGCGTGCTGCCCGCCGGCCACGGTGACGAACTCGCGCTGCGCCGCACCCAACGCCTCCTCCAGGAACGCTCCAGCACCAGCCTGCTGGGCCTGGACCAGCCCACCACCGACGACCAGGAGGGCTGATGCCCACCCACTTCGCCAACCTCACCGGCGCCAGTACGCTCAAGACCCGCCCGTTCCTGCTCGCCCACCGCATCGTGGACGACCTGGTCGCCAACCAGGCCACCGGCGTCATCCACGGCAACGCCGGGACCGGCAAGACCTACGCCGTCCAGGCCGCCCTGGAATCCCTCCAAGACAGCGACGGCGCCCCGGTCACCACCTGTGCGCTGACCTTCCCCAGCCGCCCGACCATGCGCATGATCACCGACGAGCTCCTGCGCGCACTGACCGGAGCTGCCCCGCCCCGCAGCCGCAACCGCTTCCACCTCATCACGACCTTGACCGACCTGCTCTCGGGGCCGCCTCGCCTGGTCGTGGTCGATGAGGCCCAACGCCTCAACAGCGACTGCATCGAACTGCTGCGCCATCTACACGATGCCCCCACAACTCGGTTCGCCCTGCTGTACGTGGGCGGCGACGGCTGCTGGGAGGTCCTGTCGGCCGAACCCATGCTGCGCTCCCGGGTGTTCCGCCGCCTGCCTTTCCACACCCTGCCCCGCGCCAAGGTGCCCGAGCTGATCGGCCAGTTCCACCCCATCTACGCCGGCGTGGACGCCCAGGTCCTGCTCGACATCGACGACTTCTACGCCCACGGCACCCTGCGCGACTGGGCCTCCTTCACCCACACCGCCGCGCAACTGTGCGCCGAGACCGACCGGGGCGGGATTGACACCGAGATCATCGCCAACGCCTACACCCTGCTCGGCGGCGGCGCCTATGCCTGAACACACTCCGGCGGCACCCGAACGGGTGTTGGTCCTCAACCCCGCCGACGTGCCCGTGCCCGGCGTGCATACCCGCGGCGAGGCCGACGACCGGCTGCTCGTGGTGCGCCCCACCCCCGGCTGCGCGGACCGCGCCTCCTTGCTGCGCGATGTGACCACCGCCCTGGGCAAACACCCCTTCGCCCCCAGGCCCCAACACCTGGCCCGACCCGAGTGGGACCACGCCCGAGCCTGGGCCCGCACCCACCGCTTCCACGCCCTGGTCGTGGACCGCGCCCACCGCTTGAGCACCGACCAGCTCACCGAGCTGGCCGCGTTCGCCGACGCCATCGGCGCACACCTGTGGGCCCTGTGGTCGAGCTACGACGATCACGCCCAGGCCCTCCACACCCTGGCCCAGGCCCCGCCCGCAGCCCCGACCCGCCTGTCCGCGGACCTGCCCGAGTTGGCCGCACCGGCCAGGCTGGACCCGCCGCCCCTGCGCCCAAGACCCCAGACCTTGGACCGGCTGCCGCTGACCGACGTGTGGAGGTTCCGCGCCGCCTGCCGCGCCCGCCTGTCCACCCAGGCCTTCACCGAAGTCGACACCCACTACCAGGCCGCCTTCGCCCGCGTGCGCCTCTTCCACGCCCAGGCCGGCGCCCCGCACGACTACTACCGCCCCTTCAGTGCGGCCCTGACCGCGTGGATGCGCGACGTGTTCCTGGGGCCGGTCACTGACCCCAACCTCGCCCTGATCCGGCTGCGCGCCGCCCAGGCGGCCCTGCTGCACAGCCGATGGTGGCTCGACTGGAATCCGCACGTGCTGGGCCAAGATCCCGCGGCGCACCTACCGAGCCAACTGGACACGTGGCGGGCCCAACGGGTGGCCGTACACCACCACACCGGCGATGCCGCCGCGATCACCCTGGCCCTGCACCTGTGCCAGAGCGCATGCTTCTTCGACGCCATCCGCCTGTGCGACGTCACCGAGGCCGGAGACCTGCTCACCCCCACCCGAGACCACATCCCCGCCTACCAGCAATCCAGTACTCGCATCCGGCTGCGCTCCTACGGCGGTACCACCTACGAAGAACTCGTCGCCCTGCCTGTGCGCATCCCCGCCCACGGTCGCCGCCCCTGGCCGCCCACCGCGCCCTGCGCCTGGACCAGGGCGCCACCGCAACCGGCCCCTTCTTCGCGCACGCTTCCTCCCCCGGGTGGTGCGACCCCGACGCTCAATTCCGTAACGGCCTGCAACGCCTGTGCCGGGACCTGCGGATCGACCCCACCTGGGCACACGGCCCCGACTGCCCCGCACACGACCGGCGCGGCAACGGCGGATGGCTGGCCGCCCGAGCCCTGACCCTCACCCGCCTGGAGGAGGAACGATGCACCCGCTGATCACCGAACGCCTACGCATCGGCGGCATCACCTCCTGGGAGATCGCCGACTTGCTCGGCGTCCACCCCCACCAGCTCGAACGCGACGACCTCGACCGCCGCCGCACCAGCGATGAGGACCGGCTGCGCGCCCTGCCGGTGGCCGCCCTGGTCCAACTGTGCCAACGGTTGGACCTGCACCCCGGCGACCTTCTCGGGGAACTGGACGAGCTGTGCTCCTCGCGTCGGCGCGCACCAGGTGGGGCCAAAGGGGAACCGCCCGGGGATGCTGTGCAGGACGCGCGCACCATGGTGGCGGCGCTGTTGCACGCCGGGGTGCCGCTGTCCGTAGAGGAGGCCGCAGGCGCCCTGGGGTGGGATTTCCCACGCGCTCGGGCGGCCGTCGAACACCTCCAGGCCCACACCGACCTGGCCGACCCCTACGCGCTGCGGAGAGTGGGAGCCGAAACCTACACGCTGACCTCGCGAACAGACCTGCTCACCCCAGGCCAGCGCGCCGCGTTGGACAGCGTCGTCGTTGCCGTGGGCGGCACCCTCCCACAGACGCACGTCAGGGCCCTGGAGGCCCTCCTGGCGGGCTCCAGCCTCAACGGCCACGACGACGCCACGATCGCGGACCTGATCAAACTGGGGCTGGTGACCGGGTCCGTCGAGGAAGGTCTGGCGCTGGGGCCGGAGGTGCTCTACAGCCTCACTCCATGCGGCGAAGAAACCGGAAGCAGTGACAGCGGGCTGTCGTCATCGGTGACATGTTGAGCGCAGCGAACATGGCAGTGAGCGGCGCAGTAGGGATGTCAGTGCTCGGGCGTATCAGACGGACTCTCCGGGCCCGTATCTGCCCCGCCCTCGGACGGATCCGGGCGCCAATGATCAGGCAACAGGACCGTTCCTGGCGCTCCAGTAGCGACTGCTTCAAGCAGCCCGTTGGGAGGCCTGCCTGAAGCGTTTTGGAAGTTCACCTTCCCGCCGGTGAACGCGGCCCCCTTGAAGGACACCTTCTTCCCGCCAGCGAACTTGACCCTGCCGAGGTACACATCTCCGCCGGTGAACGCGGCCCCTGCGAAGTTCACACCTCCGCCAGAAAAATCGACCCCGCCCAAGAACACATCTCCGCCGGTGAACGCGGCCCCGCTGAAGGACACCTTCTTCCCGCCGATGAACTTGACCCCGCCGAAGTCGACCGTCGCGCCGGAGAACGTGGCCTCGCTGAAGTCCACCTCCGCGCCGGAGAACTCGACCCGGTTGAAGTACACATCTCCGCCGGTGAACGCGGCCCCCTTGAAGGACACCTTCTTCCCGCCGATGAACTTAGCCCTGCGGAAGTCGACCTCCGCGCCGGTGAACGTGGCCCCGCTGAAGGACACCTTTCCACTGGTGAACTGGGCCCCAGACAGGTCACCGCCGTCGAAGGCGACGCCGGTGAAGTCATAGTCCTTGTCACGCCAGCGGGTGGGTTCGCGCAGGCGGTTGCCGATGATGCGGATGATGGTGTGGCGCACCTCGCGGAAGGAGGCGAACTCCAGTGTGCGTGCGCGGTGGTCCTCGTGTTGGGCGTCGTCGGCGTTCACACTCAGCCCGCCGGGCGCGGGAGCATAGGGCATGCGTAGGTAGGCGCACAGCACGTCGATGATCATCTGCACCAGGTCCTCGCGCCCCTCGGGAGCTTCGTCGGCCAACCGGGCCAGGGCGTGGACTCCGGCCAGGCGCACGGCGGCGTGCTCACTGCCGAGCTTGTCGCTGGCGCTGTCGAAGGTGTCGGTGAACAGCTTCGACACCTCACGCTCTTCCCCCGCCTCGGTGGTGCGTTGGCGCCGGTAGGCGATCACGAGCAGGGCCACGCCGCCCAGGCCGGCGACGATGGCGAAGGCGCGGGTGGCGATCGCGTCCAGGTCCTTGGGGGTGAGTTCCCCGGGCGGCTTCCACTGGGGGGTGTCGAGCACCAGCCACGCCAGGGCGGTCATGGCCGCGACCGCGCCCGCGGCGACCGTCCAGGTGGCCAGGATCAGCCAGACCAACCGCACCGGTGTGATCCGTTTCCAGTTCACCCCCACCACACCGGCGGCCAGTAGCAGAGCGCACACCCCCACTGCGACCACGCGCCAGGTTTGGCCGTTGGTGAGGCCGAGCAGGTCCCAGACCGCTGTGGCCAGGGGCCACAGCGCCACGGCCGCTCCGAGCCCGCCGGCGGTGACCGCGGTCCAGGACAGTCCACGGCGTCGCCGGTCGAGGCGTTCACTCAGCCGGGTGAGTCGTTCCTTGAGGCGTTCGCGCCAAGGGGGCCGCGGGGGTGAGGGGTGGGTGGTCATGGTGTGACCGTAGCCAGCCACAGGCGGGGTGTGGGCACCTGGCCGAACCCGGTCATCTCCTGCATCAGGACTGGCTAGTGCGGCCCTGACAGCTTCGTTGCGCTCAACAGCAGTGACAGCGAATTGTCGTCATCGGTGACAGGGGGCTGTCGTTTCCAGTGACACAACGCTGTCGCTCAACACCCATCCCCGTGGCCGTCAACAATCAACTTGTTGAGCGCAGCGAAGATGACAGTGGTTGGCGCAGTGAGGATGTCAGTGACCAGGCGCATCAGCAGATGGTCCTGGCCCCTCCTGCTTGCCGCTTCTGTCGGCAACCGGCTGCCACTGCTCGGGCAAGCACACTACCCCGGGCTCTCCGTGTGTCATCGCTATCAGTAGCCCCTCAGGGCACATACCTGCGGCCTTATCGAAACTCACCGTCCCGTCAGAGAACTTGGCTCCGCCGAAGGAGACCCACGTGTGGGGAAGCTCAACCTTGTCGGAGAAGTCGGGGTGTCGGAAGTCGGCTTCGCTGAAGGACACTTGGGCCCCTGAGAACTCTGCCCCGGGGAAAGCCATCCTCGCGCCCAGGAACTTGGTCCCCTGGAAGTTCACTTCACCCCCGGAGAACACGGTTTTGAAGAAGGACACCTGTGCGGCGGAGAACTCGGCCTCTTCGAAGGACACCTCCCCACCGGAGAACATAGCCTCGCTGAAGAACACCTTCGCCTTAGAGAACTCAGCTCCGCGAAAGAACACGCCCCCCACCTTCCCGCCGACAAACCGCGTCTTGACGAAGAACACCTCCGCACCGGTGAACCGGGCTTTGACGAAGAACACCTTCCCGTCGGTGAACCGAGCCTCGGTGAAGTCCACCCTCCCGCCGGTGAAGTGAGCGCCGGTCAGATTGCCTCCGTCGAAGACGACGCCGGTGAAGTCGTAGTCCTTGCCGCGCCAGCGGGTGGGTTCGCGAAGATGGTTGCCGATGATGCGAATGATGGTGTGGCGCACCTCACGGAAGGAGGCAAACTCCAGTTCGTGCTCACGATGTTCCTCGCGCCGTGCCTTAGAAGCATTCTTGGGCAGGTCATCAGGTGCAGGCGTGTAGGGCATGCGCAAGTAGGCGCACAACACGTCGATGACCATCTGCACCAGGTCCTCGCGCCCCTCGGGAGCTTCGTCGGCCAACCGGGCCAAGGCGTGGACTCCGGCCAGGCGCACGGCGGCGTGCTCACTGCCGAGCTTGTCGCTGGCGCTGTCGAAGGTGTCGGTGAACAGCTTCGACACCTCACGCTCTTCCCCCGCCTCGGTGGTGCGTTGGCGCCGGTAGGCGATCACGAGCAGGGCCACGCCGCCCAGGCCGGCGACGATGGCGAAGGCGCGGGTGGCGATCGCGTCCAGGTCCTTGGGGGTGAGTTCCCCGGGCGGCTTCCACTGGGGGGTGTCGAGCACCAGCCACGCCAGGGCGGTCATGGCCGCGACCGCGCCCGCGGCGAGCGCCCAGGCAGTCAGGATCAGCCAGACCAACCGCACCGGAGTGGTGCGCTTCCAGTTCACCCCCACCACACCGGCGGCCAGTAGCAGAGCGCACACCCCCACTGCGACCACGCGCCAGGTCTGACCCTCGGTGAACCCGAGCAGATCCCAGATCGTTGTGGCCAGGGGCCACAACGCCACGGCCGCTCCGAGCCCGCCGGCGGTGACCGCGGTCCAGGACAGTCCACGGCGTCGCCGAGCGAGGCGCTCACGCAACCGGGTGGCTCGTACCAGGAGACGCTTCCGCCAGGCTAGCCGCGGGGGTGAGGGGGTGGTGTTCATAGGGCGACCGTAGCCAGCCGACGACGGGGCATAGGCACCTGGCCGAACCTGGTCACTCTCTACATCAGGACTGGCTTGCGCGGCCCTGACATCTTCACTGCGCCGACCACTGACAAGTTGGCTGCGTTTCCACTGACATCCCCGCTGCGCTCAACACAACTTCAACACTCCTATCGGTCGCGGCTCTCGTGCCCGCATCTGTGGAGGTAAGCACGCAGGTATCTCGGAGAGATGCGAGGGCTCTTGTCCGCGTCTACGGGGTAATCCGCTGTCAAATGACTCGGGCTTGAGCTTGTCTCCGCACCTGTAGAAGGAGCCCTCGTACCTGTTGGTATGTGAGATGGAGCTGTTTCTCGTTCTTGTGGCCGCTCCGGTTCCGGATCTATCGTCGGCCCTTTTCCTGCCTGCAGGAGTGGCCTCAGCTCGACTACGGAGTCGTCCTGCTTGGGCACCTCACCCAGCGAAGGTCTTGCGTACGCATTGTCTGCCGCCACGTGAGCGAAATCGGGTCCCTAGGTCCTCTTGATAGGTAGAGGCGTTCGACACCGGCCGACCACGCGATGAGACCACGAACCCCACGGCCGAGGCTGCGAGTGTTGCTGCTGGACAGCAGCCCTGGAGCCACCGCCCTGCTCATTCTGGCCGCCCACCGGGCGCTGCCCCCCTTCGACGCAGTGCTCATACCCGACACCGGGTGGTACCCGCCCACCGGCTACCGCATGCTGGAGCGCCTACGACGTGTCGCGCTCCAGGCCGCCATGGGCTGGGAACCCGTCAAGACCGCACCGATCGCCCACCGCACCCTCAACCCCGGCGGCGCTCTCTGCCCGCTTCCGTTGTTCGCCCTCCACCCGGATGGCGCTCCCGGACGGCTTCCCGAGGGCTGCGCACGCAGCACAGCGGTGGCCCTGACCCACCGCATCCGCCGTTTGTTGGGTTACCCCCGCTCCAACCCGGTCCCCGGCGGGGTCGTGGCCGAATGCGCCACAGGGGCCGGTCTCGAACACGTCCGTTTCCCTCTGCCCACGGGTCCGCGCTACGTCCTCTTCCGCCGGCCCTTGGTCGACATCGGGTGGACGAGTCGAGACTGCCGGGCGCTCCTGCACCACCACGGGCTGGAGGACGGACCGGATATGGCATGTGTGGCATGCCCTCACCGGTCCAACCATGGCTGGGCACGCCTGCGGTACACCGACTCGGCAGCGTTTGCCGAAGCGGTCGCGGTGGATGCCACCCTGCGGCACGACCACCCTGAGGCCCCACAGCTCGGCATGCCGCCCGGCACCCTCTACTACCTCCACCCCGACCGCGTCCCCCTGGACCAAGCCGATCTGAGCACCGGCCCCGATACCGCCCTGGGTGGGTGCGTGCCGTGGGCATGCCACGGTCGCGGCCCCGACGCACCGGTGGACGGGGGCGGTATCCGATGACCGCGACCTTGCTGCCGCGCCCGTCCGCAACCCCTGACGCCGCCACGGTCTCGATCGGCTCCCTGTGCACGGGCTATGCCGGTCTGGACATGGGTGTGGCCGCGGCGCTGGACGGCAACGCCCGTTTGCTCTGGACAGCCGATCACGACTCCCACATCACCCGGCTGCTCACGCACCGATTCCCCGACGTCCCCAATCTCGGGAACCTGACGACGGTGCGCTGGCCGACGGTGGAACGCCCCGATGTGATCACCGCAGGCTTCCCCTGCCAAGACGTCAGCTCAGCCGGCCCAGGCAGTGGGATCGAGAAAGGAACACGCTCAGGTGTGTGGCACCACGTCATGGACGCCGTTCGCCATCTACGACCGCACCTGCTCGTACTGGAGAACGTGGCTGCCCTGCGCTGGCGGGGCAGAGGACTCGACCGCGTACTCGCAGACCTGGCCCGCGCGGGGTATGACGCGAGCTGGTGTTGCGTACGCGCCAGCGACGTCGGCGCCTGCCACCGCAGGGAACGCGTCTTCGTTGCTGCCCACCCCGTGCGCCAGCGATGGTCACCGGGGTTCGTCCGCCCCTCGGCGGCGTACGCGACAGAAGCGGCAAGTGCGAGTTGGCGATGTGCTCTGCCACCCGCCCCACACTCCCGCGTACGCAGGCACCCGTACTGCGCACACCAGCACCCGCAGGCGCAGCGGCAGCCCGCTGCTGCCCACCCCCTTGGCCAGCGACGCCACCAAAGGAAGTCCCCGTCAGCGGGATTCACACGGGCGCCCCACACTGCCCTCCGTGGCTATCGGTACGCACACCGGCAACACGGCACCGAAGCCCCGCCGTTCGCGTACGCATGGGACCAATACGAGCCCGCGATCCGTCGATGGGAATCGGTGCTCGGATGGTCGGCACCCCCGCCCACCGAAACCGGAACCCGGGGACAGCCCCGGCTGAGTGCCGCACTGGTCGAGTGGATGATGGGCCTGCCCGTGGGGTGGGTGACCGGTTCCGAGCTTGGGTTGCCGCGCAGCGCCCAGCTCCAGGCGCTCGGCAACGGCGTGGTGCCACAGCAGGCGTGTGCTGCCGTGCGGCACCTGCTCGCCCAGGAGGCTGATGCCGCATTTCTCGGCGAAGGCGGCTGAGGTGCCGATGCACGAGGACACGTCGGAGATCCCGGGAAGGACGGCATGCCACAGCACGGTCTCCAGTGCCGCGGCATGGGAGAGAAGGACCGGATGAGCGACGGCACAGTTCCCCCGAACCAGCACGGCAGAAGAGCGCCTGAACAGGGAAAACGCCGCTACTCTGCAGGCTCTGGCGGTCGGCAGGGCAAGGCCGCGGACCCGCTTCCGGAGGTCTTCACCCCCGAAGAGGCCGCAGCCCTGCTCAGGGTCCCCGAGTCCTGGCTGCGTAAGCGCGCCTCCGCGCGGCAGGTGCCTTGCACCTTTATCGGTAAGCACCTGCGCTTCAGCTCCAGCGACCTTGAGCAGATCATCCGCTCCGGACACCGCGCCCCCGTGTCCGGGAACGCCCGCCAGCAAACGTCCGAATGAGCACGTACGCAAGGAGTACGCATGGCTTACGCCGAACGGCTCGCCAAGACCTGGCGAGCCCGCTACAAGCGCCCTGACGGCACCTGGGGGTCCAAGTCGGGGTTCGACACGAAGGAAGCCGCTCTGCACTGGGCGGAGGAGCAGGAAGCCGAGGTGCGGCGCCGTACGTGGATCTCGCCCCAGGACTGCGAGATGGCCTTCGGTGACTTCGCTCAAGACTGGTTCGGTCAGGCGCGCCTGGCGGAGACCACGCGGGCCAAATACCAGTCCTACCTGGACACCCATCTGTTGCCGCAGTGGGAGGACTGGCCGCTGATCAGCATCTTCAACAGCCACATCGAGATCCAGGCCTGGGTCAACGAGCTGCACGAGGAGCTGGCCGAACCGAGTGTGTCCTCGGTCTTCGCCCTGTTCTCCACGGTCCTCAGTGTGGCGGTGCGCGCCCGCCGCATCCCCGCCAACCCGTGCAACGGGGTCCGGGTCTCCTCCGGTGACTACGAGGCCGACCGGCAGACGGCCACCCCGGTGCAGGTGCTGCGGGCGGCGATGCGGTTGCACCACACCTTCGGGCGGGCGGGGTTCGTGCTGGCGCTGATGGACGGCTACACCGGTGCGCGCTGGTCGGAGCTGGTGGCGTTGGAACCCCATGAGTACGACGAGGTGAACCGGGCCGTCCCGGTGCGCGCACCTTTGCGCGAGTCCGGTGGAAAGATGTCCAAGGCCAAGCGCCCCAAGACCCCGGCGGGCAAGCGCTGGCTACAGCTTCCTGACTTCCTCGAAGCGGTCTACACCGACCTGGTGGCCGACAGCGAAGGGTTGGTGTTCACCGGTAGCCGTGGCGGGATGCTTCGGCGGGGCAACTTCCGCTCCCGGTTCTGGCGGCCCGCGTGGGACGGTGACTCCAGTAGCGAGCTGGGATGGCTGCGTACGCCGATCCTGCCGGGCTTCACCTTCAATGAGGGACGTCACACCCACCGCACGTGGTTGGCGGAGGACGGGATCCCGGAGGTGGCACGGGCGGCTCGGCTCGGGCACCGGATGCCGGGCATGGCCAACGTCTACGAGCACGTGACCCCGACGATGAAGGCTCAGGTGCTGACCGCGCTGGAGCAGAGGTTCCAGGCGAGCGTGCGCGCGCTGAGTCCGGGGGAGCGGGATCGGCTGATGGAGATGGTCCCGCGGCTGAGTGAGCACTACCCTGTGGAGGGCGAGCGGAAGGCTTCGTGAGAGGGGAGATGCAAGATCATCTCCAGATTCTCTCCATAGCCGAAGCCAGTGAAATCTGAAGAGGACCGTTGGACGGCCCCTGACCTGCAGAAGCTGTGGTGGGCGATACAGGACTCGAACCTGTGACCTCTACCGTGTCGAGGTAGCGCTCTAACCAACTGAGCTAATCGCCCTCATGGAAAACGAGGTAAAGCCTGCTACGAGGCGGAGACGGGAATCGAACCCGTGTGCAGGGATTTGCAGTCCCTTGCCTCAACCACTCGGCCACTCCGCCGGAACGACATGGGGAGTCGTCGAGTGACACCCATGCGGGCCTCTCCGAGCGGACGACGGGATTCGAACCCGCGACCCTCACCTTGGCAAGGTGATGCTCTACCAGCTGAGCCACGTCCGCGTGCGCACCGGGGCGGACCCCGGAGCCGGAACCACCCTGCCGCCCATGGAGCGACGGGGTCGAACCGTTCGAGCGGACGACGGGATTCGAACCCGCGACCCTCACCTTGGCAAGGTGATGCTCTACCAGCTGAGCCACGTCCGCGCGGCGAGTCCAGCGGCCTCGGGGTTGCCCCGTCAGCGCCGTTCGCTGCTCTGAGAACTCTAGCGGATTCCCCGGCCAAGCGCGAAATCGGTTCCACGGAGCACTCCCGAGCCCCGCCGTGGCAGGTCCTGTGGACGACCCGCCGAGGCGGCGGGAACTACTTCTCCACTTGGGCGGGTGTGGAGGGCATGTCGGGCCGGGGAGGCGCCGAGAGGTACTGGCCGACCCTCTCGATCACCTTGTTCATCTCGTAGGCGATCAGTCCCACGTCACTGTCGGCGTCCGACATCAGCGCCATGCAGGCGCCCTCTCCGGCCGCGGCCACGAAGAGGAAGGCGCGGTCCATCTCGATGATGCTCTGGCGGATGTCGCCCGCCGAGAACTGCTTGCTGGCTCCGCCCGCGAGACTGTGCAGCCCCGAGGCGATCGCGGACAGGTGCTCGGCGGCGGGGCGGTCCAGTTCACTGGAGGTGGCCATGAGGAGGCCGTCGGTGGACAGGACGATGGCGTGCTGCGTCCCGGAGGCACGGGTGAGGAGATCGTCCAGCAGCCAGCTGAGCTCTCCGCGGGCGGTACTCGGTGGGGTCATGTCTCTCTTTGCTCTGTCCGTTGGTGATGCGTGACTGGGACACGCGGACTGCGGGCCGCCGCTGACCGTCCTGTGGGGGAGGAGTTCGATCGGCTGCCACCGGTCCCGCATAAGCGTTGCCCAGATGATAGTCATTCGTAACTTATCTGTCCGGCCGCCACGGCGTGTCCAGGGCGGGAAGCCCACGGGGTCGAAGCGTGTGACCAGTCGCGATGGCACTGTGGCACGGCGTGGGAAACGGACCGGCGGCCGGTGCTGGTCACAGGACTTGCCAACCCGCGGGGGCGGCGGGTACGGGGAGCGCGGGCCCCGGAACGGGGGTGAGGTGGGAGGATCGGTGGACACCGGCCCGACCTGGGCGCCTGAGAACTTGGGGGTTGGAAATGAGGGTGTGGATAGCGGGTGCCGGATACGGCCGCGGCGCCGTCGTGGACGAGAGCGAGGCACGGATCCCCGTGGCCGACCACGGGATCACGGTGGGGGACGGGGTCTTCGAGACGGTGCGGGCCCAGGACGGCCGCCCGTTCGCCCTCACCCGCCACCTGAGGCGGCTGGCCCGCTCCGCCGAGGGCCTGGGCATGGCGGAGCCCGACCTGGGGCTGATCGCCGACGGAGTCGCCCAGGCCGTGGCGGCCAACCCCGACCTGACCGACGCCAGGGTGCGTATCACCGTCACCGACGGCGCCGGACCGCTGGGCTCGGACCGCGCCCCGGGCGACCAGACGGCCATCGTCGCCCTGGGGCCCTTCCCCGGGATCGCCCCGCACACCGACGTGGCGCTGGCCCCCTGGCCGCGCAACGAGTTCGGTGCCCTGGCCGGGCTCAAGACCACCTCCTACGCCGAGAACGTGCGCGCCCTGGCCCACGCCAAGCGGCGCGGTGCCAGCGAGGCGGTGTTCCGCAACGTGAGCGGCAACCTGTGCGAGGGAACCGGCAGCAACGTCTTCGTGGTGCTGGACGGCAGGCTGGTCACTCCGCCGCTGTCGGCCGGGCCGCTGGCGGGTATCACCCGCGAACTCGTCCTGGAGTGGTTCGGCGGTGAGGAGGAGGACGTCCCCATGGAGCGACTCCCCGAGATCACCGAGGCCTTCCTGACCTCCACCGGGCGCGACGTGCAGTCGGTCCTGCGCATCGACGGCCGGGAGGTGTCCAAGGAGCCCGGCCCGGTCACCGCCAAGGCCATGGCGGTGTTCGCCGAGCGCTCCGCGGCCGACATCGATCCCTGACACGCCCGTACACGGCTGAGGGGCGGCGCGTCACGCGCCGCCCCTCAGGTCATGTCGGTCGTGCTGCCCTAGCGGCTCCTGGGAGGGAACACGGGCTCAGGAGTGGAGGTGCTGCTGGATCTCCTCGTCGAGGTCCACGAACTGGCCCTCCTGGCCCGCCGGAACGATCTCGTAGGTCTTGTGCAGGAACTCGGCCAGCGGGGCGACCTGGGTGTCGAACTCGGCCTGACCGAAGGGGGAGGAGAGCGCGATGCTCACACCGCGGTCGCCGTGGTCGTCCTTGGAGGGCCACACCCGGACGTCGCCCTCGCCGACCGGACGCACGATGCCGACCGTGAGGAGCTCACGGGCGAAGATCCACTCGACTGGGTTGTCCTCGCCGGTGTGGAAGGCAACCCGAATCGCGTACGGGTCCTCAGCGCTGTAGTCGACTCGTGCGACCAACGGGACCGCTGTGCGTTCGGGGACCACGAGCCGCAGGCCCAGCTCGGCGGTGGCAGTGGTGTCGCTACTGTTCATGTTCGCCAAACCTTTTCTCGTCCGCCCTTGCTGTCGCGGCGCGGGTCGGTTGCCGTCTCACCCGCTCCAACGCGGCTTCCCGCGGAACATGACGTGAGTACGGAGGCTTTCTTGGTGGGATTGGGACCGGAGGTCTCGCTGCCCGCCCAGCGGGTCCAGCGCGCCGCTGCACGGCTCCACGATCCTTCGTCACTGTAATGACCAGGAGAAACCAAAGATTTCCCCATGTCGGGTGTCCCACGTCACCCGAAGGTCATGTCAGGGTGCTTCCCGACGGGGCCGTGGGGGTTGGAACTCCCTATCACTGCAGGGTTCGGGCCCGACAGCAGACACTCCCACGAACCTTTTGGAAAGGTAATGTGATCTCTGTCACACACTGGTGTAACCGTCGGGTGCGTCCGCGTGCGCCGACCACCCTCGGACATGCGCTAGAGTTTTTCTTGTCCGAACCGCAGAGCGGGCAGGACAGCGTTTGGGGGCGATTAGCTCAGTTGGCTAGAGCGCGTCGTTCACACCGACGAGGTCACTGGTTCGAGTCCAGTATCGCCCACATCGAAGAGGGGCCGGGTTCCGTGTCACACGGAACCCGGCCCCACTCTCCTTGTGCGCCCGCGGGCACGGGGGGGCGCACGTCCGCTCCGCCGGGAGACCGTTCTCTACTCGGCGGAGGGTGTGTCGGGCAGGGTGCGCCGCCGGGCCGACCTGCGCTCCCGGACACGTCGGAGGAGGTCGTTCCTGAGCCGAATCCCGTACCGCTCCGCGCGGTGGAACCACACCTGGGCGGGCCGCACCAGCCGCCGGGCCCAGCGGAACTCGGTGCTGATGATGACCAGGCCGAGGACGACGGCGGCCAGACCGGGGCCGGGAACGACCAGCATGATGAGCCCGGCCAGGATCACGATGGTGCCGACGGTCCCCACGAGGATGCGCCAGGGCAGGCGCAGGGCCGGGTGGGTGTGCATGCGCCTGCGGAACAGGCGCAGCCTCGCTCGTAGCCGCCGCCACCTGCGCATACGGGTAGGGCGTCTGGGGGATGTCTCCGGGGCCGGCGGGCCGTTCGGTGGGCTCGGTGACATGCGCTCACAGTATTCGGTCGAAACGAGTGGGTGCATTCGGGTCGACTGGGGACGGTGGTCGGCGGTGGTCGGATGTCTGCTGATTCTCACCGATCCCGATGTCGGGATCAATGGTCTTCCGTAAGGCTGTGGACAGTTCTGGAAAGGGCGACTCCTGCCAGAACAAACCTCTGCCCACACTTGTGCCCCGTCCGTCCCCCTTCACCCGAACACGGATCGGAGTACCCGAACCCTGGACCGAATCCACAGCCGAATCTCCCGGCCCCGTGGCCGGGGGAGAGGGAGTCCGCGGGCGCCGGGGACACCGGGCGACCTGTGGACGACCGAGGCGGATCCGTTCCGGAGCCGATAGCATCGGAGGCGGACGCCCGACCGCCCGTACTGGGCGGTCGCCGCGCGTTCGACAGCCGTCCACGTCTTCCTAGGAGTCACCGTGTCCGCCGCGCCTGAGCTGCACATCACCCTCGCCGGAACCCCGCGTGCGGTGGCGGCCACCACCACGGCGGGGCAGGCACTGGAGGCCGACGGCAGGACCGTCATCGCGGCGCTGGTCAACGGCGAACCGCGCGACCTCGCCCGGGAGCTGCACGACGGTGACACCGTCGAGCCGGTCACCATCGGCTCCGAGGAGGGCCGGGCGATCCTGCGCCACTCCACCGCGCACGTCCTCGCCCAGGCCGTCCAGGAGCTCTTCCCCGAGGCCAGGCTGGGCATCGGCCCGCCCGTCGAGAACGGCTTCTACTACGACTTCGACGTCGCCGAGCCCTTCACCCCCGCCGATCTGAAGAGCATCGAGAAGAGGATGCAGCAGATCATCAAGCAGGGGCAGCGCTTCGACCGCCGCGTCGTCTCCGACGAGGACGCCCGCGCCGAGCTGGCCACCGAGCCCTACAAGCTGGAGCTGATCGGCCTCAAGGGCGGCACCGCCGAGGCCGCCGAGGGCGCGGGGGTGGAGGTCGGAGCCGGCGAGCTGACCATCTACGACAACGTCCACCCGCGCACCGGCGAACTGTGCTGGAAGGACCTGTGCCGCGGGCCGCACCTGCCCACCACCCGCGTCGTCCCGGCCTTCAAGCTCATGCGCACCGCCGCCGCCTACTGGCGGGGCAAGGAGACCAACCCGCAGCTGCAGCGCGTCTACGGCACCGCGTGGGAGAGCAAGGAAGCCCTCAAGGAGTACCTGACCTTCCTGGAGGAGGCCGAGAAGCGCGACCACCGCAAGCTCGGCTCCGAGCTCGACCTGTTCTCCATCCCGGACGAGATCGGCTCGGGCCTGGCGGTCTTCCACCCCAAGGGCGGCACCATCCGCCGGGTGATGGAGGACTACTCCCGCAAGAGGCACGAGGAGAGCGGGTACGAGTTCGTCTACACCCCGCACGCCACCAAGAGCACCCTGTTCGAGAAGTCCCAGCACCTGAGCTGGTACGCGGACGGGATGTACCCCCCCATGCAGCTCGACGGCGGCCAGGACTACTACCTCAAGCCGATGAACTGCCCGATGCACAACCTGATCTTCGACGCGCGCGGGCGCTCCTACCGTGAGCTGCCGCTGCGCATGTTCGAGTTCGGCACCGTGTACCGGTACGAGAAGTCGGGCGTGGTGCACGGCCTGACCCGCGCCCGCGGCTTCACCCAGGACGACGCGCACATCTACTGCACCAAGGAGCAGATGGCCGACGAGCTGGACTCGCTGCTGACCTTCGTGCTCGACCTGCTGCGCGACTACGGCCTGGACGACTTCTACCTGGAGCTGTCCACCAAGGACCCGGAGAAGTACGTCGGCGGCGACGAGGTGTGGGCGGAGGCCACCGAGACCCTGCGCGACGCCGCGCAGAAGCAGGGTCTGAACCTGGTCATGGACCCGGGCGGGGCCGCCTTCTACGGCCCCAAGATCTCGGTGCAGGCCAAGGACGCCATCGGCCGTACCTGGCAGATGTCCACCATCCAGTTGGACTTCAACCTGCCCGAGCTGTTCGACCTGCGGTACACCGCCGCCGACGGCTCGCGCCAGCGTCCGGTGATGATCCACCGCGCCCTGTTCGGCTCCATCGAGCGGTTCTTCGCCGTCCTGCTGGAGCACTACGCGGGCGCTTTTCCGGCCTGGCTGGCCCCGGTGCAGGCCGTCGGCATCCCCATCGCCGACGAGCACGTGCCCTACCTGCAGGAGGTCGCCGCCAAGCTGCGCGCCGAGGGCGTCCGCGTCGAGGTGGACGCCAGCGACGACCGTATGCAGAAGAAGATCCGCAACGCCCAGAAGCAGAAGGTGCCCTTCATGCTGCTGGCCGGCGACGAGGACATCAGCAAGGACGCGGTGTCCTTCCGTTACCGGGACGGCTCGCAGAACAACGGTGTGCCGGTGGACGAGGCGGTGGCCGAGATCGTGGCCGCCGTCCGCGAGCGCCGCTGACGCGTCCGGCCGCCCGGCACCGCCCCGTGCGGGGCACGACGCGGGAGGAGCGCCCATCCGAGGGGAACGGATGGGCGCTTCGCCGTTCGGGGGGCCTCAGCGCTCGTCGCCCTGCGCCGGGGGGTCCTCGTCGTCGCCGAACAGGTCCGCTCGGGAGATGCGGGCGGTCGCGTTGGGGTCCGGGGTGGTCTCCTCCTCGTCGTCGCGGAACAGGTCCGCGCGCGAGATGCGGTGCGTCGCGTTGGGGTCGCTCATGGGGGTGCTACTCCTTGTTGCTACGGGGCAAGCGGATCTTATCCGCCCCTCGCGGGCGGGCAGCACACCTGGACGGCGTACGTACCGGTGGCGGCGCCGCTCAGCGGCCCGGGGCACGCCGTTTCCAGGCCTCGTCGGGGATCCGCTCCACGAGGTCGATCAGGTAGTCGGCGACGGTCAGGGCACGGTCGGGGTCCAGCCGCATGGCCGCCCAGGTGAGGACGTAGTCCCCGCTGAAGTGCACGGGCAGGGACCGCGACCGGGGGTCGGCCAGCAGCCACTTGGTGACCACGCCGTCGAGTACGGCCCCGGTGAACGCGGGGTCGTTACCCGAGGCGTGGAAGGCGCTGTCGAAGGTGTCGTCGGAGATGCCCCGGTCCCGCCTGCGCAGGATCCGCAGCTCGGCGTTGGGCCCGGGGGTGCGCACGGCCACGATCCGGTAGGCGTGCCGGACCCTGCCCGTGCCCCTGCCCATCGTGTGCGTCTGCTCGAAGGCGACCACCGGGTACTGGCCGCGGCGACCGGTGAGTACGTGTTCGGCGCGCGGGTGCGGACCGACGGTGGATCGGGGAAGGGCGGCCTCCCCCAGGGGACGCGAGAGGTGGTCGGTGTAGGTCCATCCGTGCGTGCGCGCCCAGCTCCGCAGTTCGGCTGTGCGCTCCTTGCGAAAGTGCGCGGCGACCACGACCGCGCCAGCCGACATGACGACGGCGGCCAGCGCGATCACAGGCAGGGCGCCTTCCATCCGGTGTCTCCTCCGGGCGGGGGATGTGGTCGACCGTGGGCCCCGCCAGGAGCCCACCGCGAGGTGGCCGGGTCCGGGAACTCAGGGACCCGTTCTGGTGGTACGGGTCCATTCTGTGTTGATTACGGGGACTTGTCACCCCTCGGTGCTGTTCCCCGGTGACTCACCGGAGTTCACAGAGCCCTCGTGTTCCATCCCCTGTCTACCCGATTCGGTCTCGGCATCACCGTCGAGAGCGACCTGCACGGTCACTACCTGCGTGAACACGGCGCTCCGCAGGACCCGCGTACCTTTTCACGCCCCGTCTCGCGCGGTTTGTCGCTTTCTCCTGAACCTCTGGTAATGGCATGAGCACCCAGGGTGGATAATGTCCGGAACCGGCCACGGACAATCCGTGGCGGCGCCCGGAAGAAGGCACCCCGACGGACAATAGGCACCGTGGTGGTGAGGTGAAAGGTGCCTTCGGGGCGACATCCTCCGGGGCTCGTCCTCACGGGCGGGACTAGGACTAGGCGGGCAGGCCCAGCTCACGGGCGATGAGCATCTTCTGCACCTCGCTGGTGCCCTCACCGACCTCCAGGATCTTGGCGTCCCGGTAGAACCGGCCCACCGGGTAGTCGTTCATGAACCCGTAGCCGCCGAACACCTGTGTGGCGTCGCGCGCGTTATCCATGGCGGCGTTGGAGGCCACCAGCTTGGCGATCGCCGCCTCCTTCTTGAACGGCTCGCCCGCCAGCATCCGCGAGGCCGCGTCGTAGTAGGCCAGCCGCGCGGTGTGCGCCCGCGACTCCATCTCGGCGATCTTGAACTGGATCGCCTGGTAGGTGCCGATGGAGTTGCCGAAGGCGTGCCGCTCGTGGGAGTAGCGCACGCTCTCGTCCACGCACCCCTGCGCCAGGCCGACCGACAGCGCCGCGATGGCGATGCGGCCCTCGTCCAGGATCCGCAGGAACTGCGCGTACCCGCGTCCGCGCTCGCCGACCAGGTTGGCCTCGGGCACCCGGCAGTCCTCGAACACCAGCTCGTTGGTGTCGGAGGCGTTCCAGCCCACCTTCGAGTACTTCTGGCCCACCGAGAAGCCCGGCGTGCCCGCGGGCACCAGGATCGAGGAGATCTCCGGCCGCCCGTCCTCCCGCCGCCCCGTCACGGCGGTCACCGTCACCAGGGCGGTGATGTCCGTGCCCGAGTTGGTGATGAAGGACTTCGTCCCGTTGATCACCCACTCGCCGCCCTCCAGGCGCGCGTTGGTCTTCGTGGCTCCCGCGTCGGAGCCGCCGTCCGGCTCGGTCAGCCCGAACGCCCCCAGCGCCTCGCCCGAGCACAGCTTCGGCAGGTGGGTCTTCCTCTGGTCGTCGGTGCCGAACCGGTAGATGGGCATCGCGCCCAGGGACACCCCCGCCTCCAGGGTGATGGCCACCGACGAGTCCACCCGGGCGAGCTCCTCCAGCGCCAGGCACAGCGCGAAGTAGTCGCCGCCCATGCCCCCGTGCTCCTCGGGGAAGGGCAGCCCGAACAGGCCCATCCGGCCCATCTTGGCGACGATCTCGTACGGGAAGGCCTCCCGCTCGTAGTAGTCGCCGATGACCGGGGCGACCTCGCTGCGCGCGAACTCCTCCACGGCGGCACGTAGGTCGGCGTGCTCGGTCGAGAGCTGGTGACGGTTCATCGTTGGTTCTCCTCGCTGGTGGCGGGGGCGGACACGCCCTGGGTGTCGGCGGGTTCGTCCCGTACGGGCTCGACGGTGACCAGGACGGCGTCCATGGGTACGGACGCGCCGGGACGCACCGCCACGGTCGCGACGGTCCCGTCGACGGGTGAGGTGACGGAGTGCTCCATCTTCATGGCCTCGACGACGGCGAGCGGGGTCCCCGCCCGTACCGCCTGTCCCACCCGGACCGGGACGTCGAGCACCGTTCCGGGCATGGGGCTGCGGACCGTGCCGTCGGCGGCGGCCTCGTCGTCGCGCAGGGCGGCGGCCACCGGCTCCTCGTGCAGGGTCCACGCGGTGCCCTCCGTGCCCAGCCACCGGTGCGCGGTGGCCGGGTCGTGGGCAAGGGTGTAGGTGCTCGTGCGACCCGCGTAGGTGACTCGCAGCCAGGCTCCGTCGGGGGAGCGGCGGGCCCGGGCCGCGGCGGATGCTCCGTCGCCCACACGCACCCGGTAGGTGTCCCGCCCCACACGCCGTACGCGGACGACGGCGGAGTCGTGCCGGGGCGCCCGCAGCCGCCACGGCGTCCACGCCCGTTCGCCCATCCGCCACCCGTCGGGGACGGCGAACCGGTCCGCGGTGGCGGGCCCCTCCAGATCCAGCTGGTGGTCCAGGGCCGCAGCCGCGTACACGTCCTCGGGAACGGTCTCGGGGGCGGGTTCGGGCGGGTCGGACTCGATCAGGTCGGTGCTCAGGTCGCCGGCCACCACGCGCGGGTGGCGCAGCAGGCGGCGCAGGAACGCGGTGTTGGTGACGCAGCCGAGCAGCAGGTACCCGGCCAGGGCGTGGTCCATCCGGCGCAGCGCCTTGGCGCGGTCGGGGCCCCAGGTGATCACCTTGGCGAGCATCGGGTCGAACGCGGAGGTGATCTCGACGCCCACGGCGATTCCCGAGTCCACCCGGACCTCGTGGCCGGAGGGCTCGACGAGGGACAGGACCGGGCCGCCCGTGGGCAGGAAGCCCCGGTCGGCGTCCTCGGCGTAGATCCGCGACTCCACGGCGTGCCCGTGCCAGGACACGTCCTCCTGGACGAAGGGCAGCGGCTCGCCCGTCGCCACCAGCACCTGGAGCTCGACCAGGTCGACGCCGCGCTCGCCGCGCACGGTCACGACCTTCTCGGTGACCGGGTGCTCCACCTGGAGGCGGGTGTTCATCTCCAGGAACGAGAAGGACAGCTCACCGTCGGAGCCCGCCTCGGCGATGAACTCCACCGTGCCCGCGCCCACGTACCCGCAGGAGCGGGCGGCGGCCACGGCGGCCTCGCCCATGGTGGCGCGCTGGGCGTCGGTGAGCAGCGGGGAGGGTGCCTCCTCCACCACCTTCTGGTGGCGGCGCTGCAGGCTGCACTCGCGTTCGCCCAGGTGGACGACGTTGCCGTGGCCGTCGGCCAGGACCTGTACCTCGATGTGCCGGGGCCGCTGCACCAGCCGCTCCACCAGCAGGGTGGAGTCGCCGAAGGCGGCCAGGGCCTCCCGGCGGGCGGCCGCGGCGCCGGCGACGAGCCCGTCGGGGGAGTGCACGGCCCGCATGCCCTTGCCGCCGCCGCCGGCGGAGGGCTTGATGAGCAGTGGGTAGCCGACCTCGGCGGCGGCGTCGAGCAGTGCGTCGTCGCCCAGGGGGTGGCCGGGCTTCTCGGTGAACCCGCCCAGGACGGGCACGCCCGCGGCGGCCACCGTGTCCTTGGCGCGGATCTTGTCGCCCATCGCCTCGATGGCCGAGGGCGGCGGACCGACGAAGGTCAGCCCGGCGTCGGCGCAGGCCCGTGCGAAGTCGGCGTTCTCGGACAGGAAGCCGTAGCCGGGGTGCACCATGGTGGCGCCGCCGTCCAGGGCGGCGGCCACGATCGCGGCGGCGTCCAGGTAGCCCTCCACCCGCAGTGCGCGGTCGGCGGCCAGGGTGTGCGGGGAGTCCGCGTCGGCGTCGGTGTACACCGCCACCGAGCCGATCCCCATGTGCTTCAGGGTGCGGATGATCCGTAGCGCGATCTCGCCCCGGTTGGCGACGAGCACCGTCGCGGGGGTCAGGGGTCGTGGTGTGGTGGTCAAGGGTTCCTCACATCCGGAAGACGCCGTAGCCCACCGGTTCCAGCGGTACGTGGCGGGCGGCGGACAGGGCCATGGCGAGCACGTCGCGGGTGTCGGCGGGGTCGATCACACCGTCGTCCCACAGGCGCGCGGTGGAGTAGTACGGGCTGCCCTGCTCCTCGTACTGGTCGCGGATGGGGGCCTTGAAATCCTCCTCGTCCTCGGCGGACCACTCCTCGCCGCGCGCGGCGAGCTGGTCGCGGCGGACGGTGGAGAGCACCGAGGCGGCCTGCTCGCCGCCCATCACCGAGATGCGGGCGCCCGGCCACATCCACAGGAAGCGGGGGGAGTAGGCCCGGCCGCACATGCTGTAGTTGCCCGCGCCGAAGGAGCCGCCGATGACCACGGTGAACTTGGGGACCCGGGCGCACGCCACCGCGGTGACCATCTTCGCGCCGTGCTTGGCGATGCCGCCCGCCTCGTAGTCGCGCCCCACCATGAATCCGGAGATGTTCTGCAGGAACACCAGCGGTACGCCGCGCCGGTCGCACAGCTCGATGAAGTGGGCTCCCTTGAGCGCGGACTCGGCGAACAGGATGCCGTTGTTGGCCACGATCCCGACCGGGTGGCCGTGGACGTGCGCGAACCCGGTGACCAGCGTGGTGCCGTACTCGGCCTTGAACTCGGTGAACTCGCTGCCGTCCACGACACGGCCGATGACCTCGCGCACGTCGTAGGGGGTACGGGTGTCGGCGGGCACCACCCCGTACAGCTCCTCGGGGTCCAGCGCCGGGGGACGGGGCTCGCGCACCTCCCAGGCGGGAGGGTCGGGCGGCCCCAGGGTGTCGGCGATGCGCCGGACGACGGTCAGGGCGTGGGCGTCGTCGTCGGCCAGGTGGTCGGTGACCCCCGAGATCCGCGAGTGCAGGTCGCCGCCGCCCAGCTCCTCGGCGGTGACGACCTCGCCGGTGGCGGCCTTCACCAGGGGAGGGCCGCCCAGGAAGATCGTGCCCTGGTCGCGGACGATGACCGCCTCGTCGCTCATCGCCGGAACGTAGGCGCCGCCCGCCGTGCACGAGCCCAGTACCGCCGCGATCTGCGGGATGCCCAGCCTGGACATGGTGGCCTGGTTGTAGAAGATCCGGCCGAAGTGCTCACGGTCGGGGAACACGTCGTCCTGCATGGGCAGGAACGCGCCGCCGGAGTCGGCGAGGTAGACGCACGGCAGCCGGTTGTGCAGCGCCACCTCCTGGGCGCGCAGGTGCTTCTTGACGGTCATGGGGTAGTAGCTGCCGCCCTTGACCGTGGCGTCGTTGGCGACCACGACCATCGGGCGGCCCATGACGCGGCCCACGCCCGCGATCATCCCGGCGCCGGGGGCGTCCTGGCCGTCCCGGCCGTAGAGCCCGTAGGCGGCCAGGGGCGAGATCTCCAGGAAGGGGGAGCCGGGGTCCAGGAGGAGGTCGACACGGTCGCGCGGCAGGAGTTTGCCGCGTTCGACGTGCCGTGCCCGGGTCTTCTCCGGGCCGCCCAGAGCGGCGGTCGCGATCCGCTCGCGCAGCTCCAGGGCGAGGGCGCGGTTCGCCGCGTCGTTGGCGGCGAAGGCGGGCCCGGCGGTGTCCACCGCGGTGCCGAGCACAGATGCCCTGCTCATGTTGTCCTCTCGTGGAGGGGTGTTAATGCTCACTAACATCTGCGATGTTAGTAACTACTAACATGGGTGTCCAGGCCCGGAGCGTCACCAGTGCGAGGAGGAGGGGTCGATGGCGGTCAGACCCGCGGGTCGGCGCAGGACGGCGATCCTGGCTGCGGCGGCGCGGCTCTTCGCCGAGCACGGTTACCGGGGTGTGTCCATCGACGACCTCGGGCGCGCCGTCGGCACCACCGGCCCCGCCCTGTACCGGCACTTCCCCGGCAAACAGGCCCTGCTCGGCGAGGTGCTGGTGGACGTCAGCGATCGTCTGGCGGGCCGGGGCCGGGAACTGGTGGCCCAGGCGGTGGGCGCTGAGGAGGCCCTGGACGCGCTGCTGCGCGGGCACATCGCCTTCGCGCTGGACGAGCCCGCCCTGATCACCGTGCACGACCGTGAGCTGGGCAACCTCACCGACACCGACCGGCGCCGGGTGCGCCGCCTCCAGCGCGGTTACGTCGAACAGTGGGTGGGTGTGCTCGCCGAGCTGCGCCCGGGCGCCTCGCCCGCCGTTCTGCGCGCCGCCGTGCACGCGGCGCTCGGGCTGCTCAACTCCACTCCGCACAGCCGGGGAGAACTGTCGCGCCGGCGGATGGCGCAGTTGCTGCTGGACATGGGGAGGGCCGCCCTGACCGTGCCCGCCGCGCCGCCGCTCTGAACGGGGGAGCGGGGAGGCCGTGAACGTGGTGCGTGGGGGATCGCACGGGAACCGGGGGGACCTCGTGGGGGGTGCCTCCGGGACGGAGGGCGGAATCCGGGCGGGGAGCGGCGCCGAGGCTGGCCGGTCCCGCGCCCGGAGCGGTGCGCGGTCCGCGGTCCGCCTTCCGGGATCCGCCCGCACACCGGCCCGCGTTTTCCCTACGGCAGGGCGTCGCCGGTCCCCGGCGCGGGTGTCATGGTCCCCCCGGGCGTGTTCGCCTCCGGAGCGCCGGTGTCCGCCGGGGAGGGGTCGGCCTGGAGGCTCCCCGCGTCAGGGACGTGCGGCCCCAACAGGTCGCTGAGGACATGGCCGAGGATCCCCTCCTCCCGGGGGTCGGCGAGGGCGGCTCCCGCCCCGGACACCGTCAGTCCTCCGGCCAGCACGGTCGCGGCGGCGATCCTGGTGAACATACGCATAGGTGTTCACGACTCCTTCCGAGTCAGACTCCAGTACTTTCCGTGATGATTCTGTAACACAAGGTCACTAGTGTCCACGAACCCCCAGGTACGGGAGTTTCGGGGCGGTCGCGGACCCGTTCTCGCGCAGGGCCCGCCAAGAACGGGCAAAGCCCTCGGAACACCGTGCGCGGAAACCGGCGGGCGGCCCGTCCGCTCCATACATTGGCCACGGCGAAGTGGGTAGTGCTGCGTCCGAACGGCTGCGGACGCACTCGGCTACAGACGCACGCAGGGCGCGTCCCGCCCCACGACACGGAGAAGGAGCGCTGCACATATGTCTCGGCCTCGGATCGTGGTGGTCGGCGCGGGTTTTGGCGGTCTGCACACCCTGCGCCACCTCGAACGCCGTATTCCGGCGGGTGCGGCTGACATCGCCCTCGTCGCGCCGCACGACTACATGCTCTACAGCCCGCTGTTGCCCCAGGTGGCCTCGGGACTGCTCACACCGCAGTCGGTAGCCATGTCCGTGCACCGGCTCACCAAGCAGACCAGGCTCATTCCCGGGCACGCCATCGGTGTGGACACCCAGGACCGCGTGGTCGTCGTACGGCGGCCCACCGGCGAACTCGCCCCGGTCCGCTACGACCGGTTGGTCATGGCTCCCGGCGGAGTCACCCGGGCCTTCGACATCCCCGGTCTGTCCGAGCACGCCTACGGCGCCAAGACCCTGGCCGAGGCGGTGCTCCTGCGCGACCACGTGCTCTCACAGCTGGAACTGGCCAACGACAGCCGCGACCCGGCCGAACGCGAGGAGCGCTGCCGTTTCGTCGTCGTCGGCGGCAGCTACACCGGCGTGGAGACCGCGGCCTCACTCATGCGCCTGTGCGAGGAGGCGGCCAAGCGCTACCCGGACCTGCGCTCGGTGATCCGCTGGCACCTGGTCGACATCGCGCCCAAGGTACTGCCCGAACTCGGTGACCGCCTCGGCCGCAAGGCGCTCGACCTGCTGCGCTCCATGGGCATCGAGGTCAAGTTGGAGGTGTCCGTGCGCGAGGTGACCGCCGACAAGGTGGTCCTCACCGACGGTCGCGCCCTGCCCTGCCGCACCCTCATCTGGACGGCGGGCGTCTCGCCCAGCCCGCTGATGGAGACCCTGGACAAGCCCACCCAGAAGGGCCGCCTGGAGGTGGGCTCCGACCTGCGGGTGCCCGGCCTCGACGACGTGTTCGCGATCGGCGACGCCGCGGCGGTGCCCAACCTCTCGCACGAGGAGAGCGACTACTGCCCGCCGACCGCCCAGTACGCCACGCGTCAGGCGTCCACCGTCGCCGAGAACGTGGTCTCGTCCGTCCTGGGGCGCCCGATGAAGGAGTTCCGGCACAGGGACATGGGCCTGGTGGTGGACCTGAGCGGGAACGACGCGCTCGCACGCGTCATGCAGACGGAGCTGAGCGGGCTACCGGCGCTGGGCGTCACCCGCGGCTACCACATGCTGTCGGTGCCCTCCGCGACCGCGCGGGCGCGCATCCTGGGCAACTGGGGAATCCGGGCCTTCACCGGCGGCGACATCTCGCGCCTGGGATTCGCCGACGGAGGACGGCCCTCGTCGTTCGTGGCCAACGAGGCGGTCGACTACCTGGACGCGCAGTCCACGCGCAGGGAGGGCGCGCGCCTACTGGACAACCTGCGCGAACGCTACGGCGAGGCCTGAGGGGCGTACCGGGCCCGGGTGCGGACACCCCCGGCGCGCACCGGTCGACCAGTCGCGGGGAGCGGCTGGTCGACACGCGGGCCGCGGGTCAGGACCGGACCAGGCGGGCGATCGCGTCGGAGGCCTCGCGCACCTTCTCGTCCGCCTCCTCGCCGCCGTTGGCGACGGCGTTGGCCACACAGTGCTTGAGGTGTTCGTCGAGCATGGACAGCGCGAAGGACTGCAGCGCCTTGTTCGCCGCCGCGGTCTGGGTCAGGATGTCGATGCAGTACTGGTCGGACTCGACCATCCGCTGCAGACCACGGATCTGCCCCTCGATACGGCGCAGCCGGTTGATGTGGTTCTGCTTGTCGTTACTGTAACCGTGGGTCGCAGCCATGCTCCCGCTTCCGTGTCGTTCCTGCCCAGATGCCATTACCATACCCCCTCGCGGTATCCAACGACGGGGTGTGGGAACGCATTCCGCCGGTACGCGCCCCTCGCGGGTGCGCGTTGCCGATGTGGCCGTAACAGGAGTTTCCCAGACGAACGGGGAGCGGACGCCGGTACCGGAGCGCCGGGACGGGGGCCGCGGCCGGGTCCCGGCACCCGCCGCCGGCCGTCAACGCCGGGTCCCGACCGCGTGAATCGCGGGTGCGGGGTCCTTGCCCGGCTCCCGGGTCGCGCCCACCATGGCGGTATGAACGACAGGGTCGAGAACGACATCATGGCCACCATCCGAGGGCTGATCGACGAGGAGCACACGCTCCGCTCCACCTCCGAGGGGCTGGGCCCGGGCGAGCGCACCCGTATGCGGGAGGTCGAGACGGCGCTCGACCAGTGCTGGGACCTGCTCCGGCAGCGGCGGGCCCGCGGCGAGTTCGACCAGGATCCCGACGAGGCCGAGGTCCGGCCCGCCTCCGAGGTCGAGAACTACCGGCAGTAGGCACCGAAAGGCGAAACCTCACGTGCTCCACGAGCGTCAACACGGGTACACGGGCGCCGGGGCGGGAACCGCGCGGTCCCGCCCCCTCCGGAGCACAGAAGGAAGCGCATGTTCGCCACACTCACGGGTCTGGGCCTGGCCTCCGCCGCGGGGCTCAACGCCTACATCCCCCTCCTGGCGGTCGGGCTGATCGCCCGCTTCACCGACCTGGTCCCGCTCGGCGAGTCCTGGCAGTGGATCGAGCACCCCGTCACCCTCGTGGTCCTCACCGTGCTGCTGGTCGTGGAGTTCGTCGCCGACAAGGTGCCCGCGTTCGACAGCGCCAACGACGTCCTCCAGACCGTCGTGCGCCCCACCTCCGGCGGAATCACCTTCGGTGCGGGCGCCTCCGCCGTGGAACTCACCGAACTCACCGAGATCACCGGCGCCGCGTCCGGTACCGCCGCGGGGGAGGGGGCCTCCTGGGGGCCGGTCGTCGCGGGCGTGGTCATCGCCCTGCTCTTCCACCTGGTCAAGGCCCTGGCCCGGCCGGTCGTCAACACCATGACCGCCGGCTGCGCCGCCCCGGCCGTCTCCTTCCTGGAGGACGCGGCCAGCCTCGTCACCTCGCTGGCGGCCCTCCTGCTGCCCGTCCTCGTCCTCGTCGTGTTCCCGCTCATGGTGCTGGCCGGTGTGTGGGCGGCACGGCGCGGGCGACGCCTGCGCCGCGAACGGCGCGAGGACGGGGAGCACCGCCGGGTCGGCGGCGCGGGTCCGGAGTGACGTGGGCCCGGGCCGAGGTGGTGTAGAACGCATATCCGTACCCGGACGAGTGCCCGTAAAGTGCAGCCAATGGCTGAGACGACTTTTGACCGACACGACACCACCCACATCGTCTGGGACTGGAACGGCACCCTCCTGGACGACAACCACGCCAACCTCGCGGCGGTGAACGCCGTGTGCGAGCTGTTCGGCCGCGACCCCGTGGAGATGGACTACTGGCGCTCCGTCTTCCGGCGCCCCCTCGTCCCCTGCTACGAGGAGCTCCTCGGACGTGCCCTGGAGGACGGCGAGTGGGAGCGGGTCGAGCAGCTCTACGACAGCAGGTACCAGGAGCACCTGCCCTCCTGCGAGCTGAGCGTGGGCGTTCCCGACGTGCTGCACGAGTGGGCCCGGAACGGGGGAACCCAGTCCCTGCTGTCCATGGCCTCGCACGAGCACCTGGTGCCTCTCATCACCGAGCGCGGACTGAACCCCCACTTCACCCGGGTGGACGGCCGCCGGTTCGAGACCGAGCACGACTCCAAGGCGGAGCACCTGGTGCGCCACCTCGACCTGCAGGGCATCGACCCGTCCCGGGTCGTGCTGGTCGGCGACATCGACGACGACGCCCGCGCCGCCCGCGAGGCCGGGGCCCGCTCCGTCCTGGTCGCCACCGGCCTGATGTCCCGCGACCGGTTGGAGGCGACCGGCTCCCTCGTGGTCGACTCCCCGGTGGCCGCCGTGGCCGCGCTGCGCGAGGCCTGAGCCCTCCGGACCCGGCCTTCCGAGGCCCCGGCCCATATGTCAATGGAGGGCTCCCACGCCCTCCCGCCCGCCGCCGTGTGGACTTCCCACGGACACGGCTCCCCTCCGGTGACCTGCGCACTCGGTGCGCGCCCCGGCCCCCGCCAACCCGAGGCCGGGGCGTCGCCGCGTTCGCGGGGTGTTGTTAGATGGGTCCCGCAGCAACACACAGCCACGCGAATGGGAAGGCGGGCCAATGACGGAGAGCAGCGTGCCCCGTGTGCTCTGGCAGCCCGACGAGGAGAGGATCGCCTCCTCCAACATCGTCGCGTTCGCCCGGTGGGCCGCGGAGAACAAGGGAGTCCGGTCCTTCGGAGAGGGGGACGCCACTCCCGCGTCCTTCGACTACGACTCCCTGTGGCGCTGGTCGGTCACCGACGTCGACGGCTTCTGGGAGTCGATCTGGGAGTACTACGGCGTCCGCTCCGAGACCCCCTACGAGCGGGTCCTGGGCGAGCGGACCATGCCCGGAGCCGAGTGGTTCCCCGGCGCCACCCTCAACTACGTCCAGCACGTCTTCGAGGGCCGTGACGACGACCGCGTCGCCATCCGGCACGCCACCGAGCTGCGGCCCCTGGGGGAGTGGACCTGGGGCGAACTGCGCCGCCGGACCGCCGCCATCGCCGCCGGACTGCGCGAACTCGGCGTGGGCCCCGGCGACCGCGTGGTCGCCTACCTGCCCAACCTGCCCGAGACCGCCGCCGCGTTCTACGCCGTGGCCTCCCTCGGCGCCGTCTGGTCCTCCTGCTCACCGGACTTCGGCGTGCGCAGCGTCATCGACCGCTTCGCGCAGATCGAGCCCAAGGTCCTCCTCGCCGTCGACGGCTACCGCTACGGCGGCAAGGACTTCGACCGCCGCCCGGTCGTGGAGGAACTGCGCACGGCTCTGCCCACCGTCGAGCACACCGTCCTCCTCGACTACCTCCACCCGGGCGGCGACGCCCCCGACGGCGCCCTCCCCTGGGGCCGGCTGGAGGAGTCCGGAGCCGGAGCCGCGCTGGAGTTCACCCCCGTCCCCTTCGACCACCCCCTGTGGGTGCTCTACTCCTCGGGCACCACCGGCCTGCCCAAGGCCATCGTCCAGGGGCACGGCGGCATCCTCCTCGAACAGCTCAAGAACCTGCACCTGCACCTGGACGCCCAGGAGCACGACCGGGTCTTCTGGTTCACCACCACCGGCTGGATGATGTGGAACTTCCTGGTCAGCGTCCTGCTGACCAAGGCCTCCATCGTCCTGTACGACGGCAGCCCCGCGGCCCCCGACCTGGGAGCCCTGTGGGACCTCGCCGCCGACGCCGGGGCCACCGTCTTCGGCACCAGCGCCGGGTTCCTCTCCTCCTGCATGAAGGAGGGCGTCAGTCCCCGCCGGGGCCGCGACCTGTCCGGGCTCAAGGCCATCGGCTCCACCGGATCCCCGCTCAGCCCCGAGGCCTTCGCCTGGGTCTACGACGAGTTCGGCGAGGACCTCTGGCTGTTCTCCACCTCCGGCGGCACCGACGTGTGCAGCTGCCTGGTCGGCGGCACGCCCACCCTGCCGGTCCACGAGGGCGAGATCCAGTCCCGTGCCCTCGGCATGGCCGTCGCCTCCTGGGACCCCGACGGCAGGGAACTCGTCAACGAGGTCGGCGAACTCGTCGTCACCCAGCCGGCCCCGTCCATGCCCCTCTTCCTCTGGGGGGACGACAGCGGCGAGCGCCTCCGCGACAGCTACTTCTCCGTCTATCCGGGCATCTGGCGCCACGGCGACTGGATCGAGATCACCGACCGCGGCACCGCCGTCATCTACGGCCGCTCCGACTCCACCATCAACCGCGGCGGCGTACGCATGGGCACCAGTGAGATCTACCGTGCCGTCCTCGCCCTCGACGAGGTCGTCGACGCCCTCGTCGTGGACGTGCCCCAGCCCGACGGCTCCTCCAGGATCGAGCTGTTCACCGTCCTGCGCGAGGGCGCCGACCTCGAGGGCGACCTCCCCAAGGAGATCGCCCGCCGTATCCGCACCGACTGCTCCCCCCGCCACGTTCCCGACCGTGTCCGCGCCATCAGCGCGGTCCCCCGCACCCTGTCGGGCAAGGCCCTGGAGGTGCCGGTCAAGCGCATCCTCATGGGAGAGGACCCCGACAGGGTCGCCAGCCGCGACTCGCTGGCCAACCCCGAGGCACTCGACTCCTTCAGCGCCCTGAAGGAGGAGTAGGGGAACCCGGAGCGCCGGGCCGGGGGACGGTCTCCGCCTCCAGCGGCCCGGGCGCCGCGAGGGGACGGAGGAACCGTTCCCCCGCGGCCCGCTCGTGGCCGTCTCCGGCCACCTGGGGGAAGCCGTTCATTGTTGCGGTGTCGCGCGGGGGCATAGCCTGACGGACGTGGCACAGAACCGGTCTGACGACACCTCCGCCGCGCCGGTGGGCGCGCCCTCCCCGAAGCTTCGGATCGACGGCATCGACGCGGCGCGCGCCCTCGCGGTCCTCGGGATGTTCGTCGTCCACCTCGGCGTGGACTCGATGGGCTTCCTGTCGCCCGAGAACTACGCCTGGGACCTGCACAGCATCGTGCGGGGCAACTCCTCGGCGCTCTTCGCCCTCCTGGCGGGGGTCTCCCTGGCCATGATGACCGGACGCACCGACCCGGTGGGCGGCGAACCACTGCGCAGAGCGGGCGTGCGCATCCTCACCCGCGCGGCGCTCATCGGCGTGCTCGGCCTCCTGCTGGACCTCATGGCGGTCCCGGTCGCCATCATCCTCACCTACTACGCGGGCTTCTTCGTTCTGGCGCTGCCGCTGCTCAGACTGCGTTCGGGCATGCTGTGGACCGTGGCGGGAGCCCTGGCGGTGGTCGGTCCGCCGGTCTCGTTCCTGCTGCGGGACAGCTTCTTCCCGTCCGTCCCGCGCACGGGGGCGGTCACGTCCTTCACCGAGTTCTTCCTGACCGGCTACTACCCGGCGATCACCTTCATGGTCTACGTCTTCGCCGGGATGGCGGTGGGCCGCCTGGACCTGACCGCTCTCGCGGTGCGGCTACGCCTGCTGGCCGTCGGCGCCGTACTGCTGGTGTTCGGCCACGCGGGTTCCTGGCTGCTGCTGTACCCCCTGGGCGGCCTGGACCGGCTGGTGGAGGCCAGCGGCCCCTCCCTGACCGGGCTGCCCCCCGACACGGTCACCGACCCGGCGGTGGTGGAGGAGGTGCGCTACGCGGTGACCGACGAGATGGAGTCGATCTCCGGGCAGGTGCCCACCGACTCCTGGTGGTGGCTGGCGGTCGGCACGCCTCACACCGGCACCACCTTCGAGATGGCCGAGGCGGTCGGCCAGGGACTCGTGGTGCTGGTGGTGTGCATGTTCCTGTGCGACCGCCTCCGCCTCCTCATGTACCCGCTGACCTCGGTCGGCCGGATGCCGCTGACCGTCTACACCGGGCACGTCCTGGCCCTGTCGGTGGTCATCTCCGTCTCCGGATTCGAGTGGCGCCAGCCCTGGCTGTTGGAGTGGTTCTTCCTCGGATCCCTGCTCTTCGCCACCCTCTGGCGGCTGGTCGTGGGCAGGGGGCCGGCCGAGATCGTCCTCGGGGAGGCGGCCAACGGCGCGGTCTCACTCATGGAGGAGCGCAGGGCGGCCGGCGGCCCTAGCGGTGGCCGTCCCGGCGGGTGATGTGGGCCGAGGTGCGGTCGCGGTGGGCGAGGGAGTCGGTGGTGGTCCGGGAGTTCTGCCGCATGAGCCTTCGCGCGTCGTCGGCCGCCGACCGTGCCACCGACGGGCTGGCCACCGGGCGCTGCGACATCTCCGTGTCCTCGGGCAGCCCGATGTCCATGGGCAGGCCCGCCCGGCTGATCACCCGCAGTTGGGCGGCCTCCTGCGACTTGGAGGGACGGATGTCGCCGTTGGGGGTCCGCCACGCCTTCATGCGGGCGCGCAGCCATGCGGTGCCCCGGTGGTCCGGGCCGCTGGGCCAGGGCAGGCCGTCGGGACGGTGGCCCAGGGCGTGCAGCACGTCGGCGACGGTCCACCCGGCCGAGAAGAACCGCGCGGTCTCGTCCCGCAGCACCCGGAAGTCCACCCGGTGCAGCGAGGCGTCCTCGCGGTGCAGCGTCTCGCAGGCGTTGTGCACGTCGCGCGGGGTGTGCCGGGGACGGTGCAGCGGATCGGCCTCGGGCTTGCGCAGCAACGAGTCGTCCACCGTCACGACCACCTCGCCCCGGCGGTTGTCCCAGACGCTGACCTCCTCGCGTGCCCAGCCCTGGGACTCGGCCAACGCCGTCGCCATCCTGCGCAGGTCGACCTGGTCGTCGTCGCTACTGATCCGGAACTCCGCCATGCTGCCAGGGTAGACGCTCCCGACCCGGACGGTCCCTTCCCGCGGGCCCCGGCCCGGGGCCGCCGCGGGTCCCCGCGCCCCGCTCAGTCCTCCGTGGCCAGGGGGCGGGTCATCACCGACTGCGTCTCTCCCGTCCCGTCCAGGAGTCGGTGCCCGGTGAAGGCGAACCCGGCGGCGCGGTAGACGCGCGACGCGGCGTGGTTGGCCTCGTTGACGCACAGCACCAGTTCGGTGGCGTGCGGGGCCACGTCGGAGGCCAGCCGGTCCAGCAGCGGGGCGGAGCACACGGCCCGTCCCACGCCCCGGCCCTGCCAGGCCGTGGTGAGGTAGAAGGCGCGCAGCAGCACGGCGCGCGCCGGGTCGGGGACCAGGTCGCGGACGTGCACGGCCCGGTCCAGGACACCGAACCCCGCGCAGACGGCACGGGCCCCGGCGGCGTCGGCGACGGGGAGCCCGGCGGCGGTGACGGCGAAGGGGGTGCGGGCCGGATCGGCGTCGGCGGCGGGAAGGGTGGTCACCGGGGGCTTCACGTGCCCGCGCTGGCCGGGCGGCAGGCGGTGCCGGAGCACGGCCCGCCGCAGCAGGGCCGTCTCCGGGGTGCGCCGGTCCAACCGCACCAGGCGCACCGGTTCCGCCCCGGCGGCCGCGGGCCCGCTCACGTCCGCGCCCGTTCCCCCGCTCACGCCCATGCCACCACTCCCGTCGGTCCTGCGGTCGGCCCGTCCCGCCGTGTCCACCGGCGCCCTCACCCCCTTCGGTTCGCGCCAGTCTCGCATCCGGCGCCCGCCCGTCCACAGGAGTGGTCCGGTCTAGACCGCATGCGCTCCCGCAGAAGGACGAGCAAGAGCCTTCGTGTCCGTTTTCTGGGGTTTTCGTGCTCTGCTTGGGCAAAAGCACGAGGAACCGCCACGGATGCCCTTGGAGTCTTCTCCAACCTTGGACGGCGCGGTCCTGCGGGATGCTGACGTCCACTCCGCCCGGCGTTAGGGTGACTGCCTGACGGCCCGGACCGGGGAGGCCCCTCCCCCCACCGCGCCGACCAGGAGCCGTTTCCGCTGGCCACGGCGGACGGACCAACGAGCAATCCGATCGAGCTGTAGGTGCCCGTGCCCCACACCGCATTCGCGCCCGAGGCGACGACCAACCGCGCGCTCCGGGCCTTCCTGCACGGACTCCCGGGCGTGGACGAGGTCGGCGCGCGTGCCCGCGCCCAGGACCTGTCCACCCGGTCCGTCAAGACCACCGCCAAGTCCCAGGCCATCGACCTGGCCATCAGCATGGTGGACCTGACCACCCTGGAGGGCGCCGACACCCCCGGCAAGGTCCGGGCCCTGTGCGCCAAGGCCGCCCACCCCGACCCCACCGACCGCACCGTGCCGCGCGTCGGCGCCGTGTGCGTCTACTCCGACATGGTCGCCACCGCCGTCGACGCGCTGCGCGGCACCGGGGTCGGCGTGGCCTCGGTGGCCACCGCCTTCCCCTCGGGCCGTGCGCCCATGGAGGCCAAGCTCGCCGACACCCGCCGCGCGGTCGCCGACGGCGCCGGCGAGATCGACATGGTCATCGACCGCGGCGCCTTCCTGTCCGGCGACTACCTCAAGGTCTTCGAGGAGATCGCCGCGGTCAAGGAGGCCTGCGGCGCCGCCCACCTCAAGGTCATCCTGGAGACCGGCGAACTCGCCACCTACGACAACGTGCGCCGCGCCTCCCACCTGGCCATCCGGGCCGGGGGAGACTTCGTCAAGACCTCCACCGGCAAGGTGTCCCCGGCCGCCACACTGCCGGTCACCCTGGTCCTGCTGGAGGCGGTCCGCGACCACCACGCCGCCACGGGAAGGCACGTGGGCGTCAAGCCCGCGGGCGGAATCCGCACCACCAAGGACGCCGTCCGCAACCTGGTCCTGGTCAACGAGGTCGCCGGTCCCGACTGGCTGACCCCCGACCTGTTCCGGATCGGCGCCTCAAGCCTCCTCAACGACCTGCTGATGCAGCGCACCAGGCTGTCCACCGGCACCTATCCGGGCCCCGACTACTACACGCTGGACTGAGAGCCGTGATCTTCGAGTACGCGCCCGCACCGGAGTCCCGCTCCGTCGTCACCCTGCGCGAGACCTACGAGCTGTTCGTCGACGGCGCCTTCACCCCGGCCGAGGGCGGCGAGTACCTCACCACGCTCAACCCGGCCGACGAGACCAAGCTCGCCCAGGTCGCCGTCGCCGGACCCGCCGACGTGGACCGGGCCGTGGCCGCGGCCCGCCGCGCCCACGAGACCGTGTGGAGCCGGATGCCGGCCGCCGAGCGCGGCAAGTACCTGTTCCGCATCGCCCGCATCATCCAGGAGCGCTCGCGCGAACTGGCCGTGCTGGAGTCCATGGACAACGGCAAGCCCATCAAGGAGACCCGCGACGTCGACCTGCCGCTGGTCGCCGCCCACTTCTTCTACTACGCCGGATGGGCCGACAAACTCGCCCACGCCGGTCTGGGCCCCGATCCGCGACCGCTGGGCGTGGCCGCGCAGGTCATCCCGTGGAACTTCCCGCTGCTCATGCTCGCGTGGAAGATCGCCCCGGCCCTGGCCACCGGCAACACCGTCGTGCTCAAGCCCGCCGAGACCACCCCGCTCACCGCGCTGGCCTTCGCCGAGATCTGCCAGGAGGCCGACCTGCCCCCGGGCGTGGTCAACATCCTCACCGGCGCGGGCGAGACCGGGCGCGCGCTCGTGGAGCACCCGGGCACGGACAAGGTCGCCTTCACCGGCTCCACCGAGGTCGGCCGCCAGATCGCCCGTTCGGTGGCGGGCACCGACAAGCGCCTCACCCTGGAACTGGGCGGCAAGGGCGCCAACATCGTCTACGACGACGCCGCGATCGACCAGGCGGTCGAGGGCATCGTCTCGGGCATCTTCTTCAACCAGGGCCACGTGTGCTGTGCCGGTTCCAGGCTGCTGGTCCAGGAGTCGATCGCCGATGAGCTGATGCCCCTGCTCAAGGCCCGTATCTCCCGCCTGCGCCTGGGCGACCCGCTGGACAAGAACACCGATCTCGGCGCGATCAACTCCGCCGCCCAGCTGGAGCGCATCCGCGAACTCACCGACACGGGCGAGGCCGAGGGCGCCGAGCGCTGGTCGCCCGCGTGCGACCTGCCCCGGAGCGGCTACTGGTTCGCGCCCACCGTCCTGACCGGCGTCAGCCAGGCCCACCGGGTGGCCCGCGAGGAGATCTTCGGCCCCGTGCTCTCGGTGCTGACCTTCCGCACCCCGGAGGAGGCCGTGGCCAAGGCCAACAACACCCCCTACGGGCTCTCCGCGGGAGTGTGGACCGAGAAGGGCTCACGCATGCTGTGGACCGCCGAGCGCCTGCGCGCCGGAGTGATCTGGTCCAACACGTTCAACAAGCTCGACCCGGCCAGCCCCTTCGGCGGCTACAAGGAGTCGGGATACGGCCGCGAGGGCGGGCGTCACGGATTGGAGGCCTACCTTGGCTGAACGGCGCAACACCAGGAAGGCCGCCAGGGGCGCGGCGGAGGCGGGCGGGGGCACCGGCGGCCCGGCTCCGGCACGCCTGGCGGTCCGCAAGACCTACAAGCTCTACCTGGGCGGGGCCTTCCCCCGCTCCGAATCGGGCAGGAGCTACCCCGTGACCTCCGACAGCGGCCAGCACCTGGCCAACGCCTCGCTCGCCTCACGCAAGGACGCCCGCGACGCCGTGTCCGCCGCGCGCAAGGCCTTCGGCGGCTGGTCGACGCGCACCGCCTACAACCGCGGCCAGATCCTCTACCGGGTCGCCGAGGTGCTGGAGGGCCGCCGCGACCAGTTCGCCGCCCAGGCCGTGGCCGCACAGGGCCTGTCCCGGGCCGAGGCCGACCGGGTGGTCTCGGCCGCCGTCGACCGGTGGGTGTACTACGCCGGCTGGACCGACAAGTTCGCCCAGGTGCTCGGCGGCGCCAACCCCGTCTCGGGTCCCTACTACAACCACTCGGCCCCCGAACCCACCGGCGTGGTCGCGGTCCTCGCGCCCCGGTACGCGCCCCTGCTCGGTCTGACCAGCGTGGTCGCCCCGGTGATCGCCACCGGTAACACCGCCGTCGTGGTCACCTCCGAGACCGCGCCGCTGGCCGCGATCGACCTGGCCGAGGTGCTCGCCACCTCCGACCTGCCCGGCGGTGTGGTCAACCTGCTCACCGGCCGTGTGCCGGAACTGGGCCCCCACCTGGCCGCGCACGCCGACGTCAACGCCCTGGACCTGACCGGCGCCGGAGAGTCGGCCGTCGAGTTCGAGAGGGCCGCGGCCACCACCCTCACCCGGGTACTGCGCCCCGGCCCCGGGGCCGACGGCGGCGAGGAGGCCTGGCTCGACCCCGACCCCGGCACCGCGCGCATGACCCCCTTCCTGGAGACCAAGACGGTCTGGCACCCTGTCGGGATCTAGGACGCCCGGATACGTTGCCGGTGTGACACACGGAACCCAACCTGTGCTGATCTTGCCCGTAGAGGCGGGGTCGGCGTTCCACCCCGCCTCTACGGGCAAGATCACCGCGAATGAAGCGGGCCTGTGAGCCTTTTCGGCCACTGAGCCAGGCACGAACGAACGGAGAGACCCGCTGTGACTCGCACACCCCAGGCCGCCGCCGAGGAGGCCGCCGCCGACCTGCGCTCGCGCACCGGTGTGGACGGCTACGACGTCGCCCTGGTCATGGGATCGGGGTGGGCGCCCGCGGCCGACCTGCTCGGCGCGTCCGGGCACGAACTGGCCTCCGCCGACCTGCCCGGCTTCGTACCACCGGCCGTGGAGGGCCACAGCGGCACCGTCCGCAGCATCAGCGACGGCGAGCGCGACATCCTCGCCTTCCTGGGCCGCACCCACCTGTACGAGGGCCACGGCACCGCCGCGGTCGTGCACGGTGTGCGCACCGCGGTGGCGGCCGGGGCCAGGACGATCGTGCTGACCAACGCCGCGGGCGGCATCAACCCCGCCTACCCCGTGGGGTCCCCGGTCCTCATCGCCGACCACCTCAACATGACCGCGCTCTCCCCGCTGACCGGTGCGACCTTCGTCGACCTCACCGAGACCTACGATCCCGGCCTGCGCGATCTGGCCCGCGCGGTCGACCCCACCCTGCCCGAGGGCGTGTACGCGGCCATGCCCGGCCCGCACTTCGAGACCCCCGCCGAGATCCGCATGCTCAGTGCCATGGGCGCCGACCTGGTCGGCATGTCCACCGTTCTGGAGGCCATCGCCGCGCGCGAGGCGGGCGCCCGGGTCCTGGGCCTGTCCCTGGTCACCAACATCGCGGCCGGGCTCCAGGACGCCAACCTCGACCACGAGGACGTGCTGGCCACCGGCAGGGAGGCCGCGGGAACCGTCGGCCGGCTGCTCGCCGACATCGTCGCCAAACTGTGAAGGGAAGCGGTTCCCCGATGACCGCCGGCATCCTCGACCAGGCCGGGCGGTGGCTCGCCCAGGACCCCGACCCCGACACCCGCGTGGAGTTGTCGTGCCTGGTGGAGCGTGCCGAGCGGGGTGAGGCCGCGGCCCTGGCCGACCTCGCCGACCGCTTCGGCGCGCGCCTGGAGTTCGGCACCGCCGGGCTGCGCGGCGCACTCGGCGCGGGCCCCAACCGGATGAACCGGGTGGTGGTCATGCGGGCGGCGGCCGGGATAGCCGCCTGGCTCGGCGACGGTCCCGGACACGTGGTGATCGGCTACGACGCGCGGCACCGCTCGGCGGACTTCGCGCGCGACAGCGCCTCCGTCCTCACCGGTGCCGGGCACCGGGTGTCCCTCCTGCCCGGACCCCTGCCCACCCCCGTCCTGGCCTTCGCCGTCCGCGACCTGGGCGCCGACGCCGGAATCATGGTCACCGCCAGCCACAACCCGCCGCAGGACAACGGCTACAAGGTCTACGCCGGGGCCGGCAAGGCGGGCGGCGACGCCGACGCGGGCACGCAGATCGTCGCCCCGGCCGACGCCGAGATCTCCGCCAGGATCGACGCCGTGGGACCGGTCGGCGACCTGCCCACGGGCGAGGACTGGACGGTGCTGGGGCAGGAGGTCGTGGACCGCTACCTGGACGCGGTCACCGCCCTGGTCCCGGACGGGGACCGCGGCCTGGCCACCACCTACACCGCCATGCACGGTGTGGGCGGCCGGGTGCTGCTGGCGGCGATGGAGCGGGCCGGGTTCCCCCGGCCGTCCGTGGTCGACGCCCAGTTCGACCCCGACCCCGACTTCCCGACCGTGGACTTTCCCAACCCGGAGGAGCCCGGCGCCATGGACATGGCGCTGACCACCGGCGCCGCCGACGGCTCCGACCTGGTGATCGCCAACGATCCCGACGCCGACCGGCTCGCGCTCGCGGTCCCCGGACACGGGCTGCTCACCGGCAACGAGGTCGGCGGCCTCCTCGCCGAGTACGTGCTGGACCACACCACCGGGTCCGACCGGGTGGTGGCCACCTCGATCGTCTCCTCCAGCCTGCTCGGCAAGATCGCCCGCGACCGGGGGGTGCGGTACGAGGAGACCCTCACCGGCTTCAAGTGGCTGGCGCGCGCGGGCGGGCCCGGGCAGCGGCGGGTCTTCGCGTTCGAGGAGGCGCTGGGCTACTGCGTGGGCGGTGACGGCGGCCGTCCGGTCTCGGACAAGGACGGGATCAGCGCGGCCCTGGTGGCGTCGGCGCTCGCGGCCCACGCCAGGCGCGAGGGCCGGACGCTGCTCGACCTGCTCGACGACCAGGCGCGCCGGTACGGACTGCACCTGAGCGACCAGCTCTCGGTACGGGTGGAGGACCTCGCGGTGATCTCCGCGGCGATGCGGCGGTTGCGCGCCGAACCGCCCGCCGCGTTCGGGCCCCTGCGTGTGGCGGGAGTCGACGACTTCGCCGCCGGACACGCGGGTCTGCCACCCACGGACGCCCTGCGCTTCCGGTTGGAGGACAGGGGACGTGTGACGTTGCGCCCTTCGGGGACGGAGCCCAAGCTGAAGGCCTACGCCGAGGTGGTGCTGGATGTGGACGGCGACGTCGCGGCCACCCGCGCACTGGGCTCGGGCCTGCTCGCCGAGCTGATGGCCTCGGTCGCCGGGGTGGTCAGGGGTTGAGGGTCCTCACTCGCTGTCGGCGGGTTCCACGACCGGTCGGTGTACGACCTCGTCGATGACGGTGAGCGTCTGGGTGGACGTCACACCGGGAAGGGACTGCAACCGGGTCAGGATCAGGTCGCGTAGTTGGTTGGTGTTGGCGACACGGACGAGGAGGACTATGTCCGCCGAGCCCACGACGTACCAGCAGTACTCGATCTCCGGGTAGGAGGACAGGATCTCCCGGTTGGCCCGCCAGTCCGGCTGACTGCCCGAGATGAGGACGAGCGCGGTGACACCGAGCCCCATCTTGGAGTGGTCGGTCACCACGGAGTAACCGCTGATGACGCCCTCGTCGGTGAGCCGCTTGATCCTGTTGTAGGCCGTCGCCCGGGACACGTTGGCCAGTGCGGCGATCTCGGTGATTCCGGTCCGCGCGTCCTTGGCGAGGGCGCTCAGGATCGTCTGGTCGGTCGTGTCCGGCCGCCGGCCGTTCCTACGTTGGTCGCCCATGGCCATGTGCGTGCTCCTCGTGTGCTCTTGTTTTCAGGATGGGGCCCCTTGTCATCGTCATTGACCGGGGCTAACGAAGTACCAGGTAAACGTTGTTTCCGTCCATCGGAATCTCAGCCGGCGAGACCGGGGGTGGGGGCGGGCCGGCCGCCGGGGTCGTGGTGACCGGGGGAGCGGGGACCCTCGTACGGGGCCGACGGACGGGGAGCGCGTCGGGGTGTCCGACTGTACCCATGGTTGACGCGGCTGGCGGGTCGCAGGTTTCCCCGACTGGCGGGTAACCACACCGCGATACCCGGAACGAGACAGAAGTTCTCGCCGAAGGGCCTTTCGAGGCTTCATGTGTCGTAGATTCGTGGGTTTTCGTTGACGGGGCGTTCGGGTTACCGCGAACATGCGAACTCGGCGTCGATTGAACACCGTGTGTGGTGATTCTAGCGCCCTCCGTGAGAACGGGCGCGGGCGGTGGGGGTGGGCGCGTGCCTCCGGCGGTGTCCTGAGGTTCGTGAGGGTTGGTGGTGGTTCCTATGTGTATAGGGCCGTGTGTCGTTTTCGTGGGTCATGTGAGCTAGGTGCTAGACGATCGAGGACGGACTGAGTCATCTCGTCCCTGTGTGTATCAATTATCTGTTGATATCTAGCGAAAGTGTCGAATCTTCCGGAGAATCAACGTAAGGACATGACCACCCAGCCCGGTCCGCGTCACCACACGCGGCAGGGCCACGTTGGGAGCCGCTCGACATGCCAACCCACGAGTCAGCGGGCCGGGGAACCATCACCGTGGACCACCTGCCCCCCGACCTCACCTGTGCGCTCTACCGAGACATGAGGACCGCGCGCGACCTGGACACCGAGGCCATCGCCCTGCAGCGCCAGGGCGTCTTCCCCGCCTACGTGTCCGTGCGCGGGCAGGAGGCCGCCCAGGTCGCCAGCGCCTCGGCGCTGGACCCCGCACGCGACTTCGTCTTCCCCACCTACCGCGAGATGGCCTCCGCCCTGGCCTACGGCGTGGAGATGGTCGGCTACATGGCCACCCACCGCGCCCTGTGGCACGGCGGCCTCCACGACGTCATGGCCTCCCGGTTCGGCGCCGTCAACGCCGTGGTCGGCGGCCCCGTGCCGCACGCGGTCGGATGGGCCGTGGGGGAGCGGCTGCGCGGTGACGAGGGCGTGGCCCTGGCCTACTTCGGCGACGGCGCCAGCTCCGAGGGCGACATCCACGAGGCGATGAACTTCGCGGGGGTCTTCGGAGCCCCGGTGGTCTTCTTCTGCCAGAACAACCAGTGGGCGCTGTCGGTGCCCAACGAACGCCAGATCGCGGGCGGCTCCGTCTCCGCGCGGGCCGAGGGTTACGGCATGCCCGGCGTCCTGGTGGACGGCAACGACGCGGGCGCGGTCTACGAGGCCACCGCCGAGGCCGTGGCCAGGGCCCGCCGAGGCGAGGGCCCCTCCGTCATCGAGGCGCTCACCTACCGCGTCGAGCCCCACTCCACCTCCGACGACCCCAGCCGCTACCGCGACGGCTCCGAGACCGAGCGCTGGCGCGACCGTGATCCCGTCAGCCTGATGCGCGAGGCCCTGCTCGCCGCCGGGCACGCCGACGAGGCCCGCCTCGCCGAGGTCGACGCCCGGGCCGCACGGGAGGCCGAGCGCGTCCGCGACGGCGTGGCCAACGCTCCCGAGCCCGACGGCTCGGACCTGTTCACCCACGTCTTCCGGGAGACCACCGAGGAGCTGACCCGGCAGCGCCGCATCTGGCAGGAAGAGGTCGAGCTGTGACCGAGCTGATCGAACGCGCCGACACCGCCGCCGACGCCCCCGTGGTCGAGCTGTCCATGCAGCAGGCCATCAACCGCGCCCTGCGCGACCTGCTCACCGAGGACCCCGAGGTGCTGGTCTTCGGTGAGGACGTCGGCGCCCTGGGCGGGGTCTTCCGCGTCACCGACGGGCTCCAGAAGGAGTTCGGCGACAAGCGTGTCTTCGACACCCCCCTCGCCGAGTCCGCCATCATGGGCATGGCGGTCGGCTTGGCCATGAACGGCTGGAGGCCCGTCCCCGAACTGCAGTTCGACGGTTTCGCCTATCCCGCGATCGACCAGATCGTCAACCAGGTGGCGCGCATGAACTACCGCACCCGTGGCGCGGCCCCCATGCCGATCACCCTGCGGCTGCCCTCCTTCGGCGGCATCCAGGCGCCCGAGCACCACGGGGAGAGCCTGGAGGCGCTCTTCGCGCACACCCCCGGCCTCAAGGTCGCCGTGCCCTCCGGCCCCGCCGACGCCTACAGTCTGCTGCTGCAGTCGGTGCGCTCCGACGACCCCGTCGTCTACATGGAGCCCAAGGCCCGCTACTGGGACCGCAGGCCCGTCCGGCTGCGCGAGCCCAGCGACCCCATCGGTACCAGCCGCATCGTGCGTCCGGGCCGCCACGCCACTCTCATCGCCTGGGGTGCCATGGTGCACCGCTGCGTGCAGGTGGCCGAACTGGCCGCCGAGGACGGTGTGGACCTGGAGGTGCTGGACCTGCGCTGGCTCAAGCCCATCGACGCCGCCGGACTGGCCGCCTCGGTCTCGCGCACCAGACGCGCCGTGGTCGTCCACGAGGCGCCGCTGACCGCCGGGCTCGGCGCGGAGGTCGCCGCCCTGGTCACGGAGAACTGCTTCCGGGACCTGGCCGCCCCCGTCCAGCGCGTCACCGGCTTCGACGTGCCCTACCCCGCGGGTCCCCTGGAGCCGCAGTACCTGCCGACCATCGACCGCGTCCTGTTCGCGGTGCAACGGACCCTGGAGTACTAGAGCGACATGGCACAGGAGAACTTCACCTTCACGCTCCCCGACCTGGGCGAGGGCCTGGTCGAGGCGACCGTCCTCGAATGGCAGGTCGCCGTGGGCGACGTGGTCGAACGCAACGCGCCCCTGGTGGAGGTGGAGACCACCAAGTCCGCGGTGGTCATCCCCTCGCCCAAGGCGGGCAGGGTCGTCGAGCTGCACGCCGAGGAGGAGCAGGTCGTGCCCGTGGGCGACCCCCTGGTGACCTTCGAGGTCGAGGCCGCCGCCGACGCGCCCCAGGCGGGCATCGTGGGCCGGGTACCCGCCGAGGAGGCACGGCCCGCACGCAGGGTAAGGCTCAGGCCTCCGTCGGACTGACGGCGGCACCGGGCCGCCGAGGACACCGTTACGGAGAAAACCACGAACAGTGGCGCCTGTGGGCGTCCACTGTTGGGAGAAATCTCCGAGTGCGTCTTTGGCGGCCCTCTCACATTCTCCAGAGACAGGGATTGAGGGTTCCATGTCCGCGAATCTCGCCGGCGACGTGACAATGCGCTATGTGGATTTGCGTCCGCAGGCCTCCGGGGGCGGAGTTCCCGTACTTTTGCTGCACGGTTTCGGCACCGATTTCAGCATGAATTGGCGTGCCGCCGGATGGGCCCAGGCCCTGGAGGCGGCCGGGCTGCGGGTCATCGGGCCTGATCTGCGCGGCCACGGCACCAGCGACAAACCGGCCGACAGCGCCTCCTACCTGCCCGAACACTTCGTCGCCGACCTTCTCGCCATGCTCGACGAGTTGGGTGTGGACAAGGTCGACGTGGTCGGTTACTCGATGGGCTCGCGTCTGGCCTGGGAACTGGCGTTGACCGCGCCCGAACGGGTCGGACGTGTGGTTCTCGGTGGTTTCGGGCCGAAAAATGCCTTTGCCGGAGCGGACCTGTCCGACCCCGGTTCCGGGGACGCGCCCTTCGATCTCGTCTACCGCACGGTGGCGGCCCTGCCCGGCAACGACGCCGCCGCGCTGGCCGCCTGCGCGCGCGGCCAGGCCTCACGCCCCTTCGACGCGGACCCACCGCTCACCGGGATCCCCCTGCTGCTGGTCTCGGGTGCCGGGGACACGCTCGCGGAGGGCGCGGCCGAGCTCGCCGAGCGCTGCGGCGGAACCCACGTGGAGGTCCCCGGCCGCGACCACGCCAACGCCGTCTCCTCCCGGCTCTTCAGACAGGCCGTGTTGGACTTCCTCGCGGACTGAGTCCACCGCCCCGCCGTCCCGCCCCGCCGTCCGACGCGGTCAGTCCGGTCTAGACCGGCTGGTTCCCACGTGCTGTTGTGACAACCTGTGAGCACGTGCGAGCCGAACGTGGTAATGCCGTGTCGGCGCGGGGAACGGGGCGCGAAGAACGCAATGTCGAAACGGGGCCGACCGCTTCGGGTGCGTGTTCGGTGACTCCCGAGTAAGGCCCCGTGTCGCTCCGCTCTCGCCTTCATAACAACTCCGTCCTTTGGTTCGATGTACTTTCGACCACCGGATATCGTCCGGCTGCAGAACTCAGTTCGGTCGCGCGCGAATGCTGGCCGCTGAGAGTGCGTAAGGGGAGTGAGAAGTGAAGCGCAGCAACGCAGTCAGGTTCGCCGCCGTCGCGGCAGCCGGTGTGATCGCCCTCACCGCGTGTGACAGCGCGGCGGAGGAAGGCGGCGACGGAGGCGGCGACGAGGAGTCCGCCTCCGCACTGCAGGTCGGCCTGGCCTACGACGTCGGCGGTCGCGGCGACCGCTCCTTCAACGACTCGGCCTACCGAGGACTGTCCCAGGCGGCCGAGGAGCTCGGTGTCGAGACCACCGACTTCGAGCCCAGTGACGGCGAGGCCGACTCCGCGAAGGAGGAGCGCCTGGCGACCATGGCCGAGGAGGGCTTCGACGTCGTCATCGCGGTCGGGTTCGCCTACGACAGCGCCGTCCAGGAGGTCGCGGCCGAGTACCCGGACGTCCACTTCGCCATCGTGGACTCCGAGATCGAGGGCATGGACAACGTCACCAGCCTGGTCTTCGCCGAGGAGCAGGCCTCCTTCCTGGCCGGTGCCGCCGCGGCACTGAGCACCGAGGAGGACCACGTCGGCTTCATCGGCGGTGTCGAGACCCCGCTGATCCACAAGTTCGAGGCCGGGTACGTCGCGGGTGCCGAGCACGTCACCGAGGGCATCGACGTCGAGGTCGACTACCTCAGCCAGCCGCCGGACATGAGCGGCTTCAGCGACCCGGCCAAGGGCCGCGAGCTCGCCCAGGCCCAGTACGACCGCGGCGCGGACGTCATCTACCACGCCGCCGGAGCCTCGGGCAACGGCGTCCTGGAGGCGGCCGTCACGAACGACTTCACCTTCATCGGCGTCGACAGCGACCAGTACGAGAACGCCGAGGAGGACCAGAAGCCGTACGTGCTCACCTCCGCCATCAAGCAGGTGGACGTGGCCGTGTTCGAGCTGATCAAGGCCGCCACCGAGGGAGAGGCCGAGGGCGGCATCCAGCGCTTCGAGCTCGCCGACGGCGGCGTGGACTACACCCAGTCCAACGAAGAGGCGATCAGCCCGATCCAGGACCAGCTGGAAGAGATCAAGCAGCAGATCGTCGACGGCGAGATCGAGGTCCCGACCGAGCCGTAGACAGTGTTCCTTCGGACCTCCGCTTCGCTTTGGTCCGTGTTCGAGCGCCCAAGGAGCGGGAACCTTCGGGGCCTACGGTGTGACTGCTCGTTCCTCGCAGTCCCACCTCCGGCGCCTCCAGAACCCCGCGGGCGCCCGGACCGGTCCCCTGGGGCCCGGTCCCAAGAAACACAGTCACCGCGGGGCGGGACCCGCGGTGGCCGCATCCACGGGCGGTACCGGACCGGGTGACCCCGGGCCGGTACCGCCCCGGTTGCCGTTTCGCGACGGGGGCGCCCGGAAGCGGCCGCGATCCGGCCCCTCCGGCCCGCGCCACGCCGCAAGTTCACGAGGAGACAGATGAGCAGCACGCCATCGGGCGACGGGGGCCTGGAGCCCCCCGCCGTTGAGCTGCGCGGGATCACCAAGCGTTTTCCCGGGGTCGTGGCCAACCACGACATCGACATCACCGTGGCTCCCGGTACCGTGCACGCCATCGTCGGCGAGAACGGTGCGGGCAAGTCCACGTTGATGAAGACCCTGTACGGCATGCACCGCCCGGACGAGGGCCACATCCACGTCAGGGACCGCGAGGTGCGCTTCCACTCGCCCTCCGACGCCATCCGCAGCGGCATCGGCATGGTGCACCAGCACTTCATGCTCGCCGACAACCTGACCGTGCTGGAGAACGTGGTCCTGGGTGCGGAGCGCCGCTTCGGCATCGGCAACCGCGCCCGCACGCACATCCGGACGCTGTCCGACCAGTACGGGCTCGGAGTCGAGCCCGACCGCCTGATGGCGGACCTGGGCGTCGGCGAGCGCCAGCGCGTGGAGATCCTCAAGGTCCTCTACCGCGGCGCGCGGACCATCATCCTCGACGAACCCACCGCCGTCCTGGTCCCGCAGGAGGTCGACGAGCTGTTCGACAACCTGCGCGAGCTCAAGCGCGAGGGCCTGACCGTCATCTTCATCTCCCACAAGCTGGACGAGGTGCTCTCGGTCGCCGACGAGATCACCGTGATCCGCCGCGGCACCACCGTGGCCACCGCGGACCCGGGCACCACCACCGCCCAGGACCTGGCCACGCTGATGGTCGGCGGCGAACTGCCCGTGCCCGAGCTGCGGGAGTCCACCGTCACCGACCACGTCGTGCTGTCCCTGGACGGGGTCACCGTCCACTCCCCCGACGGCCGGGCCGTCGTGGACGGGGTCAGCGTGGACATCCACCGGGGCGAGATCGTCGGTGTCGCCGGTGTGGAGGGCAACGGCCAGTCCGAGCTGATCGAGGCCATCATGGGCATGCGCCAGCTGGCCTCGGGGCGCATCTCCCTGGAGGAGCACGACGTCACCGGCTGGTCCACGCTGCGGATCCGCGAGGCGGGTGTGGGCTACATCCCCGAGGACCGGCACCGTCACGGCATGCTGCTGGAGTCCCCGCTGTGGGAGAACCGCATCCTGGGCCACCAGACCAAGGAACCCAGCGTGCGCGGCCCCTGGATCAACAGGACCGGGGCGCGCGCCGACTCCGAGCGCATCGTCGCCGAGTACGACGTGCGCACCCCCAACATCGACGTGGTCGCCGACGCCCTGTCCGGCGGCAACCAGCAGAAGTTCATCATCGGCAGGGAGATGAGCGGGTCCCCGCGCTTCCTGGTCGCGGCACATCCCACCCGCGGTGTGGACGTGGGCGCCCAGGCCGCCATCTGGGAGCAGCTGCGCGACGCCCGCGCCGCCGGTCTGGCGGTGCTGCTGGTCTCCGCCGACCTGGACGAGCTGATCGGTATGTCCGACACCCTGCACGTGATCCTGCGCGGCCGCCTGGTCGCCCAGGCTGACCCGACCACCGTCACGCCCGAACAGCTGGGCTCGGCCATGACCGGTGCCGGACTGGACGGGGCCGACAAGAGCACGGAAGGTGAGGGCGGCACGCATGAGTAGGATTCCCCGTCCCGACACGGGCCTGCCCGCACCCGCGGCGCTGGGCGCCTCCCTGGCCCTGGGAACGCTGCTGACCGTGGTCCTGGACACGGCGCTGCTGTGGTGGGTGGCGCTGGTCATCGGCGTCGTGGCGGCCTTCGCCGCCGTGGCCTGGACCGGGCCCCTGGTGCCCGGCGGGCGCGGCACGGGCGCCGTCGGCGCCCGCGAGGAGCGAACGGTCCTGCACACCACCCTGGTCGTCCCGACGGCCCTGGTGCTGTCGGTGGTCTCGGGCCTGCTGACCGCATGGTTCCTTGACCTGTCCCTGGTCGAGCCGGTCGCCGCCGCCCTGGGCGCCCTGGTCGGCTCCGCCGCGGCGTTCCTGCTGTTCCACCGGCTGTCGACGATGCTGGCGCTGTCCTTCGCCGCGGTCCTGGCCGCGGGTGTCATCGCCATCGCGGTCACCGCGGCCGTGCTGTACTTCAGCGGCATCCCGCCGCTGGCCACGTTCGACCGGATGGTCGAGTACGGCACCAGGCCCGACAGCCTGGTGCGGGTCATCAACGACGGCACCACCTACTACCTGGCCGCCGTCGCCGTGGCGATCGGCTTCAAGATGAAGCTGTTCAACATCGGCGTGGACGGCCAGTACCGGCTCGCCGCGCTGCTGGCGGCCGCCGTGGGCGGCTACCTCGTGCTGCCTCCGGTGCTCAGCCAGATCGTCATCATCGTCACGGCCGTGGCCGTCGGCGGAGCGTGGGCCGGTATCGCCGGCTACCTCAAGGTGACCCGGGGCGTGTCCGAGGTGATCTCCACGATCATGCTCAACTCGATCGCCACCGGTATCACCGCCTACCTGCTGAGCACCGACCGCCTCGCGGTGGAGATCAGCACCAACAACATCGGCACCCCGCCCATGCCCGAGTCGTCCTGGGTCCCGGGCATCCCCGCGGGCTTCCTCGGCTCCGACGACAGGATCTTCGGCTTCGTGTTCCTGGCCGTCGCGGTCGGTGTCGGCTACTGGGTGATGCTCAACCGGACCCGCTTCGGCTTCGAGCTGCGGGCCACCGGCGAGTCGCAGACGGCGGCCGAGGCCAGCGGCGTGAACGTCAGGAAGATGGTGTTCCTGTCCATGCTCTTCTCGGGCATGGTCGCCGGCCTGGTGGGCCTGCCCCAGCTGCTGGGCAGTTCCTACTACTACGCCCTGGACTTCCCGACCGGTATCGGCTTCATCGGTATCGCCATCGCCCTGCTGGGCCGCAACCACCCGGTGGGCATCGTCTTCGCCTCCCTGTTCTGGGCCTTCCTGAGCCAGGCGTCGGGCATCCTGCCCTTCGACGGCATCCCGCAGGAGATCGCGGTCATCTCGCAGGCCACCATCGTGCTCACCGTCGTGGTGGTCTACGAGGTCGTGCACCGCTGGGGCCGCCGCTACCAGCAGCAGCAGATCGGCAAACAGCTCGGCACCACCGCCGGGTCGACCACACAGGAGACGGAGACCGTGTCCCCGGTACACGGGGGCGGGAGCGCCGACGGCGAGGACACCGTTCCCGACTCCGACGGCAAGCGCGGCGGGGAGGCCCAGTGAGCCAGGAGATCAACGTGATGGAGCCGGTGGCCAAGGCCCCGCGGCGGCCACGGGGGTGGTCGCGCTGGCGCTTCCTCACCCTGTTCGGCGCGGTGCTGGTGTCCCTGTCGGGGCTGCGTGTCATCACCGGCCAGGACATGCTCACCGACGCGGGCACCATCAACACCACCATCACCTTCGCGGTACCCATCGGCCTGGCCGCCCTGGGCGGTCTGTGGTCCGAGCGCGCGGGCATCATCAACATCGGCCTGGAAGGCATGATGATCCTGGGCACCTGGTTCGGTGCCTACTTCGCCTGGTCCACGGACAACCCGTGGATCGGCCTGCTGGCGGGCGTGCTCGCCGGTATGGCGGGCGGGCTCCTGCACGCCGTGGCCACGGTGACCTTCGCGGTGGACCACATCGTCTCCGGCGTGGCGATCAACATCCTCATGCTCGGCGCCATGCGCTACCTGTCGATCCTGGTCTACTCCGACGTGCCCGGCGCGGGCGCGGCCCAGTCGCCGATGGCGCCGTCGTTCCCGGTGTGGGGCCTGCCCTTCGTCGCCGACGTGCTCGGCCCTGTCGCCGACAGCGGGATCTTCCTGGTCGCCGACCTGGCCTCGCTGGTGGTCGGCGCGACCACGTACATGCCCGCGCTGACGGTCGTCGCGATCCTGATGGTCCCGCTGACCTACCTGGTGCTGTGGCGGACCACCTTCGGCCTGCGGCTGCGCTCGGTGGGCGAGAACCCCGACGCCGCCGAGTCCCTCGGTGTGCCGGTGTACAGCCTCAAGTACGTCGCGGTGACCGTCTCCGGCGGCCTGGCCGGCATGGGCGGTGTGTTCCTGGCCATCGTGGCCTCGCAGATCTACCAGGAGGGGCAGACCGGCGGTCGCGGCTTCATCGGTCTGGCCGCGATGATCTTCGGGAACTGGCGCCCGGGCGGACTGGCCATGGGCGCGGGCCTGTTCGGCTACACCGACGCGCTCCAGGTGCGCGGCGGCGGCGCGGCCGTCCACGCTCTGCTGCTGCTCCTGGCGGTGGCCCTGCTGGCGGTGGCCCTGTGGCAGGTGCGCCGGGACCGCAAGGGACTGGCCGCCGCCGGTGCGCTCATCGGGGTCCTGCTGCTGATGTGGTACTTCTCCACCGACTCGCTCCCGCGCGAGCTGGCCACCTACAGCCCGCACATCACCACCCTGCTGGTGCTCTCGCTGGCCTCCCAGAGGCTGCGGCCGCCCGCCGGGATCGGCAAGCAGTGGAGGGCGAGCCGGTCATGACGGACGGACCCCCGGACTCCCGGACCGTGGACTGGGCGGAGCTGCGGACCGCGGCCCGCCAGGCCATGGCCCGGGCCTACGCGCCCTACTCGAACTACCCGGTGGGCGCGGCGGCCCTGGTCGACGACGGCCGGGTGGTCAGCGGCTGCAACGTGGAGAACGCCTCCTACGGGCTGGGCCTGTGCGCCGAGTGCGGACTGGTCAGCGCCCTGTACGCCTCCGGCGGAGGCCGCCTGAGGGCGTTCAGCTGCGTGGACGGCCGGGGGGAGACCCTCATGCCGTGCGGGCGCTGCCGACAGCTGCTGTTCGAGCACGGCGGTCCGCACATGCTGGTGGACACCCCCGAGGGAGTCCGGACCATGGACCAGGTCCTGCCGCAGGCCTTCGGCCCGGACGACCTCACATAATCGATTAGCCCGATCAGTGCCCCGCCTCCCCGGACGCCGCCCGCCTCGCGGCGACCGGGGAGACGTGTTTTCCCGCCAGGAAGGACATGACATGGACGTCATCGAGGTCATCCGAGCCAAGCGCGACGGGGGCGAGCTCACCCCAGGACAGATCGACTGGGTGATCGACGCCTACACCCGGGGCGAGGTGGCCGAGGAGCAGATGTCGGCGCTGGCCATGGCGATCTTCCTGCGGGGGATGAACCGGACCGAGGTCGGCCGCTGGACCGAGGCGATGCTGGCCTCGGGGGAGCGCCTGGACTTCTCCGACCTGGACCGGCCCACCACCGACAAGCACTCCACGGGCGGGGTGGGCGACAAGATCACCCTGCCGCTCACCCCGACCGTCGCGGCGTGCGGCGCGGCCGTGCCGCAGCTGTCCGGGCGGGGGCTGGGCCACACCGGTGGAACCCTGGACAAGCTGGAGTCGATCCCCGGCTGGCGGGCGTCGCTGTCCACCGGGGAGATGCGGCGGGTGCTGGACTCCACCGGCGGGGTGATCTGCGCGGCGGGGTCCGGGCTGGCCCCGGCCGACCGGAAGCTGTACGCGCTGCGCGACGTGACCGGGACGGTGGAGTCCATCCCGCTGATCGCGGCCTCCATCATGAGCAAGAAGCTCGCCGAGGGCACCGGCTCGCTGGTGCTGGACGTCAAGGTGGGGTCGGGCGCGTTCATGAAGGACGTCGCCTCCGCCCGGGAGCTGGCCCGCACGATGGTCGACATCGGCAACGACCACGGGGTGCGCACGGTCGCCCTGCTCACCGACATGGCCACGCCGCTGGGCCGCCGGGTGGGCAACGCGCTGGAGGTCGCCGAGTCGGTGGAGGTCCTCGCCGGCGGCGGGCCCGCGGACGTGGTGGAGCTGACCGTGGCGCTGGCCCGGGAGATGCTGGCCGCGGCCGGGCTGACGCCCGGGGAGAACGGGGTCAAGGACCCCGCCGAGGCCCTGCGGGACGGCAGCGCCCTGGCCTCCTGGAAGCGGTTGGTCCGGGCGCAGGGCGGTGACCCGGAGGCGCCGCTGCCGGTGGCCGCCGAGCACCGGGTGGTGCTCGCCCCGGCCACGGGCACGGTCACCCGGCTGGACGCCTACCAGGTGGGGCTGGCCGCGTGGCGGCTGGGCGCGGGCCGGGCCCGCAAGGAGGACGCGGTGTCCTTCGGAGCCGGGATGACCCTGCACGCCAAGCCGGGCGAGGAGGTCGTGGCGGGAGAGCCCCTGTTCACCCTGTACGCGGACGAGGCGGAGCGGTTCGAGCGCGCGGCCGAGGCGCTGGAGGGCGCCTTCGACATCGACCCGGAGGCCGGCTACGAGGCCCGGCCGCTGGTGATCGACCGGATCGCCTGACCTGCTTCCGGAGGGCGGCTCCGCCGCTTTCCGGACCCTCGGGAGGGTCCCGTGCCGGGCGCCGCCGGCCAGGGCCGTCCTCAGAACGTGGGCTGCTGCATCTCCGCGCCGGCCGGCATCAGGATGTACGTCACGACCGCCAGGAGCACCAGCAGCAGGCTCACGATCAGCGCCGTGGTGGCCACCCACCGCGCCCAGGGTCGGGTTCCGGCGCCGGCCATGAGGAGTGAGATCCCCGCCGCCAGCGCCGCGACGGCGGCCGCTACGCCGCTGATGACCACCTGGGTGGAGAACTGCGCCACCTGGTTCGAGGGAACCGGCTGGTCGCCGATGAGGAGCATGGTGGTGAAGAGCTGGAACAGCTGGCCCGAGAGTACGGTCACGGCGAGCAGGACCAGCGAGGTCAGGGCGAAGGTCTCCGCCGAGAGGATGCCACCCGGGCCGGGCTCCGCGGGAGACTCCCCCTCCTCCCGCGGGGCGGCCGCCTCGGCCCCGGCGCCCTCCTGGGGCGCGAACGAGGGCTCGGCCCCGGTGGTCGGTGCGTCGTCGGCGGCCCGGGCGTGGTCGGCATCCCAGGCGCGGTCGTTCGGTTCGCGGTCTTCCGGTGATGTGCTCACGTGGCCAACGTATCCGCGGAAGCACCAAAGGAGGTTCTGTGAAACGCCCACTCGTGTATTCGGTATGGCAACGGCGGGCAAGGAGCCTTCCCGTCGGCCGGCGCCCCGTCCGGGGTCCGGGCCCGCCGGGTGCGGCCGAGGGCTCAGGGGGACTGGGGCAGGTTCACGAAGGTCAGGACCGAGACCAGGAGCAGTAGGGCGCCCGTGATCACGGTCGCCGCGGCGGCCCAGCGGGCCCAGGCCCGTGTGGAGGCGTTGCCCCGGAACAGCGCCACGGCCCCGGCGAGCACGGCCAGGGCGCTCAGGCCGCCCGCAGCGGCCACCTCGCCCGTGTACATGCTGATCTCCCCCCGGCTCTGCACCGTCGGGATCCCGCCCACGAAGAACCAGCCGAAGAGCTGGAGGAGCCGGGTGTTGAGGGCGACCAGGGCGAACAGCATCAGTCCGATGACGCCGAAGGTCTCGGCGGAGAACAGTCCGCCCGTCGCGGGGGCCGTCCCCATCGGTGTGCCCGCGAGGAAGGCGTCGCCCGCCCCGGTGTCCGTGGCGGAGGCCTCGGCCGCGGTGTCCGTGGTGGAGGCCTCGGCCGCTCCGTCCTCGGGAGAGGAGTGGTCGGCGGGGTTCTTGTCTTCTGGAGAGGTACTCACGGCGCCAAAATACCGCGCGCTCATCCCGGTTCCGAGGGGGATAACACACGCTCGGTGGCCACTTTCGGCCATATCGTGACCAGTCGCCCGTTCCGCGCAGAACAAGCAGCACGTGCTCGGTCCGTCGCGTGGCCGCCGCCGCGCTCGGGTCCATCGCGTTCCGGCGGGGGCCAGGCGGTCGGCGGCGGCCCCTCCCCGGTGGGCGGCGGACGCCCGGGGTCCGCGGCCGGGGCCCGGCTCCCGGAGAGCCGGCCCCCGCGCCCGGGCGGTCATCCCGTCGGCGTCATGGGGGGCTGCTGCTCCACCCCGGCCGGTACCTGGAGATAGGTCAGGACCGCCACCACCACGAGCAGCAGGCCCGTGATCAGGACCGCCGAGGCGGTCCAGCGCGCCCAGTGCCGGGTCCCGGTACCGGAGAGGACGAACGCGAGGGCGGCCGTGAGGGCGGTGGCCGCGGCCAGTGTGCCGCTGACGGTGATCTGCGTGTTGAGCTGGGCCACCTGCGCCGCGGCCACGGGCTGGTCGCCGATGGAGCTCACGGTCGCGAGCAGCCCGATCAGCTGGCCGGAGAACACGGTGATGGCGAGCAGGAACAGGGCGACCAGGCTGAAGGTCTCCGTGGAGAGCACACCCCCGGGTCGGGGTTCCACGCTGGAGGCGGACTCCTCGGCGGCCACCGTCTCGGTGGCGGCCTCCGTGGTCTCGTCGGACTCGTCGGACTCTGGGTCGTGGTCGGTCGGGCCGGTGTTTTCCAGTGAGGTGTTCAAGCGGCCAACGTACCCACGGTTCGGCGTAAAGGGCGCCTAAGGCCCTCATGGCCAGCCGCCCGTACGCATAAAACAATCACACGTGCTTGTTTTATGGTGTGTCCGGTGTCACGCTCGTGTCCATGACTGCGACACCGGTGCCCCCGCTGTTGGTCGGGAACGCCTCCGGCTTCTACGGAGACCGCTTCTCCGCCATCCACGAGATGCTCACCGAAGGACGGCTGGACGTCCTCACCGGTGACTACCTGGCCGAGCTGACCATGGCCGTCCTCGGCCGCGACCAGCTCGGCGACCCCGGCCGCGGCTACGCCCGCACCTTCCTGCGGCAGATGCGCGACAGCCTGGAACTGATCATGGAGCGCCGGATCCGGGTGGTCACCAACGCTGGCGGGCTCAACCCGCGCGGGCTCGCCGACCGGCTCACCGAGCTCGCCGACGGGCTCGGCCTCGAACCCCGCATCGCCTGTGTGACCGGCGACGACCTCATCGACCGGGCCGAGGAGCTCGACCTCGGCTCCCCGCTGACCGCCAACGCCTACCTGGGCGCCTTCGGTATCGCCGCGTGCCTGGACGCGGGCGCCGACATCGTCGTCACCGGCCGTGTCACCGACGCCTCCCTGGCCGTGGGTCCCGCCGTCTCCCACTTCGGCTGGTCCGCCGGCGACCTGGACGCCCTGGCCGGGGCCACCGCCGCCGGGCACGTCATCGAGTGCGGCACCCAGGCCACCGGCGGCAACTACGCCCCGCCAACCGGGAACCGGGACGGGGCGGGCGTTCCGGACCACCCCGGCTTCCCCCTCGCTCAGATCCACGCGGACGGCAGCGCGGTCATCACCAAGCACCCCGGCAGCGGCGGCGCCGTCACCACGGGGACCGTCACCGCCCAACTCGTCTACGAGGTCTCCGGCCCCCGTTACCCCGGACCCGACGTCACCACCCGCCTGGACACCGTCCGCCTCACACCGCAGGGCCCCGACCGCGTCCTGCTCAGCGGGACGCGCGGAGAGGAGCCGCCCGCCGACCTCAAGGTGGGCCTGACCAACATCACCGGCTTCCGCAACGAGGTCGAGTTCCTCATCCCCGGACTGGACGCCGAGGCCAAGGCCGCCCTGGTCGAGCGCCAGCTGCGCGCGGGGCTGGCCGCGCGTGAACCGCGGGACCTGCGGTTCACGCTCGTGCCCGCCGAGGATCCCCACGGCCCCACCCAGGAAGCGGCCACCGCCCGGCTGCGCGTGGTCGCCCGTGACCACGACCCCGCCGCCGTCGGACGCTCCTTCGGCGCGGCCGCCGTGGAACTGGCCCTGGGCAGCTACGCCGGGTTCCACCTCACCTCGCCGCCGCGCGACGCCCGGCCCGACGGGGTCGCCGCCACCCACGCCTTCGTGCCCGCCACCGAGGTGGAGCACACCGCGATCCTCCCCGACGGCCGACGGGTGGTCATCGCTCCCGTGCCCCGCACCCGCGACCTGGCCGAGGTCCCCGAGCCCCCGTTGCCCGACCCCCTGCCGGAGGGCCCCACCCGGCCGGCGCCTCTCGGCCTGGTCCTGGGCGCGCGCAGCGGCGACAAGGGCGCCGACGCCAACCTGGGTGTGTGGGCGGACAGCGACCCGGCGTGGCGATGGCTGGCGACCACCCTCACCGCCGACCTGCTGCGCGAGCTGCTCCCCGAGACCGCCGACCTGGAGGTCACCCGGTACCTGCTGCCCCACCTGCGCGCCGCCAACTTCTGGATCGAGGGCATGCTCGCCCCCGGCACCGTCCGGCGCGAGGGCACCGATCCGCAGGCCAAGGGGCTGGGGGAGTGGCTGCGAGCACGGAGGACGCCGATCCCCGAGGCGCTGCTGCCGGAGGTGGAGCGTCCGTGAGCACCCTGGGAACCCGGCTCGACACCTCCTCGCCCGACTTCGCCCGGTCCCGCGAGGCCATGCTCGCCGAACTCGCGGAGATCGACGCCGAACACGCCAAGGCCCTGGCCGGGGGCGGGCAGCGCTACGTGGAGCGCCACCGCGCCCGGGGCGGGCTGCTGGTCCGTGAGCGGATCGAACTCCTCCTGGACGAGGGAAGCCCCTTCCTGGAACTGTCGCCGCTCGCCGCGTGGGGCAGCGACTTCCACGTCGGCGCCAGCCTCGTCACCGGGGTGGGCGTCGTCTCCGGGGTGGAGTGCGTGCTGGTGGCCAACGACCCCACGGTGCGTGGCGGATCCAGCAACCCGTGGACCCTGAGGAAGTCGACGCGGGCCGCCGAGATCGCCGAGCACAACCGGATGCCGCTGATCAGCCTGGTGGAGTCCGGCGGCGCGGACCTGCCCACCCAGAAGGAGATCTTCGTCCCGGGCGGGCGGACCTTCCGCGACCTGACCCGCCTGTCCGCCGCCGGCATCCCCACCGTCGCGCTGGTCTTCGGCAACTCCACGGCCGGAGGCGCCTACGTTCCCGGCATGAGCGACCACGTGGTCATGGTGCGCGAGCGCTCCAAGGTGTTCCTGGGCGGCCCGCCGCTGGTCAGGGCGGCCACGGGGGAGGAGAGCGACGACGAGTCGCTGGGCGGGGCCCGCATGCACGCCGAGGTGTCCGGACTGGCCGACCACCTGGCCGAGGACGAGCACGACGCCCTGCGCGTCGGGAGGCGGATCGTGGCCCGCCTCAACCACCGCAAGGAGGGGGCCCGAAACCGGGGCGCCGCCCCCGAACCCCTGCACCCGGCCGAGGACCTGATCGGCGTCATGCCGCCCGACCTCAAGGTGCCCGTGGACCCGCGCGAGATCATCGCCCGCGTCGTGGACGGCTCGGAGTTCGACGAGTTCAAGCCCTCCTACGGCAGCGGCCTGGTCACCGGATGGGCGAACCTGCACGGCTACCCCGTCGGCGTCCTGGCCAACGACAACGGTGTGCTCTTCAGCGCCGAGGCGCAGAAGGCCGCCCAGTTCATCCAGCTCGCCAACCGCACCGACACCCCGCTGGTGTTCCTGCACAACACCACCGGGTACATGGTCGGCCGGGACTACGAGCAGGGCGGCATCATCAAGCACGGCTCGATGATGATCAACGCCGTCTCCAACAGCACCGTCCCGCACTTCTCGGTGCTCGTGGGCGCCTCCTACGGCGCCGGCCACTACGGGATGTGCGGGCGGGCCTACGACCCCCGCTTCCTGTTCGCCTGGCCCAGCACCCGCTCCGCCGTCATGGGGCCCAGGCAGCTCGCCGAGGTCCTGTCCATCGTCGCCCGCCAGTCCGCGGCCAGGAAGGGACGGCCCTACGACGAGGACCAGGACGCCGCGGTCCGGGAGATGGTCGAGAACCAGATCGAGGCCGAGTCGCTGCCGCTGTTCCTGTCCGGTCGGGTCTACGACGACGGCGTCATCGACCCCCGCGACACCCGTACCGTCCTGGGCCTGTGCCTGTCCTACGCCCACAACGCACCCGTCCGGGGCACCGACCGCTTCGGCGTCTTCCGGATGTGAGGGGGAGAGAACCGTGAACGACGTGCCCTTCACCACGGGCCGGGGAGGGGAGCGGCCCGCCGCCCACCGACCCGTCACCTCCCTGCTGGTCGCCAACCGGGGCGAGATCGCCCGCCGGATCCTGCGCACCTGCCGCTGCCTAGGCATCACCACCGTCGCGGTCCACGCCCCGGGGGAGGAGACCGCCGCGCACGTGACCGAGGCCGACACCGCCGTGCGCCTGCCCGTCCCCGACGGACGCGGACCCGTGCACGCCTACCTCGACCCCCGCGCCGTGGTCGGGGCCGCCCTCGCCGCCGGTGCCGACGCCGTCCACCCCGGCTACGGCTTCCTGTCCGAGAACCCCGGCCTGGCCCGCGCCGTCACCGACGCCGGACTCACCTGGATCGGCCCCTCCGCCGACGCCGTCGAACGCATGGGCGCCAAGACCCGTGCCAAGCGGATCGCCCGCGACGCCGGAGTGCCCGTCGCCGACGCCCTCGCCCCCGAGGACGTGCGCACCGAACACCTGCCCGTGCTGGTCAAGGCCGTATCCGGGGGCGGCGGGCGCGGTATGCGCGTGGTCCGCGACCTCGCCGACCTGCCCTCCGAGGCGGAGGCCGCACGTGCCGAGGCGGCCTCCGCCTTCGGTGACCCGGCCGTGTTCTGCGAGCCCTACGTTCCACGGGGCCGCCACATCGAGGTGCAGGTCCTGGCCGACGCCCACGGCACCGTCTGGGCCCTGGGCGAGCGCGACTGCTCCGTCCAGCGCCGCCACCAGAAGGTCATCGAGGAGACCCCCGCCCCGGGCCTGCCCGACCCCCTGCGCCGGCACCTGCACGAGGCCGCCCGCCGCATGGCCTCCGCCATCGACTACACCGGCGCCGGAACCGCCGAGTTCCTCGTGCCCGTCTCCGGGGAGGGCTTCGGCGACCCCGTCTTCCTGGAGATGAACACCCGCCTCCAGGTCGAGCACCCCGTCACCGAGTGCGTCACCGGGCTGGACCTGGTCGAGTGGCAGATCCGGATCGCCGAGGGCGAACCCCTGCCCGGAGGCGGCCCGCCCGCGCCGCGCGGCCACGCCGTCGAGGCCCGTCTGTACGCCGAGGACCCCCGCGAGGACTGGCGTCCCCGCACCGGCACCCTGCACGGCTTCGACGTCCCCGCCGCCACTGCCCGGTTCGCCCCCCTCACGGCTCCCGGGGTGCGCCTGGACAGCGGTGTCGAACCCGGCGACACCGTCGGCACCGACTTCGACCCACTGCTCGCCAAGGTCGTCGCCCACGGGCACGACCGCCGCGACGCGGTCCGCCGCCTGGCCTCCGCCCTGGCCACCGCGCGCGTCCACGGGGTGGGCACCAACCGCGACCTGCTCGTACGGGTGCTGCGCGATCCCGCGTTCGGGGCGGCCCAGACCCACCCCGAACAGCTGCACACCGGCTACCTGGACACCGGGCGGCGCACCGACCTCGCCCGCCCCCTGGCCGACCCCGCCACCGAGCGACTCGCCGCCCTGGCCGCGTCCCTGGCCGCCGCCGAGGACGCCCGCACCGGCGCCACCGTTCCCGCCGGGATCCCCGCCAACTGGCGCAACCTGTCCTCCCAGCCGCACGTGCGCCGACACGTCGTCGCCGGGGGCGGCGAGGTCACCACCGCCTACCGCGCCCTCCGGGGCGCCTACCTGCCGGAGCAGTCCGGGATCCGCGTGCTCTCGGCCGCGCCCGGGCTGGTGGTCCTGGAGGAGCACGGCCTGCGCCGCGCCTTCCGCGTCCGCCGCGGCGGCGCCGACGTCCACGTCGACTCGCCCTTGGGACCGGTCACCCTCACCCCCGTCGACCCCCTCCCCGAACCCGAGGCCGCGATCGACCCCGGCGCCCTGCCCGCGCCCATGCCGGGCACCGTCACCGCCGTGGACGTCGCCGTGGGGGACCGGGTCGCCGAGGGTCAGACCCTGCTGCGCATGGAGGCCATGAAGATGGAGCACCGCGTCACCGCACCCGCCGCCGGTGCCGTCCGGGAGATCCCGGTCGCGGCGGGGCAGAGGGTGCCCGCCGGGGCGCCCCTGGCCGTACTCGACTACGAAGGGGCCGAACAGTGACCGGTGCCATGACCTTCAACGAATCCGCCGAGCGCGTCGAACTGCGTGCCGCCGTGTCCGCGTTCGCCGCCGGATACGGGCCCGACTACTACCGGGCCAGGGCCCGGGAGGACGCCTACCTCACCGACCTGTGGCGCGAGGCCGGCAAGCTCGGCTACCTGGGCGTCAACATCCCCGAGGAGTACGGCGGCGGTGGCGGCGGCATCGGCGACCTGGCCGCCGTCCTGGAGGAGCTCGGCGCCGCCGGGTGCCCCACCCTGATGATGGTGGTCTCCCCGGCCATCTGCGGCACCGTCCTGTCCCGCTTCGGCACCCCCGGCCAACAGCGGCGCTGGCTGCCCGGACTGGCCACGGGCGAGACGATCATGGCCTTCGCCATCACCGAGCCCGACGCCGGGTCCAACGCCCACCGCATCACCACCACCGCGCGCCGCGACGGCGACGGCTGGGTCCTCAGCGGCCGCAAGACCTTCATCTCCGGCGTGGACGTCGCAGACGCCGTCCTCGTCGTCGGCCGCGTCCAGGACGAGGACACCGGGCGCCTGTCCGCCGCGCTGTTCGCGGTGCCCACCGACACCCCGGGCTTCGAGGCCCGCCGGATCGAGATGGACCTGGTCAGCCCCGACCACCAGTTCCAGCTGTTCATGGACGACATGCGCCTGCCCGCCGACGCCCTGGTCGGCGACCCCGAGGCCGGACTCCTCCAGCTCTTCGCGGGACTCAACCCCGAACGCGTCATGGCCGCCTCCCTGGCCACGGGCAGCGCCCGCTACGTCCTGGACAAGGCCGTCGCCTACGCCGGGGAGCGGAAGGTGTGGCGCGACACCCCCATCGGCGCCCACCAGGGGCTGGCCCACCCGCTGGCACAGGTCAAGATCGAACTGGAGCAGGCCCGTCTGATGACCCAGCACGCGGCGCTCCGCTACGATTCCGGCGACGACGCGGGAGCGGGGGAGGCGGCCAACATGGCCAAGTACGCCGCCGCGGAGGCGTGCGTGCGCGCGGTCGACCAGGCCGTGCAGACCCTCGGGGGCAACGGCCTGGCCAGCGAGTACGGTCTGGGATCGGCGATCGCCGCCGCCCGCCTGGCGCGCATCGCCCCGGTGAGCCGGGAGATGGTGCTCAACTACGTGGCACAGCAGTCCCTCGGCCTGCCCAAGTCGTACTGACCGGAGGAACTCCGCCGCGGGCGCCCGCAGGGGCGTCCGCGCGGCGTGGTGGGGAGAGGCGACACGTGGACACCGAGGCCGACCGCGAGCCGCGCCAGGAGCGCAGCCGGGCCACCCGTGCCCGGCTGCTGGCGGCCGCCGTGGCCTGCCTGGCCGAACACGGCGCGGCCGGTGCCACCGTGGGCGCGGTGGCGCGACGGGCCGGAGTGTCCCGGGGCGCGGCCCAGCACCACTTCCCCACCCGCGAGGACCTGTTCCTGGCCGCGCTGCGGCACATGCTCGACAGCCGGGGAGAGGAGCTGCGGCGCGGTGCGGCCGCCGTCCCCGAGGGGCCCGGGCGCACCGAGGCGGTCGTGCAGATGGTCGTGGACGCGTTCACCGGGGTGGACTTCCGGGCCGCCCTCCAGCTGTGGTCGGCGGCCGCGAGCGACCCGGTCCTGCGCGAGCGGATCATCCCCATGGAGGAGCGGATGGGTCGGGAGGTCCACCGGTCCGCCGTGGCGCTGCTGGGCGTGGACGAGACGGTACCCGGGGTCCGTGAGACCGTGCAGGCGACCCTGGACCTGGCGCGCGGCCTGGGACTGGCCAACCTGCTCACCGACGACGAGCCCCGGCGGCGCCGGATCGTGCGCCAGTGGGCGCGCACACTCGACGAGCAGCTTCGGGACCGGACCGGTTGAAGCGGCTACCTACGCGGTGCGGAGCGTGTCTATCATCGAAGCAGCGGGCGCGGACCCGCCGAACGTGTCGTCCGGGACGGAAAAGGCGGTGTGAGGGTGAGTGCGGACGCGGGCAGCGACCTCCCGGGCCTGGCCAGACGGGCACTGGACGCCTTCGCGGAGAGCGCCTCGCGTCGCAGGGACCGCGACGCCCTGATGGACAACGCCTTCGCCGCGCTCTTCGACCTGTACCGGGCGACCTCGCCCGCCCAACGGCGCTCCCCGGGCGGACGGAACTTCAACGCCACCCTGGCCGAGCTGCTGTCGAGCGGAAACAACCCCGACCGGCTCGGCCTGTACGTGGTCCGCAGCCAGACCGCGGCCGAGAACGGCCGGCACGAGGCCTACCGGCCCGCCTGCTGGCGCCGGTCCATGCTGGAGTTGCTCGGTGAGGAGTTCGTGCCCTGGCGGGACTTCCTGCGCCCCGGGGACCTGGAGGCCGTCCAACGCATCGACGAGGCCCTCGCCGAGGTGGCGGGCAGCGCCCGGCCGGTCACCGAGGAGGAGGTTCCGGCCTGGGTGCCCGAGTCGCACTGGTGGTGGTGGGAACCCGCCCGCCAGCGCGGCGGGGAGGCCCCGGAGCGCCACGGCAGCGGTACCCTCGACGCCGTGGCCGGCGACTGACCCCCGGGTCCGGGCGGCGAAGGCCCCGCACACCGGCCGGGCGCGCCGGTCCCGGCCGGGAGGGGCGTCAGGCCACACCCCTGATCCGCCAGACGAGAACGGCGCCGAGCAGGCTGAGCAGCCCGCACACGGTGTACAGCACCGGGTACCCGCCCAGGTGGACCACGATCGGCCCGGCCAGGGCGGGGGCGATCACCTGGGGCCCGGCACTGGCGATGTTGACGATCCCCAGGTCCTTGGCCCGCCCCTCGGCGGCCGGGAGCACCTGGGTGACCAGGGCGTTGTCCACCGACAGGAAGATGCCGAAGCCGACGCCCAGGACCACCGCGCACACCAGGACCATCGTCCACGTGGGGAAGGCGGCGACCAGGAACGCGGGTACGGCCGCCACCACACCCGCCAGGCACACCATGCCCCGGCGGCGGCCGGTCCGGTCCGAGACCAGTCCGGCGAGCACGGTCGTGGACACCACGGCCGCCGTGTAGACGAGGATCAGCACCAGCAGGCCGTCCGTCGCCGAGGAGCCGGGGAACAGCTCCTCGTAGCCCACGCCGTCGACCAGGAAGTAGAGCAGGTAGAGGGTGAACATGGCGTTCCCCGTCTGCATGAGGAAACGGGTCAGCCACGCCCAGGCGAAGTCGGGGTACCTGCGCGGGGACACCCACAGCCCGCGCGCGAACGTCCTCCACTCCGGACGCGCCTCGCGGGGCAGCGGCGGGTCGGGGGCCAGCAGCGCGAACGGGAGCGCGCAGGCGATGGTCAGCACGCCGACCAGGGTGTAGCCGGGAGCGGTTCCGGTGACCACCACCGTCACCAGGAGCACGGCGACCACCACGCCCGCCGACTGGGGGATGCCGATCCACCCCGAGACCGCGCCGCGCTGGCGGACGGGCACGTGGTCGGGCACGGCGGCGAGCAGGGTCGCGTTCAGGCAGGACAGCGCGGCCTGCACGAAGGACCACCCCAGCAGGACGCCGAGGACACCGTCCTGCCGGCCGAGGACCACCAGGCCCAGGCCGCCCAGGACCGCCCCGGCCAGGATCCACGGGCGTCGGCGCCCGAACCGGCCGGTGGTGCGGTCCGACAGCGCTCCGGCCAGCGGGGTGGCCAGGGTGGCGCAGGCCGCGCCCACACCGGTCACCCAGGCCAGGGCGGTCTCCTTGGAGCCGGAGGCGAGCAGGCCGACCTGCTCGGGCAGCAGGACCTGGAGGGGGCCGAAGAAGGCCACCCACATACCCAGGTTGGCCAGACTGATCCCGGCCACCCACAGGTGGCGGACGGGGCGTGTGGGTTCGGCGAGCGCCAGAGGGACTTCGGGGCGGTGCCGTGGTGGTGGCCCGGGGGAGGGCGGTGGCGCTGGGGGTGTGCGCACGTGTGACCTGCCTAACATGAATTCGTCTCATGTTAGGCCGATCGCACGGGCGGCGGAAGCCCCGCCGAGAGCACGTCGATCCGCTCCCCGTGCGAGGCCACCGCCTCGCGCAGCAGCGCGGAGTACTCCCGCGTGCCCTCCTCGGTGACCTCGTACTCCGTTCGGGGCGGCCCTCCGGCGGTGGACGGCGCGACCTCGTGGGCGTGCAGCAGCCCCTGCCTGGCCGTCTGCTCCAGAGCGCGGTGGACCGACCCCGGCTTGGCGTTGGACCACTCGTGCGCGCCCCAGAACTCCAGGTCGTTCCGTACCTGGTAGCCGTGGGCCCGCCCGTGCAGGCGGACGGCCCCGGGGACCAGCAGCGGGACCAGCAGCCGGATGGCCGACTCCGCACACCCCTCACGCGTGGTCTCCGCTGTTCAACCCCGACGAGGATATGTCCGCCCCTCGCGAGGGGACCGGTACGGGTCAGTCGTGCCCGGGTACCGGGTCGCCCTGGCGAGCGTGCTCGGCGCCCAGCGCGATCGGCGCGGCCAGCCACTCGTCGCGCAGCCCGAACGCGTTCACCAGCTGCATGGCGTGGGGCCGCAGGCCCCGGCACAGGTCGTTCACCGCCTGGGTGACCGCCTTGGCCCGGCTCGTGGACAGGCGCTCGTGCTCCAGGAACCAGGCGCGGTTCTCCTCCACCACCGACAGCACGTACAGGTCGCACAACCGGTTGAGCAGCTTGGCCGTCGAGGTGTCGCCGCAGCGGTCGATCCCCGCCACGAACGCCTCCAGCACCACCCGGTCCATGTGCGCGTGGCCCGCGGTGAGCACGTGGTCCTGGGCGCGGTTGAACGTCTCGAAGGCGTCGTTGCCCTCCTTCCCCGACCTGCGCAGCCGTGCGGCCAACCCCTCGACGACGTGTTTCTCGCGGTCCTCCAGCAGCTCCAGCTGCCAGCCCCGGTTGTACAGGCCGGACTCCTCACCGCGCCCGGGGGCGGCCGCGACGAGCCGGTCGATCAGCGGGATCGCGGCGGTGCGCTCGATGACCGTCTCGAAGACCTTGCCCGCCATGAAGCGGACCAGTCCCAGCTGGTCCAGGTCGCCGAACGAGTCCTGGAAGTTGGTCAGCAGGCTCTTCGTGAGCTGCTGCATCAGGACCGTGTTGTCGCCCTCGAACGTGGTGAAGATGTCGGAGTCGGCCTTGAGCTGCGGAATGCGGTTCTCCGCCATGTAGCCGGCGCCGCCGCACGCCTCGCGGCACATCTGGATGGTCCTGGTGGCGTGCCAGGTGGCCACCGCCTTGAGCCCGGCCGCCCGCGACTCCAGTTCCCGCTGGGCGCGGTCGTCGTGTTCGGAGGACAGGGACAGCTCGTGCAGGCGGGTCACCAGCTCCTCCTGCGCGAAGTGCAGCGCGTAGGTGCGGGCCAGCGCGGGCAGCAGCTTGCGCTGGTGCGCCAGGTAGTCCAGGACGCGCACCTCGCGCTCGGGCCCTCCGTCGGTCCCGGGGCGCCCGAACTGGCGGCGGGTGTCGCCGTAGCGCACCGCGATGGTCAGCGCGGCCTTGGTGGCGGTGCCCGAGCCGCCCGCGACGCTGATCCGGCCGCGGATGAGTGTGCCGAGCATGGTGAAGAAGCGCCGGTTCTTGCTCTCGATGGGGCTGGAGTAGGTGCCGTCGGGGGCCACGTCCCCGTACCGGTTGAGCAGGTTGGCGCGCGGGACGCGAACGTGGTCGAACTCCAGGCGGCCGTTGTCCACACCGTTGAGTCCGGCCTTGACACCGCAGTCCCCGATGCGCACGCCCGGCATGGGCTCGCCCCGCCCGTCGCGGACCGGGACCATCAGGGCGTGCACGCCCTGCTCCTCGCCGTCGGTGTTGAGCTGTGCGAAGACCACCGCCATGCGGCCGTCGCGTGCGGCGTTGCCGATGTAGTCCTTGCGCGCCGACTCGTCGGGCGTGTGGACCACGAACTCCTCGGTGCCGGGATCGTAGGTGGCCGTGGTGCGCAGGCTCTGCACGTCCGAACCGTGGCCGGTCTCGGTCATCGCGAAGCATCCGGGCAACTCCAGCGACATCACGTCGGGCAGGTACCCGGTGTGGTGGCGTTCGGTGCCCAGGGCGCTGATCGCCCCACCGAACAGTCCCCACTGCACACCCATCTTCACCATGAGGGACAGGTCGTTGACCAGCATCTCGAAGCCGACCACGGAGGCGCCGACGTCGTCGCGGCCGCCCACCGAGCCGGGGAAGCCGTAGGTGGGCAGGTCGGTCTTGGCCAGGGCCTTGAGCTGGGTGAGGGTGCGGACGCGGTGTTCCTCCACCGACAGCCCGTGGACGGGGGCGAACAGCTCTCCCTGGAGGACGTCGCGTGCCTGTTCGCGCACGTGGGCCCAGCGTCCGTCGAGGAGGCCGCGCAGTTCGGCCTCGTCCAACCTCAGCGCCTGTTCGGTCATGTGCTCCCCCTGTTGGTCCTCGTTGACGCGGCCCTGTCCCCGTGACTACCACCGCCGGACGGGGCGGAAACGGCACGGACACGCCCGGCCGCGGGTCGAGAGCGGTACACGGCCAACCGTAGGGGAGGAGCGGGGACGGGCCGGGTCCCGGCCGGACGGTTGGGCAGGCCCCGTCCGAGGTAGTCCAGTCACCGGGTGCTCGGCGTGAACGGAGGCGGGCACGCCGCAGCCGGGGGAGAGGGAGAAGAGACCGTGGATCAGCGCACGCCCGAGGAGCCGAACGCCCGGACACGGGTACTCCTGGCCGGATGGTTCTCGTTCGTGGAGGGGGAGGCCACGGCGGGCGATGTCGGGGCGGCGGAGACGGTCTCGGCCGCACTGCGGGAGGACGGTGTCGTCCACGACATCGCGTGGAGCCCCGGTTTTCGCTCTGAGGGGCCCTCCCTCGGCGAGGTGGACCCGACCGCCTATTCGCACCTGGTCTTCGTGTGCGGTCCGGTCAGCGGGCGCCAGGTCGAGGACCTCCACCGGACCTTCGCGTCCTGTCGGCGGATCGCGGTCGGCGTGTCGGTGACCGACTCCCGGTCCCCGGCCTTCCTCGGCTTCCACACCGTGCTGGCCCGCGACGGAGCGGGGGAGGAACCGCGGCGCGACCTCGCCGCGGGCGCCCCCGCGGGCTCTCCGGTACCGGTCGTGGGAGTGTCCACCGCGCCCGGCCAGGGCGAGTACCGGGACCGGTCGGCCCACGCGGGGGTGCACCGGGCCCTGGAGGAGTGGCTCGTGACCAAGGACTGCGCGCGTGTGCCGGTCGACACCCGGCTGGACACGGCCGACTGGCTGCACTGCGCCGAACCGCACCAGTTCGACGCCCTGGTGCGACGGATGGACCTGGTGGTGACCACCCGCCTGCACGGACTGGTGCTGGCCCTGCGCAACGGGGTGCCCGCCATGGTGGTGGACCCCGTCGTGGGCGGCGCCAAGGTCGCGGCCCAGGGCAGGGTCTGGGACTGGCCGGTGGAGACGGTCCGCCACCCGGAGGAGGAACTCGACCCCGGACGCCTGGACCGGCTCTGGAAGTGGTGTCTGGACTTCGGCCCCCAGGCTGCCCTGTCCCGGTCGGGCGACCTCGGCCCGTCGGTGGTGGGCGCGCTGTCGGAGGCGCTGCGGGGACACACGCCCGGCCGCGACCGCGCCTGACGGCGGTCGCGCCCGGTCCCACGCGCGCGGTCAGACCGCCAGCGAGGCGGGCACGGGGGCCCCGGCGGGAACGTCGGTGTGCACACGGCGCAGCAGGTCGTCCAGGGACAGGCCGAGCGCGGTGGCGATCGACGCGACCGTGAAGAACGCCGGTGTGGGGATGCGCCCGCCCTCGATCTTGCGCAGGGTCTCGACCGAGATCCCGGCCCGGCGCGCGACGCCGACCATCGTGTGCTCCCCGCGGGCCTGCCGGAGCAGGGCCCCCAGGAGGCGGCCGCGCTCGATCTGGTCTGCGGTCAGCGGTTCTCGAACCATGGGGGGATTCTAACCGCTCCGCGTTGGGGGCCAACAGGAATACCGGTATGGCTGTTGGCGTAGGGCGCGGAGAACGCGCCGGGAGCGCCGACGACGAGGCCGTGCAGGCATCCCCTCCGGCGGGTGCCCGCCGACGGCGGCCGGGCCGCGCACCGCGAGCAGACCGTGGCCGTCACCGAGGAGGGGCGGCCGTGCTCACCGCCTCCTGACCGGGTCTCAGGCCAGCCCCGGAACGGCCAGCTCCAGGCTTCCGCCGTGGGTGTCGAGCAGTGCCGGGACACCCAGCGGCATGGTGAGCTGGGCCGCGCAGTGCCCGAACTCCAGCCCCCACAGCACCGGAACCCCCAGCGGCTCCAGGCGGTCGCGCATCAGTTCGGCGACCATCCCGGGGTCGGGCGGGCAGTCGGTCCACGTGCCCAGGGCCACACCGGCCACTCCGTCCATCCATCCGGTGCGCAGCAGGTGGGTGAGCATCCGGTCGATTCGGGCCACGTCCTCGCCGATGTCCTCCAGCAGCAGGATGCCGCCCGACGCCGACAGGCGGCTGTGCGGAGTGGCCAGGCCGTCGTTGAGCAGGCTCAGGTTCCCGCCGAAGGTCACGCCCTCGGCCCGGCCCGGTACCAGCGCGTGCGCGCCCGGCGAGGTCAGCAGGATCCGCCGCTCGGGGTGGAACAACGTGGTGCGCAGCTCCTCCTGGGCCGCCGCGTCGCCCACGAAGTAGCGGGTGCCGACCACCGGTCCGTGCACCGTGGCCACCCCGAGCTCCACCGCGAACGCCTCGTGCAGAGCCGTGATGTCGCTGAACCCGATCAGCGCCTTGGGCTCGGCACCGCGCATCGCGTCGAAGTCCAACAGGTCCAGTGTCCGGTGGGCCCCGTCGCCGCCCCGCACGCAGAACACCGCGTCCACGTCCGGGTCGCACCAGGCCGCCTGCAGGTCGGCGGCCCGTGTGGCGTCCGGTCCGGCCAGGTAGGGCAGCCGCGGGTGCCGCTCGCGCACGTACGGGGCCGGCTCCACCTCCAGCCCCCAGCCGCGCAGCGTCCCCACCGCCGCGTCCAGCCGCTCCGCCGGGACCGGGCTGCACGGGGCGACCAGCCGCACCCGGTCGCCCTCCCGCAGCCGGGGCGGCCGGACCAGCTTCCGCACACCCCGCGGGTCCGGGGTCCGCGCCGCCGCGTCCGCCACCTCGGTCATCGCCTCGCCCACGCTTCGCCCTCCATGATCGTCCGCGTGCCCCGACACGGATCCCGCCTCCGCGGCCCGGCCACCAGAACCGCCAGTTTCCCAGTCGACCGGGGATCCGGACGTTCAGGCGCGCAGGAGCGTGTCCAGAACGCGCACGCCGAACCGCAGTCCCTCCAGCGGTACCCGCTCGTCCACGCCGTGCAGCAGGCCCGTGTAGTCCAGACCCTCGGGCTGCGCCAGGGGGGAGAAGCCGTAGCAGTCGATGCCGAGCCGGGCGAACACCTTGGCGTCCGTGCCCCCGGACATGCACATCGGTACCACGTGGGCGTCGGGATCGTGGACCAGCAGGGCCTCCCGCAGCGCCGCGAAGGCGGGGGAGTCCACCGGCGCGGCCACAGGCGGTGAGCCGTGCGCGTACTCCCAGGTCACACGGTCACCGGTGAGCTCGTTCATGGTGGTGGCGAACTGCTCCTCGCCCCCGGGCAGCACCCGGCCGTCCACGCCCGCGGTGGCCTCACCGGGTACCACGTTCACCTTGTACCCGGCCGAGAGCATGGTGGGCGCCGCGCTGTTGCGGGTGGTCGGGCCGATCAGCGGAGCGGCCGTCCCCAGCTTCTCCACCAGGGCGGCCATCGCCTCGGCGGTGCCGGTGTCGCCGGGGACGCGCTCGACCTCCAGGGCGGCGGCGATCGCGTCGATCGACGCCCGCGTGACGGGGGTCAGGTGCAGCGGCCACTCGTGGCGGTCGATCCGTGCGATGGCCTCGGCCAGGGCGCCGACCGCGTTGTCGCCCGGGGGGCGGGACCCGTGCCCGGCCGTGCCCCGGGCGCGCAGGGTCAGCCAGGCACTGCCGCGCTCGGCCGCGCCCACCGGGTACAGGCGTATCGGCTTGCCGGAGGTGGTGCGGGCGTGGATGCTCTCCCCGCCGCCCTCGCCGATCGCGGTGGTGCAGCCCTCGAACAGCTCGGGGTGCTCACGGACCAGGTAGTCGGCGCCGTAGGCGGCGCTGTCCTCCTCGTCGGCGACGAACGCCAGCACGATGTCGCGCCGGGGGCGCAGGCCGTTCCGCGCCCAGTGGCGCACGACGGCGGTGACCATGGCGATGGAGTCCTTCATGTCCACCGACCCGCGCCCCCACAGGGCGGGCGCGCCGGTGACGGGGCAGTCGGCGATCTCCCCGGCGAAGGGCGGCACCGTCCAGTCGGCGGCGTCGGCGGGCACCACGTCCAGGTGGCCGTGCACCAGCAGCGCGGGTGCGGTGGGATCGGTGCCGGGGACGCGTGCGACCACGTTCGCGCGCCGGGGAGCCGACTCCAGGATCCGGGGGGTCAGCCCGGCGTCGCCGAGCGCCTCGGCGGCGTACTCGGCGGCGGCGCGTTCGTCGCCCTGGCCATGCCCGTGGTTGGTGGAGTCGCGGCGGACGAGGCCGCGGGCCAGCTGGATGGCGTCCTCCCCGGCCGCCGCGAGGTCGTCGGTTCGCCCGGGAAAGGAGGTGGCGGTGTGGCCCACGTGCGCGGCCTCGCTCTCGGCTACAGGATTTCAGGGAAGGGAGGGGAGCACTGGCGACCCGTGGTGACGCGGTGCTCCCCGGCATAGTTCTACCAGTTCCGGACAGGGGCGCCCGAGCATTCCGGAGGCGGTGGACCGCCGTCCTACCCGGCCCACCGCGGAGGGGCGTCAGCCGTAGTCCGCTTCCATGGCGTTGGAGATGAGCGTGGTGACCGCCTTGAAGCAGCGGATCATCTCGTAGGCGTCCGGGGAGACGTAGCGGACCCGCCGTACCCCGACACGTGTGACGCCGGGGACGATGGCGGCGGCCTGGGCGAGCTGGGCGGAGTCGACCTCGACCTCCACGGCCCTGGGGCCCGGCTCGGCAGGGTCCAGGCGCCCGGCCAGCATCATAGCGGCGCGGGCACCGGCCCGGATGTCCCGCGCGGTCCTGAACGGGGGACGGCAGCGGGCCGCGTACCGGCTGACGTGGTCCTTGACCGCGACCGTCCGCGCGAACGGGGCGTAGGAGGCGGCGTCCTCGCAGGCGCGGTCGTCCCCGGTCACCAGGATGACGGGGGCGCCGTACTCGGCGACCACGGCGGCGTTGAGACGGCCCTCGCCAGCGGGTTCGCCGTCCAGCCACACGCCGGTCACCGCGTTGGGCAGGTAGGTGTGCGCGAGAACACCCTCGTCCCCGGCGCCGCAGTGGTAGCCGAGGAACACCACGCCGTCGCAGTCGCCGGACTGGACGCCCTCGACCATGGACAGCTCCTTGTGCCGCCCGGTGATCATGGTGGCGTCGCCGTTCAGCTCCTCCAGCAGGAGGTTGCGCATGGTCGCGTGCGCCTCGTTGACCAGGACCTCGGTGGCGCCGCCCTCGAACAGTCCCCCGATCGCGGCGTTGACGTCGCTGGTGAACATGGCGCGGCAGCGCTGCCACTGCTCGGTGCCGGGCTCGACGTCGGCGGGCCAGGTGACGCCCGTGGCGCCCTCCATGTCGGCGGAGACGAGGATCTTCACCCGCAAGACCCTATGCCCTGGGCCCCCGGCCATCCACGGCTCCACGCGCGCCTCTTCCGGAGGGACCGCGCCCGCGACCCCGAGGAGGCACCGCCTAGATGAGTAATTCCAAGGGGTGCATGGTCTGAGCATGAGGCGAGGGAGCCCATGGTCATGTTGTGACGCAAGACCTGAACTCCCTCGCCCGTGCACTCTACGACACCACCGCACGACTCCTGGAGCACCGCCCCGACCTGGCCCCCTGGCGCCCCACCATCGGCTTCCACCTCCGCCTGAGCGACGCCGACCTCATCACCCTGGCCCTGATGCAGGCCCTGCTCGGCCACACCAGCGAGGCCCGGTGGCTGCGCTACGCCCGCACCCACCTGTCGA
>NZ_VWVU01000008.1 GCF_008638365.1 Nocardiopsis quinghaiensis | reverse complement strand
CGGCTGGGAAGCCTCCCTCTGGTCAGCCACCGCAGGAGCCAGCCAAGCAGGCATCCAACAAAGCACCACCGACACCACCCTCACCACCCTCGACCTCCTCAACAACCCACCCCACACACCACCGACCACCGCCCAGAACGAGAGCGGTCCCTCTCCTGAGAGAGGCCACGGTGTTCCGAACGCCGGGAACGGCATCGGTCAGGGGTTCTCCGGAGGCGGTCCAGGCGGAGAGGGCGACCGCGGACCCGGTGACCGGACAGGTCGGGAGGATGACGCAGCCGACCGCAGCGGGGCCCCGGCCCCCGTCAAGGACGGCTCCGGTGACCGTGATGGCGACGGTCCCGTCCCCGACGTCGACGACGTTCCCGACCTGGTCAGCGACACCGAAAGCGACAGCGGATCCGACACCGACTCCGTACTCGGGGACCCCGACGACCCCGACGACCCCGACGACCTCGACGACCTCGACCGGACCCCGGACACCGCCCCCCGCGTACACGACGACGAGAACACCCACGCCCCGCTCTCCGACCCCCTCAAACCCCCCTGGGCCCAGAAAGACCCGTTCAACCCCCTCGGCCCACCCGACCCCAAACACCCCACACTCACCCCCGGAAACCACCCCCTCCTCCCCGGAACAACACCACCAGGCCCGAACAACCCACCACTGACCGTCTACTTCCTCAACGAGATCGTCCCCACCCACACCGAAGCGACCACGGACACCGACGCGGAACAGAACGTCCCCGGCCCGGGAGCCCCTCTCCCGGCACCGGAGACCGACTCGGAGACGAACACGCGGACGGGTACCGTCCCCGTTCCCCCCGGGAACGGGCCGGAGCCGGGGAACCGGTCCGTGCCCCCGGGTTCGGACCAGTCCGTTCCCCCCGCTCCGGTCAGCGCCGACAGCCCTCCGGGGCAGCCTCCGGGTTCCGGCGACAGCGGTCCTCCGACCGTCGGGCAGTCCTCGTCCGCCGGGAACCCGGAAAACCACGCGTCCCCCGACGACACCGACGGTCAGCGGGGAGGCGGCGACCGGGGCGCCCCCGCGGCAACCGCGGAGCGATCCGGCCAGAGCACGACAACGGCCACAGCCCCGGGGAACGACGGCTCCCAGCAGGAGGACACCGACCAGGACACCCCCGTCACCGGGACGCGACAGCACACGGACGAGAAGACGTCCGCACCTCCTCCGCCGCACGGCACCGGGCGGCAACCGGACGCGCCGGAGCAACAGCCCTCCCCCGCGTCCCCGTCCCACCAGGCGCCGAAGGGCGACGCCTCGTCCGACCGGGACAACACGGAGCAGGAGCACGACCCGGGTCCCGAGCCGGTCTACGACCCCAAGCCGCCCGGTCACCACCTGTTCATGCCACCGCAGCAGACGCCGCACATCCCGACGGCACCGGTGCCCGCACCCGGCGGCAACCAGAACCCCCCGCCCTCTCCGCCGCCGGAAGGGAACGGAGGCGGCCGACCGCACCAGCACGGCGCCGACACCCGCGCCACGAGCAGCGGCACCTCCAGCAGCGCCTCCGAAAAGCGTCCCCCCAGGGACACGGACGGCATTCCGGCGGGGCCGGAGGGCCCGCCGCGGCCCCGACCCACCGCGACCGGCGGGTCCGCGGAGGGGCCCGGACTGACACCCGTACCGACCGGCACCGGGACGCCCCGGACCGCCCAGGGGGAGGAGAGCCCGCCTCCGTCTCCCGGACCCGCTCCGGCCGAGACCGACGGCACGGCACCGGGGGCAACGCTGCCCGACCTCGGCCCCGGCACCGAAGCCGACACCGACCTCGGCTCCGACAGCGGAACCGACGGCCGCGCTCCGGAAACACCACCCCCCTCACCCCCCGACAGGCGACCGCCACCCCCGCCATCCGGTGACGCGGAGGTGTCCCCGGTTCCTCCTCCCCCTCGCCCCGACGGTGCGGACACCACCGGGGGAAGCCGGGGAGAGACGCCGCCGGACCCCCGTTATCCGGGCTCCGTCACACCGGACCGCTCGCGGGACGACAGCTACGACCTCTCCTACCTGCTGACGTCCAGCCTGGTGAACGCGAGCATGGTCCACGCCCAGCACCTGCAGGCGTTCGTGGACGACGCCCTCACCGGCGACACGGGACACGCCGGCGCCACGACGCGCGACGCGGTCAGGGAACAGGTCGCCCGGCAGGCGCGCAGGGACATGGGCGTGTTCTTCGGACCGGACGGGTTCTCCACGACCGTCACCGACGCGGACGGCTCCACGTGGCGGGCGAACGTGAGACTGCGGCCCTCCGGTGATGGCTTCCACCACGCGCCCACGCGAACGGAGCGGGGCCCGGCCGCCCCCGAGCTGAAGCTGGTGGACGAGGCGGGAGAGGCCAACCCCGCCGAGGGAAGCGGCGGTCACGGCGGAAACAAGTTCGTCGGGCTGGGGTTCCAGGTCTCCCCGCTGCTCCTCGGCACGGTGGGCGCCACCGACATCGGCCCCCGGTTCTCCGTCAGCTTCTCGGGCGGAACGCGCCAGCGCCAGAGCGGGGAGACGACGGCCAGCCTCCACGACGGGTACACCAGCTACGAGATCAAGGGGAAGCCGGAGGTCTACGCCTCCGACCTGGCCATGTCCCTCGACCTGTCCCCCGTGCCCGCGACCGCGGACGGACAAGGGCACGTCGACGGCCCCGCGAACCGCGGCGTGAGCGCTCGGTCGGACTCCCCGAACGGAGTGCTCCTGGTCCTGCCGGGCAAGGTCGTACCCAACGCCGGTCCGCGGTCGATCCGGCTGCGCGACCCCTTCGCGACCGAGGACCACCAGCGGGGCCGGGACGAGGACGCCGGGCCCGCGGGTCCGCACGCGGACAAGGGCCACCCCGTGTCGGTGGGCGACATCCGTCCGAGTGACGGCTCCTCGGACAAGGCCTTCCCCGACTGGATCGCCGACCGCCTCTGGTCGCCCGAGCAGGACCGCGGGTGGTGGCGGCCCATGCTCGACAAGATGACTCCCGCGTTCGTCGAGAAGCGCAGGCAGCAGAGGATGGACGCCTTCCTCGACCAGGTCGGGGAGACCTTCTCGCCCAGGTCCGTGCGCAACAACCTGCCGAAGATGACCTCCGGTCCGGCGGTCTTCCCCGTCACCGACCCCTCGGGGACGCCCCGTCTGGTGAGCATCCGGTCCGTGCCCACCTCCTACCGGGCCAAGTCCCACAGCATCCCGCCCGGGAAGTACGTCAAGGGCAACAAGGCCGAACGTGAGAGCGGCTCGTCACTCCGCCACAGCGACGTCCTCGGCGGGACCCTGGGGGCGGGCGTCAGCGTCGACGCCGGGGTCACGGGCGGCTCCCGCAGGGCCCGTGTCGACGCGCTGGCCGTGGAGGGGGGAGTGCGCGGCCGGTCGACCGAGGAGAGCTCACGGTCGTCCTCGGGTTCGGCCAACCGCATGAACTACGGCAGCAAGGCCGAGACGTCCGCCTACGACGTCCAGCGCAACTACTACGTGCACTTCGACGGCGATCCCACGGTGTACCGCTTCCAGGGCGACACCGTCGAGATCCTCACCGTCCAGGAAGCCCGCATGCTGAGCGGAGACGAGCCTTCGGACAAGGTGCCCGCTCCCGTCCGGGCAGCGGGGAGCACCGCGGACGCGCCGGGCGACCAGCGGAGCGACGACCAACGGACCGGGGACCAGGGGGCCGGAGGAGGGCAGCGCGGGGACACACGGCCCCCGGTCCTGCGGCCGCCCCGGCCGAACCTGGCCGAGGACCGGCCGGTCACCTTCCACGGGGCCGTGCCGCGCGAGTTCACCTGGCCCGACGGCAGCCAGTACCACGATGTCGACGGACACCAGCGCAGCATCTACCAACAGATCGCGTACGAGGTGCTGCAGGGGCTGGCCGACAAGCGGCCGGGCCTGGTGCTGCCGGAACTGGCACGGGACTCCAGGAACTTCGCGAGGCGGCCCGGTCACGAGAACACGGGCCCCCTCACCGGTTCCACGCACGAGCACCGCCCCTTCCGGCGCGACCACGGCGCCGCCGTCTTCAACACCCACAGGGTCATGGACGCGATCTCCGCGTCGGTGTTCAAGAGCGGCACGGACGACCTGACGCTGCACGGCCAGCCCATCCACCTGATCGAGACGGGGAGGTTCGACCCCAGCGCCCTCTTCAGACCGGGCGGGGACGTTCTGCGCCCCCCGTTCGTCTCGGTGCGCGTCACCGCGGACTTCTCCTCCCTCCAGCACACGGGGGAGACCCGGAGGGGAACCGGCGGCGAGTACACGGGCGCGGCCGAGCGCACCACCGGGGACGGGAGGCAGACACGCAAGACGGTGCGGCTCACCACCGGTGCCTACATCCGCAGGACCGACGCCGTCGACGCGGCAGAGAACCCGCGCGACGGAGGTGTCCTCTCGGTCTCCGGTCAGCTGAGCAGTACCAGGGGAGAGGGCCGGGGCCTGGGCGTCAAGACCCAGAGCGAGGAGATCATCCAGTACGCGGAGGACTCCAGTGTCTGGAACTCCACGGTCCGATTCTCGGCGAAGCTCTACGAGAACGACGACCTCGGCATGGTCCTGGGCGGTGACACACCGCTGGCCGACCGCGGAACCGACCTGCTGAACGCCCCGGTCGAGGCGCTGGCGACGATGGACACGGCCAAGGGCGTTCCGGACGGAGGGCGGAACGGGCGGGACGGCGCTCCCCCGCGGGCCACCCGGATCCAGCCGATACCGGTCGACCGGGCCAAGGCGATGATCGACGGCCACACGAGTCCGGAGCCGGACAGGGTACGCAAACGGCGCGACGTGACCGGGACGGTCAGGGGCTGGTTCGGCCGGGGCCCGGACCACCAGCCACCGGGCGGAGGCGTCCCCGGCACCGCGCAGCAGAACACGGGTACCACCGGTACCGGCCAGCGGGGCAGCGGCGACGGGCAGCAGAACACGGGTACCACCGGTACCGGCCAGCGGGGCAGCGGCGACGGGCAGCAGAACACCGGGGCCCGGCCCGATACCGGCCAGGCGCCGACGCACGCGCACAGCACCCCGGCGCCGGACCCCGGCGCCCAGAACCAGGACCGGAACACTCCGGACGACGACGCAGGCACGCGTACGCCCGAGCAGCGTCGAGCCGCGCTGATTCGCGACCTAGGCGCCACCATCGAACACGTCAACACCCGGTTCAGCACCGGTGACGGCAACCGGGTGGGCAGCCTGCTCGACGCGGCCTACGAGAACTTCTCCTCGGTCCCGCCCTGGGAGGCGGGTGGCGGCGTCCAGCGCACGCCCGGCAGGTTCGGGTTCGAGCGCAAGCTGCGGCACTTCCTGGTCCGGGGCCAGGGCAGCAGGCAGTTCTACGAGAACGCCCTCTCCCCGGAGAACCTCGCGGGAAACCCCGCGCTGCGGTCCTCGGGAGGCGCCCGGACGCGCACGGAGATGAGCGGCGGACCGCTCTCCCCGCACCACGTCCGCGCGACGACGTCCACCCGGTTCGACATCGACTCCGTCGACCGCTTCGAGCAGTCCGACGGCGCGATCGTCTGGAAGGGCAAGAACAACCTGGAGGTGTTCACCCGGGCGGGGAGGAGGACGGACCTGACCGTCCTGGCCTCGGGCGGGGGCCGGTACAACCCCAACCCCGTCCAGAGCACCGGCCAGCCCGCCGACGGCACCGCCCCCGAGCCCGCGCCCGACTCCGCGGGGGCGCCCCTGGTCCAGCTGGGCCCGTCCGCGGGCAGGAGCCTCCTCGACCGCCACACGAACACCAAGCCCTCGTCGAAGTTCTCCGAGGCGGTCGAGTTCCACCCCAAGATCCCGATGTCGTACGCGTTCTCCGCCTCGGGGCGCGTGACCCAGGCGATGGAGTTCGCCAAGAACTGGAGCATCGGGCCGACGATCCCCCGTGCCGCGCGCTACCGGGGCTGGGAGGCGCAGGTACGCGACCTCGTCACCGGGCTGGTCCACATCCGCGACGCCCACCAGGCGGGCCTGGTAGAGGACAGGGTCGTGGAGACCGGCGACGGACTGGTCCGCGTCCCCCAGCCCGAGCCGGAAGCACCGCGGTCCGTGCGCCCGCGCCCGGGCTTCGAGGACTCCGGCAAGCTGGTACGGCCCGCCGACCCGGACCGGGCGCTCCAGAACCTCGCCAACGACCTGGCCTCGCAGGGGTGGGAGCTGACCAAGGACAGCCGGGAGACCATCCTGCACACCCTCAGCTCCCCCCTGGGACTCAACCCCGGCACCGGGGCGCCGGTACCGGTGAAGGTCCGCCCCATCGGCCACTCGATCGGCGACCTCAACGCTCCGACGACCGCGCCCCTGTCCCTGGACGCCACGGTGAACCTGCGGCTCGACCGGGGGGAGACGGAGGTCCAGTACCTGGGCGGCAAGACGGAGTACCGGCAGAAGCAGGGCTGGGAGGACGGGGACAGGGTCCACGAGGGCAGCGAGAGCTCCGTGTCGGCGGGCGCGCAGGGCGCGCTCCTGACGCCGCTGCCCCGGTCGGGGGGCGACCAGCCCGGCGGCACCACGCCGTCGAGCCGCCCCTACCTCATGGGGCTGTACGGCGACGCCTCCTCGGCGAACGCGCACGGCGAGGGCGGGAGCACCAGGAACACGGACAAGCGCGCCGTCGGTCTGACCATGGAGACGCCCTACGCGCGGGTGTCGTCGGACACGCGGCTGACGATCGACCTGCACATATCCAACAAACAGGGGTTCGCCAACACCCTGACGGGCGAGAGCCCGGGACCGGGCGGGCGGCGGGACTTCACCGGCACCGGCGGCTCGGGCAGGGTGGAGGCCCTCTACCCGACGCCCTACCTCGACCTGTCGGCCGGCGGGGACGGCACCGCCGGGGAGACCGCCGGCGGCCGGCGGGGAGGGAACCCGACCGCACCGGAGAACCCCTCCGACGAGCACCACGCCTCCATCGGCGACATGCTGCGGAACTGGTCGAGGGCCAACGACCCGCGGTCCCGGAGCGGCTTCGAGGACGCCGTGGTCCTGCCCGCGGCCGTCGGGAACCGCGGACAGGACGTCCGCGACCTCGGGCACGTCGTCGTAGCCAAGTCGCTGGGCTGGACCCCGCCCGAGGGCTCCGTACGCGACGGGCGCTACACCCCGGAGGCCGTCAGGCGGGCGGGCGAGTACGCGGCGGACGAGCTGGGACTCAACTCCCGGAACAACGCCATCGACCACTCCCTCAACGCGATCGCGCTCAAGGCCCTCTTCCCCGGGGCCCACGCCGAAGCGGGCACCGAACTGATCCAGATGGGCCGGACCAGGTGGGGCGTGCGGGCCGCGCCCGACCCGGGCTCGGCGCGCATCGTCGACTACAACCCGAACATGCGCCTGACCGACTCCTCGGAGACGGGCAGGACGTTCTCCCCGACCCGCAACCAGTCGTCCACGACGACCATGGGCATGGACGCGCGCCCCTCGGGCCGTACCGGAACGGGCCCGCCGACGACGGCCACGCACCACGGCTCGGCCAACACCGCGGGGTCCTCCACCTCGGGCGGCGACACCGCGCGGGGCAGCAGGCCGAAGGAGCCGCCCCACTCCGACCGCGTCCGCACCGGTCCCGCCTACCTCGTGGAGATCGACACCCGCTGGGCCATCGGCGCCCGGTCCGAACTGCGCGGGCCGGCGTACAAGCGCGCGGTGAAGTACGTCGGGAACAAGTTCGCCGCGGCCGGGAAGTACACCGCGGCCAAGACACGCGGCGCGTTCGGCGGCCGGGACACCCCCTCCCCCGTACCGGAGCGGCCCGCGCGGTGGCAGTGGGGCGAGACCTCCGCCCCGGTGACCGTCTGGGTCTCCCACGGCGACGCGGTGAAACTGGGTGTCCTCACCCCCGGCGACGCCACCCGGATCGGCCCCCTGACCGAGCGGTTCGCCAACGACCAGAAGGCGCTCGGCGCCGCCGAGAAGGCCTACCTCGAAGCCCGCCTCCCGCTGGACAAGGCGGCGGCCGACCGGGTCGCCTCCCCGGACGACCCGGACGTCCGGCAGCGCTACGACGACCTCGAAGCCGCCTACCAGGACCGGCTGGAGAAGTTCAACAGCGCCGAGAGGACCTGGGAGGCGTCACTCCGCGCACTGCGCGACGGCCTGGGCGGACCCTCGTCCCCGCCCCGGCCCCGGACCGCGAGCGCCCCCTCCCTCGACACCATCGAGGAGGAGCCCCCGCCGCCCCCGCGACCGAACGCCGACGACCCCGCGGCCGATCCCGACGCCGTCCCCCTGCCCGACCGGGGCGCCGGTCAGCGGGGCACCGGCCCGAACCTCCTGGACAGGCTCGGCTCGGACCTCAACATCCGACCGAAGGAGACCGATCCGGAGGAGACCGAGCGGAGCGGCACGCGGCCCGTACCCGCACCCGTACCCGCACCCGGACCCGCGCCCGATCCCGACCCCGGGCCGGAGCCCACGTTCCCTCCCGGGTGGGAGCCCACGGACGCGCACCCCCCTGGCCCGGGCACGAGGTCGTCCGGGGAGTGGAACCGGTTCTTCGAAACCGTGGGGCTCGGACAACCGCCCCCGCCGGTCGGTGACGAGATGTTGGAGTACGATCCCCCTAGCCTCCTCGACGTCTTCACCTCCGCGCTGCACCCCTCGGTGCCGGACGGAGGCGGCACGCACGAGGCCGCCTCCTCGTCCTCGCCACCCGCGGCGCACCAGGAGCAGCCCATGCCCACGACCACCAGCGGCGACGCCCGTCCGCCGACCACCGCCTCCCCGCTACCCGCACCGGCCGGGGACCAGCGGCCCGGGACCGCCGGCACGTCCACGGACGGAACCGCGCCCGTCGGCGGGACACCCGTCCACCAGGCGCCCCCGGGGGAACAGCAGGACGACGCCTCCCCTGTCGGCGACCGGACGCACGGCACCGCCGACACTCCCGTGCCGGAGGCGCCTCCGGCACCGCTTCCGCCGCTTCCTCCACCACCGCGTTCCCACACGCCCGGGTCGCGTCCGGGTCATCCGACCGGCACACCGGGGACCGGACCCGAGGGCGCCGCCGGAGGGAACGGATCCGGGGGAGCCGCCGCGCCCGCCGGAACCGGCGGGAACACGGACCCGCCACCGGCCGGGACGGATCCGGAGCCGCCCGTGGCCACCGAGTCCCCCGAGGACGTCCCGCTGCCCCCTTCACCGTCGGAGGGGGAGAACCCCGTCTTCCCCGTACCGGCGCCGAACCTCCCCGGGAACGGGCCCGAACAGTCAGGAGCGCACAGCAGGTGACCGCACACACCGATCCGGGGAGGGTGCGCGCCCGGCGGCGCGCGGCCGTCCGCGCCACCGCGGCGCTGGCCCTCGCACTCGTCTCCCCCGGTCTGACGGCCCCCGTCCTGGCGGCACCCGCGGCGGCCCGGAGCCCCGACGGCCCCGTGGCGCTCACGCAGGTCCATCCCTTCAAGGGCGGCGACCAGCCGTGCGCGGCCGTCGGGGACGACGTCGTGGAGCAGACCCCCTGGACGCACCACTTCCTCGGCCTGTCCGACGCCCACGAGCTGAGCACCGGACAGGGTGTGCGCGTGGCCGTGCTGGCCACCGAGGTGGACGGCGGCGTACCCGCTCTGGCCGGCGCCGTGGAGGGCGGCCAGTCGGCCGACTGCCTGGGGTTCGGTACGTCCCTGGCCGGCGTGGTCGCCGCCCGTCACGTCGAGGGGAGCGGCCTGGTCGGGGTGGCACCCGGAGCCTCGGTGACCGTGGTGCCCACGGGGGACACCGGTACCGGCCTGGCCCCGGCCCAGGCGATCGCCGCCGGGATCGGGAACGCGGTGGGGTCCGGGGCCCGCGTGGTCCTCGTGGGCACGGCCGCGTGGGAGGGCTCCGCGGCTCTGGACGCGGCGGTGGCCGACGCGGCCGAGGCCGACGCACTGGTCGTGGCGCCGGCCACGGTGCCCACGACGCAGGGCCCGCTGCCGGGCCACCCCTCCCAGGACCCGTCGGTGCTGAGCGTGGCCGCCCACGGCGTGGAGGGGGCTCCGGTGGCCCAGGGACCGCTGGTCCTGCCCACCGGTGATCTGGCACGCGTGGACCTGACGGCGCCGGGCGACCGGGTGGTGGGAACGGGCCCCGGCGGCGGCCACGTGGTGACGGCGGGCGACGGTGTGGCGGCGGCGTTCGTCGCGGGGGCCGCCGCGCTGCTCATGGCGCGTGAACCGGACCTGACGGCGGCACAGGTGCGCGAGCGGCTGGTCTCCACCGCCTACTCCTCGCCGCTGGGGGACGCGGACCCGCTGGCGGGCGGCGGACGGGTCGACCCCCTGGGCGCCATGGCCACCGCTCCGGGCGGGACCGCCGCCGGTGTGGCGGGCGAGGGGTTCGTGCCCGACCCCTCACCGCACGGTTCGGTGGACGCCCCGGCCACGGCGGTCGTGGTGTGCGGCTCGCTCCTGCTCATCGTGCTGTGCGTCCTGGGCGGTGCGGTGCTCAGGCGCGGACGTGCCCGGGGCTGGCGGCCCGCCGCCCCCGGCGAGCCGCTGTCGTAGGGGTTCGGCCGGAACCGTCGCCGGTGCGGCGCCCGGGTTCTGACCCGCGATCCGGAGAACCGGTCCCGGGATCCCTTTCGGTCGGTGCGCCGTCCGGACCGCCGGAGCGGCGCGTGCGGGCGACCGTCCTGGCGGCCCCGTCCCGCCGGGTTCCCCCGCCGCTCAGACCTCGACGCCCTCGGCCACGGCCAGCTGGACCTCCACCGGGTCGCGGCGGGAGATCCACAGGGCGCGGCCCGGAGGCATCGTCCGCGGCCGGATGTTGCCGAACAGCATCCCCTCCGAAGGCGGGCAGGACAGCAGGATGCTCGGCGTGTTGGAGTCGATGAGCGTCCGGATGACGGGGTCCGAGGAGGCGCGGCTGAAGCCGCCCGCGGCGTGTACGAGCACCACGTGCAGGCCGATCTCCGCACCCTGGGCGAGCATCGGCAGGAGCGGGGCCAGCGGACTGGGGCCGCTGCCGGAGACCATCTCGAAGTCGTCGATGACGATGAACAGCTCGGGGCCGGTCCACCAGTCGCGCCTGCGGATCCGGTCGGGGGTGATGTCGGGCCCGGGCAGTCGCACCTTCATCGCCTGCGCGGCGGCCGCCATCATCTCCTTGACGTTCTCCCCCGAGACCGCGTAGCCCAGCTGCATCTCCTTGGGCACGGCGTCGTAGAGCTGGCGCCGCTGGTCGGCGAGCACGACCTTCGCTGTGGTCGGACCGTAGTGGTCGCGGATCGCGTTGGTGATGTGCCGCAGCAGTGTCGTCTTGCCGGCCTCGGTGTCGCCGACCACGAGCAGGTGTGGCGTGGTACCGAAGTCGTGCCAGAACGGCTGCATCCGACGGCTCTCCAGCCCCATGGGTACCTTCAGGCCGCCCGCCTCGGTCAGCTCGGACCCGGGCAGCTCGGCGGCGCGCAGCGTCGGGGGCAGGGTGCGCACCGGCGGGGCCTGGGGACCGGTCCAGGCCGCGCGTACGCGCTCGACGAGCTCGGACATCCCCTCGGACAGGGAGAGCGCGTCGGCGTTGCCGTCGGCGCGGGGCAGTCCGGTGAGGAAGTGGTGCTTGTCCTCGGTGATGCCGCGGCCGGGGACGCGCGGGACGGTCTGCGCGGCGCGCATGTGGACCAGCGAGTCGACGGGGTCGCCCAGCCGCAGCTCGAAGCGCGTCCCCATCAGGTCGCGGACGCCGGTGTGGAAGTCGGCCCAGCGCGGCGAGGCGACCACGACGTGCAGGCCGTAGTTCAGGCCGCGCTGCACGAGCTGGACGATGGGCCCCACCAGGTCCACGTAGTCCTGGCGGATCGTGCCCCAGCCGTCGATGACGAGGAAGACGTCGCCGTGGGGTTCGTCGGCGAACTCCCCCGCCGCCCGGCGCCTGCGGTAGGTGCCCATGGAGTCGACGCCGTGCTCGGCGAAGAGCGCCTCGCGCCGGGTGAGCAGCTCGTTCATCTCCATGACGGTGCGGGTGATGCGCCGCTCGTCGGTGCGCACGGCGACGCTGCCCATGTGCGGCAGGTTCCTGAGGGAGGTCAGGACGCCGCCACCGCAGTCGATCCCGTAGAACTGCACCTGGGCGGGGGTGTTGCGCACCGCCAGGGTGAGGATGAGCGTGGCCAGCATCGTGCTCTTGCCGCTCTGGGGACCGCCCGCGACACCCACGTGCCCCCCGGCCCCGGACAGGTCGGCGACCAGGGGCAGGCGCCTGTGCTCGAAGGGCCGGTCCACGACGCCCAGCGGTACGCGCAGGGATCCCCTGTCGTTCCAGGCCAGAGCGCCCTCGGGGACGCGGGTCCCGGTCATGGCGAGCAGTCCGTCCACGAGCGGCGGCACGTCCAGCGGTGGCAGCCACACCTCGCGCGCCGCCGGACCCAGCCCGGACAGCCGGGACAGGGCGGTGGCCAGGAGGCTCTCCGTGCTCTCCTCCCGCTCCTGTTCCACGGGCTCCTCGGGTTCGGGGGCGCTCGTGAGCACGGGGGTGTCGGCGAAGGGCACCACCTCTCCCCCGGCGCTGTTCCTGCGGACGGCCCGGTGCCTGACGCGGTAGGGGCCGGAGACGTAGGCGGCCTTGAAGCGGGTGAGGGTCTCGGTGTCGGTCTTGAGGTAACCGTTGCCGGGCGCGGAGGGCAGCTGGTGGGCGTCGGGGACCCCCAGGACTCCGCGGCTCTCGATCGCGGAGAAGGTGCGCAGCGCGACCCGGTAGGACAGGTGGCCCTCCAGCTGGTGCATGCGGCCCTCGTCCAGGCGCTGGGAGGCCAGCAGCAGGTGAACGCCGAGGCTGCGGCCCAGGCGCCCGATCATCACGAACAGGTCCATGAAGTCGCGGTGGGCGGCGAGCAGCTCGCTGAACTCGTCGACGACCACGAACAGCGTGGGCATCGGTTCCATGGAGGGGTCGGACTCGCGGGCCTTCTCGTACTCGTGGATGGAGCTGAAGTTCCCGGCGGCGCGCAGCTGCTCCTGTCTGCGGACGAGCTCGCCGTGCAGGGCGTCCTGCATGCGGTCGACCAGGATCGCCTCGTCGGCCAGGTTGGTGATGAGCGCGGAGGTGTGCCGCAGGCCGTCGAGCCCGATGAACGTGGCGCCGCCCTTGAAGTCGACGAGCACGAAGTTGAGGGTCTCCGAGGAGTGGGTCAGGGCGAGGCCGAGCACGAGGGTGCGCAGCAGCTCGCTCTTGCCCGACCCGGTGGCGCCGATGAGCATGCCGTGCGGGCCCATGCCGCCCAGCGCCGACTCCTTGAGGTCCAGTTCCAGGGGCGCGCCGTCGGATGTCATGCCGATGGGCACGCGCAGCCGGTCCTTGGCGTGCAGCTCGCTCCACATCCGCTCGGCGTCGTGGCCGTGCAGGTCTGAGATGCCCAGCAGGGTGGTGAGCTCGAAGTCGGTGGTGAGCGGCTCGGTCACCTCGACGGCCACGCCGACCCGGTAGGGGGCGAGCAGGCGGGCCAGGGAGGCGGCGCGGGAGGGGCTGAGGGCGTCGGGCCGGCCCAGCACCTCCTCGGTGTCGCGTCCGCTGTTGTCCCGGGAGAGCATCACGAGGCGGTCGGCCTCCACCCGAAGGGCCAGGGTGTAGGGATCGTCCTCGGGCGGCATGGGGTCGGCGACGTCGATGACGACCGCGTTCCGGTACCCGCCGCCCAGCATGCGCGACCCCGGGGGGATGCGCCCGCCGTCCACGACGATGACGGTGAGGGGCTCCTCCCTGCTGGGGACGGCGGTGGGGTCGAAGCGGGGGCGGTCGGCCAGGTCGGCGCCGATGAGCTGTTCGAGTCCGACCGCGTCACCGCACAGCAGCCGGGCCGGGCCCGCGCCGTCGCGGGCGGTGGGGTGCTGGCTGTGGGGCAGCCACTTGGCCCACGACCACAGGGGCAGGGCCTCGTCGGAGGCGCACACGGCGACCCGCAGCTCGTCGTGCGCGTGGAAGACGATGAGCTGGCCGAGGAGGGCGCGGACGAGGGCACGGCTGGCGTCCAGGTCGCCGCGCATGGTGATGCGGGCGTATCCGCGCAGGTAGACCTGGACGGGCTGGTCCTCGACGGTGCCGTAGGCCCGGATGAAGCGGCGCAGGGCGTGCGCGCTGAGGGGTTCGAGGTCCTCCACCGGCTTGGAGGAGACCGGTGAGATGGACATGGCCAGCGCCTGCTCGCCCACCGCCACGCGCACCTCGGCGAAGTCCTCGTCGGCGGACCGCCGCTCCCACAGGCGGGAGGTGCGCACGACCGACCACAGGGCGTCGGGGTGGGGCGCCCGCCAGAGCATGGCGTCGCGCTGCTCGGTGACCACCTCGCGCAGGCGGACGCGCATCTGCTTGAGGTAGCGCAGGTAGTCGCGGCGGTCGTCGTTGAGCTGGCGCCGGCGCTCCAGCAGGGCACGCACGTACTGGCCGCCGAGCATGACCACGGCGCCCACGAGCATCATGCCGCCCGCCAGGTAGGGCATGACGGTGCCGCCCGAGCCGCCGGGGCGGACGAACAGCAGCACCATCGCCATCGAGGTCATGGCCATCGGCAGGTAGGTGAACACCGCCGAGACGTTGGACTGCGGCTCCGGCAGCTCCGGGGGTTCCTGGAGGGTGACCTCCCCGGAGGGCAGGTCCGGTCCGGGGCGCCGCGGGGGGCGGCGGACGAGGATCGTACTCACAGGTCGGGGTCCTCCCTTGCCGGGAACGCGGATGCGGCCGGGTGTGGACACCAACACCGCGACCAGAACACTACCGTTGCCAACCAAAGTGACAAACAACAAAATTTAAAACAACACACCTCCAAAAAGGGCCCACGGGCTGTTAGCGTCACTTCCGCCCCTGTCACGAACCCCCGCCGCATGATGGGTCCCGATGAACGATGCCGCGTCCGCGGACCTGTGCCGCCTGCTGATCCGAGCCCCAGGGCGCTCCTTCGAGATCGCGGCGCCCACAGAGGTCCCCCTCTCCGAGATCCTGCCGACCCTCGTGCTGTACGCCGAGGGTGACAACGGCGAGGACCTGGACGAGAGCGGTCTGGAACACGACGGCTGGGTCCTCCAGCAACTGGGGGACGAACCCCTGGAGGAGGACGAGACCCTCCGCTCCCTGGGGCTGTGCCACGGCGAGACCCTGTACCTGCGCCCCCGCCGCGACCAGCTGCCGCCGGTGCACTTCGACGACCTCACCGACGGCGTCGCGACCGGCATGGGCGACCGCCCGGACCGGTGGCGCCCCGAGGCCACCCGCGCCATGCTCCAGACCCTGGGCCTGGTCGTCCTGCTCACCGGCCTGACCGTCCTGGCCAGCGGCGGTTCCGGAGCGATGACGGCGCTGTCCGCCGCCTGCTCGGCGGCCCTCATGCTGCTGTCGGCCTGGGCGGCCTCACGCGCCATGGGCGACCTGTCCGCCGCCACCGGCCTCGCCACGGCGGCCACCCTGTACATGGCGGTCGCCGGGGCGGCCGTGCCCTCGGGGGAGCCGGGTACCGCGCTGACCGGCGCGATGGTGCTGACGGGCTCGGTGACCGCGGCCGGGGCCAGCGTGCTGGGCCTGGCCGCCGTGGCGGGCTCGGTGCCCTTCTTCGCCGGGCTGTTCACCGTCGAGGTGCTGTGCGCGCTGGGCGCGCTGTCCCTGATGTTCCTGCCCGGCGCCACCGTTCCGGCGGTGTCGGGCCTGGTGGCGCTCGTGGCCCTGCTCACCGGCACGTTCGCCCCCCAGCTGGCCTTCCGCCTCTCCGGTCTGAGGCTGCCGCCGCTGCCGTCGAACCCCGAACAGCTCCAGGAGGGGATCGATCCCTTCCCCGCGCGCGCCGTCCTGGACCGCGCCGCCCTGGCCGACCGGTTCCAGACCGCCCTGTACGCCTCCACCGGCGCCGTCCTCACCGTCTGCCTGACCGTGCTCGCCGCCTCCCCCGGGTGGGTGCCGGTGACTCTGTGCGTGGTGCTGGCGCTGGTGATGCTCCTCCAGTCGCGGGGCCTGGCCGGCGCCTGGCAGCGGGCGTTCGTGGTCGCTCCCCCCTGGGCCGGGCTGACCGCGCTGGTGCTCGTCCTGGTGTGGACCGCCGCCCCCCTGCCCCGACTGCTGGCCCTGGCCGGCCTGTTCGCCGCCTCCGCGGTGCTGGCCGTGGTGTCGTGGAACCTGCCGGGCACGCGCCCCCTGCCGCACTGGGGCCGGGCCGCCGAGATCATCCAGTCGCTGCTGACGGTGGCGGTCGTGCCCCTGGTCCTGGCCGGGTTCGGCGTGTTCTCCCTCCTGCGCGGGATCGGCGGCTGACATGCAGTCACGTCGCGACAGGGTGATGGCCTACAACTTCACCGTGGGCCGTCTGGGCACGGCCATGCTGGAGGGCGACCCCGACGCGGTCGACGCCCCCCTGCGCCGCACCCGCACCGGCACCTACATCGGCATCGCGATCGCCGCGGTGCTGTGCGTCGGGTTCCTGGTCTTCGGACTGGTCTTCCCCGGGGGCGCGACCAGTTGGCGCCAGGAGGGCCGCCTGATCGTGGACCGCGACAGCGGTGCCTCCTACCTCTACTCCGCCGGAGTGCTGCGACCCGTGGACAACCACGCCTCGGCCCGGCTGATCCAGGGCGCCGAGGCCGACGTCAGCCTGGTCTCGGCCCGGTCGCTGGAGGGGGTCCCCGTGGGCGGCCCGGTCGGGATCGCGGGCGCGCCCGGCGCGCTTCCGGGGGCCGAGGCGATGGCCTCGTCGGTGTGGCGCCTGTGCGCGCTGGTTCCGGCGGAGGACGAGCGGGGCCGCACCGCCCTGACGATCGGCCCGGCCCCCGAGCCGAGTCCGCCCGCGGGCGGTGAGGCCGTCCTGGTGTCCGGCCCCGACGGCACCCCCCATCTGCTCTGGAACGGGAGCCGTCTGCGTCTGGACGAGGAGGGCGGCGCGGTCCAGGCCCTCGGCTACGGAACGAGCGGCGTGCTGCCCGTGACGCCGGCCTTCCTCAACGCCGTGCCCACCGCCCCCGACCTGACCGCCCCGGAGGTCCCGGGGGCGGGCGAGGACGCGGGCACGCTGGCGGGAGGGCCCCGGCGCGTGGGCCAGGTGTTCGCGGTGTCCGCCACCGGCCAGGAGGACCAGCACTACCTGCTGGCCCGGGAGGGGCTCGTCCCCCTCTCCACCACCCAGGCGCTGCTGCTGCTCGCCGACCCCGACACCTCCGGGGCCGCCTACCGCGACGCGCCTCCCGAGGCCCTCCCCCTCCCGGCGGGCGAGGCGCACACCCGGCTGGCCGACGATCCGGGCCCCCGCGAGGAACTGCTCCCCGCGACCCCTCCGGACCTGGTGGAGACCGGTGCCCGCGTGCCGTGCCTGCGGCTGGCCGCTGACGGCTCGCTGTCGCTGACCATGGACGACCCCGCCGGAGTGGAGGCGTGGCCGGTGCAGGAGAGGCCCTCGATCACCCCGGGCTGCCCCACCCCCGACCTGGTCGGCGTCCCCTCCGGCCACGGAGCTCTCGCCGCGGCCCGCCCCGTGGGCGGCAGCGGCTCCTCCCCCACCCACTACCTCGTCACCGACAGCGCCGCGAAGTACCCCGCGGCCGACGAGGGCGCCGTGACAGCGCTCGGCTACGGCACGGGCCAGGCCGTCCCGGTGCCGACGTCCCTACTGCGGCTGCTGCCCACCGGGCCGCTGCTCGACCCGGAGGCCGCGGCCCTTCCGCTGGCGGCACCGCCCACGGGCGGGGCCGCCGAGTGTCCACAGTGAACCGAACAGAGGAGACCCCGTGGCAGCCAGGACACGGACCACAGAGGAGGCCCAGCTCATCGCCCGGGAGGCGATGAGCGAGGCCCACACCAGCTGCAACAGCATCTACACCAACGTGGACGACGTCCGCGACAGGCTGCGCCAGGCCTGGAAGGGGCCCGCGGCCGAGAGGTACAGCGAGGCGGTCATCCTCTGGCTGGAGGAGCTGCGGCTCATCACCAACGACATGAACCAGATGATCGGCACCTTCGGCGGCACCGTCCGGGCCATGCACGCCGTCGAGGACCAGGCGGTCATCGACGGTTCGCAGTGGATCAGCCAGCTCAACCCGAACCAGGCCGGCTGAGGTCGGGCCACCGGTCCCCCACTCCCAGAAACACCTCTTCCGGAAGGCGGAACCATGAACGGGTTCGACGTCCACTACGCCCAGGTCGACGAGGGCTCCACCACGCTGAGCACCCAAACGGCGGCGGTGAGGAACCAGATCGACACGCTCGACGCGCAGATGCAGGCGGTCAAGGCAGACCTCGAAGGTGACATGGCCACGGAGTACGACCGCAAGGTCGCCTCCTGGCGGAACAACGTCGCCGACATGCAGTTCCTGCTGGGCAAGGCCCAGGAGGCCCTGAACGAGATCCGCACCAACTACACCGCCACCGACGGGCGCGAGGCCATGAAGTGGCAGGCGCTGATGTAGGCCGCTCCCCCTCCCAGGGGCGGGCGCCCCGCCGCTCCCCTCCGGGGGCGCCCGTCCCGGCCACACGGCCGTGAGAATCGACGAACGACCGCCCCGAGGGCGGTGAAGGAGGTCCTGACGTGGAGTCCCCCCTCTTCGACTTCCGTGCTGCCCTCTCAGGGGCCGAACCCGAACCCCTCCGCACCGAGGAGGAGCCCGCTCCCGGGGAGCAGGACTCCCCCTCCACGGCCAGCCGCGCGGACGCGGCGCCGATCAGTGTCGACCTGTCCACCGGACTGCTCCTGCTGCGGCACGGCCCCGCCTCGGTCGAGGTGGACACCGCCACGCAGGACGCGGTGCTCGACCCGGCCGGAACCGGGGTCACCGCCGACGGCGACGGCGTGATGCTCCTCGCTCCCCGAGGGGACACGGACACCGCATCCCCACACCTGCTCCCCGGCGAGGAGGTCACGCGCACCGTGTCCGTGGCCGAGCCGGAGACCGGGGACGTCTCCGGCCAGGAATTCCGGGGGGCCGAGGCCCGCACCGCCTCGGTTCCGGCCGAGCCGGGGGCCGCGCGGGAAACGGCCGCGCCCGTCGAACCCGCGGCCACGTCCGAGCCGGCGTTCACCGGCGGGACCACGGCGCTGGCCTCCGAACCCCTCTCCACCCACGACCACGCCCCCAAGGCATCGCGGGAACCCTTGTTGGAGGGGACCCGGACCGGCTCCGGTGAACCGGTGGCCGAAGCCGTCCCCATCTCCGCCGGGACCGAGGACCCCGCGCACGAGGAGTCCGGTGCCGAGGACGGGGACGCCGGCGCCCCGGCCGTGACCCTCGACCCCGAGACGGGCGTCACCACCGTCGAGGCCGGCGACCTGAAGTTCGTCATGGACGCGGACACGGGCACGGTCTCGATCGAGCCCGGTGACCGACACGTGCCCCTGGACCCGGAGGCCGCCCCGGTCACGATCGAGACCGGGACCCTCCTGCTGACCATCGACCCGGAGACGGGCACCGTCGGCATCGACACGGTCGAACCCGAGGAGGGCGAGAAGGCCCTTCCCACCACTATCGAGATCGGCGACCTGAGGCTCGCCCTGGACCCCGAGACGGGCGAGGTGACCCTCGACCCGGGCGACGGGGACGTGGAGGTCGACCCCGACACGGGTCTGATCACCGTCTCTGGGAAGTCCGACGGAGACGGCGCCCCGGACGAGAGGGACGGTCCCGGGAGCGATGGGCCGGGCCAGGACGGGGCGGGACGGGACAGCCGCACCGGTGAATCCGGCAGGCCGGACGAGGAAAGCTCCGGAGGCGACGGCGCGGACGGGGGCCGGACCTCCGGCGACGTACCGCGCACGCCCACCCAGACCGCCGGGTCCCCCGACGGCACGCCCACCCAGACCCCCGGTACCCCGCTGTCCCCCCTCACCCCTCCGCTCTCCAGCACTCCTCCGGAGGAGCAGGACACTCCCGGCGAGGCCTCCGACGGCCCCGTGACACCAGGTGGGGAGTACACGCCCACCACACCGATCCCGGGCACCGCCGACAAACCGATGGAGGCCCTGGTCGACCACGTCCCCGGCGACGGAGACGGAGACCGCGGGGAGGACGACTGGGACCAGGGCCGCGAGGAGGCCAACGGCGACGAGGACGGCGACGGCGGCGACGGGGACGGGGACGAAGACGGCAAGGAAGACGGCAAGGACAGCGAGGACGACGAGGAGAGCAGCGGGAACGAGAAGGGCGAAAGCGGCGAAGCCACCAGGATCGACCTCGACCAGCTCAAGGACTTCCGCAAGAAGTTCGTGATCCCGCTCCGGGAACGGGTCAGCGAGGAGGTCACCCGGTTCGCCCCCTACCAGAACGCGGGTGGGAGCGGGGAGAGCGCCCAGCACCACATCCTCATCGGCAACGCCAAGTTCCTGGAGTCGGCGGGGCTCCTCTCCTCCGAGATCGACACGTCCCTCGCGACCCTCTACAGCATCCTCACCGACCTGGAGAGCGAACTCGGCCTGATCGAGGACAGGCTCCACGAGAACATGAGCGCCTTCGTCAACCTGGAGGACGAGCAGAAGCTCAGTGCCCAGGATGTGGTCAACCTCATCGGTTCTCCCTCGGCCGGCACGAGCAGCGGCTACGGCTACGGCAACGGTTACGGCAACGAAGAACCCGCGGGTGAAACGGACGACGAGTCCTAGGCATACGGGACCCGGGCACAGGAGGAGGGCGGAATGCCGGAACTGCACCAGATCTTGAACATCTTCGCCGACCTGGAGGACGGGGGCGAGCATCCCAGCATGCCCTCCACGGACACGATCCTGGACCCGCCCTGGGTCGATCTGGGCCGCTACCACTTCTATTACACGGACCACTTCATCCACGGGTTCGACTTCAAGGACGTGGACCGGTGGTGGCGCTTCCCGCGCAACGTCCCCGCGTCCAACGGCCAGGTCGTCTACAACACCGTCCGCTGGGACTACTCGGGCTACAAGATGCAGGACCAACTGTGGACCGGGGACGACTCGGTCGAGGCCAAGTTCCTCAGGGGGCTGAAGGACCTGACGGACGTGGCCGCCATCGCCTCGGGGAACCTCGCCTCCACCTCCTACGACCAGAGCACGATCTGGGACGTCTCGGTGAGCATGGCGGGTCTGGACGACTTCCTGAAGAGCTACGTCGAGAACAAGGAAACCGGGCTCCTGCAGGCCTACCAGAGCATCGACGTCCCCGACAGCGCCATGCAGGGCTCCGCCGCGGGAGCCTACGCCGCACGGCTGTACGACCTCGCCGCACGGCTGGCCAACCTCAACATGCAGTTGGACCGCTTCCACCCCGAGATCAACAACCTCCGCGGCCCGTTGCTGGAGAAGATGAACGCCCTGGTCTCCGCCGTGAACCAGGCGTTCTCCGGGCCGAACGCCACGATCAAGGGCACCCTCGACGACTGGTACGTCAACGTGTCCGCGGGGACCGAGAGGTGGAACGAGAGCCGCGAGCAGTTCGAGATCCGCTACCACAAAGACCCTCCCACGTACGGGATCGTCGGCGACGGAGTCACCGACACCAACATCAACAACACTCTGAAGAACCGCTGGCTGGAGAACTACAAGCCGGTCCTCACCGCCGCCAACGACCTGTACACCGCGATGGTGTCCCACTACCAGGGCACGTCCACCCGCTTGCAGCCCATCAAGGAGCCCATCGGCGGTCTGCCGCCCGGCTACTCCGGGCCCGGACCGGGCCCGGGCGGAGGCGGTGACGAGAACGGGGACGGCGTCCCGGACTGGCTTGACGACCTCTACGGAGACGGACCGCCGAACACCTACGGAGACAGCGACGGAACCCCCGACTGGCTCAAGAACCTCTACGGGGACGGCGGCCCCCTCGACCTCACCGGCTCAGGCCCGGGAGGCGGCGACCCGTCCGGCCTCGGCGGCGACGGCTCCGGCACCCCGCCCCCGCTCAACCTCAGCGGACCGGACACCGGCGACGGCGGCCCCCTCGACCTCAGCGGACCGGACACCGGTAACGGCGGCCCCCTCGACCTCACCGGCTCAGGCCCAGGAGGCGGCGACCCGTCCGGCCTCGGCGGCGACGGCTCCGGCACCCCGCCCCCGCTCAACCTCAGCGGACCGGGCGGCGACCCGACCGGGAACAACACCTTCGACCCGACACAGGTACCGCCCGTGTCCTCCCTCGGGACGGACGCCAACCCCGACCCGGGCAACGGGGCCTTCCCGCCACTCGGCCTCGGCGGACCCGTCGGTCCGAACGGGCCCTCCGGGAGCGGTACGGGCGGGCGGCGCGGCGGCCTTCCCTACGACGGCTCGCTGGAACGCGACCCCGAGACCGGGCTGCCCCTCAACCCGGCCACCGGCGAGCCCTACCCCGTCGACACTGAGACCGGCCTGCCCCACAACCCCGACACCGGGCTACCGATCAACTTCGACCCCGACACCGGCCAGGTCCTACCCATCGACCCCGTCACCGGGCAGCCCGTCCCCGCCGGACAGACCGGCAGCTCCCTGGAACGCGACCCCGAGACCGGGCTGCCCCTCAACCCGGCCACCGGCGAGCCCTACCCCGTCGACGCCGAGACCGGCCTGCCCCACAACCCCGACACCGGGCTACCGATCAACTTCGACCCCGACACCGGCCAGGTCCTACCCATCGACCCCGTCACCGGGCAGCCGGTCGGCATCGACCCCGGAACCGGACTCCCCACCGACTACGGCGACATGACGGTACCGCCCGGCTACGGTGACCTCCCCGGACTGTCGGACGTCCCGGGCCTGCCCACCGACTACGGATCCGACTCGCCCCCCGTCAACCCGGCCACCGGCGAGCCCTACCCCGTCGACGCCGAGACCGGCCTGCCCCACAACCCCGACACCGGGCTACCGATCAACTTCGACCCCGACACCGGCCTGCCCACCGACTACGGCGGCACCCCCGGGCTGTCGGACGTCCCGGGGTACGGCGACCTCTCCGGACTGTCGGACGTCCCGGGCCTGCCCACCGACTACGGATCCGACTCGCCCCCCGTCAACCCGATCACCGGCGAGCCCTACGTCACCGATCCGGACACCGGCCTTCCCTACCCGATCGATCCCGAGACCGGGGAACCCATCACCACGGGCTTCGGCGAGAACGGCCCCCTCCTGCCGTCCGACTACGAGGTCCCGCCCCTGGAGAGCTCCGAGGACTTCGGACTCAACTACGGAGGCCTCGGCTCCGGCCCGTCCGACGGCAGCGGATCGGGGCACCCCCCCGGCACGGCCGACCGTTCTTCCCTGTTCTCCGCCCCGGGCGGAGGGCAGTACCAGGCGGGCGGCCCTCCGGGCGCGGCCGGGGGACAGGGCGCCGGAGGCTCCGTGGGCGCCGCGGGCGGCCAGACGCCGCCGGGCTCCTCCGCCGACGCCACCGCTCCCGGCATGCCGATGATGCCGCCCATGATGGGCGGCATGGGTGGAGGCATGGGCGGCGGGGGCGGCGGGGGCGACAACAACCGCGACCGGCAGCGCTCGACCTGGCTCGCGGAGGACGAGCGGGTCTGGGGGACCTCGTCCGACCGGCAGCAGTCCGTACTGGGGCGGCCCGTCCCCGGCCAGAACAAGAAGGGAGCACCCCGGCATGAGTTCGCCGATGCAGGACCGGATGGAAGAGGAACTGGCACAGCTTCACAGGACGATGGACAGGCTCGCGGACGCAAGCGCAAGCCTGGAGTCGGCAACCGAAGAGGTCGTGGCCAAGAACAGGCTCGTGGGGGCGAAGGTGGACGCGACGGGGGAACTGGTTGAGCTGAAGTTCCACAGCCAGGCCTACCGGGACATGGCCCCCACCGAACTCGCCGCCGCGGTGACGGACGTGGTCAACCGCGCGCGGAAGCAGATGGCCGGGCGCGTCGCCCTCGCCTACGGTCCCTTCCTTCCGGAGGGAATCGACGCGGAGGAGGCCCTGAGCGAGGGGTTCGACCCCCACAAACTGCTCGACCGCCTGGGCATCCCTCCGGAGGGCCCGCGGTAGCCCGGCCTTCTCCCACCCCGTACAGACACCCTTCCAGGAGAGGACACGAGCATGACGGACCGGCCGGGCGGAGGCGTCTTCGCCTTCCCTGAGGGCCTGACCAGGGACGGATCGAGTATCCACGACGCCGCCGACTACACCCGCGAGCTCCAGCTGTGGGCGCGCGGTGAGCTACAGGCCCTGGGCAAGGTGTGGGGCGAGGGGGACAAGTTCGCCGAGAGCATGGAGAAGTCCCTGGGCGAACTGTCCGAGCTCATCGACAAGTACATGGACTTCCTCGTGCAGGCGCAGAGGGACATCGCCGACTACACGCAGGAGACCGGGGCCAACTACGGCCGCGCCGAGAGCGGCAACGAGGACATCGCCTCGGGCATCGGCCCCACGGACGGCACCCCCGGCGACGGAGGCCGCAGGTGACCTCCACCCCCACCCGCCCGGCCGGCCGCGAGCGCGGCCTCCCCGGGCCTCCCCCGAGAAGGAGACCCGATGTCTGAGAGCGCGCAGGCGCGCGGCGGAACCGACGGAAGCCCGGTCCCGCCGGCCGGCTTCCGGTCGGCGCCCTCCGGCGGCGACGCTGCCGCGTCCCCCGGCGGAAGACCGGGGGACGCGCCCCCGGCCCCGCCCACTCCCGCCCCCGACACGGCGGCCGAGACCGCCGCCCGGACCGGTCCCCGGATCACGGGAGCGGTCCAGGAGCCCTCCGCGCCGAAGGCCGCCGAGGAGGCCCTGGACCGCCCGGGCAGGCCCGTCCTGGCGGGCGCGGCCATCGCCGGACTGCTGATGGTCGTCGCCCCCTTCGCCATGACCGCGGGGGTTCCCGGCGTGACCCTGGAGTCGGTGCCGCTCGCCTCCGGCGCGGACGTGACCGGAGGCCGGGCCCCCGGCGCCGCGGAGGCCGGGGCCGCGGGGAGCACCGAGTCCGGCGCCTCCGTCGCTCAGGCGGGCACCGGATCGGCCCCGCCGCAGGGAGACCCGGCCCAGGAGACCGGATACGTCCCCGAGGTGAGCGGGGGCGAGGGGGCCGCTCCGGCGATGCCCGACCCGGGTACGGCGGCGGCCAGCGGGGACGCCCCGGTGGAGACCGCACCGGCCGAGCGGGAGGCCCCGGAGACGGCCACCGCACCCGAGGAGGGAGAAACCTCCACCGGGGACCCGGCCGCCGAGGACGCCTCGACCGACGGAGGCGCCGGGAACGGCGCGGACGCGGAGGCCGGGGGCGCGGGCGCCGACGGCGGTGACGCGGAGACCGGCGATGCCGGAACCGACGCCGGTGACGGGGTCGCCGGCGCACCGGAGGAAGGCGCGGACGGGACCGCTCAGGAGGACGGGGGCACCGGCGCGTCCCAGGAGGACGGCTCGGCGGAGAACGCCGAACCCCCCGGTTCCGAGACCGCGGGACAGGAGGACTCGGGCCAGGGCTCCGCCGCCGACGGGAACGCCGCGGCAGACACTCCCCCGCAGACGGAGGGCACCGGAACCGGCGACGCCTCCGACGCGGCGGGGACCGCCGCCCAGGGGCAGGCGGCCGAACCGCGCATCACCGAGGGGCGGTCCGGAACGGAACCGCAGCCGTCGGAGGGCGGGGGCTCCATCCTGGAGGACGCGGTCGCGACGACGGGCGCCCCCGAGCCGGAGCCCTTCCTCGCCGTCGCCGGACCCGGCTGTCCGGACACCCCCGGTAGCTCCTACGCGAACGCGGAGCGCTGGGACAGCGCGGAGGGCACCGGGAGCTGGGCCACCCGACCCGGCGGGTACGCGCAGGAGGGCTGCGACGGCGGCTACGAGGCCGTCCCGGTCTCGGGCGACCCGGAGCGCGGCAACGGCCAGTACGCCTCCTGGACCTTCTCCCCCGGGGAGGCGGGGGCCGTGTGCGAGCTGTACGTCCACGTCCCCGACGACGAGAGCCCGCTGTGGATCGCCCCGGGTGAGGCGCGCTACCAGATCTTCCCCGGCCCGGCGGCCGAGGGGTCGGCCGCCGCCGTCTTCGGGTTCGACCAGGCCGGGGTCCGGGGCGGCTGGGTCCAGGTGACCGGCTTCACCTCGCCGACGGAGGAGTTCACCGTCCAGCTCACCAACGCCGGTGCGGACCCCCTGGCGGGTCAGGAGCACACCAGCGCTCACGTGGCCGCCTCGGCCGTACGCGCGTCCTGCTCCTGACCGCCACCGGCTGGGCGGCCCCCGCGCCACCCCGCCACAGCCGTTCCCAGACATAGGAAGACACCGATGACCAGGCAGTTCCTCACCGTCGACCCCGACGCGCAGGACGCGCACGCGACGATCGGCGACGCGGTCGAAGCCGCCAGCGGCGGCGCGCTCATCACCATCGCCCCGGGACGCTACGAGGAGAGCCTCGTCCTACGCGGGGTGATCACCCTCGTGGCCCGGGACGGCCGCGGCAGCGTGGAGGTCACCTCCGGGTCCCGCAGCGCCGTGGTCTCGGGCTCCGAGGCGGGCAAGCTCTCCGGGCTCATCCTGCGCGGCCGGGGCTCCGACCACCCCGCGGTGGACATCCCCGCCGGGCAGCTGGAGATGGCCGACTGCGAGGTGGACGGAGCGGCCTGGACGGCGGTCTCGGTGCGCGGCGGCGGCGCGCTCGCCATGCGCGACAGCCGCGTCACCTGCTCCGGGGGCGCGGGCATCGTGATCACCTCCCCCGGACCGAGCGTCATCGAGGACTGCGTGGTCGAGGAGGTCGGCACCAGTGCCGTGGTGATCGGCGAGCAGGGGCGCCCCACCGTCCGGTCCTGCGTGCTGCGCGACACGGGCGGCAACGGGGTGTTCGCCAGCGGGCAGTCGGCGGGCACGGTCGAGGACTGCGACATCTCCGGGACGGGGAAGCCCGCGGTGGCGCTGGAGGAGGGCGCCGCCACCTCCCTGCTCGGGACGCGCGTGCACGACACGGGGGGCGACGGGCTGGTCGTCTCCAGCCGCGCGCGCCCGGTGGTGGAGGACTGCGTGTTCGAGGCCGTGGGCGGGCGCGGGATCGCCGTGCACAACGGGTCGGATCCGCAGGTGGCCCGGGTGCGCGTGGTGCGCTCCCAGGAGGTGGGCATCCACGTGTGGGGCAAGGCGCGCGGCACCTTCACCGACTGCGAGGTGGAGGAGTCGGGCGGCGACGCGGTACGCGCGGAGGAGCGGGCGTCCACCGCCTTCCTCGGACTGGCCGTACGCGGCGGGAAGGGGCTGCACCTGGGCGGAGACAGCGTCGCGGAGTTCGACCGGGGCCTGGTCAGCGGTACCGAGGGGCCGGGGGTGGTGGTCGAGGACTGCGCCCCCTTCCTGCGCGGGATGGCGATCACCGGTACCCGGGGGCAGGGGGCGGTGTTCGGCAGGGGCGGGCACGGCCGCCTGGAGGACGTGACGTTGGAGCGCACCGGCAAGAGCGCCGTGTCCGTGGACGAGGGGGCGCGTCCGCTGTTGACCGGCGTGCAGATCTCCGGGAGCCGCGACGCCGGGATCGCGATCGGATCGGGCGGGTCCGCGGACGTGCGTGACTGCGACGTCTCGGAGTGCGTCGGGGACGGGATCTCCGTGCGCGCCGGGGGGTGGGCGACGGTGCTGCGCACACGCGTGTACAACGGTCGCCGCAACGGCGTGCTGGTGGCGGCGAAGGCGAGCGCGACGCTGCGCAGGTGCGAGGTGTTCGACAACGGAGCCGACGGCATCCTCGTGCACTCCGCCGAGGACGTGGCGGTGGAGGACTGCTCGGTGCGCGGCAACGGCCGTTCGGGGCTGCGTCAGACCGTGGCCAGTGAGAGGGTGCGCACCGAGGAGCTGCTCAGCCACGGCAACGGGGCTCCGGACGCGTTCGGCGACGAGGCGGGCACTCCCGTCCCCGTGCCGGCCGTCCCCGCTTCCGCGAAGGGCGAGGAGGAGCCCGAGTCGGTCGGTCCCCTGCTGGCTCTGGAGTCGCTGGTGGGCCTGTCCGGGGTCAAGCACGAGGTCAGGACGCTCGTGACCCGCAACCAGATGGCCCAGCGCCGGGCGGAGATGGGGCTGCCCACGCCGCCCATGAGCCGCCACCTGGTCTTCGGCGGCGCGCCCGGCACCGGTAAGACGACCGTGGCCCGGCTGTACGGGCAGATCCTCGCCGAGCTGGACGTCCTCCGCTACGGGCACGTGGTGGAGGTGGCCCGCGCCGACCTGGTCTCGCAGTACGTGGGCGGCACGGCGATCAAGACCACGGAGGTGTTCGAGCGCGCCAAGGGCGGCCTGCTGTTCGTCGACGAGGCCTACACGCTGGCGGGCGGCGGGGAGGGCGGCGGCGGTCCCGACTTCGGCCGGGAGGCGATCGACACCCTGGTCAAGCTCATGGAGGACCACCGCGACGAGGTCGTGGTCATCGTCGCCGGGTACACCGACGAGATGCAGCGCTTCCTCGACACCAACCCCGGGCTGGCCTCGCGGTTCAGCCGGACCATCGAGTTCGCCAACTACGAGCCGGAGGAGCTGACGGAGATCGTGCGCAAGATGTGCGACGCGCACAGCTACCGGATGGACTCCGGGACCGAGGAGGCGCTGCTCGCCCACTTCGAACGGATTCCCAGGGGCCCGGCGTTCGGCAACGGCCGCGAGGCCCGCAAGGTCTTCGAGGAGATGATCGACCGCCAGGCGTTCCGGCTGGGCGGAACGGTCCCCGACGGTCCGGACTCGCTGACCCTCCTGCTGCCCGAGGACCTGGGACGGCCGGTCGAGGAGGAGCCGCTCGGGGGCACGGCCGACGGGATCGCGGCCCTGCGCGAGGAGCTGGACGCCATGGTGGGCCTGGCGAGCGTGAAGGAGACCGTCAACGACCTGGCCAACCTGCTGCTGATGTCACAGCAGCGGCGCGCCATGGGGCTCCCGGTGGCGCCGATGAGCCACCACCTGGTGTTCGCCGGGCCTCCCGGAACCGGCAAGACGACCGTGGCCCGGCTGTACGGGAGGCTGCTGCACGTCCTGGGGGTGCTGCGGAGCGACCACGTGGTGGAGGCGGCCCGCTCGGACCTGGTGGGGCGCTACGTCGGACACACCGCCCAGCTGACCGCCGAGGTGTTCGAGCGCGCCAGGGGCGGTGTGCTGTTCGTCGACGAGGCCTACACGCTGGCGCCGCGCGGGGCGGGCAACGACTTCGGCCAGGAGGCCATCGACACCCTGGTCAAGCTCATGGAGGACCACCGCGACGAGGTCGTGGTCATCGTCGCCGGGTACACCGACGAGATGGGGCGCTTCCTCGGCTCCAACCCGGGCCTGGCCTCGCGCTTCAACCACCGGGTGGAGTTCCCCGACTACGGCGACGACGAACTGGTCACCATCGTCGAGCGCATGGCGAAGGGCTCGGGGTACGACTGCGGCACGCCGACGTCGGCGGCGCTGCGCGAGCACTTCTCGGGGGTGCCGCGCGACGCGAACTTCGGCAACGCCCGCTACGCGCGCCAGGTGCTGGAGCGGATGATCACCCGGCAGGCGGGCCGTCTGGTCAACGGCGTCCGAAACGCCACCCGGGAGGACTTCACCGCCCTGCTCCCCGAGGACGTCCCGCCCCGCTGACGGCCTCCCGCCCGGACCGGCGGCGGCCCCGGCCGCTCCGGGCCCCTTCACCGATGATCTTGCCCCTGGCGGCACCCTCGACCGCCGACAGTGCCACTGGGGGCAAGATCATCCCTGCGGGGAGCGCGCGGGCCGTGGGGGTTGTCACAGGGGCGAGTGTTTCCTAACATGGCGAGCACCCGTCGAATCGATTCGACGGATATGCGCGCCGGCTTGTCGAAGCGATTCGACGCCACAGGGGAGGACACGCGATGGTGACCATCAAGGACGTCGCCGCGACGGCGGGGGTGGCGCCCAGCACGGTCTCCTACGTGCTCACCGGATCGCGCAGGGTCTCCGAACCGACCCGGACGGCGGTGCGTGCGGCGATCGACGCTCTGGGGTACCACCCCAACGCGGGCGCGCGCTCCCTGCGCAGCACCCGCACCCACGTGATCGCGCTGGCCCTGCCGCTGTCCTCGTCCGGCTACCTGCCGGTCGGCGGACGTTTCATGCACGGTCTGAGCCTCGCCGCCGGGGACCTGGGCTATGACCTTCTGCTCCTGACCGTCCGCGAAGACGACGCCGGAGCGCACGGGCTGGAACGCGCGGCACGCGGCAAGCTCGCCGACGTCGCGGTGATCATGGGCGTCGAGATGGAGGATCCCCGTATCGGCGCGATGGACGCGCTGGGGTTCCCCGTGGTGGTCCTCGGCCGCCCCGCCGACGAGGACGCGGCTCCCTGGGCCGACCTCGACTGGGAGGAGGCCGCGGTCGCGTCGCTGCGCCTGCTCCACGAGGCCGGACACCGCAGGCTGTGCTTCCTGTCGACGGTCGGGAAGGACATCGCCTCGGGCCGCAGCTACTCCGTACGCGGTCTGCGCGGGGCCGAACGCGCCGCCACCGAACTCGGCGTCCCCGTGCGCACCCTGCCCTCCTCCGAGGACTCCGCCGTGCTGCACCGGCGGCTGGGCGCGCTGTTCGACTCCGACGACGCGCCCACGGCGCTCGCCGTCCAGCATCCGGCGGCCGTGCCCGGCATCCTGCGACACCTCGCGGAACGCGGGACCGAGGTGCCGAGGGACGTCTCACTGGTGGCCGTCGGCAGCTTTCCCGAGGACCTCGGAGGACTCGACGTGACCCGGATCGAACTGCCCGTCGGGCGGATGTCGTCCGCCGTGGCCCGGTTGGCCGTCGCCGCCGCGCACGGAGGCCCCGCCGTCCACGACGCACCCGACGGGCGGAGCGAACTCATCCCGCCCGAGATCACCCGAGGAGGCACGGTCGCGCCCCCGGCCTGATCCGGGGCCGCCCGGCCCGTCCGGCTCCGGTGGCCCCGCCGCACACCGCCCACCGCCCACTGTCCACCGAACCGACCGCGACCCCCACGGCGACGGTCCCCCACGGCCCGCACCGCGTCGCGACGCGACCGCCGCGCCCACCCTCCCCGCCGAAGAGGCCCCGATGCACGAACACCCCCCGCCGTCCGCCCCTTCACCTTCCTGTTCGCGTGGTCGGACTTCCTCTTCGCCCTGACCCTGAACACGACCGACGCGGTGAAGCCGGTGACGCTCGGCATCTACGAGTACATCGGCGCGCACGTCGGCGACTGGGGCGCCGTCATGGCCGTGGCCGTCCCCTCCTCGATCCCCGCGGCGGTGCTCCTGGTCGTCGCGCAGAAGTACGTGGCGGCCGGGATCTCCGGCGGATCGATCAAGTGACCCACCGTCCGCACCACCGCGGACCAAGAAGAAGACGAGAGGGAAGAGCCACCCATGAAGTTCACCGACGGCTTCTGGCAGATGAGGGAGGGCGTCCGCGCGTACCACGCGCGTGAGGCGCGCGACGTCCGAGTACACGACGACCGGTTCACCCTCTACGCTCCCGTGCGTCCGATCCGGCACCGCGGGGACACGCTCAACACACCGCTGGTCACGGTCGACTGCTGGTCGCCCGCTCCCGACGTGATCGGCGTCCGGGCCACGCACCTGGCGGGTTCGGTCCGGCGCGCACCGGTGTTCGACGTGCGCAGCGACCCCGACGCTGCTCCCCGGGTGAGGCGGGACGGTTCCACCGTCGAACTGACCAGCGGAGCACTGTCGCTGCGCGCGAGCACCGACGGTCCCTGGCGGATGGAGTTCCGCGCCGGGGACACCACGCTGACCAGCGTCGACGCGAGGGGGACCGGCTTCGTCGAGGACGCGGACGGGGCCCACCACATGCTCGGTCAGCTGTCGCTGGGGATCCGCGAGCTCGTGTACGGCATGGGCGAGCGCTTCACCCCGTTCGTGCGCAACGGCCAGACCGTGGACATCTGGCAGGCCGACGGCGGCACGAGCAGCGAGCAGGCCTACAAGAACGTGCCGTTCTACCTGACCAACCGGGGCTACGGGGTGTTCGTGGCGCACTCCGGCCCGGTGTCGTTCGAGGTCGGCTCGGAGTCGGTGGGCCGCGTGCAGTTCAGCGTCGAGGACCACGCCCTGACGTACTACGTCGTCCACGGGGCGAGTCCCAAGGAGATCCTGGACAGGTACACGGCACTCACAGGCCGTCCCGCGCTGCCTCCGCAGTGGTCGTTCGGGCTGTGGCTGTCCACGTCGTTCACCACCTCCTACGACGAGGACACGGTGAACCGCTTCATCGACGGCATGGTGAACCGGAACGTGCCGCTCAGCGTGTTCCACTTCGACTGTTTCTGGATGCGCGAGTTCCACTGGTGCGACTTCGAGTGGGACCCCGAGGTCTTCCCCGACCCCGTCGGCATGCTCTCCCGGCTCAAGGCCCGCGGGCTGCGGACCTGTGTCTGGATCAACCCCTACATCGCCCAGCGGTCGGCGCTGTTCGAGGAGGGCGCCCGGCTGGGGCACCTGGTCCGGCGGCCGGACGGGACCGTGTGGCAGTGGGACATGTGGCAGGCGGGGATGGCGCTGGTCGACTTCACGTCTCCGGAGGCCCGCGCGTGGTACGCCGACAAGCTCAAACCCCTCCTGGACATGGGCGTGGACTGCTTCAAGACCGACTTCGGCGAACGGGTTCCGACCGACGTCGTGTGGTCGGACGGCTCCGACCCGCGGGGCATGCACAACTACTACACACAGCTCTACAACGCGACGGTGTTCGACCTGCTGCTCCGTGAGCGGGGGGAGGGAGAGGCCGTCCTCTTCGCACGTTCGGCCACGGCGGGCGGCCAGAGCTTCCCGGTGCACTGGGGCGGCGACTGCGCCTCGACGTTCGAGGCCATGGCGGAGAGCCTGCGCGGCGGACTGTCCCTGGGGCTGTCGGGGTTCGGCTTCTGGAGCCACGACATCGGCGGATTCGAGGGCACCCCGGACCCCGCGCTGTTCAAGCGGTGGCTCGCGTTCGGCCTGCTCTCCTCGCACAGCAGGTTGCACGGCAGCCGTTCCTACCGGGTGCCGTGGGACTTCGACGACGAGGCGACCGAGGTGGCCCGCACGTTCACCCGGCTGAAGTGCGGGCTCATGCCCTACCTGTTCGGAGCGGCCGTGCAGGCCCACCAGCGGGGCGTGCCCGTGATGCGCGCGATGCTGCTGGAGTTCCCCGACGACCCGACCTGCCACCACCTCGACACGCAGTACATGCTGGGTGGGGACCTCCTGGTCGCCCCCGTCCTGAGCCCGGACGGCTCCGTGGAGTACTACGTCCCCGAGGGCGTGTGGACCCGCCTGCTCACGGGCGAGACCGTACGGGGCCCGGCCTGGCGCCGCGAGGTCCACGGCTTCGACTCCCTGCCCCTGCTGGTCCGGCCCCGCGCCGTCCTACCCGTCGGCGCGGTGTCCGACCGCCCCGACTACGACTACACGGACGGACTGACCCTGCACGTGTACGGCGCCGGGGAGCCGGATCCGCCGCCCCGCTCCCCCACCGTCGTACCGGCCGCCGACGGCTCCGCCGCCGCGGTCTTCCGTACCGTGCGCTCCGGGGACGGGATCACCGTGGAGGCCGACACCGTTCCCGCCCACGGGTGGAGGGTCCTCCTGGTCGGCGTGCACGGCGCCGAACCCGTCGACTCCTCCGCGGAGGTCGCCATGACGGACGACGGTGTCCTCGCCTCGGTCCCGTCCGGGACCTCCCGCCTCCGCCTCAGACTGCTCTGACCTGCGATTCCGCCGTCGCGGGCAACGACGGCACAGGTCCCGGCAAAATTTGTTTCAACTGGTGCGGCTGGGGCGGAATACATCGAGGGTGTCGTTGTTGTATTGGGTGATCGTAGTTTTCTGTGTATGTGTTTGACCTAGTGTTTGACGCTCGCGGGAGTCGACGCGGGTGGTAGTCCGGCCAGGGATGGTGGGGCGCGCCGCTACTCGAGTGCGATCACGGATCCGCACCGTGGATTCGTACCCATCTGCCTGTCAGGAGACAGTTATGGCTCAGGGAACAGTGAAGTGGTTCAACGGCGACAAGGGCTTCGGCTTCATCAGCCAGGATGAGGGTGGCCCGGACGTCTTCGTCCACTACAGCAACATCGAGGGCAGCGGCTTCCGCAACCTCGAGGAGAACCAGCGTGTGGAGTTCGACGTCACGCAGGGCCCCAAGGGCCCGCAGGCCGAGCAGGTCCGCCCGGCCTAGCCTTCGGGCACGTGCCGCGGCGAGGCTGAAACGCCTCTCGTAACACCGAAACCGCCCTCCGCCCTTCCAGGCGGGGGGCGGTTTCGTCGTGTCCTGGTGTGCGCGGAGGCGCCCTTCCTCAGGACTCGTCCTCGGACAGCTCGTAGGCCAGTGCGGTGACCGCTCCGAAGGCCAGGTGCGGCACGATGTCGGAGATCCACGACGCGGCCGACCACTCACGGGGATCGGTGACCCCGAGCCCGGCCATGGGAGCGGTGCTGCCCAGGTTGGCCGCGACACCGGCTCCGATCGCGAGCAGGGAGACCGGCAGCCGCGGCCAGCGGGAGCGTGCGGTGCCGTAGAGCGTTCCCGCCACCACCCCCGTGGCGATCCCGAGCAGGGGTCCGATGCCCGAGCGCCGGTTGGCCTCCTTCTCGGAGTCGCGCCCGGCCCGGGACAGCCGTGCCCCGGTCACCTCCTCCACTCTTCGGACGGTCGTCTCCGGAGTCGTGCTGGCGGGCCTGGCCCGCAACGCCATGTCCAGGTAGGTGACCGTGTTGAGTGCCGTGGTCCCGGCGGCCCCGGCCATCGCACCGCGCAGTAGATGGGTCATGGCCTTCTCCCGTACGTCGGCTTCGTGCGCCTTGTGGTGGGACTCCCCTATCCCCGGCGAGGACCGGCAAACCCGGGGTGACGGCGTCGCCGCCACAGGTCCCGGTGGGATCCGCGCATCCGGAACACGGGAGGATGGGCGGTATGACTTTCCGAGACGACGCACAAAAACTCCTCCAGGCCGCACAGCATGTCAAGGCCGGCAAGGGCGGTCTCCCGGTCAACGTGGGAGACCTCGCGCGGGAGACCGGCTGGTCCATGAGCGCGGTGCAGACGACTCTGAGCTATGTGGACGGCAAGGGCTACCTCGCCGGCGTCTCGTACTCCGACGGTGACGGGGCGGTGGAGAACATCGGCAGGGACACCATCGTGTACTTCGACGACCTGACCGGGGCCGGCCACGCGGCGGTCGAGGCCGGCGTCGAGTAGGCGTGAGGGGCATCCGCCCGCGGGGGCGGCACCCCGATGACGGGACGGCCCCGGGCCGTCCGATCCTCCCCGAGGGCCCCAGACGGGTCCACGGCACCGGGTGAACGCCCCGACCGTCTTCGCGCTGGCCGTACCCATGGTGTGGCTGGCTCGCGGTGCTCGCCCAGGCCGTGCTCTTCACCGCGTTCGGCCCGGCGCTGCGGATCCCCGGATCCGGACGGGGCGTGGTGCCCGAGCAGCTCCCACTGTTCCTCGGCATGGGCGTGGTCCTGGGCTGTATCCGGCTGATCACGCGGAACGTGTGGGCCTGCGTGGGATCCACCTGGCCTTCCAGACCGCGGCGCAGAGCCTGCCGGACGGACACCTGTTCACTGTCGGGGGCGACCAGGAACTCCTGATGCTGACGGTCTTCCTCGGCCCCTTCGTGTTCGGCGTCCTGGTGACGGCGCTACTCAGCCGGGGCGAGGGGAACTGGAGCGGACGCGTCCCCGGCCCCGCCTGACCGCTCGGCGGAAAAGGGTCCCGTCCCCGCCGCACCCGGTCGGGCGGCGATCGACGGGCCGACTGCTTCCAGCCGAGCTTCTTCACGTGCGCCCGGACCGGCTCACCGGTCCGGGCGCCTGGCGGGTACGCGTCGGCCGCCTCTGAGCGGGACCGCGCCAGGACCTCGGGTCCCGGGCACACGGACTTTGGTCCCGCGAACGCGGACGATCGACCCCTATGGGACACGTATCCGGGGCTGGTGAGCTTGGAGAGGCGACGCGCCGCGACCTCGCAGCCGCCGCGCACCGCCGCAGAGGCATCATGACAGACGGTAGCTTTCCCATAACCCATGGTGCCCAACACCCCGCGCGGCTCGGCCTCCGGCGGGCGGCGCACCGCCACGGGGCGGTCCAGACAGGGCAGACAGAGAGGTGCTTCCGTCGTGAAACAGGCAGATCCGCGTGACAGAGGTGCGGACCGACCCGACGCGGGACTGGACGGTCCGGTGACCGAGGCGCTCCTGAGGACCCGGAGGTTCCTGCGCCCCCGTGAGGTGTCCCAGGACCTGCGCACCGTGCACCGGGCCGGAGGCCGCGACGCGGACACCTTCTACAGGGACCGCTGGAACCACGACAAGGTGGTGCGCTCCACACACGGCGTCAACTGCACCGGCTCGTGCTCGTGGAAGGTCTACGTCAAGGACGGGATCATCACCTGGGAGGGCCAGCAGACCGACTACCCGTCGGTGGGACCCGACCGCCCCGAGTACGAGCCGCGCGGCTGCCCGCGGGGCGCGGCGTTCTCCTGGTACACCTACTCCCCCACCCGGGTGCGCTACCCCTATGTACGCGGTGTTCTCCTGGACATGTACCGCGAGGCCAAGCGGCGCACCGGCGACCCCGTCCTGGCCTGGGCCGACATCGTCTCCGACCCGGAGAGGTCCCGCCGCTACAAGGCCGTGCGCGGCAAGGGCGGCCTCGTGCGGGCCTCCTGGGACGAGGCCGTGGAGATGGCCGCCGCCGCCCACGTGCACACGACCAAGGAGTTCGGACCCGACCGGGTCGCCGGCTTCTCCCCCATCCCGGCCATGTCGATGGTCTCGCAGGCGGCCGGATCGCGGTTCTACTCGCTGATCGGCGGGACGATGCTGTCCTTCTACGACTGGTACGCCGATCTGCCGGTGGCCTCTCCGCAGGTGTTCGGCGACCAGACCGACGTCCCCGAGTCCGGGGACTGGTGGGACGCCGGCTACCTGATCATGTGGGGGTCGAACGTCCCGGTCACCCGTACGCCCGACGCCCACTGGATGGTGGAGGCCCGCTACAGGGGGCAGAAGGTCGTCGTCGTCTCACCCGACTACGCCGACAGCACGAAGTTCGCCGACGAGTGGCTGGCCGCCCAGCCCGGCACCGACGGCGCCCTGGCCATGGCGATGGGCCACGTCCTGCTCAAGGAGTTCTTCGTCGACCGGACGACCCCCTACTTCGACGACTACGTCAAGCGCTACACCGACCTGCCGTTCCTCGTCCGCCTCGACCGGGACGGGGACTCCTACCGGCCCGGCAAGTTCCTCACCGCCGACGACCTCGGCGACACCGGCGAGAACGCGGCGTTCAAGACCGTGCTGCTGGACGAGCGCACCGACGAGGCGACCGTGCCCAACGGCTCCCTCGGCTTCCGCTACGGCGACGAGGGCAAGGGCCGGTGGAACCTCGAACTCGGCGGCACCGCACCGCTGCTGACCCTGTACGCCGACGGGGGCGAGACGGCCACCGTCGACCTGCCCCGCTTCGACAGCACCGCCGGCACCGCCGGGTCCCTGCGCCGCGGCGTGCCCGTGCGCGAGGTCGGCGGGCACCTGGTCACCACCGTCTTCGACCTGCTGCTGGCCCAGTACGGCGTCTCCCGTGGCGGGCTCCCGGGTTCCTGGCCGACCGGGTACGACGACGCCACCCAGCCCTGCACCCCGGCGTGGCAGGAGGCCGTCACCGGCGTCCCGGCCCACAAGGCCGAACGCATCGGCCGCGAGTTCGCGGCCAACGCCGAGGAGTCCCGCGGCCGGTCGATGATCATCATGGGGGCCGGGACCAACCACTGGTTCCACTCCGACACGATCTACCGGGCGTTCCTCACCCTGACGACGCTGACCGGCTGCCAGGGCGTCAACGGCGGAGGCTGGGCGCACTACGTCGGGCAGGAGAAGGTGCGGCCCATCACCGGATACAGCCAGCTCGCCTCGGCGCTGGACTGGTCGCGCCCGCCCCGCCAGATGATCCAGACCGCCTACTGGTACCTGCACACCGACCAGTTCCGCTACGACGCCTTCGGCGCCGACACCCTGGCCGCGGCGAACAGCGACGGAGCGCTCTCCGGCAGGTCCACCGCGGACGTGATCGCCCAGTCCGCGCGCATGGGGTGGATGCCCTCCTACCCCACCTTCGACCGCAATCCGCTCCAGATCGCCGACGACGCCGAGCGGGCCGGCCTGCCGGTGTCGGAGTACGTGCCGCGGGAGCTGAAGGCCGGGCGGCTGCGGTTCGCCTGCGAGGACCCCGACGCCCCGGAGAACTTCCCCCGGGTCCTGACCGTGTGGCGCGCCAACCTGTTCGGCAGCTCCGCCAAGGGCAACGAGTACTTCCTCAAGCACCTGCTGGGCGCCGACTCCTCCGTACGCGCCACCGAGGCCCCTCCGGAGGCGAGGCCCAACGACGTCGTCTGGCACGAGGAGGCTCCGGCCGGAAAACTCGACCTGCTGCTGTCGCTGGACTTCCGGATGACCAGCACCACCGTCTTCTCCGACATCGTGTTCCCCGCCGCCACCTGGTACGAGAAGCACGACCTGAACACCACCGACATGCACCCCTTCGTCCACCCGTTCAACCCGGCCATCGCACCTCCCTGGCAGGCACGCACCGACTTCGACGCCTTCGCCACGCTCGGCCGCGCCTTCAGCCGGCTCGCCGTCGACCACCTGGGCGTGCGCAAGGACGTCGTCGCGGTCCCCCTCACCCACGACACCCCCGACGCGATGGCCAACCCGCACGGACGTGTCCGGGACTGGAAGGCCGGGGAGTGCGAGCCGGTGCCCGGGTCCACGATGCCCAAGCTGGTGGAGATCGAGCGCGACTACACCGCGATCGCGGACAAGATGGGCGCCCTCGGCCCGCTGACCGAAAGCCTCGGGGCGACGACCAAGGGGGTGACGTTCGACGTCAAGCGGGAGGTGGACTACCTCGCGCACAAGAACGGTTCCGTCCGCGGCGGGGCCGCGAGCGGACGGCCGTCCCTGAGCCGGGACGTCCATATGTGCGAGGCGATCCTGGCGCTGTCGGGAACGACCAACGGACGCCTGGCCACACAGGGGTTCCACACCCTGGAGGAGCGCACGGGGACCCGGCTGGCCGACCTCGCCGCCGAACACGAGGGCAAGCAGATCACCTTCGCCGACGTCCAGGTCGCGCCCGTTCCCGTGATCACCTCCCCCGAGTGGTCGGGCAGTGAGAGCGGCGGACGCCGCTACTCGCCGTTCACCATCAACGTGGAGCGGAAGAAGCCGTGGCACACCCTCAGCGGGCGCCAGCACTTCTTCCTCGACCACGACTGGATGACCGAGATCGGCGAGAACCTGCCGGTGTACCGGCCGCCGCTGAACATGCACGCCCTCTTCAACGAGCCCGAGATCGGCGACACCGGCGAGCTCGGGGTCACCGTGCGCTACCTGACCCCGCACAACAAGTGGTCGATCCACTCGGAGTACCAGGACAACCTGCTCATGCTGAGCCTGTCCCGGGGCGGGCCGACGATCTGGATGAGCGTGCAGGACGCCGCCAAGGTCGGAGTGTCCGACAACGAGTGGATCGAGGCGGTCAACCGCAACGGGGTCGTGGTGGCCCGCGCCATCGTCTCCCACCGGATGCCGGAGGGGACCGTGTACATGTACCACGCCCAGGACCGGCTCATCGACGTCCCCAGATCGGAGACCTCGGGCAGGCGCGGGGGTATCCACAACTCCGCCACCCGCCTGCTCATCAAGCCCAGCCACCTCATCGGTGGCTACGCCCAGCTCAGCTACTCGTTCAACTACCTCGGCCCGACCGGTAACCAGCGCGACGAGGTGACCGTGATCCGCCGACGTTCCCAGGAGGTGCAGTACTGATGCGCGTCATGGCCCAGATGGCGATGGTGATGAACCTCGACAAGTGCATCGGGTGCCACACCTGCTCGGTCACCTGCAAACAGACGTGGACCAACCGCACCGGCATGGAGTACGTGTGGTTCAACAACGTCGAGACCCGCCCCGGTCAGGGCTACCCCCGCACCTACGAGGACCAGGACCGCTGGCAGGGCGGCTGGGAGCTCAACAAGCGGGGACGGCTCACCCTCAAGGCCGGCAACCGGCTGAAGAACCTCCTGACCATCTTCTCCAGCCCCAAGATGCCGTCCATCCAGGACTACTACGAGCCCTGGACCTACGACTACGAGACCCTGACCGACGCGCCCCTCCAGGAGCACACACCCGTCGCCCGCCCCAAGTCCCTGATCAGCGGCAAGAACATGGACATCTCCTGGAGCGCCAACTGGGACGACGACCTCGCCGGCGCCCCCGAGCTGGCCAAGGACGACCCGGTGCTGCAAAAGGTCTCGGACAAGGTCAGGTTCGAGTTCGAGCAGACCTTCATGTTCTACCTGCCCCGCATCTGCGAGCACTGCCTCAACCCCTCCTGTGCCGCCTCCTGTCCGTCGGGAGCCATCTACAAGCGCAGCGAGGACGGCATCGTCCTGGTCGACCAGGACAAGTGCCGCGGCTGGCGCAAGTGCGTCACCGGGTGCCCCTACAAGAAGATCTACTTCAACCACCGCACCGGCAAGGCCGAGAAGTGTACTTTCTGCTTCCCCCGGATCGAGGTCGGCCTGCCCACCGTGTGCGCCGAGACCTGTGTCGGACGGCTGCGCTACATCGGCCTGGTGCTCTACGACGCCGACGCGGTCCTGGAGGCCGCCTCCGTCGAGGACGACCGCGAGCTGCTCGACGCCCAGCGACAGGTCCTCCTCGACCCCGACGACCCACAGGTCGTCCGCGAGGCCGAGCGCGCCGGAATCCCCCGCGACTGGATCGATGCCGCACAGCGCTCACCCGTCTGGTCGCTGATCAACCGCTACGAGGTGGCGCTGCCGCTGCACCCGGAGTACCGCACGATGCCCATGGTCTGGTACATCCCGCCGCTGTCACCCGTGGTCGACGTGGTCTCCGACACCGGTGAGGACGCCGAGGAGCGGGGCAACCTCTTCGCGGCGATCGATTCCCTGCGCATTCCCGTGGAGTACCTCGCCGAACTGTTCACCGCCGGCGACACCGCACCGGTCACCGCCGTGCTCAAGCGCCTCGCCGCGATGCGCTCCTACATGCGCGACATCAACCTGGGGCGCGAGCCCGACGAGTCCATCCCCGAGGCGGTCGGTATGGACGGCGAGTCCCTCTACGACATGTACCGGCTCCTGGCCATCGCCAAGTACGACGAGCGCTACGTCATCCCGCCCGCCCACGCCGAACAGGCGCACGGCCTGGAGGAGCTGGCCACCGAGTGCAGCCTCGACTACGAGGGCGGTCCGGGCATGGGCGGCTGGGGGCCGTTCGGCGAGGGCTCCGGCGGCACCACGCCCATCGCGGTGGAGAACTTCCAGGCCCTCAAGCAGCGCCAGACCACCAACACCCTCGGCGACCCCGAGGACAAGGAGAGGCGCGTCAACCTGCTCAACTGGGACGGCAAGGGCAAACCCGAGGGACTCTTCCCGCCCAAGCCCGGCCAGGACCGCGGTGCTCCCGAACTCATGGACGGAACCGACCCCGACGCGGAGACGGACCCCAAGCCATGAGCCGGATCCTGAACGCCCTGCGCCGCCACCCGATCACCGAGCGCCAGCGCGCACTGACCCACCGGGTCGCCGCCCTCCTGTTGGACTACCCAGACGAGCGGCTCACCGCTCTGCTCCCGATGCTGCGCACCGCCGTGGGCGAGCTGCCCGAGCCCATGCGCGGACAGCTCGGCGGGGTCCTGGACCACATGGAGCGGACCCCGGCACGGAGCCTGGCCGAGCACTACGTGAAGACGTTCGACCTGCGCCGGCGCTCCTGTCTGCACCTGACCTACTACGCCTACGGTGACACCCGCAAACGCGGTACCGCGCTGCTCGGGTTCACCCACGCCTACCGCCTGTCCGGCTTCGACCCGGACACCGAGGAGCTCCCCGACCACCTGTGCGTCGTGCTGGAGTTCGCCGCCACCGTCGACCCCGACGCCGGCGCGCGGCTGCTCGTCCAGCACCGGGCCGGGCTGGAGCTGCTGCACCTCGCCCTCCAGGACGACGGCTCGCCCTACACGGGCGCCGTGTCGGCCGTGAGCGCCACCCTGCCTCCGCTGACCGGGCGGCTGCGCGACGCCGTGGCCCGCCTGGCCGCCGAGGGGCCGCCGGACGAGGAGGTCGGCCTCGAACCCTTCGCCCCGACGGACCACACGAAAGCGCACTCATGACCACCACACTCGACCTCGTGCTGTGGGTCGTTCTCCCCTACGCCTGCCTCGCCGTCTTCGTCGTCGGCCACTACTGGCGCTACCGCTACGACAAGTTCGGCTGGACCACGCTGTCCTCCCAGCTCTACGAGAGCCGCCTGCTGCGCTGGGGCAGCCCGCTGTTCCACTTCGGCATCCTCGCGGTCTTCCTCGGCCACGTCATGGGCCTGGGCATCCCCAAGAGCTGGACCGAGGCCGTGGGCGTCTCCGAGGGGGTGTACCACGTGCTGGCCGTCGGCGTCGGCGCCGTCGCCGGATTCTGCACGCTGGTGGGCATGGCGATCCTGGTCTACCGCCGTCGCACCGTCGGCCCGGTGTTCAGCGCCACCACGCGCATGGACAAGGTCATGTACCTGGCCCTGGCCGTGGTGATCCTGCTGGGAATCGGCAACACCGTGGGCGGCAACATCATCGACCACTACGACTACCGCGAGGGCCTGTCCGTCTGGTTCCGCGGCATCTTCCGCTTCGACCTGCGCCCCGAACTCATGGCCGAGGCACCGTTCACCTTCCAGGCCCACGCGGTGACCGCCTTCCTGCTGTTCGCGCTGTGGCCCTTCACCCGCCTGGTGCACGTCTTCAGCGCGCCCATCGGCTACCTGTGGCGCCCCTACGTGCCCTACCGGAGCAAGGAGGACCGCCTGGGACAGCGCCGGGGAAACCGCGGCTGGGAGCGCGTCGGCGAGAACAGGCGAAGGTGAACACCCGCGCGCGGGCCAGGGCGGCCACCCCGCTCCCCCGGCCCCCTGAAAGGCGACGGCCCGGCTCCCCGGGCCGTGTCGGACTCGAACGACCTGGAGATGGAACGCGATGAATGCCGAGGCGGGAAAGACCGCTTCCGAAGGACGCGCCGGCGTGAACCTCGCCTTGGCGACGGCCGCGTTCGTGCTGCTGTTCTGGGCGTGGAACCTGATCGGGCCGCTGGCACCGGCCTACAGCGAGCGCCTGGACCTGACCCCCACCCAGACGTCGGTGCTGATCGCCTTCCCCGTGCTGATCGGCTCCCTGGGGCGCATTCCGGTGGGCGCCCTGACCGACCGCCACGGGGGGCGGCTGATGATGGCCGCCATCTGCTTCGTCTCGATCATCCCCGTGCTGCTCCTCGGGTTCCTCGGAAGCTCGTTCGCGGCGCTGCTGGTGCTCGGCTTCTTCCTGGGCGTCGCGGGGACGTCGTTCGCCGTGGGGGTCCCCTTCGTCAGCGCGTGGCACCGGCCCGAGCGGCGTGGCTTCGCCACCGGCGTCTTCGGCGCCGGGATGGGCGGCACCGCACTGTCGGCGTTCCTCACCCCCTACCTCGCCGAGATGCTCGGGATCACGGCGACGCACGTCCTCATGGCCGTGGTCCTGGTGGCCATGGGGGTCGTCATGCTCGTCTTCAGCAGCGACGCACCCGGTTGGCACCCCAGCACCGCGCCGGTGCTCCCCCGGATGCGGGAGGCACTCGGCATCAAGGCGACCTGGCAGAACATGCTGCTGTACGCGATCGCCTTCGGCGGTTTCGTGGCGTTCTCCACCTACCTGCCGACTCTGCTCAACACTGCCTACGGGTTCGCCCAGACGGAGGCGGGGCTGCGCGCGGCGGGCTTCTCCCTCACGGCGGTCGTCGCGCGTCCCGTGGGGGGCGTGCTGTCGGACCGGATCGGCCCCGTACGGGTCTGCCAGATCTCCTTCGTCGGTACGACGCTCATGGCCCTGGCCCTGGTCTTCCAGCCCCCGGCGGAGCTGGCCGCGGGCACCGTCTTCGTGCTCATCGCGGCGTTCCTGGGGCTGGGCACCGGCGGCGTCTTCGCCCTCGTCGCCCAGCTCGTGGAGCCGGCGCGCGTGGGCACGGTCACGGGCATGGTCGGAGCCGCCGGCGGCCTCGGCGGCTACTTCCCTCCCCTGGTCATGGGAGTCGTACTGCAGGCCACGGGCGCCTACACCATCGGCTTCGTCCTGCTGGCGGCCGCCGCCCTGGGGGTGGCGGTGTACACCTCGCGCGCCTTCCGCGACGTGCCGAAGCCGGCGTAGACCGACGTCCGTGAGTGTGCGGGCGTCGGCGTCCGCACGCTCACGGGCTGTCCCCGGCCGCCTCCAGCTCCGCCAGACCGGAGACCACGGCGGCGGCTCCGTGGGTGCGGAGCCGTGCCGACCGGCCGAGGAAGCCGCTCGGACGTGTGGCCTCGTTCCTCCTCACCCACGTTCTCCCGCGCACCCCTGTCGCGAACAGAGGCGGCCGACCGCGGGCGGCGGTCCTTCGTACCGTCCAGGAGGGGCCTTGGTCCCCACGCCGGATCCGCTCCGGACGGAGGGGCCGCGACGCCCTCGCGCCGGAGCCGGAGGCTCCTCAGTACCGGAACGCCGGCCCCTCGGCCTCGCCCGGTGCCGGTCCGCTCCTCGCGTGCGGGACGCGCCCGCCGACACGGCGGCCGGTGATCCCCTCCGGTTCGACACGGATCCAGGCCTCGCGCTCACCGCCCGCCCACGGGCGCGGGAAGCGGTGCCCACGCAGGGCGGCCAGTTCGGCCCCGTCACCGACACGGCGGGCGCGCCCGGCGACGAGCACACTCCAGCCCTCGCTCATGGCGCCGTCGATCCGGTCGACCTCGAAGCCCATCGGACCGGGCACGTGGCGGCCGATGACACCGTCGGCCGCGGTGCGGAAGACCACCGTGCCGTCGCTGAGGACGTAGTTGACCGGCAGCACGACGGGTGCGGTACCGGCGCTATCGGTGAAGGCGACGCGGCCCACCCCGCCGGGTTCGAGGAGTGCCAGGCACTCCTCGGCCGTCAGTGTCCGTGTCTCCGGTTCGGGCACGGCGGTGGAGGCGCTGCCGGGCGGTGTGTCGGTGTCGGCCCCCAGCAGGTGCTCCGGAGAGGTGCCCAGCGCGTGCGCCAGGTGGTACAGCGCCTCCTGGCTGAGGCGCGCGGGCTGCTCCTCCAGGTACTCCGCGTAACCGGGATCCATCCCGGCGCCCTCGGCCATCTCGGCTCGGCTCATCCCCAGTTCGGACCGGCGCTGGGCGATGCGGCGCCCGATATCGCTACCGCCCGTGCCGCGTTCCCGCCCCATCGTGCCTCCTCGTGTTCCTTCCGTTCCCTCAGGTCATCGTGCCCCTCCGCACGCACCGTCACGCACGGGGGTACGGGTGGGCCATGGGGCGTCGGGTCCTCGGCAGCAGGGCGAAGGCCCCCTTCCCAGCGCCGAGATCCGGGACGAAGGGCACACCGCCCCGGGGACGACGGCGCTGACACACCGCGAGCGTCTCGGACATACTTGGTTCGTCGCCGGAACACGGGCGCGCACCGCACCGCCCCGCGAACACCGCACCACCACCGCACCCGGAGCCATCGCCGCACCGGAGGAGAGGACGACCACACCATGAACGACACCGACGACGCCCGTGACAGCGGACGCGCCCAGGAACGGAACGACACGACGGGGATCGTCGTGGGCGTGGACGGCTCGCCGGCGAGCCGGTCGGCCCTGGAGTGGGCGGCCCGTGCCGCCGCCGACCGCGGTCTGGAACTGCTGGTCCTGCACGCGCTGAGCATGCCCGTGATCGGCGCGCCGCTGGGGCACACCCTGCGGATGCCGCCGTCGCAGGAGCTCACCGACTGGTCCGCGCACCTGCTCCGAGAGGCCGTCGACCACGCCACCCGGGCCCACCCCGGCCTGGAGGTGCGCACCAGGGTCTCCATGGTGGATCCCGCCCATGCCCTGCTGACGGCCTCGCGCACGGCCGCGATGGTCGTCATGGGATCGCGCGGCCTGGGCGGTGTCGCCTCGGCGTTCCTGGGGTCGGTGAGCATCCGCGTCAGCGCGCACGCGCCCTGCTCCGTCGTGGTGGTACCGGCTCCCGGAGAGGCCGCGGCCGGAGGGGAGCGGCGGGAGCGCGAGAGCCGCGGACGCGTGGTGGTGGGTCTGGACGGGTCCCACGACGCCGAGACCGCGCTGCGCTTCGCCTTCGACGAGGCCGCCCGTACCGGCGCGGAACTCGTCGCGGTGCACGCCTGGACGGTGTCGGTGCCCCTCGACGTCACGGCGTTCGCGGCCGCCGCCTACGCCGCCGACCGCGAGGACCTCGCCGTACACGCCGACAGGTACGTCCGCGCCGTGGTGGAGGAGACACGCGGCGAACGCGCCGAGGACGTTCCCGTCCGCTTCGCCGTGGTGGAGGACCAGGCGGCCCACGCCCTGCTGTCCCAGGGCGAGGACGCCGATCTCATCGTCGTGGGCTCGCGGGGGCGCGGGGGCTTCACCGGGCTGCTGCTGGGATCGGTCGGCCAGTCGGTGCTGCACCACGCCCGGGTACCGGTGGCCGTGGTGCGCCCCCGTACGGAGGAAGCCGGCGACTGACCACCGGCGCGCGGCGCGGCCTCAGCCGAGGCCGTCCTCGTCGAGGGGGACGCACCAGTTCAGCCGTGTGCCGCCGCCGGGCCGCCGGCCCGCCTCGAACGTGCCGCCGCACTGGGCGGCGCGTTCGGCGAGATTGCGCAGCCCGCTGCGGCGCCCTCCCCCGGACAGGCCCACGCCGTCGTCCTTCACCTCCACGCTGATCCCGCCGTCGACCACGACCCGGATCTCCACCCGTGACGCGCCGGCGTGGCGGGCGATGTTGGACAGCGACTCACCCAGCACCGCCAGCACGTGCTCGCCCACGTCGTCGGACACCAGGCTGTCGATGGGTCCCTCCAGCCGCAGGTCGGCCGAGAAGCCCAGGGGCTCGGTGGCGGCGTTGACCACGTCCAGGATCTGGTTGCGCAGCCAGCAGCGGTCCTCACCCACGTGCTGCAGCGCGAAGATGGTCGAACGGGTCTGGCGGATGGTGTCGTCCAGGTCGTCCACGGCCTGCTGCACCCGCTGGGCGGGTTCGGGGTTGTCGATACGGCGAACGGAGCTCATCAGCGACATCGCGATGGCGAACATCCGCTGGATGATGACGTCGTGCAGGTCCTTGGCGATGCGGTCGCGGTCCTCCAGGATGCTCAGCCGCTCGGCGTCGCTGCGCGTCTCGGCCAGCTCCAGGACCACCGCCGCGTGGCCGACGAAGGTGTGCAGCATCCGTACCGTGGTGCGCGCGAACGGCGCGGCGCCCTCGCCGCGCCCCAGCACCAGTACACCGCGGGTGTTCTCGCCCGCGCCCAGGGGCACCAGCAGCACCGGCCCCAGGCCCAGCCCCTCCAGCAGGGGCGTGGATACGGAGTGGGGGCGGCTGATGTCGGTGATGACGGGCGCCTCACTGCGCAGGGCCCGCCCGACCAGGGTGCCCCGCGTCGCCGCGGAGCGCCCGCGGACGAGGCCGGCGTCGGGCCCGTCGGCCACACGGACGGTCAGTCGCTCCTCCCCCTGCTCCGGGACGGCGATGGCCGCCAGGCCGGCACCGGACATGTCGCGCGATCGCCGGGCGATCAGGTCCAGCACCTGACCGGTGTCGGCACCGGTCAGCAGCCGGGTGGTGATCTCGTCGGAGGCGGCCAACCACATCTCGCGGTGGCGGGTCTCGTCGTAGAGGCGGGCGTTCTCGATGGCCACGCCGGCCGCGGTGGCCAGGGCCACCACGATGGCCTCGTCGTCCTCGTTGAAGTCGGCGCCGTCGGCCTTCTCGGTGAGGTAGAGATTGCCGAAGACCTCTTCGCGTACACGCACGGGTACGCCGAGGAACCCGCGCATGGGCGGGTGGCCCTGGGGGAAGCCGCGGGACTCGGGGTGGTCGGCGAGTTCGCGCAGCCGCAGCGGTCGCGGCTCCTTGATCAGCAGTCCGAGGATGCCGCGGCCCTCGGGCCAGTGCTCGATGGCGGCGATCTGCTCCTCGCTCAGGCCCACCGGAATGAACCGCTCCAGCTCCCCGCCGTCGCCGATGACCCCCAGAGCGCCGTAGCGCGCGTCGACCAGGTCCATGGCTGCTTCGACGATGCGGCGCAGCAGCGTCTCCAGTTCGAGGCCGGTGCCGATCATGACGACCGCGTTGAGCAGGGAGTGCACCCGGTCGCGGGTGAGGATGGCTGCGCTGAGGCGGTTCTGCAGCTCCGCGAGCAGCTGGTCGAGCTGCATCTGCGGAATCAGCATCTGCATCCGCTCGGTCTCGGGACCGTCACCGGACACGTTTCACCTCCGAGACGTCGGCGCAGTCCGCTCACTGACCGACGGCCGTACCCTACACACGATTCTAGAGGGGGTGCCCACCGCCCGGAGCGGCGGCCGTGCGGGGGCCGTCAGTCGGAGTCCTGGCGGGACACCCGCGACTTCAGCCGGGCGGCGTAGGCGGCCACCTGGGTGCGGCGCTGCATCTCCAGCTTCGACAGCACGCTGGAGACGTAGTTCTTCACGGTCTTCTCGGCCAGGAAGACGCGCTCGCCGATCTGTCGGTTGGTCAGGCCCTCACCGATCAGCTCGAAGACGCGACGCTCCTGATCCGACAGGACGGCCAGCGGGTCCTCGTGCGCGGCGCTCTCGCGTATGCGGCGCATGATCCGGGCCGTGCTCCGGGGGTCCAGCAGGGATCCGCCCGCGGCGACGGTGCGGATGGCGCCCACCAGGTCCGAGCCGTGGATCTGCTTGAGCACGTAGCCCGAGGCCCCGGCCATCACCGCGTCGTAGAGCGCGTCGTCGTCGGCGTAGGAGGTGAGCACCAGACAGGCCAGCTCGGGTAGGCGCGAGCGCACCTCGCGGCACACCTCCACGCCGCTGCCGTCGGGCAGGCGGACGTCCAGCAGCGCCACGTCGGGCCCGACCGCCGGTATGCGCGCGATCGCCTCGGCCGCGCCGGCGGCCTCGCCCACCACCTCCATGTCGGACTCGTCGCTGATCAGCGCGCCGACACCGCGCCGCACCACGTCGTGGTCGTCGACCAGGAACACCCGGACGGGACCGTCGGTCTCGGCCATGGGAGGTCACCTCACTTCCGCTGCGGCACCGCCGCCAAGATACCGTGCGGTCCGGGAGCCGCCGCGCCGGTACCGCGTGGGCCCGTCATGTCCCGACTTCCCGGACCCGCCGCCGTCACCGCGTGTACCTCGTGCACGAACGCGCCCGAGAGGTCGGTGACACCTCTTGGGGACGGCACCGACCGGGAACGCGCAAAGGGGCCCGCCCTCGGGCGGACCCCTCCACGACCTGCTGTTTCTCTGTCGGGACGGCGGGATTTGAACCCACGGCCCCTTGACCCCCAGTCAAGTGCGCTACCAAACTGCGCTACGTCCCGTCCGCCGTGCGAACGCCGTCCCCGGCGTCCTCGACGGGGAAGACTCTACCGCATTCCCCGGACCGCTCGCGCCGCGGTTCCGGCTCGGCGCCCTCCCTGCCGGGTCCGCGTCGGGCTCCCCCGCCGATGCGGAGTGTCTGTGGTTCACCATGACCCCCGACCTGACAGCGGACGTTCCGCCGCTGGTCCTATGCGAACACCGCATGCTCGACGTACCGATGCTGTGCGCCTCCGAACCCGACTGGGACGGCCGGGTCCACCACACCATCCGCGTGATGGCGCTGGCCCGCGTGGACGCGGGCCGGGAGATCGACCATGTCTACCTCGACGGAGCCACCCGGGACCGTCCCTGAGCGGCCGTCCGCGTACCGGGAGACACCGGCCCCCCGAGAACGCTTCGCCCCGCACCCGAGCACGCCAACGTGTCCGGGTTCTCCCCCGCGGCACCCTGGCCGTGCTGCGCCCCTCGCGGGCCGAGCAGGTCCCCGAACTGGTACGGCTCTTCGACTCTCCCGAGACCCCCTCCCTGTACGCGGTCTCCACCGGCCACAACTGGGGACTGGGCTCACGCGAACCGGTCGGGGACGGCGCCGTCCGACTCGAACTGCACGGAATGGACCGCATCCGCCGCCTCGACACCGACCAGGGTTGGGCGATCATCGAGGCGGGGGCGACCCAGCGGCAACTGTCGGAGCAGCTGATCGGCACGCGCCGCCTGCTGAACGTCACCGCCTCCTCAGCCCACACCAGCGTCCTCGGCAACGCCCTGGACCGGGGTGTGGGGCTGCGCCGCCAGCGCACCCACGACCTCGCCGGACTGGAGGTGGTCCTACCGGGAGGGGAGGTGACGCGCGTGGGCTGGTGGCCCGGCGACCGGGTCGGTGCACCCAATCCGCACGGACTGGGGCCCTCGCTCCTGCACCTGTTCACCCAGTCCGACCTGGGGATCGCCGTCGCGGGAGCGGTGCGGCTGCCCGTCCGCCCCGAGGTCCAGCACGTCCTACGCCTCACCTTCGGAGCCGCCGACCTGGCCCCGGCCGTGGACGCGTTCCGCCGATGGCAGGGCCAGGGCCTGCTCCAGGGCATCCTCAAGATCTACGACACCACCTCCGCCTCCTCCTACGGCATCCCCGCTCCTCCGGTTACCTGGCGCACCTGAGCGTGGGCGGTACAGCCGAGTCCGCGGAGGCCCTGCTCGGCGTTCTGGCCACCGAAGCCGAGGCGGCCAAGCTGTTCACCTCCGTGCGGCGCTCCGACCACACCCCTCCCGAACCGGACGACGTGGTCTCCCGCGTGGTCGAGGCCGGGTATGCGGGCGACGTCTCCCACCACGAGGAGATGCTGCGCTCCGCCGTCGGCCGGAACGCACCGGACGTGGACTCCGAGGGCAACGGGCGGATCTTCTTCCTGCCCCTGGTCCCCCGCACCGGGCGGGACGTGACGGCCGCCCTCACCCTGCTCGACGACGTGCGCGTGCGGACCGGACTACGCCCGGGCGCCACCGTCAACGCGCTGGACCACGACGTCGTGGACCTGGTGGTCTCCCTGCGCTTCGACCGCTCCGACCCCGGGGAGGCCGCCCGCGCGCACCGGGCACTCGACCTGCTCCACGAGGAGTTCACGTCCGCCGGCTACCTCCCCTACCGGCTCGACGTGGACCACGCCTTCCGCACCGCCCGCTCGATCGTGCACCGGCTCTTCGACCTGGCCGGCGGGGCGTCCGTCTACCGCAACCGCTCCCCGATGGACCGGTGGCTGCGCGACGCCAACACCATGTGCCAGCACGCCGTGGCGCAGGACTCGGTCCTCCAGCTGACCGGAAACGTCCTGCTCGGCGGCGACTCCACCCCGCCCTTCTTCTGATCCCGCACGACGCCCGACCCGCCGAACCGGACCCCGAACTCCAAGAACAAGGAGGCGGTGGTGCTCGGGACCGCACGCGTCGTCTTACTCTCCGAGGTCAACTCCAAGCTCGGAGCCCCTTTCCTCGACATGCCCCACCACCACCCGATGACCGACCTGGCCGCCGGGGAGCCCCCGTATGAGCGTGCCCGAGAGGTTGAGGACCCCCGTTCCGGAACCGGAGGTCCTGTACCGGCCCTGCGGGGAGGGAGACACCGTGTGGCTCAACGGCGACGTGTACACGGTGAAGGTCTCCGGGAACGAGTCGCGGAACGGGAGAGTACGGCATGAGCGGCGTCCTTGAGGGAAAGCGGGCACTGGTGACTGGTGGCGGCCGGGGATCGGGGCGGCGATCGCCCTGCGCCTGGCCGAGGACGGCGCGACGGTGGCGATCAGCTACCACTCCAACGCGGAGGCGGCCCGGAGCACGGCCGCCCTGGACGACTGGCGCTTCCTCCCCGCCGCCCAACAGCCCGACTGGCCCGACCCCGGCCGACACGGTCGCGGAACTCTCCTCCTACCCGCCCCTGGTCTTCGCCGGGGAGTGCGACCAGCTCAGGGAACACCTGGGCTCCGTGGCCCGGGGCGAGGCGTTCCTCCTCCAGGGCGGCGACTGCGCCGAGACCCTCGACGGGGTGACCCTTCCCTCCTGCCGGGGGACGCCGTCAACGGCAGGGCGTTCACGGAGGAGGCCCGGCGCCCGGATCCCGAACGGCTCAAGCGCGCCTACCACGCCTCCGCCGCCGCCCTGAACCTGGTGCGCGCCTTCACCACCGGCGGCTACGCCGATCTCACCCAGGTGCACGCCTGGAACCGGGACTTCGTGCGTGACTCCCCCTCCGGCCGGCGCTACGAGAGCGTGGCCAGGGGGATCGACAACGCGTTGGCGTTCATGAGGGCGTGCGGGGTCACCTGCGCCGAGGAGCTCAGGACCACCGAGTTCCACTCCTCGCACGAGGCGTTGCTGCTGGACTACGAGACAGCGCTGACCCGCACCGATTCGCGTACCGGCGGACTGCCCGCGCTGGTGGAGAAGGTCACCGCCTCAGGTGCGCGGGTGGCCTGGGGGTGCGACCCCATGCACGGCAACACCTTCAAGGCCGGGACGTGGTCCCCTCCCCCGACGGGAACGTCCTGTCCGTGGAGATCACCGTGGCCACGCCCCGTGCCCAGCCACTGGTACGGCGGCTGGCGGCGGAGGGCTGGTCGGCCGAGCGCGAGGACCCGCAGGTCGGTGCCCGGCTCGGCGCCCTCGCCTGAGGTCGGGAGGGAGTACCCCTCCCTCCCGACCGCCGCTCCGTCGGAGGACGCCCTCCGACGGAGCGGCGGCTCTCCAGGGTGGGCAAGATCGGTCAGGCGCCCGCGCCCTCCCGGCGAACATACTGGTCGCATGACCGAGCCCACCCCGGGACGGGACCGCCTGCGCGAACTGCTCGACGCGGTCCTGGACGAGGAGAACACCCGCCTCGCCGACATGGCGGGGCACGCCTTCACCTCGCCGTTCCACTTCACCCGCAGACTGACCCGTGACACCGGGGAGCCCCCGGTCGCGCTGCGCCGCCGGGTGCTCCTGGAGCGCGCGGCCTGGCAGATCGGCCAGGGCAGCAGCGTGACCGACGCCGCCTTCGCGGCCGGATACGCGTCGGTCGAGGGGTTCACGCGCGCCTTCGGACGCGCCTTCGGGCGTCCGCCCAGCTCAACGACGCCGGGCAGCGGCACCTGGCTGTCCGCGCCCAACGGCATCCACTTCCATCCGCCGATCCACCTGTGGATCGAGGAGAAACCCGAGGACCGGCCCGGAATGGACCTGACCGCCCTCCAGATCCACCACGACGTGGACGACACCGCGCACCTGATCCGCCTGGCCGAGGGGCTCTCCGAGGAGGCCTACCGGCGGGTGCGGGCACCCGGGCTGACCGTCCTGGGGTGGGACGGGCCCGAGGAGTCGGTCGCCGCCGTGCTCGACCGCCTGGTCCGGGCCAAGGAGGTGTGGCTCGCCTCGATCGACGGGGCCGACCTTCCCGAACCGGGCGCGGACGACACCGGGGGCCTGCTCGAACGGCACACCCGCGTCGGTGCGCGCTGGATCACCACGGTCGACGGCATCGGGCGCCGCGGCGCCTGGGGCGATCGGCTGATCGACGCCCTGTGCGACCCGCCCGAGAGCTTCGTCCTCGGCAGCGTCGTCGCGCACGTACTGACCTACTCCGCGCACCGCAGACAGCTCGTCCGCCACATGCTGCGCGCGGAGGGCCTGGAGGTGGACCACGGAGATCCCATCGAATGGCTGCAGGACCGGCACCACGACGGAGGTACACAGTGAGCAGGACGGTATACAACACCGCGACGAGCCTGGACGGCTTCATCGCCACCGAGGACCACTCCCTGGAGTGGCTCTTCTCCGCCGACGGGGGCGATGCCCTGAAGGACACCGAGGACTTCATCCGGAAGGCGGGCGCGGTCGTGTGCGGCGCGGGCACCTACGAGTGGCTCCTCGGACATGAGGGGGTCGAGGCCTGGCCCTACGAGGTGCCCTCCTGGGTGCTCACCCACCGGAAACTGCCGCGCATGGAGGGCGACGTCCGCTTCGCCAGCGCGGACACCGACCAGGAACTGCGCGACCTGCACGCGGAGGCGGTCGAGGCGGCCGGCGGACGCGACGTGTGGCTGGTCGGCGGTGGCGGGATCGCCGCGGACCTGGCCCGGCTCGGGCTGCTCGACGAGGTGGTCGTGTCGATCGCCCCGGTCACCCTGGGCTCGGGGGCGCCGCTGCTGGCCGGGCGCGTGGACCTGAGGGTGGTGGACGTGCGCCGTGCCGGTGACTTCGCCTGCGCAAGGTACGAGGTCGTCCGCCCCTGACACGGGGAGCGGGGACGCCGCCGGGGCGGACGGGCCCCGGTGACACCCCTCAGGCACGCTCCAGTTCGCGCAGGCACGCGGCGGCCCGCGCGATCTCGTTCTCGGTGAAGACGGCGACGCCGTTCTCCCGGAGCAGCCGCGCGGTGACCCCCTCGCCGGGCGTTCTGCGCCCGGCGAAGGTCCCGTCGTAGACCTGGTGCAGTCCGCAGGACGGGCTCGACTCCTTGAGCACGGCCACGCCCACACCGTGCGTCCGGGCGGTGGCCAGCGCCGCGCGGGCGCCGTCCACGAAGTGGCCGGTCACGTCCCGCCCGTCGGGGGTGAGGATGCGCGCCCGTCCCGCGAGCACCTCGGCGGCGGTGGCGCCGGGCTCGATCTCGGCGGGCGGGCGGGGCACCGGCAGGCCGCCCGCGACCTCCGGGCAGTGCACCACGAGGCGCCCCTCCTCGCGCCAGCGGTCGACCGCGTCGTCCTCGACCGTCTTGGCGCGTCCGTCGTAGCGGACCCTGCGCCCCATGAGGCAGGCGCTGACCAGCACCTTGCGCATGGCTCCCCCCTCTCGCCCGTTCCCACCAGCGATGATCTTGCCCGTAGAGGCGGTGTCGGCCTTCGACAACGCCAGCACGGGCAAGATCATCCGGTGAAGGTCCCGGTCAGCGCATCAGCGGCGGCGCTGTTTGCGGTCGGGACGCACGCTGCCCCTGGAGGCGCGGCCCGGAGCACCGGCCCTCTTCTCGCGGATCCGCATGCTGATGTGCACCGGGGAGCCCTCGAAACCGAAGTCCTCCCGCAGGCGCCGCTCGATGAAGCGGCGGTAGTTGTCCTCCAGGAACCCGGTGGTGAACAGGACGAAGTGCGGCGGACGCGCACCCGCCTGCGTCGCGAACAGGATCTTGGGCTGCTTGCCGCCGCGCACCGGCGGCGGGGTCGCGGCCACCAGCTCCTTGAGCCAGTTGTTGAGCTGTCCGGTCGGGATGCGCTGGTTCCACCCGCTCAGGCTGGTCTCGATCGCCGGGACCAGCTTCTCCATGTGGCGCCCGGTCTTGGCCGAGACGTTCACACGCGGGGCCCAGGCGACCCGCGACAGCTGGCGGTCGATCTCCTTCTCCAGGTAGACCCGGCGCTCATCGTCCAGGACGTCCCACTTGTTGAAGGCCAGGACCAGGCCGCGGCCGGCCTCCAGCACCTGCTCGACGATCCGGATGTCCTGCTCGGCGAGGGGCTCGCTGACGTCCATCAGCACCACGGCGATCTCGGCCCGCTCCAGGGCGGTCCCGGTGCGCATGGTGGCGTAGTAGTCGGCCCCCTGCAGGGCGCGGAACCGGCGGCGGATACCGGCGGTGTCGATGAACTTCCAGGTCCTGCCGCCCAGCTCGACCAGCTCGTCCACCGCGTCGCGGGTCGTACCCGCCACCGCGTCCACGACCACACGGTCCTCGTCGGCCAGCCGGTTGAGCAGGCTGGACTTGCCCACGTTGGGGCGGCCCAGCAGCGCGATGCGGGGCGGGCCGTCCTCGCCCTCGTCGTCGTCCTCCCCGATGGGCTGCTCGGGGAACTCCGCCACGAGCGCGTCCAGCAGGTCGCCGGTGCCCCGGCCGTGCAGGGCGCTGATCGGGTACGGCTCGCCCACACCCAGCTGCCACAGGTCGAGCGCGTCGGCCTCCTGCTTGCTGCCGTCGACCTTGTTGGCGGCCAGCACCACGGGGCGCTTGGTCGAGCGCAGCACACGGGTGACGGCGGCGTCGGCGTCGGTCACGCCGACCGTCGCGTCCACCACGAACAGGATGACGTCGGCGGTCTGCGCGGCGTACTCGGCCTGTCGGGCGACCATGGCGGCCAGGCCGCTGAGGTTGCTCTCCCAGCCGCCGGTGTCCACCAGGGTGAACTTGGCGTTCTGCCACTGGGCGTCGTAGGCGACCCGGTCACGGGTCACACCCGGCACGTCCTCCACCACGGCCTCGCGACGGCCGATGATGCGGTTGACCAGGCTGGACTTGCCCACGTTGGGGCGGCCGACCACGGCCACCACGGGGAGGGCCGCGGGCTCGGCGGCGTCGGCGCCCTCATGGCCGACGTCAAGGATGTCGAAGTCACTCATGTACTGCTCCCGGTTCTTCGTCCTCGCGCGCCCAGGATGCGTGCCGCGAGGATGCGTATGGTCGACCCGCCCCGGTGGCCCCGGGGCGCGCAGGTCGGAGAACGGGCGCCGACGGCGCCCGTGTGTACTGGCCACGGGGAAGAACCCCCGCGGCCGTCCGTGTGTTCCCCGAAAGGGGCTGTTGTCGGCCGGTGTGGCCGGTGCTACCGGTCGCGGGCCTCGTCGGCCAGCTTGGAGACCAGGGCGATGACCTCGTCCAGGGTCAGTCCGGTGGTGTCGAGCTCGATGGCGTCGGCGGTCTGCCTGAGCGGCGAGTGTGCCCGGCTGGAGTCCAGCTCGTCACGTCGGGCCAGGTCGGCCTGGGTGGCGGCGACGTCGCTGGTACGGACTTCCTCGCTGCGCCGTTGGGCACGTGTCTCGGCGCTGGCGGTCAGGAACAGCCTGACCGGGGCGTCGGGGGCGACGACGGTGGTGATGTCGCGGCCCTCCACCACGATACCCGCGCTCCCGGCCCTGGCGGCGGCGATGATCTCACGCTGGGAGCGGACCATGCGCTCACGCACCTCGGGCACGGCCGAGACCGCGCTGACGTTGGTGGTGACGTCCCTGTCGCGGATCTCGGCGGCCACGTCACGGCCGTCCACGGTCACCGTGGGGGCGTTCGGGTCGGTGCCCATGGCGATGACGGGGCGTTCGGCGAGGGCGGCCACGGCCTCGGCGTCGTTGACGTTCACCTCGTGGGACAGCATCCACCAGGTGAGCGCCCGGTACATGGCGCCGGTGTCGAGGTAACGCAGGTTCCGCACCTTGGCCACACCCCGGGAGGTGCTCGACTTGCCCGACCCGGAAGGACCGTCGATCGCGATGACGATGCCCTCGGTGCTGTCCTGCGTGCTCACTGCCGTTGACTCCCGCTCACTGCCACTGTTGCCGACGCCCAACCCTACCGGTGGCCCGGTGCGCGGCGGACCACGCGTCCCCACGCGGGAGCGGTCACGCCCCGGGATGGACCGACCAGCCGTCGGCGGCCAGTGCCCGCGCGAGCGTGTCCACGGCGACGGGCAGCACGTACAACTGCGCCACACCCAGCGGCAGACCGGGGGTGTGCTCGATGCGCACGTCCTCGATGTTGACCCCGGCCTCCGCCGCGGCGGCGAACAGGCGGCCCAGCGAACCGGGTTCGTCGGGGATGACCACCGGGATCACCGTGTAGTCGGGCCTGTGGACGGTGCCGTGCTTGCCGGGGATGCGGCCGTGCCCGGAGTGTCCGCGCTCCAGCAGGTCGCGTACCGGCGCCAGTGCCTCCGCGGAGGGGTCGGGCGTCCGTCCCGCCGTCGCACGCAGGGCGTCGGCGGTCGCCACCAGGTCGGCGGCCATCGCGTGCAGCACCTCCGCGACCGGTGCGGCGTTGTGCGTGAGGATCTCGGACCACATGGCGGGGTCGCCGCCCGCCACCCGGGTGACGTCGCGTACTCCCTGTCCCGCCAGGGTCAGCGCCGCCCCGTCGCCGGAGACCAGCCGGGCCGCCACCGCGGAGGACGCCACGTGCGGAGCGTGCGAGACCAGCGCCACCGCGCGGTCGTGCGCCCCGGCGTCCAGCACCGTCGGGTCCGCGCCGCACAGACGGGCGAGCTCGGCGACCACCGCGACGGCCTGCGGGTCGGCCTTGCCGCTGGGGCACAGCGCCCACGAACGGCCCAGGAACAGGTCGGCGCGGGCGGCGCCGGGCCCCTGCTTCTCCCGGCCGCCCATCGGGTGCCCGGGAACGAACGTGGCCATGTCACAGCCGGTCCGCTCGGCCTCGGCCAGCACACTCGCCTTCACACTGGCCACGTCCGTGTACACGTGGGCCAGACCCCGGTCCTGCGCACGGCGCAGGACGGAGGGGATGACGGCGGGCGGCGCCGCGATGACCGCGACGTCCGCGGGGGCCGAGGACGGGTCGGCGGAATCCTCCAGAGGGCGTCCGGCGCCCAGGTCGCAGGCCAGGCGGAGAGAGGCGCTGTCGGGATCCGAGAGGACGACGTCGACGTCGCGGGAGCGCAGGGCGAGCGCCACCGACGTCCCGATGAGTCCGGTCCCGACCACCGCCACCCGGCGCACCGACGGCCGCTGCTCTCCGGTCCCCCGCCCGCCGCTGGTGTTACCCACTGCTCTCTTCGCCTCCGCCGTGTCCCGTGCTCCCAGCCTACGGTTGCTCCCAGCCTACGGTCCGGCCGGGAGCCCGTGCCGCCCTACTGCGCGATGTCCAACCGCAGGGCCTGGGCTCCGCGCAGGTAGACGTGCTGCAGGTCCGAGCGCGGCCGGTCCGTCTCCACGTGCGCCATGAGCCGCACCACACGCGGCAGGGCGCGCGGGACGGCGATCTCGGTCGCGCACATCAGCGGGACGTCGGTGAAGCCGAGCTTGCGCGCGGCCAGCGCGGGAAACTCGCTCTTCAGGTCGGGGGTGGCGGTGAACAGCACGCTGATCACGTCGTCGGTCTCCAGCGCGTTGCGCCGCATCACCTCCGAGACCAGTTCGGCCGTGGCCTCCAGCACCTGGTCACGTTCGTCCGCGTCGACCTGCACCGCACCACGGATGGCCCGTACCGCCACGTTAGATCCCGCCTTGTCGTCGTTCACCGTACCGTCCCCCCACAAGGGGAACGGCGGCCGCCACCCGGAGGGGACGGCCGCCGTCAACTGTATCTACAGGCCGGCCGCCCCGTAGAGTTCACCCACCTCACGGGAGCTCAGCGCCCGCATCGTGCCCAGTTTGAGGGTGTTGAGGTCGATCGGACCGACCTGGGTGCGTGCGAGGTCGGTGACCGGGTGGCCAACGGCCTCCATCAGGCGGCGCACGATGTGCTTGCGGCCCTCGTGCAGCCGGATCTCGACGAGCGCCTTGGGCGGCTCGTTCTCGACCACGCGGAAGGAGTCGACCTCGACCGGGCCGTCCTCCAGCTCGACGCCCTTCTGGACCGCGCGCACGACCCGCTGCGGGACCGGGCCCGGCACCTTGGCGATGTAGGTCTTGACGACCTTGTAGCGCGGATGGGTGAGCCGGTTGGCCAGTTCACCGTCGTTGGTCAGCAGGATGAGGCCCTCGGTCTCGGTGTCCAGCCGGCCCACGTGGAAGATCCGCTCATCGGTCTGGCCGGTGTAGTCGGCCAGGGTGGGACGGCCCTCGGGGTCCCACATGGTGCTGACGACGCCGCGCGGCTTGTTGAGGGCGAAGTACAGCTTGTCCGGAGCGGTGACCACGCGCATGTCGTCGACGCGGATCTCGGAGACCTCCGGGTCGACCCGGGCGCCGAAGCGGCGCACGACCTGGCCGTCCACGCTGACGCGTCCGGCCGCGATCAGCTCCTCGCTGGCGCGGCGGCTGGCGACACCGGCCGCAGCGAGCGCCTTCTGGAGGCGGATGCCGTCCTTGACGTCGGTGTAGGTGTCGCGGTCCTCACCGGTGGCGCGGTCCTCGTCCTTGGGGTCGTAGTCGGCGCGCAGGGTTTTGAGCCGCTCGCGGGCCGCCTTGGAGAGCTGGCCCTCCTTCTTGAAGCCGCTCGCCGGTGCGCCGCTCTGGGGCCCGGGACGGTTGCCGCGCTCGCCCCCGAGGGCACGGCGCTTGTCGCGGTCCCTGCGCTTGTCGCGGTCGCTGCGCTGGTCCCGACCACCACGGGAGTCACCACGGTCACGGTCGTCGCGACCGCCGCCCGGACCACGCCCGCTTCGCTCGTAACGGCCGCCACCGCGCTGGTCGTCCCGGCCACGGCTGGTGGAGCGGTCGCCCGCACCACGGGAGTCGCGGCTGTCACGGTCGCCGTAGGAACGGCGGTCGTCGCGACCGCCCCCCGAGGAGCGGCGGTCCTCCCGGCCACGGTCGTCCCGGCCGCCGCGGTAACCACCGCGGTCGCCGCCGAAGGAGCGGCCCTCGCCACGCTGGCCGTCCCGGCCTCCGCGGTCGCGGTCGTCCCGGACGCCAGCCGGACCACGTCCACCCCGCTCGTAGCGGCCGCCACCGCGCTGGTCGTCACGACCACGGCTGTCGCGGTTGTCGCGGTCGCCGTGGGGACGGCGGTCGTCGCGGTCACGGAAGTCACGTCCGCCACGGCTGTCACGGTCTCCGCCACGGAAGTCGCGCCCGCCGCGCTGGTCCCGGTCACCCCGGAAACCACCGCGGTCGCGGTCATCCCGGCCACCGCCGTCGGAACGGCGGTCGTCACGGCCCTTTCGGCCCTGGTCGTCCCGGTAACCGCCACGGGGACGGTCGTCCCGGCGGTCCCGGTTCTCGCGGCGGCCCTGGCCGCCGCGGTTGTCGTAGTCGCCGCGCTCACCGCGCGGGGCGTCGTCCCGCGCACCGCGGGAACTTTCGTTAGGTGTGCTCACCGGTGTCGTCTAGACCTTCGATGTCGTCGGGGAGGAACGGTGCCAGATCAGGCAGCTCGTTGAGGCCTCTCAGGCCCAACCGTTCCAGGAAGTAGGAGGTGGTCCGATACAGCAGCGCGCCGGACTCGGAGTCGTGCCCGGCCTCTTCGATCAGCCCCCTCAGTACGAGGGTACGCATAACCCCGTCGCAGTTGACCCCGCGTACGGCGGAGACCCTGCCCCGGGAGACCGGCTGTCGGTAGGCGACCACCGCCATCGTCTCCAGCGCGGCCTGGGTGAGCCGCACCTCCTGCCCCTCCCGGAGGAAGTGCTCGACGACGTCGGCGCACTCGGGACGCGTGTACACGCGCCATCCGTCGGCCACCGCCCGAAGGTCGAAACCCCTGCCCTGCTCGGTGTATTCCCGGGACAGGGACTCCAGGGTCCGCGAGACCACGGTGACGGGCACGTCCATGGCCCGGGCCAGGTCGTACTCCGACACCGGCTGGTCCACCACCATCAGCACCGCCTCCAGGTCACGGCGCAGGGTGGGCGGGGCCTGGGCTCCGCCGGCCGTGTCCCCCGCGGCCGTCCCCACGGCAGCCACGGCCCCGGCCGTCATGTCCTCGGCGCTCATCCCCGCCCCTCCGTCTCCCCTGGTCCGTCCGTGCTCTCCGCGTCCCCGGCCCCGCCGGATCCGTCGTACTCGCTGCGCAGCTCGACCCCGTCCTCACCACCGGTCCAGGTGACGAGCAGGTCGCCCAGCGGTTCGGGCTGGTCGAAGTCCACGCTGGAGGCCCGGTACAGCTCCAGCAACGCCAGGAAGCGGGCGACGACCTCGAAGGTACCGGTACAGGCCGCGGTGAGCTCGGCGAAGGTCAACCGCCCGTGCTCGCGCAGCTCCGCGACCATCAGCTCGCCCTGCTCCCTGACCGAGGTCCTGGCCTGGTGGATGTGGGTGACCGGCACACTGGGCGGTTCCTTGGGCGTGAACACCATCCCGGCCAGCGCCGCGAACTCCTGGGGCCCCAGCTTGAACAGCACGTCCGGCCTGAGGGCGGCGAAGCGCTCCTCCAGCGGGACGGCGCGCGCGTAACGGCGCCCCTGCGAGGCCAGCCGCTCGCGCATGAACGCGGCGACCTCCTTGTAGGCCCGGTACTGCAGCAGCCGGGCGAACAGCAGGTCGCGGGCCTCCAGCAGGGCCAGGTCGGCCTCGTCCTCGACGTCACCGCGCGGCAGCAGCCGGGCCGCCTTCAGGTCCAGCAGGGTCGCCGCGACCAGCAGGAAGTTGCTGGCCTGGTCCAGGTCCCACTCCTCGCCGTACGCCCGGATGTGCGCGATGAACTCGTCCGTGACCCTCGACAGGGACACCTCGGTGATGTCCAGCTTGTGTTTGGAGATCAGTGCCAGGAGCAGGTCGAAGGGCCCCTCGAAGTTGTCGAGGTGCACCTGGAAGGCGTTCTCGTCCACCTCGGCCTCGGCGTCCGCCCGGGTCCCCTCAACCACCATGGCACCGACCCCACGTCGTCTCGCTCATGCGACAAGGGTGTCACCGGCGTGAACCCGCCGGTGACACCCGCGACCTTCGTCGCCGAACCGGTACCCCCTCCGGTACCGGTGCGGGAGCTCAGTCCTCGCTCAGCCTGCGTACCAGCATGCTGGAGGATCCGTGCTCCTCGAAGTCGGCCAGCAACACCGCGACGGCCTCCCGGACGAGTCGGCCCCTGTCGGCCGCCAGCCCGTGCTCGGCCCGCAACGACAACCGGGTCTGTTCCAGGGCCAGGAGTTCGGGCGCGGAGACATAGACGGTGATCTTCTCGTCGTGGCGCTGACGCCCGCTCGGCTTGGGCGCTCCCCGCACCTTCGTGCCGGACCTGCGCTTGGACCTGCCGTTGGAGCGCGCCGACGTCTCGGTCTTCCTGTTCTGCTGCTCCGGTGCCGTGTACTGGCGTTCGGTCTCTTCCGGCGCCTCCTCGGCGCCGTTGGAGCGGAAGAACATCTCGTCCGCTCCGGGTAGGGTCACGCGCCGTGACCGCTGAGAGGCCACCTCGCCAGCACCTCCTTGGCCAGATCCCGATAGGCGTTGGCCCCGGCCGAGGACGAGTCGAACCTGGTGATGGGTTCGCCCGCCACGGTGGCGTCCGGGAAGCGCACGGTACGGTTGATGACCGTGCCGTAGACCTTGTCGCCGAACCCGTCGATGATCGTGGACAGCACCTCACGCGCGTGGAGCGTGCGCGGGTCGTACATGGTGCCCAGGAAGCCGTCGATGACCAGTTCCTCGTTGAGCCGCTCCTGGACCTTCTGGATGGTGTCCATGAGCAGGGCCACACCGCGCAGCGCGAAGAACTCGCACTCCAGCGGCACGATGACGCCGTCGGCCGCGGTGAGCGCGTTGACGGTGAGCAGGCCCAGCGAGGGCTGGCAGTCGATCAGCACGACGTCGTAGTCGTCGATGATCGGGCGCAGCGCGCGGCCGAGCATCTGCTCGCGCGCGACCTCTCCGACCAACTGCACCTCGGCCGCCGACAGGTCGATGTTGCTCGGGATCAGGTCCAGGCCTTCGATGTCGGTCTTGAGCAGGACGTCCTCGACCGCCACGTCCCGCTGCATGAGCAGGTTGTAGACGGTCAGGTCCAGCTCGCGCGGATCGAGGCGCCCCAGGCCGACGGAGAGTGCTCCCTGCGGGTCGAAGTCGACCAGCAGCACCCGTCTTCCGTACTCGGCGATGGCGGCGCCGAGGTTGATCGTCGTGGTGGTCTTACCGACCCCACCCTTCTGGTTACAGAGTGCTACAATCCGTGCCGGGCCGTGTTCGTCGACAGGCTCGGGCTCCGGATACGTCCGCTCGGGTCTTGTGGTGTGCAGATCAGCCCCCGTGTTGCGTGTCGTCCCCCATGGATTGGTCACCGGGTCGACGAGTCCCTCCTCGCCGACGGGTGCGGTGTTCGCAGCCTCGTCGTTCTCCCAGTTCACAACCCTTGACCTCCCCTACGGACTGGCCACGGCTCCAAGGGACACCGTGCTCCTGGGCCTGGCCGCCGTCGGAAACTCAATATGTCGACAGCAACGTACCTCTGTGCGGCGACTCTAGAACGCCGACACGACGCACTTCAACGAAACGTACGGGTAGAATCCCACGCCTTCGCCCCCGGGGGAAATCGGAAGAACCCGAACCGGCCCGTTCCGCCCCGCCCCGCGGCGGGGGGTTCCCGCCCCACACGGCCGTCTCAGCGCCGTGCCCTGGGATGACTCGACGCGTACACCTCGCGCAGGTGTTCGACTGTAACGAGTGTGTAGACCTGGGTGGTGGTGACCGAACTGTGCCCCAACAGCTCCTGCACGACGCGGATGTCCGCGCCGCCGTCGAGGAGGTGGGTGGCGAAGGAGTGGCGCAGCGTGTGCGGCGACACCCCCTCGACTCCGGCGCGCTCGGCGACGGCCGCCAGGACCCCCCAACCGCCCTGGCGGGTGAGCCTGCCGCCGCGGGCGTTGAGGAACAGCGCCGGACCGCCGCGGCCGGAGGCGGCCAGGCCCGGCCGGGCCCGCACCAGGTAGCCCGAGAGCGCCCGGCGGGCGTAGGAGCCCAACGGGACCACCCGCTCCCTGCCGCCCTTGCCACGGAACCGCACCAGACCCACGGTGTCACCGTCCTCCACGGCGTCGGCGACGTCGTCCACGTCCAGTCCCACCGCCTCGGAGACGCGTGCGCCCGTGCCGTAGAGCACCTCCAGCAGGGCGCGGTCGCGCAGGGCCAGCAGCGCGGCGCGGTCGCCGGAGGTCGGGGCGTCGGCCGGTCCGGCGGCGTCCAGGAGGCGCTCCACCGATTCCAGCGGTACCGCCTTGGGCAGCCGCATCGGCGGAGCCGGCGGGGAGACGTCGGTGGCCGGGTCGGTCCGCGACCACCCCTCGCGCACCGCGAAACGGTGCAGGCCGCGCACGGCGGCCAGGGCCCGCCCGGCCGAGGCGGCGCTGAGCGGCGGGTGGTGCTCGTCCCCCTCCCGCAGCACCCGTAGGAAGTCGCCCACGTGTCCGGGCCCCACCGTGTCCGGGGAGGCGACCCCCCGTGCCGCCAGGTGGGCACGGTAGCGGCTCAGGTCGCGCCGGTAGGCCGTGAGGGTGTTGGTAGCCAGGGCGCGCTCGGCGCTGAGGTGGTCCAGGAAGGCGGAGCACATCCTCGCCAGCGGTCCCGGCTCCTCCTCCGGGGCGGCGGGTTCCGGTCGCTCGGCCACGGGTCAGTCCGCGCCGGGCTCGCGCAGCGAGGCGAAGCCGTCGGCCGCCGCGACCTGGGCGGCCAGGACGCCGATCACGGTCGCGCCGTTGTGCAGCCGACCCGCCGTGACCAGGCCGACCGCCTCGTCCAGGGGGATCCACTCGGCGACCAGGCCGGTCTCCTCGTGCTCGCGCTCGAAGTCGATCTCCTCGGCGGGCACCACCGACAGGTCCCGGGCCAGGAACACGTGGATGCGCTCGTTGGAGAACCCGGGGCTGGGGAAGAAGTCGGCCAGCTCGTGCCAGCGCCCGGCGCGCAGGCCCGCCTCCTCGACCAGTTCGCGCTGGGCGGTGGGCAGGGGCCCCTCGCCCTCGACGTCGATCAGCCCCGCGGGCAGCTCCCAGAGGACGTGCCGGACCGCGTGGCGGTACTGGCGCTGCAGGAGCACCCTGCCGTCCCCGTCCAGGGCCAGGGCCGCGGCGGCGCCGGGGTGGTCCATGTAGTCGCGGGCGGCCACGGTCGTACCCTCACCGCCCGCCCCGGGCATGTGCACCCAGTCCGTACGCATCCCGCACTTGGCGCTGCGGAAGCGTTCCTCGGACCGTTCCACCGGCCACGACTCGGGGGCGTCCGCGAGCTTCGCGTCCGCCCCCGTGGTCTGGTCGGGGTGGGCGTCACTGGGCATGGATCCCGCCTCTCAGGACTCGTGCCCCGCCCGGTTCGGCCTCCGTCAGGAGTTGTGGTAATCCAGGGCCGCCGAGACCAGTCCGCGGAAGAGCGGGTTGGCCTTGGTCGGACGGGACCGCAGCTCCGGGTGCGCCTGCGTCGCGACGAAGAACGGGTGGACGTCCCGGGGCAGTTCGATGTACTCCACCAGCTTGCCATCAGGGGAGAGCCCGGAGAACACCAGGCCCGACTCCTCCAGCTGGGAGCGGTAGGCGTTGTTGACCTCGAAGCGGTGGCGGTGGCGCTCGGAGGCCTCGGCCCGCCCGCCGTAGAGTTCGCGCACCACGGTGCCCTCGCTCAACTCGGCCGGGTACATGCCCAGGCGCATGGTGCCGCCCATGTCGCGCTCGCCGGCGACGACGTCGGTCTGGTCGGCCATGGTGGCGATGACCGGGTTCTGGGCCTTGTCGTCGAACTCGGTGCTGTTCGCCCCGTCCAGGCCGAGCACGTCGCGGGCGTACTCGATGACCATGGCCTGCAGGCCCAGGCAGACGCCCAGCAGCGGAACCCCGTTCTGGCGGGCGTAGCGGATGGCGCCGAGCTTGCCCTCGATACCGCGCACACCGAAGCCGCCGGGGATGAGGACGCCGTCCGCACCGTCCAGCTCGGCCGCGGCGCCGGAGGGGCTGGCGCAGTTGTCGCTGGCCACCCAGCGGATGTTCACGCGGGTGTCGGTGGCGAAGCCGCCCGCGCGCAGTGCCTCGCTGACCGACAGGTAGGCGTCGGGCAGGTCGATGTACTTGCCGACCAGGGCGACGGTGACCTCGTGGGCGGGCTGGTGCACGCGGCGCAGCAGTTCGTCCCACTCGGTCCAGTCCACGTCGCGGAAGGGCATGCCGAGGCGGCGGACGACGTAGGCGTCCAGGCCCTCGCGGTGCAGGACCTTGGGGATGTCGTAGATGGAGGGGGCGTCGGGGGTGGAGACCACACCGGCCTCGTCCACGTCGCACATGAGGCTGATCTTGGACTTCAGGCTCTGCGTGATGGGGCGGTCCGAGCGGCACACGATCGCGTCGGGCTGGATGCCGATGCTGCGCAGGGCGGCCACGGAGTGCTGGGTGGGCTTGGTCTTCATCTCCCCGGCCGGGCCGAGGAACGGGACGAGGGACACGTGCAGGAAGAAGCAGTTGTCCCGGCCGATCTCGTGGCGGATCTGGCGAACCGCCTCCAGGAAGGGCTGCGACTCGATGTCGCCGACCGTGCCGCCGATCTCGGTGATGACGATGTCGACGTCGGGGGCGTCCATCGCGTAGATGCGCGCCTTGATCTCGTTGGTGATGTGCGGGATGACCTGCACGGTGTCACCGAGATAGGCGCCCTGGCGCTCCTTGGCGATGACGCTGGAGTAGATCTGGCCGGTGGTGACGTTGGCCGTCGCGGACAGCTCGGTGTCCAGGAAGCGCTCGTAGTGGCCCACGTCCAGATCGGTCTCGGCACCGTCGTCGGTGACGAACACCTCGCCGTGCTGGAAGGGGTTCATCGTCCCCGGGTCGACGTTGAGGTAGGGGTCGAGCTTCTGCATGGTGACCCGCAGGCCGCGCGACTTGAGAAGTCGTCCCAGGCTGGAGGCCGTCAGGCCCTTGCCAAGACTGGAGGCGACGCCGCCAGTAACGAAAAGGTGCTTGGTACTCGCGGCGGATGCCAAAGTGATGCTCCCGTGGGTTGAGTGGCTACGGCTGGCTCGGGGCGAACTGAGCGGCCGTGCGGCGGTCCGGTTGCGGGCGGTTGCTCATCGCTCCGGCCGCCGGACTCCACGGGGCACCAGGATAACAGGCCCCCCGTCCGTCCACACCTGGGAACACCTCCGTATACCTCGCTGTTCCCCTCTCCCCACCCGCCACGGCCGGGCCCGCGGAGGGTGTCGTGGCACCGCTCCGGAAGGCCCGTGCCGGACGAGCGGTGGTGCGTCAGGCCGGGAAGGCGCCCGCACGTCCCAGGTAGGCGGGAGGCTGCTTGTCCAGGCGCTCCCCCATCCACTCGCCCAGGGCGGCGGCCCCCGACAGGCTCACACCCGTGTGCAGTCCGCTGCGGTGCAGCATGTACAGCAGGTCCTCGGTGGCGATGTTGCCGGTCGCGGCGGGCGCGAACGGGCAGCCGCCGAAACCGCCCAGGCTGGAGTCGAGCACCCGCACTCCCCCGTCCACGGCCGCCAGTGCGTTCGCGTAACCGGTGTTACGGGTGTTGTGGAAATGGCAGCGCATTCTGCGGCCGTCGGCGATCCTCCCGACCCTGGCCAGGAGGTCCCCCACCTGCCGGGGCACGCCCACGCCGATGGTGTCGGCCAGGGCGATCTCCACGGCGCCGGTGTCGGCGATACGGCGGACCACCTCGACGACCTGCTCGGGCGGCACCTCACCGTCGAAGGGGCAGCCGAACGCGGTGGAGACGGTGACACTCAGCGGGATGCCCGTCCCCGCGAGGGCGGCGTCGATGTCGGCGAGGGCGCCGAGCATCTCCTCGACGGTGCAGCCCTGGTTGCGAACGCAGAACCCGTCGGTGGCGGGCACCGCCACGTTGATCTCGGAGACCCGGGCCGCCACCGCGCGGTCCAGGCCGCGCCGGTTGAGTACCAGGCCGATGTGGGAGACTCCCGGCGCGCGCGTGACCCCCGCCATGATCTCCTCGGCCCCGGCCATCTGCGGCACCCGCTTGGGGTTGACGAAGCTGACCGCCTCGATCCGGCGCGCACCGACGGCCGCGGCGCGGTCGATCAGCTCGATCCGGTCGTCGACCGAGAGCGTCCTGGCCTCGTTCTGGAGGCCGTCGCGCGGCCCCACCTCGACGATCTCCACGTGTTCCGCGCCCTGGGGCCCACGGTCGTTCGCGGTCATCCGCCTCACCTTCCACGCACCGTCGCGCTTGCGCGCACAGGCTAGTAGAACCTCCCGCCGCGAGCCCGCACCGGGGCTCAGCGCAGGGCCAGGGCGGGGCGGACCTCCCAGGTCGTCCACACCGGCCGGTAGCCCATGCGATGCCAGAAGGGGCCGGACAGCGGGTTCATCGCGGCGTAGTTGAGCACGGAGACACCCACGCCGTGGCTGTCCAGGGCCTGGTGCGCCTGGCCCACCAGCGCGGTGCCGATCCCGTTGCCGCGCTCCTGCGCGACCACCACGCCGTAGCCGATGTGCGCGATCGGACGGGCGTTGACCAGGGACTTGGCCCACCGGGACCTCTCGGGCGGGGACACCCACAGCAGGCCCACGGCGCGACCGCGCCGCTCGGCCAGCCAGATCCAGGAACGGGAGCGGTTGAGCGCACGCGCGGCGACCTTGCGGGTCTGCTCGGCGGTGTCCTCCTGCAGGAACACCCCGCCGAAGTGCTGCTCGTAGCGGTGCTCCTCCATCAGGAGCCCGACCACCTGGGTCAGGTCGCTGCGGTCGGCCAGCCTGATGGTCACGTCGCGCGGCGGCAGCGACGGGGGTACTCCGCGGCGGCGCTGGCGGGCGGCCAGCACGGTGTAGGGCTGCAGGCCGTGGCGCTGCAGCGGGATGATGCCGCACACGTCGCGGGCGGGCCAGCTCACCAGGGCCGCCGACTCCGAACCGGTGCCGGTCGGCAGGTCCTCCAACTGGTCGCGCCAGCTGGTCAGCAGGGAGTCCAGGGCGCGGCTGGGGTCGGGACCGCCGACGATGGGGGTCAGCCAGTGCTGGTCCGGCACGCCCCAGATCCGGCCGACCTCGCCGGGCTGGTACCACGTGTAGTGCATGGTGCCGGCGGCGACGGCGCGACCGTCCTCGTCGCTGACGGTCAGAAGGGGATAGGAGCCCGGAGCGAAGTTGACGGGTTCGGGCAGCAGGGGGTCCGTGTCCGCCCAGCGCTGGGCGGCCGACCGCACCAACGGGTCCAGGCCGACGTCGCCCCCGGGCGACTCATCATGTCGCACCCGCGCGACATAACCGCTCATCCACCCCTCCCCTAGCGGGTCCTCACGTCGAACACGCGCTCTCGGACCGGTACCGGAATGGCGCGTGCGACGCCCTGACCGTCGTGCCGCCCCGACGGGACCGGAGTCGCACCGCGGGCGGGACGAAACGACCGTACCGCCTCGGAACCGGCCGAGAGTACGAAATCTCCGATTGCAATCGAGAATTCACTCCGCGTCGCCGCGCGCACCCGACCTTGGCGTCCGCGCGCTCCGATGAGGATACGAGCGGACGCGCACCACGGTAACGGATCGAAGGTCACTCTAGGGTGCCGGGGCGGTCAACGCACCGACACGGAACCGCCCTGCCCACCAGCGTTCCCGGATCACTTCCCGGCGACGCCGCCCTCGGTCACCGTGGTGTTGCGGCCGTGGTTGACCACCTCGGGGTCGCCTGAGGCGAAGGAGACGGTGTTGTCCACCCCGATCAGCACGATCTTGTCCGCCGAACCCACGTCGACGGTGGACCCGCGACCGGTGGCCCGCACCAGCCCGCAGCCGCCGTGCAGTATCACGACGGCGTCGTCCGCGGTGACCACGACCTCGCGGCCGCCGCAGTCCTCGTTGATCTCGGCGCCGTCGTCGACGATGATCAGTGTGTCGTCGTCGCTGACGTTGTGGTCGGGTATGACCACGTCGTCCCTGGCGCCCTCGGTGCCCGGGGCACCGTTGGGCACCTCGACGTCCTCATGCCCGAAGGCCAGACCGCAGCCGGGAAGCAGGAAGGTGAACAGCAGGCCACCGCCCGCAGCCGCCAAGAGCCGAACCCTCATGTTTCCCCCACAACCGGATAACCGGCAATTGCGACATACAGCTTGCGCGAAGCCAAGAGTATGTCACGCGGAGATAACCGTGCGACCTCGCTGTTCCCCAAACGTTCCTGTTCCGATACGCCCGCCCGCTCCGGCCCCGGCCCCCCGGAACCGGAACCGCCGTGCCGCGGGGGTCGGCGTCACCTCACCCCGGCCGCGTCCATACCGCGAAGCTCGCGTTTGAGCTCACCGATCTCGTCGCGCAACCTGGCCGCCAGCTCGAACCGGAGGTCGGTCGCCGCCTGGTGCATCTGCTCGCTCAGCTGCCCGATGAGGTCGGCCAGCTCCGCGCGCGGCATGGAGGAGACCTCGGCCGAGCGCTCGCCCAGGGCGGGTACCGGGGCACGGCCGCCCTTGGTCCCGGAGCTGCGGTAACCGGTGGACATGAGCTCCTCGGTGTCCACGTCCTCCCGGTTGAGCGTGTCCAGGATGTCGGCGATCTGCTTGCGCAGCGGCGTGGGGTCGATCCCGTGCTCGGCGTTGTAGGCCAGCTGCTTGTCGCGGCGCCGCGTGGTCTCGTCGATCGCCGACCGCATCGAGTCCGTGACGTTGTCGGCGTACATGTGCACCTGGCCCGCGACGTTGCGTGCCGCGCGACCGATCGTCTGGATCAGCGAGGTCTCCGAGCGCAGGAAACCCTCCTTGTCCGCGTCCAGGATCGCCACCAGCGACACCTCGGGCAGGTCCAGGCCCTCGCGCAGCAGGTTGATGCCCACCAGCACGTCGAACTCGCCCACCCGCAGCTCCCGCAGCAGCTCCACCCGGCGCAGCGTGTCCACCTCGCTGTGCAGGTAGCGCACCCGGATGCCCAGTTCGGCGAAGTAGTCGGTGAGGTCCTCGGCCATCTTCTTGGTGAGCGTGGTGACCAGCACCCGCTCCTGGCGCTCGGCGCGCACCCGGATCTCGTGCACCAGGTCGTCGATCTGCCCGTCGGTCGGCTTGACCAGCACCTCCGGGTCGACCAGGCCGGTGGGACGGATGACCTGCTCCACCACGTCGCCGCCACTCTGGCGCAGCTCGTAGCGGCCCGGGGTCGCCGACAGGTAGACGGCCTGCCCGATCCGCTCGGTGAACTCCTCCCACCTCAGCGGCCGGTTGTCCATCGCCGAGGGCAGCCGGAACCCGTGGTCGACCAGGGTGCGCTTGCGCGCGGCGTCGCCCTCGTACATCGCGCCGATCTGCGGGACGGTCACGTGCGACTCGTCCAGCACCAGCAGGAAGTCCTCGGGGAAGTAGTCCAGCAGGGTGTTGGGCGGGCTGCCCGGCTCGCGGTCGTCGAAGTGCCGCGAGTAGTTCTCGATGCCCGAACAGGTACCCAGCTGGCGCATCATCTCCAGGTCGTGGGTGGTGCGCATGCGCAGGCGCTGCGCCTCCAACAGCTTGCCCTGCGCCTCCAGGTCGGCCAGCCGCTCGCCCAGCTCCGCCTCGATCGAGGCGATCGCACGCTCGGTGCGCTCCTCACCGGCCACGTAGTGCGAGGCGGGGAAGATGAACATCTCCCGGCTCTCCCCCAGCACCTCGCCGGTGAGCGGGTGCAGGGTGAGCAGGCGCTCGACCTCGTCACCGAACATCTCGATGCGGATCGCCAGCTCCTCGTAGACCGGGATGATCTCGATGGTGTCGCCGCGCACGCGGAACGTGCCACGCGTGAACGCGGTGTCGTTGCGGGAGTACTGCATCTCCACCAGGCGGCGCAGCAGCTGGTCGCGGTCGACCTCCATACCCACCGCCAGCTGCGCCATCCGGTCCACGTACTCCTGCGGGGTGCCCAGGCCGTAGATGCACGAGACCGACGCGACCACGATGGTGTCCCGGCGTGTGAGCAGCGAGTTGGTCGCCGAGTGGCGCAGCCGCTCCACCTCGTCGTTGACCGAGGAGTCCTTCTCGATGAAGGTGTCGCTCTGCGGGACGTAGGCCTCGGGCTGGTAGTAGTCGTAGTAAGACACGAAGTACTCGACCGCGTTGTTCGGCAGCATCTGCCGCAGCTCGTTGGCGAACTGCGCCGCCAGGGTCTTGTTGGGCTGCATCACCAGGGTCGGCCGCTGGAGCCGCTCCACCGTCCACGCCACGGTCGCCGTCTTACCGGTACCGGTGGCGCCGAGCAGCACCGTGTGCGGATCCCCCGCACGCACCCGCCTGCTGATCTCGGTGATCGCGCCTGGCTGGTCCCCCGCCGGGGTCATCTCCGAGATCACCTCGAAGGGCGCCTCGCTGCGTTTGATGTCGCTGACCGGTCGCACGTCGCCTCTTCTCCCATCGAACGGCGGGCCGCCCCCGCGTCCGCGTGTCCCTCACCCCCAACGCTACCGACCGCCTGTGACATCCCTGTCGGGTCGTGGGTAGGGGGCTACCATCGAGACAGCGTGCTGTGTCCGAAGCGGAGGTGCCAGCCGTGTCCCATCCCCGCAGACCCACCTTCGACCCGGCCCTCCCTCCCCGTGCGGTCGCGCGTATGCGGGCCCACCCCGAGAGGCTGATCCCGAGCTCGTCCGGGCCCTCCCGCCGTCTCACCTGGAGGCGGGGGGCCGCGCTCACCGCCGCGGGAGGCAGCTCCCTCGCGGCCGTCGCCCTGCTCTCCCCGGCCGCCGGTGCCGTCCTCATGGCCCTGCTGTGTCTGGGGACGACCATGGCCGTTCTCGGACTGGTCTCCCTCAAGGGTTCCTTCACCGACGACTGGGCCGACCTGGTCATGCACGCCTTCTGGGCGCTGCCCGCCTCCGCGGTCGGGGTCATGGGCGCCCGGCTGCTGCTCGAACCGGTCGTCGGACCGCTCGGCTCGGTCGTCCCCGGCGACCCCACCACCGCGGCCCTCTACCTGGCCGTCGCCGTGGGCGGTACCGGGGCCGTCATGCGCCCGGGCATGGTCGCCCGTCTGGCCTCGGAGAACGCCGACCGCTACGTGCTGCCCGAGGACTTCGGCCGCCCCCACGGCTACGCCACCCGCCGCGACGAGCCCGAGGCGCACCTGTTCGCCCAGCTCCAGCAGGCCACCGACAGGGTGGAGGAGGGCGCCCGGGTACTGGGCGAGTCCTTCGACGCCGGCCTCACGCTGCCCCTGCTGCGCGAGGAGGAGTGGCGGATGTCCCAGGAGCTGCTACGGCTGCGCTCCCTGCGCAAGGAGCTGCTGCGGCGCAAGCGCGAGGCGGTGTCCGACCAGGTCACCCGGGCGCTCGAACCGCAGGAGGAGGCCGTGGGCCGCGCCCACGCGGCGCTCGCCGAGCGGGTCGGGGTGCTGATCGGCTACGGCGAGCGTGTGCACGCGGCGGTGACCGCACACCGCGAGTGGGAGCAGTGCCAGGAGATCGCCGACCGCGCCGCGGACTACGCCGACCTGGCGCTGTCCTCGTCCCAGGAGGCCATGCGCACCGAGGAGATCGACGACAGCCTGCTCAGCGTGGAGGCCGCGCACTCGGTCCGGGAGGAGCTGGTACGCGAGGCCGTGGACGCCGGCGCGTCCCTGTCCGCGGCCCTGCGCCGAGGACCGGGACAGCACATCTAGGCGCGCTTGAGGAGTTCGCTCCAGAGTTCGGCGACCCGCTCCCGCAGCTCCTCGCGGGTGCCGGAGTTGTCGACCACCAGGTCGGCGGCGGCCAGGCGGGCCTCCCGGTCGGCCTGCGCACGGATGCGGGCCCGCACCTGTTCGCGCGGCATGTCCCGGTTGACGGCCACCCGCTCCACCCGCACCTCGTCGGGGGCGTCGACCACGACCACCACGTCGTAGAGCGGTCCCAGTCCGTTCTCCACCAGCAGCGGGACGTCGTAGACGACCACCTCCACCCCGGAGGCCACCGCCTCCTCCATCAGCTGGGCGCTGCGCTCGCCCACAAGGGGGTGCACGATGGCGTTGAGCCGGGCCAGGCGTTCCTCGTCGGCGAAGACGATCTCGCCCAGCCTGGGCCGGTCCAGCCGCCCCTCCGGGGTGAGCACCTCCTCCCCGAACTCGGCGACGACCGCGGCCAGGCCGGGCGTGCCCGGCTCGACCACCTCCCGGGCGATGGCGTCGGCGTCGATGACGGTGGCGCCGTAGGCCGCCAGTCCGGCCGAGACCGCGCTCTTGCCGGAGCCGATCCCACCGGTGAGTCCCACTTTCAGCATGCCGAGAACCCTAGACCGCCGCTCCCCGCTCGGCGACGCCGCCCCCGTCGGACGGGTCCGGGGTGAGTTCCTTGCGCATGTGCACCATGACCAGGTGCTCGGCCACCCGTTCCCTGGAGGTCTCGGTGTACCCGAGCCCGCGGTAGAGCCGCTGCTGTCCGGCCTCCTGGGCACCGGTGGACAGGGCGAGCGCGGTCAGGTGGGGGTGGCGCTCGCGCAGGCGCCCTTCGACGTCGGCGAGCAGGGTCCGCGCGATCCCCCGGCGCCGCAGGTCGGGGACCACCGCCAGGCGGCCGACCACGGCGCTGGCGCCCATCACCCGCGCCCGGACCGCCCCGACCAGGCGGGTCCCGGAGACCGCCTTGAGCGCGAGGGTGTCCTCCTGCCCCAGCAGTCTTTCCACCCTCTCCAGGCTCTCCGTGAGCGGCAGCACGAACGGGTCGCCGAAGGCCTGGGCCTCGTCGACGAACGCGGCCCGCTGGAGGGTGAAGACCTCACCCGCGTCGGCGGGGGTGGCCGGGTGGATGTCGAACACGTCGCCTCCTCAACACGCCCCGCCCGTCGGGGACACGCCACGACCCTAGTTCCCCGCCCCACCGGAACCCCGGAGGCGGACCCGGACACGGCGAAGGGCCGCCCCCTCGCAAGAGGGGACGGCCCTTCGGGGCTGTCAGCGAGTCCTCGCGGACCTACCGGGCCTACTGCCTAGGCGTCGCCGCCCGCGAGCTTCTCGCGGAGGGCGGCCAGGGCCTCGTCCGAGGCCAGGGCGCCGCTGGAGGAAGCCTCCGAAGCGGGCTGGTTGGCGCTCTGGCCACCATCGCCGCCGGTGTACTCCTCTTCCTCCTCCGGGGCGGGCGCGTTCGCAGCGTCGGCCTCGGCCGCGAGGGCCTCCTCGACCTGCTTGCGGTGCGCCTCGAAGCGGGCCTGCGCCTCGGCGTAGCTGCGCTCCCACTCGTCCCGCTGGGCCTCGAAGCCCTCGAGCCACTCGCCGCTCTCGGCGTCGAAGCCCTCGGGGTACTTGTAGTTGCCCTGCTCGTCGTAGTCGGCCGCCATGCCGTACAGCGTGGGGTCGAAGTCGACCTGGTCCGGCGAGACGCTCTCGTTGGCCTGCTTCAGCGAGAGGCTGATGCGACGGCGGTCGAGGTCGATGTCGATGATCTTGACGAAGATCTCGGTACCGACCTGGACGACCTGCTCCGGCACCTCGACGTGGCGCTCGGCCAGCTCAGAGATGTGGACCAGACCCTCGATGCCCTCTTCGACGCGCACGAACGCACCGAACGGAACCAGCTTGGTGACCTTGCCGGGAACAACCTGGCCGATCTGGTGGGTCCGGGCGAACTGCTGCCACGGGTCTTCCTGCGTCGCCTTGAGCGACAGGGAGACGCGCTCGCGCTCCATGTCCACGTCGAGAACCTCGACGGTGACCTCCTGGCCGACCTCGACGACCTCGCTCGGGTGGTCGATGTGCTTCCAGGACAGCTCCGAGACGTGCACCAGGCCGTCGACGCCGCCCAGGTCCACGAAGGCACCGAAGTTGACGATCGAGGAGACGACGCCCTTGCGGATCTGCCCCTTCTGGAGGGTGTTGAGGAACGTCTGGCGAACCTCGGACTGGGTCTGCTCGAGCCAGGCGCGGCGGGACAGGACCACGTTGTTGCGGTTCTTGTCCAGCTCGATGATCTTCGCCTCGAGCTCACGGCCGACGTAGGGCTGCAGGTCGCGCACACGGCGCATCTCGACCAGGGAGGCGGGCAGGAAGCCGCGCAGACCGATGTCGAGGATGAGGCCGCCCTTGACGACCTCGATGACGGTGCCGGTGACGACGCCGTCCTCCTCCTTGATCTTCTCGATCGTGCCCCAGGCGCGCTCGTACTGGGCGCGCTTCTTGGACAGGATCAGACGACCCTCCTTGTCCTCCTTCTGGAGGACGAGGGCCTCGACCTGGTCGCCGACGGCAACAACCTCGCCGGGGTCGACGTCGTGCTTGATCGAGAGTTCCCTGGAAGGGATCACACCCTCGGTCTTGTAGCCGATGTCGAGCAAGACCTCGTCTCGATCGACCTTCACGATGGTGCCCTCGACAATGTCACCGTCGTTGAAGTACTTGATGGTCTCGTCGATCGCCGCGAGGAAGGCTTCCTCGGACCCGATGTCGTTGACCGCTACCTGGGGTGCCGAGGTGGCTTCGGTGCTGCTCGTCATTTGTGGGTGGACTCCGGATACGGACAGATTCAGGAAGATGGGCACGCCGTAGGTTCGAGCCCATCGATCCGTCGTCCGGAGGTGAGAAGCAGGGCCGTGGCGACACAGGGCCGCCTGACCACCAACCGCCGGGTCCAGAGTGTTGACCGAAGTGGTGCCATCCTGTTTGTCCCTCACTGGAGACAGCGGACGCCCGCACGAACCCACAACGCTGCAGCCAGAATATGAGACAAGGGCGTCCTGGTCAATCGGAACCCCGGCCCGCCAACCCGACGTAGGTCACAATGGCGGCAATTTACCCGAGTATGGCAGTCAAGATCAACTAGCGGTACCCCCACGTCCGCAGGGGCGTACCGCCTCTGGGTGAACGCCGGGCGCGCACCGGCGGGGCGTCCTGGGGCGCCGGAAAAAATATTGGGGGGAGCGGGTTACGGTCAGTCCATAGGAGGGCGGGAGCGTGACCGTTTGATCGCGCTCCGTTGCCGCTTGGCGTCCACGCGGCGCTGTCTGGCCCTCCGGCTGGGGCGGGTCGCACGGCGTTCGCGCGCGGGCGGGGCCGTGGCCTCCGCCAGCAGGACCGCCATCCGCTCCCTGGCCTCGACCCGGTTGCGCGCCTGCGACCGGGTCGTCTGCACCGTCACCGTCAGCACACCGTCGACCAGGCGCCCCCCGAGCCGCTCCAGCGCGCGCTGGCGCCGCGTGTGCCCCAGGCTGGTGCAGGCGGCCACGTCCAACGACAGCGACACCCGGGTGTCGGAGGTGTTGACGTGCTGGCCGCCCGGCCCGGAGGAGCGGGAGAACCGCCACGTGAGCGCGTCGGCGGGGATGGTGACCGAACCCACGGTCAGCCCTTCGGGGGCTCCGCCACGTGCCGTCACCGTTTCCGCCTCCTCGCGTCGTCCCACGGTTCTCCCGCGCCGCGGCTCAGTGCGCGGCGTCGTGCCAGTTCTGCCCGCTGCCGACCGAGACGGCCAGCGGGACACGCAGATCATAGGCGGAGCTCATCTGCCGCGTCACGAGGTTTTCGACCGCCTCGCGTTCGCCCGGAGCGATCTCCACCACGAGTTCGTCGTGCACCTGGAGCAGGACCCGCGAGGAGAAGCCGCCCTCGGTGAGCGCCGCGTCCACCCGGAGCATGGCCACCTTGATGATGTCGGCCGCCGACCCCTGGATGGGCGCGTTGAGCGCCATCCGCTCGGCCATCTCCCGGCGCTGGCGGTTGTCGCTCGTCAGGTCGGGCAGGTAGCGGCGGCGCCCCAGGATCGTCTCGGTGTAGCCGACCCTGCGGGCCTCCTCCACCACCGAGTCGAGGTAGTCGCGCACTCCGCCGAACTCGGCGAAGTAGTTCTCCATCAGGCGCTTGGCCTCCTCCGGCGCGATGCCCAGCTGCTGGGACAGGCCGTAGACGCTCAGCCCGTAGGCCAGGCCGTAGCTCATCGCCTTGATCTTGGAGCGCGCCTCTCCGTCGACCCGCTCGACCTCGACGTCGAAGACCTGCGCGGCCATCTGCGCGTGGAAGTCGTAGCCGCTGTCGAAGGCCTCGATCAGCGCCTGTTCGCCCGACAGGTGCGCCATGATGCGCAGCTCGATCTGGCTGTAGTCGGCGGTGAGCAGCTCGTCGAAGCCCTCGCCCACCACGAACGCCCGCCGGATGCGCCTTCCCACGTCGGTGCGCACCGGGATGTTCTGCAGGTTGGGCTCGGTGGAGCTGAGACGGCCGGTCGCGGCCACCGTCTGGTTGAAGGTGGTGTGGATGCGGCCGTCGTCGGCGATCGTCTTGATCAGCCCCTCGACCGTGGTCCGCAGCTTGGTCTGGTCGCGGTGGTGCAGCAGTACCGCGGGCAGCTCGTTGTCGGTCTGCGCCGCCAGCCACGCCAGCGCGTCCGCGTCGGTGGTGTAGCCCGTCTTGATCTTCTTGGTCCTGGGCAGGCCCAGCTCCTCGAACAGCACCTGCTGGAGCTGCTTGGGAGAGCCGAGGTTGAACTCGCGGCCCACCACCTCGTGCGCCCGCTCCACCGCGCCGCGGGCCGCGGAGGCGAACTCGCCCTGCAGGTCCTCCAGGTACTCGCGGTCGGCGGCGATCCCCGCCCGCTCCAGCCGCGCCAGCACGTCCACCAGCGGCAGTTCGACCTCGTGCAACAGGTGGGTGCCGCCCCTCTTGTCCAACTCCGCGGACAGCACCCCGGCCAGGTCGCGGGTGGCGCTCGCGCGCACCGCCAGCAGGTGCTGGTGGCCCGAGCCCGCCTCGCCGCCGTCGCCCAGGTCCAGGGTCAGCTGGTCGCCGGAGGAGGACTCCTCCAGCTCCCGGCCCAGGTACCTGCGGCACAGGTCGGCGAGGTCGAAGCGGCGCTGCCCCGGCTGGACCAGGTAGGCGGCCAGGGCGGTGTCGCTGACCACACCGCCCAGCGTCCACCCGTGCGCGCCCAGTGCGAGCAGGGCTCCCTTGCACTCGTGCACGACCTTGGGGCGGCCGGGGTCGGCCAGGAAGGCGGCCAGCGCCTCGGTGTCGGCCGGGTCCAGGGTGGTGGGGTCGACGAACACCGCCTCTCCCGAGGGCACGCTGACGGCCAGCGCGTCCACCCTGCCGGTGCCGCGGCCCCAGGTGCCGTCCACGGCCAGCCCTGCGGGCGCCGTGGGGGTGAGGGTGTCGCCGTCGGCGTTGTCAGGGGCGGCGTGCCGGGTGATCCAGGAGGCCAGCTCCCCGGTCCCGGCCACGGTCAGGTCGATCCGGAAGCCCTCGGCGGGCGCGGCGTCGGCCGCCTCCGCGCCGCCCTCCAGGCGGATCACGGAGTACAGGCGCTCGCGCAGGTTGGAGGCGAACTCCAGGTTGTCGAAGAGCGCGTCGATCCCGGTCCGGTCGGCCTCGCCCAGGCCCAGCGCCCTGACGTCCACGTCCAGGGCCACGTCCGTGGCCAGCTGGTTCAGGCGCTGGTTGCGCAGCACGTCGTCCAGGTGGTCGCGGAAGCTCTGCCCCGCCTTGCCGGGGAGCTCGTCGGCGTGGGCGACCAGCTCGTCCAGGGACCCGTACTTGGTGATCCACTTGGCGGCGGTCTTGGGACCCACCCCGGGCACGCCGGGCAGGTTGTCGGCCTTCTCCCCCACCAGGGCCGCCAGGTCGCGGTAGCGCTCCGGGGGGATCCCGTACTTGTCCTCGACCGCCGCGGGATCCATGCGCCGCAGGTCCGACAGGCTCTTTCCCGGGTACAGGACCGTGCAGGAGTCGGTGATCAGCTGGAAGGCGTCGCGGTCTCCGGAGGCGATGAGCACCTCCATCCCGGCCTCACCGCCCCGGTGGGCCAGCGTGGCGATGACGTCGTCGGCCTCGAAGCCCGGCGCGGACAGGTTGGCGACGCCGACCATCCGCATGAGGTCCTGGGTGAGGGGCACCTGGGAGGGGAACTCCGGCGGTGTGTCGGAGCGGCCGTCCTTGTACTCGGCGTACTCCTCGTGCCGGAAGGTGGGGCCGGACAGGTCCCATGCCACCGCGACGTGGGTGGGCTCCTCGTCCCGCAGCAACTTGACCAGCATCGACGCGAAGCCGTAGACGGCGTTGGTCGACTGTCCGGTACTCGTGCCGAACTTCTCCACCGGAAGCGCGAAGAACGCGCGGAAGGCCATCGAGTGGCCGTCCAGGAGAAGGAGGCGGGGGCGCTGGCCACCGCTGCCGGCGGGGGCCGTGCCGCCCGCCCCGGCGCTGGCCTGGGATGTCTGGTCGGGGGTCTCTCGCTTGGTCACCACAGACAAATCCTAGGATGCGATGCGGACACTTCGCGGCCACACCGCGAGAACACCGGAGGCCACCGCTCCGGACCGGAGGTCTCCTCCGCCGTCCGGAGCGGGTGGACACCCCAGCGGATCGGAAGGCACACACCATGACGACGGACTCCGAGGCGATGCGCCGGATGCTCGACACTGGCGCCCTGACCAGCGGGCTGGGCGAGCGCATGGGCATCGAGGTCACCGAGGCCTCCGCCGAGCGCGTGGTGGGACGGATGCCGGTGGAGGGCAACGTCCAGCCGTTCGGGCTGCTGCACGGGGGCGCCTCGTGCGTACTGGCCGAGTCCCTGGGATCGATCGGGTCCACCGCCCACGCCGCCCGGTTCGGCAGGACCGCGGTCGGTATCGAGATCAACGCCACCCACCACCGGTCGGCCACCGAGGGGTACGTGACCGGCGTGGCCACCCCGGTGCACCTGGGCCGGACGCTGGCCACGTGGGACATCACCATCACCGACGACGGGGGCCGGAAGGTGTGCACCTCCCGGCTCACGTGCATGCTGCGCGAGACGCCCCGCGGGTAGGGGAGACGGCGGGAGACGGCCGGAGGGACGGAACGTGTATAGGTCAAGGGTTTTTCTGTTTACGGAAGGACCGCTTCACACCCGCGTGCAGTACCTCTGTAGCTTTCCTACAGCCCGACCGCGGCTCTTGACGGTCGGGCTTCGTCGTCCCTGGTCGTCGCGACAGTTTGCTGCCCCCTGCACACGGATAGCTGCGAACTGTACAAATATCGGCCGCGAAAGCCCAGTGATGACTACAGGGGCATAACAGCATGACGGCGAGTCGGCACCAACGGCCGCTCCATGCTTTCCGATCCAGAACTTCCGTGATTAAGCTCCGCTAATGCTCCTGATTAAGTCATGCCACACACCGCGGGCATCAGGACGCACATGCACATCGGCACGGCTGCGTCACGCAGCACGTGTTTCGCCGGTTGAACGGAGTGACCACGATCATGGCAAGCAAGAAGGTCCTAGGCCTCACTGCCGCAACCGCGGCCCTTGTACTCGGCCTGACCGCGTGTGGCAGCGGGGGCGGCGAAGGAGACGGCGGTGACGGAGGGGACGACCAGTTCACCTACGGCATCCTCTACCCGCAGACCGGTGACCTCGCCTTCCTCGGCCCGCCCCAGATCACCGCGGCGGAATACGCGATCTCCGAGATCAACGAGGCCGGCGGCATCCTCGGCAACGAGGTCCCCGACATCGTCCAGGGTGACGAGGCCGGCGACAACGCACAGGCCAACGAGGCCGCCAACAGCCTCGTCTCGGACGAGGTGGACGCCGTCATCGGCGCCGCCGCCTCCGGTATGACCCAGGCGACCTACGACACCATCACCGGCGCCGAGATCGTCCAGTGCTCCGGTTCCAACACCTCCGCCGCGCTGAGCGACATCGAGGACAACGGCTACTACTTCCGTACCGCGCCCAGCGACAAGCTCTCCGCCGTGGTGATGGCCCGCAAGATCGCTGACGAGGGCCACGCGAACGTCGGCATCGTCGCCCGCGCCGACGACTACGGCGGCGGCTACGCCAACGCCCTCCAGACGGAACTGGAGAACCTCGGCGCCCAGGTCGTCGTCAACGAGACCTACGACCCCATGGCCACCACCTTCGACTCGGTCGTCGGCAGCGTTGCCAACGAGGAGCCGGACGCCGTCGCGCTCATCGCCTTCGAGGAGGGCGCGCAGGTCATCGCCCAGCTCCTGGAGAGCGACATCGAGGGTGAGCAGATCTTCGTCACCGACGGCCTCAACGACCCGAACCTGGGCGAGACCGTCAACCAGGAGGACCCGGACATCGTCAACGGCATCACCGGTGTCGCCCCGAGTGCGGAGAACCCCGAGTTCACGGAGGGTCTGACCAGCTACAACGAGGAGCTGGAGGTCTTCCAGTTCGCCCCGCAGGTCTACGACTGCGTCACCGTGATCGCCCTGGCCGCCGAGGCCGCCGGCAGCGCGAACGCGTCCGACTACGTGGCCGAACTGCCCAACGTCAGCCGTCCCGAGGGCACCGAGTGCTCCTCCTTCTCCGAGTGCAGCGACCTGCTGGCCGACGGTGAGGAGATCAACTACCAGGGTGCCAGCGGCAACATCGACTTCGACGACAACGGCGACCCGACCGCCGCCACCTTCGAGATCTTCCACTACGGAGACGACGGTCACGAGGTCCTGGCCTACGAGGAGCACTCCCTCCAGGACTAGGTGAGGAACGGTCGGCCTCGGCCGCCCGTCACCGAGCACGAGGAGCGCCCCGGGAGATCCTTCTCCCGGGGCGCTCCTCTCTGTCCGTGTTCGCCCGTCCCCGTCGGAGGGGGCGTGGGGCTCGCGGGGCGGGCCGGACTCCCGGGCTCCGGGAAGGAGGTGTGGTCGGCCTCCCTCCTCCCCTACCGCCCCTCCCTCCGTCTCCTCACCGGGACCAGCGACGGGCGATGTCGGCGGCCAGGGCGCGCAGTTCCTCGGCGGAGCGGCTCATGGCCGCCTCCACCGAACCGGCGGACTCGACGAGGGAGTAGGTCTCGGTGATCCCTGCGTCGGCGGCCTCGGCCCGGCCGACCTTCACGGCCCCGGCGGTGACGATGCAGGGAACACCGTGCTGACGGGCGACCTGGGCGACGCCGTGCGGGAGCTTGCCGCGCAGGGACTGGGAGTCGAAGGAGCCCTCGCCGGTGACGACGAGGTCGGCGCCGTCGAGGCGCTCCGTCAGGCGAACGGAGTCGAGGACACGGCTGATGCCGGACTCGACGGTGCCACCGAGGAGGAGCAGGGCGAAGCCCAGACCGCCCGCGGCGCCGGCGCCGGGGACGTCACGGGTGCTCTTGTCGGGGTCGACCCGGTCGGCGAAGGCGGCGAGGGCCGCGTCGAGGCGCTGGACCTGGTCGGGGTCGGCGCCCTTCTGCGGGCCGAAGACGGCACTGGCGCCGTGGATGCCGAGGAGGGGGTTGTCGACGTCGGTGGCGGCGACGAGGCGGGCCCCCGCCAGGGTCTGGCGGGCGGCTTCCAGGTCGACGGAGCCGACGTGCTCGGCCAGGGGGCCGCCGCCGCGGCCGAGGTGGTCGCCGGGGGTGGCGCCGAGGGCCGCGAGGAGCCCGGCTCCGGCATCGTTGGTGGAGCTGCCGCCGAGGCCGACGACGACGGTGCGTGCGCCCGCACGGACCGCGTGGGCGACCAGCTCGCCCACACCGCGGGTGGTGGTGCGGCCGGGGTCGCGGTCGTCGGCGGGTACCAGGTGGAGACCGCAGGCCTGGGCGCTCTCCACGTAGGCGGTGTCACCGTCGAGGAGGTACTCCGCGGTCACGGGTGCGCCGAGGGGACCGGTCACCTCGGCTCGGTGCACCTCGCCGCCGAGGGCGGTGTGCAGCACCTCGACGAACCCGGGACCGCCGTCGGAGAGCGGAAGCAGCTCCGTCCGGGCGGAGGGGTCGGTCCGGTGCCAGCCGTCGGCGACGGCCTGGGCGGCTTCGAGCGCGGAGAGGGTGCCGGCGAACTTGTCAGGAGCGATGAGGATACGCACGGACCCAAGTGTGCCAGGCCACATTCCCCCGGCTTCGGGGTACCCCTGGTCAGAGGCCGCGCGCTCCTGGTCAGAGCCCGGGGGCGCCGTAGACGGGGAACCAGCGGGAGCGGTCCTTCTCCAGTGGCAGGTCCGCGCCGATGGCCGCCTCGGCCTGGAGTTCGAGGGCGTTGTCCCTGCGCTGGCCGCCGGCGGGCGCGAAGGGGTAGAAGGTGCCGCGCTTGTAGAGGTAGACCAGCCCCAGATGGCGGCTGCCGTCGGTGAAGCCGACCAGGGAGCACAGCAGGGAGGGCCCGTACCCGTTGGCCTCCAGGGTGGAGTTGACGGCGTGCAGGTCGGTCACCAGGCCGGTGATGTCGGGAGCGTCGGTCCCGTCCCCGGAGGCCGGGGCGCCCTGCGAGCGGACCACCAGCCAGGTGTAGCCGTAGTCGTCGGTGACCTGGTCGACGGGCGGGCCCCCACCGGTGTCGAGCAACTCGGTGACGTCGCGCTTCAGGTCGGCGAAGGCGGCGCCCTCGGCGGCGCGGAAGGCGACGGAGCCGGTGCCGGTCGGCCGGAAGCCCGCGGCGGCACGCAGGGTGACGGACGCCGAGGGCAGCCCGAACAGGGCGTCGAGGTCGGGTTGGGCCGGTTCGGAACGCCCGAGCAGGGCTCGCCAGAAACTCATCGTGTCCCCTCTGTCCTCTCGGGGTCTGGGATCGGCCGTGTGCGGCCGACGTGTGCGGCCGGGCCGGCCGCGGTCAACCGCCCTGGCCGAGCTGCCTGGAGATGTCGGACAGCTGGGCCAGGCGCTGCTGTACGGGCGGGTGGGTCGCGATCAGCTGGCTGAAGCTGAACCCCTTGCGGGAGACGGCCGGCGCGAAGAAGAAGGCGTTGAACGGCTCCGCCTGGCGCAGGTCGCGGGTGGGTATCCGGGCCATGTCGCCGGTGATCTTGGTCAGGGCGCTGCCCAGCATGGACGGGCGCCCGGTGAGGTAGGCGGCGGCGCGGTCGGCGGACAGCTCCCGGTAGCGCGACAGCGCCCGGGTGAGCAGGAAGCTGAGCGCCCAGGCGACCGCGCTGACCAGCACGACGAGCAGGGCGATCACGGCCGGGGCGGGGCCGTTGTTGTTGCGCATCCCCCCGGTGAACATGGCGAAGCGCAGTCCGGCCTGGGTGAGGAACCCGGCGACGATGCCGAGGAAGCCGGCGATGGTCATCACCATGACGTCGCGGTGGGCGACGTGGGACAGCTCGTGGGCCAGGACCGCCTCCAGCTCGGAGTTCTCCAGGCGGCGCATGAGGCCGGTCGTCACGCAGATGACCGCGGACTTCTCGCTGTGCCCGGTGGCGAAGGCGTTGGGGACGTCGGTGTCGGCGATCCCCACGCGGGGCTTGGGCATGTCCGCCATGGCGCACAGCCGGTCGATCACGGCGTGCAGGTCGGGCGCCTGCTGGGGGGTGACCTCCTTGGCCCCCATGGAGAACATGGCGATCTTGTCGGAGGCGAAGTAGCTGAACAGCGCGAACCCGGCGACGATGAGCAGGACCAGCCATACGCTGAGGCCCGCCAGGACCAGCCCGGCGATGAAGGCCACGTAGACCAGGGCGAGAAGGCCCATGGTCATCACCATGCGGGCGGTCAGCCCCCGGTCAGGTCTGAACTTGGAACCGGCCATGCCGTAGTCCTCTCCGCCGACACGTCGACTGTCTCGGAGTGTAGTTCGCCCAGGTGCGAAAGAACCCAAGGCGGTGCGCAGCGTGTTCCGCCCCGCCGTCCCCGGGTGGCGCCCGTGGCGCCCTCCCCCGCGCCGCACCCGACCACTCCAACGAACGAGGCACCGGCCGCGGTTCCTGTGGACGGCGGAACACTCCTCGTCCGCCCCGCGCCCCGCAGCGCCTGCGCGCACGACAAGGCCGCCGTGCCCCCTGGGGGATCACGGCGGCCTGGAAACGCGCGCGCAGGCACCGAGCTGGGCTCCGACCGGCCGTGGCCTGGCCTGGCGGGGACCCCGCTCACCCTGTCCGGACGCACCTGGACGGAAACGGTGCGTCTGGACGGAAACGGTCCTAGCCGGGGATGAGCCCGTCGTCCTGCAGCATCTCCCGTACCTCTTCCATGGTGGCGTCGGCGGGCGGGAGGATGAACTGCGAGGGCTCCAGGGCGTCGGCCTCCAGCGGCCTGCCGTCCTCACGCACCTTCTCCAACAGGTCGTGCAGAGCCTGGCGGAACGTGGCCTCGTCGCCCGACTCGATGGCGGACTCCAGCTGGGAGTCGAAGGAGTTGATCAGCTCCAGGTCGGCGTCGGTGAGGTCGAGCTGTCCCTCACCCATGATGCGGACGATCACGCGCCCTCCCGATTGCCGGTGTTGCCAGCGCCGTTGCCACCGCGCTCGATCTGCTGGGTGGAGCCGCTGTCACCCTGCCCGAGCTCCATCTTCATGCGCTCCAGGTCGGCCTCGACGCTGGTGGTGCTGGCCATGTTGTCGAGCTCGCTCTGAATGTCGTCCCGGGCGGTGCCGGTGACGTCGTCGAGCGCGCCGGAGGCGAGCAGCTCGTCGACGGCGCCCGCACGGGCCTGCATGTCGGCGGTCTTGTCCTCGGCGCGCTGGACGGCCATGCCGACGTCGCCCATCTCCTCGGAGATGCCCGAGAAGGCCTCGCTGATCTGCGTCTGGGCCTGGGCGGCGGTGTAGGTGGCCTTGATGGTCTCCTTGCGCGTGCGGAAGGCGTCCACCTTGGTCTGCAGGCGCTGCGCCGCCATCGTGAGCTTCTGTTCCTCGCCCTGGAGGTTGGCGTGCTGCTCGCGCAGGCCCTCGATCTGCTGGGTCAGGCCGGAGCGGCGGGTCAGGGCCTCGCGGGCGAGGTCCTCCCGGCCCTGGGTCAGGGCCGCCCGGCTCTGGGTCTCCAGTTTGCCGGACTGCTGCTCCAACTGCTGGATCTGGAGCTCGACGCGCTTGCGGGAGGTCGCGACGTCGGCCACACCACGACGCACCTTCTGCAAGAGTTCAAGCTGTTTTTGGTACGAGTAGTCGAGTGTCTCCCTTGGGTCCTCGACCGAGTCCAAGGCTCTGTTGGCCTTGGACCTGAAGATCATCGAAAGTCGCTGAAACACGCTCATCGGCGTGGCCGTCCCCTTCTCGGTGCGTACATCGGCTGTTCCCAGCGGGCGCTTTGCCCAACCCTACGCGCTCTGGCCTGCGGTCGCCATAATGCGACGAGCGGCTACCCTGTGGGTGTGTTCCGACGTCGCTCCGCTTCCACAGCCCCGGACTCGGCCACCGCCGAATCCGCCAGCCCTGAGGCCACTGAGGCCACCCAACCTAAGGGATATACCCCCAAGAAGGGGGTCCCCACCCCAAAACGCAGGGAATCCGAGGTGGCCCCACGCAGACCGCTGAAGGCGCCCGAGACCCGCAAGGAGGCCTACCGGGCCTACCGGGAACGTCTCGAACGTCAACGCGGGTCGGGCGCCCGGGGTTCCAGAGCGCCCAAGGGCGTGTCCAAGGACGATGCCCGCCACTACCGCCAGCAGGACATGGGCGAGGCCCGGGCCTTCGCCCGCGACTTCGTCGACTCCCGCCGCAGCGCCAGCGAGTTCTTCCTGCCGTTCTCGATCCTGATCGTGGCCCTGTTGTTCATCAACAACCCGGTCTTCCAGGTCGGTGTGGCCTACGTGGCGTGGCCGCTGATGATGGTGACGATCATCGCCGAGGGCGTCCTGGTGGGCCGCACGGTCAAGAAGCGCGCCTCCGAGTACTTCCCCGGCGACCCCACCATCAAGGGCATCGGGATGTACGCGGCCATGCGCCAGCTGCAGTTCCGCCGCCTGCGCCTGCCCAAGCCGCGGCTGAAGGTCCGCGAGGACCCCACCCCGCGCAGCGCGCGCTAGCTTCCCTCCCACCCCTCCGGACCGAGCAGTGTGAGCAGGGCCGGTGTTCGCACCGGCCCTTCACTCGCTCCTTCATGGGGGCTTTCTCCCCATTTCCGCACACTTGGTCGAAAACCTCGCGAAGAGCCACAACCGCCTACTAGAGTGCTCGGCATGGACTTTCGGCATCTAGGCAACAGCGGTCTCATGGTCAGCGAGATCGCCTACGGGAACTGGCTCACGCACGGCTCCCAGGTGGAGGAGGACACGGCCAAGGCCTGTGTCCGCGCGGCGCTGGACGCGGGTATCACCACGTTCGACACCGCCGACGCCTACGCCCAGGGACGGGCGGAGGAGGTGCTCGGCCGCGCACTGAAGGATGAGCGCCGGGACGGGCTGGAGATCTTCTCCAAGGTCTTCTGGCCCATGGGAGAGGGCAAGAACGACAAGGGCCTGTCCCGCAAGCACGTCATCCGCGGCGCGGAGGACTCCCTGCGCCGCCTCGGAACCGACTACCTGGACCTGTACCAGGCGCACCGGTTCGACCACTCCACACCGCTGGAGGAGACCATGCGGGCCTTCGAGGACCTGGTCCGCCAGGGCAAGGTCCTCTACGTCGGTGTCTCGGAGTGGCGTGCCGAGGAGATCGAGCGGGCGCTCAAGATCGCCGACGAGATGGGCTTCGACCGGATCGTCTCCAGCCAGCCGCAGTACAACATGCTGTGGCGGGTCATCGAGCCCGAGGTCGTTCCGCTCTCCGAGCGCGAGGGCATCGGCCAGATCGTGTGGTCGCCGATCGCCGGAGGCGTCCTGACCGGCAAGTACAAGCCCGGCCAGGAGCTGCCCGAGGGCTCGCGCGCCGCCGACCCCAACAGCGGGAAGTTCCTGCGCGGACCGCTTGAGGACCAGGTCCTGCTGGAGCGCGTGCAGAAGCTGGAGCCGCTGGCCGCCGAGGCGGGCCTGTCCCTGGCCCAGCTGGCCGTGGCCTGGGTGCTGCAGAACCAGAACGTGTCGTCCGCGATCATCGGCGCCTCCCGCCCCGAGCAGGTGGAGGACAACGTCAAGGCCGCCGGAGTCGAGCTCGACGCGGGGCTGCTCACCAGGATCGACGAGATCCTCGACGACAGCGTCAAGCGCGATCCGGCGCTGACCAAGAGCCCGGAGAACATCCGCGGCTGAGCCGTGCTCTTCGGGGGCTCCGCTTCGCCCCGTGTCCGGGCACCCCGAAGGCGGGAGCCCCCGGCGCCCGGACCACCCCCCCAAGGGCTGGGACCGCCGCGTTGTGCGCCTCGGGCCCCGACCACCTCCGGGTGGCCGGGGCCCTTCGCGTCCGGATCGACGAGCGTTCCTGGTGCCGCCCCGCCCGCTCCGGGCAGCCGCCGCGCCACACACGCCGCGGAGGAGGGGCCCATGGGCACCGCCCGGGCCATCGATGCGCTGGGGACCGCCATCGGGGGCCGCCGGGGTCGGCGTCATCCGGACCTTCCTCGGCTTCCCCCGGAGGTGGAGCCGGGGAACCGCTGGCCGTGGGCCCCGTCGCCCTCCCTCCCCCGGACCGGTCAGCGCGCCATGTCGCGGGACAGGTGGGAGCGGTGCAGGCGCCTGGTGCGCAGCAGCCGGGACAGGTCCGCGCGGGTCTGGTGGGACAGCTGGACGTGGAAGTAGTTGACGTACTCCAGGACCGCGAACAGCCACAGGCCCAGGCCCGGCCACACACGGGTCCAGGGGACGCCCTCGGCGAGGGCCGCCGCCGCGACCGCGCCGCCCACGAGGAGCAGCAGCGGGTTCACCCACCTCAGGACGCGAAGGACCGGTAGGCCCTCCGGGACCCGAGCCCGCGCGCGCAGCTGGCGCACCTTGGACCACCAGTAGGCACCGCCCTGGACCAGCAGCAGGGCGAACAGGGCGAACCCGGCCAGGTTGGCCGGGGAGGCGGGCACGTCCAGGAACAGGAACAGCACCACGGCGAACAGGGGAATGTTGGCCAGTTCCAGGACGGCCAGGTTGCGCAGAGGAGAGATCACGTCCCCGTTGTCCTCGCGTGTGCCCCGGTACCGCCCGCGAGGGGGCCGTGCCCCGCGGGGCACGGCGGAGGCGTCTGGGGAGTGTTTTCAGAGGGCTTTCGGGTCAGCGGGAGGCAGCCCGGCGGACGCGGTCCCGGAACGATGCAAAGGAATCACGACCTAGTCGACGGGTTCCAGGGACATCGCGTAGACCTCCTTGTCACCCTCCAACAGGGCGACCCGGTTCACGCCGCCCTCGGCGAGCTCCTGCCAGTTCTCGCCCAGCCAGCTCTCCGCGTCGCCCCGCGAGGTGAACGACTCGGCGGGCAGGTCCTGTCCCGCCGGGCCGGAACCCTCGGCCCCGTAGTACCGCCAGCTCCACGCCATGTTCGGCCACCCCTTCGTCGCGGAGGTCACAGCATCCGGTCACCGTGATCCTGTCCAGAGCCTAACCAACCGGGCGAGCGGACCGGGGACCCGTCCGCGGGCCGATCTCCTCCGGGAGCCGGGAAGCTGACCGGAACTCGGCGGGCCATGCGGTTTACTCGTTGGGTGCGTATCCGTTTTCTCGGGACAGCCGGCCATTCGGGGTGGCCCGCCCCGCAGTGCACCTGCGCCTCCTGCAACAAGGCCCTCGCCGAACGGCGCCTGCCCCTACGCGTGACCGTGGACGACCGCTTCCGTATCCGCGAGACGGGTGCGGTGGGCCCGGTGCCCCCGGGGTACTCGGTGTTCCCGACACCCGACGGCGTCCTGCTGGAGGGCCCTGACGGCGGCAGGCTGCTGTACGCCCGCACGGGGCCCGGATCCCTGCCCGGCGTCCCCCCGGCGGAGGCGCGGGCGGAGGGCTCCTCCGGCTACTCCTCGGCCCGGCCCGACCAGCAGGTGGACATGGTCATCGTGGACGCGGCGCAGCGCCCCGAGGTCATCGGCGAACTGCGCCGCTCGGGGGTGATCGGGGTGACCACGGCCGTCGTGGCGGTCGGCGGCGACCACCGCGTCCGCTCCCCGGCGGAGTTCGCCCGGCGGGCGCGGCTGTGGGGCGCCCTGATGCCGGGCGACGGGCAGGCCCTGTCGTGCCCGCCCGCCGTGTGGCCGGAGTCGCGGCCGCACGGCCCGCACCGGACCCTGGTGACCGGCGGTGCCCGATCCGGCAAGTCCACCGAGGCCGAGCTGCGCCTGATGGCCGAGCCGAGGGTGCTGTACGCGGCGACCGGCCCGGTACCGGACCCGGTCGAGGACCCCGAGTGGGCGGACCGCGTGGACCGGCACGTGCGGCGCCGCCCGTGGTGGTGGCGCACCGAGCAGACCACCGACCTGGCTGCGGTGCTCAAGCGGTCCCGGGGCGCGGTCCTGGTGGACTGCCTGGGCACGTGGCTGACCTGGGTGATGGGTGAGGCCGGGCTGTGGGAGGAGGCCCCTCCCCCCGGCGCCGAGGACCGGGTGGAGGCCGCGGTGCACGGACTGCTGGAGGCCTGGCGCGAGACCCAGGCCTACGTCGTGGCGGTCACCAACGAGGTGGGGGCGGGCGTGGTGCCCGCGACCCGCGCCGGGCGGCTGTTCCGCGACCACCTGGGCCGGTTGAACCAGTGGGTGGCCGCCGAGTCCGAGGAGGTCGTGCTGGTGACCGCGGGCCGCGTCATGGAGTTCCCGTGACCGGTGCGGCCCGCGGCGGTTCCCCGGGTCCCGACCACGGCTCCGGCCCCTCCCCTGCGGTCGCCGGCGCGAGGATGGCGCTGGGGACGTTCACCGTGTTCCCCGTGCGCGTGGAGCGGGTGGACCGCTCCGCCGCCGGCTGGGCGATGGTGTGGGCGCCCGTCCTGGGTGCGCTCCTGGGCGCTCTGACCGGTGCGGTGGCCGTACTGGGCACGGCCGCGGGGCTGTCCGCGCCGCTGGCGGCGGTACTCGCCGTGGGCCTAGCCGCGCTGCTGACCCGGGGGCTGCACCTGGACGGTCTGGCGGACCTCGCCGACGGACTGGGCAGCGGCCGTCCGGCCGAGGGTGCCCTGGAGGTGATGAGGCGCTCCGACATCGGCCCGTTCGGCGTGGTCACCCTCGTGGTCGTGCTGGGCGCGCAGGTGCTGGCGCTGGGCCAGTTGGCGGCGGCCTCCCCGTGGGCGGCGCTGACGGGCGCGGCGGCGGCCGGGGCGGTGGGGCGGCTCGCGGTGGCGCTGGCGTGCACACCGCGCGTGCCGTCGGCGCGCCCGGAGGGGCTGGGCGCGTTCGTGGCGGGGACCGTGCGCTGGCCGGGGGCGCTGGCCGCCGGTGCCTTCACGGCCGTGGTGTGCCTGACGGGCTGGGCACATGCTCCGGTGTTCGCGCTGGCGTGCGTGCTCGCGGCGGTCGCGGGCCTGCTCATGGCGGGCGGCGTACTGCGTCGGGCGGTGCGGCGGCTGGGCGGGGTCACCGGTGATGTGCTGGGCGCTCTGGTGGAGTCCGCCGCGACGGCGGTACTCGTGGTGGCCGCGGCGGCCTCCGCCTGGGGGTGAGGGCCACCGGGCCGGGACGCGCGGAACCCGCCGTGCGCGTGGGAGGCGGCTCCACCAGGCGGCCTCCTACCAACGGGTAATCTCCAGGAACCCCCGATGTCATGATCATCACATTTTTTCACACCGGGTTTCACGGATTCCGCACACGGGGAACCGCCACCACCCGGACGACGGCGCACGACGCCCTCCACCGGCGGCCAGAGCCCCCCTCGCCGCCCGAACGGGCCGGGGCCGCCCCGGGGAACCCCCGCTCTCCGGAATCGCCCGCAGCGCCGCGTCAGACCCCCTCCCACCCCGGGGCGCCGCGTCGCCGCCGAGCGCACGAGGCGACTAGCATCGGGAGTGTGAGCACGTCGTTGTCAGTAAATACGGAGTCCCCCAGTTCGCTCGACGCCGACGCCGTTGTCGTCGGTTACCACTCCGGAGGCGACGCTCCGGAGCCCGCGTCGGGCGCACATGACGTCGATGCCGCCTTCTCAGGCGGCCTCGCCCAGACCCTGTCGCTCCTGGGAGCGAGCGGCGCCCCCGAGGAGGTGCACACCCTTGCCTCCCTCGGAGCCGTCAAGGCCCCGGTCGTCGTCGCGGTCGGTCTCGGCCCGGCGCCCGCCGAGGGTCCCGTCGACTCCGGCATCCTGTCCCGCGCGGCCGGTGCCGCGCTGCGTTCCCTGACCTCGCGCCCGGGGGGTGCGGGCCGGGTCGTCCTGGCCCTGCCCGCCCAGACCTCCGCCGAAGCCGAGGCCGTCGCCCTCGGCGCACGGTTGGGCGCCTACGAATTCGACCGGTACCGCACCGGGAACGGCAAGAAGGCCGACGCGGCCGCCGAGCTGGTCCTGGTCTCCTCCGACGCCGGGGACGCCGCCGAGCGCGCCACCGTCCTGTCCGAGGCCGTCAACCTCACGCGTGACCTGGTCAACACCGCACCGGCCGACCTGGTCCCCGAGGACCTGGCCGACACCGCCCAGGAGATCGCCGCGCAGACCGGCCTCCAGATCGAGGTCCTGGACGAGCGCGCCCTGTCCGAGGGCGGCTACGGCGGCCTGACCGGCGTCGGTCAGGGCTCGGCCAACCCGCCTCGCCTGGTCCGCCTCTCCCACACCCACCCGGAGGCCACCCGCACCGTCGCCTTCGTCGGCAAGGGCATCACGTTCGACTCCGGCGGCCTGTCCCTCAAGCCCGCGGGCTCGATGGACTGGATGAAGTCCGACATGGCCGGCGCCGCCTCCGTGCTCGCCGCCATGCGCGCCATCGCCGCCCTGGGCCTGAAGGTCAACGTCGTCGGCTACCTGGCCGTGGCCGAGAACATGCCCAGCGGCACCGCCCAGCGCCCCTCCGACGTGCTGACCATCTACGGCGGCAAGACCGTGGAGGTCCTCAACACCGACGCCGAGGGCCGCCTGGTCATGGCCGACGCCCTGGTCCGCGCGCAGGAGGACGAGCCCGACCTGGTCGTGGACATCGCCACCCTGACCGGCGCCCAGCTGGTCGCACTCGGCACCCGCGTGTTCGCGGTCATGTCCAACGACGACGACGTGCGCGCCGACATCGTCTCCGCCTCGGGCGCCGCGGGCGAGACCTCCTGGCCGATGCCCCTGCCCGGGGAGCTTCGCTCGGGCCTGGACTCCTCGGTCGCCGACATCGCCAACGTGGCGGGCGAGCGCTGGGGCGGCATGCTCTCCGCGGGCATCTTCCTCAAGGAGTTCATCGAGGACGGCGTCAAGTGGGCGCACCTCGACATCGCGGGCCCGTCCTTCAACCACGGCGGCCCGCACGGTTACACCCCCAAGGGCGGCACCGGCGCGGGCACGCGCACACTGGTCCGCATCGCCGAGGAGTACGCCAGGTAGTCCCCGTGGGCGGGGCGGGTCTCCTGTGAGCCGGAGCGTCCGCCCCTCCCCGGCACCGCGGACGCGGACGCCGCCCCCCGTTTCCCCAGCCCCGTCCGCGGCCCCACCACCCATCACCAGCCACACAACAAGGAGTTCGTTCCGTGAGTGAGAGCGGCGGCACCTTCGACCTCGTCGTCCTTGGCGGCGGCAGCGGCGGCTACGCGGCGGCACTGCGCGCCGCGGAGCTGGACATGAGCGTCGTCCTGATCGAGAAAGACAAGCTCGGCGGCACCTGCCTGCACCGCGGGTGCATCCCCACCAAGGCCCTCCTGCACTCGGCCGAGATCGCCGACTCCGCCAAGGAGAGCGAGAACTTCGGTGTCAGGGCCACCTTCGAGGGCATCGACATCGAGGCCGTGCACAAGTACAAGGACAAGGTGGTCGGCGGCCTGTTCAAGGGCCTGACCGGCCTGGTCAAGTCCCGCCAGATCACCGTCGTGGAGGGTGAGGGCAAGCTCACCGGCGAGGACGAGGTCACCGTCGGCGGCACCGTCTACAAGGGCCGCAACATCCTGCTGGCCACCGGTTCCAAGCCCAAGACCCTGGGCCTGGACATCGACGGCGAGAAGGTCATGACCAGTGACCAGGCCCTGGACATGAACCGCGTCCCCGAGTCGGTCATCGTCCTGGGCGGCGGCGTGATCGGTGTGGAGTTCGCCAGCGTGTGGCGCTCCTACGGCGCCGACGTCACCATCGTCGAGGCCCTGCCCCGCCTGGTGCCGGCGGAGGATGAGTCGAGCTCCAAGCTGCTGGAGCGCGCCTTCCGCAAGCGCAAGATCAACTACGAGCTGGGCACGCCGTTCGAGTCGGTCAAGACCACCGACTCCGGCGTGACCGTCACCCTCCAGGGCGGCAAGACCCTGGACGCCGAGATCCTGCTGGTCGCCATCGGCCGCGGCCCCGTCTCGGAGGACCTGGGATACGAGGAGCAAGGCGTCACCCTGGAGCGCGGCTTCGTCCAGGTGGACGAGAACCTGCGCACCGGCGTGGGCAACGTCTACGCCGTGGGCGACCTCATCCCCACCCTCCAGCTCGCCCACGTGGGTTTCGCCGAGGGCATCTTCGTCGCCGAGCACATCGCGGGGCAGAACCCGCCCGCGATCGACTACGACGGTGTTCCCCGCGTCACCTACTGTGAGCCCGAGGTCGCGTCCGTGGGACTGACCTCCGAGGTCGCCAAGGAACGCGGCCACGACGTCGTGGAGATGAACTACAGCCTCGCGGGCAACGGCAAGAGCCAGATCCTGCAGACGCAGGGCGCGGTGAAGGTCATCGCCGAGAAGGACGGCCGGGTACTGGGCGTCCACATGGTCGGCAGCCGCGTCGGAGAGCTGGTCGCCGAGAGCCAGCTGATCTACAACTGGGAGGCGCTGCCCTCCGAGGTGGCGCAACTGGTCCACCCGCACCCGAGCCAGTCCGAGGCGCTCGGGGAGGCGCACCTGGCGCTGGCGGGCAAGCCGCTCCACGTCCACGACTGACCGCACCATCCGGGGGCGGGCCGCCAAGGCCCGCCCCCGCACACATCCGCGCTGCCCAGTCAAGGGGTTGGGCAGAGACCGCGCCCAGATCCAACGAGGAACCCATGCCGACTTCCGTTTCCATGCCAGCCCTGGGCGAGAGCGTCACCGAGGGCACCGTCACACAGTGGCTGAAGAACGTGGGCGACACCGTCGAGGCAGACGAACCGCTCCTTGAGGTCTCCACCGACAAGGTGGACACCGAGATTCCGTCACCGGTCGCGGGCGTACTCACCAAGATCCTCGTCGACGAGGACGAGACCGTGGAGATCGGCGCGGAGATCGCCATCATCGGCGGTGAGGGCGAGAGCGCCGACGAGGGCGGTGCCGAACCCGCTGCCGAGGCCTCCCGGTCCGAGCCGGAGGAGGAGCCCGCCCCCGAGCCCGCGGCGGCCGAGGAGCCCGAACCCGCGCCCGAGCCCGCGGCGGCCGAAGAGCCCGAGCCGGAGCCGGAGCCGGAACCCGCACCTGCCCGGTCCGCGCAGTCGGAGGCCTCCTCCGGCGGCCCGAAGACGTCGGTGACCATGCCGGCCCTGGGCGAGAGCGTCACCGAGGGCACCGTCACACAGTGGCTGAAGAACGTGGGCGACACCGTCGAGGCGGACGAACCGCTCCTTGAGGTCTCCACCGACAAGGTGGACACCGAGATTCCGTCACCGGCTGCCGGTGTACTCACCAAGATCCTCGTCGACGAGGACGAGACCGTGGAGATCGGCCAGGAGATCGCCGTCATCGGCGGTACCGGCGACGAGCCCCCGGCCTCCTCCGAGGCGCCCGCCCCGCCCGAGGCCGAACCGCAGCCCGAGCCGGAGCCCGCGCCCGAGAAGCCGGAGCCGGAGCCCGCGCCCGAGAAGCCGGAGCCGGAGCCGGAGCCGGAGCCCGCTCCCAAGCCCGAGCCCGAGCCCGCCGCGGACAGGGAGCAGGCCCACGAGGGGCCGTCCGTGGACATCGAGACCCTCAGCGGCACCGGCCGTGCCTCGGGCACCGACTCCGGGACCGAGGCCTACGTGACGCCGCTGGTGCGCAAGCTCGCCGCCGAGCACGGCGTGGACCTGGGCCGCGTCAAGGGCACCGGCGTGGGCGGACGCGTCCGCAAGCAGGACGTGCTCAAGGCCGCCGAGGACCAGAAGGCCGAAGCCGCGCGCGCCGCCGCACCGGCCCCGTCCTCGGCGCCGAGCAAGGTGGCGGACGACGCCTCTCTGCGCGGCCGCACCGAGAAGCTCAGCCGCCTGCGCCTGTCCATCGCGGACCGGATGGTGGAGTCGCTGCACGTCTCGGCCACGACCACGCAGGTCATCGAGGTGGACGTCACCAAGATCGCCCGCCTGCGCGAGCAGGCCGCCGACCGCTTCGCCGAGCGCGAGAACCTCCCGCTGGACTTCTTCCCCTTCTTCGCGCTGGCCGCGGTGAGGGCCCTGCGGTCCCACCCCAAGCTCAACGCGGTGATCGACAGCGACAAGCGGGAGGTGACCTACCACGACGTGGAGAACCTCGGCGTCTCGGTGGACACCGCGCGCGGCCTGCTCGCCCCGGTGGTCAAGGAGGCGGGCAAGCTGGACCTGAGCGCCCTCGCGCGCAAGATCACGGACCTGACCGAGCGCGCCCACACCGGCAAGCTCGGCCCGGACGAGCTGGGCGGCGGCACGTTCACCATCGCCGAGACCGGCTGCACCGGTGCGCTGTTCGGCACGCCGATCATCAACCAGCCGCAGGTGGCGATCCTGGGCGCCGGCGCGGTCGTCAAGCGCCCCGTCGTGGTCGAGGACCTGTCCATGGGCGACGAGGTGATCGCGGTGCGCTCGATGGTGTACCTGTCGCTGGCCCACGACCACCGCCTGATCGACAGCGCCGACGCCGGACGCTTCCTCCAGGCGGTGAAGAGCCGGCTGGAGGAGGGCGCCTTCGAAGGCGACCTGGGCATGGCCTAGGCGGGCCGGGCCCGGTCCGGCCTGGTCCTCCCGCACGACCCCGCCGGGTCGGGCGCCGCCCACGCGGTTCCCGGCCCGGCTCCGTCTTTCGGGTCCGTCTCCTTTCGGGGCGGCCCTCGGGGGCCTGACCGATTTGACCTCAAGCAGTGTTGAGGTTCTAGCGTTGGCCCGTCCCGAAGAACCGACGGTGCGCCGCGCGGCTCCTTTCCCGCCAGGGCAGAGCCGATCCGCGCGTGCCCGCCCGACGTGCCCGCTCTCCCGTGGGCCGAGACGGCACCAAGAAGCAAGGACCCACATGCACAACCTTCGGATCGCGGTCATCCTCGGCGGTAACCGCAGGGGCCGCACCGGCCCCGCCGTCTCGCGCTGGTTCGTGGACCGCGCCGTCAAACACCCCGACCCGGACGTGGGGTTCGACTTCCTCGACGTGGACGACATCAGTCCGGCGGACGGCCACGGCGGACCGATGGCCCCGGAGTCGATCCGGACCGTGGACGCCGCCGACGGGTTCGTGGTGGTGACTCCGGAGTACAACCACGGCTACCCCGGCGAGCTCAAGAGCGCCATCGACGCCGCGCGCCGGGAGTGGTTCGGCAAGGCGGTCGGATTCGTCTCCTACGGGGGGATGTCCGGGGGCCTGCGGGCGATCGAGCAGCTGCGGTCGGTCTTCTCGGAACTGCACACCGCCACGATCCGCGACACGGTCAGCCTGCACAACGCGCAGACGATGTTCGGCGCCGACGGCGATCCGGTGGTGGACATGTCGGAGGCGGAGGCGGCCGTGGAGAGGATGCTGCACCAGCTGGCGTGGTGGGCGCTGGCCCTGCGCGAGGCCCGGGAGCGCCGCCCCTACCCCGGTTAGCGGAGCCCCAAGGAGGTGTCGCCCGAACACGGGGCGAGGCGAAGCGGAGCCCCAAGGCAGACACAGTGAACGGGGCGGTGCCTCACGGCACCGCCCCGCTTTTCTACCCCACCAATCACCATCCCCTGATGATCCCCATCATCAAAGGTCTGTGGCCGGGCGCGCGGCAGCCAGCCCGACAGCGCGTCGCCCGCAGTATCTCCGCGATGACGCGGAGTTCCTGTGCCACCTTCAAGGTAGAAGAACGGGGAGCCCTCCCGCAGCTCTTTCGCGGAAAAAGCCGAGGAAAAACCGGCCGGCTCCCTCGGAACGCACCTTTGACGGCCTCCGTCACGGGAGTTCGGAGACCCTGAGGGTAGACCCTGGACCATGAGAGTGGCGATCACGGGGGCATCAGGACTCATCGGCAGGGCGCTGGAGGCGTCCCTCCTCGACGACGGACACACGGTGGTGCGCATGGTGCGGCACCTGCCGCGGGGACAGCATCCACCGGGCGTGGAGGAGGCGGAGTGGCGCCCCGAGCAGGGCCGGGTGGACACCGTGGCCCTGCACGAGACCGACGCCGTGGTGCACCTGGCCGGCGCGCCGATCGGCCCGGCCCTGTGGACACGGCACCGGCGCGCCCTCATCCGGCGCAGCCGGGTGCGCGGCACCCGCACGCTGTGCCAGGCGCTGGTGGGCATGACCGGCCCGCCCCCGCGTTTGCTGACCGCGTCGGGAGCGCACTACTACGGTGACACCGGCGGACACGCCGCCACCGAGGACAGCCCGCCGGGCACCGGGTTCCTGGCCGGGGTCTGCCAGGACTGGGAGGAGGCCGCCGCCCCCGCCGTCGAGGCGGGCCTGTCGGTCGCCCACATGCGCACCTCGGTTGTGCTCGACCGCTCGGGCGGCATGCTGCGCACACTGTCGCCGCTGTACCGGGCAGGACTGGGCGGCCGTCTGGGGTCGGGCGCGCAGTACATGAGCTGGATCGCCATGCGCGACCACATCGGGGCCGTACGCTTCCTGCTGGAGCACCCCGAGGTCACCGGGCCGGTGAACATGTGCGCGCCGGAGCCGGTGACCAACGCGGAATTCTCCCGGGCCCTGGGCAGGGCGCTGAGACGTCCGGCGTTCCTTCCGGTTCCGGCGGCGGCGCTGCGCGCGGTCCTGGGGGACTTCGCCGAGGAGAGCGCGCTGACCGACCTGAGGGTCGTGCCCGAACGCCTGGGCAAGGCCGGGTATTCCTTCGACCTGCCCACCCTCGACCGTGCGCTATCCGACATCCTGGCCAGACCCTCGCCCTCCACCGGGGCGTAAGGTGGGTGTGTGAGTGATCTCGTTTACGCATGGCTGGGCGACACTCCCGTCCCGTACCACCAGGGCTGGGATCTGCAGAAGCGGCTCCACGAGCGCCGCGTCGCCGATGAGGTGGCCGACACGGTCCTGTTCCTGGAGCACGAGCCCGTCTACACCGCAGGAAAACGCACCGGGAGGTGGGATCGTCCCATCACCGACCCCGGGGCGCCTGTCGTGGACATCGACCGGGGCGGCAAGATCACCTGGCACGGCCCCGGACAGCTGACGGTGTACCCCATCGTCAGGATGCCGGACCCCGTGGACGTGATCGCCTACGTACGGATGCTGGAGGAGGCCATTATCCGCACCATCGCGGAGTACGGCCTGACCGGCGGACGGGTGGAGGGACGCACCGGGGTGTGGCTGGACGCCGACCCCGAACGCGGACTGATCGAGCGCAAGGTGGCCGCCATCGGCTGCCGGATCGCCCGTGGGGTCGGTATGCACGGACTCGCGTTGAACTGCGACAATGACTTGTCGTGGTACGACCGGATCATCCCGTGCGGGATCGCCGACGCCGGGACCACCTCGCTCTCCGTCGAGCTGGGGCGTGCCGTGACCGTGGCCGACGTACGGCCGCGGATGGAACGCCACCTGGCGGACGTCCTCGGTGCGGAGGGGTACAGCCACACCGACGGCGCCGAACTGCTCTCCGGCGCCACCGCCCGTGGATGACACACCACACCATGAGCCAGTCCCCGCAGGGACGAAGCGCCCCCACAAGGGGCGGAAGGGTCCCCGTCACGGGGCACAGAAGGGAACGGGTTCACGTTGACCATCGCTCCTGAGGGCCGCAAGCTGCTGCGCGTGGAGGCGCGCAACAGCGAGACCCCCATCGAGAAGAAGCCGCCGTGGATCAAGATCAAGGCGCACATGGGGCCCGAGTACACCGAGCTCCAGTCCCTGGTCAAGAGCGAGGGCCTGCACACGGTGTGCCAGGAGGCCGGGTGCCCCAACATCTACGAGTGCTGGGAGGACCGGGAGGCGACGTTCCTCATCGGCGGCGACCAGTGCACGCGGCGCTGCGACTTCTGCCAGATCGCCACCGGCAAGCCCAGCGCCCTGGACCGCATGGAGCCGACCAAGGTCGCCAACTCCGTGAAGACCATGGAGCTGCGCTACGCCACCGTCACCGGTGTGGCCCGTGACGACCTGGAGGACGGCGGCGCCTGGCTGTACGCCGAGACCGTCCGCAAGATCCACGAGCTCAACCCGGACACGGGCGTGGAGCTGCTCATCCCCGACTTCAACGCCGACCCGGACCAGCTGGCCGAGGTGTTCGGCTCGCGTCCGGAGGTGCTCGCGCACAACATCGAGACGGTGCCGCGGATCTTCAAGCGCATCCGTCCGGGCTTCCGCTACGAGCGCTCCCTCAGGGTGATCACCGAGGCCCGTGAGGACGGCCTGGTCACCAAGTCGAACCTGATCCTGGGCATGGGCGAGACCCGTGAGGAGATCAGCGAGGCGATGCGCGACCTGCACGAGGCCGGGTGCGACCTGCTCACCATCACCCAGTACCTGCGCCCCTCCAAGCTGCACCACCCGATCGACCGGTGGGTGAGGCCGGAGGAGTTCGTGGAGCTGGGCCGGGAGGCCGAGGAGATCGGCTTCGCCGGTGTCATGTCGGGTCCGCTGGTGCGCTCCTCCTACCGCGCGGGCCGCCTGTACAAGCAGGCGCGGGAGAAGCGGGACGCCGAGAACGCCGCCCTGGCGAACAACGCATAACGGGCTTTTCGCCCGAGTCGTGACCAACCTGGAACGGTGGCCCGCGGGCCACCGTTCCTCACACGGGACCACGTCCACATATCCTGGTGAGGAGAGGCGCCCCGTCGGTGGCGCCGCAAGGCGCCGCACCCAGGTCGACCGCGAAGAGGAGGCAAGGCAGCCCGGGGATCTCTTCCCCGCCGACCGGTGTCGGCGCACGCTGCCTGAGAGCACGATGGCGAAAAAGGGTTCCCAGAACACGGCCCAGGGCAAGGACGGGGCCGAGAAGCAGCCGGGCCGGCTCAAGCAGATCGGCATGGTCGCCAAGGTCGTCCACCAGCAGAGCCCGCGCAGCATCCCGCTCGCGGTCAGCGCGGCGGTGGTCATCCTCGCGGTCTTCGTCGGTATCGGTCTCTGGACCGGCTCGTGGATCCTGTGGCCGCTGACCGGGCTGCCGGTCGCCTTCCTGGTCGGCTTCATCATCTTCACCCGCTCCGCGCAGCGCGTCCAGTACAAGATGCTGGACGGGCGCCTGGGCGCCGGGATGGCGATCCTGGAGAACATGCGCGGCAACTGGTCGGTCGAGCCGGGCGTGGCCGCCAACAAGCAGATGGACGTCGTGCACCGCGTGGTGGGCCGCCCCGGCGTGGTCCTGGTCGGTGAGGGCGACCCGCACCGGCTCAAGCCGCTGATCGCCGGTGAGAAGAAGCGTGTCTCCCGCGTCGCCAACGACACCCCCATCTACGACTTCAAGGTCGGCAACGGCGAGGACCAGGTACCGGTCTCCAAACTCCAGCGCAAGCTGGTCAAGCTGCCCCGCAACCTGGACAAGGCCGGGACCGCCGAGCTGAACTACCGGCTCAAGGCGCTGCCCGCCAAGATGCAGATGCCCAAGGGCCCCATGCCCAAGGGCGCGAAGATGCCCAGGGGCATGCGCGGCCAGATGGGCGGTTAGAGGGCCCCTCCGGGCCTGGTCGCACACGTGAGGGGGGCCGGCCGCACCGAGGGGTGCGGCGGCCCCCTCGCGTGTGCGGCCCCGGACTCAGCCGGGTTCCCCGGGGCCCGCTCCGGGCTCGTAGCCGATCAGGTCGCCGGGCTGGCAGCGGAGTTCGCGGCACAGTGCGGCCAGGGTGGAGAAGCGGATCGCCCTGGCGCGGTCGTTCTTGAGCACCGACAGGTTGACGACGGTGACGCCGACCCGCTCGGCCAGCTGGGTGAGGGTCATACCGCGTTCGGCCAGGAGCTTGTCCAGGTGGACGCGGATACCGGTGGCCTCCTCCGGGGGCATCAGACGAGCCCCTCGACGTCCTCGCGCAGCCGTGTGCCCCGGCGGAAGACCTCGGCGAGCGCGGCCAGGACCAGCCCGACCAGGAGCAGCGGCACCACGCCGCCCTCCAGGCCGAGGGTGAGGGCGAAGAAGACGGGGGCGTCCGGCTCCACCGCCCGGCTCCCCAGCTCGGCGCCGACGACCGCCTCGACGACGGGGACCAGGATCGATCCGGCGATCACCGTCAGGGCGATGGCGAACATGCGGCGCACGTTGGCGGGGGTGAAGGGATCCCCCCTGTCCAGGGTCATGGCCATGCGCAACAGCAGGTAGGTGACCAGGCCGATGGCCAGGACGGTGAGCAGCGAGGGGGCGACCAGCAGCAGGCGCTCGGCCTGTGAGGGGTCGTGGAAGGTGATCACCATGCGTTCGGCGCCCTCGACGGTGACATCGCCGCGGGCCGGCACCTCCACCGCGGGCGCGGGCGTGCCGGCGGGCAGCCACCGCTGGATCACGTTGAGCCCCGCGCTGGTGTCCGCGGCGACGAGTCCGGCGCCCCAGACGGCCAGGAACAGCCCGTGCACCGCCTGGAAACCCAGGAAGACGACGAGGACGAACTTGAGGATGGCGGAGTCCGCTCTGGACCAGGACAGGGCCAGGGCTCGGCGGAGGGACATGACGACCTCTCTCTTATCGTTTATCGATAATAACGATAAACGATACGCCGGGGCCTGTCATGCCAGTGTCCCGCTCCGCCGCCGTCACGGGCCCACGGGGGTACCGCCCCGGAACGGGAGAAGGGCCCGTGAGCACCCCAGGGGTGCTCACGGGCCCTTCCTCGCGGCCGTCGGGACTACTCGCAGGAGACCGTGTCCTCGGCGGCGGAGGTGGCGCCGAGTTCGGCCAGCGTACCCTCGCCTCCGTCCTCTCCCCCGGACGTCCCGCTCCCGCCCAGGCCCTCCCAGTCGCTGGACGCCATCACCAGCTCCAGCTCCTCGCCGAAGCCGGGGGTCTCCTCCAGTTGGGCACCGCTGACGAGCACCGAGGCCAGTTCCTCGGCGTGCGCCCGCTGCTCCGGGCCGTGGTAGATCGTGGTGACGGCGGGATCGCGCTCGACGGGGTTGCCGGTCCCGGTGACGTCGAACCCGTGGTCGTTGACCAGGAGCGCCTCGACGTCCGCGGCCAGGTTGGATATGCCGGTACCGTTGACCACCCGCACGGACACGTCGCCGGGCTCGACCGCGGTTTCCTCGGGCTCCTCGGACTCCCCGTCTTCGCCCTTGTCCCCGCCCTCCTCGGGCAGTACGTCACCAGCGGCCACGGCGGCGAACAGCTCTCGGGAGGAGCTCTCGTTGAGCGCCACCTTGTTCTCGTTGCTCGGGGCCTCGACGACCGGCACCGTGAGCATGTTGATCCGATCCAGGTCGACCTCACGCATGGAGATGGCCAGATCGGTCATCTTGTCCACGGTGAGCCCGTCGTCGGTCACCATGCTGTCGGTGACCGAACCCATGAAGTCGTAGAGCGTGGTGGGGCTGGACAGGATGTCGCCGCTGGTGACCTTGCGCAGGATGGCGCCCATCATCCGCTGCTGGTTCTCGATGCGGTTCAGGTCGCTGCCGAACTCGGTGCTCTCCCTGGAACGGGCCAGACCCAGCGCCTGCTCGCCGTTGAGGGTCTGCTCCCCCGCGTCCAGCGTCAGGTGCGCCTTGGGGTCGTCGATCGGCTCGGGGACACACATCTCCACTCCACCGATGGAGTTCACGATGTCCTGGAAGCCCGCGAAGTCGACCATCACCATGTGGTCCAGGTGAATGTCGGTGATCGTCTCCACCGTGTTGCCCTGGCAGTCCATCCCGCCGTAGGTCATGGCGTGGTTGAGCTGGTCCACCGTGCCCGCCGCGACCCCGGGGGAGTCGCCGTTCGCCGGACAGTCGGGCAACTGCACGATCAGGTCGCGAGGCAGGTTGATCATGGTCACCCCGCCCTTGTCCACATCAATACTCACCACGACCAGCACGTCGGGACGGATGCCGTTCAGCACGTTGTAACCGGCGTTCTCACCCGCGCGCTCGTCGGTGCCGAGTAGCAGGATGTTGTGGATCCCCTCCGCCTGTGCGGGGCGGTCGCCCCAGGCGTCGGTGTTGACCTCTTCGGTGTCGATGCTGAGGGCGTCCCGGTACCCCGCGTACACGGTCAGGCTCGCCGCGATGAGCAGACCGGTCACCCCGCACGCCGCCCACTGGCCGAGACTCATCTTCCTGGCCGGGGCCGAGGACACGTTTCTGGGAGCCAAGGGGCACCTGCGATTCGGTATGGGACAGGGGCTGATCCGGTCGGCGGGGCCAGGGCACGCTGTGCGCGCGGCGACACGGACGTAACGGCCGGATGCTACCGGAAGGTGCGTATCGTGTCAGACCGCACCCGGCCGCCGGGCCCCCGTCAGCAGGCGCTCTCCTCCTTCTCGGCGGTGGTACCGCCCAGGTCCTCGGTGACGGAGACCTCGGGCTCGGAGGAGCCGCCGCCACCGGTGAAACCGCCCCAGTCCTGTCCGATGACCAGCTCCAGGGTCTGGGGAAGACCCGCGACCTCCTCGGTGACCGCGTTCTCCAGCGAACCGGCCACCAGGTCGGCCGCCGCCTCCTGGCCGGGCGCGTAGTAGACCGTGGTGTTCAGCGGGGCCCGGGCCACGGGGTTGCCGGTACCGGTGACGTCGTAGCCCTCACCGAGCAGGACGGTCTCGACCTCGCCCGCCAGGCCGTTGATGCCCGCGTTGTTGATGATCTGCACGGAGACCTCGGAGGGAGCGGGTCCGGACTCGGCGTCGCCGGACTCCTCGGACCTCTCCTCCTCGTCGCCGTCCGTGAGGTAGGCGCCGGAGTTGATCGCCTCGAACAGCGCGGGAGCGTCGGCGCTCATGGCCAGCCGGTTGGGGTCGCCGGGGTGCTGACCGTTGGGCACGGTGACGAACTGGACGCGTTCGAGGTCGACCTCGCGCATGGAGATGGCGATGTCGGTCATGATGTCGACGGTCAACTCCTCGTCGGTGGTGACCGAGTCGGTGATCGCGCCGAGGAAGTTGGTGATGGTCACCGGGCTGGTCATGACCTCGCTGCTGAGCACCTGGCGCAGCATGGCGCCCATGAACTCCTGCTGGCGGTCGATCCGGGACAGGTCGCTGCCGTCGCCCTGGCCGTAGCGGGAGCGCACGTAGCCCAGGGACTCCTCGCCGTTGAGCGTCTGCTTTCCCGCGTCCAGCGTCAGGTGCGCCTTGGGGTCGTCGACCGGTGCGGGGATGCACATCTCCACGCCGCCGATGGCGTCCACCATGTCCTTGAACCCGGCGAAGTCCATCATGACGAAGTGGTCCAGGTGTACTCCGGTGACGTGCTCGATGGTCTGCCACTGGCAGCCGACACCGCCGAAGCTCATCGCCGAGTTGATCATGCCGCTGTGCGCGTTCATCCCCTCGTAGCCCTCCGTCGCCTCACAGGCGGGCAGGTCCACGACCAGGTCCCGGGGAAGGTTGACCAGGGTGGCCGCACCGTTGTCGACGTTGATGCTGGCGATGAGCATGGTGTCGGGGCGCGCGCCCTCGGCCTCGCCGTACTCGGCGTTCTCCCCCGACCGGATGTCGGAGCCCATGATGAGCAGGTTCATCACGCCCTCGACGCTGGTGGGCCGGTCCCAGTCGTCGGTGTCCACCTGCGCGGTGGTGATGTTGCCGACGATGCCCTGGTACCAGCCGTAACCGCTGAGGCTGGCGATGATGGCCAGAGCGGTGGCGGCGCAGGCGACCCACTGCCCTGCGGACATCCGCATAGCGTTGAGTGCGCCCGAGGGGCGGGGGGCGGAGCGTTTTCCAGCCATGCGAACCTTCGGACGGATGCGATGTGCGTGGGAGAGCGGGGGCTGAGCGCCGTGCGGGGTCTTCGGAGCGCCCGAGCCTCACCTGTGTTCCGCGGACACACGTCCGCCCGTCGCCCTCCCACCGCCTTCGGCCGACGCCTGCGGAACGGTGGTTCTCGAACGACGCGCGAGGCCCGTGGAACACGTCCTGCGATGAACGGATGCTAACAGCAGCTCGGAGAGGGTGCGCACGCGTGTGCGGCCCACCGGGCCGCGCCAGGGCCCCGACGCGCGGCCTCAGTAACGGGTGGCCACCGTTCCGGCCGCCCTGTCGTGCAGCCCGCGGGTGTCGCGGTCGTAGACGACGGCGGGGACGACCAGGCACAACAGCAGGGTGCGCACCGTCATGGAGACGAACCAGGGCCAGGAGCGTTCGCCGGTGGCGCGGATTCCCACACCGACGATGCGGCGGCCGACGGTGGTGCCGAAGAGGGTGAGCAGGAGGATGCTCATGACCGCGAAGACGACGAGGGCGGTGTTGCCGACCATCGGCGCGACCTCCTCCGCGGCGGCGGTCGGTCCCGGGCCGACCAGGCCCAGGCCGTGGGCCGCCCAGGCCAGCATGAGGGCCAGCGCCCAGTCCAGGGTGAGACCGGCCAGGCGGCGGGAGACACCGGGCACCGAGCCCGCCCCGCTCTCGGGCAGGCCGAGCCGGTTGCCCCGGTACCGGAAGTCGTCTCCGGGGTCGGTGGTGGCGCCGCCCCGGCTCTCGTCACTCATGCCCCCACGGTATCCGCGTCCTCGGCGCACGCGTGCCCGGACCGGCCCCAGGGGTGTGGCGTGCGCCCCGCGGGTCGGTGACGGGAACCACATCCGGTGTTGCGGAGCGTCCCGTTCTGGCCTCGTACGGGTAAAATGACCGGGTCAGACGCGTTGGACTGCGAAAACGGCCGGCTCCGTAACATGCAGGAAACAATCGAGACATGGCACGGAAACCACCCCCTCCTAGCTTCGATGACGAAGCCGGGAGACGGCGCGCGATCCGACGTGTCCTCGATGGAGCGGACTCCGGTCCACCGTCTCAGCCACCTGCACGGAGGTTCGTTTTGTTCAGCAGCGTCGACGAGGTGCTCGCCTATATCCGAGAAGAGGACGTCAGGTTCCTCGACGTCCGTTTCACGGACCTGTTCGGAGGCGTGAACCACGTTACCCTCCCGACCGAGAACGTCGACGAGTCGACGTTCACCGATGGCCAGATGTTCGACGGCTCCTCGATCCGCGGTTTCCAGGCTATTCACGAGTCCGACATGCTGCTGCTCCCGGACCTGAGCACCGGTGTGCTGGACCCGTTCCGCAAGCACAAGACGCTGAACATGACGTTCTTCGTCCACGACCCGCTGACCCTGGAGTCCTACAGCCGCGACCCGCGCAACGTCGCCCGCAAGGCCGAGGCCTACCTGCGCGGTTCCGGTGTCGCCGACACCGCCTTCTTCGGCCCCGAGGCCGAGTTCTACATCTTCGACGACGTCAAGTTCGAGACCCGGTCCAACACCGGTTACTACGAGATCGACTCCATCGAGGGCGCCTGGAACACCGGTTCCACCCTTGAGGGCGGCAACCGCGGCTACCGTCCCCGCTACAAGGGCGGCTACTTCCCCGTCGAGCCGGTCGACCACTACAGCGACCTGCGCTCGGACATGGTGCAGCAGCTGATCAAGTCGGGCATCGACGTCGAGCTCCAGCACCACGAGGTCGGCACCGCCGGCCAGGCCGAGATCGGCATCAGGTTCGGCACCCTGCTCCAGCAGGCCGACCGCGTGCAGCTGTACAAGTACATCGTCAAGAACGTCGCCAACGAGGCGGGCAAGACGGCCACCTTCATGCCCAAGCCGCTGTTCGGCGACAACGGCTCGGGTATGCACTGCCACCAGAGCCTGTGGAAGGACGGCGAGCCGCTGTTCTTCGACGAGTCCGGCTACGGCCAGCTCTCCGACACGGCCCGCTACTACATCGGCGGCCTGCTCAAGCACGCCTCGGCGCTGCTGGCCTTCACCAACCCGACGGTGAACTCCTTCCACCGCCTGGTGCCCGGCTACGAGGCCCCGATCAACCTGGTCTACAGCCAGCGCAACCGCTCGGCCTGCATCCGCCTGCCGCTGACCGGTTCGAACCCGAAGGCCAAGCGCATCGAGTTCCGCGTGCCGGACCCGTCGGCCAACCCGTACCTGGCCTTCTCCGCCATGCTGATGGCCGGTATCGACGGCATCAAGAACAAGGTCGAGCCGCCGGAGCCGGTCGACAAGGACCTGTACGAGCTGCCCCCGGCGGAGGCCCAGGCCATCAAGACCGTCCCGGCGTCGCTGGACGAGGCCCTGGAGGCCCTGGAGGCCGACCACGAGTTCCTGCTCGAGGGCGGCGTGTTCACCAAGGACCTCATCGAGACCTACGTGGACTTCAAGCGCACCGAGGAGATCGACTCCCTGCGCCTGCGCCCGCACCCGCGTGAGTTCGAGCTCTACTACGACATCTAGGCAGCATCCGGCGGCCGGGTCCGCCCGGCAGCTCCCCATCGGGGCCGGTATCCGTTCGCTCGGATACCGGCCCCGAGCCGGTTCCGGGCCCGGGCGCCGGTCACCGTGGACGGGAGCGGTGTGCGTGGCCGCGAGCGCCCGCCCGCCGAACGCACGGTTACCGTTGACGCGTGGCAAGGGACGGAAGAACGAACATGACGGCAGGCGCACTCGCCAGGCGCGGTTTCAGTGACAGCATCCGGGCCCTGCGGTTGGTGGCGGAGGCCGGTCTGGACGCCCAGACCGACACCGACGTCATCGACGCCCTCGCGGCGGCTCCCGACCCCGACCAGGCCCTGCTCGGGCTGATCCGGGTCCTGGAGTACGACCCCGATCCGGACGAGGTCCTGGACGCGCTGCGCGAGGACCGGGAGTTGCGTGTCCGGCTGTGCCGGGTGCTGGGCACCAGCCCCGCCCTGGCCGACCACCTGGTGCGGCACCCGGGCGACTGGCGGGAGCTGCGGGGCGCCGACGCCGCCCGCTCCCCCGAGCCGGAGGAGATACGCCGCGGGCTGCTGCACACCGTGGGCGCCGACCCCAACGGCCCCGTGCCGGTGGCCGACCCCGCCGTGTCCGAGGACGGGTCCGCCGCCGCCCTCCGGCACCTCCTGCGCGTGGCCTACCGCAGACGGGTGCTGCGCCTGGCGGGGCGGGACCTGACCGGCCTGTGCACGGTGGACGAGGCCGCCTCGGAGCTGGCCGACCTGGCCGCCTCGGTGCTGGACGCGTCCCTGGCGGTGGCGCGCGCCGAACATCCCGAGGACGCGGCGCTGTGCCGCCTGGCGGTCATCGGCATGGGCAAGTGCGGCGGCCGGGAGCTGAACTACGTCAGCGACGTGGACGTGGTGTTCGTGGCCGAGCCGGTCGGGGAGCCGGGCTCCGACGAGCCGGTGGACGACCAGGCCGCGATGCGCGCGGCGACCCGGCTGGCCACCGCGATGATGCGCGTCCCGTCGGAGACCGACGCCGAGGGCACCCTGTGGGAGGTGGACCCGGCGCTGCGTCCGGAGGGGCGGAACGGGCCGCTGGTGCGCCCGTTGTCGGGGCACCGCGCCTACTACGAGCGCTGGGCCAAGACCTGGGAGTTCCAGGCGCTGCTCAAGGCCCGCCCGATCGCCGGTGACACGGAGCTGGGCAGGGCCTACATGGACGTGATCTCCCCGATGGTGTGGGAGGCCGCTGGGCGCACGGACTTCGTGGAGGACGTGCAGGCGATGCGCCGGCGGGTGGTGGCGCACATCCCGGCCGGTGAGGCCGAGCGGGAGCTCAAGCTGGGGCCGGGCGGGCTGCGCGACATCGAGTTCTCCGTGCAGCTGCTCCAACTGGTGCACGGTCGCACCGACGAGCGGCTGCGGTCGGGCAACACCCTGGAGGCCCTGGGGGTCCTGTCCGAACACGGGTACGTGGGGCGCCGGGACGCGTCCGGGCTGGCCGACTCCTACCGGTTCCTGCGGCGGCTGGAGCACCTGCTGCAGCTGGAACGGCTGCGGCGCACGCACATGATGCCCGACTCCGCCGGACCGGAGGGCCCCGAGCACCTGCGCCGTCTGGGGCGGGCCCTCGGGTTCACCGCGGACCCGGTCAGGGAACTGACCGGTGCGCGCCGCCAGGTGTCCTCGGAGGTGCGGCGCCTGCACGAGAAGCTGTTCTACCGGCCGCTGCTCAACGCGGTGGCCAGGCTTCCGGGCGAGGAGGCCCGGCTGTCGCCGAAGCAGGCCAGGGACCGCCTGGAGGCACTGGGGTTCGCCGACCCGGGCGGTGCTCTGCGCCACCTGGAGTCGCTGACGTCGGGGGTGTCGCGGCGGGCGTCGATCCAGCGGACGCTGCTGCCGGTGATGCTGGGCTGGTTCTCCGACTCCCCCGACCCCGACGCGGGCCTGCTGGGGTTCCGCCAGGTGAGCGAGGCCCTGGGCACCACCCCGTGGTATCTGCGGCTGCTGCGCGACGACGTACGGGTGGCCGAGCGTATGGCGTGGCTGCTGGGCACGAGCCGCTATGCGACGGAGCTGCTGCTGCGCGCCCCGGAGGCGGTGGCGATGCTGGCCGACGACGCCAACCTGGCGCGCCGCAGCCCGAGGGTGCTGTCGGCCGAGGCCGAGGCGGCGCAGCGCCGGTACGACACGGCCGAGGAGTCGGTGGCGGCGGTGCGCGCCCTGCGCCGCCGCGAGCTGCTGCGCACGGCCGCCGCCGACCTGCTGGAGGTGTCCTCGATCCAGGAGGTGGGCTCGGCGCTGACCGACATCTCGGCGGTGACCGTCGAGGCCGCGCTGCGCCTGGCGCAGAACCGTGTGGTGGTCGCGTCCGGGCACGAGCCGCTCACGCGGGTGTGCGTGGTGGCGATGGGCCGGTTCGGCGGCGGTGAGCTGACCTACGCCAGCGACGCGGACGTGATGTACGTGCACGATCCCCTGCCCGGGGTGGACAAGAGCGCGGCCACCCAACAGGCGCTGGCGATCGTGCGGGAGCTGGCGCGCCTGCTGGAGATGCCCGCCGCGGAGCCGCCGCTGAAGGTGGACACCGACCTGCGCCCGGAGGGGCGCAGCGGTCCGGTGGTGCGCACGCTGGAGTCCTACGCCGTGTACTACGGGCGCTGGTCGCAGGTGTGGGAGAGCCAGGCGCTGCTGCGGGCCGCACCGGTCGCGGGCGACCCGGGACTGCGGAAGGCGTTCACGGAGCTGATCGACCCCATCCGGTATCCGGCGGGCGGGATCGACTCCTCCGCGGTGCTGGAGATCCGCAAGCTCAAGGCGCGGATGGAGGCCGAGCGGCTGCCGCGCGGGGCCGATCCGACGCTGCACACCAAGCTGGGACGGGGCGGGCTGTCGGACGTGGAGTGGGTGGCCCAGCTGACGCAGCTGCGCCACGCCCACGAGTACCCGGACCTACGGACCACGGGCACGCTGGAGGCTCTGGACGCGGCCGTGGCGCACGGGCTCCTGGACGAGGAGGACGGCGAGGTCCTGGGACAGGCCTGGAGGCTGGCGTCGCGGGTGCGCGGGATGGTGATGCTGGTGCGCGGCCGTGGCGGTGACTCGCTCCCCACGGACCTGCGGGTGCGCGCCGCGGTGGCGGGCGCGATGGGCTGTGGCGGCGACGATGCGGACGAGGAGGTGTGGGAGGGCCCCTCCGACCGGCTGACCGATGCCTACCTGCGTACCACCCGCCGGGCGCGCGCGGTCATGGAGCGGGTCTTCTACGACGACTGATGGGTCGGCCGCAGACGTCACCGGTGTGACGCACGCGCCCCCGCGCCAGAGGAGAGCGGGACGCGGGGGCGCCGGGGCCATGAGTGGTCCGGCCCTGGGTGCCGGTCGATGGGTTCTTCGGATGCCGCGGTCGCCCGGGGAGGCCCCGGGCGACCGAACGGATGGCGCCCCGGAGCGGGACGGCGGGGCGCCACGGGTCGTCAGCCGCTGCGCCAGGTGACGGTGTCGGCCGGACCGACGCGGTTGGCGCCGGACTCCCACTCGGCGTTCCCGGCGCCGTCGACCTTGACCAGCTTCCACTCGGTGTCGGCGCCGATGTCGACGGTGCCCGACCACACCGGGTAGTTGGACTCGTCGGTGGACAGCCTCACCCCGTCCGACGGGTTCCAGGAGCCCAGTCCGGGGGTGGAGCCGACCACGTACACCTCCTGGCCGTACCAGGTCTCCACGGTGGCGGAGACGACGCCGCCCTCACCGGGATCGTCGGGGTCAGTGCCGCCGTCGCACTCGGCGGGGTCGCCGCAGACCCCCTCCACATGGATGGCGACCGCGCCGTCGGCCGGGACCTCGGCGCTGACATGACCACCGGAGACGGTGACCGATCCGCTGCCCGCCGCGTTCTCGTACACGCCGTCGGGCACGGCGGTCTGCGCGGTCAGGTTCCAGGTGCCGCTTCCGGCGTTGAAGGCCGCGAAGCCCCGGCCGCCGCGGTCGAAGGCGACGCGGGAGGCGCCGTCAGCGGCGCGCTGGGCGATGCCGGTGCCCTCGGTGGAGGTACGGAAGGCTGCCATGCCCGCCACGGCGCCGTCGCGGTGTTCGCAGACCCAGTCGGCGCTGGAGCAGTCGGTGTCCTCGGTGATCCAGCCGGCGGGGTTGCCGCCGACCTCTCCGACGCTGGGCGGGCCCTCGGTCTGGTTGCCGCCGAAGTCGTAGCTCGACATGACCACGGGGGTGCCGTAGGGATGGGCGAGCATGAAGGCGGTGGCCAGGTAGTAGCGGTCCCCGTCCTTGTAGGTGAGGGTCGGGGTGTAGCGCTGGGTGTCGTGGTTGTCGACGAACACCATGGCCTCGTCGGCGGTCAGGCCGCCGTAGTCGGGCATGTCGACCAGCCCGGCGATGTCGCCCCCGGCGAACCTGCCGGCGAAGTCGTTCTTGAAGTCGAAGTTGGTGACCTTCCCGTACGGGGTGTACGCCGTGTAGGGCACCGTCTGGTCGCCGTAGACCTCGTGGTAGACGTCGGGCTTGCCACCGAAGCCGGGCACGTCGTCGAGACCGCCGAAGACGGCGTCGACGTCGGCCTCGGCGACGTGCTTGGAGGCGTCCACCCGGAAGCCGCCCACGCCCATGGCCACGAGCCCGTTGAGGTAGCGGGTCAGCTGCTCGCGCACGTGCGGGGTGGCCGTGTTCAGGTCGGAGAGCTCCAGGAGCTCACAGTTCTGGACCTCCCACTTGTCGTTCCAGTCGCCGATGGTCTCGTAGCAGGGACCGAAGTCGTCGCGGCCGTAGGAGGCGCTGCCGTCACCGAACAGGTCGGGGTTGGTGTACTTCTCCCACGAGGTCCCGTTGCTGCCGGTGCCCGTCCCGGGCCCGGTCATGTGGTTGATGATGACGTCGGCGTAGATCCGCACGCCGTTGTCGCGGCAGGTGGCGACCATGGCCTCGAACTCCTCGGCGGTGCCGCGCCGGGTGTTGTCGATCTGGTAGGAGACCGGCTGGTAGTCCTGCCACCAGGGGTAGTTGCCGCCCTCGGCGAAGGGGATGACCACGTGTTCCTGGGGCGGGGAGACCTGGACGCCGCCGAAGCCGTTCGGGCCGAGGAAGTCCTCGCACTCCTGGGCTACGGAGTCCCAGTTCCACTGGAAGAGGTGGACGATGGTCCCGCCGTTCTGTTCGGCGGCCGCGACCTCGGCGGGGGCCGGGGCCGCGGGGGCGGCCGTCCCGGGGGCCGCCGCGGCCGGGGCCGCCAGCAGGCCGGCTCCGAGCACGACGGCTCCCGTGAGGGAGGCGAGTCTGCGTCTGTTCATGTTCGCTCCTTGGGGGGAGGGAGTCACACGGCGGGGCGACGCCGCCCCTGCCGCCATTCTCTTGCAGTTATTGCAAGAGTTTGCGTGATCGTGATGAAGGTAACAGACGAGTGCGCCCTTGTGAACAGCCCGTGTCGTCGGAGTGCCGCCTTTCACGCAGCGCGACGAACACCACTCCCACCTGGGTGGACACCGGGCCCAGCAGGGCCTTCGCGGCGAAGACGACCCCGGGGCACCTCCGCCGTGAACTGCGGGGACGCCCGCACCGGCTCCTCGGCTCGAAGCATGAAAAACTTTGCAAGATTACTGAAAGGCACAGAAAAAGCCGGTGGTGGCACGGACCACGGGTTCCGTACCACCACCGGCGGGGGACGGCCCGCGGGGACCGCGCCGGGGACCGCCGGAGGCGGGGACGAGCGGGGGCTACCAGAACACGGCCACGCCGATGTTGAGGACGGCGAGTACGCCCGCGATGACGGCGAGGTTGTTGGCGGGCTTGCGCAGGTTCAGCACGCCCACCACCACGACGGCCAGCGTGATCACCAGCTTGACCGCGATCTTGACGTGGTCCATCTCGGCGAGGTCGGCCATCTCGGCGATCCCGACCAGCAGCAGGCCGGTGACGAGCTGGAGCAGGGAACTGTGCAGCAGGACCTTGGCCGACTTGGCGTTACCGGTCATGACCTGCATGAGGAAGCCCGCCAGGATGCCCGCGAGACCGAGCATGTGCAGGAAGACGAGCGCGGAGTAGAGGATGTCCATACCGGAACGTTACTACGCCTTGTAGTCATTGATCCGCCTCGGCGGCCCGGCGGCACAGCACACCCGGCGGCGCCGATCCGGGCCGTGCGCCGGAGCGGCGCGGTGCACGCCCCGTTCCGGTTCACCCGCGCCCCGAAGCGCTCCTCCGCCGCCACAGCATCCAGGCCAGTCCGGCCAACAGGGCCACCCCCGCGGCCCTCAGCAGGCCGTCGCGGTCCATGTACTCCGACATCCGCCCCGCCACGGTCGTCTCGGTGACGACCACCGCGTCACTCGCGCACATGGCCGGTTCGGAGTCGCGGTCCAACAGCAGGCAGGCGGTGCTCGTCAGACGCTCTCGTCCCCTGGCCTCCTCCGGCACCCGCACGCGTACCGTGTACACCGACTCCTCCCCCGCCGGCACGGCGACCTGCCAGTTCACGATGCCGTCCTTGACCACCCCGTCACCGCCGACCTCCACGATCTCCAGGGATCCAGGGACGTGCTGGGCGAGCAGGGCGCCCTCCACGGTGCCACCGTCGCCGTTGGCCAGGGTGGTGCGCAGCGTGAACTCCCGCCCCGGGCTCGACGGCTGCGCGCCCGCGTCCAGGGTCAGACCCATCCCGGCCGCCGGATCGGCCCCGCCCGCGAGCCGGGTCCGCGGCGCCCCTCCGGACCCGTCGTCCTCGGCGAGTGCCGGGGCGGCGAGCACCCCCACCGCCACCAGTCCGGCCGCGACCGCTCGCCCGTACGCCGCGTTCCGCCAGTTCTTCCGGACCGTTCCCGTCATCCCGCGCCTCCCACGTGTTCACGTACCGACACCCTTAGACAACTATGAGTGATCACAGAAGTGCATGCGGTGACACGCCCTCGGGCCGCAGGACTCGGGGCCGGGCGGCTCCGCCCCCGGGGTTCTTAGGGCGATACGTGTCCTGTTCCACCCCGGGACGGGGATTCCTCCCCATGTGCACCTCAGGGTCTTAGGGCGATCGTGGACACCAGACGGCGGGGACACGGGGTCCGCGCCCGAGGAGGGGGAGAACACCGTGTTCCACACCGAACTGATGAACGCCAACGCCCGGGCGATGACCGAGCAGCGCGCCCGCGAGACGCAGAACCTGCGGGCGGCCCGCCAGGCCCGCGCCGATGCGCGCGCACGGCGCAGGCGGGAGCGCGCGCAGCGCAGGCGGGAGCGCCGCGAGCGCCATCACCGCCCGCGGCGGAAGCGGGGGGAGTACGGCCGGGCCGTCTGAGCTCCGGCGTGCGGCCCCGGAGCCACCTGCGATGTCAGACCTTGTGGTCATAATGAGCACCATGCCCGTTCTTGTCGAGAGCAGTACCGTGTTCGTGGGCCGTGGGCCCGAGCTCCGACTCCTCCGGGACCACGCCGGGCGCTCGCACACCGAGGCGCCCGGAATGGTCCTGGTCGGCGGCGACGCGGGTGTCGGCAAGAGCCGCCTGGTCGGCGAGTTCGTCTCGGCCCTGCCCCAGGGATCGGTGTTCGTCGGCGGCTGCCTCCAGCTCGGCGTGGACGGACTGTCCTACGCTCCCTTCACCGCCGTCCTGCGCCAACTCCTGCGCGAGCGCGGACGGGAGGCCTTCGAGACCGCCGCGCCCGGCGGAGTGGGCGAGTTCGCCCGGCTCCTGCCCGAACTGGGCGAGGTGTCCGTCCAGCGCCCGGAGAACCGGGGCATCCTCTTCGAGCAGGTCCTGCGCCTGCTCGACCAGGCCGCCGAGGACGGCGGTGTCACCGTGGTGCTGGAGGACCTGCACTGGGCCGACGGCGCCACCCGCGACCTGCTCGTCTTCCTCGCCCGCAACCTCGACCTGCCGGGCGTACAGATCATCGCCACCTACCGCAGCGACGACCTGCACCGCACCCATCCGCTGCGCCGTCTGCTCCCCGAACTGCGGCGCGTACCCGGCGTCGAGGCGCTCGACCTGGCACCGCTGAGCCGCGACGAGGCCGGCGCCCAGGCCGCCGCGATCCGGGGCACGGCGCTCACCCACCACGAGATGGACGAGCTCTACCGGCGCACCGAGGGCGTCCCCCTGTTCGTGGAGTCGTTCGCGGAGTCGGTCGGCGACCCCGCCGGTGACGGCCACGACGTGCCCGACCAGTTCCGCGACCTGCTCCTGGAGCCTCTGCACCGGTTCGACGACACCGCCATGTCGGTGCTTCGCGTGGCGTCGGTCGGCGCGGTCTCGGGCAGCATCGAGCACGAGATGCTCTACCACGCGGCCGGTCTGGCCGAGCGCGAACTGGAGCCCGCCCTGCGCACCCTGGTGGACGCCAACGTGCTGCGCGCCGACCGCACCGGGTACCGCTTCCGGCACGCCCTGCTGCGCGACGCCGTGCACGGCGAGCTGCTGCCCGGTCCCCACGCACGGCTGCACATGCGCTTCGCCCAGCTCATCGACGAGTACCCCGACTCCGTTCCCCCCGACCGGCGGGCCGCCGAACAGGCCCACCACTACAACGCCGCGCAGGAACTGCCCAGCGCCCTGCAAGCCGCTTGGTGGGCGGCGGTCCGCGCGGGCGACACCCTCGCCTACGGTGAGGAGCTCGACATGCTGGAGCGGGTCCTGGCCCTGTGGGACCGGGTACCCGACGCCCGAAAGCGGGTGCGGGGCCTGACCTGGGCCGAGGTGGTCAGCCGTGCGTCGGGGGCCGCCGTGGAGGCGGGCCGTCCCAGGCGCGCCCTCGAACTCGCCGACGAGGCCCTGGCCACCCTGTCCGAGGACGACCGGGACGACCACACGCTGATGGTGCGTGCGTGCCTGCTGCGCCGCCGCGGGCTGGCACGCGCCGAGGAGGCCTGCGGCAGCGGGATCATCGACCTGGTCACGGCCCTGGAGCTGCACCCGCCGCACATGCCGGGGTACGGCATGCTGCTGTCCATCCTGGCCAGGGAGAGCATGGTCCACCGCGGCGACCGGCGCGGGACCCCCGGACAGGAGCGCCTGAAGGAGCTGGAGAGGGCCGGAAGGTCCACGCGCGCACTGGCGGAGGAGGCCATCGCACTCGCCGTTTCCGCCGGCCAGGAGGACATGTGCGCGGCCGCCGACGCCCGCATCACCCTGGGCCGGCTCCACATGGACTCGGGAGACCTGGACGGGGGCCGTCCGCTGATCGAGGCGGCCATCGGCTACGCCGCCGAGATCTCCGATCCCTCCCTGGAGGCGCGCGGAGCGGGCAACCTGGGCCACTTCCTCCGCGAACTGGGCCACCACGAGGAGGGTCTGGCGGTGCTGGAGGAGTCCCTGGCCCGGCACGAGGCGATGGGCTGGGCGTCCGTCCACAAGACCTTCAACCACCAGAACCGCGCGGAGATCCACTTCGAGCTGGGCGACCTGGCCGAGGCGCGGCGGATCGTCGAGGCGGTCCTGCGGACCCACCCGCTCAGCAAGCACCGCTACTACGTCGACGCGGTGCTGGCCCGGGCGGCCGCCGCCCAGGGAGACCTGGCCGCCGCGCGTCGGGCCATGCGGGTGCCGGAGCGGTCGGACGCGCTGGCCTCGCAGCGGATGAACATCGTTCAGCTGTCCCTGCTGGCGCTCCTGGAGACGGACCTGGCCGCGGGCGCGGTCGACGACGCGCTCACACTGTCCGAGCGGACCCTGGAGCGGCTGGTCCTGGAATCCGCGCACGGGTACACGTGGCCGATGGCGGACGTGATGGCCGAGGCCGCACGGCTGGGCACGGTTTCCGGGCGCCCCCACGAGACGGTGGAGCCGGCGCGCCGGGTGCGGGTCCTGGTGGCCGACCTGGTGACGCTGATACCGGCCCACGGAACGGTGCAGCAGGCCTACCGGGCGTCCGTGTCGGCCCGGCTGGCGGCGGTGGACGGCGCGGAGCCCGCCCCGCTGCTGGAGCGGTGGACGGCGTCGGTGGAGGCTTGGGAGGCCACGCCCATGCGGCTGCACCTGGCGCAGGCCCGTCTGCGGGCAGCCGAGGCGGCGGTGGCGGCCGGGGACCGCGGCCGGGCCCTGGAGTGGGTGCGGCGGGCACACGCGGCGGCCGAGGAGTGCGGGGCGGTACCGTTGGCCGACGCCGCCGCCGACCTGGCACGCAGGATGGGATCCGGCCTGGTGGGGGGCGTGGCCCCGCCCGCGGCACCGGCCGGGCTGACTCCGCGCGAGGCGGAGGTGGCGCGGCTGCTGGTGGTGGGCAGCGCCAACGCCCAGATCGCCGAGCGGCTGTTCATCACGCCCAAGACCGCGAGTGTGCACGTGTCCAACATCCTGGCCAAACTCGACGTGCCCAACCGTGCGGCCGCCGGGGCCCGGCTGCGGGAGCTGGGGCTGGCCTAGGGACGGCCGGGTGCCCCTCAGACCGTCCAGCGGTTGGTGATGGGCAGCCGCCGGTCCCGGCTGAGGTTGCGCGAGCTGATCTTGGTGCCCGGAGCGGACTGGCGCCGCTTGTACTCGGCGCGGTCCACCAGGCGGATGACCCTGCGCACCAGCTCGGGGTCGTATCCGGCGAAGACCAGTTCGGCCTCTCCCTTGTCCGTACCGACGTAGGCGTCCAGGACGGCGTCGAGCACCGCGTAGTCGGGCAGGGAGTCGGTGTCCACCTGCTCGGGGCGCAGTTCGGCGCTGGGCGGTTTGGAGATGGAGTTCTCCGGGATGGGCGGGGTCTGGTCCAGGCGGACGGCCTCGTCGTTGCGCCAGCGGGCCAGCTCCCAGACCAGGGTCTTCCAACAGTCCTTGATGGGCGCGAACCCGCCCACGGAGTCGCCGTAGAGGGTGGAGTAGCCGGTGGCGACCTCGCTCTTGTTGCCGGTGGCCAGGACCAGGTGGCCCTCCTCGTTGGACAGGGACATCAGCAGGGTGCCGCGCACACGGGCCTGGAGGTTCTCGGCGGCCAGTCCGGTGAGCGGAGCGCCCACCCCTCCCATGGACCGCGTGAAGGCGTCCACGGCCGAGGCGATGGCGACGGTGCGGGTGGCGAAGCCCTGGCGCCCGGCCAGGTCCTCGGCGTCACTGACCGAGTGCCCGCTGGAGTGCGCGCTGGGCATGAGCACCCCGTGGACCCGGTCCGCGCCGAGGGCGTCCACGGCGATGGTCGCCACGAGCGCGGAGTCGATACCGCCGGAGAGACCGACGAGGGCCGAACCGAAGCCGTTCTTGGCGGTGTAGTCGCGCAGGCCCGTGACCAGCGCCCGGTACACCTCTCCGGTGTCGGAGAGGGGGTCCGGTCGCGGTGTGACGGTGTTGGCCCTGGGCGGGTAGGGAGCGACCGGGTCGGTCGAGACGGTGTGGTGGACGATGCGCATGCGGTCCGCCTCGGCGCCCGCGGCGTCCGGGGCGGTCACGGCCTCGGCCAGGTCGAGGTCGGCGACCAGGAGGGTCTCGGTGAACTGGGGCGCGCGGGCCACGAGCTCGCCCTCGGCGTCCACGACCAGGGAGTCGCCCTCGAAGACGAGTTCGTCCTGGCCGCCGACCATGTTGACGTAGGCCAGGGCGGCACCGATCTCGCGGGCGCGGCGCTGGCACAACTCCAGGCGCACGTCGTCCTTGTGGCGTTCGTAGGGGGAGCCGTTGAGGGAGACCAGGAGCCCCACCCGGGCGGCGCGGGCGGCGGTGACGGGGCCGCCCTCCTGCCACAGGTCCTCGCAGACGGCCAGGCCCACGTCCACACCGCGCACCCGCACCACCGGAAAGGTGTCGCCGGGGACGAAGTTGCGGAACTCGTCGAACACACCGTAGTTGGGCAGGTGGTGCTTGGCGGAGGAGGTGACGACGCCGCCGCGGTGCAGGACGGCGACGGCGTTCTGGGGGGCTCCGGCGGGCTGTCCGTAGCGGGCGCCCGGGCCCTCGCGGCGGGAGAGGTAGCCCACGACGACGGGCAGCTCGCCCAGGCCCGCCTGGGCCAGGTCGGCGGCCAGGTCGCGGGTGGCCTTGACGGAGGCCGACACGAAGGAGTTGCGCAGCGCCAGGTCCTCGACCGGGTAGCCGGTGACGACCATCTCGGGGAGGACGACCAGGTGGGCGCCCTCCTCGGCGGCCCGGCGCGCGGAGTCGACGACGATGGACCGGTTTCCGTCCAGGTCGCCCACGGTGGGGTTGACCTGGGCCAGTGCGATTCTCAGCTGTGCCACGGGGGCGAGCCTAGCCTGCGTGTACCGCGTCGGACCAAGGAGCTTCGTCACACCGCGGGGACCGCGGGCGGGGCGCGGGTCGGGGGGCCCGGTCTCCCGGAGCCGCGGGCGGCGCGGGTCGGTGGGCCGAAGACCCCGGTCGCAGGTCATAATGCGTGTGCGGAGGACGGACCGGGCAGGCTGGTGGGCGTGTGCGGAAATACCCCGGAAATATCCGCACGGCAGACTGGTCCTGGGACACTGTGTCCGGTTCGGCTCCGCCCGCGTCGAGGCGAAGCGGGGCGCGGACACCGACCGGCATCGAGGAAGGTTGATCTTGACTTTCTCCCTCTCCTGAAGGAAGGGAGTCCGACCGTCCCGATAGGACGGTCCCGCTTACGCGGACTGCCTCACGGCAGTGGTTTCCTGTTTCGTCGCCGATCGCGGAAGGGAGGTCCCTTGCCGTCTCACACCAGCTCCGCAGGCCTCACCCGAGCTCGCGTCTCGGGCTGCGACTCGACCAGCCGCAAGGATGTTCGTAGCCGCGTTGACGTCCCGATCGTGTCGGGTGCGGCAGTCAGGGCACGTCCACCAACGGGTGCCCAACGAAAGTGTGGCCAGCAGGTACCCGCACTTCGAGCAGGTCTTGGAGGAGGGAAACCACCGGTCCACCACAGCAACGGTGCGACCCGCACGCGCAGCCTTGTACTCCAACTGGCGGCGAAATTCCCCCAGACCGGCGTCCAGCACCGCACGGTTGAGCCCGGCCTTCTGGCGCACCCGCGTGCCCGGGGCTTGGGCGGTGCCGCGTGCGGAGGCGGTCATGCCCCGGATGTTGAGGTCCTCGATCGCGATCAGGTCATGCTCGCGCACCAGCCGTGTAGTGGTCCTGTGCAGGAAATCGGCGCGGGTGTGGCGGACTTTGCGGTGTGCCACGGCGACCTTGCGCTTGGCCTTACGCCGGTTCGCCGACCCGCGCTGCTTGCGGGCCGTACGGCGTTGGTACCGGGCCAGATTCCTGGCCTTGCGTTCCAGGTGGCGGGGGTTGGCGATCTTCTCACCCGTGGACAACGTGGCGAAGTCCTTCACCCCCAAGTCGACACCGACCTCGGAGGCGGCCTCAGGGGCGGATGCGGGGTCCTCGACCTCCACGACGAAGGTGACGTACCAACGCCCGTCCGCCTCGCGGGAGACGATCACTGTGGTCGGGTGCAGCGAGGCCAGGTCGACGTCGTCGAAGGACCACGCCAGGCGCAGCGGTGCCCGGTGCTTGGCCAGCCACAGTTGGCCGTCGCGGATACGGAACGCGCTGCGTGTGTAGTGCGCCGACTGGCGTCCGGTGCGGGACTTGAACCGAGGGTACTTGGCCCGTCCCGCGAAGAAGTTCGCGAACGCGCTGTGTTGGTGGCGCAGGGTCTGCTGCAAGGGGACCGAGGACACCTCGGACAGAAACGCCAGGTCCTGAGTCTGCTTCCACTCGGTCAACGCCTGGTCGGTCTGCTTGTACGAGGTCTTCTCACCGCGCTGGTGGTAGGCGGTGTGCCGCTCGGCGAGGGTCCTGTTACACACCAGGCGCACACATCCGAACGTGCGGCTCAGCTGGGCCGCTTGTTCGGGGGCCGGGTAGGCCCGGCACTTGTACGCCGTCCGCATGACGCAAAGCTTACGCTAAGGAGAGACATGTGTAAGGCAAACCGCGAAAGACTGGATCGGTCTGAAGACCGAAGCATCCTCCGGGAGGTCAGGTGAATCGACAGCAGGAATTCGTGCTCCGCACGTTGGAGGAGCGCGACATTCGGTTCGTGAGGCTGTGGTTCACCGACGTGCTCGGGTACCTCAAGTCCGTGGCGGTCGCTCCCGCCGAACTGGAGGCGGCCTTCTCCGAGGGCATCGGTTTCGACGGCTCCGCCATCGAGGGGTTCGCACGCGTCTACGAGGCCGACATGCTGGCCCAGCCCGACCCCTCCACCTTCCAGGTGCTGCCCTGGCGCAACGAGCCGCACGGCACGGCGCGCATGTACTGCGACATCCTCATGCCGGACGGTTCGCCGTCCTCGGCGGACCCGCGCCATGTGCTCAAGCGCCAGCTCAGCAAGGCCTCCGATCTGGGGTTCACGTTCTACACCCACCCCGAGATCGAGTTCTACCTGCTCAAGAAGATGCCCGAGCAGGGCGAGTTCCCCGAGCCCAACGACTCGGGCGGCTACTTCGACCACACGCCCCACAACAGCGCGCACGACTTCCGGCGCAACGCCATCAACATGCTGGAGGCCATGGGCATCTCCGTGGAGTTCAGCCACCACGAGGGCGGCCCGGGACAGCAGGAGATCGACCTGCGGTACGCCGACGCGCTGACCACCGCCGACAACATCATGACCTTCCGGCTCGTGATGAAGGAGGTGGCGATGGAGCAGGGCGTGTACGCGACGTTCATGCCCAAGCCGTTCACCGAGTACCCGGGCTCGGGCATGCACACGCACCTGTCGCTGTTCGAGGGCGACCGGAACGCCTTCTACGAGCCGGGCGCGGACTTCCAGCTCTCCAAGGTGGGACGCGGGTTCATCGCGGGCCTGCTGCGGCACGCCGACGAGATCACGGCCGTGACCAACCAGTGGGTCAACTCCTACAAGCGCCTGTGGGACGACCCGGCGGCCTCCGCCGGTATGGGCGGCGAGGCCCCCGCCTACATCTGCTGGGGCCACAACAACCGCTCGGCGCTGGTGCGCGTGCCGATGTACAAGCCCGGCAAGTCCAACTCCAGCCGGATCGAGATCCGCTCGCTGGACACCGCGTGCAACCCCTACCTGGCCTACGCCGTCATCCTGGCCGCCGGGCTCAAGGGCATCGAGGAGGGCTACGACCTGCCCCCCGGCGCGGAGGACGACGTGTGGGCCCTGACCGACGCCGAGCGTCGCGCGCTGGGTATCCGCCCGCTGCCGCAGAGCCTGGACGAGGCCCTGCGGATCATGGAGAACAGCGAGCTGCTCGCCGAGACCCTGGGCGAGCACGTCTTCGACTTCTTCCTGCGCAACAAGAAGGCGGAGTGGAACTCCTACCGCCGCCAGGTCACCCCGTACGAGCTGGCGCGGTACCTGCCGACGCTGTAGGGCGCGGCCCCTCGTGCCGCGGCGACACGTGTGCGAGCCCTCTTCCCGGGCGTCCGGGGAGGGGGCTCAGCACGTTCTGGGGGCACTCAGGAAGGCTCAGGGCGTGGAGCCCTTCACTGCCTCCAGGAGGGCGGTCCACTCGGCTCCGGTGGCCTCCAGGCAGCCCAGGTGCCGGTTCCGGGTGTCACGCACGGCGGCGCCAACAGCGGTCTGCCGGGCCTCTACGCAGTCACCGCCGTTGCCACCGCTGTAGCTGGACTTCTTCCAGTCAGTTGAGAGCTTCGACTTCGTCATCATGTTTCCTTCGATGCTGGTAGAGAACCTTCAGCGACTTCTCAGGCGACAGCGCGACCCCTAGAAGGTCACTGAAAAGCGTATCCATCCGGGCCACGTCGTCCTGCTCGGTCACCATCCGGCCCGAGAGGGCGTCCTCCAGATACAGCGTGTCCGACTGATCCTCGAAACTCAGGAGGGTGAAGGGCATGACCGACGGGGGACCCGACGTGTCCAGAGGGACGACATGAATCCTGATCCGTTTGGTTTCCACCATATCGATCAGCTTGGTGATCTGCTCGGACAAGACCTGCGGTCCTCCGATAGAGGCCAGAAGGACCGCTTCGTTCAGGACGACCACCATGCGGGGAGGATCAGGGAGATCCCAGAGCCTTTGCCGCTCCATCCGACCTGACACCAGCTCCTCGATGTCGCGAAGCGGTGCGAGGCCGTTGTTCGCCGTGACCAGGGAACGCGCGTAGTCCTCCGTCTGGAGGAGGCCGGGGACGACCGTGGTCTCGAACTTGCGCATGACCGTTGCCATGGGCTCGGCCTTCACCAGGTCACCCACCCAGGCGGGGTAGGCCTGCTTGGAGTTCAGCCGGTCCCAAAGCCTGACAAGGGCCCCCTCCCCTGCGACCAGGCCGTCCAACTCCACCGCCATCTCCCGTGAGGGCCAGTGCGTGCCGGACTCGAATCCGGAGATGAGCGTGTCAGAGCAGTTCAGTGGGGCGGCCAGGCTCTTCTGGGTCCTGCCCGCCCTGGCACGCAGAACCTTCAGTTCATTTCCCCATTCCCGAGCATTCGGCCTGACCTTGTGTTTCGCCATTACTCCACCCTTCTCCACCATCCTCGCACCACCGAGAACAGCACTCCTCGAATTCTTCCATAAGCTCATACCCTCTATGGTTCTGAGCTCTTCCCTCGGATGATCGAATTCAGGGTCGGCGATGATTCATGGCGGCGACCTTGGGAACGTTCCACCACTCCACGGAGAAAAAGGGACATGTCAGAATCGAACAGCCTGGCAACGGTGACCAGGGAGGCGGCCAAACGGCTCGCCCTGGAACTGGACGCGCTGAACCTCAAGCCGCTCCCCCAGCCGGGAATGGTGCTGGTGGTGAAACGGGGTTCTCAGGAGCAGTCGGTACGCCTGATGCGGGCGAATTCGGGACAGTGGCACTGGTTCTGGATGTGGGAGCCGTTCCGCACGGAAGACACGTGGGAGCACGAACAGGGCCTTCCCCTGGGCCGGGAGCGGGACATGGCCCGCCGTCTCCTCGGCGTCCTGGAGATCGCCGAGGCCGGGGAGAAGGTCACGTGAGCGCGCACGAACTCCCCCGGTTCCTCGCCGAGGTCGGCCCCGAGGTGGCCGACTCCCTCGCCGCGACGGCGGGCGTGGAGAAGGTGGCACCGCGGCGGATCCTGTGCTCGGCCGTCGGCCTCCTCAACCTGCGCGTGCCCGGGGGAACCGTCTTCTTCGCACGCGGCGGAGCCGTGCTCACCCGGCCCGGAACGCGGATGGTGACCTTCTCCGAACTCCGGGCGGGCGACCTTCCCCAGAGGTACCCGTGAGGCACGGAGGAACCACACGAAGGACGACGGGCCCTCTCCCCCGGCGGAACACGCCCCGGGGAGGGGCCCGTCCCCACGGGGCCCGCCGCGCGGGCCCTTCGTCGTCCGACGCGCCCTCCGCTGGGAGAATGTCCTCATGCGTCCGCCCTCACGCCCGGTGGCCTCCACCTCCACCCTGGTCCTCGCCTCGTCCGGCCTGACGGCGTCCCCCGTCCCCGCCGGTGCGTCGCCGTCGGTCCCCGGCCCCCCGGGCCCGCACGAGGTGCGGTTCGCGACGTTCAACGCCGCGCTGGAGCGCCCGGAGCGGGGCGCGCTCGTCGAGGAGCTGTCCGCTCCCGGCAGCGAGCAGGCGCGCAACGTCGCCGAGATCATCCAGCGCGTGCGCCCCGACGTCCTCCTGGTCAACGAGTTCGACCACGACGAGGAGGGCGCCGGTCCCCGCCTGTTCCAGGACCACTACCTGTCCGTCGGGCACAACGGCGCCGAGGCCGTCGAGTACCCGTACGTGTACACCGCGCCCGTCAACACCGGTGTGGCCTCGGGGGCGGACCTCAACGGCGACGGAGAGGCGGTGACCGAGCCCGGCGCTCCCGGCTACGCCGCGGACGCCTTCGGCTACGGGCTCTTCCCGGGCCAGTACGGGATGGTCGTGTACTCGGCGTACCCGATCGTCACCGAGCGGGTGCGCACCTTCCGTACCTTCCGGTGGGCGGACATGCCCGGCGCGCTCCTGCCCACCCTCCCCGGGACCGGCGAGCCCTACTACTCCCCTGAAGCCCTCGACGTCCTGCGGCTCTCCTCCAAGAGCCACTGGGACCTGCCCGTCGACACCGGCGGGGGATGCCCGGTCCACCTGCTGGCCAGCCATCCCACGCCGCCCGCCTTCGACGGCCCGGAGGGGCGCAACGTCGCGCGCAACCACGACGAGATCCGCTTCTGGGCCGACTACGTCACCCCGGGCGCGGGCTCCTACGTCTACGACGACCGGGGACGGCGCGGCGGCCTGCCCGCCGGTGCCCCGTTCGTCATCGCCGGTGACCTGAACGCCGACCCCCACGACGGCGACGCGCACCCGGGGGCCGTCACCCGGCTCCTGGAGCATCCCGGCATCACCGACGTGCGCCCGTCCAGCCAGGGAGGACGGGGCGCGGCCCGGCGCCAGGGCGGCGCCAACGACGGGCACGCGGGCGACCCGGGCCTGGACAGCGCCGACTTCGCGGACGAGCCCGGCCCGGGCAACCTGCGCGTGGACTACGTGCTGCCCTCGCGGGCCCTTCCGGCCCGATCCTCCGGGGTGTTCTGGCCGACCGTGGACGATCCCCTGTTCCGTCTGACCGGCGACCGCCCCTTCCCCAGCTCCGACCACCGGCTGGTGTGGGTGGACGTGGTCCGCCCCGGGGCGGCGGGGCCGTGAGGACTCACGTGGTGCGCGCGGCCTCCTCCTGGGCCGCGGCCAGTCCGGCGCTGATGACCCCGTCCATGATGGCGGCCAGCCGCTCCGGGCCCAGGCGCGGGGCGCGCTCGGCCATGCGCTCGACCAGTTCACGCTCGCGCCGCATGTCGCGCCCGGCGAAGTAGCCGACCGGCTTGAGCCGCTGCACCCGGGCGGCCATGAGGGCACGGCGTTCGAGGAGTTCGGCGAGCTCGGCGTCCAACTGGTCGATACGCCCGCGCAGCCGGCGGATCTCCTCGTCCGCGGAGGGATCCCGGTGCTCTGGGGACGCGGGTGCGGGGTGGCTCTCGGACACGGTGTCTCCCTCTGTGTGGGAACGGGCCGCCGTCGGGCCCGGTACGGACGCGGTGCGGCCGTACGTCCCCCGCGGAGTGGATGCGTGGAGAGCGTGTCGTGGGGCGTCGGCCGCCTGGAGAACGAAAGAGCACCCGGGCCTTGGCCCTGGTGCTCTGTTGCCGACGATCCCTGCTGCCGCCTACGTGCGAGCGGCCGACGGGAGCGTCGGCTGGCTAAACACGTGATAGCGGCGGATCATGCCGGTGATCCTACCGGAACCGCCGGTGGGGGGGGTGCCACGGCGCGCCCGGGAACGTCTTTTCGGCCCGTACGTCGAGGGGAGTGTCCGCTGGTCGGCCGCGGTCAGCCGTCCTGTGCCCCGGGAAGACTGACCTGGATCATGAGGGCGGTCGCCTCCGCGGTGACCTCTCCGTGGGCGCGGATCCGTCCGGCCACGAAGACCTTGCGGCCCTCCACCCGCTCCACCCACGAGGTGACCTCCAGCGGGGTGAACAGCGGTGTGGGCTTGCGGTAGTCCACCTTCAGGTTGGCGGTGAGCCCGGGCGCGGTCTCGACGGCGGAGACGCTGCCGACGGCCTGGTCGAGCAGGGCCGCGATCCAGCCGCCGTGCACGAGTCCGGGCGGGCCCTGGTAGATGGTGTTGAGGGTGACCTCGCCGCGCAGCCCCTCGGGGGTGCGCTCCAGCAGGAGCGGCGGAGCGGCGGGGTTGGTGTCACCGGCGACGATGTTGGTGATGGTGCCGAACTCGGTGTCGCCGGACTGGAGGTCGCGCCGGACCATGGTGCCGATCTGGCGCCGGGCGACGTTCAGCCCGCCGGTGACGGCCTCGACGGTGGAGGCGGCCTCGGCGAGGGTGTCGGCGTCGGCCTCGGTGTTGGCGACGGCGTCGATGAGGTCGTGGACGCGGGCCACGAGGGAGCGGAGCTCAGCGGGGATCTGGGCCTGCTCGACCACCGGGAGACCGAAGATGCGCGGGTCGGGGCGCTCGGTTACCGATTGCGTGTTGAGCGTCATGTGTTCCTCGTCGATTCGGCGTGTGCACGGGCGGATGGGGGCACCACCACCGAACCGAATCCTACTCGGTAGTATTCCGTTTCACCTGGGCCGGGCGCTGCGCTCCCCGTCACACGGCGTGGAGACGGGAAGCACCGGCGACGCCGTCAGTCCAGCTCACGCACCATGTGCAGGTGCGGAATCCCGGCGTCCAGGAACTCCTCGCCGTGGGCGGTGTAACCCAGCCGCGCGTAGAAGCCCAGCGCGTGCGTCTGCGCGTGCAGCTCCACCGCGCCCAGTCCACGCTCGCGGGCCCGCTCCTCCACCGCGCGGACCAGCGCGGCACCGGTACCGGTGCCGCGCCTCTTGGGCAGGACCGCCAGGCGGCCGAGGAGGCCCACTCCGCCGCCCAGGTCCACCAGTCGCACCGTTCCCACGGGGACGCCTCCGTCCAGGGCGAGGAGATGGTCGGCGGTGGCGTCGCGCGCGTCCCACTCCTCCTCGATGGGCACCTGCTGCTCGGCGACGAACACGGCTCCCCGGATGACGAACACTGCGGCACGGTCGCGCTCGTCCCGTGCCAGGCGGATCTCGGTCGTAGTCATGCCCGCAGATTAGCCGTGCGCCCGACCGTACCCGTCCTGCGGGTGGCCCCGGGCGCCCCCGCCACACAAGGGTGCGAGGCACCGGAGGACGTGCGCGGGGAACGCGGCGGGGAGGCACGGGGGAGGTGGGCGGAAGACGCCGGGGGCGACGGCCGCCTCCGCTGGCCGCACTCCCTAACCTGGGGGTATGGGCATGCCCGGAGACATCCACCCGAAGGTCGAGAACCCCCGTACGGAGCACGCGCGCTACTGGCGCTTCTCCGGGCTGCCCGAGACCGAGCTCCTCACCGCGCACTTCGTCACCACCACGTTCACCCGGCACACCCATCCCACCTACACCATCGGGGTGATCACCCACGGCGTCGAGGAGTACTCGCACTCCCGGGGCCGGGCACGGGTGGGGCCCGGCGGGCTGGCGGTGGTCGGCCCCGGGGAGGTGCACACCGGTCACGCCGGGGTCCCCGAGGGCTGGGGCTACCGCGTGTTCTATCCCTCCACCGATGTGGTGGCCGGTGTCGCGCGCGAACTGGGGATGCGGGGCACCCCCGGGTTCACCGAGTCCGGTATCGACGCGCCCGACGCCGCCCGGGTGCTGGCCGCCGCGCACGTGGCCGCCGAGCGGGGAGACCGGCTGGCCTCCTCCTCCCTGGCCCGGCAGGGACTGGGGATGCTGCTGCGCTCCCACGGACGCGAGCGGGTGCCCGATCCGGTCCGGAGCACCGCCCGTCCCGAGGTGGAGCGGGCCCGGCTGCTGCTCGCCGAACGCCTCGTGGATCCGCCGACCCTGGAGGAACTCGCCTCCCGGCTGGGCATCGGGCCGTTCGCCCTGTCCCGGGCCTTCCGCGCCGTCCACGGGCTGCCCCCGCACGCCTACCTCAACCAGTTGCGGGTGGAGCGGGCCCGGACGCTGCTCGCCTCCGGCCGCCGTGCGGGCGAGGTCGCCGTGGAGGTCGGTTTCGCCGACCAGCCGCACCTGACCCGCCACTTCAAGCGCCACCTGGGGGTACCGCCCGGCGCCTACCAGCGCGCCCTGCTGGCCTGCTGAGACCCCTTCCTCCCCCACCCCGGCAGGCGGGGCGAGCGGGACGTGGCCGTGCGCGGCGCCGCCGGGAACGGCAAGAACGTTCAAGACACCGAACGACCCCCTCTCCTAGCGTCGGGTGTGTGAAACCCTTCTCTCTCCTTCGGTCGCCGGTGGTGCGCGACAGCATGGGGATCGGCGTCGCCGTGGGCGCCGCCGGTCTGGCGTTCGGCACCGCGGCCGTGACCGCCGGGCTGTCCCCGGCACAGTCCGTCTTCCTGAGCCTGTTCATGTTCACCGGGGCCTCCCAGTTCGCCCTGGTCGGGGTGATCGCCGGAGGCGGCAGCCTGGTCGCGGGGGCGATGGGGGCACTACTCCTGGGCGCCCGCAACACCCTGTACGGGCTGCGTCTGGCGGACGTGCTGGGCTGGAGGGGCGCGCGGCGGGCGCTGGCCGCGCACGGAGTGATCGACGAGACCACGGCGGTGACCCTGGTCCAACCGGACCGGGAGTCGGCACGCACCGCGTTCGTGACGACCTACACGGTGTTGGGCGGTTTCTGGGTGTCCACGACCCTGGTCGGCGCCCTGGCCACGGAACGGGTGAGCGACATCAGCGTGTTCGGGCTGGACGCGGTGGGCCCTGCGATCTTCCTGGGGCTGCTGTGGCCCCGCCTGCGCGAGGGGGACGGGCGTACCTGGCTGACAGCGCTCCTCGGCGCGGGACTCGCCCTGGCCGCGACGCCGTTCCTTCCCTCCGGCGTCCCGGTGCTGCTGGCCGCCTCGGCCGCGCTGGTCGCGCTCATCGGCCCCGACACCGAGGCGGGCGCCCCCGCCGGGGAGAACCGGCCCGAGGAGGTCCGGCCGTGACCCTGTGGGCCGCGCTCATCGCCACCGCCGCGGGCTGCTACCTGCTCAAGTACGCGGGCCTGGCCGCGCCCCGGCGGCTCCTGGACAATCCGTGGCTGCGCCGGTTCGCCACCGCCGTGCCCATCGCGCTGCTGGCCGCGCTGATCGCGGTGGAGGCCCTGCGCGGCGAGGGACAGGCACTGGCCTGGGACGCCGCCCGGATGGGCGGCCTGGGCGCCGCCGTCCTCGCGCTGGTCCTGCGCGCGCCCTTCCTCGTCGTGATCATCGCCGCCGCGGCCACGACGGCGGTCCTGCGCGCCCTCGGCGTCGGCTGAGTCCCCGGTGGGGACCGTCCACAGGCCCTCCCGTCACCCTCCACCACCCTCAACCGACGGCCTACGACCGCAGCAACCCCCACCCGTCACCCTCCACCACCCTCAACCGACGGCCTACGACCGCAGCAACCCCCACCCGTCACCCTCCACCACCCTCAACCGACGGCCTACGACCGCAGCAACCCCCACCCGTCCTTGACCGGTCCGGGACGGGCTGTCAAAGTCGGCCGCATACGCCCGGACGCACCACCATGACGCAGCGTGTCCGGACGCACCGCGTGGACCTTGCGACGATGGAAGGAACTCCACCCCCATGGACACAGCCGCCGACCGCTCCCTCCCTCCCCCCGACACCGCCGCGCACGCGGTGGCGGAGGTCCTGTCCGCAGCCGGGATCAGACGGTGCTACACCGTTCCCGGCGAGAGCTTCCTGGAGCTCGCCGACGCGATCGACCGGCATCCCCGTATGCGGTTGGTCTCCACACGGCACGAGAACGGCGCCGGGTTCATGGCCGAGGCCGAGGCCAAGCTCACCGGCGTCCCGGCGGTGGCCGCGGCCACCCGGGGACCGGGAGCGTCCAACCTGGCGGTGGGCGTGCACACCGCCATGCAGGACTCCACCCCCATGATCGTGTTCCTGGGGCAGGCCGAGACCGACCGGTTGGGCAGGGAGGCCTTCCAGGAGGTGGACCTCACCGCGTTCTACGCACCCATCACCAAGTGGTCCACCACCGTGCACAGGGCCGACCGGCTCGCGGAGACCACCGCCAGGGCGATCCGCGTGGCCACCACCGGGCGGCCCGGACCGGTCGCCATCGCGGTGCCCGGCGACCTGTTCGGCCAGAGGGTCGGAGCGCAGGCCCCGCCGGAGCCGCACGTGGTCCCGCGTCCCGTCCTGGGCGAGGCGGCCCGGGACCGGCTCTCGACCTGGCTGGCCAGGGCGGTACGTCCGGTGATCATCGCTGGAGGCGGCGCACGCGCGGCCCGCGAGGACCTCGTCCGAGTCGCCGAGCGCTTCAACACCGGCGTGTACGCGGCCTGGCGGCGCCAGGACGTGTTCCCCAACGACCACCCGCTCTACCTCGGCCACCTGGGGCTGGGGTGCCCTCCCCCGGTGCTGAACGCGCTGTCGGAGGCCGACGCAGTCCTGGTCGTCGGATGTCGGATGAGCGAGACCACCACGCAGGGGTACCGGCTGCCCGAACCGGGAGGACGCGTACAGGTCGCGCAGATCGACATCGACCCCGGCCAGGTGGGGGCCACCGCCAACCTGTGGTTCGGCGCCGTCGCCGACGCGCGGGAGGCCCTGGGCGAACTGGCCGGGGCCCCGGTGCAGGCGCCCTACCGGGACTGGAGCTCGGCGCGCCGGATGTGGGTGGACACCGCCACCGTGCCGCTCGAGGCGTCCGAGAGCACCGGCTCCCGGCTGCACCCGTGGGCGGTGGTCGCGGGAATGCGCGCGGCGCTGCCCGAGGACGCGCTGATCACCAACGACGCGGGGAACTTCGCCTCCTTCCTGCACCGGGGCTGGTGGTTCCGGCATCCCCGCACCCAGTTGGCGCCGACCAGCGGGGCCATGGGCTATGCCGTGCCCGCCGCGGTGGCGGCCAAGATCGCCGCCCCGGACCGGACGGTGGTGGCGGTGGCCGGTGACGGCGGCACCCTGATGACCGGACAGGAACTGGAGACCGCGGTGCGGACGGGCGCGCCGATCACCGTGGTGGTGTTCCAGAACGGGCTGTACGGCACGATCGCCATGCACCAGGCCCGCGCGTTGGGCCGGATCGCGGGGACCCGGATCAGCGGGCCGCTGGACCTGGCCGGGTTCGCCCGCTCGCTGGGCGCGCGGGGCGCGACCGTGCACACCCGGGAGGAGCTGGAGAAGGCGCTGGCGGAGTCGGTGGAGGCGGATCTGCCCACCCTGGTCGACGTACGGACGGATCCGGAGGTGATCAGCCCGTCCGCGACACTGTCCGGCCTGCTGGGCGGCTGAGGGGACTCGGTCCGCCGCCGTTCCCGGTCGCCGCCCCGTCCCTCTCCAAGATCCCGGCGTGCGCCGCCACCGGTCCCGGCGCACGCCGGGGCCGGTGGCGGTGGATCACTCCCCGTAGGCGGCGGCCGCCTCGCGCAGCGCGCGGACGGTGGCGCGGATCCCCGGCCGCCGGGAGGCGTCGGTGCGCCAGAACGCGTACACCTGACGCACCAGCGCGGGCTGTACGGGCACCACCCGTACGCCCTCCGGCAGGGGGCCGCGCCCCAGGCGGGGCATGACGGCGGCACCGATCCCGGCGGCGATGAGCGCCAGCTTGGTCTGGTGCTCCTCCACGTTGTGGATGATGGTGGGCTCGCCTCCGCGCGCCCGGATCATGCCGTGCAGCCAGTCGTCGCAGACCGATCCGCGCGACCAGCTGATCCAGGGCAGGTCGAGGATCTCCTCCGGGGCGAGGAGCTCGCGGTGGGCGAGGGGGTGGTCGGCGGGCAGGGCGATGTCGCCGACGTCCTCCATGAGCGGGGTGCGGCTCATGCCGCCGGGCAGGCTCAGCGGGGCGCCGACCCAGTCGATGACCATGGCCAGGTCGGCGTCTCCCCGGGCCATGGCGGGCACGCTCTCGTGCGGTTCCTCCTCGTGCAGCTCCACGTGGAGGCCGGGATGGGCCTCGCGCAGGGAGGCGAGCGCGTGCGGGAGGAGGCCGCGGACGGTGGTGGGAGCGGCGGACAGGCGCAGGTGCCCCGTGACGTCGTCGCGGTGCGCCTCCAGGTCGGCCTCGGCGCGCTGGACCATGGACAGGATCCTGGCGGTGTGCTCGACCAGGAGCTCGGCGGCGTCGGTGAGGCGGACGCCGCGGCCGTTGCGTTCGACGAGGGGCTGCCCGACCTCGCGTTCGAGTTTGGTGAGCTGCTGGGAGACCGCGGAGTTGGTGACGTGGAGGACTTCGGCGGCGGCGCTGAGGGAGCCGTGCGCCGCGATGGTGTGGAGGACCCGGAGCCGGTCGACGCTGAGCATGTAAGGGACTCTAACGCGTGGCTTAAGAAATACGAAGTAGACCTAAGACCTCAGCCGACGCTAGAAACGTCCCATGCCCGTTGCCTCCCCCGTGTCCGCCCCGTCCGCCGCCCCCCGCCGCCTGCTGTCCGACTGGCGCGCCAAGTTCGTCCTCCTCGCCCTGATCTGGGGTATGAGCTTCCTGTTCATGAAGGTCGGGGCCGAGGCCCTCTCCCCCGTGCAGATCGCCCTCGGACGCATGGTCACCGGGGCCGTCCCCCTGCTGGTGATCCTGCTGCTGAGGGGCGGTCGCCTGCCGGCCTCGCCGAGCCTGTGGGGCCACCTGTTCGTGTCGGCCCTGCTGCTCAACACCATCCCCTTCACCCTGTTCGGGTACGCCGCGCACCTGATCCCCTCCGCCCTCATGGGAATCGTGAACGCCTCGACGCCGCTCTTCGGCGTGGTGTTCTCGATGCTCCTGCTCTCCGACGAGCGCCCCGACCGTGACCGGGTCCTCGGCCTGGGCATCGGATTCCTGGGCGTGCTCACCGTGTTCGGGGTGTGGAACTCCCTCGGCGAGGTGGCCGTCGGCGACCGCGAAGCCGTGGTCGGCATGCTGTTCGTCGTGGGAGCCACCGCCTGCTACGGGATCGGGACCCCCTACCTGCGCCGCTTCGTGGCGGGCAGCGCGCACGGCGCCCTGGAACTGAGCGCACTGCAGCTGCTGCTGGGCTCCGTCCCGCTGGTGCTGCTGGTCCCGGTGCTCACCGAGGCTCCCACGGACCTGACATGGCAGGTGGTGGTGTCGGTGAGCGTCCTGGGCGCCCTCGGTACCGGCCTCGCCTACGTCCTGCAGTACGCGATCGTGCGGGAGGCCGGGGCGACCGTGGCGACCACGGTCACCTACGTAGCCCCGGTGGTGGCCATCACCGCCGGGATCGTGCTGATGGGCGAGACCCTGCGCTGGAACCAGCCGCTGGGCGCGGTGGTCATCATCCTGGGCGCGGCCCTGTGCCAGGGCGTGGTCCGCACCCGGCACCTCGCCCTGCTCGTGCGGCGAGGTTGACCCTCCTGGGACCGTCCGCCGGAACCGGAAGGGGTGCGCCGCGAAGTCGCCCCCGGCGGGCGGACCCGGCCGAAGCCGCCGCCGGGACCGGTTCCGGGCGGCCGTGCGCCGTCCGGTCCGGGGCCCGCCCGGATCAGTCCTCGCGCAGGGATTCGACGGCGGCGGCGAGGTCGTCCGGGTAGGGGCTGGAGAACTCCACCGGGCGGTGCTCGGTGGGGTGGTCGAAGCCCAGCCGTACCGCGTGCAGCCACTGGCGGCGCACGCCCAGCCGCTCGGCCAGCGTCGGGTCGGCTCCGTAGAGCATGTCGCCCACGCACGGGTGCCGCAGCGCGGACATGTGCACCCGGATCTGGTGGGTACGGCCCGTCTCCAGCTTGACCTCCAGCAGGCTGGCGGCGCGGAAGGCCTCCTGCGTGTCGTAGTGCGTCACCGACGGGCGCCCGCCCGCGACCACGGCCCAGCGCCCGTCACCGGACGGGTGCCGGTCGATCGGCGCGTCCACGGTCCCCCGGAACGGGTCCGGGTGTCCCTGGACGAGCGTGTGGTAGTGCTTGTCCACGGTGCGCTCCTTGAACGCCCGCTTGAGCACGCTGTAGGCGATCTCGCTCTTGGCGACCACCATCAGACCGGTGGTGTTGGCGTCCAGCCGGTGCACGATGCCCTGGCGCTCGGCGGCGCCGCCGGTGGCCACCCGCACCCCGGAGGCCAGGAGGCCCTCCAGGACGGTGGGCCCGGTCCAGCCGACCGTGGGGTGGGCGACCACGCCGACCGGCTTGTCCACCACGATGATGTCGGCGTCCTCGTGCACGATCCGCATGCCCGGGACGGGCTCGGCGCGCGGGACGGGGGCGGTGGGCGGCGGCGGGAGGGTGATCTCCAGCCAGGCCCCCGCCTGGACGCGGTCGGACTTGCCCGCCTCGGAGCCGTCGACCAGTACGCCGCCGTCACCGATGAGCTCGGCGGCCCGGGTACGGGACAGGCCGAACAGGCGGGCGATGGCCGCGTCGAGCCGGTCGCCTTCCAGCCCGTCGGGCACGGGCAGGCTACGGGTGTCGCTCACTGGTCTCTCCCCCCTCTCACGTCGTTCTCACCGGCGTCGGAGTCCCCGCCGCCGCTGTCGTCCGGCTCTGTGGGGCCGGCGGCGCCGCCGGCGCCTCCGCCGCCCTCCCCGCGCTCGTCCACGACGACACTGCCGTCCAGGTTGAGTCCCCTGAAGGTCAGCACCACCACCAGGACCGCACCCACGACCACGCACGAGTCGGCGATGTTGAAGACCGGGAAGTCCCCCACGCTGATGAAGTCGACCACCGCGCCGTGGAAGGGGGCGGGGTCGCGGAAGAAGCGGTCCAGCAGGTTTCCGGCGGCGCCGCCCATCATCAGGCCGAGCGTCACCGCCCACCAACCGCTGCGCACGCGCAGGCCTATGTAGCCGATGGTGAGGACCACGAGGCTGGCGATACAGGTGAACACCCACGTGAAGTCGGTACCCATGGAGAAGGCGGCACCGGTGTTGAACACCAGGGTGAACTGGAGGATGCTGCCGATGACGTCGAGTCTCTCGCCCTCGGAGAAGGCCGCCAGGACCCACTCCTTGGTGAGGAAGTCGGCGCCGATCGCGGTGAACGCGACGAGCAGCAGGAGAAGGTACCTGCGCGGACGGGCGCCGGTGTTGTCGGTCGTGGTCATGTTGCTGTCCCCGGAGGGCTCTACCTCAGTCAGCGACGCTCCTCGAGCTGTTCGCAGGTGACGCACAGGGCCGTGCGCGGAAAGGCCTGAAGGCGTGCCTTCCCGACGGCCCGACCGCATGAGTCACAGACCCCCTGTGGGTTCCCGTGTCCATCCGTTCGATCGCCCGCTCGCCCTTGGCGAACAGGTCACGAGTATTGTAGGCCAACGCCGGATCGCGTTCGCGCTGGAAGGCCCCGGCCCGGTGTCGGCGCCACCGTCCCCGCGGACACTCCCCCGGGCGGTACCGCGGGTGGTCCCGGACGGTCCGGGCCCTCCATCGGTACAAGGCGGTACGCCCCTCAGAACTTCCGGCGGCACCGCGTCCGGGGCAGGGCCACGTCGTCGACACGCTCCGGGGTCACTCCGCGACCGCGAAACCGCCGTAGTCCTCCGCCAGCGCCGACAGGTGGGGCTCGTCGAACACCGCCGGGCCGCCGTGCGGCCCCGTGCGCACCTCGACCACCCAGTCCACGTCCTCGGCGTCGTCCTCGCCCGCGAGCATGTCGCGGTGCACCAGGCACGGCTCGTACCCCTGCTCCAGGAGCTGCTCGGCCAGCTCCTCGGCGTCCTCGCGGTCGGCCAGCGTCACCAGGACCGCGCCCCGCACACCCTCCGCCATGACGGCCCCCTCCACGAACTGCACGGCGGGCCTCACCCGCTGCGTTATCCTGACTCCAGGTGTCGATGGGGACGAGTAGTGCTGGCCCCGACCGGACGGACACAGCCTAGGAGGGCTGGCCCGGCCAAGCGACCCGGGGGTGGTGGGAGCCCGGGGGCACGACCAGCGCGAAGATCACCCCGGAGCCGCCGGAGGAACGGGCGCCCGCACGGCGAGTACCCCAGTAGAACCGGCACAGCGCAACGAAGAGGGACCCGCCCGCCGCCCAGCGGTGTGGCCGTGGTCCAAGGAGGGTGGTACCGCGGGGCCGTGCGCCTCGTCCCTCCGTCAGGAACACCCCTGATGGAAAGGTACGACGGTGGCCAACGACCCCCGGCCCGAATCCCGCGCGCTGCCCCAGCTGCCCGCGCAGATCGACCTGCCCGCCATGGAGCGCGAGACCCTCGGCCGCTGGTCGAAGGAGAACGTCTTCCAGCGCTCGCTCGACCAGACCCGCGGCGGCCCCAACTGGGTCTTCTACGAGGGCCCGCCCACCGCGAACGGCCAGCCCGGCGTGCACCACGTCGAGGCCCGCGCGTTCAAGGACGTCTTCCCGCGCTTCCGCACCATGCGCGGCTACCACGTGGACCGCAAGGCGGGCTGGGACTGCCACGGCCTGCCCGTCGAGGTCGCCGTGGAGAAGGAGTTGGGCCTGTCCGGCAAGAAGGACATCGAGTCCTTCGGCATCGCCGAGTTCAACGACCGCTGCCGCGAGTCCGTCCTGCGCAACGTGGACGCGTTCACCGCCATGACCGAGCGCATGGGCTACTGGGTGAACATGGACGACGCCTACCGCACCATGGACCCGCAGTACGTGCAGTCGGTGTGGTGGGCGCTCAAGCAGATCTGGGACAAGGGGCTGCTGGTCCGCGACTACCGGATCAGCCCCTACTGCCCGCGCTGCGGCACCACCCTGTCCGACCACGAGCTGGCCCAGGGCTACGAGACCGTCACCGACCCGTCGGTGTACGTGCGCTTCCCGGTGACCTCCGGTCCGCTGGCCGCGCCCGAGCACCCCACCTCGCTGCTGGTGTGGACGACCACCCCGTGGACGCTGGTGTCCAACACCGCAGTGGCCGTGCACCCCGAGGTGGAGTACGTGGTGGCCACCGACGGTAACGAGCGCCTGCTCGTGGCCCGCCCGCTGTTCGAGAAGGTGCTCGGCGAGGGCTGGGAGCTCACCGGTGAGAGCTTCGAGGGCGACGAGATGGAGCGCTGGACCTACGAGCGCCCCTTCGACCTGGTGCCCTTCGACGAGCCCGCCCACTACATCGTGCTCGCCGACTACGTCACGGTGGAGGACGGTACCGGCCTGGTCCACCAGTCTCCCGCCTTCGGCGCCGACGACATGCTGGTGTGCCGCGCCTACGGCCTGCCCGTGGTCAACCCGGTCCGCCCGGACGGCACCTTCGAGGACGACCTGCCCCTGGTGGGCGGAGTGTTCTTCAAGGAGGCCGACAAGACCCTGGTGCGCGATCTCAGGGACCGCGGCCTGCTCTTCCGCCACGTGGACTACGAGCACTCCTACCCGCACTGCTGGCGCTGCCACACGGCGCTGCTGTACTACGCGCTCCCGTCCTGGTACATCCGCACCACCGCGGTCAAGGACGAGCTCATCAGGCAGAACCAGGCCACCAACTGGGTCCCGGGGAACGTCAAGGAGGGCCGCTTCGGCGAGTGGCTGCGCGGCAACGTCGACTGGGCGCTGTCCCGCAACCGCTACTGGGGCACTCCGCTGCCGATCTGGGAGTTCCCCGACGGCCGCCAGATCTGTGTGGGATCCCTGGAGGAGCTGGGCCGCCTCAGCGGACAGGACCTGTCCTCCCTGGACCCGCACCGGCCCTACGTCGACGACATCGTCATCCCCGATCCGGACGCCGACCCCTCCCTGCCCGAGGAGGAGCGGGTGGCCCGCCGCGTCCCCGAGGTCATCGACGCCTGGTTCGACTCCGGGTCCATGCCCTTCGCCCAGTGGGGCGCCCCGCAGTACGACGAGGAGACCTTCCGGGCCAACTTCCCGGCGCAGTACATCTCCGAGGCCATCGACCAGACCCGCGGCTGGTTCTACTCGCTGCTGGCGGTGAGCACCCTGGTGTTCGGCCGGAACTCCTTCGAGAACGTGGTCGTGCTCGGCCACATCCTCGCCGAGGACGGCCGCAAGATGAGCAAGCACCTGGGCAACGTCATGGAGCCGATCCCGGTGATGGACCGACACGGCGCGGACGCGCTGCGCTGGTTCATGCTGGCCAGCGGTTCACCGTGGACCGCCCGCCGGGTGGGCCACGCCGCCCTGGAGGAGATCGTCCGCAAGGTGCTGCTGACCTACTACAGCACCGTCTCCTTCCTCACCCTGTACGCGAACGCCGGTGAGGGCTGGGACCACTCCAGGCTGGCCGCGGCCCCCGAGCCGCAGGACCGGCCGCTGCTGGACCGGTGGCTGCTGTCGGAGCTGAACGAGGTCGTCCGGGACGTCACCGAGGCGATGGACTCCTTCGACACCACCACGGCCGGGCGCCGCCTGACCGCCTTCGTGGACGACGTGTCCAACTGGTACGTGCGCCGCTCCCGCCGCCGCTTCTGGGGCGGGGCCGACACCCCCGAGGGCGCGGCGGCCTTCGCGACGCTGTTCGAGGCCCTGGAGACCGTCACGCTGCTGATGGCGCCGATCGTGCCGTTCCTGACCGACCACGTGTGGTCGGCGCTGCGCCGCCCGGACGCGCCGGACTCGGTGCACCTGGCCCCGTGGCCGAAGGTGCGCGAGGACCTCATCGACCCGGAGCTGTCCGGCGACATGGCGCTGACCCGCCGCCTGGTGGAGCTGGGCCGCTCGGCCCGGGTGGACTCGGCGGTGCGCACCCGCCAGCCGCTGGCCCGCGCCCTGGTGGGCGCCCCGGGTTTCGCGGACCTGCCGGAGCAGCTGCACGGCCAGATCGCGGACGAGCTGAACGTGACCGCGCTGGACTCGCTGTCCTCGGTGGGCGGCGACCTGGTGGACTACGTCGTGAAGCCGAACTTCCGCGCGCTGGGCAAGCGGTTCGCCAAGCGCACGCCGCTGGTGGCCAAGGCCATCCAGGCCGCCGACCCCGCCGCCCTGGTGCGGCAGGTACGCGACACCGGTTGGGCCCGGGTACACGTCGAGGACGAGCCGGTGGAGGTCAGCGCCGACGAGCTGCTGGTGACCGAGCAGCCCCGTGAGGGCTGGGCGGTGGCGTCCGAGTCCGGTGAGACCGTCGCCCTGGACCTGGAGCTCACGCCTGAGCTGCGCCGCGCCGGCCTGGCCCGCGAGATGGTCCGGATGCTCCAGGACGCCCGCAAGAGGAGCGGACTGGACGTGTCGGACCGTATCGAGGTGTGGTGGTCGGCCACGGACGAGGCCACCGAGCTGGCGCTCGACGAGCACGGCCGGGCGATCGCCGCCGAGGTCCTGGCCGACACGTTCGCGCCCGGTGCCCTGGACGGGGAGTCGTATACCGTCTCCTCCGAGGAGTTCGGTGTGACCTTCGGGCTCCGCAAGGCCTGATCGGGCCTGTCGGCGAGGACGGGCGCCGCTCCGGCAGGAGCGGCGCCCGTCCTCCGTGTGCGGGGTTCAGCGGCCGTCGTCGGAGCTGCTGCCCGGGTCGCGCTCCGAGGCGGCGGCACAGGCCACGGCGGAGGCGCCCTCCCCGTCCTCCCCGGAATCCTCGTTCTCCCCGAAGTCCCCGTCCTCCCCGACCGCCTCGCCTGAGGGGCCGACGGGAACGTGGTAGCTGAAGGGCTCGACGCGCTCGGCCCCCTCGTCGGCCGACGGCTCGGTCCCCTCCCCGCCGTCCTCGGCTCCGGCGCCGTCCCCCTCCTCGGCACCGTGGCCGGTCACCGGTTCCGGGTCCTCGGTGACCGCCTCGAAGGCGGTGGCCTCCGGCGCCCCGTCCTCTTCCTCCGGCCGGTCCTGGGAACCGTCGGCGGAGGGCTCCTCGGAGACGTCCTCCCCGCCCGCTCTCTCGGAGGAACGGTCGGGAATGCTGTAGGAGAAGGGAGAGGCCCCCTCCCCTGCCGCCCGGTCCCCTTCCTCAGTCCAGTCCCCGGAACCGTCGGCGGAGGGCTCCTCGGAGACGTCCTCCCCGCCCGCTCCCTCGGAGGAACGACCAGGAATGCTGTAGGAGAAGGGAGAGGCGTCCGGGACGTGCTCACCGGCCCCGGGCTCACCCTCGGCCTCGGGCTCGGTTTCAGGCTCGGGCTCGGAGACCGTCTCGGCCACTCGTTCCCCGTACATCCGGGCAGGAATCCGCCAGCCGCCCTCAGCGGGGGTCTCCCAGCGGGAGGGCTCCTCCTCGGCCGGGACGGGGGCGGGAGCCGCCGTGTCCGGTTCCGGCCACTCGTGGGCCGTGGGAGTCTGCCAGCGGGGAACGTCGTACTCCGGCTCCTCGTGGTCGGAGTCGTCCGACGCCGGAACCGTCCAGGAAGGACGCTCGGGGACAGGGGGTTCCCGCACCGATCCGGAGACCGGCGCGGGTACGCGCCCGGAGTACTCCGGCTCCACGTGTGTGCCCGGTGCCGCCGCGTAGGAGGTCGCGGTATGGACGGACGCCTTCCCCAAACCGTCCGTCCCGGAGCGATCCGGTCTGTCCCCGCCGGACCTTCCCTGGACGAGCGCCCCCAGCAGTAGGAGGGCGCTGGTGCCGGCCAGTCCCAGTGCCACGTACACCAGGACGGTTTCGGCGAGAACCAGGGCAGCCGCGATGACGGCGATGGCCGCCAGCACCGCCACGGTTGCGAGGATGCTAAGGATCACGGATCGACCAGGGCCTTTACACGTGTTGTGCCGGAGTCTTCAGTTGTTCGGAGCAGATGCCGCCGAATCGTCAGCGACGCTCGTGCGGAGCCTCACCCGGGTGGAACCCACCGTGCTGGGCGGGCTCGGGCTGCCCGAACGGGTTGCCCGCTGCGGGGCCGTGCTGGAGAGCGGGCGTGCCGCCGTTCTGCGGAGCCATCGTCTGGAAGCCGCCCGTGGTGTTCGGGTTCGGCTCCGCGGGCTTGTTCTCCTCGTTGAGCTCACGCAGCTGACGCTCGAAGTAGTCCTTCAGGCGGCTGCGGTACTCGCGCTCGAAGCCCTTGAGGACGTTGACCTTGTGCTCCAGCTCCTCGCGCTGCTGCACGAGGCTGCCCATGACCTGACGGTGCCGCTCCTGCGCGTCCCGGTCCAGGTTCTCCGAACGGGCGCGGGCCTCACCGATGATCTGGTCAGCCTGCTGGCGGGCCTTGCCGAGGATGTCCTCGGACTCGTGGCGGGCGCGGCCGAGGGTCTCGTCGGCCTCGCGGCGCGCGTCGGAGATCGCCTGGTCGGCGGTCTGCTGGGCGAGGGCCAGGACGCGGGCGGCCGTGTCCATGTTCTCCTCGCCGCCCATGGCCAGGTTCGCGCCGGTCATCGGCATCTGCTGCTGGGCCGGGGGCTGCGGCTCGACGGCCTGGGGCTGCTGGACCGGCTCGGGGCGCATCTGCTCGTGCTGCTGCTCAGGAGCCTGCTCCTGGAAGTCCTGCATACCGGCGTTGGGTACCTTGCCCCGCAGGCACTCGGCCAGCTTGCCGCGCAGTTCCTCGTTCTCCTGGATCAGCCGGTCGAGCTCGGACTCGACCTCGTCGAGGAAGGCGTCGACCTCTTCCTCGTCGTATCCCGGTCGGAGCCGGGTCGTACTGAACTGCTTGTTCCGCACATCGGCGGGTGTCAGCGGCATCTTCGTCTCCTTGGCGCGCTTGGAGTCTGTCCGTAGGGACGCTACCTGATCGTGACCTTACGACATTCCGGATCATGACCAAGACCACATAGCGGAATCCGGGGCGGACCCTCCGCCCCTCGTTCGTTCTCCCTACCGGGCAAAGGGACTGAGCAGGGCAATCAAGATGTACACACCGATGAAGAGGACCAGGACGCTCAGGTCGAGTGAGACGCTCCCCAGGCGTACCGGCTTGATGAACCTACGCAGGAACCTCAGTGGCGGGTCGGTGATCGTGTACACGATCTCGGCGATCACGAGCACGAACCCAGTGGGGCGCCACGTTCTGGAGAAGGACTGCACCATCTCCAGGATCACCCTCGCCAGCAGCACGAAAATGAAGAGCTGCAACAGTGTGATCAGCACGGACAGGACGATACTCACGGTCGTTCCTCGACCCAATCTCTGGACAAATGTGGTGTTCTAGCTCTGATTGAAGAACCCTCGCTCGGCGATCCGCGCCTTGTCCTCGGCGGTCACCTCGACGTTGGCCGGGGACAGCAGGAACACCTTGTTGGTGACGCGTTCGATACTGCCATGCAGACCGAAGATCAGGCCAGCCGCGAAGTCGACCAGACGCTTGGCGTCGCTGTCGACCATCTCGGTCAGGTTCATGATCACCGGCGTGCCCTCCCGGAAGTGCTCTCCGATGGTACGCGCCTCGTTGTAGGTGCGGGGATGGAGCGTGGTGATTCGCGCGAGGTCGGCGGTGGAAGCGGTCGCGGTCATACCACCGCGTCGTTCACCTGTACCCAGGTAGCCGCCGGTGTCCATCACTGCGTCGCCTCGTGCTTCCTCGCCGGGTGGGCTGTCAGCATCGCGGGCACGCTGCTCGTCCACTCCCTCGTCGAAATCGTCGAACTCATCATATTCGTCCGCATAGCGGTGATCGTAACGGTCGTCCTCCACGAGGCCGAGGTAGACCGCCATCTTGCGCATCGCGCCGGCCATCTCATGTCCTCCGTCGTCCCCGCGGCCTTCACCGCAGCCGACTCCTCCGTACTGACCCGTCAACCCCGTGTCCTGGGGGGTGAGCACCCATTGGGGCGAATTCCACAGACGGGCTCCAAGGTCTATGTGGGGACATTACCCCACGATCGGTTCCCGGTTGCCGAGCAACGCCGTACCGAGTCGGAGGTGTGTCGCGCCTCGCTCGATCGCCGCTTCGAGGTCCCCGCTCATACCCGCGGAGATCACCGTCGCCCGAGGATAACGGTCCCGGATCCGACTGGCGACCGTGTGAAGACGTGCGAACGCGTCACCGGGATCACCCCCGCGAGGGGCGACCGCCATCACACCACCGAGGGTGAGCGCCTCGTGCTCGTCGATCCGCGCGGCGAGTCCGAGCGCGTCGCCGGGGTCGACTCCCCCGCGCGGCCCGATCACCCCGGCCCGCGAGTCCTCGTCGAGGTTGATCTGGACCAGGCAGGTGAGGCGGCGGTCGGCCGCGGCCGCGCGCTCGCCCAGTGCCCGGGCCAGTCTGGCGCGGTCGACCGAGTGCACGACGTCGGCGTAGGAGGCCACCGAACGGGCCTTGTTGGTCTGTAACTGGCCGACGAAGTGCCAGGTCAGATCGAGGTCAGCGGTCTCGGCGGCCTTGGGGGCCGCCTCCTGGTCGCGGTTCTCCCCCACCTCGGTGACTCCGAGGGAGGCGAGGATCCGTACGTCGGAGGCCGGATAGGTCTTGGTGACGGCGACCAGCGACACTTCCCCGGGGGCACGGTCGGCCTTGTCACAGGCCGCCTCGATCCTGCCCCGTACGGCGTCGAGGTTGGCGCGGACCCGCTCGACGCGAGCGGGGTCGGCGTGTGTCACGGTCTTCCTTCCCTGGGACGGATCCCACTGCTGTTACTTCCCACACCCTCGTGCCTACTACACAATCCCGGCGTCCACCACCCTGGCCTGCCACGACACGGCGCGTCCGCACTCCTCCCCTGCCCGGGGGCACGGGGTGGACGGCCATCGGGAAACAGGAAACACTGCGTGGCCCCTGTGATATCCGGAACACGCCCTGGTGGCCCGGTACGACGGTCAGGCCCGCCAGAGGAAGGCCCCGAACCTTCCGGTCGGCGCGTTCCGGCGGTGGGAGAACAGCTCGGGGCTCTCCAGGGTGCAGCGGCCGTCGGCGCGGATGTCGGTGACGCCCGCCCGACGCAGCTGGGCGGTGACGGCGGCGCGCATGTCCACCCCGGCGGTGCCCTCGCGGGTGGTGCAGGCCGCCTCGGGGGTGTCGCGGGCGGTCTCGTCCCGCAGCCGCGGCGGTACCTCGTAGCACCCGCCGCAGATGGCCGGGCCGAGGAAGACGGTGATGCGGTCGGCGCGGGCGCCCTGGCCGACCATGGCCGCGACCAGGTTGGCGGCCACCCCGTGGACGGTGCCGAGGCGCCCTGAGTGGGCGGCGCCCAGCACGCCCGCCTCGGCGTCGGCGGCCAGGACGGGCAGGCAGTCGGCGGCCAGCGAGGCCAGGACCAGGTCCGGGCGGGTGGTGACCACACCGTCGCAGGTGCCCACACCGCCGGGTTCGGCGGCCACGAGCACGTCGGCGCCGTGCACCTGGTCCATCCACACGATCCGGTCGGAGTCGAACCCCAGGTCCCGGGCGGCGGCCCTGCGGTTGGCGAGCACCGCCTCGCGGTCGTCGCCCGTGCCCAGGCCCAGGTTGAGCGAGTCGTAGGGCGGGGCGCTCGTCCCTCCGCGCCGCTCGGTGACGGAGGCGCGTATCCCGTGCCCCAGGTCGATGACGTTGCCCATCCGTTCGAGTCCTCCCGCTCCTCGGGAGGGGCCCGGTCCGCACCGCGGACCATGGATCCGACGCGGTCGCCTACGGCCCGTTCGGGCCCGGACGAAGGGTTTGTCCGAGGAAAGAAGAAAAGCGGCCTTTTCCGGCCCCGCCCGCCGTCCCCTCGGTCCAGGACCCTACCACCGCGGTACCAGGCCGGATCATCCCCGTGGTCGGCCGCCGACGGCGTCCGGCCGGGGCGGTCGCGCCGAGGTGCCGGGACGCCCTCGCCGCAGACGGCCCGGAGCGCACCGTCCTCCCACGAGGAGGAGGGAGCCGCGCGCGAGACGGCCCCCGCTCCCGGGCCGGAGGGCCCGGGTGGGACGGCTACTTCAGGAACTCCGGCACGTCCAGGTCGTCGGGGTCGTCGAAGATGACCCGGCGGCGGGGCGTGGGCGCCTCCCCCCGCCGCTCGGCGGTGGAGTCCGCGACGGCGTGGATACGGCTGGGCTGGCTCTCCTCGTACGCGGGCGGCTCCTCCTGGGCCGCCTGCGGCTCCTCGGCCCCGGCCGGTTCGGCCGCCGGGGCGACGGGCGAGTTCTCCGCCGCGAAGGAGGACGTGCCGTGGGCCGGGGTCCGCACGACCGGGTCCGACTCGACCGGCGCGGACCGCTCCTGCTGGACGGGCTCGGCCTCGACCGGCTGCTGGGCCTGCCGCTGGACGGGCTGCGCCTGGGACGGCTGCTGCTGCTGAACGGGCTGCTGCTGGACCGGCTGCTGAACCGGCTGCTGCTGGACCGGTCGTGTCTGCGGACGGGCCGCCTCCGGGGCGGGCTCGGCCGAACGGTTCTGCGTGATCCACGGCATGCTGGTGGCCGACGTCCCGCTCGCGCCCGCCTCGGCGGGCGCCGCCGGAGCGGACGACTCCTCCTTGGCGAACGTGATGCCTGCCTTGGGGACGACGGCCTCAGGAGGGTCCACCGGCTGGCGCTCCCTCACCACCGGCCCGGTGATCTCCGGCTCGTCGAAACCCGCCGCTATAACGGTGACCCGGACCTCGTCGCCCAGGGCGTCGTCGATGACGGCGCCGAAGATGATGTTGGCCTCGGGGGCCGCCGAGTTCGCGACGAGCTGTGCCGCCTCGTTGATCTCGAACAGCCCCAGGTCGGAACCGCCCTGGATGGACAGCAGCACACCGTGTGCGCCGTCGATACTCGCTTCCAGCAGTGGCGAGGAGATCGCCATCTCCGCCGCCGCGACCGCCCGGTCGTCCCCGCGTGCGGACCCGATGCCCATGAGTGCCGACCCCGCCCCCGACATGACCGACTTGACGTCGGCGAAGTCCAGGTTGATCAGTCCCGGTGTGGTGATCAGGTCGGTGATGCCCTGCACACCGGAGAGCAGGACCTGGTCGGCGGCCTTGAAGGCGTCCAACACGCTGACCTGGCGGTCGGAGATCGACAGCAGCCGGTCGTTGGGGATCACGATGAGCGTGTCGACCTCCTCGCGGAGCATCGCTATCCCCGACTCGGCCTGGGTCGCGCGCCGCTTGCCCTCGAAGCCGAAGGGGCGGGTGACCACACCGATGGTGAGGGCGCCCAGGGAGCGGGCGATGTTGGCCACGACCGGGGCGCCGCCGGTGCCCGTACCGCCGCCCTCGCCGGCGGTGACGAAGACCATGTCGGCGCCCTTGAGGACCTCCTCGATCTCCTCCCGGTGGTCCTCGGCCGCCCTGCGGCCGACGTCGGGGTTGGCTCCGGCTCCCAGGCCGCGTGTGAGTTCACGGCCGACGTCGAGCTTGACGTCGGCGTCGCTCATCAACAGCGCCTGGGCGTCGGTATTGATGGCGATGAACTCGACGCCTTTGAGCCCCTCTTCGATCATTCGGTTGACGGCGTTGACACCGCCGCCGCCGATGCCGACGACTTTGATGACCGCGAGGTAGTTCTGCGGTGCTGCCACGACGAGGGGCCTTTCCGCTCGCATACGCCGTTCCGCCTCCGCCTCCGGTGGCTGTGGGCCACCGGATACGCCGCCGGACCGGCATCCGGTTCTACAGTGTGCGTTTCGGGTTCTCCGACGGGACGTGTGTGACGCCGTGGTCGGGGACCCCGGGCCGCCGGATCCCGTCTTCCGTCTACGTGGCGGGACCTGTGCGGTCCGCCGTGAAACGGGATGGAACGGTTCCTGCGTACCCGAAAAGCGTGTTTTGCTGCTTTGTTGACGTTGGTTGTGCTTCCCGACAGTAAGCGGACCGCCGACCACGGGCAACCGGTGACGAGTTCAGCCTAACGTCGCACGACGCGGGGAAGCGATGTGCGCTCCCGGCGCGTCGCGTCTGGCAATGTCCGCGCGAGCCGTCCCGGGCCTGGCCACGCGCGGTCCGGAAGCACCCGAGCCGGGTGGCGACCGGCTCCGACCGCCGCGTCTTTTCCTTTCCCAGGTCCTGAAGATCACTTCACCTGACGATGGCCAGGTCGGGGGTCGCCACGTCGTACACACGCCCTTCCCGCGGCGGGTGCTCGCTCATGAGCACCCGCAGGACGGCGCTCTTGTCGGCCGTGCCCTCGGAGGAGCCCCACTCGACGAGGGAACCGTCGGTGAGCTCGACGACGATCGTGCCGGGCTCGGTGGCGTCGATGAGCCGGATCCGGGCGAGGAGGGGTTCCGGGGCCTGTTCGGCGATGTCCGCGGCCGCGCGGACGCCCCCGTTGCCCTCGATCTCGCCGGTGACCCGGACCAGCGGGTGGGTGTCGGGGCGGTGCTCGGAGTCCTCGATACGCACACCGTCACCGTCCACGAGCCGGTACTCCTCCCCCACCCGGACGGCCAGCAGGGGCTGGCGCTCGACCACCTCGACCTCCAGGGTGGCGGGCCAGCCGCGTGTGACCGTGGCCGACTCCACCAGGGAGAGGGACTCGGCGCGCTCGCCGCTCTGGTCGAGGTCGACCCGGAGCAGGGGCGTGCCGGTGGCCACGTCCACGGCCGCGACCACCTCCTCCGTCGGGACCCGCTCCACGCCGGTGACCGCGACGTCGCGGACCACGAGCAGCCGGGAGCCGAGCAGGATCCAGGTGACCACGCAGACCAGGGCCACCACCAGCAGTGCCACGAAGGTGACCTTCCACGGGTCGGATCCCCCACGCGCCCCGGTTTCCCCAGCGGCCTCGTCCCGTTCAGCGTCCACCTGTGCCCTCCCTACCGTGTGCTCGTCCCGGTCCGTACTCCCCGTCCCGGTCGGGGACGGCCCGGTGCGTGGGCAGGCGGCACGGCCCCGCGATCAGCCCCGGACGTCGTCGGCCGCCCCTGCGACGGCCTCCACGATGCGCGGACCCAGCTCGGTGACGTCGCCCGCGCCCATGGTGAGCACGATGTCGCCGGGACGGACCAGTTCGGCCACCCTGCGCACGACCTCGCCCCTGCCGGGCACGTACCACACACGGTCGTGGTCCACACGCGAGGTGATCAGCTCGCCGGTGACTCCGGGCTCGGGGTCCTCCCGCGCGGCGTAGACCTCCATCACCACGACCTCGTCGGCCAGGCTCAGCGCGGTGGCGAACTCCTCGGCGAAGATGCGGGTGCGGCTGTACAGGTGCGGCTGGAACAGGGCGACGATCCGGCCCGCGGAACGCTCGTCCCCGGCCCCGCCGGCCGCCTCCGCCTCCTCGGCGAAGGACGCCAGCACGGCCCGGGTGGCGTACAGGTCGGCCTCGATCTCGGTGGGGTGGTGGGCGTAGCTGTCGTAGACGACCACGCCCCCGGCCTCGCCCTTGAGCTCGAAACGGCGTGCGGCACCGGCGAAGCCGGCGAGGCCCTCCACCGCCACGTCCAGGTCGTGGCCCAGCTCGTCGGCGACGGCGACGGCGGCGGCCGCGTTGAGCACGTTGTGGCGGCCCGGGACGGCGAGCCGGCCGTCCACGGGCTCGCCGTCCGCGGGCCGGACGGTGAACTCGGTGGTGAAGCCGCGTGCGCGCACCCGGGTGATCCGGTAGTCGGCGTCCTCGGCCTCGCCGTAGGTGAGCACCTTCTTCCCGCGCTCGCGGGCCAGCTCGGCCACCCGCCGGGCCCCGGGGTCGTCGACGCCCACGACCAGGGTGCGCTCGACGCGGTCGACGAACGAGGCGAAGTTGGCGTGGATCTCCTCGATGCCGCTGTAGTTGTCCAGGTGGTCGGCCTCGACGTTGGTTACCACGGCGATCTTCGGGGAGAGCATGAGGAAGGAGCCGTCGCTCTCGTCGGCCTCCACCGCGATGACCTCGCCCATACCGGCGTCGGCGCCCAGGCCGGTGGTGACCAGCCTGCCGCCGATCACGTAGCCGGGGTCGACGCCCAGGTGCTGGAGCACGACCGTGACCATGGAGGTGGTGGTGGTCTTGCCGTGGGTGCCGGAGACGGCGATGCCCTCACGGCCCAGCAGCAGCGCGCCCAGGGCGGCGGCCCGGGGCAGCACGCGCAGGTCCCGGCGGACCGCCTCGGCCAGTTCGGGGTTGTCCTCGCGGATGGCGGAGGAGACCACGAGGGTCTCGGCCGCGCCGAGGTTCTCGGCGGCGTGCCCCACGTGGACGTCGGCGCCCATCTCCTCCAGCTCGCGCAGGGTGTCGCTGTCGCGGGCGTCGCTGCCGGAGACCTCCACCCCGGACTGCAGCAGTACGCGGGCGATACCGGACATGCCCGCACCGCCCAGGCCGATGAAGTGGGTACGCCCCAGCTTGTCGACGGGAACCGGCTCGGTCGGCCGCACCAGGCTCATCGGGTGTCCTTCCCGTCGTCGTAGAGGACCTCGTCGCCGTCGTCGTCGGGTATCGGCAGTTCGGGGGTGGGCTTGTCACCGCGGGCGATGGCCGTGACCTCGCGGGCCAGCTCCGTGTCGGCGTCGCGGCGGCCCATCCGGGCCGCCGCCTCGGACATGGCCACGACCCGGTCGGTGTCGGTGAGCACCGGGATGAGCTGGCGCACGATCCACTCGACGGAGACGTCGGCGTTGTCGACCATCAGGCCGCCGCCCGCCTGGACGATGGGTTCGGCGTTCAGGGCCTGCTCACCGTTGCCGATGGCCAGGGGCACGAAGGCACCGGGCAGGCCGACGGCGGTCAGCTCGGAGCAGGTCATGGCGCCGGAACGGCACATGGCCATGTCGGCGGCGGCGTAGGCCATGTCCATACGGTCCACGTAGGGCACGGCGACGTAGGGGATGCCCTCCTGGGTGAGGTCCTCGGGTTCCTCGGCGTTCTTGGGGCCGACGACGTGCAGGACCTGCACACCGCTGTCGCGGAAGGCGTCACGGGCGGCGAACGCGGTCTCGTTGATGCGCTGGGCGCCCTGGGACCCGCCGAAGATCAGCAGGGTGGGCAGGTCGGGGCGCAGGCCGAAGTAGGCGCGCGCCTTGTCCCCCATGGCCAGGCGGTCGAGCGTGGTGATCTGCTGACGCAGCGGGATGCCGATGAAGCGGCCGTTGCGGATCTGGGTGTGGGGGTGCCCGGTGTACACGTGCGGGGTCATGCGCGCGCCCAGCCGGTTGGCCAGGCCCGGCAGGGGGTTGGCCTCGTGCACGACGATGGGGATGCGTCTGCGCCGCGCGGCCAGGTAGCCAGGGGTGGCCACGTATCCGCCGAAGCCGACGATGACGTCGGCCTGCAGCCGGTCCAGCTGCTCGCCCGCAGCGCTGAGCGCACCCGCGAGCTTGCCCGGCACGGTGAGCAGCTGGGGGGTGAGCCTGCGCGGCAGGGGAACGGCCGGGATCAGACCCAGCTCGTAGCCGCGCATGGGCACCAGGCGGGTCTCCAGGCCCCGCTCGGTGCCCAGACAGAGGATCTCCGTACTGGGGTCGGCGCGCCGCAGCGCGTCCGCAAGGGAGAGCGCGGGCTCGATATGCCCGGCCGTGCCGCCTCCGGCGAGGGCTACCCTCATCTGGTGTTTGGGGCGGACACCCCCGCCTTCAGGCGGAGGAGGAAGCCCCTTCCTCCTTCTGTGTGGTGTAGGCGTAACCGTCCGCCCGTTGGAGCGGACGCAGGTTCTTCCACGAGGTCGCCATCAGTCCGTTCGTGGCGCGCAGAGTGTGACTACCGCTGCCGCGCACCGCCACTCGACCCCTGTGCGTCCCGGCGTACTTACCGAAAGGGAGCACGGCCTGGGCCAGGTCCCCGGTCTGGAACCCGAAGAACGCCTTACGCCTGGGAAGGCGCAACCGGGGAGGACCGTGCTTGCCGGTACGCGTGCGTGCATAGGAGCCACGTCCCGCAGCCTCGACGACCAGGACCGTGGAAACGGTCTCGGTCATGGTGTCGAGTTTACCCACAGCCGAAGCGTCCAGAGTGTGGGACTTCGGCAAGCCACTAGGGGTACGGTTCCGCTCGGTGCGCCCACCCGAACCCACATGGGTCGGAGAGTGCTCGTCCAGAGCCTTCCGCAGGGCCCATCGGGGGGCGCTGACCGCGGTGGCGTCCCGCAACGGGGCCTTCGCCCGGGCTCTGACCCCGGTGAGGGTTCGTGGGTTGGTGACGAATTCTTCGACGGGCCGGTTGCTTTCGGCCTGGTTGCACCCGAGGCAGGCCAAAGCCAGGTTGGAAATCCGATCGGAGCCGCTCCGGTGGTCCGGTCGCACTGCACAGCGCCCCCGGCGCTCACCTGCCCGAGCGGTGAATACCGCGGTACCGGCGTGTTCACTGCCCGGGTCGATGCCGGCCTCGACTCCGTCGACCTCGGATTCGGCAGCGGTGCGGTCCTTGAGCCGAATGGTGAACGGGGTGTGTCGGACCACGACCGCCCGGCCTTGGTGGAGGAACTGACGTGCCCTTGCGGGGTGGGCGGGTTGGAGCGGGGTGCCGTGGGCGTCCAGGACGAACACGCACGGACGCCCCTGGCGGGGCGGCGTCCCCTCGCGGGGCGGACGGCCTTCACGGGCCTGTCCCCGACCCTTGCGGATCGGGGTAACGCCACCGGTGGCAGGTGAACCATCGGTGGTCTCCCCTCGCAGACGTTCCACACCGGGTGCCACGCGAGCATGGCCTCCGCGTCCCGTTTCGTCCCTGTTCCCGGGGGTGTCCGCTGACGCGGATTCCAGGGCAGGCCGCTGGGGGAGCACGGCCTGGCGGGTCCTCGGTCCTGTGCGAAACGTAGCCAACGGATCACCTCCCTGGTGTCGGCTCGCGCTGGCAACGGCAGGCTTCCAACCACGAGAGCCGCAAGCCCCCTCCTTCAGGAAGAGGAACCCGTTACCGTCGCCGATTCCTCCTTGGCCGGTCACCCGACGGGACCGGTCCGCTCCTGTGCTTGGCCGTTGTCCCGCCACCGCGGGGACCCGTCGTCCGCGGGTCGCGTGCCGTGGTGGCGCGCCTGGAGGGCACGGCGCCGCGGTTGTTCGCCGAGGCAGCGGCATTCTCCAGGCCCAGCCAGCTTAGAGCCCTTTGGGCCCGGCTGGGACCTCGGGCGCCCAGGGCCTTCTGCGCCTGGGGCTCGGTCTTGGCCAGTGCCAGGAGCACACCGAGGGCCACCATGGTGGAGATCAGCGACGAGCCCCCGTAGGAGACCAGGGGCAGCGGGACGCCGGTGACGGGCAGCAGCCCGATGACGGCGCCCACGTTGATCATGGCCTGGCCCATGATCCAGGTGACGATGGCGAAGGCGGCCAGACGAGGGAAGGGCTCCTTGACGCGGAAGGCCACGCGCAGTCCGGCGTAGCCCAGCACGCCGAACAGGGCGAGTACGAGCAGGGTGCCGAGCAGGCCGAACTCCTCGCCGATGATGGCGAAGACGAAGTCGGACTCGGCGAAGGGCAGGAAGCCCCACTTCTCGCGGCTGGCGCCGATGCCCACGCCGAGGACCCCGCCGGTGCCCAGCGCGTAGAGCCCGTGCAGGGACTGCATGCCCGAGCCCAGGGGGTCGGCGCCCGGGTCCAGGAAGCTGGTGACGCGCGCCATGCGGTAGGGCTCGATCGCGATGGCGATGACGGCCAGGCCCAGGACCAGTCCGAACATGGCCACGAAGAGCTTGCCCGGCGCGCCGACCACCCACAGCAGGCCCAGGAAGGTGACCAGGAACACCAGGGCGGTGGACAGGTTGGAACCCAGCATCACCAGCAGGACCAGCAGGCCGCAGCCGGGCAGCAGCGGGATGAGCAGGTGTCGCCACTCGGTGAGCTCGCGCAGCTCGTCCTTGCGGGCCAGGATGTTGGCGCCCCACAGGGCGAAGGCGAGCTTGGCGGGTTCGGAGGGCTGCACGAGCAGGCCGCCGACGTCGAGCCAGCGGGTGGCCCCGTTGATCTCCACGCCCTGGAAGACGGTGAGCAGCAGCAGCGCCGCCGACACGATCATCGCCGGGTAGCCGACCAGCCGGAAGAGCCGCTGGGGCATGTGGGAGGCCAGGAGCATCAGGGGCAGGCCGACGACGGCCGAGACCAGCTGCTTCTGGAACATGGAGAAGGCCGAGCCGGTCTCGGCGATGGAGTCGACCATCGTGGACGAGAGCACCATGACCAGGCCCAGGGCGATGAGCAGCACCCCGGTGCCCAGGATCAGGTAGTAGGAGGTGAGCGGCCGGTCCAGGGACCGTGCCCACTCACGCCACAGGGCACGCTCACGCCCTTCCGTCGCCACGCGCCTCGTTGTCGCCGCGCGCCCCTTGGGCCGGGCCGTCCGGGGAACCGCCGTCGTCGCCGCCATCCACACCCTCCGCACGATTCAGCGCCTCAATACTGGCGTACGGGCGGGTAGGGAACCGTGGACATTTTCCGCGTGTTGGCCATCTTTGACCGCCGGGAGGGCCGTGGAGGGCATGGTCGAGCCCGCCCGCGCGCCTTCGGTCACGCACGGGCGGGCGAACGCCACTCAGAGCAGTCGGCCGACGGCCTCGGCGAAGAGCCGTCCCCGCTCGGGGTAGTTGGTGAACATGTCCATGGAGGCGGCCGCCGGTGCCAGCAGCACGGTGTCCCCCGCCTCGGCCAGGGACGCGGCGGCGGCGACCACCGCGTCCATGACCGTGTGGCCCTCCGGGGCGTCCTCGGCGGGCCCCTCGACCTCGACCACGGGCACCTCGGGCGCGTGCTCGGCCAGGGCCTCGCGCAGACGGGCCCGGTCGGCACCGATGAGCACGGCTCCGCGCAGCCGGTCGGCGGCCATCGTCACCAGCTCGTCGACCTCGGCCCCCTTGAGCAGGCCGCCCGCGATCCAGACCACGGAGGGGTAGGCGCCCAGTGACGCGGCGGCGGCGTGCGGGTTGGTGGCCTTGGAGTCGTCGACGTAGTCCACGCCCCCCGCCGTGGCCACGAACGCGATGCGGTGCGGCTCCGGCTCGAAGGCGGCCAGTCCCGCCCGGACCGACGCGGGCGCCACGCCCACCGACCGGGCCAGCGCGGCGGCGGCCAGGGCGTTGGCGACGTTGTGCGGCGCGGCCGGGCGCACGTCGGCGAGCGCGGCCAACTCCTCGGCGCTGCTGTGCGGCTCGGCGACGAAGGCCCTGTCCACCAGCAGGTCCTCGACCACACCGACCTCGCCCGCGCGGGGGGTGTCCAGGCGAAAGCCCACCAGGGGCGTGTGCGGGTCGCCGTCCTCCTCCGCCAGGCGCGTGGACCAGGCGTCGGCGGTGTTGGCCACGCGGATGGTGCCGGGCGCGAACACCCGGCCCTTGGCGCGGGCGTAGGGGTCGAGCCCGCCGTGCCAGTCCAGGTGGTCGGAGGCGATGTTGAGCACGGTGGCGGCGTGCGGGCGCACGCTGGAGGACCAGTGCAGCTGGAAGCTGGACAGCTCCACGGCCAGGATGTCGTGGACGCGGCCGTCGGCGCCGGGCAGCACGGCGTCGATGACGGAGGTGCCGACGTTGCCGACGGCCAGGGCGTCGCGGCCGTCGGCGCGGAGCATGGCCTCCAGCATCCGCACGGTGGTGGTCTTGCCGTTGGTTCCGGTGACGGCCAGCCACACCTGGTCGGCGGGCTTGAGCCGCCAGGCGAGCTCGACGTCCCCGATGACCTCGACCCCGGCCCCGGCGGCCCGGACCAGCAGAGGTGAGTCCGGGCGCCAGCCGGGCGAGGTGACGACCAGGTCGCAGCCCTCGGGCAGCGGGGTCCCGCCCAGGACCACCTCGGCCCCGGCCTCCCGCAGTGCGGCCGCGACGGGGCGGACGGTGTCGTCGTCACGGCCGTCGACGACGGTCACGCGGGCCCCGCGGGCCAGGAGCACCCGGGCCACCGGGGGCCCGGACACTCCCAGACCGGCGACACAGACCAGCCGCCCCTCCAGCTCGTCCGAGCCGGGAGCCGGGTCGTTCGGTGTCTCGGAAGCGTGGTGCGCCATGTCTACCTCGGCATCCATTCCAGGTAGAAGAGTCCGATGGCGATCGCCACGAACAGGCCCTGGATGATCCAGAACCGGATCACGATGGTGGGTTCGGCCCAGCCCCTGAGCTCGAAGTGGTGCTGCAGCGGCGCCATGCGGAACACGCGCTTGCCGGTGAGGCGGAAGGAGGTGATCTGGATCATCACCGACATGGTGATGATGACGAACAGGCCGCCGATGAGCAGCAGCAGGAGCTGGGTGCGGGTGGTGATGGCCAGGCCCACGATCAGGCCGCCCAGCGCCAGGGATCCGGTGTCGCCCATGAAGATCTTGGCGGGCGGGGCGTTGAACCACAGGAAGGCGATGCAGGCGCCGAGCACGGCGGCGGCCACCACGGCCAGGTCCAGGGGGTCGCGGACCGTGTAGCAGCTGTCCGACAGGTAGGACACGCAGGACTGCCGCAGCTGCCAGTTGCCGATGATGACGTAGGCGCACAGGGAGAGGATGGTCGCGCCGGTGGCCAGTCCGTCGAGGCCGTCGGTGAGGTTGACCGCGTTGGAGAAGCCGACGATGAGGAACAGCGCCCAGAGGACGAACAGGCCGATCATCAGCGGGGGGCCGAAGTCGCGGAGGAAGGAGAGGCTGGGGGCCGCGGGGGTGTAGCCGTACCCGTTGGGGAACTGGGTGACGCCGTAGGCGAACCCCACGCCGATGACGGCCTGCCCGACCATCTTGGCGCCGCTGCGCAGGCCCAGGCTGCGGCGTTTGTAGATCTTGATGAAGTCGTCGAGGAAACCGACGCAGCCCATGCCGACGAACAGGAACATCACCAGCAGGCCGGAGGCGGTGGGCCCGGTGGAGGAGGGCTGCACCAGCCACAGCACCAGATGGGAGCCGAAGTAGCCCACCACCGCGCCGAGGATGACGACGATGCCGCCCATGGTGGGCGTGCCCTGCTTGGTCTTGTGTCCCTCGGGACCGTCGTCGCGCACCTCCTGGCCGAACTTGAACCGGTACAGGAGCTTGATCAGCGACGGCATCAGCGCCATGGAGACGACCAGTGCCAGCGCTGACGCGATGGAGATGCCGATCACTGGGCATCACCTTCGGTGATGAGGTCGATGACCTTTTCGAGAGCTGCCACGCGCGATCCCTTCACAATGACGACGTCTCCTGTGCGCAACCGTTCGCGCAGCGCCGCTGCGGCTTCCGGAGCGTCCGCCACACGGACGCTCTCGCCCCGCCACAGCCCCTGCCGTGCGGCGCTCTCGGCACCGGCGGCGATGCCCTCGGCGGCTTCCCCGACCACGATCAGGTGGGCCACGCCCGTGCGGGCGGCCAGCTCACCGATCCCCTCGTGCTCGGCCCGGCCGTCCTCACCGAGCTCGGCCATGTGGGCGAGGACGGCGATCGAACGGCGTTCCCGGGCGAGCGCTCCCAGAGTCGTCAGCGCCGCCTTCATGGACTCGGGGTTGGCGTTGTAGGCGTCGTTGACGAGTGTGGCGCCCGCGTGCTCGGTGACCTCCATGCGCCACCGGCTGACCGGGGTGGCCTCGGCGAGCGCCTCGGCGACACCGGCGATGTCCATACCGAGCTCGTCGGCGACCGCCGCGGCGGCCAGCGCGTTGGAGACCTGGTGGGCGCCCACGAGCGCCAGGTCCACCCGGGTCCGGCTCCCGCCCAGGTGGAGGGTGAAGGAGGGTGCGCCCGACGCCCGCAGGACCACGTCGGTGGCGCGCACGTGCGCGTCCTCCGCCAGGCCGTAGGTGACCACGCGCGCCCGGGTCCGCGAGGCCATCGCGTTCACCCTCGGGTCGTCGGCGTTGAGGACGGCGACTCCTCCGGAGCCCTTGTCCCCGGAACCGGGGGGAAGCGACTCGACCAGTTCGCCCTTGGCCCTGGCGATGGTGTCCCGGTCGCCGAACTCGCCCATGTGGGCGCTGCCGACGTTGAGGACCACACCGACCCTGGGCGGGGCCACGCGGCACAGGTGGGCGATGTGCCCGATGCCCCGGGCGGCGACCTCCAGGACCAGGTGCCGGGTGCCGGTGTCGGCGCGGAGCACGGTGAGGGGGTGGCCGATCTCGTTGTTGAACGAGCCCGCCGGAGCGACGGTCGGGCCCGCGCGGCCCACGACCTGCGCGATGAGGTCCTTGGTGGTGGTCTTGCCGGAGGAGCCGGTGACCGCGACGATCTCGGTCCGCTCCACCCCGCGCCGGGGGTCGCTGAGCTCCTGGGCCGTGTACAGGGCGAGCCGGGCCAGCGCGTCGACCACCCCGTCGTCCCCTCCGTCTGCGAGGAGGTGTGGTGCGTCGACGGGGCGGGAGACCAGTGCGGCCACCGCTCCGGCTTCGACCGCGGAGGCGACGAAGTCGTGCCCGTCGACGCGCTCACCGCCCAGGGCGGCGAAGAGAGCGCCGGGCGCTGCCTGCCGCGAATCGATGACGACGGGGCCGTCGGCGACGGTGTCGGGGCGCGCTGATCCGCCTATGGCGGTTTGGGTGATCTCAGCGATCCGATCGAGCGTGAGCGCGATCAAATCCACTCCTCATGTCAGGCCCGGTCCACGGCGCCACAGGGGCGGCTGGCCACCCGGCCGGAGTCAGGTCAGGGGATGGCACCGCGGAAGCCGTGCGCCGCCGCGCCGGGCCTCACCACGGTGTCGGCATGGGCCGCGTCGTGGGCGCCACCGTGGGCGGCACGTGTCGGGCTGCGATTGCCGGACCTACCTTAGAACATATTGGGGAGTCCGGGGTCCCTCCAGGGCCCGTGTGCAGCAATATGCTCCGCTTCGTAACCGTCGGGCCGCCCCGGCGTCCGCGTCACACGCCGGGGCGGCCCGACGCGAGGAAGGGGGCGCGAGCCGTGCCCGCGCCCCCTCCTCCGGGCGGCTCCGCCCGGAGAGCCTCGACGTGTCATCCCCCGTCAGGCACCCGGTGGACGTCCTGGAGGGCGACGCCCAGCCGCTCGCGGGCGCTCATGCCGAGGTGCTCCTCGATCATCGCGCGCAGCACCTCGCGGTCGTCGAAGGGCAGGATCTCGCCCTTGACGTACTGGCCGGTCTCGTGGCCCTTGCCGGCGACGACCACCACGTCGCCCGGCTGTGTGCGCTCGACGGCCAGGCGGATGGCCTCGGCCCGGTCGAACTCCACCGTGACACGGGCCCGCTGGTCCTCGGGGACCTTGGCGACCCCTTCGAGCATCGACGTGGCGATGGTGAGGGGGTCCTCGGTGCGCGGGTTGTCGTTGGTGATGATCAGCTGGTCGGCCAGACGTGCGGCGGCCTCGCCCATGAGCGGGCGTTTGGCCCGGTCGCGGTCACCGCCGCAGCCGACCACCATGGTCACGGCGCCCTCGGTGGTGGCGCGCAGGGCGGTCAGGACCGCCTCGATGGCGCCGGGCTTGTGGGAGTAGTCGACGAGCGCGGTGAAGTCCTGGAAGGCGTGGGGGACCTCACGCGCCACCACCGGCTCCATGCGGCCGGGCACGCCGGGTGCGGCGGCCACCCCGGCGATCGCGGTCTCCAGCGGCAGTCCCGCCTCGACCAGGCCGACGATGGCGGCCATCGCGTTGGACACGTTGAAGGGGCCGGGCAGGGCGACGGAGGCGGCCGCCTCCATGCCGCCGGGGCCGACGATGCGGAAGGTGCTGCCGGTGGCGCCCAGGCGCACGTCCACGGCCTGCCAGTCGGCCTCCATGGCGGTGGCGGGGTCGGCGTCGGTGTGGCCGTCCACGGAGAAGGTGGTGACGGGAACGCTGCCCTCGGCCTCCACCATGTCCACGAGGGCCCGGCCGAACCGGTCGTCGGCGTTGATCACCGCGATGTCGCAGTACTCGGGGGTGAACAGGCGGGCCTTGGCGTCGAAGTAGTCACGCAGGTCGGAGTGGAAGTCCAGGTGGTCCTGCGACAGGTTGGTGAAGACCGCGACGTCGTAGCGCGTGCCGCCGACCCGGCCCAGCGCCAGGGCGTGGCTGGAGACCTCCATGGCGGCGGCGGTGACGCCCCGTTCGCGCATGAGGGCGAACAGGCCGTGCAGGTCGGTGGCCTCGGGGGTGGTGAGCGAGGACACGACGCGCTCGTCGCCCACACGCATCTCCACCGTGCCGACCAGGCCGGTGTGCATTCCGGCGTGGCGCAGACCGGACTCGACCAGGTAGGTGATGGTGGTCTTGCCGCTGGTACCGGTGGTGCCGATCAGCAGCAGGTCCTGCGCGGGGTCCTTGAAGATCCACGAGGCCGCCCTGCCGAGCGTGGCGCGCGCGTCGGGGACCACGATCACGGGCAGCCCGGTGGCGGCGGCCCTCTCCGCCCCGGCGGGGTCGGTGAGGATCGCGGCCGCGCCCGTCTGGGCCGCCTGCGCGGCGAAGTCGGCGCCGTGCGCGCGGGTCCCGGGCAGCGCGGCGTACAGGTCGCCGGGCCCCACCTTCCGGGAGTCGTGGGTGATGCCCCGTACGTGTACCTCCCTGTCGGGCATCTCGGGGGGTCGGTCCGCGCCGAGATCCGGGCGCAGGAGGGCGGCGTCCGGCCCGAGCAGCGCCGCGAGCGCGGACAGGGGACGAAGTGGCGTGTGTTCAGGTCGCATTACCGGTGGCACGTGTGGAGGTTAACCGTTGCGGACGACCGGTCGGTAATTTCCACGCTGCGTTCGCAGGAGTTTCCCGAACCGGGTGTTCGTCCCAGGTTACGCGTGCCGCACCGAATGCGTCGATGACCGTCCGGTGTCCTGTGGGCGGATCGTGGGCGGATCCGTCGCGCCCTAGTCTGGAGGGGATCTTCGCGCGTGGAGGTTCGGCATGCTCGGAACCGCTCCCGGCGGGCGTCCGCTGGTGCTCGACGGCGGGTTGGCGACCCGTCTGGAATCCTACGGCTGCGACCTGGGCGGCGGGCTCTGGTCGGCACGGCTGCTGGCCGAGGCGCCCGAGCTGGTCCGCCGGGCGCACCGCGACTACTTCGAGGCGGGCGCGGACGTGGCGATCGCCGCCGGGTACCAGGCGAGCGTCCCGGCGTTCACCGCCCGGGGAGCCGCCGAGACCGAGGCACGCGCGCTGATCGCCCGGTCGGTGGAGCTGGCGCGGGCCGAGCGCGACGCCTTCGGCGCGGGTCTGGTCGCGGCCGGGGTGGGCCCCTACGGCGCGGCGCGGGCGGACGGCTCGGAGTACACCGGCGACTACGACCTGGACGAGGACGGCCTGTACTCCTGGCACCGGGAGCGGTGGCGGCTCCTCGCCGGCGCCGGGGCGGACCTGATCGCCTGCGAGACCATCCCGTCGATGCCCGAGGCGCGGGCCCTGGCCCGGCTGCTGGAGGAGTCCCCCGGCGCCCGCGCGTGGATCAGCTTCTCCTGCCGGGACGGCGAGCGCGTCAGCGACGGCACCCCCCTGCGCGAGGCCGCCGCCGAGCTCGCCCCGTCGCACGCCGCCGGGCGGCTGGTGGCGGTGGGTGTGAACTGCACCGCTCCCCGGCACGTCCCGGCGCTGGTGCGTGCTGTCGGCGGGGCCGGCGTCCCGGCGGTGGCCTACCCCAACTCGGGTGAGGCCTGGGACGCGGTGCACCGGCGCTGGACGGGCACGAGCGAGCCCGAGGAGTTCGGCAGGGCCGCCGTGGACTGGCACGCGGCCGGAGCGGTGCTCGTGGGCGGGTGCTGCCGCACCGGCCCCGAGCACGTCCGCTCCGTGCGCGCCCACCTGGACCGCGCCGCCGGCTAGGGCGTGTCCTCGAACAGGCGGATGGCGGGCGGGTCCGTCTCCGTCGGCGGTACCTCCAGCGACTTCAGGGCGAAGGACATGATGTCGTTGAACACCGGACCGGCGGCCTGGCCGCCGTAGTAGGTCTCCTGCGGGTTGTGCAGGACCACCTGGACCACGACCTGCGGGTCGTCGGCGGGCGCGAAGCCGGCGAAGGTGGCCGTGTAGCCGCCGCCCTCGTAGCTCCCCGTCTCCGGGTTGATCCGGTTGGCGGTGCCGGTCTTCCCCGCGACCCGGTACCCGTCGATGCGGGCCTCCGGCGCGGTGCCCTGGTCGCTGGTGACCGCCTCCAGCATCAGCGCGAGCTGCTCGGCGGTCTCCTCGCCGACCACGCGCCGCCGCTCGGGCTCCTCCGCCGGGGTGAACTCGCCGTCGGTGTCCACGGTCCCGGCGACCACCCGGGGGTCCACCCGCACGCCGCCGTTGGCGATGGTGGAGTACACCGACGCCATCTGCACGGCGTTCACCGACAGGCCGTGGCCTATGGAGACCGACGGCAGCTGGGTACCCCACCACTCCTCGGGATCGGTCAGCACACCGGCCTCCTCGCCGGGCAGCTGCAACCCGGTCGGCTGGCCGAGCCCGAAGTCCTTCATGTAGGAGTGCAGGATCCCGGCGCCCACCTGGTCGGCGATCTTGATGGTGCCGACGTTGCTGGACTGGGCCATGATGCCGTTTGTCGTGAGGCGCTGGGTGCCGTGGTCGGTGGAGTTGCGGAAGGTCTGGTCGTAGTACTCGATGCTGTAGGGCACGGTGTACACCGTCTCCGGGGCGGTGATCCCCTCCTCCAGCGCGGCACCCAGGGTGATGACCTTGTTGGTGCTGCCCGGCTCGAAGATCTCGGCCACCGCGCCGTTGAGCCACTCCTCCGACCCGCTGGTGGAGATGTCGCCCGGTGAGTAGGTCGGGTAGTCGGCCATCGCGAGGACCTCGCCGGTGCCGACCCGCTGCACGAGGACGCTGCCCGCCTCGGCCTCCAGCTTCTCCACCCTGTCGGCGAGGGTCTGGGCGGCGTACCACTGGATGTCCTGGTCCAGGGTCAGCCGCACGTCCTGGCCGGGCACGGGCTCCTGCACCAGGCCGCCCGCCATCGGGATCTGGGTACCGTCCTTGCCCACCTCGACCCGGCGCTTGCCCGCCTCCCCCGCCAGGGTGTCGTCGAGGTAGCCCTCCAGCCCCTCCAGGCCGTGGCCCTCGGAGCCGACGAAGCCGACCAGGTCGGCGGCTCCGGTCTCCTCGGGGTAGACGCGCTCGTAGGCGACCTCCGAGCCCACCCCGGCCAGGCCCAGGTCGTCCAGCTCCTTCCAGTCCTGGGGCAGGACCTCACGGGCGATCACCTCGTAGCGGCCGGGCTTGGCGTCCACCTTGGCCGCGACCTCGTCCTTCCCGAGGTCGAACCGGGTGGCGAGCTCGTCGACGACCCGGGTGCGCTCGTCCGCCTCGACCACCTCGGGGTCGACGAAGACGGTGCGCACCTCCAGCGACAGCGCGAACGGCTTGCCGTTCACGTCGGTGATCTGACCGCGCAGGGTGGGGATGTCGATGGTCTGCAGGCGCGTGTTGGAGGCCGCCTCGGCGTAGTGCTCGGCCTCCAGGACCTGGATCTGCACCAGGCGCCCGGCGAAGAGCAGCAGGACCACCAGGACCAGTGCCCCGCCGACCTTGATGCGCCCGTGCGGTTCGCCCCGGCGGAAGGTGCGGCGCAGCAGCGGCGGTGGCGGAGGCGGGGACGCCGGACGGCGGCGGACGCGCTCGCCCCCGCGCGGCGCCCGCCCCCGGGAGCTCGCCGGTGCGCGGGTGCGCGCCCCGGTGTCGGGGCGGCGCGGTTCGCGCTGGGGGCGCTTACTGGGCCGGGAACCCGAGCGGCTGGTCGCTCCGGGCCTGCGGGGATCGCGGGGACGTCGGTCCCTGGGGGTGCTCACTCACCACTCCCCGCGCTCCCGGTGACCTCACCGCGCTCAGGGTCGAGGAAGAGCGGGGCCTCGCCCTGCTCCATGCCCATGGACTCGGCCTCCTCGGCGATGCGCTCGGGGGTCTCCATGCGGGCGACGGCATTGCGCAACTGCTGCTCCTCCTGGGACATCTGCTGGTTCTGGTCCTGGAGGCTCTCGATGGTGAAGGCCCCCTCGGCCACGACGCTGCGCAGCACGAGCAGGCTGACCAGGGCGCCACCGAGCAGGCAGAGGATGAGCAGGACGAAGGGGATACGCGGCGCCCGCGCCGGCGTGCCCGCCCCGGCGCGTGAGCGCTCCGCGGTCGGGCGCGCGGGGGCGCGCCCCGGGGGCGCGGGAGCGGCGGTCCTCGCAGCGGTCCTCCCGCCGCGGGCTGGTGCGCGGCGCGTGTCCGTCCTCGTGCTCATCTGTTCTCCCTACTGCCGCGGCGGCCGCACGCGTTCGGCCGCCCGGAGGCGGGCCGACTGGGCGCGCGGATTGCGTTCGTTCTCTTCGTCCGTGGGGAGTTCGGCCCCCCTGGTGAGAAGCCGGAGTTCGGGCTGCCGGTCGGGGAGGGGGACGGGCAGGTCCGCGGGGGTGGTGTCGGTGGACAGAGCGGCCAGGGCCCTCTTGGTCCTCCTGTCCTCCAGGGAGTGGTAGGACAGCACGGCGATGCGCCCGCCCATGCCCAGGCACGCGACGGCCGCGGGCAGGGCGCGTTCGAGGATGGACAGTTCGGCGTTGACCTCGATGCGCAGGCCCTGGAAGGTGCGCTTGGCGGGGTGGCCCCCGGTGCGGCGGGTGGCCGCGGGGATGGCCTCGCGCACCAGCTCGGCCAGCGCCCGGGTGGACTCGATGGGCGCCTGGGCGCGCTGGCGTTCGATGGCCCTGGCCACGCGCGAGGCGAAGCGCTCCTCGCCGTAGGAGCGCAGGACACGGGTGAGCTCGGCGAACGGGTAGGTGTTGACCACATCGGCCGCGGTGAGGGACTGGGTGCGGTCCATGCGCATGTCCAGGGGCGCGTCGTGGGCGTAGGCGAAACCGCGGTCGGTCTCGTCCAGCTGCGGCGAGGACACTCCGAGGTCGAGCAGGACCGCGTCGGCCTCGGTGGCGCCCGCCTCGTCCAGGGCGCGCGGGATGTCGGAGTAGACCGCGTGCACGAAGTGGGTGCGGTCGGCGTAGGGGGCCAGCCGCCTGGCGCTGCGCTCCAGGGCGGTGGTGTCGCGGTCGACGCCGACCAGGCGCGTCTCGGGGCACGCCTTGAGCAGTGCCTCGGAGTGGCCGCCCAGGCCCAGGGTGCCGTCGACGAGCACGGCGCCGGGCCTGCTGAGGACGGGGGCGAGCAGTTCCACGATCCGGTCGAGCATCACGGGTACGTGCAGGGGGTCGAGTCCGGCGCGGGCCGCCGCGATGCGCGCCCCGATGCCCTGTTCCCCGTCCGGGCGGACGCCGTCGTCCCCTGGCTGGCCGTGCTGCCGGATGTCCCCCATGCGCTGCTGTTCCTCCACGCTGTCACCGTCTTCCCCCGAGTCGCCGCGGCCGCACCGGGATCGGTGCGCTGCGCGGTGTCCCCGCGTGGCCCGTCGGATTCCGGCGGGCCTCCGGACACGGCCGCCATTGTCCACCTTCCGGTGAACTCACGTTCACGACCTGGCGCCGGGGAAGTCGCGCCAGCTCGTGGGTACCGCGTCCGGAGGCCGTTGCCGGACTCCGGCTTGCGAGGGTGTGGACCGCGTGCTGGTCGGACCGGCGGTGGCTCCGCCGGGATCACAGCACCCCGGGCAGCACCTCCTCCGACAGTTGCGCGAACGCGGGCTCCTGCTCGGCCTCGTAGTCCGACCACGCCTCGGCGTCCCAGATCTCCAGGCGTGTGTTGGCGCCGATCACGACGCATTCGCGGTCCAGGCCCGCGTAGTCGCGCAGCTTGGCCGGAATGGTGACCCTGCCCTGCCTGTCGCAGCTTTCGTCCGAGGCGCTGGCGAAGAGGACCCTGCTGTAGTCGCGGACCGCCTTGGCGGTGACCGGGGTGCTGGCGAGCGCGTCGGTGATGCGCCGGAACTCCTCCGTCGGAAAGACGTAGAGGCAGCGTTCCTGGCCCTTGGTGATCACCAACCCCCCCGACAGCTCGTCGCGGTACTTCGCGGGAAGAAAGAGCCGCCCCTTCTGATCGAGGCGGGGCGTGTGGGTGCCGAGGAACACACTTCCACCTCCCTCTCCCTCGAAGTGGAGAATTCACCCTCTCCACGCTGCTCCACCTTACTCCACTCTTCCCCACCGTCAACAGCTCCAATCAGGATTCGGCCGCTGAAGCATTGACAAATGCGCAGGTCACAGCGTTGGAAGTAGGGGTGGGGGAGAGTGGGGCGCGGGGTGGGGCGCGTGGAGTGTCGTCTCGGTCCGAACGTTCCGTTCCGGCGGCTCCCGGCACGGGAACCCGCGGTGCCCCGGAAGGGGGAACGCCACGACCCGGCGGTGTGCTGACCAGCGTCCCGGTTCCCGTGCGGCGGGAAGAGTGACCCGGATTGGCGCATACTGTGCCCTCGCGGGCGTCTGGTGCGTATCCTGGTGATCCTGCTTGGGTCACCCGGCCAGGGTCGAGGAAACCCGGGAACGACTGAGAAGACTGTCAAACCTCGGTTCCGGGGACCGATACACGGAGCCACAGGGAGCGGGAGGGGTCTGGTGTCACTCGGCACACACCACGGCGATCGCGGGGGCGGCGTCCGGGAGGACGTCGGTGAGGTCGTCGCCGTGGCCGACCGCGTCCGCGGCGCCATCGAGACCGTCATCGAGGGCAAGCCGGAGGTACTGCGACTGGCGTTGACGGTCCTGCTCGCCGAGGGCCACCTCCTCATCGAGGACGTCCCCGGCGTCGGCAAGACCATGTTGGCCAAGGCCCTGGGCCGGGCCGTGGACTGCTCCGTGCAGCGCGTCCAGTTCACCCCGGACCTGCTGCCCAGCGACATCACCGGCGTCAGCGTCTACCACCAGGACCGGCGCGAGTTCGAGTTCAACCCCGGGCCGGTGTTCGCCAACATCGTGCTGGGCGACGAGATCAACCGGGCCTCGCCCAAGACCCAGGCCGCCCTGCTGGAGTGCATGGCCGAGCGGCAGGTCAGCGTCGACGGCCGGACCCGTGCCCTGGAACGGCCGTTCATGGTGGTGGCCACCCAGAACCCCGCCGACATGGAGGGCACCTACGCCCTGCCCGAGGCCCAGCGCGACCGGTTCATGGCCCGTGTCTCGGTCGGCTACCCGGCGCCCCAGTCCGAACTCGACATGATCGACTCGCACAGTTCCCGGTCGCCGCTGGAAGACCTGGTGCCCGTCACCAGCGCCGCCCAGGTCCGCGACCTCGCCGACCGGGTGCGCTCGGTGCACGTGGCCCCGGGCATGCGCCGCTACGTCGTGGACCTGGTCAACGCCACCCGGACCAGCCCCGAACTGCGCCTGGGCGCCTCCCCCCGCGCGACCCTGCACCTGGTGCAGGCCGCCCGCGCCTACGCCGCCCTGGACGGACGGCACTACGTCGTTCCCGACGACGTGCAGGCCCTGGCCGTGCCGGTGCTCGCGCACCGCCTCCTGCCCGGCCCGGAGGCGCAGATGGAGAACCTCTCCCCCGAGCAGATCGTGGCCAAACTGGTCGCGCGCCTGCCCGTCCCCGGTCCCCAGTAGCCCACTCCCCCACCACCACCGCCCCCTCATCCCCTCGTTACCTGTTCGCATCCGCCCCGAGAGAGGGTCCATGCGCCCGCACCGAACCCTCACCGCACGAGGCGCCTGCATGCTCGCCTTCGGCCTGGTCGCCCTGGTGGCCGGTCTCATCGTGGGACAGCGCGAGATCGTGGGCGTGGGCGTACTGCTGGTCACCGTCCCGCCGCTGTCGGCGCTGACGGTCCTGGGCGCCGTCTCACGCCTCGCGCACAGTCGTACCGTGACCCCCGCCCGGGTCCGGGCGGGACACGACGCCCGGGTACAGGTGCGCGTGGGCAACTCCTCGCCGACCTGGCCGGTGGCCTCGGTATCGGTGTCGGACACGCTGCCCGTTCCGCTGGGCGCCGAACCCCGCTACACGGTGGGTTACCTGGGGCCTCGCGCCGTACGCGACGTCAGCTACCTGGTACGGCCCGCCGTACGCGGAAGCTACCTCCTCGGTCCGCTGCAGGTCGGGGTGACCGATCCGCTGGGGTGCGTGCGGATCAGCCGCCGCGTGGGCGCGCCCTCACCCCTGCTCGTGACCCCGGCGACCGTCCCGTTGGGCGCCCTTGGCGCCGCCGACGGCGCCAAGGGCGATGACTCACCGCGCCGTTCGGTGAGCGGCGCCGGGGACCAGGACCCGGTTCCGCGCGAGTACCGGTACGGCGACGACCTGCGCCGGGTGCACTGGCGGTCCACCGCCAAGCACGGTGAGCTGATGGTGCGCCGGGAGGAGCAGCACTGGCGCGAGAACAGTGCGGTCCTGCTGGACACGCGGCGCCGCGCGCACGGCCCCGCGGGCCCCGCCGGGTCCCTGGAGACCGCGGTGAGCGTGGCCGCCTCCGTGGCGGTGAACCTGCTCGGCAGCGGACACGACCTGCGCTTCCACACCGAGCGGGGCCGGGTACGGACCGCGACCCCGGCTGGTGTTCTGGACGGCCTGGCCGTCACGGAACCCTCCGACACCACGGGGCTCCTCGGCGGGATCGGCACGCTGGCCGACAGCCGGGGGTCCACCAGCCTGGTGGTGGCGGTACTGGGCGCGGTCGTCCCGGAGGAGGCCGCCGCACTGTCCCGGACGGGAGTCGGCGGAGTCCGCGCGGCCGTGCTGTGCGCGCACGCGGCCTGGCCCGACCAGGGCGTCCTGGGCAGGGTCCGTGACGTACTGGCCACCGCCGGGTGGCGTGTCATCGTCCTGTCCTCCACCACCGAACTGCCGCCGCTGTGGAGCCACGCGACCGGGTCCGCCACGGCGGCGTCCACCGCGAGGACCGCGCACGCCGGTTCGCACACCCCCGGGAGAGGACCGCGTTGAGAGCACTGATGCCCCTGGGCTCCCTGGCCTGCATGCTGATGGCGCTGCCCCTGCTGGGTTCACTCGTACGCGGTGGAACGTGGTGGGTCCCGGCCTTCGTCATGATGGTGGCGGTGGCCGGTGTGTCCGCGCTGTACCGGTTGAGCGGATGGAACGCGTTCCCGGTGCCGTTCCTACAGGCGTTCGCGGCGGCTTTCCTGGTCACCCCGTTGTTCGCCGGACACATCGCCCCCCTGGGACTGCTGCCCACGGACCGCGTGCTGGCGCACCTGGTGATGGTGTTCGAGCAGGGCGCGAACACCGTCAACGGCAACGCGCCGCCGGTCTCGTCCTCCGCCGGGGTCATGCTGATCATCGCGCTGGCCTTCACGGTCCTCACCTTCGCCGCGGACTTCCTGGCGGTGACGGCACGCTGTCCCGGCATGGTCGGCTGTCTGCTGCTGGCACTGGTGTCGGTGCCGCTGCTCGTGGACGGCTCCGGGCTGGGCTGGCTGCCCGCGGCCGCCTGTGCGATCGGCTTCCTGATGCTGCTCGCGATGGACATGTGGGTGCGCGGCCACGAGTGGGGAACGCGCGTCGCCGGCGGGCACGGTTCCCGGGAGAGGGTGCTGGGAGCGGTCCGCAGCGGGGTGGCGGTGTCGCTGGCCTCGGCGGTCGCGGTGCTGTTGGCGCTGACGGTGCCGCTGGCGCTGCCCTCGCTGCGCACCGACGCGCTCCACACGATGGCCGACGGAACCTACGTCGGCACGGGCGGGGACCTCATCACCACCACGCACCCGCTGGTGTCCCTGCGCCGTGAACTGGCCTTCTCCGACCGCACGGTGCTGACCTACCGAACCGACACCGACCAGCCCGACTACCTGCGCACGTACGTGCTGGACGAGTTCGACGGCGTGAACTGGACGATGACCCCGGTGAACGCCTCGGCCGACAGCAGGGTCGCCGGGGAGCTGCCGCTGCCGACGGGGTGGGGCTCGGCCCCCTCCGAGGACGTGGTGACCACCCGGATCTCGCTGGACTCGGAGACACCGCGGATGGACTTCCTTCCGCTGCCGTACTGGGCGCGCGCGGTGAGGGCGACCGGTGAGTGGTACGTCGACCCCCGGAGCCACGTGGTGTTCACCACCGACAGCGCCCCCACGGGCCTGAACTTCACCGTGGAGACCGTGGACCGGGTGCCGACGGCCGAGGAACTGGCCGACACCGGGAACCCGCGGTCGCTGCCGGGCGACTACCGGAACCTGCCGCGTGGGCTGGACCCGCGTGTGCAGGAGCTGACCGACTCGTTGACCGAGGGTGCGCAGACCCCCTACGAGCGGGCGGTGGCGCTACAGGAGTACTTCACGGGGGGAGCGTTCACCTACGACCTGGACCCGCCCGCGGTCCCCGACGGCACCGACCCGCTCGTCCACTTCCTGCTGGGGGACCGCGTGGGCTACTGCGAGCAGTTCGCGGGGGCCATGACGGTCATGGCCCGGCAGGCCGGCGTCCCCGCGCGGGTGGCGGTGGGCTACACCGCGGGCGAGCGCATGGGCGACGGCCGGTGGGCGGTGTCGTCGGGCGACGCCCACGCCTGGCCGGAGCTGTACTTCGAGGGCGCGGGATGGGTGCGGTTCGAGCCCACCCCGGCGGCGGCCGACGGGCAGGGCTCGGCGTCGGTGCCCGACTACTCGCGGGGCTCCGAGGAGGACGGCGCGGACGCTCCGGGTACCGTCCCGGAGGAGCCGGAGGCACCGGCCGACGAGGCTTCGGAGCGGTCCGAGGAGGGCGGGGCACCCGGGGAGGAGCCGAGCCGGGCGCCCGAGGAGAGCGAGGAACCCGAGGACGAGCCGACCTCGTCGGTGGCGGCTCCCGGCGACGGTTCCCGGACCGGTACGGGCCTGGCGTGGCTGCCCGTGGCGGGTGCCGCGGCGGTCGGACTGCTGCTGTTGGCGCTGCCCGCGCTGGTCCGCGCCCTGGTGCGCTGGTCCCGGACGGCCGCGCTGTCGGCGGGTGCCGCCGGGGCGTCGCAGGCGCACACCGCCTGGCGGGAACTACGGGACACGTGCCTGGACCTGGGCGGCACGTGGACGCTGACGGAGAGCCCGCGGGCCGCGGCCGGGCGTCTGGCCCGCTCGGGAGCGGCACCGGAGACGGCGGAGCCGGAGCCCGGAGGGCTGATGTCTGGGGCGCCGCCGGGGCCGGTGTCGCCGGAGACCGCGGAGGCGCTGTGGCGCCTGGCCCTGGCCGAGGAGTCGGCGCGCTACGCGCCCTCGCCGGACTCCCCGGAGGGGCTGCGCGAGGACCTGCGGACGGCCCTCGCCGGACTGGCCGCGGTGGTCGGCCCGGGAGCACGCGTCCGCGCGGTGCTGCTGCCCCGCTCGCTGGCCCCGTGGCGCCGTCCGCGCCCGGCTCCGGTCCCCGGAACCGTGACCCCCTGAGCGAGCTGGGCGGGGGCCTGGAGCACGAAAACGTGGTGGGGTCCCGCGTGATCGTGCGGGACCCCACCACGTGATGCTCCGTGTCCGGCGGGATTCGCTCCAGGTATCCACCGGCAGGGCCGTGACCAAGTCCGCTGGGGGCGACCGGGAGGCGGTCGGAGGACTATTCCTCGCCCTCCTGGCGGCGACGCCAGCGCTCCTCGAAGCGGTTCATCATACCGGGGCGGTTCCCGCCCCTGCGCTTCTGTTTGGGCTCCGCCTCGGCGACGGCCTCGGCTCCGCCTCCCGAGGACCTGCGCCAGGCACTGGCCCCCCACAGGAAGCACAGCAGCATGACGAGGAAGCCGAGGACGCTGATGGCGACCTGGGCGACTGTGGACTGGAGCATCAGCCCCGTCATCAGCAGAACGACACCGACGACGAATCCGAGTCCGGCCTTGATGATCCAGCGCTTGTAATGGACCGCGGGGTTCGTTTGCCGAACAGTGTTCGCGAACTTCGGGTCCTCGGCATACAGCGCCCGCTCGATCTGGTCGAGCATGCGCTGCTCGTGTTCAGAGAGCGGCACGGCGCCTCCCTACGGCAGTCCCCGGGTGGGGTGACGGGTACTGATGAACATTCTCTTGGTCAGTGGTATGCCCAGAATACGGTGCGCTAGCGCCCGGTGGAAAGAAAAGCTGCGTGCGTACCTGACCCACAACGGCCACGATACCCTCGCCCTGTATCGGAAACACCGGCTTCCATGCCTCTCTTCTACCCTGACTCCGGTCCTACCCTTGGAACGCTCCGTGGGCCCCGGAAGTTGCCGCATCATACGTCGTTTTCGTCACGCTTGGCCAGCACGGCCGACTGTATCGCCCCTGGGCCGAAACGTGCCGTTACGCGGTCCATAACCCGTTCCACATCCCTCCAACCCGATTCCTCCTCCCCCAGTGCCAGTTGGTGGTGCGCCCGCTCCACCGGAACGACCCCCTCGACCCGCACTCCCACCAGGCGCAGCGGCACCCCGCGAAGTCCGGAGGCGGTGTACAGCTCGCGGGCGAGGGCGCTGATCTCACGGGCCACGTCGGTGCTCTCGGGCAGGGTCCGCGACCGGGTGATCGTGGAGAAGTCCCCACGGCGCAGCTTCACGCTCACCGTGCGCCCCGCCTGACCCGATGCACGCAGACGGCGCCCCACCTTCTCCGCCAGCCTCAACAGCTCCCGGTCCACCACGTCCGGGGCGGCGACGTCCTCGTCGAAGGTCTCCTCCGCGCCGACGCTCTTGTCGGGGGTCTCGGGCACCACCGGGCTCTCGTCCACGCCCCGGGCCAGCTCGGTCAGCCTGCCCCCGGCCTTGTCGCCCAGCTCCATGCGCAGCATGTCCGGCTCGTAGCGGGCCAGCTGGCCGACCGTGCGCACGCCCAGCCTGGCCAGGGTCCGCTCGGTCCGGTCCCCCACCCCGGGCAGCGCTCCGACCGGGAGAGGGTCCAGGAAGCCCCGCACGCGGGCGGTGGGCACCAGCAGCAGGCCGTCGGGCTTGCAGTGCGTGGAACCGAGTTTTGCGGTGAAGCGGGTGGCGGCCACCCCCACGGAACAGGTGAGGCGCTGCTCCGCACGCACCCGTTCCCGGATCATCGCGGCGATCCGCACCGGTCCGCCCAGGCGGCGGCGCGCGCCGGACACGTCCAGGAAGGCCTCGTCCAGGGAGAGCGGCTGCACCAGCGGGGTCACCGAGCGCAGGATGTCCATGACGGCCTCCGACACCTGCCGGTAGGCACGGCCGTCGGGCGGGAAGACCAGGGCGTCCGGGCACAGGCGCGTGGCCCGCGCCATGGGCATCGCCGAGTGCACTCCCCGCGCGCGGGCGAGGTAGTCGGCGGAGGAGACCACGCCGCGCGGACCGGTACCGCCCACGATGACGGGACGGCCGCGGGCCTCGGGGTGGCGCAGCTGCTCCACGCTCGCGAAGAACGCGTCCATGTCCAGGTGCAGGATGTGGCAGTCGGCGTCCGGACCGGACCCGTCCGCGGGGAAGTCGGCGCCCAACGGCACGATCCCGCCCGGGGAGACCATGCCCCGCATCGCGGCACCGCGTTCCAGTTGGCGTCGGCTCATGATGTCAGGCTATGTCCTGCTGGTACGTGCGCCTCTCCGGACCGGGAACCGCTGACCGCACTCCCGTACACCTCCCGGCGCGATGGCGGGGGTCAGCCGCGGTGGGCGACGACGTGCAACTGGGTGGCGATCCCGATCAGCTCGGGGTACTCGGCGGCGGCCCTCTCCAGCTCCACCAGGCGCTGCCCGGCGTGGGCGTCGCCCTCCCAGGCGTGCCCGGGCACGAGGTCGGCGAACACCCGGACGCCGCGGACGCTGTCCCCGGTCAGTCCCGCACCGCCGATCAGTTCCAGGACCTGCTGGCGGGTGAACCGGCGCGGCATGGGGTCGCCCCCGCCCCAACGGCCGTCGGGGTCGCCGAGCAGGTGGTGCGCCTCGGCGAGGTGCCCGGCCAGCGCGCGGTGCAGGGCTCCCGCGACCGCGTTGGTGACCAACAGGCTCACCGCACCGCCCTCGCGGGTGATACCGACCACGTCGCGCAGCGCCGCCGCCGGCTCGTCCACGTACTCCAGCACGTTGTGCACCAACACGAGGTCGGCGCTGCCGGGTTCGAACATGGAAGCCAGGTCGCGGGTCTCGCCCTGGACTCCGCGCACGGCCACGTCACGTTCCGCGGCACGGCGCTCCAGGGCCGCGAGCGAGTCGGGGCTGGGCTCGACCACGGTGACCCGGTGGCCGAGTTCGGCGAGCGGAACGGCGACACCGCCGGTACCGCCGCCCGCGTCGACGATCTCCAGGGGGCCGCCGTGCCCGAGCCGGGACAGCAGCTGCACCAGGGCGTCCCACACGACCGCGGTCCGCGCCGCGTTGGCCGCCCTCGACGGTCCGGTCGTCCCACCCGCGCCGGGACCGCCGACGGCGGTCGCGCTGGTCCTGTCAGTCACCTGCGTCCCCTCAATCCAGGTTGCCCCGACGGTCCCCGCTCGCCACCCTCAGAGCGAGAGCGTCGACTTGTTCTCCATCAGCCTGGACAGGAGTCCGCTGACGAAGTTGGGCGACTCGTCGGTGGACAGCTCCTTGGCGACGCCGACCGCTTCGGCGATCGCCACACCGTCCGGGATGTCGTCGTTCCAGAGCAGCTCGTAGGCGCCCATCCGGAGGATGTTGCGGTCCACGACGGGCATGCGCTCCAGGGTCCAGCCGATGGCGTAGGTGCTCAGGAGCCCGTCGATGCGTTCACGCCGCTCGTCGACCGAGCGGGCCAGGCTCTCGGTGAACTCGTTGATCGGCGGCTCGGTCTGGGCCCGGCGGCGTCTGATGACATCCTCCACCGAGATGCCGCGCACCTCCGACTCGTAGAGGACCTCGACCGCGCGCCGCCGTGCCTTGCGCCGTGCTCCGCTCATCAGTTGACTCGTCCGAGGTAGTCGCCCGTGCGGGTGTCGACCTTGATGCGCTCGCCGGTGGTGATGAACAGGGGCACCTGGATGGTGGCGCCGGTCTGGACGGTGGCGGGCTTGGTGCCGCCGGTGGAGCGGTCGCCCTGCACGCCCGGGTCGGTCTGGGTGATCTCCAGCTCGACGGCGGCGGGCAGCTCGATGTAGAGCGGGTTGTCCTCGTAGGTGGCCACCGTGGCCCTGGTGTTCTCCAGCAGGAAGTTCTTGGCGTCACCGACGACGGTGTCCTGGACCGGGATCTGGTCGTAGGTCTGGGTGTCCATGAAGATGAAGGACTCCCCGTCGTTGTAGAGGTACTCCATCTCGCGGCGGTCGACGTTGGCGAACTCGACCTTGGCGCCGGCGTTGAAGGTCTTGTCGACGATCTTGCCCGTGAGGACGTTCTTCAGCTTGGTACGGACGAACGCGCCGCCCTTGCCCGGCTTGACGTGCTGGAACTCCAGGACGTTCCAGAGAACGCCGTTCTCGAGCCGCAGGGTCGTGCCGTTCTTGATGTCGTTCGTCGAGGCCACGTCGGTCGTCTCTCCAAGGGGTCTGACACGTCGGGAACCGGGCCCGGGGGTCCGGTCGGTGGTCGGTGGGGCTGGGCGCGGGCACCTCGGGAAGCGTCCCCGGGTGCGCCGGCGCGCATGTCGCCTGTGTGCAGTCTAGTGGCTTTGCGGAACACGGGCGTCGCCCGTGACCGCGCGGTACGCCTCGTCGAGCAGCTCGGGGGCGGGACCGCTGAGGATGGCGGGCCGGGCCAGACCGTCCAGGACGACGAAGCGCAGGGTGGCCCCGCGTGCCTTCTTGTCCACGGTCATGGCGGCGCGCAGCTCGGGCCACGCCTCCCGGGCGTAGGAGGTGGGCAGGCCCACCGACGACAGCAGGGAGCGGTGTCGCCGGACCAGGTCGGCGCCCACGCGGCCGTCCAGGCGGGCGAGTTCGGCGGCGTAGACCATGCCGATGGAGACCGCGTAGCCGTGCCGGAAGGTGTAGTTCTCGGCGCGTTCGATCGCGTGTCCCAGGGTGTGTCCGTAGTTGAGGATCTCGCGGCGGCCGCTCTCGCGCAGGTCGCCGGAGACGACGTCGGCCTTGACCCGGACGGCGCGCTCGATGAGCTCGCGGGTGTGCCTGCCCTCGGGGGTGGCGGCGCCCTCGGGGTCGTCCTCGACCAGGTCGCAGATGACGGGGTCGTCGATGAACCCCGCCTTGATGATCTCGGCGAGGCCCCCGACGTAGTCGGCCCGGGGCAGGCTCGGCAGGGTGGACAGGTCGCACAGGACCCCGGCCGGGGGGTGGAACGCGCCGACGAGGTTCTTGCCCTCGGGGGTGTTGACGCCGGTCTTGCCGCCGACGGCTGCGTCGACCATGCCCAGCAGGGTGGTGGGGACCAGGACCGAGCGCACACCCCGCAGCCAGGTCGCCGCGACGAACCCGGCCAGGTCGGTGGCCGCTCCCCCGCCGACGCCGACGACGGCGTCGCTGCGGGTGAAGCCCCGCTGTCCGAGCCGCGACCACAGGTCGGCGGCGACGGCGGCGGTCTTGGCGGCCTCGCCGTCCGGGACGGGCATGGCGTGGATCCGGTACCCGGCGGCCTCCAGGGCACCGAGCACGGGGCGGGCGATCGCGCCCAGGCCCTCGGGGTGGATGACGGCGACCTGTGCGGCGTCGCCGACCAACGAGGGAAGCTCGGAGAGGACACCGCTGCCGACCACCACGTCGTAGCGGCCGGTGGAGTCGCCCACACCGATCCGGGTCACGGTCACTGCTGAGCCCTTCCCGCGCCCTGTCCGGCCAGCGAGGGCAGGATGGCGTCAACGATCTCTTCGGGGTGGTAGCCGGTCGTCTCCACGGTGACGGTGGCCAGGCGCTCGTAGACGGGAAGGCGCTCGTTGAGCAGCTGGCGGAGCCGGGTGCGCGGGTTGCCCGCGAGCAGGGGGCGGGCGACGTCCATGCCCACACGCTTGGCGGCCTCGCCGAACTCCACGTGGAGGTAGACCACGTGGTGTCCCTCCAGGTCCCTCTGCGTGTCCTCGTCGAGGACCGCGCCGCCGCCGACGGCGACCACGCCCTCCCAGGCGCGCAGGCCCTCCGCGACCACCTCGCGTTCCAGTGCGCGGAAGTGCTCCTCGCCGTCCTCGATGAAGATGTCGCCGACGGGCTTGCCCGCGCGCCTCTCGATCTCGGTGTCGGTGCACAGCAGGTCCGCGCCCAGCCGCTCGGCCAGGGCCTCGCCGACGGTGGACTTGCCCGATCCGGGCGAACCGATGAGCACCGCGATCGCTTTTGCCACGCTCTGCCTGCCTAGGGGATCCGTGGGTCCGACCCCGCACGCGCGGGGGCGGCACCGTGTTACGTGCTCCTCTCTGTCTAGCAGACCCGCCGCTCCCGCGTGTGGGACGTCCCGGCACACGGGCGTCCGGCCCGGCGCGGGGCCCACCGGGTCACGGCGGGGGTCCGTCGTCCGTGCGCAGCAGGACGAGGGCGAGCACCGTCGTCCACGCCAGTCCCACGACGAGCGAGAGCCGCTGGTGGAGACCGCCCAGCTCCACGAACTCCGGCACCTGCGAGAACCCGATGCCCGCCAGGATGAACAGTCCGAGGAAGACGGCCCCGCTGAGCACGGAGTACGCGGCCAGGGCCCGCCTGCGGGTGCGCGCGAACCACGGGGCGAAGGCGAGGCAGGCCAGCGGCAGCCCGAGGAAGAACAGTGCCGACGCGGCATCGTGGAGGACGCCGACCGGGGTGTACACCAGCTCGTCCGGTGTGCCCGGCGGGTAGCCGCTCACGGGATCGGCCGGGAACAGTCCGGCGCCGGTCAGCCCGGCGCCGGCGACGGCCAGAGGCCACGGCTTCACACCCGCCCGTGAGGACCGTCCCAGAAGCCGCCGCACGCCCACCGCGAAGGCCACCAGGAGCGCCCCCGTGACCAGGAAGTTCGCGGTCTGGGTCCATCCGGCCCCGGTCAGCGCCAGTGAGCTGACGGGATGGCGCAGCGGCAGGTAGTCGGACCGCACCGCTCCGGCGACGGTGAACACCAGGACGAAGAGGGGGCCCGCGACGGCCCCGCACAGTAGGAGCCCGCGCGTCACTGACATGGGGACCGCCTTCGCCGGGGGATGTTCCGCATCCAGGGCAGGGGGCCTCGAAAGCCCGTGGGAGAGCCCCGGCCCGTCCCGGGAGGACGGGCCGGAGGGCACGGGCTCACCGGATGGTCAGCGAGTCCAGGTAGCCCCTGAGGTTGCGCGCGGTCTCGGGGACCGAGTCGCCGCCGAACTTCTCCACGGCGGCCTCGGCGATCACCAGGGCGACCATCGCCTCGGCGACCACACCGGCGGCCGGGACCGCCGTGACGTCGCTGCGCTGGTGGTGGGCCCGCGCGGGTTCGCCGGTCTCGGTGTCGACGGTGTCCAGCGACTTGGGCACCGTCGCGATCGGCTTCATCGCGGCGCGCACCCGCAGCGGGTCGCCGGTGGTCATACCGCCCTCGACACCGCCGGCGCGGTTCGTGCGGCGGCGCACGCCCTCCGGGCCGGGCTCGATCTCGTCGTGCGCGGCCGAGCCCCGGCGGGCGGCGGTACGGAACCCGTCGCCGACCTCGACGCCCTTGATCGCCTGGATGCCCATGAGCGCGCCGGCCAGGCGCGCGTCCATGCGCCGGTCCCAGTGCACGTGGCTGCCCAGACCGGGCGGCAGGCCGTAGACCAGCACCTCGACCACGCCGCCGAGGGTGTCGCCGGACTTCCTGGTGTCGTCGATCTCCTCGACCATGCGGGCGCTGGTCCGGGGGTCGAAGCAGCGCACCGGGTCGGCGTCGACCGCCTCCAGGTCCTCCGGGCGCGGCTCGGGCGCGTCCTCGGGCACCGCCACGGGCCCCATGGACACCACGTGGCTGAGGATCTCCGCGCCCAGCGCCTGGCGGCAGAACTGGCGGGCCACCTCACCGATCGCGACGCGGGCCGCGGTCTCACGGGCGCTGGCGCGCTCCAGGATGGGCCGTGACTCCTCGTGCCCGTACTTCTGCATACCGACCAGGTCGGCGTGCCCGGGACGGGGCCGGGTGAGCGGCGCGTTGCGCGCCACGCCCTCCAGCTCCTCGTCGGGGACCGGATCGGGCGACATCACCTTCTCCCACTTGGGCCACTCGGTGTTCCCGACCTCGATCGCGACCGGTCCCCCCTGGGTACGGCCGTGGCGAATGCCTCCGACAACGGAGACCTGGTCCTTCTCGAACTTCATCCGGGCACCACGTCCGTACCCGGCGCGACGGCGGAGCAGCGCGGCGGCGATGTCGTCAGAGGTGACGGACACACCGGCCGGGAGGCCCTCCAGAATCGCGACGAGTGCGGGTCCGTGGGACTCCCCCGCGGTCAGCCAACGCAACATGTGCACGATCTTCCCACGGACCGGTGCACGGCGGCGCACCCGGGCTCAGGGTTGCGGTGCCAGGGGTCCTCCGACCAGGACGGTGGCGAGGGCGGCGGCGAGCATGAACGGGCCGAGCGGCAGCGGATCCCTGCGGGTGAGCCGCCGGAGCGCCATGAGGGCGACGCCCACGAGCGAGAAGGCGGCGAAGGCCCAGAAGACGGAGACCAGCGCCCCGAAGGGGCCCGCAGCCCAGCCCGCGTACAGTCCGGTGAGCCCGGACAGTTTGACGTCGCCGAACCCGATCCCCGTGCGGTGCACCCGCCACAACAGCCAGTACAGCACCGTCACCAGGACCATGCTGGCCAGTGCCTCGGCGAACCGGTCGGTGTCGGGAGCGCCGGGCGGCAGAAGCGCGGCCGCCCCGACCAGCACCACGGCCACCGGGTAGGCGGGGGCGACGATGGCGTCGGGCAGGCGCATGACCCGCAGGTCGACGACGGACAGCAGCACGCCGACGGCGACCAGCCAGAGCACGGCGGGAAGGTCGAACGGGCACCAGGGGGGCCGTGCCAGGACCCAGAGCCCGACGGCGCCGAAGAGGAGGGCGGTCGTGACGGGGACCGCGAGGTCGGGGCGGATGACCTGCTCGCAGTGGGGGCAGGCCCCGCGTTTTCGGAACGCACGCGCCTCCACGACGGGAAAGCAGCGCAGGAAGCGGAGTTCGGCACAGCAGTGGGGGCAGCGGGGAGGCGGCGGTCCCTCGTCGTCCGGCGGCGGACGCTCGCCGGGTACGCCCTCGGCGTCCACGGGGACCGTCGTGGCGTCGTCCTGCCGCTCCGCCGGGAGTGGCAGGTCCCGGCGTCCCGCGAGCGTGCCCCGGGGTCCGGGGGTCCGCGGCGTCCACGCCGGTCCGAAGAGGCGGACCAGGCGGCCGTTGAGCTGGCCCGTCGCCGCACCGAGCAGGACGAGGAGGACCGCGGTGGCGGCCGTCCACAGGTACGGGTGGAGCGCGAATGCCGAGGGAATGGGCATGTTGGGAAGCTACCGTTTCGGTCCCCGCGGCGACACCGCCAGGTCCTGCCTGTGGACAACTCGGGACGCGGACCAGGCGGTTCCGGCACACGCGGGCGGCGCCGGCGCCCCTCCGCCGGACCTACTCCCCGTCGGCCGCCTTCGGGCCGGGCTCCCTGCCGTCGTCCCGCCGGGCGCGCACGACGGCGCTCAGCTCGATGCCTCCGGGCAGTACGTACCGCAGTTCGGCGGTGAGCCGCTCGGCCACGCGCCGCAGGGCCTCGTCGTCGCGCTCGTCCAGTTCGAGGCGGATGCCGATGTCACCGCGCTCGGAGGGGTGGATGCGCACGCGCTCGATGCCGAACTCGGTGTGTGTGACCCGGTAGACGAGTGCGAGGACCTGCGGGTCGTTCCTGGGCTCGGGGACGGCGCCGGTCTCGGCGAGCATGGTGAGGAAACGGCCCTGGACGGTGTAGGGCGTCGGGCCGGCCACGTCGACCACCAGGGCGTCCGCGCCCTCCTCCACGGCCGCCTGGCAGGCGTCCTGGGTGCTGAAGGGCACCGGACGCGCGTCCGGGCGCCAGCGGCGGACCGCGTCCACCGAGGTGAAGGCGAGCATGCCCCGGCGCCCGTCCTTGCCCGTCATGATCGGGACGGCGACCTCGCTGTGCTTGTCCTTGGTGAGCCCGCCGGCGCCCTTCCCCGTCTCGGTGGCCGTGGCGACCACCGGGATGAGCACACGGGACCCGCTGAGCGCGGCCAGCACCTGGCGGTCACCGGCCTCTCCCGACGCGTGTTCGCGCAGGCGCGCCCCGACCTCGGGGTCGGTGCCGCCGTCGTCGTCACGGAAGTCCTGGGCGCCGGTGATGGATGGTCTGCTCACGGGCACCGACTCTACCGGGGGCCGGCGGGGCGGTGTGTCCCGAACTCGCACGGTCTACACGCGGGGAAGGGCCCCGTCACTCTCCAGGGCGGCGATGATCGCGCTGAGCTGGGAGACCTGTTCGCCCGTGAGCCTGTCGAACATCAGGGAGCGCACGCACGTGGCGTGTCCGGGCGCTGCCTGGTCCAGGAGCAGGGAGCCCTTCTCCGTGAGTACGGCCCACAGCCCGCGCCGGTCGTCGTCGCAGTGCTCCCGGTGCACGTAGCCGTCGCGTTCGAGCCGGGCGACCTGGTGGGAGAGCCTGCTCTTGGAGACGATGACGCTGTCGGCGAGCACCCGCATCCGCATGCGCTGGTCGTGCGCCTCCGACAGGTGCACGAGGATGCCGTACTCGATGAGCGAGAGCCCCGTGCGTGCGCGAAGGTCCTTCTCCAGCTCGTCGTAGATCCAGGCGTTCATCCTGAGGAAACCACGCCAGACGTGCTGTTCCTCGCCGTCGAGCCACGTGGCCTTGTCCATGGGGCCCATCGTAGTGGCGGCCCCGTGTCCGACCTTGCACGAGCGCGTCGGAGCACTTAAACTCTTCCAAGGAAGATACTTCTAAGCTGCTTTGTTACTCAGCAGTGAGCAGGGCCCGACTCCGGGCCCGCCGACCCGACGAGGAAGACACCATGGCAGAGCAGGAACTGAAGCCCGGCACCTGGACGATCGACGCCACCCACAGTGTCATCGGCTTCTCCGTACGGCACATGATGGTCAGCAAGGTACGCGGCCGCTTCGAGAAGTTCGACGCCACCCTGACGGTCCCCGAGGACCCCATGCGGTCCTCCGTCGAGGCCACCATCGACGCGGGCTCCATCAACACGGACAGCGGTGACCGCGACACCCACATCCGCTCGGCCGACTTCTTCGACGTCGAGCAGAACCCGCAGTTCACCTTCCGCTCCACCGGCATCGAGGCCAAGGGCGAGGACTTCGTCCTCAAGGGCGACCTGAGCGTCAAGGGCAACACCCGGCCGGTCGAGATCGCGCTGGAGTTCAACGGCTCCACCATCGACCCCTACGGCATGACCCGCGCCGGCTTCACCGGTACCACGCAGATCAGCCGCAAGGAGTTCGGCGTGGACATCGAGATGCCGATGGACGGCGGCGGCGTGGTCGTCGGCGACAGGATCACCATCGACATCGACGCCGAGTTCACCCGCCAGGACTGAGCGGGACCGGGCGGGACCGCGGCGTCGGGGCGGCATCCGCCCCGGAGCGTTGACGACACACCGTCACCATCTCCGGAACCCCTCGGATATCGTCGGCGGGGGAAGGGCCACGCACCCTTCCCCCGTTCGCGTTCTCCGTGAGCGCCCACCCGTCGGCCAGGAGGTTCCGTGCCCTCGCCCCACCCCTTCCCCCCCGAGACCGTCGCCGCCGTCACCGCCCACATGAACGGCGACCACCCCGAGGACACCCTGCTCATCTGCCGCGCCCTGGGCGGCCTTCCCGAGGCCACCGCCGCCCGTATGACGGGCCTGGACGGCGACGGCGGCGACTACGCGGTCACCGCGGACGGCACCGAGCACGCCGTCCGCATCCCCTGGGCCCGGCCGCTGACCGAGCGCGCCCAGATCCGGACCGAGGTCGTGCGCATGTACCAGGAGGCATGCGAGAAACTCGGCACGGCCCCGCGCGAACAGCACTGACGGCGCTGAACCACCTCAGCGCCACCGGCCTCCAGATCACACGTGTTCGGCGGAACTCCACGGAGCCGTGAGGAGTCGAACGGAGAGCGGGGGACGACACATCCCGAGCCGGTGCCGCCGACAACGCGCGCGGCGGGCCGCTCCGGCCTACCCTGGAAGAACCGTCGGTCCCCCACCCGTACACGACACCAACGCCTATCCGAAGGACGGCCCCGGCCTCCATGGTCATGCCCGACTCCGGCGACGACAACGCGCCGACCCAACGGATCGAACCCACCGCGCCGACCACGCGAACCGGCCCCGGTGAGGGCTCCACCCGTGCGGGAGCCACACGCTGGGTCACGCGCGTCCTGCGTCCGGGATCCACACGGCAGGGTGACACGGAGCCCACCCGCGTCACCGCCCCCGGCGCGGAGCGCACCAGCGTCCTGCCCGGCTCCGCCCGGCCGGACCGCTCCGCCTCCGCCGCCCCGACGGCGAGGGCCGGCGCCCCACAGTCCGGTCCCGCCGTCCCCGGCAACGGCCGCGGCGAGGGCCGCACCCCCTGGTGGCGGACCCTGTTCGGCCCGCTCCTGGACTGGATGGCCCGCCTCGTCTCGCGCGTGGTGGTCGGTCCCGCGGGCGACCTCGACTACGCGGTCCCCGCCGAGCTGCGCCGCAGATACCGGGTGCTCGACCACATCGGCGCGGGCGGTGAGGCCGTCGTCTACCTGACCGAACCCACCGGCTCCCCCGGACGCCGGCTCGCGCTCAAGGTCTACCGGCCCGGGCACGACATCAACCGCGAACTCCTCGACCGGCTCCGCGCCCGCGGCACCGCGTCGCCGCACGCCCCCGCCATCCACGGCTACGGCACCGCGGCCAGCGCCTGGGGCGAGGACCTGGCCTGGGAGGCGCAGGAGTACTTCTCCCAGGGGTCGCTGCGCGCGCTCATCGACCAGGCTCCCCTGGAGGAGGAGCGGGCCCGCGCCGTGGTCCGCGCGGTCGCCGAGTGCCTGCACCACTGGCAGAGCGACCTCCAGCACAACCACACCGACGTCAAACCGGAGAACCTGCTGGTGCGGTCCCCGGACCCGCCGGTCGTGGCGCTCACCGACTTCGGCGGCGCCGTGCGCGCCACCATGAGCCGTGTCTACGGCGGGCTGGCCATCACCGAGGACTACGCGGCGCCCGAGGTAGTCGAGGGCCGCCGCGAGGCGCCCGCCGCCTGGTGGTCCCTGGGCGTGATCGCGCACGAGCTGGTGGCCGGCCGGCGCCCCGAGCGCGGCGGCAACTGGCTGACCGCCCGCAACACCGAGGTGGACATCTCCGCGGTCACCGACGAGCGCTGGCGGCTGCTGGTCCGCGGCCTGCTCGCGCCCGCCCCGTCCGCGCGCTGGGGCTACGACGAGGTCCTCCAGTGGCTGGCCGGTGAGCGTCCGCAGATCCGCACGGCGCGCCGCATGCGCCCCATCGACTTCGCGGGGGCCAACCACGAGGACCCGCCGAGCCTGGCCTTCGACCTGCTCGACCGCTCCGAGACCGGCGCCATGTGGCTGCTCAGCCACTGGCCGCAGCTGCGCACCTGGCTGGACCGCGAGGTCAACGACTACACCTTCGACCGCGCCTACCTGACCGGCCTGGACGAGTACCCAGAACGGGCGCACGTGGCGATCAGCGCACTGGCCGCCCGGTACGTGCCGGGGATGCCGCCGCGCTTCCGGGGGCACGGGATCAGCGCCGACGGGCTGCTGGCCCTGTCCACCGGCGAGGCCAGCCGGCACGCGGTGGTACGCGAGGCCGTGGCCTCGGGCGCGGTCGGGCTGGGCGCCCAGCACTGGTGCCCGCACCCGGGCTGCCGTTCCGGCGGCTCGGGCCGGTGCGCCCTGCTGGAGCGCGTCCAGCACGAGGTGCCCCTGATCATGCGGCGGGTGTCCGAGACCGTCGACCGGCTGGTCGGCTCGGGGCCGGACGCCCCGCGGAGCCCGGACACCCACGAGACGGACACCGCGTGGGCACGGGCGGTCGAGCTGGTGCTGGTCCCCGATACCGCGTCCCGGTACCGCTCGCTGCTGCGGCGCCAGTCCTGGCACCCCCGTCAGCGCAGCACCGCTCCGCACGCCCCCTGGTGGGCGGAGCAGCGGCGCCTGGCACTGCGCGACGGCACCGGACGCGACGCCCTGGCCACCAGGGGCGCTCTGGTCACCGCCGTGCTCCTGCTGCCCGAGGCGGTCCGGGTCGGCGGCGGGATCGCCGAACGCGAGCGCGCCGACGGCAGGGCACGCCGTCAGGACCGGTGGGCGTCGTTGGCCGGTTCGGCCCATGAGCGCTGGGCACAGGCCCGGGAGAGGCTCTCCACCGTCAGACGGCGCGGGACCGAGGCCGCCGTGGCGCCGACCAGGCCGGACCACCCGGCCGTACCGCGCCCCTACGGCCCCCCGGGCGCGCGGGAGCCCGAGCTGAGCCCCCGCGAGCAGGAGCGCCGGAGGCGCAGGGCCGATCGGACCATGGGTCAGATCCAGCGGGCGATGACGGCGGGCAGGTGCCGTCGCTTCGCCTATCCGGCGGCGCTGCTGGGCCTGGTGGACGGGCTGGGCCGGGTGGTACGCCCGCAGGAGGGCTTCTACCCCGAGAGCGAGTTCGTGACCTCGGCCTACACCGGCCTGTTGGACGCCGGCGACGGCGCCGTCCTGGGCTGGCTGTCGGAGGTGACCGGTTCGGTGACCGGGCTGCTGCCGGGCGGCATGGGCGCCGCGTGGTGGTTCCCGGTGCTGTTGTCGGTGGCGCTGCTGGCGCTGGGGCGCGCGGCGGCCAACAAGAAGCCCGCCTCCCGGGCCCGCCGCCGCCTGGGGGCGTTCCGCCTGGCCGTGGCGGGGTCGTTGTTCATGGTGGTGGTGCTGTTGTCCACGGGCCTGGTGGCACTGGGCTCGGGTGTGCTGATCCCCCTGGACGGGCTCCTCGGCTAGGCGCGGGCGCGGGAGGCCCGGGGCCGCGTGCGGGGTGCGACCGTCGGGGGCGGTGGTGGGCTATGATCACCCGGTTCGGCGTACGGCCGGAAGGACACGACGGAGAAGCGGGTGACAGGTGGGTGACGTGATCGAACTGCACGCCGGAGAGTACCGGGCGGGCATCGACCACACGGGAGCGGCTCTGCGGTCGCTCACCTGGCGCGGCCGTGACGTGGTCTGGCCCTACGGTGAGGACGGCCCCACGGCCTTCCAGGGCCAGGTGCTGGCGCCGTGGCCGAACCGGGTGACCGAGAAGGGCTACCGGTTCGGCGGCGCCGAGTACCACCTGGAACCCGACGACCCGGCCACGGGCACGGCCATCCACGGCCTGGTCCACGACCGGACGTGGTCTCCGGAGGCGGTGTCCGCGGACGCGGCCACGCTGCGCCTGGACTTCGACGGCACGCCCGGCTTCCCCTTCCCCCTGGAACTGGCCGTCACCCACCGGCTCACCGGGGAGGGGCTGGAGGTCACCACCACCGCCCGCAACCGGGGCGGCTCGCCCGCCCCGTTCGGGCTGGGCTTCCACCCCTACCTGACCCTGGGCGAACCCCTGTCGGCGCTGGCCGAGCGCGGCGAGTTCACGCTGGAGGTCACCGCGGGCGCCCGGCAACCGGTCGACGGGCAGATGCTGCCGTCGGGCGCGCCCGTCCCGGTGGACGGCGGCCCGCTCGACTTCCGCCCGCCGGGCCGCGAGCTCGGCGACACGGTCCTGGACACCGCCTTCTCCGCGCTGGAGCGGGACGGCGACGGGCGCGCGTGGGTGCGGGCGAGCGGCCCGGAGCACCGGGTGTCACTGTGGTGTGACGCCAGCTTCGGCTGGTTGCAGCTGTTCAGCGCCGACACCCTCGGCGGGGCCGACCACCGGGCCCACCTGGCGGCCGAGCCGATGACCTGCCCGCCCAACGCGCTGGCGACCGGAACCGACCTGATCGTGCTCGCGCCGGGCGAGTCGACCGAACACACGTTCGGCATCACCGCCGAGGCCCTGGGCTGACCGTCGCCGGCCGGCCGCGCCTCACCCCGATCCGGAGGGCTCACGGCCCAGTACGCCGCTGAGCCGCTCCAGGTCCTCCGCGGTGTCGATGTCCTCCGGGCTGGCGATGTCGTCGCAGGCCACGGCGGTGACCAGGTGCGAGTACGCCCGCAGGAACGGGCGCGCTCCCACGTCGTGCACGGCCATGGTGTAGGCGGTCGACCAGTGTTCGCGGCCCAGCAGCACCGGGTTGCGCTGGTTGCCGTGATAGGTGGCCACCGCGGCTCGGGCGCCCTGCTCGTGCGCGCGCACCAGGCGGCGCACCGCCTCGGGGGTGACCAGGGGTTGGTCGGCCAGCGCGATCAGCACGGCGTCCACCGTGCCGGGAAGGGCGTCGATCCCGGCGCGCACCGACGACCCCATACCGGTCCGCCAGTCGGGGTTGTGCACCGTGTGGGCGCCGTCGACCGCCGTGTCGGCCGCGCCCAGCACCACCATCACGGGAGCGCATCCGCCCTCGGTCAGGGTGCGCACGCCCCGGTCGACCAGGCGTTCACCGCCCACCTCGACCAGCGCCTTGGGTCGCCCGAGTCTGCTCCCCGAACCCGCCGCCAACAGCAGGCCCGCCACCCGGCCAGCACGCGTCCACTTCCGGTCCTCCGCGTCCCCAGTACCCATGACGAGATGATGCCACGCGGGGACGCGCCGGGTGAGCCGTCTGACACAGCCGGTCCGGGCTCCTCACGTGACGGTTCCCACATCCTCGCCGTGACCAGGCGCTTCGGTCCGAGGCGGGTTTCGGTTCACTCCGCGGAGTGACCGAATCCGGCCGGGATCAGGGATGACCTCGGCGTGTCGTGGTGGATCCGGCCGCTGGTCTCGCGCAGCGCGCGGCCGCTGCCGCCCCACCGGTCGCGCACCAGCTCCGCGGCGATCGACACCGCCGTCTCCTCCGGGGTACGCGCCCCCAGGTCCAGGCCGATCGGCGAGTGCAGGCGCTCCAGGGCCGCCTCCTCCACCCCCGCCTCGCGCAGCCGCTCCAGCCGGTCCTCGTGGGTGCGCCGCGATCCCATCGCGCCGATGTAGCCCGCGCGGGTTCCGAGGGCGGCCCTGAGCACCGGCACGTCGAACTTGGGGTCGTGGGTGAGCACGCAGACGGCGGTGCGCCCGTCGATCTCGTCGGCGATCTCGTCCAGGAACACGTGCGGCCACTTGACCACCACCTCCTCGGCGGTGGGGAACCGCTTGGCGGTGGCGAACACCGGCCGGGCGTCGCACACCGTCACCCGGTAGCCCAGATAGGTGCCGAGGTCGGCCACGGCCGCCGCGAAGTCGATCGCGCCGAACACCAGCATGCGCGGCGCGGGCGCGAACGACTGGACGAAGACCTCCAGTTCGTCGCCGCGCCGCTGCCCGTCGCTCCCGTAGCGCAGCAGGCCGGTGCTGCCCTGGGCGAGCATGCCCCGCACGTCGTCGTCCAGCGCGTCGGCCAGCCGGTCGCTGCCCAGACCGCCCTCGGCGTGGCCGGGCCACACCACGCGGCGCCGCCCCACCCGGTCCTCGTCGGAGGGGTCGGAGACGATGGTGGCCACGGCGACGGGCTGGTGCTCGTCGACGGCGCCGATCACCGAGCCGAGCTGGGCGTAGGTGGCCCGGCTGATCGGCTCGACGAACATGTGCAGGGTCCCGCCGCAGGTCAGTCCCACGCTGAAGGCGTCGTCGTCGCTGACCCCGTAGGTGCGGCGCACCGGCACGCCCGTGCGGATGACCTCCAGGGCCTCCTCGTAGACCGCGCCCTCCACGCAGCCGCCGGACACGCTTCCCACGACCTCGCCGGAGGCGCTGACCAGCATCGCCGCGCCGGCGTCGCGTGGGGCGCTCTTGTAGGTGTCGATCACCGTGGCCAGCGCGAACGTCTCGCCTGATGCGTACAGGTCGGACACGGCCGCTCGGATGTCGCGCACGCGGTACCCTCTTCCACGTTCCGTCAGGTGGCTCCCAGTACCAAACTACGTGTCCCGGGCAACACCGCGGGAGCCCCCGATCCTCAGGAATCCGGCGGCTCCCTCGGGAGGTTCCTACGAGTGCCCGGGTTCCGGGGCCTCTCCGTGGTCGTGCAGCAGCGCACGGAACTCCGCCAGGCCGCGGTGGGCGAACTCGCCGTCGGCGCTCTGGACGCCCATCACCGCCAGGGTGGTCCCGTCGGACAGGTCCACCGAGGGCCAGGGCTCACCGACCGGCATCCGGATGTCCACCACCTCGGCCCACGACAAGACATGGGTGCGGATGCTGTTGACCACCGTCACACCCTCCTCCGCGGCCACCAGCCGGGGCCGGGCGAGCAGGTGCAGCGCGGCGGCGATGGCCAGGCCCGTTCCCGCCATCAGGAACCGGTCCACGGGGCCCCAGTCCCCCGGCATGATCACGGCGAGCACCGCCAGGGTGGCCACGATCAGCAGGGCAAGGCCGTAGGCGACCCACCGCACCGCCCGGGGCCGCCACGTCCTGGGCAGAACCGGCTGCTTCGACGCCTCGTCCACGGGTTGTTCCCTCGTCCGCACCGACTACTCCACTCCTGACCGGCCCGCCTGCTCGGAGCGACCGCCCGACCACCGGGAACACTGCTCCCCCGCGCGGCCCGGTCCGGTCAGCGGCGCAGACCGCGCAGGACCACCGCCGTGTCCAGGGCGGCCAGCGCGGCCTCGGCGCCCTTGTTCTCGACGCTCCCCGGCAGGCCGGCACGGTCACGCGCCTGTTCCAGGGTGTCACAGGTGAGCACACCGTTGCCCACGGGGGTGGAGTGGCGCAGGGCCACCTCGGTCAGACCGTGGGTGACCGACTGGCACACGTAGTCGAAGTGGGGCGTGCCGCCGCGGATGACCGCGCCCAGGGCGATCACGACGTCGTGCTGTCGGGCCAGCTCCTGGGCGACCACGGGGATCTCGACCGCCCCCGCGACCTCCACCACGGCGGGCGCCGCCGCCCCCGAGGCCCTCACCACGTCCAGGGCGTTGGCGAGCATCGGCTGGACGACGGGGGCGTTCCATCGGGTCACGACGATGCCCACCGACATCCCGGAGGCGTCCACGGCCCGTCCGTCCGGACGTCCTTCACCACTCATGGGTCCTGCTTTCTGTCTGTGCTGTGGAGGGGACCGCCCGGGCCGTCGGCCGTGGTCCCGCCCCCGGGCCGCCTCGCGGGATCCCGCCCGTCCCGGGGGCCGGCCTCAACCGGCGAAGCCGGTCAGGTCGTGGCCCATACGGTCGCGCTTGGTGCGCAGGTAGGTGAGGTTGTCCTCGGTGACGAAGGAGGGCATGCCCACCCGCTCACCGACCCGCACGCCGTGGCGTTCCAGCCCCTCGGCCTTGTCGGGGTTGTTGGTCAGCAGCCGTACCGAGGACACGCCCAGGTCGGTGAGGATCTGGGCGCCGGCGCCGAACTCGCGGGCGTCGGCGGGCAGTCCCAGGCGCAGGTTGGCGTCGACGGTGTCCACGCCCTGGTCCTGGAGGCTGTAGGCGCGCAGCTTGTGCAGCAGTCCGATCCCGCGGCCCTCGTGTCCGCCCAGGTAGACCACCACGCCGCGCCCCTCCTCGGCGATGTCGGCCATGGCGGCGTCCAGCTGGGCACCGCAGTCGCAGCGGTGGGAGCCGAAGGCGTCGCCGGTGAGGCACTCCGAGTGCAGGCGGGCCAGGACGTCGGTGCCGTCGGACAGGTCGCCGTAGACCAGCGCGACGTGCTCGGCGCCGTCGGTGGTGCCCCTGAAACCGATCGCGCGCCACTGCCCGTACTTGTTGGGCATCCGGGTCTCGACCATGCGGGTGACCAGCGGCGGGTGGGCCTCGTCGTCGGTGAGGACCTCGCCGAGAGCGGCGCGGTGGGCGGCCAGCTGCTCCACCGACACCAGCTTGAGCCCGTACTCGTCGGCGAACTCGCGCAGCCGCGGCAGGCGCGCCATGGTGCCGTCGTCGTTGACGACCTCGGCGAGCACGCCCGCGGGGCGCAGACCCGCCAGCCGGGCGAAGTCGACGGAGGCCTCGGTGTGTCCGCGCCGGGCCAGGACGCCGCCCGGGCGGGCGCGCAGCGGCAGGATGTGGCCGGGACGCACGAAGTCGGTGGGACGGGTTCCGGCCGAGGCCAGCAGGCGGATGGTGCGGGCGCGGTCGGCGGCGGAGATGCCGGTGGTGACACCCTCGCGGGCGTCGACGGTGACCGTGTAGGCGGTGCGCAGGCTCTCCTCGTTGCGCGCGGTCATCAGGGGCAGGTCGAGGCGGTCCAGGTCCTCGCCCTCCATCGGTACGCACACCACTCCGGAGGTGTGGCGGATCATGAACGCCAGGAGTTCGGGTGTGGCGAGTTCGGCGGCGAAGATGATGTCGCCCTCGTTCTCGCGGTCCTCGTCGTCCACCACCACGATGGCCCGCCCGGCGGCGAACTCGGCGATGGCCTCCTCGACGGAGTCGAGGACGACGGCCTGGTCGATCTCGGTGGTGGCCGGGGTGGCGTCGGTGACGGTCATGGCCGCTCCCTGGGGTGACTCGTGGGTGGAGATGGTGTGCCGGGTGGCGGCCCGCCCGCGCGGGTCCGCCCCCCGGTGCCGTGTGCCGGGCCGGGGCTCACGCCCGTGGACGGGTCGAAGCCACGGCGGTGATCCGCTCGACGTACTTGGCGATGACGTCCACCTCGATGTTCACGGTGGTTCCGGCGGTGAGGCCCCCCAGGGTGGTGGCCCGCAGGGTCTCGGGGATCAGGCTGACCTCGAAGAACTCCTCCCGCGCTCCGGGGTCGCTGACCGCGGAGACGGTGAGGCTGGTGCCGTCGACGGTGATGGAACCCTTCTCGACCACGTACGGGGAGAGGTGGGAGGACAGCCCGAAACGCAGAACGTCCCAGTTGTCGCCGGGATTCCGGGAGAGCAGGCAGGCGGTGCCGTCGACGTGGCCCTGGACGATGTGGCCGCCGAGGCGGCCGTCCACGCGGGCGGCGCGTTCGAGGTTGACCGGGGAGCCCACGGTGAGCGAACCGAGGCTGGAGCGGTCCACCGACTCCTTCATCACGTCGGCGGTGAAGGTGTCCCCGTCGCGGCCGACGACGGTCAGGCACACGCCGTTGACCGCGATGGAGTCGCCGTGGCCGACGTCGGAGCCGACCAGGGGTCCGCGCACGGTCAGGAGCAGGGCCTCGCCGCCCGCTGGTTCGATGGAGACGATCTCGCCGAGTTCTTCCACGATTCCGGTGAACACGCCCTTGCCTTCCCTTCGCCTGGTCGGCTCCGGGGCGTCAGGGGTGTGGAACGGGTCCACGGCAAGGCGGCACCGGCTCTACCGCGCGCGAGGGGCGCTGCGACAGGCGGACCGTCCCGACACGTACTGCCTCCCATCCGGACTTTCACCGTCGGTACCGGAATTTCACCGGTTCAACCGGCCGATGGATTCGGCCGGGTCGCGGACTGTCACCGCCGGTTCGGAATTACACCGACCCCGGAGCACGTGTTTGACTGTTGTCTCAACGATTCGGATCCTAACCCCTCGTCAGCCGGAACACATAGTCGGTGTGACACGAATCATCCGATTTCGCCCCTGTCAGAGGAGTCGTCGGGCGTGTCGGTGTCGGGTGTGTCGGCGTCGGCGCGGTCACCGTCTCCCCCGGTTCTCCGGGCGGGGCCCTCGGCCGGGACCGGGGCCCGGGGCCGTTCGGCCAGGCCGCTGCGCACGAACATCTCCGGGGCGAGGTAGGAGGCCCAGAGGGCGATCCCGGCGTAGGCGACGAACGCCGCGGCGGATTCGGCCAGCCCGGACAGGCCGCCGAAGGCCATGTCGACGACCACCTGGACGAGCACGACCACCGAGATGCCGAGGACGAAGCGGGCGGCCCGCGAGACGAGGGTGCCCCCGGCGCTGTACCAGCCGCGTCCGGCGAGCAGGGTGAAGCCGACGATTCCGCCGAGCAGGGCGCCGCAGACGGTGTACAGGCCGGTGAGGGTCTCCCCCGCCGGATCGATGGGGGTGGCGCCGTTCCACTCGACGGGCACCGCCCAGCCGTCGCGCACCAGCAGCTGCCACAGGGTCGCGGCCAGGCAGGGCAGCAGGGTGACGGCGAGGGCGCAGCCCACCCAGCGGACCGTGCTCAGTCCCAGCCACCAGGCGGCGATCCGCTCCTCCCAGCGCAGGGCCGCCCACAGCACGGCCGCGCCCAGCAGCAGGCCGACCAGGACGTCGCTGATGAAGTGCGCGCCCAGATAGATCCGCGAGAGGGAGACGAGCGCGATGACGGCGACGGCCGCCCACAGCACGGCACGGCGGCCGGACCGGAGTCCGAGGTAGCCCCAGGTGACCATGGCGCCCTGGGCGTGCCCGGAGGGGACACCGAAGCTGCCGTGGCTCGCGTGGGCCTTGATATGGGCGTCGAACCAGGAGGGGCGGGCACCGTAGAGCACCGACTTGAACAGGTAGTTCAGCGCGCCGGAGGAGGCGACCACGAGGAAGAGCCGGGCGCCCAGCCCGGGGCTGACGCACCAGAAGACCAGGGTGAGCACGACGATGACGACGGTGTGGGAGCCGAGATGGGTGACCACCCCCATCGGGTGGGCGAGCCAGTCCCCCAGCCCCTGGAGCCACTGGACGGGGGCGGTCTCCGCCTCCCACAACACGTCCAGGGCCACGTGCTCGGCCGTCCAAGCGTTCAACGCGCACTCCTCACGGGTCCGCGCCTGGCAACGCGCTCACGCCGCGCCGCTCCCCCGCACGCGTGGACCCGGAGGGGAAGACGGAGCCGCGACCAAGCGGAATCAACGACTACGAGTCGCACAGCCTAGGGCCGCGGGCCGCACGTGCACCACCCGCGCGCACGGCCGTGTCGGGATCGTTGCGCACGGGTGGCCTGGGAGGCGGACGCGGACCGGCCGGGTCCCGGACGGGGTCACTTCCGTCCGGATGCCTCCGCGGCCAGGGAGCGCAGGGACTCGACGGCCCCGGACGGGTCCTGGGCTCCGTAGACGGCCGAACCGGCGACGAAGACGTCTGCTCCCGCCTCGGCGGCGCGCTCGATGGTCTCGGCGCTGACACCGCCGTCGACCTGGAGCCAGACGGAGGCGTCGCGGCTGTCGAGGAGTTCGCGCGCCCGACGGATCTTGGGCAGGACCATGTCGAGGAACTTCTGGCCGCCGAAGCCGGGCTCGACGGTCATGAGCAGGAGCATGTCCATCTCGCCGATGAGGTCGGCGTAGGGCTCGACCGCCTCGGCGGGGTTGAGGGCCAGTCCCGCGCGGGCACCGAGGCGGCGGATCTCACGCAGGGTGCGCACGGGGGCGCTGGCGGCCTTGGCGTGGATGGTGACGCTGCCCGCACCCGCCTCGGCGTAGGCCGGGGCCCACCGGTCGGGCTCCTCGATCATCAGGTGGCAGTCCAGCGGGGTGTCGGTCGCCTTGAGCAGGGACTCCACGATCGGCAGGCCCAAGGTCAGGTTGGGGACGAAGTGGTTGTCCATCACGTCGACGTGGAGCCAGTCGGCGGACGGGGACACGGCGGCCGCTTCGTCGGCGAGGTGCGCGAAGTCGGCGCTCAGGATGCTGGGTGAGATCTGGATGGCCACGCGTGCAGTGTAGCCACGTGGCTCCCAGCTGCGTGTACGAGGTGGGACGGGGCCCGTTCCCCCTCACGGGACGAAAGGATCCACTCTTCGCCTTTACGACGTAGATTCGCCATGGTTCCCCTCCGGACGCGGACCGAGGGCCGCGGCGGCCGGAGTTCAGGCCTCCTCGCTCCTGCGGAGCAGCGCCAGGAACATCGCGTCGGTCCCGTGGACGTGCGGCCAGAACTGGACGTACCTTCCCTCCGGGCCGGTCGCGAGGTCGGGCACCTCGTCCAGGTAGTCGGCGGCGCGCAGCGGCGTGAGGTCGCCGCGCTCGGAGAGGATCCCGCGGACGATCGCGTCGGTCTCGTCCAGGTGCGGCGAGCACGTCACGTAGGCGACCACCCCGCCGGGACGGACGGCCTCGGCGGCGCTGTTCAGCAGGGAGTGCTGCAGGGTCGACAGATCGGCGGCCGAGGACTCGGTGCGCCGCCAGCGCGACTCCGGACGGCGGCGCAGCGCGCCCAGACCGGTGCACGGCGCGTCCACCAGCACCCGGTCGAAGGACCCCGGGCGCCACGCGGGCGCGGTGCCGTCGGCGGCCACGACCCGTCCCGCGTCGCGCGGGGCGCGGCGTACCGCCCCGGCCACCAGGCCGGCGCGCGCGGGCTGCACCTCGGCGGCCAGCAGGCGGGCGTCACGCTGCCCCGCCAGAGACGCCAGCAGACCGGCCTTGCCGCCCGGACCGGCGCACATGTCCAGCCAGCGGGAGTCGTCACCGTGGAGGTCGACCCTGGTCAGGGCCAGGGCGACCAGCTGGCTGGCCTCGTCCTGCACCGCGGCGCGGTTCTGGTGCACCTCGCGGATCGAGGCGGGATCGCCCTCGGGCAGGTAGGCGGCGAACGGCGAGTAGCGGGCCTCCTCGGCGCCGGCGGCCACCAGGTCGGCGACGGTGGCGCGGCCCGGCTTGGCCACGAGTGTCACCCGGGGGCGCTCGTTGTGCGCGGCGAGCAGGCGCTCGGTCTCGACCAGGCCGTCCTTGGACCTCTCCCCCAGTGCGCGGGCCAGTTCCTTGACCGCCCAGCGCGGGTGGCTGTGCGCGACCGACAGGTACCCGCTGGGGTCGACGGCGCGGTCGGGGGCGACCACGGACACCCATCCGTCCAGGTCGCGGGCGGAGACCTTGCGCAGCACCGCGTTGACGAACCGGCCGCGGTGGTGGCCGACGGCCCTGCGGGCCAGGTCCACGGTCGCGCTGACGGCGGCGTGCGGCGGGATCTTGGTGGACAGCAGCTGGTGGGCTCCCAGGCGCAGCAGCGGCAGGACCTCGACGTCCACGGAGGCGAGCGTGCGGTCCACACAGCGCTCCAGGACGGCGTCGTAGGTGCCCTGGAGGCGCAGGGTCCCGTAGGTCAGCTCGGTGGCCAGGGCGGCGTCGCGGCCGCTGATACCGCGCTCGGTGAGCAGGGAGGGCAGCAGCAGGTTGGCGTAGGCGTCGCGCTGGTCGACCGCGCGCAGCACGTCGTAGGCGGCCCTGCGCGCGGGGTCGCGGGGCGCGGGCGGTGATCCGGACCCGCCCTGACCGCCCTGACCGGGCCTGCCGCCCCTGCGGGGACGGCGGTACGGGGATCGGGACTGCTCGCTCAACGTGTGTGCCTCAACAAACCGGGGACGGGTCCTGGCGGGCTCCGGCCCGCCAGGTCGAGACTACGGCAGCTCAGCGGCCCAGTCGGTCGTCCTCGGTGGGACGCACGCCACGCGCCCAGTCGACCGCGGCCATGGCGCGCTTGCCCTGGGGCTGCACCTCGCCCAGGGCGACCGGGTGGGTGCTGGTGCCGACGACGACGCGCTTCTTGTCGGCGTGCAGCTGGCCGGGGTCGAGCGCCGGGGTGTCGGCGTCGGGAAGGGGGGTGACGGGTCCGAGCTTGAGGCGGCCGCCGCGGAAGGTGGTCCAGGCGCCGGGTGCGGGGGTGCAGGCGCGGGCCACCCTGTCCACGCGCAGGGCGGGGGCGGTGAAGTCGAGCTCGGCGTCCTGCGGGGTGAGCTTGGCGGCGTGGGAGACGCCGTCGGCGGGCTGCTCGACGGGGGTGAGCCGCCCGGCGGCGATGCCGTCGACGGTGCGCACGAGGAGTTCGGCGCCGGAGACCGAGAGCCGTTCGAGGAGTTCACCGCTGGTGTCGGTGGGGCGCACGCTCTCGGTGAGGGTGCCGTAGACCGGTCCGGCGTCGAGTTCCCTGACGATCTGGAAGGTGGAGGCGCCGGTGACGTCGTCTCCGTGCAGGATCGCGTGCTGGACGGGCGCCGCGCCGCGCCAGGCGGGCAGCAGGGAGAAGTGCAGGTTGACCCAGCCGTGGCGGGGGACGTCGAGCGCGGCCTGCGGCAGGAGGGCGCCGTAGGCGACGACGGGACAGCAGTCGGGGGCGATCTCGGCGAGCCGTTCCAGGAACTCGGGGTCGCCCGCCTTGGCGGGTTTGAGGACCTCGATGCCCTCGCTCGCGGCGAGTTCGCCGACCGGGCTGGCGGAGACCCTCCGGCCGCGTCCGGAGCGGGCGTCGGGGCGGGTGACCACGGCCGCGACCTCGTGGCCGGAGTCGATCAGCGCCCGCAGGGACGGCACCGCCACCTGCGGTGTTCCGGCAAAGACAAGCTTCATGTGTGCTATCCCCTCCGCTGGCCCGGGACCGCTCACCGGCGTCCGCGGCCGGAAGGCCCCGTGCGCGGGCCCCGGCCGGGAGGCGAAGAGCCCCCGAGCACGGTCTGTCGGGTTCCCAGTTCTACCAGTCGCCGGGAGCGGGGCCCGCCCGCGAGGGAGCGGTGTCGCCGCACCCGTGGAGGCGCCGGGACCGCGGCGCGCGGGGGCGTGCGCGGGTCGGTGTCACAGGCCTCTGGTAGACAGAAGAGCGATGACGACGCAGCCCGGCCAGCCCGACGGGGTCCTCTTCGACCTTCCGGAGAAGAGCGAGGCCCCGGCGGCCAGGAGGTCCCGCCGCCCGGCCCCGCGCAGGCCCGCCGAGCGGCTGCCGGTCGCGCGCGTGGTCGTGGACACCCCGCTGCCCCACCTGGACCGGTACTTCGACTACCGGGTGCCCGCCGACATGGACGAGGCGGCGGTGCCCGGCTGCCGGGTGCGGGTGCGGTTCAACAACCGCCGTCTGAACGGCTTCCTGGCCGAACGGGCGGAGGCCTCGGAGTTCGCGGGAAGGCTGGCCTACCTTGAGGCGGTCGTCTCGCCGGAGCCGGTGCTGACCCCCGAGATCCTGGAACTGGCCCGCGCGGTCGCCGACCGGTACGCGGGCACGCTGAGCGACGTACTGCGCCTGGCCGTGCCGCCCCGCCACGCCCGCGTGGAGAAGGAGGAGGCCAAGGCCGCCGAAGCCGCGGAAGCCTCCGGCGCCGGCGCCGCTCCGGAGGGGTCCGATGAGCCGGCGGCCGCGGTGGACGGGCCCTCCGGCCGGGAGACCGCCGGGGCGGGCCCGGAGGGGGTCGAACCCGACGGTGCCGGGCCCGGGCCCTGGGCGGACTACCCCGAGGGCCCCTCCTTCCTGCGGGCGCTCCGCGAGGGCCAGCCCGCCCGTGCGGTGTGGAACGCCCTGCCCGGCACGGACTGGGTGCAGGCGGTGGCGGTCGCCGCGCGGGAGACCCTGGCCGCGGGGCACGGCACGGTGGTCGTGGTGCCCGACGGCCGCGACGTCGAGGCCGTCGACACCGCGCTGGACCTCCACCTCGGCGAGGGCCGGCACGTGGCGCTCACCGCCGACCTGGGACCCGCCGAGCGGTACCGGCGGTGGCTCTCGGTGCTGCGCGGGCGGGTCCGGGTGGTGGTCGGCACGCGCGCGGCGGTGTTCGCGCCCGTCCGCGACCTGGGGCTGGTGGTGCTGTGGGACGACGGCGACGACGTGCACGTCGACCCGCACGCCCCCTACCCGCACGCGCGCACGGTGCTGTCGATGCGCGCGCACCGCGCGGGGGCAGGTGCCCTGATCGGTGGGCACACCCGCACCACCGACGCCCAACTGCTCGTCGAGTCGGGGTGGGCCCACCCCCTGACCGCCGACCGCGCCACCCTGCGCCGCCGCGCGCCGGTGGTGCGTGCGGCCGGGGACGACCGGGAGCTGGCCCGTGACGAGGCGGCGCGGTCGGCGCGGATGCCGAGCCTGGCCCTGCGCGCGGCGCGCGAGGCCGCCCGCACCGGGCCCGTGCTCTTCCAGGTGCCGCGCCGGGGCTACCTGAACACGCTGGCGTGCGCCGGATGCCGCGAACCCGCCCGCTGCGACTCCTGCCGGGGCCCGCTCGCGGTGCGCGGCTCGCACGCCATGCCCTCGTGCGGCTGGTGCGGCCGCGTGGCCGGCCAGTGGGCGTGCCCGGAGTGCGGCCTCACCCGAATGCGCGCCGTGGTGGTGGGCGCCCGCCGCACCGCCGAGGAGCTGGGCCGGGCCTTCCCCTCGCTGACCGTGCGCACCTCGGGCCGCGAGGAGGTCCTGTCGCGGGTGGCGGACGCTCCGTCGCTGGTGGTGGCGACCCCGGGCGCCGAACCGGTGGCGGAGGAGGGGTACGCGGCGGCGGTGCTGCTGGACGGCTGGGCGCTGCTGAACCGGATGGACCTGCGCGCCTCGGAGGAGGCGCTGCGGCGCTGGTTGAACGCTGCGGCGCTGGTGCGGCCGGGCGGCACGGTGGTGGTGTCGGCCGACGTCTCGCTGCCGGTGGTGCAGTCGTTCGTACGCTGGGATCCGGCGGGCTTCGCCGAGCGCGAGCTGGCGGAACGCCGCGAACTGGGCTTTCCCCCCGCTGTGTCGATGGCATCGGTCACCGGCGGCCCGGAGCACGTGCGCGAGCTGCTCGACCAGATCCGGCTGCCCGAGGACACCGAACTGCTGGGACCGGTGCCGGTGGGCTCGGACCGCGCGGTCGGCCCGGACGGCACCCACCAGACGGAGCGCGCGCTGCTGCGGGTGCCCCGCACCGGGGTGGGGGCGCTGACCCGGGCGCTGAAGGCGGCGGCCTCGGCCCGCAGCGCGCGCCGGGACGAGCACCTGGCACAGGTGAGGGTGGACCCGTTGCACGTGGTCTAGAGCCCGTGCGGTGCGCTCCCCGGGGAAACCGGTGGAGAAACCGCCGGAGCGCGTGGAGACTGTCCGCCATGGCAGACTCCGCCGCGGACCTCCTCGACTCGGTGGCCGACGTCTACGACGAGTCGGTGCCCTTCTTCGCCGCCTTCGCGCGACGGCTGACGGCCTGGGCCGGGCCGCCGCCCGGGGCACGGCTGCTGGACCCGGGCGCCGGGCGCGGAGCCGTGTCCCTCGCCGCCGCCGAGGCGCTGGGTCCCTCGTACGCGGTCCTGGCCGTGGACGCCTCACCCCGGATGGTCGACGCCCTGGCGGCGCTGCCGGTCCCCGGACTGCGGGCCCGCGTCATGGACGCCGCCGCGCTCGACCTTCCCGACCGCTCCCGCGACGCTGTGCTCAGCGCCCGTATCCGGCGCGGTACAGGTCGCGCAGCACCGCCACCTCGGCCCCGTGGTGGATGACCTCCCGGTTGAGGTGGAGCACCAGCGCGACCATCGGGAGGTCGCCCCACTGGGACGACTCGGCGCCGCCCACGGGAGCGGCCAGGCCGTCCTCGTCCAGCGCCTGGACGTGCTCGGACCAGGTCTCGTAGGCGTGGCGCAGCCGCTGCTTGGCGTCGGTGGCGGTCGCGGGCCAGTCGACGCCCCGGCTCGTGACGGTGCGGTCGCCGAAGTGCCAGTTGATGCGGGTCTCCAGCACGTCCACGACGATGTGTCCGAGCCGCCAGGCGATGGTGGTCGCCGGCGGCGGATCCGGTTCGGGGACGGTCGAGTCGGGCTGGTGCCGTCCGTCCCGCACCTCGCGGACGGTCCAGGCGTCGGGCACCGGCTTCCAGAGGAACTCCTCGTCGGTGAGCCCCTCCAGCCGGGGCCACAGGGAGTACTCCCAGTAGAACTGGAGCTGAGCCAGGACCTCACCGGTCCAGTTCACCGCCATCGGCGCGTTTCCCTCCCCCGTTCGGGTGCCCGTCGGCCGAGTCCCGCCAGGATTCCGGTGCCCTGGCCGGACACGTCCTCGTCAGGGTAGGGCCACCACCCGATGTCGGCGACCCCCGGTTCGACCGGGTGGAAGGGGGAGAAGGCGCGCTCGACCACCGCCCGCGGCGCCGGGGAGGCGAGTGCGAGGTAGCCGCCGCCGCGCATGAGGGCGTGCAGGTCCCCGATCCCGGCGGGTGGGTCGTCGGCGGGGAAGGGCCGGGTCATCAGAACGGCGACGGGCTCGTCGAAGTCGACGAGCCCGGAGGTGCTGAGGCGGCGCAGGAGCGTGTCGGATCCCGAGCCGTCCCCGGAGAGCACCGTCGTGCCCGCACCGGAGAGCATGCCCGCCGCGCCGGACGGGGCGACGTGGACCACCGAGGCCTCGGGGCCGGCGGTGTGGACGCGCTCCGCGGTGCCGGGCACGGGACATCCCCAGTCGACGAACTGGCGCACGCCCGCGTCGGCGCACAGGTAGTCGATCACCCGCCCCAGGAAGGCCTGGTGCAGACGAGTGTGTCCGGTGTGCGGCGGATCGGCCGGGTCGCCCCCTCGTGCGTCGAGGCTGACCACGCGCGACCGCCGGCCGGGGACCGGTACGGGTCCGCGCCCGCGGAACACGGCCCTGAGCGGACCTGTCTTGGGTCCTCGGACGTTGGTCACGATCACGCTCCCCCAGCCGGTTCGCTCGCGGGAGGCAGGACGCGCCACGGGAGGGCCGGTCGGGCCCGGGTAGCGTCGCGCCATGCCGTCAGGGCCCGATGGTACCGCCTGGGAGAGTGATCCTCAGCACATGGTTGAGTGGTATGTGCCCTATTTCGCCGTTTGCGGAGTCCCGTGGTCCGGGGGAGCCGCCCCGCCGCCGGTCAGCCTGCGTGCGGGCAGCTCCGCGCACAACCAGGCCACGACGGCGACCACCAGCACGGTCGCGGGCAGCAGCCACAGCGGCCCGTCGGGCCATGGGCGCCCCAGGAGCCCCATCCCGGCGAAGACCAGGGGCACCGCCGAGGCCAGGACACCGGCGACGACGGCACCGACCGCGATCATGGCGGCCTCCCGGCGCAGCAGCGACCGGATCTGCGGCGGGGTCATCCCGACGGCGTGCAGGGCGTCGGTCTCCGCGCGCCGCCGCAGGGTCTGGGCGGAGAGGCGGTTGGCCACCGAGAGCAGCACGTATCCGGCCAGACAGAGCAGCACCGCGAAGTTGAGCACCGCGTTCGCCCCGAGCTCGCCCGCCGCACCCTCTCCCGCGGTGTCGGCGACCTCCACCCCCGGACGGTCCAGCACCACCCGTTCGAGTGCCTCCCGGGCCCCGGTCTCCCGGCCGGGTGCGGCGAGCACCCGCAGCTCGGCGTCCAGACCGCCGGTCAGGTGTCCCCGCGCCAGGTCACGTGAGACCAGGGCCCCTCCGAAGCCGAGTTCGCGTTCGTACAGCGCGACCACCTCGGCGGCGACCTCGGCGCCGTCCCCCATCCTGAACGTGAGCGTCTGCCCCGGCCCCGCTCCGAGGGACCGCGCGGCCTCCGTTCCCAGTGCGACCGTGTCCCCGGTCAGCGCGTCCAGACCGCCCTCGGTGACTCCGACGTCGAGGACCTCCTCCGCTCCCGGCCCCAGGACCAGAGCGGGCACCTCCTCCAGCAGCGGCTCCTCCCCGAACCGGCTCTGGGCGCCCCACACGAGCGTGGTCGGCGTACCGGTGACGGCGGCGGCGACGGACGGCTCGCCCCGCACGGTCTCGGCCAGGCCTTCCGGGAGGCCGCCGAGCGCGGGCGCGGTCACCGTGTGGTCGGCGATCTCGCCGTCTCCGCGCTGCGCCGTCTGCGCGGACAGCAGCGTGGTGTTGACGTAGCCCTGGCTGAGGGCGAAGGCCACCAGCATGGCCAGCGCGCTGACCGCTCCCGCCACCCGGTGGGAGTGGCCGTGCAGGTTGCGCACCGCCAGCCAGGTCACCGCGGAGGTGCGCGCGGGCAGGAGGCGACCGAGTCTCCCGCTCACCTCCCGCAGGAGGGCGGGACCGACCAGGGCGAGGCCGATCACCGCGGTCAGGCTCGCCGTGGCCGGGCCGACGGCGGCCATCTCGTTGCTCAGTACCAGCGCGGGCACCGACGCGGCCACCGACGCCAGTAGCAGCAGCGCCCCGGCCCAGGCCCGCCCCCGGCCCGGCGCGCGCGGCTCGGCGACGGACTCGGCGAGGGCGTCGGTCGGCGGCGCGGCGGCGGCCCCGCGGGAGGCGGTGAACACGGCCAGCCACACGGCGAGCGGCAGCAGCACGGCCGTGGCCAGGGCGGGCAGCGGACCGAGGACCGGTGGCAGGTTCGGCGGGACGAGGCCCAGGGCCGCGAACCACTCCAGCGTGCGTCCCGCCAGCAGGTAGCCCGCGCCCACGCCGAAGGGCAGGACCGCCAGGGTGACCAGGAGGTTGGGTACGGCGACCAGACGGCGGACCTGCCGGGGTGTGGCGCCCACCGCCCGCAGCAGCGCCAGGTCGCGCCGCTGGGCGGCGACGGAGACCGAAAGCGTGCCCGCGACGGTGAGGCCGACGGTCATGGCCAGGACGCCACCGAGCGAGCCGGAGACCATGAGCAGGAGGCCGCGTGCGGCACCGGCGGCGGGGGACTCGGCCTCGCCGATCCGGTCCCCGGTCCGCACGAGGGCGTTCTCGCCGGCCAGGGCCTCCTCCACCGCCTCGGTGAGCCGGTCCTCCCCGACACCGGGGGCGGCGCGCAGCCCGACCATGTCCACGGTGCCCTCGCGGGGCCCGGAGGTCCGTCCCGCCGACTCGGCGGCGGTGTCGTCGGCGAACAGGACCGCGGTGCCGCCGGTGTCGAGCACACCCGAGAGCGTGTGGTCGGCGGTGCGGCCCGCCGCGGTGATCCGGACCTCGTCACCGACGGCCGCTCCCGCGGCGGCGGCCGTGGCCGCGTCCAGGACCACCTCGCCCGGCCCCCGCGGTCCCTCCCCCTCCAGGGCGGCCTCCTCCAACAGCGCGGCGGAGGACCACCCGTGGCCGGTGGCGCGGGGGTCGGCCCCCGTGACGATCCCGTCGCCGGTGTGGACGGCGGCCGGGAATCCGACGTCGCCCACGGCGGCGCCGACCTCGGGCAGGGCGGCCAGGCGGCCGACGAGTCCCTCGGGCAGCGCGGCCCGCTCGGGCAGGGGTACGTCCAGGTCCTCCGGCCGCTCCACCGTCTGGGGCGCGGTGACCACGGCGTCGGCGCCCAGGAGGCGCTCGGCCGGGACGACCGAGCGCAGCCCGGTGTCGGCGAGCACCCCGCCGACGGTGACGAACGCCGATCCGCCCAGGACCGCCACGGCGACGGCGACCAGCACGCCGGCGCGTCCGCGCGACAGTTTCAACGCGAGCGGCCCGCGTCCACCGATGGGGGCCGGACGCGTGCCCGTTCCGGACGTCATCGGCCCGCCCCCGCCCCGGTCGTCTCCAGGAGGGCCAGGTATCCGGCCAGGTCCACCGCGGAGGGCTCCCGCAGCACGTCGGCGACGCGACCGTCGGCCATGACCGCGGTGGCGTGCGCCCGGGCGGCGGCCTTGGGGTCGTGGGTCACCATGACGACCGTCTGCCCGAGGTCGTCCACGACCTCCCGCAGCAGGCCCAGGACACCGTCGGCGGTCGCGCCGTCGAGCGCTCCGGTGGGTTCGTCGGCGAAGACGATGTCGGGGCGCGAGGCCAGGGCGCGCACGATCGCGATCCGCTGCTGCTGGCCGCCCGACAGCTCCGTGGGCCGGTGGCGCAGCCGTTCCCCGACCCCCATCCGGTCGACGAGTCCGCGCAGCCAGTCCTGGTCGGGGACCCGTCCCGCCAGGCGCAGTGGCAGGGTGATGTTCTCCTCCGCGGTGAGGGTGGGCACCAGGTTGTAGGACTGGAAGACGAAACCGACCCGCTCCCGGCGGAACTCGGTGCGGCGGGGCTCCCGCAGGGCGCCGATGTCGGTACCGCCCACCACCACCGAGCCGGACGTGGGCCTGTCCATGCCGGACGCGCAGTTGAGCAGGGTGCTCTTGCCCGATCCGGACGGTCCCATGACGGCGAGGAACGTTCCGCGCGCCGCTCGGAGCGACACTCCGGCCAGCGCGGAGACCGTGCCCTCGCCGTCGGAGTAGACGCGGTGGACGTCGGTGAGCCGCACGGCGTCGCCGCCCGTGTCGGTCGCGTCGGGAGCCGGTCCGGTGGACGCCGTACCCGTCCGGATCATCGGTCGCCCCTCCGCGCCGACACGATCAGGAGGACCAGCGATACCAGGGCGGCGACGCCGAAGGCCGAACCGACCAGCTCCTCACCGCTCAGGGACAGGGTGGCGTTGGCGGCGGCGAGCACGACGAACAGGACTCCGAGCAGAACCAGCAGGGCCTTGCGGCCGGGCGTGCGCGAGGACCGCGGAGCCGGGGCGGAGGGGGAGGGCCGTGTCTCGCTGTGCGCGGCGTCGATGCGGTAGGGGTCTTCGGACATGGGGCCTGCTCCCGGTGGTCGGATGGGGCGGACGACCACGGCCGACGGATCGTCCGCCGTGTCGCCTCCGACGCTACGGAACGGCGGTCCACCGGAACATCCCGCGTACTGGCCGGCCCCTACTACAGCCAGCTGTACCCAAGGGGGTCCACCCCGCCGCAGGGGGCCCGGCGGGGTGGACCCCCTCCCCCGGATCGCAACAGCTTGTCAGAGCACCCGGTCGGGACCGGGCACCGGGGCCAGGCGACCGTCGCAGTCGGCGTACTCCCAGCGCGGCCCGCGTGCGACCAGGTCGGCGACCGCGCCGACGAGCCGGTCCACGTGCTCCCGTGTGGTGCCCACGCCCAGGCTCGCCCGCACCGCCTGGTCGTGGCCCTGGGGCAGCAGGTGGCGGGTGAGCGGGTGCGCGCAGAACAGCCCGTCGCGCACGCCGATCCCGTACTCGGCGGACAGGACGGCGGCCAGCAGGTCGGCGGGCAGGCCGTCCACGGTGAACGACACGATGCCCACCCGGGGGTGCTCCTCGCCCCACAGGGCCAGCTCGGTGACACCGTCGGTCCCGGCCAGCCCCGCGCGCAACCGCTCCAGCAGCACCGACTCGCGGATGTGCAGCAGCCCCTGCGTGTCGGGGGTGAGGGTGTCGCAGGCGGCGGCCAGCGCCACGGCGCCCAGCACGTTGGGGCTGCCCGCCTCGTGCCGCGCGGGCAGGTCGTTCCACACCACCTCGTGCTCGGTGACCAGCCGGGTGGCGCCGCCCCCGGACAGGTAGGGGGCGGCCTCGCGCAGCCAGTCGGCGCGTCCGGCCAGCGCACCGGAGCCGAAGGGGGCGTAGAGCTTGTGGGCGGACAGGGCGACGTAGTCGGCGCCGGACTCCTCCAGGCTGAAGGGCAGGTGGGGCACGTACTGGGCGGCGTCCACGACCACGCGTGCGCCCTCGGCGTGCGCCGCCTCCACCAGCTCCTCCACCGGCCAGATCTCACCCGTGACGTTGGAGGCGGCGGTCACGCACAGCAGTCGGGGTCCCTCGGGTGCCTCGCGCAGCGCGGCGCGGGCGGCCTCCACCGCGGCCTCGGGGGTGGCGGGCAGCGGCAGGCACACCACGCGGCCGGCGCGGGCGGCGGGGTGCTTCCAGGGCAGCAGGCCGGCGTGGTGCTCGGACGCGAACACGACCACCGTGCAGCCCTCGGGCACCGAGCGGGCCAGCAGGTTGAGGGCGTCGGTGGTTCCGCGCACGAACACCACGGCGTCCGCGGGCCGGGAGCGGGTGCCCACGAAGCGGGCCACGCTGCGGCGTGCGCGCTCGTAGGCGTCGGTGCTGACCTGGGAGTGGTGGCCCGCGCCGCGGTGCACGCTGGCGTAGTGGGGCAGCGCCTCGGACAGGGCCTCGGCCGCCGGGGTCAGGCAGGGGGCGCTGGCCGCGTAGTCGAAGTTGGCGTACTCGACCCGCTCACCGGTGGCCAGGGGGACGCCCTCCTCGGAGGCGACGACCGTGCACCGGTCGGTGTCGGACGAACGCGCCGAACGGGCGGAACGGGCGGTGTGGATGGAACTGACGGTGGTCATGGGGCACCTCGCCTGTGGGTCGTGGGACCCACGGGGGTGCCGTCACGGCGACGCCTCGGGGTCCGCGCTTGTCCGACACGGTCGTGTCGGGACCTGGTCCTCACCCGGGGCACCCCACCGCGGAAGGAGGGTTGCCGGCCAGCGAGCCGGGGCTTGGCGCTGGCACTCGTGACCTGCGACGCAGGTTAACACAGCCGTCCCTCGGTGGACGGTGCGAGGACGTGTGGCCCGAACCACCGCCCCGCTTGACAGCCGCGAACGCGGTGGGGACATACTTGTCACTGCCTGCCCTCACGCCGCGGGTGTCCGGTTCTCCCCGGCCGCCCTCCAGGCGCGAGACTCCAGAGCGTTGGAGTTTTCGCGTGCCCGCGAGCGAGAGGTGTGCATGTTGCAGGGCAACGACCGTATTCAGCAGGTCTTCCGTAATCCCAGGGTCGTCCTGGTCTCCGGCTACGCCCGTCTTCCCGACTCCGTGGCGAGCCATTCCCAGTACCAGCGCCTCGGCGTCGTCCTCGCCGTGGACACCGCGGACGGCCGCATCGTCGCCGCGGACACCACACTGCTCACCGACCTGGCCAAGGACTTCTTCCGCGCCCTGGTCGAGGGCTCCTCGGTGACCGAGGACATCGCCGAGCTCGTGCGCCGGGTACAGACGCGGTACGCGGGCCAGTCCGGTGCCGCGCTGACCACCGCCCTGCGCAGGTGCCTGGAGACCTACGGCCAGCTGCGGGAGGGCGACCAGCTGCCCGGCGGCCCCGACGGCGAGGAGTGAGCACCCCGTGACCGACACCCGTTCCGAGTCCGAACCCGGCTCCCCCGCTCCGCTGCCGCTGGCGGGGGTGCGCGTCACCGACCTGTCCCGGGTCCTGGCGGGCCCGTACGCCACCATGCTGCTCGCGGACATGGGCGCCGAGGTCGTCAAGGTGGAACAGCCCGGGCGCGGTGACGACACCCGCTCCTGGGGGCCGCCGTGGGCCGGGGCCCCGGAGGCCTCTCCCGGCGGACCCGGTTCCGGCGGGCGCGGCCCGGGAGAGGCCGCCTACTTCCTGTCGGTGAACCGCAACAAGCGCAGCCTGGCCGTGGACCTGAAGGACCCCGAGGGCCTGGCCGCCGTACAGGATCTGTGCGCGGCCTCCGACGTGGTGATCCAGAACTTCCGGCCGGGGGTGATCGACCGGCTCGGGCTCGGCTACGAGGCGGTCAGCGCCCGCAACCCGGCCGTCGTGTACTGCTCGGTGAGCGGGTTCGGGCCCGAGCACGAGCCGAGCACGCGCCCCGGTTTCGACATCGTGGTGCAGGCCGAGAGCGGCCTGATGGCCACCACCGGACCGGCCGAGGGGCCGGCGAGCAAGGTGGGCGTGGCCCTGACCGACGTGCTCACCGGGCTGAACGCGGCCGTGGGCGTCCTCGGCGCGCTCATGCGGGCCCGCGTGACCGGCAGGGGCGAGAACGTCAGCGTGTCGCTGATCAACTCCACCCTGTCCGGACTGGTCAACCTCACCCAGCAGGCACTGGTGACGGGGACGGAACCCGCCCGGGTCGGCAACGCGCACACCACGATCGTGCCCTACCAGACCTTTCCCACGGCGGACGCGGAGATCGTCGTCGCCGCCGGGAACGACGCCCTGTACCAGCGGCTGTGCGCGGCCCTGGACCGCCCCGACCTGGGCGGGGACCCCCGCTACGCCACCAACCCGGAACGGGTCGCGCACCGGGAGGAGCTGGTCGCGGAGCTGTCGGCGACCCTGCGCACCCGGTCCGCCGACCACTGGATGGAGGTCCTGGTGGAGGCCGGGGTACCGGTGGGACGGGTGCGCGGGGTGCTGGACGCGCTGCGCACCGCCGACGCCAGCGGCGACGACGTCCTTCGCTCCGTGGAGCACCCCACCGCCGGGCTGGTCGAACAGGTCCGCGCGGGGTTCCGGCTGGAGAACAGCCCTCCGCCGCTCACCGCGCCGCCGCTGCTGGGCCAGCACTCCCGGCAGGTCCTCACCGAGCTGGGCGTGGACGGGGCGACCGTGGACGGGATGGTCGGGCGCGGCGCCGTCCAGCAGTCCGATCTCCCCTGAACCGGGACCGTCCGCACGACCGCACGACACGAGAACCCCGAATCCGCCTCACCGCCGGCCCCACGGGCCGAACGCACCACGAAGGGACACCACCATGAGCGACCCCCGCAAGCCCGCCGCCCCGGACCCGCGCGACTTCCTGGCCGTGGACGCCGAGCTGTCCGACACCGAGCGGGACGTCCGCGACGCCGTGCGCGGCTTCGCCGAGCACGAGCTGCTGCCGAACGTGGCCGACTGGTTCGACGCGGGCACCCTGCCCGACCCGCGCGGGCTGGCCAGGGCCTTCGGCGACCTCGGCGTGCTGGGCATGCACCTGGAGGGGTACGGCTGCGGCGGATCCAGCGCGGTCGCCTACGGCCTGGCCTGCCGTGAGCTGGAGGCCGTCGACTCGGGCCTGCGCAGCTTCGTGTCGGTGCAGGGCTCGCTGGCGATGGCGGCCCTCCACAAGTTCGGCTCCGAGGAGCAGAAGAACGCGTGGCTGCCGAGGATGGCCGCGGGTGAGGCGATCGGGTGCTTCGGCCTGACCGAGCCCGACTCCGGCTCCGACCCGGGCTCCATGCGCACCCGCGCCCGCAGGGACGGGTCGGACTGGGTGCTCAACGGCACCAAGATGTGGATCACCAACGGCTCGGTGGCCGACGTGGCGGTGGTCTGGGCCGTCACCGACGAGGGGGTCCGCGGATTCGTGGTGCCCACCGGGACCCCGGGGTTCTCGGCCAACACCATCCACAGGAAGCTGTCGCTGCGCGCGTCCATCACCTCCGAGCTGGTGCTGGAGGACGTGCGGCTGCCCGCCGACGCGCTGCTGCCCCTGTCCCGGGGGCTGGGCTCGCCGCTGTCGTGCCTGAACGAGGCCCGCTACGGCATCGTGTGGGGCGCGGCCGGTGCCGCCCGCGCCTGCTACGAGGCGGCACTGGAGTACGCGCTGAGCCGCGAGCAGTTCGGCCGGCCCATCGCCGGGTTCCAGCTCACCCAGCGCAAACTCGCCGACATGGTGGTGGACGTCAACCACGCCAGCATGACGGCGCTGCGGATCGGCCGCCTGAAGGACGAGGGGAACTGCCACCACAACCACGTGAGCTTCGGCAAGTTCTCGTGCGTGGCCGCCGCCCAGCGGGTGGCCGGGGCCGCGCGTTCGGTGCACGGCGCCAACGGCATCACCCTGGAGTACCCGGTGATGCGGCACATGATGAACCTGGAGACGGTCGCCACCTACGAGGGCACCGAGGAGATCCACGCGCTCAGCATCGGCCAGGCCGTGACGGGGGTCTCCGCGTTCCGCTAGAGGGCCGGGGTAGGAAGGCCGCGAGGGGGCGCGCGGGCGCGTTCCCCGCTCCCCGGTGTCGTCGGCCGCGCACAACCGCCAGAATGGGGAGCATCCGAGCGAGGGAGTTGCCGAGATGGGGAACGAACCGACGAAGCGGTTCGAGATGACGCGGTTGCGGCGGACGGTCAACGCCTGCGTCAGCGGCTTCGTCAAGTACGGGGTGTGCCTGCCCGAGTTGCACCTGCTCACCACGCGTGGGCGCAAGACGGGCTTCCTGCGCACCATCCCGCTCAGTGTGCTGGACAGCGACCGCGGCCGGTTCCTGGTCTCCCCCTACGGGGAGGCCGACTGGGTCCGCAACCTGCGCGGGGACGGTTTCGCGACGCTGCGCCAGGGGGGCTGGATCGAACTGGTCAGCGTGCGCGAACTGGGCGCCGAGGAGTCCGCCCCGCTGTTGAAGGAGTACCTGAACCACCCGCGGGCCGCCGTGGTGGGGCTGTACTTCGAGACCCCGCCGGACGCACCGGACGAGGCGTTCGTCGCCGAGGCCGAGCGCCACCCGGTCTTCGAGATCGTGCGTTCCACCACGATCCGCATCTGACCGGAGGGGTCCGCACGGGCTCCGGGCACCCAGGACGTCCGGAGCCCGGAGTCAGTTGCGGACGCGGTAGACGTCGTAGACGCCGTCCACGCCCCGGACCGCTCGCAGCACGCTGCCCAGGTGGGCGGGGTCGGCCATCTCGAAGGTGAAGCGGCTCTGCGCCACCCGGTCGCGGCTGGTCTGGACGGTGGCGGACAGGATGTTGACGTGCTGGTCCGACAGCACCCGGGTGATGTCCGACAGCAGCCGGGACCGGTCCAGGGCCTCCACGTGCAGCGCCACCAGGAACATGGAGTCCTCGGTGGGCGACCAGTCCACCTTCACCATGCGCTCGGTGTCCAGGGTCGCGGTGTTCACGCAGTCCCTGCGGTGCACGGACACCCCGTTGCCCCGCGTCACGAAGCCGACGATCTCGTCTCCCGGCACGGGCGTACAGCACTTGGACAGGCGCGCCCACACGTCGGCGTCGCCCTCCACGACCACGCCCGGGTTGCCGGACTGGTGCTGGCGGAGCGCCGCCTTGGTGGGCAGGGCCGACTCGGCGATGTCCTCGGTGTGGCTCTCCAGCCCGCCCATCGAGTCGACGAGCTTGCCCACCACGTGCTGCGCGCTGACCTGGCGCTCGCCCACGGCCGCGTACAGGGAGTCCACGTCGGGATAGCGCAGGTCGCGGGCCAGGGCGATGATCGTCTCGCCGCTGAACAGGCGCTTGACCGGCAGCTCCTGTTTGCGCATGATCTTGGCGATCTCGTCCTTGCCCTGGTCGATGGCGGCCTCGCGGCGCTCCTTGGTGAACCAGTGGCGGATCTTGTTGCGGGCACGGGCGCTCTTGACGAAGTTCAGCCAGTCCCGGCTGGGCCCGGCGTCGGGCGTCTTGGAGGTGAGGATCTCCACCGTCTCGCCGTTGTGCAGCTCGTTCTCCAGCGGCACCAGGCGGCCGTTGATACGTGCGCCCACGGTGCGGTGGCCGACCTCGGTGTGCACCGCGTACGCGAAGTCGACGGCGGTGGCGCCCTGCGGCAGGGAGATGACGTCGCCGCCCGGGGTGAAGACGAACACCTCCTGCACCGACAGGTCGAAGCGCAGCGACTCCAGGAACTCGCCCGGGTCCTTGGTCTCCTGCTGCCAGTCGATGAGCTGGCGCAGCCACTGCATGTCGGAGCTGCCCCTGGGCTTGCTCTCGCCTCCGCTGGTGCGGTCCTCCTTGTACTTCCAGTGCGCGGCGATGCCGTACTCGGCGCGCCGGTGCATCGCCCGGGTCCGGATCTGCAGCTCGACCGGGTTGCCCGAGGGCCCTATGACCGTCGTGTGCAGCGACTGGTACATGTTGAACTTGGGCATCGCGATGTAGTCCTTGAACCGCCCCGGCACCGGGTTCCACCGCGCGTGGATGGTTCCCAGGGCCGCGTAGCAGTCGCGGACGCTGTCCACCAGGACCCGCACGGCGATGAGGTCGTAGATCTCGTCGAAGCCGCAGTTGCGGGCGATCATCTTCTGGTAGATCGAGTAGTAGTGCTTGGGGCGCCCGCGCACGGTGGCCTTGAGTTTGGACTCGCGCAGGTCGGCCGACACCGCCTCGATGACCTCCTGGAGGTAGACGTCGCGGCGCGGGGCGCGCTCGGACACCAGACGGGCGATCTCGTCGAAGCGCTTGGGGTAGAGGGTGGCGAAGGCCAGGTCCTCCAACTCCCACTTGATGGTGTTCATGCCCAGTCGATGGGCGAGGGGGGCGAAGATCTCCAGGGTTTCGCGGGCCTTCTTCTCCCGTTTGGCACGGGATGGCAGGTAGCGCAGAGTGCGCATGTTGTGCAGGCGGTCGCACAGCTTGATGACCAGTACCCGGATGTCGCGGGCCATGGCCACGACCATCTTGCGGACGGTCTCGGCCTGGGTGGCCTCGCCGTACTTGACCTTGTCGAGCTTGGTGACGCCGTCGACCAGTTCGGTGATCTCGTCGCCGAAGTCGGCGCGCAGCTCCTCCAGGGAGTACTCGGTGTCCTCGACGGTGTCGTGCAGCAGGGCGGCGGCCAGGGTGGCCTCCTGCATGCCCAGCTCGGCGAGGATCGTGGCGACGGCGAGCGGATGGGTGATGTAGGGGTCGCCGCTCTTGCGCTTCTGGTCGCGGTGGTGGTGGGCGGCGACCTCGTAGGCGCGCTCGATCAGCCGTACGTCCACCTTCGGATGGGTGGCACGCACCGTCTTGATCAGTGGTTCGAGCACCGGGTTCATCGTCACTCCCCGCTGGGCGCCGAGTCGGGCGAGCCTTCTGCGTACTCGCACCGTGGAGGGCGTGGTGGAGGGGGGCGGCTGCCGCGTGGCCCCCGCTCCGGAGACGTCGGAGGGCGCCGCTCCACTCGCGGCGCCCTCCGGACGGTCCTCCTGTGGTCTTGTGGCGGCGTTCGGCGCACCGGTGCCGTCAGCGTGCCCTCCTGGTATGGCCGGCCGCGACTCTCCGGGGGTGTTCCGCCGCGTTTCGCTCGCCGCTACCGCCCCGGTCGAAACCACTTCGCTTGGCATGCCTACCTCCCGCGGATCCGCCCGGGTCGCGCGGGCGCCGTCGGCGCCGCCCGGCTCCACCGGTGCACGTGCGTGTCATCAGGGCCAGTCGTGACGTGGCCGCCGCGGTACCTCTCCCACCAGTCTAGGGGGACCGTTCCCACGGGTACGGGGAAACGGTCCGGGCCTTCCCCGCGTCCGCCGCGACCGGCGGGTGTGACACAGGCCACCAGGAGCGTCACTCCTGGTGGTGGAGTATGTCAACGATGACGAACCGTCGCGCATTCCCCTGCGGGAGGGGCGCCGCTCGTGGCTCGGGTTGGCGGGGTCAGACCGAAAGGAGGGTGTGCAGCTCCACGTCGGGCATCTTCTCGTGCCCCCGGAGCGCGGAGAGCTCCATCAGGACGGAGAATCCCACGACCGTACCACCCGCTCTGCGGATCAGGTCCACCGCGGCTCTGCCGGTGCCGCCGGTGGCGAGCACGTCGTCGACGATCAGCACACGGCTGCCCGGGGTGACGGCGTCGGCGTGGATCTCGACGGTCGCGGTGCCGTACTCCAGATCATAGGCCTGACCGATGGTGTTCGCGGGCAGTTTCCCGGCTTTGCGCACGGGAACGAAACCGGCGCCCAGCGCCATGGCGACCGGGGCCCCGAAGATGAACCCGCGCGCCTCCAGGCCGACCACGTGGTCCACCCCGGCGCCGCGGAAGGGCGCGGCGAGGCCGTTCACGGCGGCGGCGAAGGCCTCCCGGTGGTTGAGCAGTGGCGTGATGTCCTTGAACAGGATGCCGGGGTGCGGGAAGTCCGGGATGTCGCGGATGTAGGCCTGGAGGAACTCCGGACTCGGAGCGTCGTCCACGGTCACGGTGTCGTCGGGCATGTGCGGTGGGACCTTTGCTGGAGAGCTGTCGGGCGGGGCTTGACGGGCGGGGCCTGGACCGTCGGACCCGGAGGGCGCCGGAAGCGGGCCACCCGTGTCGCGGGCCCCGGGGCACTGGAGCCCCGTTCGGGCCCGACACGGCGGTACCGACCCCCGAGCGGGGGTCGGTACCGAAGTCTGTCGGGCCGTGGCGGCCCGCGGCGGACTCTGCCACCCGCGCGCGTGCGCGGGCGCCGTCCGGTGGCCGGGCGGCTCAGCCCTTGGGGTTGTCGTCGTCGCCGAAGTCGGGGCGGTCCTCCACCGGTGTGTCGTCGGTGGTCGGGGTGATGACCTCACCGATACCGGCCTTGAGCATGCGGATGCGGGTACCGGGCGCGATCTCCAGCACGACGTCCTGCTCGTGGATCTCGACGAGGGTGGCGAAGATGCCGGCCTTGGTCATCACCTCGACACCGGGGACCAGGGAGCTCTGCATCTGCGTCTCCTGCTGACGGCGCTTCTGGTTCGGGCGCCAGAACAGCAGCCAGAACACCACAAGGATCAGCAGGAAAGGGAACAGCATGCCGAGGAGACCGCCCGTGGGCTCTCCTTCGGCTGCGAGGTGGTAAAGGCCCTGCACGGGGCGTCCTTCCTGACGTTTCGTCGTGTGGCCGACGGCTGTCGGCTCGGACACCGCCACGGCCACCTTATTCGCGCCGGTTCGGACCGTCGCGATCCGAGCCGTACCCGGCACGTACAACGCGCTGGAGGACCGACTCGTTCCGCCGGTGTCGAACGACACGTACGGAGCGTTGCCCCGTATCGGCTGGTTCGTCCCAGCTTACGTGGCGCCGGTCACCGGTATCCCACCGGTTGAGATCGGAGTGTTAACGGTTCGGCCCCGAACTCCTCGCGCGCACCACCCATTGTGCCCGCACCGGTGCCCCGTGTCAGCGCTCCCGGTCAGGGAGCCGACGCGCCGCTGGTCCCGGAGCCGCCCGCGGAGGAGGAGTTGCCGTTGGCGGCCGCCGCGCCGAAGGCCGCGTCCGGCGGAGGCGTGAGCCCCATGTGCGCCCAGGCCTGCGGGGTGGCCACCCGGCCGCGCGGAGTGCGGGCCAGGAAGCCGGACCGGACGAGGAAGGGCTCGGCGACGACCTCCACGGTCTCGGACTCCTCCCCCACCGAGACCGCCAGCGTGGACAGGCCGACCGGACCTCCGCGGAAGCGGTTCATCAGCACGTCGAGGATGGCCCGGTCCAGCCGGTCCAGGCCCAGGCTGTCCACCTCGTACAGTTCGAGCGCGGCGCGGGCGGTGGCCAGCGACAGCCTGCCGTCACCACGCACCTCGGCGTAGTCGCGCACCCGGCGCAGCAGCCGGTTGGCGATCCGGGGCGTGCCGCGCGAGCGCCCGGCGATCTCCCGGGCGGCGTCCTCGTCCAGGGGCGCGCCGAGCAGACCGGCCGAGCGGTACAGGATCAGCTCCAGCTCCGCGGGTGTGTAGAAGTCCATGTGCGCGGTGAACCCGAAGCGGTCGCGCAGAGGCGCGGGCAGCATGCCCGCCCGTGTGGTGGCCCCGACCAGGGTGAACGGGGCGATGTCCAGCGGGATGGCGGTGGCTCCGGGGCCCTTGCCGACCATGACGTCGACCCGGAAGTCCTCCATGGCGACGTAGAGCATCTCCTCGGCGGGGCGGGCCATCCGGTGGATCTCGTCCAGGAAGAGCACCTCGCCCTCCTGGAGGCTGGAGAGCACCGCGGCCAGGTCGCCGGAGCGTTCGATGGCCGGGCCGGAGGAGATGCGCAGCGGGGCGCCGATCTCGGCGGCGATGATCATGGCCAGCGTGGTCTTGCCCAGGCCCGGGCCGCCGGACATCAGGATGTGGTCGGGGGCCCGGTTGCGCCGCTGGGCGCTGTGCAGCACCAGGGACAGCTGTTCCCGCACGCGTTCCTGGCCGACGAACTCGTCCAGCGCGCGGGGGCGCAGCGCGCCCTCGACCTGGTAGTCGTCCATGCTGGCGTCGGGTGAGACCGCTCCGCGCTCGTAGGCGGAGGCCTCCTCGGCGGCGAATCCGCGGTGGGATTCCTCGTGGGAGTCGTACACGGGAGTTCCTCGTCCCTCCTAGGCGCGGCTGAGCCTGCGCAGCGCGCTGCGCAGCAGGACGGCGACGTCTTCGGTCTCCTCGGCCTCATCGGCCACGGCGGCGGCCGCGGCCTCGGCGTCCTTGGCGGGCCAGCCCAGGTTGACCAGGCCGGACACGACCTGCCCGCGCCAGGCGCCGTCGGGCCCGCCCGCGGGGCCGGCCGCGTCGGCACCGGGGAGGGTGCCGTCGGTGAGCACGGGTGTTTCGAGCTTGCCGCGCAGTTCCAGGACGATGCGCTGGGCGCCCTTCTTGCCGATGCCGGGCACGCGGGTGAGCGCGGCGGTGTCCTCGGTGGACACGGCGTGGCGCAGGCTGGAGGGGCTGTGCACGGAGAGCATGGCCAGGGCCAGGCGGGGCCCGACGCCCGAGGCGGTCTGCACCTGCTCGAACAGGTGCTTCTCGTCGTCGTCGGCGAACCCGAACAGGGTCAGGGACTCCTCGCGGACGACGAGGCTGGTGGCGACGGTGCCGGTCTCGCCCACGTGCAGGCGGGACAGGGCGGAGGGGGTGCACTGCACGGTCATTCCGACCCCGCCGACGTCGATCACGGCGCTGCCCGCGCCACGTGCGGCCACCCGGCCGGTGAGGAACGCGATCATCTCGTGTGGACACCGGGGACGGTGCCCTTCTCCTTCCTGGGGGCGCGGCGCTACCGGCCGCGGGTGCGGCGGGCCAGTTCCACCTTGCGGGCGAAGTCCTGCTGGGCCTGGGCGACACGGGCCTGGGCCCCGCCGCGCCAGATGTGGCAGATGGCCAGGGCGACGGCGTCGGCCGCGTCGGCGGGCTTGGGAGGTCCGTCGAGTCCGAGGATACGCGCCACCATGGTGCCGACCTGCGCCTTGTCGGCACGGCCGTTGCCGGTGATGGCGGCCTTGGCCTCGCTGGGGGTGTGCATGGCCACGGGCAGGCCGCGGCGGGCGGCGCAGACCAGCGCGATGCCGCTCGCCTGGGCGGTACCCATGACGGTGCTGAGGTTGTGCTGGGCGAAGACGCGCTCGACCGCGACGGCGTCGGGCCGGTAGTGGTCCAGCCACTCCTCGATGCCGCGCTCGATGCCGACGAGCCGCTGGGGCAGGTCGGCGTCGGAGCTGGTGCGGACGGCGTCGGCGCCGAGCAGGGTGAGCGGTCGGCCGATGGCACCCTCGACGGCGCCGATGCCGCACCGGGTCAGTCCCGGGTCGATCCCCAACACGCGCACGCGTTTCACCCTCATCTTCTCGAACGTCAGTTCGCACCATGCTAGCGGTGGGCACCGACCCTCGCCGTCGACCCGCCCGCGTGTCGGCGCGCGGCCGGCCGCCGACCGGTGCGGGTCCGGGCATCCGCCCCCGGGCCAGCCTTTCACCCCGGGCGGCCCCTGAGGACAGTATCCGCCCCGGGCTCCGGTACGCGCACGGCCCGGCCCCGCCTCCGGGCCCCGGAAAAGGAATGGACGCCGCCGGAGGGACGTGCTATGTTGCACTCAGCAAGAGAGAAACTCATTCTGAGAATAACTAGGCGGTGCACATGACCGACGAAGAACCGCGACAGGAGGAGGGCGAGGGCCGGTTCCTCGCCGACTACGACCCGCATGCCTTCGCGCCGGCCGCGGTCACCGTCGACGTCGTCGCCCTCACGATCCGGTCGGGAGACCCGCACGTGCTGCTGACACGGCGCGCCGCCCACCCGCAGCGCGGCTGGTGGGCCCTGCCGGGCGGATTCGTCCGGGCACAGGACGGACCGGACGGGCCCGCGGACCCCGACCTGCCCGACGCCGCCCTGCGGGTGCTGTCGGAGAAGACCCTCCTGCCCACCGAGCTGCACCTGGAACAGCTGGGCACCTACGGCGCCCGGGGCCGGGACCCGCGCATGCGCGTCTTCTCGGTCGCCTACATGCTCCTGGCCCCCGGCCTGCCCGACCCCCGCACCGGCCGCGACACCGAGGAGGCCGCCTGGGTCCCCTGGCGCGAACTCGGCCACGGAGACGGCGCACACGCCAGCCGCGAGCTGGCCTTCGACCACGGCCGCGTCCTCACCGACGCCGTCGAGCGCGCCCGCTCCAAGCTGGAGTACACCGCGCTGGCCACGGCGTTCCTGCCCCCCGCCTTCACCATCACCGCGCTGCGCGAGGTCTACCAGGCCGTGTGGGGACAGCCCCTGCACGCCGCCAACTTCCACCGCAAGATCCTGGCCACCCCCGGGTTCGTGGAGGACACCGGGGAGCTCGCCGAGCGCGGCGGCGCGGGCGGCGGACGGCGCGCCCGGCTGTACCGGGCGGGCGGCGCGGCCCTGCTGCACCCGCCCCTGCTGCGGAGCACCCAGTCAGCCACGCGAGGAACCCCCCGATGACCGACCGCCGAAACGGGGCACCGACCCTTGAGGACGCCGAGCGCGACGTCGCCACGGCCTCGGGCCCCGTCGAACTGTTCGGCCCGCTGCCCGAGGACGGCGCGATACCCCCGGCCGCGACCGCCCGGTACCGCCGGCTCGCCCGCGCGCTGCACCCCGACACCGCGCCGCGAGGGAAGGGCGCCGCGTCCTTCACCCGCCTCACCGGGCTGTGGAGCCTGTACCGGGAGATGGCCGCGGGCGGCCCGGGCTTCACCGGACCCGCCCTGGCCACCCGCACGCGCGTCTACCGGGTCGACGGCCCGCGGCTGGCCAAGGGACACGTCGCCGACCTGCATCCGCTGCGCCACCGGGCACCGGAGTGGCGCGAGGCGGTGCTCAAGCTGCCCCGCTCCCCGCGGGACAACGACCTCATGGAGGCCGAGGCGTCCGCCCTGCGCCGTATCCGCGAGCGGGGGCACGAGCGCTACCGGTCGTTCGTCCCCGACCTGGTGGAGTCGTTCAGGCACCGCGACGCCGCGACCGGCGCGGAACGGCGCGCCAACGTCCTCGGGCGGCTGCGCGGGTTCCACACCCTCGACGAGGTGCGCCGCGCCCATCCCGACGGCGTCGACCCCCGCGACGCGGCGTGGATGTGGCGGCGGCTCCTGGTCGCGGTCGGCAACGCCGCCCACGCCGGGGTGGTGCACGGCGCGGTCGTACCCGAGCACGTGATGATCCATCCGGGCGAGCACGGCCTGGTGCTGGTCGACTGGTGCTACTCGGTGACCGCGCACGCCCCGGGCACCGCGCCGCACGTCCCGGCGATGGTGCCCGGCCGCGAGGACCTGTATCCGCCCGAGGTCGCCGCCCGCCGCCCCGCCCTGCCCCAGACCGACGTCCACATGGCGACCCGGTGCGTGGAGTACGTCACCGCGGGCCGCCTGCCCCGGCGGCTGAGGGCCTTCGCGCGCGGCTGCACCCTGCCCGCGCCCGAACGGCGGCCACGCGACGGCCTCGCCCTGCTCCGCGAACTCGACGAGGTGCTGGAACGCCTCTACGGGCCGCGCCGGTTCCGCCCCTTCTCCATGCCGGACCCGGCCGCCCACCCCTGACCCCGACCGGCCACGACCCGGCCGCCGTCCACCCCGCACCCTCACGAAACCGCACCCTCACGAAGGAGACATCCCATGGGAAGCAGCAGTTGGTCCACCGACGCCTACCACGCACGACAGGCCTACAACTCCTCCGTCGGCTCCAGCAGCTTCGGCTACACCGACGACGTGCTCGCCTCCGCCCCGCGCAGCTCGTGGAGGACGCACCCGGCCCTTGACCCCAAGGGGGTGACCACGCGCGAGAGCCGCGACTCCGCCGAGCACCCGAACTCGCTCGCCATCTCCGTGCTGTTCGACGTCACCGGGTCCATGCGCGACGTGCCGCGCGTGCTCCAGACCAAACTGCCGGACCTGTTCGGCCTGCTGCTGCGCAAGGGCTACGTGGAGGACCCGCAGATCCTGTTCGGAGCGATCGGCGACGCCACATGCGACCAGGCCCCGCTCCAGGTCGGCCAGTTCGAGTCCGGCAACGAACTGGAGGACGACCTGGGCAACATCCTGCTGGAGGGCGGCGGCGGCGGCCAGGTCACCGAGTCCTACGAGCTGGCCATGTACTTCATGGCCCGGCACACCGCCATGGACTGCCTGGAGAAGCGCGGACGGCGCGGCCACCTGTTCGTCATCGGCGACGAGATGGCCTACGGGGCGGTCAAGGCCGAGGAGGTGCGCGAGGAGATCGGCGACGACCTCACCGAGGACATCCCCTTCCCGCGGATCCTCGCCGAACTGCGGCGCAGCTTCGAGGTGTACTTCGTCATGCCGACCGGCAGCGGGCACTTCCACAACCCGGAGGTCCGCGGCTTCTGGGACACGCACCTGGGCCAGAACGTCATCTACCTGGACGACCTCGACGCCGTGTCGGAGACCATCGCGGTCACCGTCGGGTTGGCCGAGGAGGCCATCGACCTGGAGGAGGGGCTGGCGGACCTCGCCGAGGCGGGCTCCGGAGCGGGCGCGGCGGTCGGCAAGGCGCTGCGGCCGCTGTCGCGCACGCGCGGCTCCGTGGTCGTCGCCGAGACCCCGGGCGGGGCGGGCGAGGACGGCGGCGGGGTGAGCCGGCTGTGACCGCCGCTCCCCCACCGTGGGCCGACGGGCACGCCGCCGTCGTCGACCTGGGCTTCGGTGACGCGGGCAAGGGCGTGACGGTCGACCTGCTGTGCGCGCGGCGGCGCTTCGGCGCCGTCGTGCGCGCCAACGGGGGCGCCCAGGCGGCGCACAACGTGGTGGCCCCCGACGGCCGCCACCACACGTTCGCGCAGTTCGGCGCGGGCACGCTGGCTCCCGACGGCCCCGTGCCCACGCACCTGTCGCGGTTCGTGGTGGTGGACCCCCTCGCCCTGGCCGCCGAGGCCGGGCACCTGGCCGCGCTCGGCGTCCCCGACCCGTTCTCGCTGGTCACCGTGGACCGGCGGGCGCTGATCAGCACACCGTGGCACCGCGCCGCCAACCAGGCGCGGGAGCGTGCGCGCGGAGGCGGACGGCACGGTTCCTGCGGGATGGGGGTGGGCGAGGCCATGGCCTATGCCCTGGCCCGCCCGGAGGACGCTCCGACCGTCGGCGACTGTGCGCACCCGGCGCGGCTGCGCCGCAAGCTGCGCCGCCTGGCCGACCACCTGGACGCCGTACGCCGACAGCTCACCCGCACCGGGACCGGGTCGTCGGGGCCGCCGGGAGGGAGCGGACCCGTGAGCGGCCCCGCGGACCCCGACGTCGAGGAGTGCGTGGAGGCCTACCTCGCCTTCACCCGAGGGGTGCGGCTGGTGGACGAGGGGTACCTGCCCCGGCTGCTCGCCCGTTCCCCCGTGGTGTTCGAGGGCGCGCAGGGTGTGCTGCTGGACGAGTGGCACGGCTTCCACCCCTACACGACCTGGTCCACGACGACCACCGCGAACCCGCTCACACTCCTGGCCGAGGCCGGTCGGCCCGGCGACGCCCGCAGGATCGGGGTGGTGCGCACCTACACCACCCGGCACGGCGCGGGTCCGCTGGTGGCCGAGGACCCGGCGCTGGGCGCGGTGCTGGCCGAGCCGCACAACGGCACGCACCCCTGGCAGGGGGCGTTCCGGGTGGGGCACTTCGACGCGGTGGCCCACCGGTACGCGGTCGCGGCCACCGGCGGAGTGGACTCCCTGGTGGTCACGCACACCGACTCGTCCGTCCGGGCGGGCGGGAGGCTGCGCTGGTGCGCGGGCTACACCGCCCCGGACGGGTCGCCCCTGGAGCCGTCCCCCGCCGAGGCCCCGGCCCCCACCCGCCCGGGTACCGCCGTGGACGGCGCCTCCCACCTCGCACGTCAGGAGCGGCTCGCCCGGGCCCTGCTGGCGGCCCGGCCCGTGCTGTCGGCGATGCCCGCCTCCCCCGCCGAGGCGGTCGGCGAGGCGCTGGGGCTGCCGCTGGAGGCGGTGTTCGGCGGACCGACCCGCGCCGACGCCCGTGTCAGCGCACGACAACCGCCGCGCGCGTGGACGCCGCACGGACGCGCGGACCCGCCCGTGCGGACCGCGGTGTCCTGAGGACCGCCGTGTCCCGCTGGAGGAAGCCTCCGCCTCGCACTAACGTGAACCTGTGGCTTCCATCTCCGATCCCCGGGTCCGCGACTTCCTGCTCCAGGGCACCCGCACCGGCATGCTCGCCTACACCGCCTCGGACGGGCGGCCGCTGGCGGCGCCGGTGTGGTTCACCGTCGAGGACGACGAGATCGTCCTCAACACCGGCAAGGAGACCGCGAAGGGCCGCTCGATCGCCCGCGACCCGCGCGTGGCGCTCACCGCCGACCTGCCCGAGCCTCCCTACGCCTTCGTCCAGGTGCAGGGCGAGGCCCGCGTCTCCGAGGACACCGACGAGCTGGTGCGCACCGCGACCGCGATCGCCCGCCGCTACGTGGGCCCGGAGCAGGCCGAGGAGTTCGGTCGGCGCAACGGCATTCCCGGCGAGCTCGTGGTGCGGGTACGCCCGACCAAGGTGATCGCCGCCTTCGACATGACCGACTGACCGCCGCCCGGACCGACGTGCGGGCGGCCTCCCCGCCGCGAACGCCTGTGGCCGCGGCCCCGGAAGGGGGCGCGGCCACAGGCGTCGGATACGGGGATCAGCCGATCTCGGCCATAACCTCGTCGGGGATGTCGGCGTTGGTGTAGACGTTCTGCACGTCGTCGGAGTCCTCCAGCACGTCCACCACCCGCAGGACCTTCTTGGCGGCGTCGGCGTCGACCGGGATCTCCATGGTCGGCAGGAAGCTGGACTCGGCGGAGTCGTACTCGATCCCCGCCTCCTGGAGCGCGGTGCGCACCTGCACCAGGTCGGTGGCCTCGCACACGATCTCGAAGGACTCGCCCAGGTCCTCGACGTCCTCGGCGCCGGCCTCCAGCACCGCCAGGGTCACGTCGTCCTCGGTGATGCCCTCCTTGGGCACGATCACGACGCCCTTGCGGTTGAACAGGTAGGACACCGAGCCGGCGTCGGCCATGTTTCCGCCGTTGCGGGTCACGGCCACCCGCACCTCGGAGGCGGCGCGGTTGCGGTTGTCGGTCAGGCACTCCACCAGCAGGGCCACGCCGCCGGGAGCGTAGCCCTCGTACATGATGGTCTGCCACTCGGCTCCGCCGGCCTCCTCACCGGAGCCGCGCTTGCGGGCGCGCTCGATGTTGTCGGCGGGAACCGAGTTCTTGCGCGCCTTCTGGATGGCGTCGTAGAGCGTCGGGTTGCCTTCGGGATCCCCACCACCGGTACGCGCTGCCACCTCGATGTTCTTGATCAGCTTGGCGAAGAGCTTGCCGCGCTTGGCATCGATGACGGCTTTCTTGTGCTTCGTGGTGGCCCACTTCGAGTGGCCGCTCATGAATGTCCTTTCACAACGTCGACGAAGAGGCGGTGGATGCGCGTGTCGCCGGTCAGTTCGGGATGGAAGGACGTGGCCATCAGGCCGCCCTGCCGTACGGCGACGATCCTACCGGCCTCGTCCGGGCCGGGGACTTCGCCGAGCACGGTGACCCCGGGCCCCACCGACTCCACCCAGGGGGCGCGGATGAACACCGCGTCGAAGGGGTCGCCCTCCAGGCCGTCGATGCGCACGGCAGCCTCGAACGACTCGGTCTGGCGCCCGAACGCGTTGCGGCGCACCGACATGTCGATCCCGCCGACGGTCTGCTGGTCGGCGGTCCCGCCCAGGAGCCGGTCGGCGAGCATGATCATCCCGGCGCACGTGCCGTAGGCGGGCATCCCCGCCGCGATCCGCTTGCGCAGCGGCTCCAGCAGGCCGTACCGGACGGCCAGCTTGGACATGGTGGTGGACTCCCCGCCGGGGACGACCAGTCCGTCCAGGGTGTCGAGCTGGTCGGGGGAGAGCACCTTGACGGTGTGCGCGTCCAGGGCGTCGAGGACGCGCAGATGCTCGGCGACGTCACCCTGCAGGGCGAGGACACCGATGGTGGGTCTTGCGGTCAAGAACGGCCTCACTCGTTTGGCTCGCGTACTGGCTGGGCGGGGGCGGGACCCGCGCGGCCCCGCCCCCGAGAGCGTCCGCCGGTCGGCGCCGGCGGACGCGCCGTCCCGGTGCGCGCGGGCGCGCCGAGGGTGTCGGCTACCAGCCGCGACCGGCGTAGCGCTGGGCGTCGGACAGGTCGTCCAGGTTGATGCCGACCATGGCGTCGCCCAGCCCGCGGGACACGCGCGCGATCACGGCGGGGTCCTCGTAGTGCAGGGTGGCCTGCACGATGGCGTCGGCGCGCCCGGCCGGGTCGCCGGACTTGAAGATGCCCGAGCCCACGAACACGCTCTCGGCGCCGAGCTGGCGCATGAGCGCGGCGTCGGCCGGGGTGGCCACGCCTCCCGCGGAGAACAGCGGGACCGGGAGCTTGCCCAGTGTCGCGACCTCCTTGACGACCTCGAACGGGGCGCGCAGCTCCTTGGCGGCGCCGAACAGCTCGGCCTCGTCCAGCGTGCCCAGGCGCTTGATCTCGGAGCGGATGGACCGCATGTGGCGTGTGGCCTCGACGACGTTCCCGGTCCCGGCCTCACCCTTGGAGCGGATCATGGCCGCGCCCTCGGCGATGCGGCGCAGCGCCTCGCCCAGGTTCGTCGCACCGCACACGAAGGGGACGGTGAACGCCCACTTGTCGATGTGGTAGGCCTCGTCGGCGGGTGTGAGGACCTCGGACTCGTCGATGAAGTCGACGCCGAGCGACTCCAGGACCTGTGCCTCGACGAAGTGGCCGATGCGGACCTTGGCCATGACGGGGATGGACACGGCCCCGACGATGCCGTCGATCATGTCGGGGTCGGACATGCGGGCGACGCCGCCGTCCTTGCGGATGTCGGCCGGGACGCGCTCCAGGGCCATGACCGCGACGGCACCGGCGTCCTCGGCGATCTTGGCCTGCTCGGGCGTGACGACGTCCATGATGACGCCGTTCTTGAGCTGCTCGGCCATGCCGCGCTTGACACGCTCGGTACCGACGGCGTTGTCGGAGGTGTTCGATGCGTTGTTGGCCACGGTTGTGGACTCCCGTTGTGTTGTTCTGCTGAAGGGCTGCGGTTCCCGGACGGCGCCGCTTCCTCCCGGCCGTGCCGGGCCCTGCGGGCGGCGCCGCGGTCGCGGGCAGCGGAGTCGGCGGCCTCACGCGGCGGTACGCGGACACCGTCGGCGCCGCGCACCCTGGTCGACCAGCCTCCCATCCTACTTCCACCCCCTTTCGGAGGTTTGGGCCAGATGGGTGTTTGCGGGGCCCTCCCCCTACGGGATGTCGGGCCCGACGGGCAGGACCGGTATGCGCGGCGGCTGGTCGTCGATCTCGAAGAAGTCCGGCAGCGGCGCCGTGCCCGCCAACCGGAACGCCCGCACGAGTCTGGAGCGGCGGGCGCGGTGTGTGTCGGAGACGGCACCGTTGTAGAACGTGCGGGCCATGTGGACGCCCTTGGCCGCCGCCTCCACCTCCGCCAGCTGAGGCCGCAGCAACTCCCAACGCTCGGTGGCGCCGTGGGATTCCAGGGAGGTGCGCAGCGCTCGGGAGAGCGTGCTCTCGGCCAGGTCGCGCTGGCCCTCCCCCGCCTCGTGCGCGGCCTCGGCCGCCTCGGACAGCTCGTCGAACGCACCGGTGCCGGCGGCGGCCAGGTCGAGCGCGGCGGTGCGGCGCCGGAGCAGGGCGGCCTCCAGACCGGCGCGGGCGGTGTCGACCCGGTGGTGCAGGCGGTGCAGGCGGGTCACCCGCCACGACAGGTAGAACCCGAACAGCGCCAGCGCCAGGAGGGTCCCGACCACCGCGATGGCGAAGAGGACGTCCTCGATCAGGGCCGTTCACCCCGCTCGGGCGGGACGCGCACGCGTCCGGGCAGGTGGGCGGTGGTGGTCACGGTGTCCCCCGGTGCAGCAGTGCGGTGGCGCGGGGACCGGTGTCCAGGCGCACCCCCTCGGGGCGGCCGTGTCCGGCCCCGTCCCACATCAGGACGGTCTGGTACACGTGGGCGACGTCGGCGGCGACCGTGTCCCAGTCGTAGGCGTGTACCGCCCGGCGCGCGGCCACGGACAGCTCGGCGCGCCGCTCGGGAGCGTCCAGCAGTGCCCCGGCGCGTTCGGCCATGTGGACGGGGTCGCCCACGGTGAACAGCTCCCCGGCGGCACCGCCGTCCAGGACCGCGGAGAAGGCCGGGATGTCGCTGGCCACGATGGACGCGCCGGCCGCCATCGCCTCGGTCAGGACGATGCCGAAGCTCTCCCCGCCCAGGTTGGGCGCGCAGAACACGTCGGCGGAATGGTAGGCGCGCACCTTGTCGGCGTCGTCCAGGCGGCCCAGGAGCACGACGCGTTCGCGCAGGTGCTCGGGGACGACGGCCATGGCCGTCGAGGGATCTCCGGGGCCGGCCACCAACAGGCGCAGGGACGGGCGTGCGGGCGCCATCAGCGTGAAGGCCTCCAGCAGGACGCCCAGGCCCTTGCGGGGTTCGTCCAGGCGGCCCAGGAAGCCGATCGAACCGCCCTCGCCCGGCCATCCGGGCAGCGGCTCGGCCCGGGCGAACCTGCGCACCGCCACCCCGTTGGGGATGAGTACGGCGTCCCCGCCGAGGTGCTCGACCAGGGTGCGCCGGGCCGCCTCGGACACCGCGATGCGCCCGTTGATCTTCTCCATCGCCGAGCGCAGCGCCGGGGAGCTGACCGCCATCGCCCGCGAGCGCGGGTTGGAGGTGTGGAAGGTGGCCACCAGCGGCCCGTCGGCCGCCCAGCACGCCAGCAGCGAGACGCTCGGCGAGGAGGGCTCGTGGATGTGCAGGACGTCAAAGCCGCCCTCGGCGATCCACCGACGCACCCGCGAGGCGATCCGGGGTCCGAAGCTGAGCCGGGCCACCGAACCGTTGTAGGGCACGGGGACCGGCTTCCCGGCGGGAACCAGGTATTCGGGCAGGCGGCCCCCCTGGGCGTCGCCCACCGGCGCCAGGACCGACACCTCGTGGCCCATGCCGATGAGTGCCTCGGCGAGGTCTCCGACGTGCTGCTGTACCCCGCCGGGGACGTCCCAGGCGTAGGGGCAGACCAGACCGACACGCATGACCACGGTCACCCGTTCCGTTCGTTCCGTGCGGGGGTCCCCGCACCGCCGCGCTCCGCGGCCCCGGGTGCCGCGGTCGCCCCGGCCCGCCCGCGGGAGGCTCGGTCGCGTTCGTGGTCGGAGCTGAACACCGGCTGGAGCATGTGCCAGTCCTCGGGGTGTTCGGCGATCGCCCCCTCGAAGACGCGGACCAGCTCCTGGGTGGTGGCCTGGACGCGCTCGGAGCGGGTGCCCCCTCCGGCGACGGGGATCTCCTCGTGTACGCGGATGTTCCAGTACGGACCGTCGTACCAGAGCGAGACCGGCATCAGGGCGGCGCCGGTGTTCAGGGCCAGGGCGGCGGGTCCGGAGGGCACGCGCGCGCTCTCCCCGAAGAACTCCACCTCCAGGCCGCCGCCGTTGACGTCGCGGTCGGCGAGCAGGCACACCAGTCCTCCGCCGCGCAGCCGCCGGGCCAGGGTGCCCACGGTGCTGGAGCCGCCCCCGGTCAACGGCAGCACCTCCATGCCCAGGGACTCCCGGTAGGCGGTGAAGCGCTGGAACAGGCTCTCGGGGCGCAGCCTCTGGGCGACGGTGGTCAGGGGGATGCCGTTGAGGGTGATCCAGGCACCGGCGTGGTCCCAGTTGCCCATGTGCGGCAGGGCGGCGACCACGCCGCGGCCGGACCGGATGTGCTTCTCCAGCACGTCGATCCCGGTGGCGCGGGTGCGGTCGAGGATGTACTCCTCGCCCATCGCGGGGAGGCGGAACATCTCGTAGTAGTAGCGCATATAGGAACGCATACCCGCGCGCGACAGCGCACGCGTCCGGGCGTCGGTGGCGCCCGGGCCGAGCAGGCGCCGCAGGTTGCGCTCCAGACCGCGGGTCCCGGCGTCGCGGGCGCGCCAGGAGCGGTCGGCCAGGCGTTGGAACACCGCCCTTCCCGCGCTCTCCGGCGCGTGGCGGACCATCGCCCAGCCCGCGGAGTAGGCCAGGTCGGCCATGCGCTCGTCCACGTTCGTCTCCCCCGTCCTCCCTGTCGCTGTCAGGCCTCGCCGCCGACGTCCCCGGCCTCGGCGGCGTCGGCGGGGTCGTTGAGTCGGGCCCGGGTCTCCACCAGGCGCTGCAGGACCGTGGTCAGGCTCATCACGGCGAGCAGCCACAGGCCCCCGGCGAGGATGTAGGGCACGCCCATCTCACTGAGTCCGACGGCGACCAGGATGACCACCAGGCGCTCGGTGCGCTCGGCGACGCCGACGTCGCAGTTGACCCCCAGTCCCTCTGCCCGGGCCTTGACGTAGGACACCATGAATCCGGTGATGAGGCAGAAGAGGGTGAGCCCGGCGAGCAGGGGGTCGTCGCCCTCCCCGATGAACCACCACAGGAGTCCGGCCAGGATGGCGGCGTCGGCCACCCGGTCCAGGGTGGAGTCGAGGAAGGCGCCGAACGCGCTGGCGCTGTTCCCGGCCCTGGCCACGGCGCCGTCGAGCATGTCGAAGAGGGCGAAGACGGTGATGACCACCGAGCCCGCGTACAGCTGGCCGCGCGGATAGAAGTACAGGGCGCTGACGACGACGCCGGTGGCGCCGATGATCGTGACGAGGTTCGGGGTGAGGCCGATGCGGGCCATGCTCCGGCCGAGCGGAGCGGTGACCCGGGAGGTGATGGGGCGAAGGATTCTCAGCATGTCTTCTTGGGATCGTAGGGCGGGAACGGTCGCGGAGGTGGGAACCGCACCGGTGGGGGTGGCGTGCCGCCGGACGCCGTCCGGGTGGGGTGGGAGGCGGCGCCGGTTCCGGCCCCGGACTCCTCAGTCCCTGGGCCAGTACTCGGCCAGTTTGGCCCGGGTCTGCTCCAGCATCTCGGGCAGGACCTTGGTCTGGCCGACGACGGGCATGAAGTTGGTGTCGCCGCCCCAGCGGGGGACGATGTGCTGGTGCAGGTGCGCGGCGATCCCCGCACCCGCCACGGTACCGAGGTTCATGCCGACGTTGAAGCCCTGCGGGCCGTAGGCGTCGCTCAGCGCACGGATACCCGCCTGGGTGAGCGCGGCCACCTCGGCGGTCTCGTCCTCGTCCAGGGAGGTGTAGTCCGCGGCGTGGCGGTAGGGGCACACCAGCAGGTGGCCGCTGTTGTAGGGGTAGAGGTTGAGCACCGCGTAGGCCGACTTGCCCCGGGCGACCACGAGGCCCTCGGGGTCGGGCAGCCCGGGGGCCCGGCAGAAGGGGCAGCCGTCCTCGGGCCGGGAACCGGTGGGCTTGTTCTCCCCCTTGATGTAGGCCATGCGGTGCGGCGTCCACAGCCGCTCCCAGCCGTCGGGGCTCCCGGTCCCCGCACCGGGAGGGTCCTCAGGACCGTTTCCGTGCTCGTTGTCGGCACCGCTCATGGCTCGTCCGTTTCCGTCGCCTGTCCGTAACTCTCTCGCGTCACCAAGCATAGAAGCGCGGAGGGGAGGGCGCGCCGAAGGCGGTGCGCCCACAGCTCGACCGGGAGCCCGCCTGGCCGCGGCCGCTGCGGTCCTCCGGTCACAGCCCCAGCAGTGTGCGCAGGTGGCGCGGGGGCGGGCTGCCGTGGGCGAGCACCGCGTCGTGCCGCTGGCGCTCGGTGAGCGAGGGGCGCGCCGCCGCCAGGTCGCGGGAGATGTCGCTGACCTCGGCGTAGCCGACGTAGTAGGTGGACAGCTGGGCACTGGTGAGCTGGGCCCTGCGCCACTTGCCGACGGCCTCGCCCTCCTCCTGGTGGCCGCGCTGGGTGAGCAGGGAGATCGCCTCGGACTCGGTGAGGTCGCCGGTGTGCAGGCGCACGTCCAGGATCGCGTTGAGGATCATGCGCAGGCGCATCTTGAGCTGCACCAGGCGCAGGGCGAGGTCCTCGCGGTGGTTCCCCGACCAGCCGTGGCGGGCCAGCGCCTCCTCCGCGTAGACGGCCCAGCCCTCCACGAAGGTGCCGCTCCACAGTGCGTTGCCCACCCGGGTGCCGCCGGTGTGGCGGGCCGCGTGGGACAGCTGCAGGGCGTGGCCCGGCACGGCCTCGTGGGCCATGAGGTTGCGCAGCATGCCCCCGTTGTACTCGCGGAAGAACGACTCCCGCCGCTCGGCGGGCCAGTCCGCCGGCGGCGGGGACACCGCGACCAGGGTCGGCTGTTCCCTGGCCCGGGGGTCGAGCGGACCGGGGGGCTCGCAGTAGGCCACGGAGATTCCCCGGCGGGATTCGGGCATCGGAACGATCCGCACCGGGTCGTCGTGGACCGTCACCATGTCGAGTCCGCGCACCCGCTCGTTCAGGTGCATGAGCGCGTCGGCGCAGACGGGGCGGACGGTGTCGGCGCCGGTGGCGTTCTCGTCGGCGAGCGCGGAGAGCGCCTCGGCCACCTGCCCCCGGCGGCGCGGTGCGCCCTGGTACTCGGCGGCGGCCTCGGCGATCGCCTCCTCGGTGGCGAGCAGGTCGCTCTCGGCGCGGACCAGGAGCGCCTCGGGGGACAGCTCGGAGTCGAGCGTGTACCACAGCTGGGCGGCGAAGTCGCGCTCCCCCATGCGGGGATCGGCGGTGGCGCCCGCCAGCTGGCCGCGCAGCCACGCCGTGTAGTCCTCCACGGCGGTCAGGGCGGCCTCGCGGGCCGGTTCCACCTCGGAGGCCGCGGACGGCTCTCCGGCGGCCAGGGCGGGCACGCCGGAGACGAGCATGGCGCGGGCCCCGTCGGCCTGCGCCAGGGCCGTCTCCACGTGCACACGGGACATCCCGGGCCCCTCGGACAGGCGCGAACGCGCGGTGGCGAGGTAGTCGGGGAGCGCGGCGCAGCGCGCGGCGAGCGCCGAGAGGCGTTCGGGGAGGGGAAGGGTGTCGCGTTCCAGGAGGGTGTGGAGGGCCTCACCGGGCGAGTGCAGGAGCGGGTCCCACGTGTGCGGTCGCAGTTCGGCGGTGTGCCACAGGTCGGCGCTGACGCGGGCGCGCAGTACCTCCAGGTCGACCAGGTCGCCCTCGGGGATCAGGTCGGCGTCGATCTCGTCCAGGGAGCCGAGGGCGTCGGTGAGCACGGCGGCGCGGCGTGCGTCCGCCTCGGCGGAGTGGTCGGACAGGCGGGCGGCGCCCCGGGGGTCACCCAGGTCCAGCGCCCACTCCGGGGCGTCGTCGAGCAGGGAGTCGAGCACGCGCTCGGCCACCTCGCGGAACCGCCGGGTCATCGCCTCTGCGTCGGGCTGGGAAGAGCTCATTGCGCCATGATGCCAGCACGGACGCCCGGTTCCCGACTTGCGGGAACCGGGCCGTGCTCTGTGCGGGACCCCGGCCCGGGCGGCCCTCCTAGCGCCAGGAGTTCTGGCCGCCCGTGGATGTGGGCTGTCCGGCGGCGCCCTCGGGGTCCCCCACCGTGATGGCGTGCTCGACGAGGGTGATGAGCGTCGACTTGGTGGAAGCCCGGTCTCGGGCGTCCACCTGGACGATCGGGATCTCGGGACTGAGTGTCAGAGCGTCCCGGACCTCGTTCGCGGCATGGGGGTAGTAGCCGTCGAAGCCGTTGATCGCCACGATGAAGGGCAGACGCGCCTCCTCGAAGTAGTCGATCGCGGGGAAGCAGTCCGCCAGGCGGCGGGTGTCCACCAGGACGACGGCACCGATGGCACCCTTGACCAGGTCGTCCCACATGAACCAGAACCGGTGCTGTCCGGGGGTGCCGAACAGGTACAGGATCAGGTCCGAGTCCAGGGAGACACGACCGAAGTCCATGGCCACGGTGGTGGTCTGCTTGTCCGGCGTCTTGGCGAGGTCGTCCACCCCGACACTGGCGCTGGTCATGACCGCCTCGGTGGTCAGCGGCACGATCTCGGAGACAGAGCCAACGAATGTCGTCTTCCCGACACCGAAGCCCCCGGCGACGACGATCTTGACCGACGTCATCGCGTTCCCCCCAGCACCGCCTTCCTCGGCTGGGCTAGAGCTTGCGAAGTCCACTGAGCACCCTTTCAAGCAGGTTGGTGTTGGGACGGGCTTCATTGTTGAGCGAGGACCTGATCTGGACCAGTCCCTGCTCGGACATGTCCGCCACAAGCACCCGCGCCACACCGAGCGGCATCCGCAACAGCGCGGAGATCTCCGCCACGGAGCGCCATTCCCGGCACAGGTCGCTGATCGCCTGCCATTCGGGCGTCAGCGTCCCAGACTCGTTACGGGCCGCCGCGGTGGCCGAGATCAGAGCTTCCAGGGGAAGCTGCGACTTCGGTTTGGTGCGGCCCTTGGTCACCGCGTAGGGGCGGACCAGAGAACTGGGCGCGCTCCCCATAGCGGGTCGTTGTTCATACGGTTGTTGGATTGGTCGGGGAACATCTCCGCCGCCCGGAACCGCCGGCGTTCCCCCCGTGGGGGGACCACCCGGCTGTTGTCCGAACCACGAGGCGCTCCCGGCATCTCTACTGTGAGGTGCCACCACTTCCTCCTGTCGGTGGTGGTTCAGTGGATTCCCGAGGTGCGCGCCGTTGGTGTCAGCGCCCGCCCCGCCCGCTCGACGAGCAGAGTCATCTCGTACGCGACCAGGCCCAGGTCGCTTTCCGCCGCCGCCAGGACCGCGAGACAGGAGCCGTCGCTGATGGCCATGATGAGCATCAGCCCCCGCTCCATCTCCACGACGGTCTGGGCGACCGCGCCACCCTCGAACACCCGGGCCGCGCCCTGCGTCAGACTCGACAGGCCGGAGGCGATCGCCGCCAGCTGGTCGGCCCGGTCAGCCGGGAAACCCGCCGACGAGGCCAGCGGAAGGCCGTCAGAGGAGACGACGATCGCGTGGGCTACGTCGGGGACCCGGTCGGCAAAGTCAGTGATCAACCAGTTGAGTTCATTCACCTGTCGACTCATCTGATCTCCTGTCCAAATTCGCCGGCTGATCTGTGGGCACTGCTACCGCCGGCACAGCATGTGACAGCACTGCCTCTACGAACTGCCCGGTCCCTCCCGCGGGGGTGACCGGGAGTCTGGTGTTCTGCTCTCGTCAAGCTACGGGTGTGGCGCGTCCGAGAAGCTCGGTCGATGCTATTGCATCCGGCCCCTGCGGATAAGAGGGACCCCGTCCCACCAGGTTTCACTGGAGTCATCCCTCCGTCGGACCTTCGCCGAGCCGGTTCCGGCCCTCCCGGACGCCCTTCTGGAAGCCCGAGAAGCGGTTGCGGACACGGTCCGCGCTGCGCGTGGGCATCTGCTTGAAGTTCTCCGGCTTTGGTGCCGTCCCCGGAACAAGGTTTGCCTTGGGAACCCGTTTTGGCAAGCCCGAGGTGGTCAGCCCGCCCGCGAGGGGCTCGGCCGCGGTGCGTGCGGCCTTCCAGCCCCGGTCGGCGGCCGAGTTCCACTCCTGCTCGGAGGGGGTGCTCTGCTCGGCGCGTGCCGGAGCCCGGTCGGCGCCGTTGCCCTGCCGGCGCCGGCCCTGCTCCGCCGAGACCTGCTGGATCGGGCCGGTCTCGGTGGTGTCCACGGTGGGACCACCGCTGCGGCGCTTGAACCAGTTGGACTCGATCGCGTCGAAGATCGGCAGCGAGTCGCTGTCCTCACCCGTCGGGGACGGCGGCACGACCGTGTTGTTCGGCCCCTGGGCGCCGCCGTAGCGGCGGGAGAGGTAGGCGGTCGATCCGTAACCCTCACGGGAGTCGACACCGCCGTCGGAGCGCCAGCTCCCCGTGTCGGAGGGCGACGGAGCCTTCGGGGCCGGCGGTGCCTGCGGGACGCCGCTGTTCCAGTCGGAGGAGACGGCCGGGAAGGTCTCGGTCTCGTCGCCGCGGGCCGGAGCGGCGGGCCGCTCGGCGGCGCCGGTGTCCCGGCGGAACAGGTCGCCCGCACCGCTGCCGGCGCCGGAGTGCTCCTGGGGCGGCGTTCCGGTCTTGCCGAAGCCGTCGTAGGAGTCCTGCGACCCCACCGGGTGACGGAAGGCGCTGGTGTCGGTGACCGGCCGTCGGAACGAGCCGGTGTCGGTGGTGGGACGGCGGAACGAGCCGGTGTCGGAGGGCCTGCTGAAGGACCCGGTGTCGGCGGAGCGGTCCACGGAGCCGCTGTCGCCGAAGGGCGATCCGCCGCCCGCGTCGGAGCGGGGGGCCGGGTCGAAGAGGCTGCGGCCGCCGCTCTCGGGCTGCGGGCGCTTCGGCTCCTCGTCCTCGGGGACGTCGTAGGGGTCGACGACCGTGCGGCCGCTGTCAGCGGCGCCGCCGGTGGTCCCGGCCCCCCTCGTGGTGTCCCACACCGAACCGGAGTCCGACGGGTTGCCCCACAGGTCCTGTCCGCTGGGCGGGTGCTCCTCGCCGCGGGCGCCGCCGGGCTGACGCTTGGGCAGTCCGCCCAGCTCGCCGGGTCCGGCCCCGCCCTCCTGTGTCTGCCAGGGGTCGCCCGGTTCGGCGGGCGGCGGGGTGGAGGCGAAGGCCGCCTCGGCGTCGGCGTAGGTGTTGGGCGCGCCCGAGGTGAGCTCGGGGCGGTTGTCCGCACCGCCCAGGGAGTGCTGTCCCTCGACGGGGGTGATCAGCAGGTCCGGCGGGAAGGTGACGTGGGCGGTGGTCCCGCCGCCGTGCGCCTCCTCCAGCCGGAGCTTGACGCCGTGGCGGTGGGCCAGGCGCGAGACCACGAACAGGCCCATGCGGCGCGAGACCGCGACGTCGATGACCGGCGGGGCGGCCAGGCGGGCGTTGATCGCCTCCAGGTCGTCGGCGGCCATGCCGATACCGCTGTCGGTGACGTCGACCTGGACGCCGCCGTTGTCGAGGCTCTTGGCGCTGACCAGGACCTCGGTGTCGTGCGGGGAGAACGCGGTGGCGTTCTCCACCAGCTCGGCGACCAGGTGGATGACGTCGTTGACCGGGCGTCCGAGCACCGAGATGTGGGAGGGGGCGCGCACGTTGACGCGCTCGTACTGCTCGACCTCGGAGACGGCGCCGCGCAGGACGTCGACCAGCGGGATGGGCTGGGCCCACTTGCGGGTGTTGTCCTGACCGGACAGGACCAGCAGGTTCTCGTTGTTGCGGCGCATGCGCGTGGCGAGGTGGTCCAGCTGGAACAGGTCGGAGAGGCGGTCGGAGTCCTGCTCGGACTGCTCCAGACCGTCGATGAGGCGCAGCTGCCGCTCCACCAGGGTCTGGCTTCGGCGGGACAGGTTGACGAACATCGCGTTGACGTTGCTGCGCAGGGCGGCCTCGTCGGATGCCAGGGTCAGGGCCACGCGGTGGACGTCGTCGAAGGCCCGGGCCACCTCACCGATCTCGTCATGGGTGTCGACCTCGATCGGTGCGACCCTGACGTTCTCGGGAACCGTCCCCGCCTCCTGCATCCGGTTGATCGCGTCGGGCAGGTCGCGCTCGGCGATCCGGCGGGCACCGTCCTCCAGGGTGCGCAGCGGGCGCACCAGGGAACGGACCACGAGGGAGGTGAGGATGAAGACCGCGAGGAGCACGCCCGCGACGACGACGAGGTCCATCAGGGCTCGGCCCATAGCCGCGTCGCGCAGCTTGTCGGCCTCGACGTCGATACCCTCGGCGATTCCCTCCTCGACGTTCTGGAGGCGCTCCAGGGCGATGGCGGCGATGTCCCTGTAGTCCTCGGGGCCGTCGTTGGCGGTCACACCGGTGAGGTCGGCCTCGCGGTCGGCGCGGTACATGACGCGCATGCGCATCGTGGAGACCTGGCTGACCTCCAGACCGGTGAAGTTGTCGTCGAAGAGCGTGCGCTGCTCCTCGTCCGCGGCCTGGACGAAGTTGGAGATCTCGTTCTCGTAGCGCGCGCGGCTGGAGTCGATGGCCTCGGCGATGCCGCCGGTCATCGTGTTCCGGGACAGGGCGTGGCTCATCAGCGCGGTCTCGTACGAGAGCTGGTCCCGCGCGTTGGACAGCGCGGTCAGCGTGCGCACGCTCTCACGTAGAGCGGTGTCTCCGGTCGCGTCCGCGATCGTCTGGTTGAACTCGGTCAGCGCGCGGGTGATCGTCCGGTACTTGGTGACGACCGGCAGGACGGTGATGCGTGTCTCGTCGACCTCGGTGCGCAGGGAGTCCAGTGTGGAGACCTGGCTGCGCATGGTGGACAGGCGGACGGAGGCGTTGCCGTCGACCTCGCCCATGTCCTCCAGTCTGGCGTTGAGGGACTGCTGGAGGTCCCGGGAGGCGTCGCGCTCCTCCTCCATCTGCTGGCGCAGTTCGTCCGACCGCCGCTCGGGGTCCGCGTTGTCGGAGATGTAGACCGCGCTGACGGAGCGCTCACGGCCCAGCTGGTTGGCCAGCTGCACGATGAGGACGCCCACCTCGGCGCGGTCCTGGATGTGGGCGTGGGTGACGGTGGAGACCGCCGCCTCATAGACCCGCAGACCACCGAGCGCGAGCGCTACCGCGGTGGGGATGACGATGAGGGCCACCAGTCGGGAACGCACCCGCCAGTTACGTGGCCGCCACCAGTCGGCTCTGCGCTGGGGCGTGGCATCGGCATGTTCGGCCTGCGCTGCCTCGCTCTGCGCGCTGGCCCCGTTTTTCGTCGCTCGTGTCGACACGGACCCTCGCAACCTTTCGTGTCACCGCTTCGAGCGGCTGGTTGGACCCCAGGGGCCGACCACTCCGACCGAAGAATCTTCGGGAAAGCCGGTATAGACCAAGGTCCACCGAACCGGGAGCGGTGGGGAATGTGGGGAGATGTGAAGACTGTCCGCCGGACTCGCCTGGGAGGAGAAGAGCCGCACACCCCAAGGTTTCCGTGTAGGTGCGCGTGCGGTGGATAGCGTATCAATGGGCGCGAAGGACTCGCTTCGGCGGTTTGACGGCGATCGGCAAGATCATCTTCGTTTGCCCAGCCCCATAATGCCCACAATGTCGGCATTATGACCAATCCACCAGGTCAGACATGGGGGCCGAAACCCCAAGGGGCACCGAGGTAACTTTTAGGACACACCACCAGCTTCCTCATCAACACCACCCTGACATGACATCGTGACAAGACGTATACGCAGGTCCCGGGGAGGAAGCGAAAATGCGTCCCTCGTCATGCCCTGACTCGGACACGCTCAGTGATAGAGCACAAGCGAAGGGTTCCGCGCGTGCACGAACCCGGAGGGGTTCCCGTCACGCCTTTTCGGTCACCACCGCGCTCCCGGTGGGGATGGCGGTGCTCCTGGCCCTCTCCACCGCCGTGCCCGGGGACGCCGACGACTCCGCCGAGGTGGCCACGCTGGGTGATGTGCGGGTGGAACTGGCCGTACTGCGCGCGGACATGGAGACCCTGCGCCAGGAGGCCTCCGCCAAGATCGGGCGCTACCAGGCCGAGCGTGAGCGCCTGGACGGTCTGACCGAGCGCAGGGAGGCGGCCTACGAACGCGCGGAGAGGGCCGACGAGCGCGGCGAGACGGCGCGCCTGGCCGCGGCCCGTCAGGCCGCCACCGCCTACAAGGGTGGTGACCTGGGCATGGTGAACGCCTGGGCCGGCCCGGAGGGCCCCGCCGGAATGCTCGAACGCGGCGCCTACCTGACCCTGCTGGGCGAACACCGCGAGGCCGACGTGGACCGGGCCGAGGCCGCGCGCGTGGCCACGGGCACCCTCGCCGGAATCGCCGAGACCGCCGAACAGGAGCAGGCCGAGGCGGTCGAGGCCGCGGCCGCCGCCCGGAAGGAGGCCGTGCGGGCGGTCGCCGACCAGGAGGCCGCGGTCGAGGAGATGCTGGAGGAGCAGACCCGGCTGGAGGCACGGCTCGCGGAGGTGCGCGACGCCGAGGCCGAGGAGAAACGGCGCGAGGAGGCACTACTGGACGCGCGCTCGGCGTCGGGGAACACAAAAGGCGACAATAATCATTGGCACAATGACAAAAAGAAGAAAAGTGACGGGGAGGCGCACTTCACAACGGAGAATACGGACAGCGGATGTACTGGCGGCGACGTGGCCGTCCACGCCAACGGACGCATCCCGGAGTCGGCGCTGTGCCCCCTGCCCCAGCCCGGCGAGCGGCTGCGGGCCGACGCCGCCGAGGCCTTCATCGAGCTCGACGGCGCCTACCGGCGGGTGTTCGGGCGGCCGATGTGCGTGGCCGACTCCTACCGGCCCTACCACGAACAGGTGCGCCTGTTCCAGGAGATGCTGCCCGGTATGGCCGCCGAGCCCGGGAGCAGCCAGCACGGGCTGGGCGTGGCCGTGGACCTGTGCGGTGGCGTGAACCGGCTGGGCACGCCCGAACACGGGTGGATGCTGGCCAACGCCCCCGACCACGGCTGGAACAACCCCGCGTGGGCCCGCGGCGGCTTCGAGCCCTGGCACTGGGAGTTCACGGCCTAGGGACGGACGGCACCGCTCAGACCTGGGAGCCGACCCGGACCTCGAAGGTGCCCAGCGCGTCAGCGTCCACGAACAACTCGTCGTCGGTCTCCAGCGGCGGGGTGGCCACCGGCAGCAGCGCGCGCACGCCCGCGGGACCGGACACCAGCCACTCGTGGCCGGGGTCGACCAGTCCGCGGCCCAGCTCGCGACCGTCCACCGAGGCGCTCATCCGCAGCGGTTCCCCCGGAACCTCGTCGGCGGTGACCAGCACCGGGCCCAGACTCAGCTGCACCGGTCGCCCCGTCCGGTCCAGCCACAGGCAGGCGGGCGTGTAGGCACTCGCCGGTCCCCCTCCCCCTGCGACGGCGGCCACGCCCACCCTGGCCGAGCACGCGTCGGGCGACACGGCGTCGTCCGCGCCCCGCACCAGTCCGGGAGCGACCTCCCACACGTCGTCGCCCGCCCGTACGGCCACCGGGGCCGTCGGCACCACCGGAGCGCACATACGCGCCTCCGGTTCGACGATGATCTCGATCGGCGCGTCGACGGCGCGCCCGTGGGCCGCGCCGAGGGCGTCGTCGCCCGCCTCCAGCAGGTCGGCGAGGCGCTCGGAACCGGGGCTGCCCAGGACGTCGCCCTCGTCCAGGGCGCCGAGGCGCTCGCCGCCGCCGCTCGGCGACAGATAGGTCACCCAGCGCATGTGTGCCTCCTTGTCCACCGCGGGAGCGGCCTCGCTAGTGGGCGGCGGTCGGGCTGTGCTCCTTGCCCGTCCCCGCGCAACCGCGGCAGGGCTCGTCGATCCGGAGCCAGACGATCACCCCGCTGCCGTCCCGGTGCGGCTGTTCCGGCCGCCACCAGCCCGTTCCGGAGCAGAACCGGCAGTCGACGCCGTCCTGCTCGCACCATCCGCACGAGGAAATCGCACACCGGGCGTGTGTCGGTTCCCGCATCGGGTCCATGCGCTCCCACCGTCTCCCGCGAAATCGCGACCAGCCTTGCACAGCGGCCGCGTGCGCGTCCAGCGGGGAGCGGCGCGAACGGGCGGGTCAGAGCCCTTCCGGGCCGTCCGCCACGGCCCGTTCAGCCGGACGCGCGCACCACCAGGTGGGTGTCGAGCATGATCGTCTCGGTCTCCTTCTCGCGCGGGATCGCCACGTCCACCAGGAGCCGCGCCATCTCCTGGCCCATCTGCACCGTGGGCTGGTGGATGGTGGTCAGCGGCGGATCGCTGTGCTGGGCCATGACGGTGTCGTCGTGACCGATCAGGGCGATGTCCTCGGGCACGCGCAGGCCGCGGGAGCGCAGCACGCGCAGTCCGCCGATGGCCATCATGTCGGAGGCCACGAACACCCCGTCGGGGTTCGCGCCGCTGTCCAGCAGCCGCTCCATCGCCGCCGCGCCCCCGTCCACGCTGAAGTCGCCCTGGATGACGAGGCTGTCGTCGACCTCGATCCCTGCGGAGGACATGACCTCGCGGTAGCCGCGCAGCCGCTCCACACCGGCGTTCATGTCCTGGGGGCCGGTGATGGTGGCCACCCGTCGGCATCCGCGCTCCAGGAGGTGCTTGGTGGCCTCCTTGGAGCCGCCGATGTTGTCGATGTCGACGCAGAAGGGCGCGGGCTGGTCGGGCGAGTGGGGGCGTCCGCCGTGCACGACGGGCACACCGGAACCGGCCAGGCGGGCGGAGAGCGGGTTGTCGCGGTGCAGGGACACCAGCAGCGCCCCGTCCACGTGGAAGCCGCTGAGGTAGTCGCCCACGCGCTTGTGCTCGGACTCGGTGCGGGCCGTGGTGAGCATCAGCTGCAGGTCGCGCTCGTGCAGGACCGAGCTCACACCGCGGATGATGTCGGCGAAGAAGGGGTCGGCGAACAACCGGTCACGGGGCTCGGAGACGACGAGCGCGATCGTGTCGGTGCGCCTGGTGACCAGGGTGCGAGCCGCCTGGTTCGGGCTGTAGCCGAGTTCGGCGACCGCGCTGTGCACGGCTTCCCGGGTACGCGGGCTCACCTGGGCGGAGCCGTTGATCACACGCGAGACGGTACCGCGGCCGACCCCGGCACGCTGCGCCACCATCTCCAGGGTCGGACGCTTCCGACCATCACCGCTCTTGGCCACTTCGAGGCTCCCTCTGGGATCTTGTACCGCGGCCCGGCGTCCTGCCCCGGGCCGCGGCGTATTCGGCGGGCACCCTTGTCGTACCCGCCGGGAACGACCGCGTGGGGCGCCCCGTGAGGCACCCCACCGTCGTCCGTGGTCCACCCGCTCTAGCGCTCGGGGAAACTTCCCGTCTTGGCCAGCTCGGCGTACCAGTGCCCGCTGTCCTTGACCGTCCGCTTCTGGGTCTCGTAGTCGACGTGCACGATCCCGAACCGGCGGGAGTATCCCCACGCCCACTCGAAATTATCCAGGAGTGACCAGGCGAAGTATCCACGCAGGGGCACTCCGGCCTGGACGGCCTCCTTGGCGGCCCTCAGGTGGCCCTCGTAGTAGTCGACGCGGTCGGTGTCGTTGACCTCGCCGTCCTCGGTGACGGTGTCCTCGAAGGCACACCCGTTCTCGGTGACGTAGAGGTCGATGCCGCCGCTCTCCCCGGCCAGGCGCATGAGCACGTCGTACAGGCCGGTGGGGTCGATCTCCCAGCCCATGTGGGTGACGGGCAGCCCCTGGGAGACGTGCACCTCCTCGGGCTCGGCGCCGAGCCAGGCACCGCCCTCGCCGCTGACCAGGGCCGGGTCCAGGCCCTTGGCGGAGGCGGCGACGAACTCGGGCGAGTAGTAGTTGACGCCCAGGAAGTCCATGGGGGCGGAGATGATGTCCATGTCCCCGTCGACGAGGAAGGAGAAGTCGCTGACGTCGGCGAGGTCCTCCCTCAGGTCCGCCGGGTAGCGGCCCTTGAGCAGGGGGTCGGTGAAGACGCGGTTGCGCACGGCGTCGGCGCGGCGGGCGGCGCGCGCGTCGGCGGCGCTGGGTCCGTGGGGGCGGATGACCGCCTGGTTGTGGGCCAGGCCGACCCGGGCCGTGTTCCCGGTGGAGCGGATCGCCTCGGTCGCCAGGCCGTGGCCGAGCAGCAGGTGGTGGGCGGCGGCCAGGGCCTCCGCCGCGTCCTTGTGGCCCGGCGCGTGGTGGCCGTTGTGGTAGCCGAGGAAGGCCGAGCACCAGGGCTCGTTGATGGTCATCCAGTTGCTGACGCGGTCGCCGAGGGCGTCGGCGACGACCTGGGCGTAGTCGCGGAAGCGGTAGGCGGTGTCACGGTGGGGCCAGCCACCCGCGTCCTCCAGCGCCTGGGGCAGGTCCCAGTGGTAGAGGGTGGCCCAGGGCTGGATCCCGGCCTCCAGGAGGGCGTCCACCAGCCGGTCGTAGAAGTCGATCCCGGCCTGGTTCACGGCGCCCGCACCCTCGGGGAGGATCCGCGGCCAGGCGACGGAGAAACGGTACGCGCCCAGGTTGAGCCGGCTCATGAGCGCGACGTCCTCGGCGTAGCGGTGGTAGTGGTCGTCGGCGGGGTCGCCGGTGTCTCCGCCCAGGATCGTGCCGGGGGTCTCGGCGAAGGTGTCCCAGATACTGCGGCCCCGGCCGTCTGCGGTCGTGGCGCCTTCGATCTGGAACGAGGCGGTGGCCGCCCCCCAGAGGAAGCCCTCGGGGAAATCGTTGCGGTTGCTCACTGCTTGTGTACGCACCTTCCATGACGAGGGGACATCGTTTGGGAGCGCTCCCATAAAAGAAACAGAGAAGTACCTTGATGTCAATCAAAGCAACTGGCACCGCAACCCAACCGTTACGGGCCGAAAGCGGTGGTGGTGGCGCCGCTCCCTGACGCCCGCCAGATCGTATCCTTCGTGAGCTTCTGCGAAGCATCGACCGATATGAGTTTTTGTCAGACATCATTCGGTGGAGTCCTCACGGGAGTCCTGTTCGTCGACGTCCTCCCCCCGTGCCGGCAGGACCACTCGTGGGGGAAGCGCCCCGCCGCCCCGGCCGACGGCTCCCGTCAACGCCGGGACAGCCTGCGCACCATCAGGTCGCCCAGGCTCTGCACGATCTGCACGACAGCGATGAGCAGGATGACGGTGGCCCACAGGTAGTGGTCGTTGAAGCGCTGGTACCCCTCGCGGATGGCCAGGTCGCCCAGACCACCGCCACCGATGGCACCGGCCATCGCCGAGTAGGAGATGAGGGTGACCACGGTCATCACCAGACCCGCGATGAGGCCGGGGAGCGCCTCGGGCAGCATGACCTTGCCCACGATGGTGGAGCGGCGGGTGCCCATGGCGTGCGCGGCCTCGACGACCCCGCGGTCCACCTCGCGCAGGGAGGTCTCCACCAGTCGGGCGAAGAAGGGAATCGCGCCGATGCTCAGGGGCACGACCGCGGCCGTGGGGCCCAGGGTGGTGCCCACCAGGAAACGGGTCAGGGACAGCACCGCCACCATCAGCACGATGAACGGCAGTGAGCGGCCGATGTTGACGATCCCGCTGAGCACGCTGCGCACGGCCGGGGCGGGGGTGAGGCCGCCCTTGTCGGTGGTCACCAGCAGCACGCCCAGCGGCAGACCGATGAGAACGCTGAAGACGACCGCCCACCCCACCATGTAGACGGTGTCCAGGGTACCCAGCCACAGGTCGGGCCACATGGCGGGCCATGCCCGGACGAAGGCCGCGACGGAGTCCCAGGCGCTCGCGTTCCCCGACGCGGCGGCGAGGAGGGGGGAGGGATCGGTGCTCACTTCGCGGCCTCCTCGACCAGTAGTCCGTGATCGGACAGGAAGGTCAGTGCCCGGTCCCGGCGAGCTCCCCGCAGGTCCACGCTCAGGCGGCCCACGGACTGCCCGGCGACCTCCTCCACACCGCCGCCGAGGATGTTGACGTCCACGTCGAAACGGCGGGTGAGCTCGGACATGAGCGGCTCGTCGAAGGAGCGCGGGTAGGTGACGTAGACCGTGTCCGGGCCACTGTGCGCGGGCAGCGGAAAGAGCGACCGCGCCAGCAGCGAGCCGGGCGTGCCGATGAGGTCCAGGACCCGGCCGGACTCGCGGAACCCACCGGCTTCCATGATCGCCGCGGAGTCGCAGATCCGTTTGATCACGTTCATCTCGTGGGTGATCAGCAGGATGGTCAGGCCGAGCTCGTCGCGCAGGCGGCGCAGCAGGTCGAGAACGGACTCGGTGGTGTCGGGGTCGAGAGCGGAGGTGGCCTCGTCGCTGAGCAGCACCTCGGGGCGCGAGGCCAGCGCGCGGGCGATGCCGACCCGCTGCTTCTGGCCGCCGGAGAGCTGGGAGGGATAGGCGCGCGCCTTGTCGCCGAGTCCCACGAGGTCGAGGAGTTCGCCCACGCGCGCCCGGCGGCGGGCGCGGTCGACGCCGGAGACCTCCAGGGGAAATCCCACATTGCCGGCGACGGTGCGCGAGGACAGCAGGGCGAAGTGCTGGTGGACCATGCCGATGCCGCGACGGGCCGCGCGCAGGCGGGCGCCCCGCAGCGCGGTGAGCTCCTCGCCCGCGACGCGGACCGTTCCGGCGTCGGGGCGCTCCAGGAGGTTGACCGAGCGCAGCAGGGTGCTCTTGCCCGCGCCGCTCTGGCCCACGACACCGAAGATCTCGCCGGGTTCGACGTGCAGGTCGATCCCGTTCAGGGCGTTCACCCGGTGCTTCTTCAACCTGTAGGCCTTGTGCAGGCCCACTGCGTCAATCACGGTCTTCCCATCGACGTCTCAGCGGTGGCGTCCGCCCAGGTGGGCGCGGTGGGCGCTTGGTCGTACGCGGGATCCATCACGCCCCCAACACAACCATGGGTGTATGAGTCAGTTCGCCGGATTTGCCCCTTATGGCTAAGTTATGTGGGCCACACCAAGGCTCTCGTCGCACGGTGGAATCGTCCTGCTCTCTCCCGGATCCCCGCGCGAGTGCCTACACTCATGACCGTCCCATTCCTCCCGCCCTCCCACCCGCAGGTGCGTGGGAGGTCGGGGCTGCCGGACGCACCGACGACCGCGGCCTCCGTCCGGGAAAGACGAGAAACAGTACCCGCCGCGCTCCCGCCGCCCGCCGGGAGGACGCGAGCGGGTTCAAGGAGCGACCACATCGTGCAGTCCGACCACCAGAGCCGAGTGGACGATTTCGCCGACTTCTGGGCTCCCGATCCCACCGACCCCACCTGGGTCGACCGGGCCGAGGCCATGGCCGCCGCCCTCCCCGCACTCCTCCGCCCCGGTCGCGCGCGGGTCGCCGCCCTCGCGGTGGCCCTGCTCGGGGCCTTCCTGTTCCTTCCCCAGGCGGCCGCCTCAGCGGTTCCGATGGACCCCGAGAGCATGAGCTCCCTCAAGGAGCGCGCGGATACCCTGAGCGCGGAGTACAACGGCGAGCTACGCGACATGGAGGGCGTCATCCAGGAGGCCGAGCTCGCCCAGAAGCGCGCCGAGGGCACCCGTGAGGACGTGGAGGCCTCGCGCGAGCAGGTGCGGTCCCTGGCCGTGGCCACCTACACCAGCGGTGGGATCGACCTGTCGATGTCGCTGTTCGCCGGGACCGAGCCCGACGAGGTCATCGACCGGGCGGTACTGATCGACTACCTGTCCACCAGCAACCAGGACAAGATCGACCGTCTCTCCCAGGCGCTGAGCCGTGACGAGACCGCCCAGGAGACCGCCGAGGAGCGGCTGGAGCAGGTCGAGGAGGACCTCCAGGAACTGGAGGACCGCCGTCTGGAGGTGCAGCGGATGATCGCCGCCCACCCCGAACAGCCCATCGGCGGCCCCTACAGCATCACCCCGCGCACCGAGCAGATGCGGGCACTGGTCATCGAGAAGTTCGGCGAGGGCGAGAACGTGGGCGGCGTGGGCTGCTACCGGGAGGTCGGCGGCTGGATCGTCGGTGAGCACCCCAAGGGCCGGGCCTGCGACTTCATGGTGGACCCCAACGGGAGCATGCCCTCACAGGAGCAGGTCGACCGGGGCTGGGCGATCGCGGAGTGGGCGAGGGAGAACGCCGAGGACCTGGAGATCATGTACGTCATCTACCGTCAGCAGATCTGGGACACGCGCCGGGGTGACACGGACTGGCGTCCGATGGCCGACCGCGGCAACATCACCGAGAACCACTTCGACCACGTGCACATCTCGATGTGGTGACCCCGGGCCCGGCTGCGAGGCGACGGACCGGCGGACACCTGCGGTCAGGAGCACCGATCGCGGAGACGCCCCCTCTACCCCGGGCAGGGCACGTACGTCCACCACCCGGAATCACGGTTGCGTCACGTGCGCGACGAGCTCCCGCACAACCGACACAAAACAGTGACGATTCACCCCTCCGCCCCCCGTCCGACCTGCCCTCGAGTCCTTGGTCACGGCTAGGATGCACACGTTCCGGCCCGGCTCGAGGAATCCCTCGACCCTCCGTCCCCCACCCTGGTGGCCGGTGTCCCGGTCTGCCGGAATCCTCCTCACGGACACGGGAAAGCCCCGCCCCACGCCCCCGCTTTCGCCCACGGCAGGGCCGCGCGGGAAGTCGTGAGAACCCACCGGCGCGCACACGCGTCCCAGACAACACGGTCAGCACACACGGGCGAGGGGAGCCATGAGCGAAAACGGACCTTACAACCAGCCGCCGCAGAATCCTTACGGTGGCGGGGACAACAGTGGGGGCCAGCCGCCCTTCGGCCAGCCCTACGGCGACCCCAACACCGGTGGACAGCCCGGCTACGGTGCTCCCAACACCGGTGGACAGCCCGGCTACGGTGCTCCCAACACCGGTGGACAGCCCGGCTACGGTGCTCCCAACACCGGCGGGCAGCCCGGCTACGGTGCTCCCGCGGGCTTCCCCGGTTCTCCGGAACAGCAGATGTACGCGGGCGGCCAGCCGCCCTACCCCGGCGGCCCCGTCGGTCCCGGCGGCCCCATGGGCCCTGGCGGCCCCGGCTATCCCCCACAGCCGCCGCAGCCCTCGGGCGGCGGCAAGGCCGGCCTGTGGGTCGTGATCGGCGGTGGCGCCGTGATCATCGTCCTGGTGATCGCGGTCGTGGTCATGCTCGTCACCAACGGCGGCGGCAACGACCAGGTCGCCCCGGAGCCCGACCCCGGTCCCTCCCAGAGCGCCGAGGAGACCACCGCCGGCGGCGGTGAGGGCGGGGATGAGCCCGAGCCCGAGCCCGGCGCCGGCGCGGCCCCCGCGGGCGAGCCTCCCTACGCCGTGCCGGCCGAGCCCTGCGACGCCTTCACCGACCAGGTGATCTCCGACTTCCTGATCCAGGACGGCGGCAACAAGTCCGTCCGGGACGAGAACTCCTACTGCGACACCCTGGAGGCCTCGCTCCCCGAGGGCAACCCGGCCGAGGGCTACGCGGCCTTCGAGATCGTCTACGAGACCCCCTACTCCGCGTCCGACTCCGTCGAGGCCGCCGAGAACGACTACAAGGCCAACGTCCAGGAGTCCACCGGCGAGGACCCCTACATCGACTACTACAAGGCCGAGGACGTGGAGGAGAGCAAGGACGTGGACCTCGGTGACGAGGCCCACTACGTCCTCACGAAGTACGACTTCCTGGGCGACAAGGTCCCCCAGGCCGTGCTGATGATCCGTACCGCCAACCTCAACGTCCGGATCGAGTACCAGCTGCACCCGCCCTTCGGCGAGGAGGACTCCTCGGAGGACCTGGTCATGCCCGACAACGTCGAGGAGATCATGCTCAACGCCGGCGCCGACGCACTGGCCGTGGTCGGTACCTGACCGGTCCCTGGACGGCATGGCATGGGAGAGGGGGGGGGGGGGGGGGGCCCGGGCCCCCCCCCCCCCCCCCCCCCCCCCCCCCCCGGCCCCCCCCCCCCCCGGGGGGGCCGCCCCCCGGGCGGGGGGGGTGGGGGGCCGGGGCGGGGGGGGGGGGGGCGGGGGGGGGGGGGCGGGGGGGGCCGCCGCGCCCCCCTCTCCCGTGGCGCCCTCCCCGGCCGGGTACGGCCCGGCCCAGTGGCTGACCGGAAACGTCGCCGGTGCGGGGGGAGAGAGCTCCGGACCTCGGTGATCTTGCCCCCGAGGGCACTGTCGGCGCTCCGCGGTGACGCCAGGAGCAAGATCAGCGCGAAGGGGACCCCCTGGTTCGCACCCGCGGCGCGAACGCAGCAACCTGACGAAGTACTACTAGGGCAGATCGGCGCGTACCCGGCGTGCCGCCTCCACCATGTTGCGCAGGGCCCGCTCGACCTCGGCGTAGCCGCGCGTCTTGAGACCGCAGTCCGGGTTGACCCACAGGTTCCCGGCGTCGATGTGCGCGACCGCCAGCCGCAGCGCACCCTCGACCTCCTCCGCCGAGGGCACCCTCGGCGAGTGGATGTCGTACACGCCCGGGCCGATCCCGCGCTTGTAGCCGCGGCTGCCGAGGTCACGTACCAGCTCCATGCGCGACCGGGCCGCCTCCACACTGGTGACGTCGGCGTCCAGGGCCTCGATCCCGTCGACGATCAGCCCGAACTCCGAGTAGCACATGTGCGTGTGGATGGTCGTGGACGGCGACACCCCGGAGGTGGCCAGGCGGAAGGAGTTCACCGCCCAGTCCAGGTACTCCCCGCGCCGCTCCCCGCGCAGCGGCAGCAGCTCGCGCAGGGCCGCCTCGTCCACCTGGATGTGGCGGATCCCGGCGCGCTCCAGGTCGGCGACCTCGTCGCGCAGCGCGAGGCCCACCTGGCGGGCGGTCTCGCCCAACGGCTGGTCCGTGCGCACGAACGACCAGGCGAGCATGGTCACCGGGCCGGTCAGCATGCCCTTGACCGGCTTGTCGGTGCGCGACTGGGCGTAGGTGGTCCACTCGACCGTCATCGGCTCGGGACGCGAGACGTCGCCGAACAGGATCGGCGGGCGCACGCACCGCGAACCGTAGGACTGCACCCAACCGTGGGAGGTGGTGGCGTAGCCCTCCAGCTGCTCGGCGAAGTACTGCACCATGTCGTTGCGCTCGGGCTCACCGTGCACGAGCACGTCCAGGCCGATCTCCTCCTGGAGCGCGATGACCCGGTCGATCTCCGCGCGCAGGATCCGCTTGTAGGCGTCCTCGGCCAGCTCTCCCCGCCGGTGCGCGGCGCGGGCCCGGCGCAGCTCCGGGGTCTGCGGGAACGATCCGATCGTGGTCGTGGTGAGCGGGGTCTCCGTGGGCCTGCCGCGGTCCTGGGGCCGCTCGTAGGCCTCCGGTCCCAGTGCGTCGAGGCGTGCGCGCACGCGGGCGTCGGTGAAGGCCGGGGGACGGACGCCGTCCTCTCCGGCGTACTCGGCCTCGGCCCCCTCGGAGAGCACGCGGCCGAGCAGGGCCACCTCTCCCGCCTTCTGCGCGGCGAAGGCCAGGGCTCCGCGCAGCTCGGGGGCCAGGGAGGTCTCGGCGTCCAGGTCCAGGGGCACGTGCAGCAGGGAGCAGGAGGTGCTCACGGACAGCTCGTCGGTGAGGGCGAGCAGCGTACCGAGCGTGGCCACGGCGGCCGGGACGTCGGTGCGCCAGACGTTGCGGCCCTCCACCACGCCCGCGACCAGGCGGGTGGCGCCCAGACCGGAGACCTTCGCCAGGTCGTCCACACCCTCGTCGTCGGTGACCAGGTCCAGGCCCACGGCCTCGACCGGGGAGTCCTTGAGGACGCGCAGGGCGGGCGCGCCGATGGAGCCGAAGTAGGCGGAGACCAGCAGTGCGGGACGGTCGGAGAGGGAACCCAGGCGCTGGTAGACGCGCTCCAGGCGGTCGACGGCGGCGCGGCCCTCGTCGGTGGCCAGGATCGGCTCGTCCAGTTGGACCTCGGTGGCGCCAGCGGCCCGCAGGTCGCCGAGGAGTCGGGCGTAGGCGTCCAGGAGCTGGTCGAGCAGGCCGATGGGCTCCCATCCCCCGGGAGCGTCGTCGGCGGCCTTGGCCAGCATCAGGAAGGTGAGCGGGCCGACCAGGACCGGACGGGTGTGGAACCCCGCCTCGGCGGCCTCACGGAACTCGGCGACGGGCTTGTCGCCGACCAGGCGGGGGCGGGTGCTCGGTGAGAGCTCGGGGACCAGGTAGTGGTAGTTGGTGTCGAACCACTTGGTCATCTCCAGCGGCGGGGCCCCCTGCTCGCCGCGGGCGAGGGCGAAGTAGCGGCGCAGCTCCTCGTCCCGGTGGTCCGCGGCGGCGGGCGGAGCGAAGCGGGAGGGGACGAGGTCGAACAGGACCGCGGTGTCCAGGACGTGGTCGTAGTAGGAGAAGGTGTTGGACGGGATGTCGTCCACGCCGGCCTCACGCAGCCGGGCGTAGACGCCCCGGCGCAGGTCGGCCGCGACCGCGTCCAACTCCTGGGCGCTGGTCTCACCCCTCCAGTAGGACTCGCTGGCGCGCTTGAGCTCCCGGTCGGGGCCGATGCGCGGGTAGCCGTGCACGGTGGAGCGCACCAGGGGTCGGGGCGCGTCCGGGGAGGCGGCGGCCTCCGGAGTCCTGGGTGTCTCGGTCATGAGCTTCTCTCCCTCGTCGAAAGCCGGGTACCGGCCGCGAGACGGAGCGAGGAGCGGGCACACCGATGAACGCGCCCGTGAGCGCGCGCACCCGCCACCGCCCTCGGCCCTCCCTCGGGGCACGGGACCACCGACGGCACGTGCGCGCCGCCGGGTGGAGGCAGGTCTTCGGACTCGGGGGCGCGGGCGGTGCGGACACCGCTCCTCCTACTGGCCGCCGCTTCCCGGTCTCCGGCCCTTCCAGCCGGGTCACCAGTGCTTGTGGCGACGCTCGTTCCCCCATACCGCTGCGGGGCAGTCCCGGAGTCGCACCGGGTTCCCTCTTGCGACACGCCCCTCCCCCACCGGGTACCGCCCGGATCGCGGGGTGGCACGTGTACCTTCCACGGCTGCAAGTATAGGGAGCGTCGTTCGCCCCTGTATCCGGCGCGCACTCCACCCCTGTGTCCGTGAACTCCTGGCGCACGACCGGCGTCACACCCGGTGTGAAGCGTTGCGCGGGCGAGCCTCCCCCTGTCGCTCCCCGCGGACGTTCGTCTGACGATGAACGTGGAGATCCCCTGGTGAACAAGCAGTCCCATCCGACCATGGCTCCTAACCATCCCCTCATCACGATTCTGGTGGCGCTCCTGGTCCTGGCGGGGATGGTGTTACTGGCGATCCGGCCCTCCGGTGAAGCCGACCCGTCCACGGACGGAACATCGGTGTCCTCCGCCGAGGAGGAGGCACCGCCCCCGGCCGAGGGCGAGCCCGACGGGCTGACCGTGGTGGACGCGGCGGACGTGGTGGGCGTTGAGGAGGCCGAACTGGCCTACGACGGCGGGATCCCCGCCTCGGTGGCCTACCCGGTCATCCCCAACGCCGAGCCACTGGCCGACTTCCTGGAGCGCGAGCTCAACGACGAGGCGCACGCCTTCGAGGCCGCGAGCCCCGGCGCGGTCTCCTTCGAGGCGGAGTGGAACCTGACCGCGGCGGGCGGCGGCCTGGTGGGGGTCAGGATGACACGGGTCGAGACCGACTCCGAGGGGCCCAAGGAGGGGTACACCACCTACTGGTACGACACCGCCACCGCCGAACACCATCCCTCCACCGCCCTGGTCGCCGGGCAGGAGGAGTTGGAGAGGCTCAACACCCTGGTGCGCGAGGCGGTGGGGAACGGGGACGGCGGCTCCGCCGATCCCGACGTCATCCACCCGATCAGCTCCCTGTACGACTCGATGGGGTTCAACCCCGGCGGTGACCTGGTCGTGGAGTTCGACGCCGGACAGGTCGCACCCGTGTCGGAGGGCCGCACGTACGCGGTGGTCGACGCCGAGGAGGCCGGGGCGCTGCTGTCCGAACTGGGCGCGCGCGTGCGCGACGCCGCGACCGTGGGTGTCGAGGACTTCGAGGTCAGCGCCCCGGCCCAGACAGCCGGGAACGGCGGTGGCGACGGCCCCGGGGTCGGGGAGCTGTACCCGGTCGACGACGGCGTCGACTGCTCCGACCCCGGCACCAAGTGCGTGGCGCTGACCTTCGACGACGGCCCGGGCGGACGCACCTCCGAACTACTGGACGTCCTGGCCGAGTACGACGCGCGGGCCACGTTCTTCCTCACCGGACACCCGGTCATGGAGCACCCGCACACGGTGCGGCGCGCCTACGCCGAGGGGCACGAGCTGGCCAACCACACCCTGAACCACCCCGACCTGGCCGGCCTGGGAACGGGACGGGTGCGCTCGGACCTGAACACCGTGCAGGCGCTGGTGTACCGCGAGACGGGATACACCATGGACCTGATGCGTCCGCCGTACGGCTCCACCGACGACGGCGTGGCGTCGGTGACCGCCGATCTGGGCCTGGCCCAGATCCTGTGGAGCGTGGACACCCTCGACTGGAAGGACCGGGACGCCTCGGTGGTGCGCGACCGGGTGCTGAAGGGCGCCTCCGACGGAGCGATCATCCTCATGCACGACATCCACGGCACCACCATCGACGCCACCCACACGGTCGTCGGGGAGCTGGACGCGCGCGGGTACACCATGGTCACCGTGTCCCAGCTGCTCGGGACCACGACCCCCGGCGAGGTCTACGTCGACAGGGTCCCCGACGTCTCCGAGGAGGACGTGTAGGAGAACGCCCAGACACGTGGAGGTGACCACATGCGGTCACCTCCACGGGACCGGGCACGACGTCCTCTATGTTGCTCCCATCAGCCACGTTGGCATCCGCACGAGGATGAGGGAGTCCGGTGTTGTCGTCGACCCGAGTTCGTCCGAGTGAGGCCGTCCGGTGTCCGGTGGGCGGGGGGCGCGGACCGCGGGAGCGCAGGCCACGGTGGCCCGCGGCCGTGCTGGCGGCGCTGGTCCTGCCGCTGGCGGCCTGCGACGTCCAGGAGGCCGCCTCCGGGGTCGGGGATCCGGAGCTGATCACGGTCCTGCTGGACGAGGCGGGTGAGGAGGTCACCGAGTGGCGCGGTGACGCGGACGACTTCGGAGAGCACCCGTACCGGCCGGAGGGCCTGGAGATCAACGTCGCCTACCCGCGGTTCACGGGGGCCGGGTCCTTCTCCCAGGGGCTGGCGGCTCGGGTGGACCAGGAGGTGCGGGACTTCCGCGGCGCCAGCCGGAACCCGGTGAGCCTGGACATCGGGTGGGAGGTGGTCGCCGCGGGACACGGCGTGCTGGGCGTTCGCCTGGTGCGGACCGAGGAGGACTACCACGGGCTGCGCCAGGGATACGGGACGTACTGGTACGACACGGCCACCGGCCACACCGCGTACGCGACGGAACTGCTGGCCGACGGCGCGGCGCTGGAGAAGCTCAACGGAATCGTCCGCGGGGTGTTCGCCCACGAGGAGGACGTGGACGTGGAGGGCCTGCACCCGGTGATGCGCACGTACGACTCGATGGGGTTCAACACCGACGGGGACCTGGTCGTGGAGTTCGACGACGGGCACCTGTCCCCGGTCGTGGAGGGCCATCCGCCGACGTCGGAACCGGGCCGGATGGTCGCGGTCGTGCCCTCGGAGCAGGCCCTCCCGCTGCTGTCCGACCTGGGTGAGCGGGCGCGGAGGGCCTCGCTGGTCGAGGAGCCCGTGCTGGCCGTGGAGGCCCCTCCGTCCACCGGCCCGGGCTCTCCGCCGGTGGCACCGGGGGTGGTCTCGGCCGGTGACCCGGACGTGGACTGCGCGAAGGACAAGTGCATCGCACTGACCTTCGACGACGGCCCGGCCGAGACGACACCGCACCTGTTGGACCTGCTGGCGGAGGAGGACGTGACGGCGTCGTTCTTCCTGAACGGCGACCCGGCCCTGACCCGGCCCGGTGTGCTGCGGCGCACCTACGCCGAGGGGCACGAGATCGGCAGCCACAACGACCTGCACGAACACATGCCGAAGCACTTCGCCGACGAGGAGCTGACCGGCCAGGTGGCCGCGGTGAGCGCGATGGTACGCCGCCAGACGGGGCACACCGTGGAGCTGTTCCGGCCGCCGTTCGGGGACAGCTCGCCGGAGGTGCTGGGGGAGATCGGCAGGCAGGGCATGGCCGAGATCCTGTGGAGCCAGGACAGCGAGGACTGGACCGACACGAACCGCGACGAGATCGTGGAGAGCGTGGTGGGACAGGCCGAGCCCGGCGCGGTGGTGCTGCTGCACGACACCCTGTCACCGACCCTGGCGGCGGCCCCGGAGATCATCGAGCGGCTACGTGGGCAGGGGTACGCGTTCGCGACCGTCAGCCAGGTCTACGGCGGCCCGGAGGTGGGCGAGAGCTACCCGCCCGGGGGCCTGGTCTGACAGCCGCGGGGTGAACGCCTGCCCCCGCTCCCCGGAGCCGGCGGGTCCGGCGCCGCCGACCCGCACGGAGGAGGGCGCGGGCTCCCCCTCACACGGAGTCCGGCTGTTTCCCGGTACCCGACGGTGCGGGAACGTCAGCGCCGACGGCCTCGCCGATGGAGCGGTAACCGGCGGAGCGGACCAGCCGGGCGAGGCCCCGGTGGATGCGGCGGGGCCAGAAGGGGCCGCCGTAGACGAAACCGGTGTAGCCCTGCACGAGTGTGGCTCCGGCGCGGATGCGGGCCCAGGCGTCCTGGGGGGTCTCGACACCGCCGACGGCGACCAGGGTGACGCGGTCGCCCACGCGGGCGCGCAGGCGGCGCAGCACCTCCAGGGAGCGCCGCTTGAGCGGGGCGCCGGACAGGCCACCCGCACCGGCGGCCTCCACCTGGTCGGCGGAGGCGGTGAGGCCCTCGCGGGAGATCGTGGTGTTGGTGGCGATGATGCCGTCGAGCCCCTCGGCGAGGGCGAGGTCGGCGACGGCGTCGATGTCCTCGTCGGCGAGGTCGGGGGCGATCTTGACCAGAAGGGGCAGATCCGGGTGACCGGCCTCGGTGAGGGCCCCGCGCACTGCGGCCAGGAGCGGGCGCAGCCGCTCCACACCCTGGAGGTCGCGCAGCCCCGGCGTGTTCGGCGAGCTGACGTTGACCACCAGGTAGTCGGCGTAGCGGGCCAGGCTCCGGGCGCTGACGGCGTAGTCGGCGGGGGCCTCCGCCTCGGGGGTCACCTTGGTCTTGCCGATGTTGACGCCCAGTACCGGACGGCGTCCGCCGAGCTGGTGGTGGAGGCGCTCGGCGACCAGGGCCGAGCCCTCGTTGTTGAAGCCCATCCGGTTGACGATCGCACGGTCCCCCACCAGCCGGAACAGGCGCGGCTTGGGGTTGCCCGGCTGGGGTTGGGCGGTGACGGTGCCGATCTCCACGAAGCCGAAGCCGAGCGCGGCCAGGCCGGAGGGGCTCTCAGCGTTCTTGTCGAAGCCAGCCGCGAGCCCCAGCGGGCCGGGGAACTCCCGGCCCAGGGCGTGCACGGTCAGCTCCGGCTCACGCGGCCCGAGGACCCTGCCCATCGCGGCGGCGACGCCGGGAAGGGCGGCCACACCGCGCAACGCGGCGAAGCTGAGCTTGTGGACCTTCTCCGCGTCCATGCGGCGCAGGACCGAGCGGAAGACAATCTGGTAGAACACGGTCATCCGTTTCCGTCGCCCTCGCGCTCTGCGAGGTAGCGTTCGAGTTCCGCGCCGAGTTCCTCGGCGGTGGGCAGTTTGGCCTCGTCGTCGGCCAGCGGCAGCGTGGGACGTTCCTCGGGGTCGGTCCGCGCGGACATGATGTCGTCGTACTGGCGCTCCAGGTTGGCCACGACGCGCTGGACCTCCTCGGAGGCCGCGACCTGTTCGGCGATGTCGACGTCGGTCGTCCGGGCGGTCTCCTCCAGCTCGCTGGTGGGCAGGACCAGACCCGTGGCCCCGGCCACGTACTCGGTGGCGGCGATGGCCGCGCGCGGGTACTGGGACTGGGCCAGGTAGCTGGGCACGTGGACGGCGTAGCCGACGAAGTCGTGGCCTCCCTCGCCCAGCCGGTACTCCAGCATCGAGGTGGCGCTGCCGGGCACCTCGACACGGCCGATCCACGGGGTGTGTCCCTCGACCAGCTCGGGGCGGGTGGAGTGCGGGGTGACCGTGATCGGCCGGGTGTGCGGGACCGCCATGGGGATGCCGTGGGTGCTGATGGACAGCGTGACGGAGAAGTGGTCGACGAGCCGGCCGACGGCGGCGGCGAAGGCCTCCCACTCACGGTCCGGTTCCGGGCCGTGCAGGACCAGGAAGGGGGCGTCCTCCTCGTCGTGCATCCGGTACAGAGCCAGTTTGGGCGTGTCGTAGGCGGTCCAGGTGTTCTCGACGAAGGTCATCATCGGACGGCGCGACCGGTAGTCCACGAGGCGGTCGGTGTCGAAGGTCGCGATCTCCTCCGCGGTGAGTCGATCGAACAGCGACGTGACCATCTGGCGTCCGGTGTGTCCGGCGTCCACGAAGCCGTCCAGACAGACAAGCATCGCCAGCCCGGCGACGTCGTCGAAGCCAGGGTGGAGTTCGTACAGGTCTGCGGAATCACGCACCGGGTTCTCGTCTCCAAAAGGGTCGGGGTCACAGGGCCCGCGTTCACCCGGCGGTCGGGACACGGCCGGGCAGGTCCGGCTTGGTGCCGCCTGGGGTGTTGTGCCCTGCTTTTCCACAATACCGATCCGGTTCCCCCGGAGCTGAAGCGCGGGAGCATCCCCACACCGGACCGGTGGGAGCCGGTCCCCCCGGAGCTGAAGCGCGAGAGCATCCCCACACCGGACCGATGGGAGCCGGTCCCCCCGGAGCTGAAGCGCGAGAGCATCCCCACACCGGACCGGTGGGAGCCGGTCCCCCCGGAGCTGAAGCGCGGGAGCATCCCCACACCGGACCGGTGCCCCACCACGCGGCGGGGCACCCCTTCCCCGTCAGCGCTGCCCGGCCACCCGCAGGGCGCGCAGCCGGTTGAGGACGGCGGCGACCTCGTACCGGCGCGGCAGGACGTAGTCGCCGCCGAAGTCGGAGCCGAGCAGCGTGACGCCCCCTCTGTCCAGGGCCTCGTCCAGGGAGTCGAGCGCCTCGGCGAGGGTGCGGGTGCCGTCCAGGTGACGGCCGCCGACGAGTGCGCGAAGGGCGAGACCGGCTCCGGTGATCTGACCGGGGTCGGCGAACTGCTCGATCGCGCGCACGTCGATGTCGTTCTCGCCGAACACCAGCACGTCCGTGTCGCGGCGCTTGATCCTGCCCCGGCCGCGCGCGGTGGTGTCGTCCACGGAGGCGGGTTCGACCACCCGGGCTCGGGGCAGGGCGAAGCCGGCGTCGACGCGCTCGTGGGCCAGCTCCCGTGCCCGCTCGGTGACGTCGTGCGGGTGGTAGGCGTCGAGCATGATGACCTGGTCGGCGACGTCGAAGTAGTCGCCGCTACCGCCCATGACCAGGACCGTGGAGACCCCGTGCTCGCGGTACAGGGGCCGGACGAGGTCGATGAAGGGGATCAGGGGCTCGCGGTCGCCGTGGACGAGGGCCTGCATGCGCTCGTCCCGGATCATCAGGTTGGTGGCGGTGGAGTCCTCGTCCACCAGCAGCGTGTGCGACCCCGCCTCCACGGCCTCACAGATGTTGGCGGCCTGCGAGGTGGATCCGGAGGCGTTCTCGGTGCGGAAGTCGCTCGTGTCCGCGCCGGTGGGCAGGTTGCGCACGAAGGGGCTGACGTCCACGCGCTCGACCCGGCGTCCCTCCTCCGCGCGGATCTTGACGGCGTCGTCCCTGGTCACCACAAGTTCGCGCCCGTCACCGGGCACGTGGTCGTAGACACCGCGCTCCAGGGCGTGCAGCAGCGTGGACTTGCCGTGGAAGCCGCCCCCGACGATGAGGGTGATGCCCTCGGGGACTCCCATGCCGCTCACGGTGCCCCGGTGCGGCAGGTCGACGCTCACCCTCAGGCTCTCGGGTGGGTCGAAGGGCACGGCGCCCCGGGTCATGGGCTCGTCGCTGACGCCGCTGCGCCGGGGCAGGACGGCTCCCTCGGCGACGAAGGCGACCAGGTTCCTCTCCGCCAGCCGGGCGCGCAGGGCGACCGTGTCGGCGACGGTGTCGGCGAAGGCGACGGCCTCCTCTACGTCGATCTCCTCCCAGTCCAGGTCGTCGACCAGGTCGGGCAGGGTCCGGCACAGCTCGCGCTCGGCGGTGCGGCCGTCGATGCGGCGGCCGTGCCCGGGCAGGTCGATGCCGATGCGCAGGTCGATACCGCCGTCGGTGAGCTGACAGGAGGAGCGCTCGATGACCTCCTGGCCGCCGGTGTCGATCTTGAGCAGCGATCCCCGCAACAGCCTGCGGGCTCGCCGCCCCAGGTAGTCGGCGGTGGCGCGGCGGCGCACCGGGTCGCCCCAGGCGCTCTTGGGGATACCGGTGTCCGGGACGAGCACCCGCACGCGCGAGGGCGGTGCGAACGGGTCGGCCTGGACCCGTTCCACGGTCAGGGTGAAGTCGCCGAAGTCCCAGTCCCCCTTGAGGGACTTGTAACGCCCGTATGAGGCCCCGTCCATGCGCAGCAGCTCGCTGGAGAGCCTGGCTTCGTCGCGGACGCCGCCGATGGGCTCGGGCTCGGGCCCGCGCCCGCCGCCGCGGCCTCCACCGCCGCCGTGCCGGCGCCCCTGGCCGCCCCCGTACCGTCCCGTCATGGCTGTCCCCCTGGGTGTCGCTATCCGCTGCTCCGGCCAGGTTAGGCGTTTCGCGGTTTCCTCGCAGAGAGCCTGTGGACAGCCCGGAAAGGGGTCCGGGGACGAGATCGGCCCCGGGGGGCGCCGGGGCCGATCTCTCGGGGGGTGTGCCACAGACCCCTCCGGCACCAAGGGGGTGCGCCGGGGAGTGCGGCGGGCACCTCCCCGGGAGGGGTGGGGAGGTGCCTCGGTTCAGTTCTACCGGAAGTCGGGGCCGTGCGCGGGGGAAACCCGGATTTCGTCGGCCCAGGTGCGCTTTCGACGGTCAACGGGACCTTCCCGGCGGCCGTCGTACCCGGTCGGCCCTCCGGGTCGCGTGCCCCTTCATCCCTCCAGGGCGACGCGCAGGGCCCGGTCGTGATCGTCCACGGGCTCGTCGGCCAGGTCGTCGACGAACACCGCGACGAGCTCCCCTCCTCCGTCGGCGACCCTGCCGAGCAGTTCCCGCCAGTGGTACAGGTTGGGGTGCTCGAACTCCGTGCACGCCTCGGCCGGGGCCAGCTCCGCCACGGCCGCCTCCAACTGGCCGGTGGAGACGGGACGGCTGGCGGTGCCGCGCCGGTGGCCGGCCACCCGGGCCAGGACCACCGCGGGCAGGTAGTTGCCGCCCTTGTTGGTCAGCGCGAACACGGTCTCCCCACCGCGTACGAGACCGACCCCGTAGGCGGCGGGCCTCCTCCAGCCCGGGTGCTCCGCCTCCAGGCGCTCGCGGACGGCGGCGATCTCCTCCTTGGTGGTCCACCGCTCCACGGAGGGCTCCTCCGGCTGGTCGCGCCCCACCTGGAGGTGCAGGGTCCCCGTGGCCACGGACACCGCCTCGCCGCCGATCAGCACGCGCTCGCCCCGGTCCTCCAGGAGAAGGTCGCCGCCGCGCGCGGAGGCCTGGTGCGCGGTCAGCGCGCTCCGGCCCAGGCGCTCGGCCCAGAACGGGGTGAGCACGGTGTGCGCCCTGCCGGTGACCGGATCCTCGGATACGCCGATGTTGGGTGCGAAGACCCGGGAGACGAAGTCGGGCCCGTCGTCGGCCCGCGCGGTGACGATCACCAGGTGGTACGGCATCCGGGCGAGCGCGGCGGTGTCGGGGGCCAGGCCCCGCACGGTGTCCTCGTCGGCGAGCTCGACCAGCAGGTCCTCCTCCCCGCCCAGGCCCACCCACAGGGGTTCGGCTCCGAGGGCCCGGGCCAGCCCCCCGGGCGCCTCGGCCCGCTTCGGGGGTTTGGCGGGAAAGTCCATCCACAGCCGGCCGTCGCGCTCGGTCACGGTGAGGACTCCGCTGCGGGTGGTGAAGCGGTAGGGGCCGGGGACGCCGCGCTCGGCGAGGGTGTGGGCGGTGGCCAGGGTCGCGTGCCCGCACAGGTCGATCTCGACGGTGGGCGTGAACCAGCGCAGCTCGTAGTCGGCCCCCTCCTCGTCCACGGGGCGGACGAAGGCGGTCTCGGACAGGTTGAACTCGGCGGCCACCCCCTGCGCCCAGCTGTCGGGGTAGTCCCCGTCCAGGACCAGGACTGCGGCGGGGTTCCCGGCCAGGGGCCGGTCGGTGAAGGCGTCGACCACGCGGTACTCAGGCATGGGGCCAGACTAGAAGTGCCCCGAAGACGCACCAAGGTCCAGTCGGCGGCTCGGTGGATCCTTTCCCGCGGCGCCCGGAGGTCCCCTCCTAAAGGGGGGGCTCGTCGAGGATGAACATGGTCTGCGTGCTCTTCACCTCGGGGAGGCGCTGGAGGCGTTCGAGGACGAAGGTGCGCAGGGCCGCGGCGTCGGTCACGCGGACCAGCAGGAGCAGGTCGACGTCCCCCGAGACCAGGGCGGCGTGGTCGACCTCGGGGATGTCGCGCAGATAGCCGCGGAAACGCTCCCAGGAGTGCTGTTCGATGCGCACGGACACGTAGGCGGACAGGGCGGTGCCGTACTTCTCGGGGTCGATGACGGCGGTGAACCCGCGGATGACGCCCTCGCCGCGCAGGCGCTCGAGTCGGGAGTAGGCGTTGGCGCGGGAGATGTGCGCCTGTTCGGCGACCGCGCGGATGGACATGCGTCCGTCGCCGCGGAGCAGGGAGATGATGCGACGGTCGGTGTCGTCCAACTGTACGGCCATGTGTCTTACCTCATACCGCTCGCGCGATGATCGAATGAGAACATCCGGGTCGCCGGGCCGCACTACTGGGCAGTTCGTCCAGCATCGGAGTGGAGATATCGACAATATGGGGTTATTCACCTCATATTCAAGACATGAAGCACACCGATGGGCGATCTCAGGCTCCTCCACTCCCCTCGACGGAGCCCGTACGCCTCGTGGACCGGCACGGCCGGCGTGTGGGACACCCGTTGTTCACCGCTCCCGGTCCCGCCCGGCTCGCCGACCTCCACCGCGCGATGGTCATCGGACGCCGCTTCAACCAGCAGGCCGGCACACTCGCCCGCCGGGGCAGCCTCGCCGTGTACCCGTCCTCGACGGGGCAGGAGGCCGCGCAGGTCGGCGGTGTGCTGGCCCTGTCGGAACAGGACTGGCTCTTTCCCAGCTACCGCGACAGCGTCGCCCTCATCACCCGCGGGGTCGACCCGGCGCAGACCCTGACCCTGTTCCGCGGCGACTGGCACGCCGGGTACGACCCCCGCCGCCACCGTTGCGCGCCGCAGTGCACCCCGCTGGCCACGAACGCCTCCCAGGCGGTGGGACTGACCTACGCCGCGCGCCGCGAGGGCCGCGACGTGGCCGCCCTCGCGCTGATGGGCGACGGCGCCACCAGCGGGGGCGACGCCCGCGAGGCCTACGACTTCGCCGCCGTGTGGAACGCCCCCGTGGTCTTCCTCGTGCAGAACGACCACTGGGCGACCAGCGTGTCCCCGCACCGGCCCGCCGCACCTGCCCTGGATCCCGGGGCGAGCGGCTACGGGGTGAAGGGCTACCACGTGGACGGCAACGACGCGGCCGCGGTGTACGCCGTGGTCTCCCGGGCGCTGGCCGAGGCGCGGTCCGGAGGCGGGCCCGCCATCGTCGAGGCGGTCACCTGCCGGCTGGACCCGCACACCGGCTCCGGCGCCTACCGGGACGGCGCCGAGGTCGCCTACTGGACCGAGCGCGACCCGCTGCTGCGCACGGAGGCCCTGCTGCGCGCGGAGGGCGCGCTCGGGAACGACGGGGAGGCGGACCGGGCCCTGGCCGCCTTCGGCGCCGACGCCGAGAGGGTCGCCGCCCTCGTGCGCGAGCGCATGGCCGGGGAGGACGGGGCGGCGCGGTCAACGGCGACCGCCGGCCCGTCCACACCCCCGACCGAACGCGTCCGCGTGGTGTCGCCGCGGCCCCGCGTCCGTTCCGCGGGGTCCCCGGGAACGGCTCCCCGGCCGCCCGTCCGCGGTCATCCGCCGCGCAGCCTGTCGACCGCGGAGCTGCGGCGCGAGCCCAGGCTGTGACGGCCGCTGCTCTGGGCCGTCAAACCCCTGCCCCTGCCCCTGCCCCCGCCGTTCGCACCGGCGTGCGCGCCGGACGGGCGGCGGGTCCAGACGAGGAACAGGGCGATCAGCAGGACCGGGACGACGGCCATGGCCAGCAGCCCGGTACCGCCCACGGCGCCGTCCGAACCCATGAGCTGGAAGCCGGAGAGGTCGTTGGCGGCGGTCTCCGCGGTCACACCGCCGTCCCCGCCGTCACCTTCGGTGGCGGCGCCCTCCTCGGACCGCTCCCGCTTGGCGGCCTCCTGCCCGGAGCCGTCGTCGGTGGCCTTCCCGGGAGCCTCTTCCTCCTCCGAGGGCTTCTCCTCGGGCTCCTCGGCGGACTCCTGCTCCTCTTCCCCGTCGGCCTTCTGCTCCTCCTGGGGCAGGGCCTCCTCAGGGATCGGGGAGACCGCGTCCTCGCACGTGTTCCCGGGCTGCTGGAAGGGGTGCGGGGCGCCCTCGGTGCCGTTTCCGTCACCCCACTCGGTGATGTAGTACTCCACCTCGAGGTGGCCGTTGCCGCCACTGACGGTGTAGCTGGAGTCGTCCCAGGTCTCACCGGTGATCTCGGCGAAGGTCTTGCCGTCCAGGTCGAGCAGCACGTCACAGTTCTGGGAGGGGGCGCCCGGACCGCGGTCGCCGATGAAGAACTCGGCCTTCTTGCCCTCGTAGACGATGTAGCCCTCGGTGCCGAGCGGCCAACTGGGACTGGAGAACAGGCCCTTCTGCATGGGTTCCCCACTTGCGGGGGCTCCCGTGTCTCCTTGGATACCGGAACCGTCGTCCCAGAAATAGGTCGCGGTGACTCCGCCGTACTGAATCGGGGTTTCGTTGCTCATGAGGTGAAGACCGGGTAGACGACAGGGCCGAGAAGACCGCGGACACGACGCGTCCACCACGCGGGCACGCTGGATGCGCCCCCCGCGGGGGCGGGGGGACGTGTCATGGCAGGGTTCTCCCGCGTCGCTGGCGGCGAGGACGGGCGGGAACGGGAGGTGTCTCCGCTGGCACAGGCACGTGGATTCGTGCGGCCCTGGTCCCGAGAAGAGGTCTCGACTCCCTTGCGGCGCACAGCCGGTCAAGGGCTCGGCAACGGTTCGTCAAGAGGTAATAACGAACCGATCACGAGGACCCTAACCCACCCTTTGGGTAAAGTGTGCGACCTTGCGGGTAAAATGACTTTGCGTGTCTGCCGCAATACGTTACGAACAGGGACGTAGAAGGGGTCGAAAAAGCGGAGAATCCCTTGTCAGGAGGGATTTACGGACCCGCCCGAAGACGGCGGGCGGGTCCGCGCGTGGCCCTCGCCATACGCCGATGTCCGGCCGGCCCCGGCGGCCGTCCGGTGTCAGGTCACCTGGGCGCGCAGGGCGAAGCGCTCCTGGCGCCACTCACCGGTCTCCACGACCTCCAGCAGGGCCGCCGCGGCGTCCCACACGTCCACGTAGCGCAGGTACAGCGGCGTGAACCCGAACCGCATGACGTCGGGGGCCCGGAAGTCGCCGATCACACCGCGCTCGATGAGTGCCCGCACGATCGGGTACCCCGAGCCCTCCTCCGGCTGCACCAGGGCGACCTGGCTGCCGCGCCGCCCGTGCTCCGACGGCGTGATCGAGGAGATCCCCGCCTTGGCCGCGCGGTCCAGGAACAGGTCGGTCATCGCCAGGCTCTTGGCGCGCACCCGGTCCAGGTCCGCCCGGGCCCACACGTCCAGGCTCGCCTCCAGCGCGGCGTCGGCCACCAGCGGCTGCGAACCGCTCAGGAACCGCGACACGCCCTGCGCGGGCTCGTAGCCGGCACTGAAGTCGAACGGGCGTGCGTGCCCGTGCCAACCGCTGAGCGGCTGGTCGGCCACGGCGTGGTGGCGCCGGGCGGCGTACAGGAACGCCGGGGCGCCCGGGCCGGCGTTGAGGTACTTGTAGGTGCACCCCACCGCGAAGTCCGCGCCGCTGCCGGACAGGTCGACGGGGACCGCGCCCACGCTGTGGCACAGGTCCCAGATCACCAGGGCGCCGTGCTCGTGGGCCAGGCGGGTGATGCCCGGCATGTCGCGCAGGATGCCGCTGCGGTAGTCCACGTGGCTGAGCAGCAGGACCGCGACGTCCCCCGCGGCCAGCGCCCCGGCCAGTCCGGGGCCGTCGGGGTCCACGCGCCGCTGGGTGGCGCCCGCGAGTGCGGCCGCGCCCTCGGTGACGTACAGGTCGGTGGGGAAGTTGCCCTCCTCACCCAGTACGACCGAGCGGTCGGACATGCGCAGCGCCGCGACCAGGGTCTTGAACAGGTTCGCCGAGGCGCCGTCGCCGACGACCACCTCGTCGGGGCCGGCTCCGACCAGCGGTGCGATCTTGGCGCCCAGAGTGCGCGGCTTGTCCCACCACCCGGCGTCGTTCCAGCTGCGGACGAGGTCGCGCCCCCACTCGCGTTCGATCATGTCGGCGACCCGGCCGGGGGTGGAGCGCGGCAACGCGCCCAGCGAGTTGCCGTCCAGGTAGATCACACCCTCCGGGAGGACGAACTCCTCCCGGAAGGCGGCGAGGGGGTCGGCCTCGTCGAGCGCGGCGCAGTCCTCACGGGTGGTGGGGATCATGGGGTCCTGCTTCCTCAGAGCGGTACGGACGGGGACACGGGAGCGGGCAGGCGGCGCCGAGGAGGAACCACGGCCCGGAGAGGGAGAACGGAAAGGGCGGGCGAACGGGTCAGATGGTGCTGCGGAGGGACCACAGTTCGGGGAAGACGTCCTGCTCGGCGTTGCGGGCCAGCCAGGTCAGGCCGTTGGAGCCGCCGCTGCCGGTCTTGCCGCCCATCGTGCGCTTGACGGCGACGAGATGGCGGTGCCGCCACCCGGTCACCCGCTCGGCGACGTCGAGCAACGCCTCGGCCAGCAGGAACAGGTCGTTCCCGGGCCGGTCGTCGGAGTAGACGGCCTCCCAGGCCTTCTCGACCGCGGCACTGGGCTCGTAGGGCCGGGTCCAGTCGCGCTCGGCCCGGTCGTCGGGAACCGGCAGGCCGCGGCGGTGCAGCAGGCGCAGCGCGGCGTCGTAGAGGCTGGGACGCTCCAGCAGGGCCGTGAGCTGGTCGACGACACCGCTCATGGCCTTGTGCGGGCGGATCATGGCGGCGGACTTGTTGCCGAGCAGGAACTCCAGCTTGCGGTAGCCATAGGACTGGAAGCCCGAGGCCTCGCCGAAGGAGTCCCGGAACCGGTTGAACTCGGTGGGCGTCATGTCGGCGAGCAGGCCCCAGGAGTCCTTGAGCACGTCCTGGGCGTTGCACGCGCGGCGCAGCCAGGCCAGGGCACCGGGCACGTCGTCGGCCTCCAGCGCGTCGCGGGCTGCCTCCCAGCGTTCCTGCACCAGGGCGAACAGCAGCTCCATGACCTGGGTGGCGATGATGAACGAGGACTCGGCGGGCTCGTCGGTGCGCGGCCTCTGCAGGCCCAGCAGGGTGTCGATACCGGTGTAGTCGACATAGGGGGTGTTCCGGTCGAAGGACAGGGTCGGCCCGTCCTGCCCGGTCTCGTCCTGCCCGGCTCCGTCCCGCCGCGCCCGGGCCGCGTCGGCCGCATCGGCCGCGTCGGCCCCCTCGGCGTACGGGCACTGCTGGGCGGTGGTGGAGAGCATGGAAACCCCTTGTCGGACTCGCGTGGACGGTCGCGCGGTCACGGCGCCGCCGGGAGGGATCCCCTCCCGCGCACGGCACCGTACGCGTGAGGTCACATCATCGGACAACAGCGCCCTCGAAAGGAATGGCCACTGGGCACGCATTCCGGGCATTGGTTTAGCATTCGTAAGGGATAGCGTCCCTCGACCTTGGGAGCACAAAGCATGGCCTCACGTTTGGCGACCCCGTTGGACGGTGTTGACCAGCGCATCCTCTCCGAGCTCCAACAGGACGGACGGCTGTCCTACAACGAGCTGTCCCGCCGGGTGAACCTGTCGGCGCCCGCCGTGGCCGACCGCGTACGCCGCCTCACCGACCGCGGGGTGATCACCGGCTACCACGCGCACGTGGACCCGGCCGCAGCCGGACTGCCGGTGACCGCGCTGGTGCGCATGGAGTGCTTCGGCGCGCACTGCCTGCTGCGCGAACGCTCCTCGCTGGAACTTCCGGAGATCCTCCAGGTCCACCGGGTGACCGGGGACGACTGCTGCGTACTGCTCATCGCGGTCCGCTCCATGGAGCACTTCGAGGAGGTCATCGACAGACTCGCCGAACACGGCCGTCCCTCCAGCACCATGGTCATGTCCAGCCCGGTGCCCTGGCGCGCCGTGACCGCGCCCGTGTCGGGGCGTCCCTGACCGGACGTCCGCCTCCGGCCGGGTCCGGGGCCGTCGCCCGACGTGCGGGGGAACGCGCGTCCACCGGCTCGCCTAGATGAGTGATTCCAAGGGGTCAGTGGTCGTAGGCCGTCAAAGAGCGTAGGACCGGCTGGCCGGTGCGATCGTTGTGCCAGATCGCGGCGGTCAGCGCCAGGATCCGCTGGAGCACCCGCGTGAT
>NZ_VWVU01000007.1 GCF_008638365.1 Nocardiopsis quinghaiensis | reverse complement strand
CGCCTTCTCCGGGGACGAAGCCGTCGGCGTCGGCGTCGAAGGCCCGCGACCTCCCCGTCGGGGAGAACGAACGCAGTCGCGACCCCAGCTGGAAGTACTGCGGGGAGAGCCCCATGTGGACCCCCGCGACGAGGGCCTGGTCGCACTCTCCCGCCCGGATGCTGCGTACCGCCTGGTGCAGGGCGACCAGCGAGGACGAGCACAGGGTGTCGATGGTCATGCTGGGGCCGCGCAGGTCCAGGAAGTGGCTGACCCGGTTGGCGAGGATGGCGTTGTGGTTGCCCAGCGCGGCGGCGGTCGGCACGACGTCCCCCACCACCTGGTCGCGGTAGTGCTGGTAGCTGGCCCCCACGAACACACCGACCGTCATGTCGCGGTGGGCCCCCGAGGGGCCGGCGTTCTCCAGCGCCCGCCAGGCCGACTGGATCAGGTGCCGCTGCTGGGGGTCCATCCATCGCGCGTCGGCCGGCGGGATGCGGAAGAACCCGGGGTCGAACTCGTCCCACTCACGTACGAAGCCGGCCTCACGCAGGTAGACACTGCCGGGAGCCTGGTCGGTGGCGTAGTAGTCCTCCAGGTTCCAGCGGTCGGCGGGTACCTCGCGCACGTGGTCCTCGCCCCGGACCAGGACCCGCCACAGCTCGTCGACACTGGACGCACCGGGGAACACGCCGTCGACACCGATGACCGCGATGTCACGCGTCCCCTCGGAGCCTGCGGCCTCCGCACCGGCGGCCTTCCCGCCGGGGGACCTCCCGCCGGCGGTCCTCCCGGTGGCGGTGTTCCCGCCGGCGGTCCTCCCGCCGGGAGCGCCCTCCACGTCCGCGGCGGTCCCGCCAGGCGGCTCCTCCGCGTCCGACGAACCAGGCGTGTCCGCCCGCCGTACCCCGTCAGGGGAGACGGCCTCAGCGGGCGCCGGGACTTTTCCCTCCGCCCTCGCGGGCGCGGAGGTGACGCCGTACCTGTCGCGGAGTTCGGCGACCAGCCCGTTGACGGTCCCCACCTCCAGCAGCAGTGTGGGCGGCAACGACACCCCGAGCCGTTCGCCGATGTCCTGGGCCAGCGACACCGAGAGCATGGAGTCCATCCCCTGCTCCTGGAGCGGGGCGTCGGGTTCGACCTCCTCGGTGTCCAGTTCCAGGGCCCGGGCCACCCAGCCGACCACGGCCGGGGCCAGCCCTCCCGCCGCGGGAACCCCCGAGACGGAGGGCGCGCCGGCCGGTCCGCTCCCGTTGGGGGAGACGGCCGGGGGCGTGTGCGCGGCGGGCGCAGCCGGGACGGCGAACCCGGAGACGGGGGGTGCCGCCCGGTCGGGCACGTCGTCCGCCGTACCGCCCCGCGGCTCCGCCGGTGCGATCCGCTTCCAGGTCAGCTCGTGTACCTCCACCAGCGGTCCGGAGTCATCCCGGACCACCAGGCTCGCCGTCACCGTCGCCCCGTCCGGCGCCACCCGCTCACGCCGCGCGTACACGCGGGCCTCGCCGGTGAGGGGACCGAAGACGCTCAGCGAGCGCACGGAGAAGGGGACGTGGAGACCGCGCGCACCACAAGCCGCCAGGGCTACCTGGAAGGCGCCGTCCAGCATGCGGGGGTCCACTCCCCCGGTGGTGCCGTCGCCGATCAGCCTGCCGAACGCCTCACCGGGCAGAGTCGACAGGGACCGCACGCACCGGAAGCCCGGTCCGTACTCCAGCCCGTCCCTCTCGAAGGAGGCGTACATCCGCGTCACGTCCACGGTGAGCGACCCGTCCGCCGAACCGGCGGCGAGGGAGGGCGGAACCTCCTCGGCGACACGGGCCTCGCAGACCAGGTTCCCGGCACCGTCACGGAAACTGACCGCGTCCGCCTCGCGAAGGCCTCGCAGCCCGGACCCGGCGGCCACGGGAGCACGGAGCACCATGTCGGTCAGGCGGAAACTCTTCCTGCCCAGCAGCTCCCCCGCACGGAACGGGTACCCGGCGGCCGGGAGGACGGCCCGTCCCCGTACGACGTGCTCGGCGGCCTCGGGCAGGTCCGACCAGGCAGCTTCGGCGCGCGGCGCCTCAGAGCCACCGGGCTCCAGCCACAGGCGCCGGTTCTCGTGCGGGGTCGACGGAAGCCGGACTCCGGCGCCTCCCGGCACCCGGGGCAGGTCGTGGCCCTCGACGAACAGCCGGGCCGCACGGTTCAGGTCCTCTCTCGTGAGGGGGAGCGGCAGCCGGTCCTGGACGGCGGACCCCTCCTGAGCCGTCCCCGTGTGCAGGGAGCGCGTGTCGCCGATCCCCGCCAGGAACAGGTACAGCTTGTCCTCCAGCTGCTCGGCGCTGGAGACCACACAGGCCAGCCGGTGCGGTCTGGCGGGCCTGGCCCGCGCGGCCGCGCACATGGCCGCCAGCGCAGGTCGGTGCGGGGAGTCCAACAACCGCAGGTAGCGACGCGCCAGGACCCGCAGGGACTCCTGCGAGTCCGCGCTCACGACCATCAGGTACGGGCTCTCGCCCTCCGGGGCGGAGGCTTCGTCGGCGGTCGCGGTCAGGACCGCGTGGGCGTTGACGCCGCCGAACCCGAAGCTGCTCACCCCCGCCGCGGCCGGGCCCCGCCACGGGGTCAGCCGCGCGGGCAGGTACAGCGGCGAGTCCTCGAAGGCGAACCCGCGGTTGGGCACCGACAGGTGCGCCGCGGGCGGGATCTGCCGGGCCTGCAGCGCCAGCACGGTCTTGATCAGGCCCGCGATGCCGGCGGCGGGTTCCAGGTGGCCGATCGCGCTCTTGACCGATCCCACCGCCACCGACGATCGGGGCACCTCGCCGAGCACCGCGCGCAGGGACTCCAGTTCGATGATGTCGCCCAGGCTGGTACCGGTTCCGTGCGCCTCGACGTAGCCGAGCTCGGCCACCCCCGCAGCGGCCATCGCCCCGCGGATCACCCGCTGCTGGGCCGTGGTGCTCGGAGCTGTGAGGAAGCCCGAGTCGCTCCCCGTGTGGTTGACGGCGGTGCCCCGCACCACGGCCAGGACGGGGTCCCCGTCCCTGCGGGCGTCGGCCAGGCGCTTGAGGACCACCACGCCGCACCCCTCGCCCCGCACGTAGCCGTCGGCCTCGTCGTCGAAGGTGTGGCAGCGCCCTGTAGGCGAGAGCATTCCGTTGCGCCGGAACGCCCTGCTCTTGGCCGGGGTCAGGATCAGGTTCGCCCCGCCCACCACGGCGGCGTCGACCGCTCCCGTGCGCAGGTGCATCGCCGCCTGGTCCAGGGCGACCAGCGAGGACGAGCACGCGGTGTCCACGGCCAGGCTCGGCCCCGACCAGCCGAAGACGTACGAGAGCCGGTTGGCGACCATCGACACGGCCGTGCCGGTGGCGGCGTGCGGGTCGCCGTGCCCCACGCTCCGGGAGACGAGTTCGGGGAAGTCGCTGGCGATCGTGCCGATGAACACGCCCGTGGACTCGCCCAGGGAGGTGCCGTCGTGGCCGCTGGACTCCAGTGCCTCGTCGGTCACGCTGAGCAGCAGCCTCTGGAGCGGGTCCATGCGCCTGGCCTCGCGGTCGGCCAGCCCGAAGCGCTCGGGAGCGAAGTACTCCACGCCCTCGATCCAGCCCGCCTGGTGGTCCTCCTCCCCCTCCCACAGGCGGTTCCACCCGCGGTGGCCCTCCGGGGCCGGACCCACACGGTCGGCCTCCCCGGCCAGGTCGGCCCAGAACTCGTCGGGGGTGGTGGCGCCGGGGAAGCGGCAGGCCATTCCGATGACGGCCAGGGCGTCCCCGGGAGCCTCAGCGGAAACGGTTTCCCGGCTGGTGGACGTGGACGCGGGCGCGGGGGCCGGGTGACGTGCGGCGGGTGTGTCCGCCGCGGTGCCGACAGGCGGCCGGACGTCCTTCCGCTGGGCGGATCCGGTCCCGTCCAGGGCCGCGGCCAGCCGCTCGGGCGTACCGGTCGCGAAGATCAGCGGGGCTCCCACCTCACGTCCGAGCTCCTCGCCCAGGGCGGTCGCGGCCCGCACCACGTTGGCCGAGTCTCCGCCGAGATCGAAGAAGTTGTCCTCCTCCCCGAACTCCGTGTGGCCCAGCACCCGTGCGAACACCGCCGCGATCCGCGCGGTCGGGGACGCGGCACTGCCCGGACCGGCGGCGGACGGCGCCGTGCGGATGACGTTGCCGCGTGTGGGCGCCGGCAGCCGGGAACGTGCGGCCTTGCCGTTCTCGGTCAGGGGAAGGGCGTCGAGAAGGACGTAGGAGTCCGGGACCATGTAGCCGGGCAGCCGCTCGGAGACCCACGCGTCCAGTTCGGCCCGGGCGGGCGGCTCGTCCGCGACGAGGTAGGCCGTGAGCCGCGGTTCCCCCGCGCCCTCGAAGGGGACGGCGGCCACCACGGCCGCCGACACCCGCTCCAGCTGCTCCAGGCGGGCCTCGATCTCGCCCGGCTCGATCCGGTTGCCGCGGACCTTGACCTGGGCGTCGGTCCGCCCGATCCACTCGATCGACCCGTCCGGGTGCAGGCGCACGTCGTCACCGGTCCGGTAGGCGCGGCGGCCGTCGGGCAGTGCGGCGAAGACCGCGGAGGTCAGGTCCGGACGCGCCCGGTAGCCCTCGGCCAGCCCCACCCCGGTGATGAGGAGGGCACCCGTCCCCCCGGGCCCCACCGGGGACATGGCCTCGTCGAGGACGTGCAGCTCCAGCCCCGGCAGCGGTTCGCCGATGGGGACGAAACCGCGGTCGAGGTCCTCCACGAGGTGGGCCGAGACCCAGACGGTCGCCTCGGTGGGGCCGTACATGTTCCACAGCTCGGCTCCCGAGTCCAGCAGGGGGCGTGCGACGTTCAGCGGCAGCGCCTCTCCGCCGGAGAGCGCCACCAGGTCGGCCCTGGGCCGCCACCCGGTGTCCAGGAGCAGGCGCCACAGGCTCGGGGTCGCCTGCACCAGGTCCACGGTGTCGGCCAGCGCGGCCAGTGCGGCGGGGTCGGCCACCGCGTCCTCGTCGGCCAGCTCCACCGTCGCTCCCGAGACCAGGGGCAGGAGGAGCTCCAGCAGGGAGATGTCGAAGGCGACGGTGGTGTGGGCGAGCACGCTCATGCCGGGCCTGGCGCCCAGGACCGCGCCGACACCCTCCAGGAAGTTCGCGAGGGCGGCATGGCCGACCTCGACCCCCTTGGGCGTTCCCGTGGAACCGCTGGTGAACAGGACGTAGGCCGGTGAGCCGGGGCGCGCCGCGTCCTCGTGCGCGGCCGTGGGATCCCCGGGTTCGGGCACCAGCACGGGAGAGCCCACGAAGTGGGCCCGCCCCTCCAGCTCGGAGGTGGTCAGGACCAGTGCGCTCTCGGCGATCTGCGCGTACGTCCGCAGCCGCTCCGGCGGATAGCCGGGGTCCAGGGGGAGGAAGGCCGCCCCGGCGCGCAGGACGCCCAGCATGGACGGGACCAGTTCCCGGCCGCGGCCGGTGAGCAGGGCCACGACCGACCCCTCGCCCACACCGCGTTCCCGCAGGCCGGCGCACACGGCAGAGGACCACGCGTCGAGCTCGGCGTAGGTGATGTTCTGGTCGCCCGTGCGTACCGCCACCGCGTCGGGGGTCCGCTCCCACACCTGGCGGACCAGGTCCAGGACGGTCCGGGCGGAGCGCTCGGCGGGCGCAGGACGTGTGAGGGGCCCGCCCCGCTCCTCGGAGGGCTCGGCGACCGGCACGGGGGCCGGCTCAGCGGTGGGCGGCTCCGCGGGTTCGGACCGTAGCGCGGACAGGATCCGCTCCTCGACCTCGTCCACGAACTCCAGCGCCTCGGAGCCGGGCATGGCGGTCTCCCGCACGAACACCGCGGGGACGCCTCGCGGCGGTAGCACCAGTGCGACCTCGGTGTCGGAGGCGACCGAGGCCGGGTCCTCGCGGAAGCGCTCCAGGACCATCACCCGGGTGAACGACGGGCCCTCGGCGCCCGGCGGGCGCTGGGCCAGCCCGAGGCGGACCTCCAGGTCCGTCGCGTACAGGCCCCGGCGCTCGGCCGCGGCCAGGTCCTCCTCCGGGGAGGACGGGGAGGACGCGTCGAAGCGGACCGGCACGCGGGTGGTGGCCAGGCCGCGAGTCCGCTCGGCCAGGTCCTGCGCCCGGTGGGGCGACCACCCGAAGTCGAAGGAGCCTACGCCGCCGCGCTCGGACAGGACCTCCAGGAAGGCCCGGCGCACCGCGGCGGAGTCCTCCTCGCACATGGGCAGGAAGGCCATCTCGAACCGGTTGTAGTGGGAGACCTGTGCGGAGAAGTCGTCGGCGTCCAGAGGGAGGGTACGCAGGTCCGCGAGCCGGTCGCGCCACCTGTGCTCGTGCGCTCGCAGGTCCGGCTGTGCCCGCTCCACCGCCTCCAGGAACCCCTCGTCCGGGGCGGGGACCGGCTCGCCCACGCGCAGCCCCAGCCGCTGGGCCGCGCCGCGCCCGCTCACCGCGTCGCCCTCGGTGGTGGTGAAGTCGCTCAGCACCATGTCGGCGTCGGGAGCCGCGATCCGGATCTGCGAGTCGGTCACGGCGACGGTCGTGCTCTCCCGGTACTCCTCGTCCCGGTCGAGTGCGCGGATCTGACCGACGAAGACGGCGTCCCGCGCGGTGGCGAACGCGGGCAGCCCCACCGGGTTGGGGAACGAACCGAAGTCCAGGGCCTTGGACAGGCGCCCTGCCTCGGCCGCCGCCGTGCCCGCGTGGACCACGCCGCCGCCGGCCATGCGGTCGGCGCGGGCGAAGAAGCGCCACTCGCGTCCGGGATGGGCCGGGACGGGGTCGGGCAGGCGCCCCTCGGCGAGCAGGGGGGCCATCTCCGCGAACAGGTCGATGCCCGCCTGGGCGGTCTCGTAGGTCAGGGAGAGCGCCGTGGACAGGTCGCGCACCGGGAACCAGCGCTCGGCGACCACGGCCCCGGCGTCGACCTCCTCCTCCATCACGTGCCAGGTGGCGGCGTGCCGGCGCACCCCCTCGTACAGGGCCCAGGAGGCGATGTTGCTGCCCGCGAAGCCGGGCAGGGGGCCGTCGTGGAAGTTCAGTGCGGCGATCCTGGGCAGGGCCAGCACCTCGGCGGGCAGGATCCGGAAGTTGACGACGCTGAACAGGAAGTCGAAGGGCTGGGAGGACAGCGCACCGACCAGGTCGCCGTGCGGGTCCAGGGCCTCCACGCCGTGCGCGCGGGCCCACTCCGTCACGGCCGGATCGTCCGACAGGACGCCTCTGACCCGGACCCCGTGGGAGAGGAGCAGTTCCGCGCAGGAGGTGAGGACCCGGGTACCGCCGATGACGTAGCAGTCGACACTCATACTCAGGCCTCCGCGTCCTGGGTGTGGCGGGCGACCCAGGCGTCGATCTGCGCGACGACCTCCTCGTCCAGGGAGAGCTGGCCCGGGCGCCACATGGGGTTGGACAGGCCGCGGTGCGTGCGCTCGCACAGCTCCCAGTCCTCGTAGTTGGCCTTGTCCCACAGGGCGAAGACGGCTTCGTGGGAGAAGCTCTCCTTGGCGGTCTCGTCCGGGTGGAACAGCCAGAAGTGGCGGACGACGCAGGAACCGGGGCTCTCGGGCCACACCCACTGCATCATCACGTAGTCGCTGGTCATCCCGAAGAGCAGGTTGGGCAGGATCGTGATCCAGTTGACCTTCCGGCGGTCCTCCACCGGTACCAGCGGCATGGGGGCGCGGTCGGTCCGCCCTGTCGTGGAGATGGACCCGTACCCCTCCCGCAGCATCTGCCAGGCCCCCACGATGTCGTCGCCCTTGAGGTCGTAGGTGCCCGCGGCGTCGAAGTCGGTGACCTTGTGCAGGTCCTTGTGGGCGGTGGGAAAGTGCAGGCTCTCGTTGACGTTGTGCGCGACCAGCTTCCAGTTGGAGGCCACCGGGTAGTCCTTGTACTGCACGCACCGCAGGTCGGCCAGCTGGTAGGCGTCGGCGAACCGGTCGAACTCGCCCAGGGCCTCGTCCAGATCGGGCGGGTCCTCCGCGAAGCACACGAAGACGACCCCGTGCCGGATCTGGGTGTGCACCCCCACCAGGCCGTTCTCCTCCTTGGAGAAGAAGTGGTCGAAGTAGGTGCCGTTGTGGGTCTTGAGCCCGCCGTTGCGGTCGTAGACCCAGCAGTGGTAGACGCAGACCAGGCTCTGGCGCTTGCCGACGGGCTCCTCCACCAGCTTGTAGCCGCGGTGCCGACAGTAGTTGTGGTAGGCCTTGACGCCCTCGTCGCCGTGGAGGAGCAGGAGGGATCCGCTACCGATGTTCAGGGTGGTGAAGCAGCCGGGTTCGGGGAGACGGGACACGTGGTCCACGGGGAGCCAGCGGCGTCCGTAGACGCTTCTCATCTCCCGTCGGAACTGCTCCTCGCCGGTGTAGAACTCGTGGGACTGGCCGACACCGCCGGTGTCGAAGTACTCGCGTTCCTCGTTCTGCTCACTGATGAGATCGAACATGCTGGACACTTCGGTCATGACGACTCCCGGGAGGGTCGGGGGAAGCTGGGGGAGGGCGACTCGCGGGGCCGTCCGGCTCCGCGCACCGGTCGCGGACGGGAGAGGAGCGCTGCTCAGGCGCTCGGATCGTAGACGCGCTCCTCCTCGGGAACGCCGGTCTCGTCGTAGAGCTTCTGGAGGCTCTCGGGGGAGAAGATCTCGTCCCCGTGCACCAGGCCGGCGATGATGCCCAGCATGGTGTCGGTCCACTTCTGGTCCTGGCTGATCGCGCCCATGACCGCCTTGTAGAACGGCGGCAGTTCGAGTTCGGCCAGGGTGCAGGTGAAGTCGTAGACGGGGGCGCTCTCCTCGTCGCGTGCCGCCGCGTAGTCGGCCAGGGCCTCGTCCACGGGGCGCTTCCCGGACAGCCCCTCGTGCAGGCGGTCGGCCAGCATCTCCGCGTGGATGAAGGCGTCGGCCATGCCCCATCCGGTGAAGGGGTCCTTGTGGTATCCGGCGTCCCCCACCAGGGCCCAGCCAGGACCGTGGGCGGTCCGGTAGTAGTTGTCGGGGTTGCGCATGGGACGGAAGGGTTCCTCGCGGTGGCCTTTGGCGCGCAACTCCTCGCCCATCTCGGGCACCACGTCGTCGAAGGTGGCGAGGAACTGGTTCTCCGCGTCCTGGCGGAACTCCTTGAGGTGGGAGCGGTTGCAGATCACGGCCAGCATGGTCAGGCCGTCGTTGGTGGGCCACGTGCCGATCCACCGGCGGTTGTGGCCGGTCTTGTGGTGCAGGCCCCAGTCGAGGCCGCTGTAGTAGGAGTAGTAGATGAAGTTGGCCGCCGGCCGGACGTCGTAGGTCTGCGCGCCCGCCCGCTTGGCCACGGTCGAGTGGAAGCCGTCCGCCCCCACGACCACCTGCGCGAGCAGCTCGCGCTCCTGGCCCTTGCCCTCGCGCCCCCGCACACCCACGACGCGCCCCTCGGAGAAGACGAGGTCGGTGACGCTGAAGTTCTCCACGACCTCACAGCCGGCCTCACGGGCACCGTTGAGGAGGATGTCGTCGAGGACGGTGCGGCGCGGGCAGTAGACGGCGTCGATCCCGTCGACGGGGGCGGCGAACCCGTTCAGTTCGATGCCCTGGAAGGCGAAGTGCATCTTGCGGATGGCCGGGGCGCCCGACTTGACCACCGGGTCGAGGAGGCCCCAGTCCTGGAGCCGCAGCAGGGCGGTCTGGTGGAGGTAGTGCGTCGAAACGGTGTCGCTGGGGAAGGAGGCGCGGTCCAGGACAAGGACGCGGTGGCCCTTCCTTGCGAGCAGCATCGCGGTCGGGGAACCGGCGCATCGCGCGCCGACAACGATAACGTCGTACATCTCTACCTGGCTTTCTGGTGGGCGCTGTTCATGCGGGGGCCGGAGGCGAAACCGTGCCCCGGACGCCGTTTCTCCGAGCGCCGGCACACGGACGTGAGGCGGGGGAGTGCTCCGTTCCTACTGGTACGGAAGGTGTTCGAGCCCGGGCGAGCGACATAAAGCTCGCACCGCCCTCGAAGCGAAGTCAAAGAACGCATTGTGCTGGTTTCGGCACGAAGAGTTCCTGGTTTGTGGGATAATTAGCGCACACGAGAAGTGGCGCACCCGAGTCGTGCGGTGTGAACTGGGGGTCTGTGTCGTGCCGAGACATGCCTGTTCAGTCAGTGCTTCCTGTCAAGGGTGCGTTCGGAGTGGCATGTATCACACTCGTGGCATTCTGCCTGGCCGGGGCATGTCTTCCCGCTTCTCCACGGCGACCTCCCGTGTGCGGAAAGCCATAGCCGCAGGTGGTCGGGGCGCCTTTTCCCTCGCTTGCGCACTGCCGGGACGAAGTTTCCGCGTCGAGGTTTGATAAATCCCCTGAGGTTTCATCGGGCCATTCTCTGTGCGCCCTGGGAACATGTGTTCGGGTTCCATCTGGAAAGGTCGTCCGTCCTGGAACGGGCCTTTGGGTGAGGCGTCCCGGGCGTCGGGGTCGAAAGACAGAAACCGGTGGCGTACTAAAGACTCAGCCGTGCCGGCGGCTCTCACCCGCTTGGCTTGGGGCGGCCGGATGCCGATGTTTTCCGGATATAATTTTTCTCTGACCGATACATGAGTTGGGGACGTCTGAAAGTAATCCCCTCGGTGCACGGGCAGCGGTGCCGGGCCCGCGGCCGCCCGGCTGTGCTTCAGCTCCCGTCGGCCAGACGGGTGGGGAGCTCGTCGAACGGCAGGTGCTCCACCTCGGAGGTGGCGGGGCCGATCCGGTGGGCGAACGCCGGAGCGCGGTTGAGCAGGGTGTCCAGTTCGCGGCTGGCGCGCTGGGCGGCCAGGGCCTCAAGCGCTCCCCCGCCGGTGAGCGTCAGCGCGATGATGGGGCCGGTGATGTACTCGCCGACCAGCACGGGGGCGATCACGGCGACGACGGCCAGGACGTCCAGGCCCCAGTGCCCGGCCGTGGGGTTCCTGACCATGTCCCGCGCGGTCACGGCGGTGACGATGCCGAGGGCGCCGACCGCAAGGACGCCCACCGCGCTGCTCAGACCGAGCGCGGTGAGGACCAGGGCGGCGGCGGGTGCGGCCGCCGCTCCCAGGGCCAGCGGCTGGCCGTGGAGGAACCGGATCATCGTCACATCCCCGGTTCCGCGGTGTAGGCCAGGCTTCGCGCACGTTGTCGTTGTGGGTGGCGACCACCACCGCGCGCCCCTCGCGGGCCATCTGGCGCAGGCTCCCGCAGGGTGTCGGTGACCGTGCGCCCGTTGTCCCCGTCCAGCGCGCCGGCCGGCTCGTCGGCCAGCACCGGGGAGGGCTTCTCGGCCATGGACTTTCACAGATGATCTTGCCCGTACCGGCGTGCTCGGCCGCCGACACCGCCGCTACGGGCAAGATCATCGCAGTCGGACACCCCTCGATCTCAGCCCTGTGCGGCCAGCCACTCCTGGCAGCGCCCGCGGAACCACACCAGTACCTCCAGGACCTGTTGTCCGCCCGTACCGGCCAGCACCTCCATCCGGAAGTTCGGCCGGCGGTCGAGCGCGTCCTCGGGCAGGTCGGTCCCGGGGACGGCGTTGAGCCGGTCGAGCAGTTCGCGGCGCATGTCCATCGTGTCGAACGGCGGACGGGCGCGCAGGTGCTGGAGGACCACCTCGGCGGTGCCCGTCCGGGGGTAGAGGGTCAGCGCCCACCTCTTGTGCCAGGACGTCGCCTGGTCCCAGGTCCGCATGAAGCAGCTGGTCTCGGTCCCGTCCCCCCACCACAGGGCGCCGCCCCGGACGGTCCAGCCGTCGAGGAAGTCCAGCACGGCCCTCGCCGTCTCGGACGACCGGCCCTCCACCAGCTGGTCGCGGAAGCTGCGCTCGCGCTCGACCGCCTTGTCGATGTCCAGCCCCAGCAGCTCGGCCAGGGTGGCGGCCTGGTTGCGCCGCTCCTCCGCGAGCCGCAACTCCGTACTCCGGGCCGTGCTCGTCAGGGGAGGGCGGTTCCTGTCGGGGCTGGCCCGGCGCCCCGGCACAGGGCCAGGAATAGCCGCCGCGCGGGCACGTGTTGCCGCGGGCATGCGAGTTATCGGAGTAGACGAGTCCGGAGGCCCCGAGGCCCTGCGGAGCTTCGACGTTTCCGAGCGCCACGCGGGGCCCGGCGAGGTGCGGATCCGGGTGCGCGCGGCAGCGGTCAACCCGACCGACACCCTGGTCCGCAGCGGCGGGCGCGCCGGCGCACAGCGCGAGTTCCCGCCGCCCTACGTGCCGGGGATGGACGCCGCCGGGGTACTCGACGAGGTCGGCCCCGAGGTGTCCGCGGACCTGGCCGTCGGCGACGCCGTGATGGCGATCGTCGCGCCGAAGGGCGCGCACGGCGCCTACAGCGAGAGCCTGGTGCTGCCCGCGGACTCGGTGGTCCGCACCCCGGACGGCGTCCCGTTCACCGCCGCGTCCACCCTGCCCATGAACGGCCTGACGGCGCGGCGCGCGCTGGACGTGCTGGACCTGGAGGCGGGGCGGACCCTCGCCGTCACCGGCGCGGCCGGGGTGCTCGGCGGGTACGTGATCCAACTGGCCAAGGTCGAGGGGCTGCGGGTCGTGGCCGACGCCGCACCCAAGGACGAGGCGCTGGTCAAGGAACTGGGGGCCGATGCCGTGGTGGCTCGCGGGGACGACGTCGCCCAGCGCGTCCGCGAGATGGTTCCCGGCGGGGCCGACGCCCTCGTCGACGGCGCGGTGCAGAACGAGCTGGTCCTGGACGCCGTACGCGACGGCGGAGGCGTCGCGACCGTACGCGGCTACACCGGGACCGAGCAGGCGCGCGAGCGCGGCCTCTCCTTCCACCCCGTCATGGTCGTGGACTACCTGCGCGAACGAGACAAGCTCGACCGGCTGCGCCGACAGGTGGAGGAGGGGGTGCTGACGCCGCGTGTGGCGCGGGCCCTGCCCGCCGGGCAGGCCGCCGAGGCCCACCGCCTGCTGGAGGCGGGCGGAGTGCGCGGGCGCCTGGTGCTGGAGTTCTGAACCCGGCGCGGGGCGTCCCCGGACACACGGAACCCGGGCCGCTCCGCGCGCCTTGTCCCACGGCCCGTGGGGGGAGTCGCGGGCCGTGCCCGTCCACCTTCAGGACGCTGAACCCGCACTCGATGCGCGCACATGGTGGTCTCCCGTTGGGACGGCCTCCTCACGTACCTCCCCGGCCTGCTCGCGGCTCCTACACGGAGGCGGTGAGGCGCTGGTCCTGGACGTCGAACACCGCGTCGCAGGCCTCGCGCACGTTGTCGTTGTGGGTGGCGACCACCACCGCGCACCCCTCGCGGGCCATCTCCCGCAGGGTGTCGATGACCATGCGCCCGTTGTCCCCGTCCAGGGCGCCGGTCGGCTCGTCGGCCAGCACCAGGGAGGGCTTCTTGACCATCAGGCGGGCCAGGGCGACGCGCTGCTGCTCGCCGCCGGACAGGTAGTGCACCTTCTCCTTCTCGCGCCCGGCCAGGCCGACGCGCTCCAGCGCCTCGGCCTGGAGCCCGCGGTCGCGTCGGGCCACGTCCAGGTTCGCCCTGACCGTGGCGTTCTCCATCAGTGCGTAGTTCTGGAACAGGTATCCCAGGTGGTCGCGGCGGAAGCGGCGCCGTCCCCCGGGACCGAGGCGGTTGAGCCTCCTGCCGTCATGGACGATGTCGCCGCCGCTCGGGTCCTCCAGGAGGCCCATGCAGTTGAGCAGGGTGGTCTTGCCCGAGCCGGAGGGGCCGACCAGGGCGAGCACCTCCCCGGAGCGGACGGTCAGGTCGAGCCCCTCCCACAGGGTGCGCTGACCGAAGGACTTGGCGAGGTTCTTCAGGGTGATCATGGTGTTCCTTGGGTGGGTCAGGCCTGCGAGGAGCCTTCACGGACGATGCGGCGGTGGAAGACGGAGAGCGCGCCGAGGGTGATCGCGAGGGAGGCCAGCGCGATGCCCACGGCGTAGAACGGCTCCGCTCCGGTCGTGGCCGTCGCCGAAGGAGGTGCGGCCGGACTGCGCGCGGCGTTCAGCGTGGTGACGGTGTTCCACGTGGCCCATCCCACGAACGCCGCTGCGATGACCGATTCGACGGCCAGCAGCCGCCGGTGCGTGGCGACGAAGGTCCATCCGCTGATGTGCCGGGCGAAGATGGCCTGTGCGCGGGTGCGCACGTGGATGATGCACGCGGCCGTGGCGGTCAGCAGCAGCACCGTGCTCGCGCCGAGGAGGTTGAACGACTCACTGCGTAGTGCGGCCAGGGTGTCGCCGTGCTCCTTGTGGGCACTGGTGGTGAGCATCTCGACCATGGAGATGTAGCGGGACGCCTCGGGACTCTCCGCCCGGAACTCCTCGACCACCGCCGGATCGGGGAAGACGGTCTCCCGTCCCGACATGTGGGTGATGTAGCTGCTATCGGACATCACCTCGCCGTTGGGGAGGGCGATGATGACCGGTTCGTGCAGCAGGGGCAGGAACATCGGCCCGTTGAAGCGCTGTGCCCCGTACGTGAACACGGTCTGGTCGTCGGCGGCCGGCAGCACCTCGATGTCAAAAGTGCGGTTCGGTAGGCCGTTCAGCTCCAGCCAGTTGTCGGACATGCCCTTCACCAGTTGGTCGGTGTCGACGGAGGCGGATTCGGGAGTGACAATACGAATGGTCTCCTCCGGCCCGTAGCGCTCTCCGGACGGTGAGAAGATCTCCTGTTCGGACAGGTAGGTGTCGTTGACCAGGAGGACGGGACGGTCCGTACCGGGTGCCGTCGGTCCGGCCTGACCGCCGGGCACGAGTGAGAACGGGTCCATGTGCACCGCCAGCACCATGTCACCGTCGGCATCGACCTCGCGCAGCCAGGGGCCGAGTTCATCGTCCACGGCCTGCTCGTCCGACCAGCCGTAATTGGCGCTCAGAGCGGGCCGGGAGGTGTCGTCGTACTGTTCGTACACCTCCAACCCGATGCGCTGGTCGCGGGCGTTCTGCGCCGCGGTGACGACGGAGCCGACGATGACCAGGGTCAGCACCAGCACGGGGACGCGCACCAGGTAGATCGCGACGGTGGTGCTGCGCACGGGCAGGCGGCCCCTGAGGGCGGGCAGGATGCCGGTGGCGTGCACCAGGCCCAGGACGGCGGCGTGTACGGCCAGGCAGGGCACAATGAGCATGGCCAGGAAGGCCAGTGCGAGGGGCGCGTAGAAGCCGAGTTGGTTCCATCCGTTGTAGAAGCCGAGGAAGGCCAGTACGGCGGCGGTCACCGTGGGCAGCGTGATCGCGCACAGACGGGCGATCTTGAGCAGGTCCTTGCGCAGGATGCTCGCGTAGGAGTGGCCCTGCAGGCGCATGACGGCGTAGTCGCGGGAGGAGAGCAGGACCCCGGCGCCGACAGCGGTGACGGTGCCGAGCAGGGCGACGGCCAGGAGGTTGAAGAGCTGGCCGCCGGTGAAGAAGTGCCACAGCTGCGTGATTTGTGTCCCGGGGGCCTCGTGCAGTCCGTGCTCGGCGAGGGCCTCGCGCAGGGCGGGCTGGGCCTCCGGGGTGCCGAAGACGAGGTAGTGGCCGTTGGGCCCCACGTCGCCGAACTCGTCGATGGGGTGGGTTTCTACGGTGAAGCTGCGGCTGAAGGACGGATACCCCTCCTCCAACCAGTCCGCGTAGTGGGATTCGGGATCGGAGACCGCCAGGTACAGGTGGGCCCGAGAGGAGGGTTCGTTGACGTCGAGGATGGTGTAGCCGATGGCGGCACCGTGGTCGTCGGCGATCTCCTGCACGGTGCGCGCGATATCGCCGGTGTCGTGCGTGCCCTCGTTCTCGGTGATCCACACCATCTCCGAGTCCTCAAGGACATACATGGTCTGCTCGGCAGTGACGGCGAGGAGGAAGGCGATGAGCGCCGCGAATGCGACACATGCCGTATAGGCGAAGGAGAGAATACGGTTCGGCACCTGGTGGTCCTGTCAGGGGCGGATATGGCAGGCCCGCCGGTGAAACTGCACCGGCGGGTCCACCGTACGCGGCGTCGTGGCGGTAGCACACCTGCCGCTGTTCTACGGGGTCCCCGGCGGGGAGAGACCGCATGTTCGATCACGTGAGGCGACCGGTTGGCAAGGAAGCTAACAGTGACCAGACAGACACGACAAACCTCCCTTACCTGGACATACGACTGATTTCCGAAGAGGATCGCTGCTTCACCTGGATGTTCGTCCCGAAGCCGGGTAGGGGCCACATCCGGCCACGCTCGGGCAGAACCGGTGAAGAAGCCCTGGTGACAGAGCCGGTCCGATGTCGCGGCAGGACATTGTCTGTGGCCGCGGGAACACTGGCGGCATGAGCGCTTTCTCCTCCACCGAAGCCGACGCGTCCGGTGTTCCTCCCACCTGGGTGAGTTCGTTCGGAGGCCCACTGCTGCTGGTTCCCTCCTCCGCGCTGGCCGCATGGGGCGGCTGCACGGACGAGGGGATGATCTTCGGGGACCCGGACACCCCGGACGACTACGACCGGGCCTGTGCGGTGGACGGCCTGACGGGGGTGGTCCCCGTGGACTTTCACAGATGATCTTGCCCGTACAGGCGTGCTCGGCCGCCGGCACCGCCGCTACGGGCAAGATCATCGCTGTTGGGGCCTGCTCGCCTGGCGAGCACGCATCCACCTGAGGGCTAGCCTCCTCGGGCTGCCGCCTCTCCAGCCCCGCCTGTTCGGTGCGCAGCTTCTCGATGACGGCCTTGTGTTCGTCGATGAGTTCCTTCCGCCGGTCGGCCACCGACTCCAGCGCCGCCTTGCCCCTTTCGGCTGTGGCCAGGTCCCTCTCCAGGTCGCGGATCCGCTGCCGACTCTCGCCAAGGGACTTCCTCAGCCCCACTGAATCGGTGGCGGCCCGCTGGTACCGGTCCCGCGCGGCGCCGAGTTCGGCCTCCATCGTGCCGAATGGCGCAGGTCGTGGATGCGCGGCTTCTTGCCGAGCCCTCGCCGCTGGGTCTCCTTGACCCCGGGCGCCCACCTGCGCCCGTAGAAGGAGGAGTGCCGTCACCAGGACCCCCGGTCGGTGGTGAACACGAACTCCTCCGGTCCCTTGCCCTCCAACCGGGGGCGGAGAAGATCGATGGTGCGCGGTGAGAGCGGGATGCGCCTGCGCGAGCTGCGGGTCTTGGGCGCACCGAGCCGGAAGGTGTTGTCGGGGCAGCGCTTCCACGCCCGCCGCACGTCCAGGTGCCCCAGGGTGAGCGGCTGCCCATCGGGTCCGATGGCGGACGTGAGGGTGATGTCGCGGACCTGGAGGGCGGTGAGTTCGCTGTAGCGCATTCCGGTGCGCACGAACACCTCCACCATGTCGCGTACGTCCTCGGCCATGGAGTCGCGCAGCAGGGTGAACTCCTCGCGGGTGAGGAAGCACATGTCGTGGTCTCCTTCGCCGTCGTCGACGCGGGGCAGACGGGTGCGCGAGGCCGGGTTGGAGGGCCGTAGCGGCGGGTCCTCGCGCACGGCGGCCTCGCAGACGGTGAACAGCAGTCCGTGCAGGTTGTGGATGGACTTGGGGGAGAGGGGTTTGCGCAGCCATCCCGGTTCCTTCTTGCGCCCCCGGCCGGGCGTGCTGGTCCTGTGTGGGGCGGTGGGGTCGGGGACGCCGGTGCGCAGGTGGTTGATCCAGGTGCGTACGTCCTTGGGTGTGAGCTGGGCGGGATCGCGCAGGTTCACCTTCCCGAAGCGGGGGATCAGGTGGATGTCCAGGTCGCGGTGGTAGTCGGCGCGGGTGCGTTCGGCGATGCCGGTCATGGAGTCGACGAGGTCGCGGGCGTAGTCGGCGAACAGCACCGGCTCGGCTTCGGGTTCGTCGTCCGCGTCGGTCTTGACCCATCCGTGGCCGGGGACCCATCCCGGGGCCCAGCCTTGGCGGCGGATCCAGTTCTCGGGCCACTGGTGTCCGGCGGCTTCGACGTGAAGACGGAAGGTGTGGGCGTCGGCGTGGGTGTCGAAGGGTTCGGACTGGGGCGCGCCGGTGCGGGTGCCGCCGAGTCGCCATTTCACCCAGTAGCGGATGCGCCCGTCGGCTAGTTTGCGCTGGTTGATGGTTGCCATGCGTGGACCATCGCTTGGACGGGGGCCGAAGCGAAGGGAATCGGCGAAGGTTCTCGAAGAACCTTCCGCTGTAGTTGCGCGTCCGACGCTGTCATGGTCGATATGTTAGGTTTCGCGGCCCGGGGTGCGTGTGTAGTGACAGTCCTGGTTGCGCCAGAATCCGGCATTAGTCGGAAAGAGCGTACGGGCCAAGGTCACATACCCGTAGGGTGGGATATGCGGGTGATCTCGTGGTCTCTTCGCCGAGCCTAGTGAATCACCGCAGGTAGACAGTACTTCGGGGGTGGTAGCCCGGAGTCCCATCTCACTGAAGAGGCCGCCCCGTTTGTGACCTGGGGCGGCCTCTTCAGTGCGTGGACTACCTCCTGAGCTGTCAGGCCATGCGTGGAGGATCGGTAACGTACTTCCACACAGGACCGCGACGCCTTCGCGACTGACCTGGATCATGCAACTTCGTCCTACCACCGAAGTTGCACGGGTTGGTCGTGTTGGTTTCCGTAGGCTCGGCGAAGGAGATCTCCATGGCCATCGGTGATCGTGAAATCACACCTCCAGCCTCCGCGCATGAACGGAGTGCTCCCTGGGTTAGGCCCCTCGTGGCCTTGGCCGCGCTTGCCTTGGTGGGTGTGGTCTCAGTGACACTTGCAAGCGTGGACCCAACTGTTGTTGCTACCTCCCTCACCGCGCTGGCGGCTGTCATGGGTGGTATCGCAGCACTAGTCCGCTCTCTGCGTGGACGCGGCTGATGACGGAACAGGCTCCGCTCTTCCCGTCGTGGCCGGAAGAGTCATTTGCTTCCCGGCTCTCCGAGGGGCAATGGCATGGGTTCCAGAGTCTGGGGGCGTATCAGAAGGTCGGCTCCGGACTCCTTCTCTACCGCGCTGGAACCCATGCAACGAACTTGCTGATCATCATCAGTGGCACGGTCACGCTGACTGAGCGACTGCCCCATGATGGTTTGGTAGGGGTGCGCCATAGCGGAGACCTGCTCGGCGATCGAGAAGTACTCAGTTGGGCGTCGAGGAGTCCTTATCCCCCTGCTCAGGCACCGTGTTATCGCGAGTCCGCTTGCGCGATAACCCCAGTCAAGGTCCTACGGATACCCGCCCTTCACTTCAACCAGTGCATTGAGTATCAACCAAGTCTGTGGCGAGCGATAGCGGCTGACCTACACTGCAGGCTTGCTGCTGCGGAGAAAGTCCGGGCAGAGGGCGGCCAAGGCGCCCCTCGGCGGCTGGCTCAGGCGCTCCTTGCGCTGTGGCCTCGTGATGGTCGAATCACGGACCGGGAAGAGCTTCTGGTTACACAGGGGCAACTGGCTTCATGGATTGGAGTCTCGCGAGAGACGGTCGAGAGGATCCTACGTGGCTGGCGAAGCCGGGGGATCGTCCAGACCAGGTACGGGAGGATCGAGGTGCGCAAGCGAGCGAAGCTTCAGCAGCTTGCAGGTCAAGATTCCTCCGAAGAGCTGTCGAACGTAGCGTGAGAACGCCGTATTAGGCCGCAGCGAATCACTCTGCATCGTGCACCCGGGTGCACCCCGCCCCGGGATGAGTGACGGGATGGGCGGTGCACACTCGGCGGGTACATTTTCGCCCCCGTGCACCCGCTGGTGCACCCCCGACAACGCAAAAGCCCCTGACCGTTGCGCGTTTGCGCTGGTCAGGGGCTTTTGCCTCTGGGGTGAGTGACGGGACTTGAACCCGCGACTTCTTGGACCACAACCAAGTGCTCTACCGGCTGAGCTACACCCACCACGTGCGCCTGGCCTCGCGGCCCTGCGTACGTCTCAAGCTTAGCGGACTCGGGGGAGTGCTTCGATCAGTTTTCGGCGGTGCGGTTCTCCGAGTCCTCCTCGGAGCCCTTCGTTCCGGGGTCCTCGGCGACCACGTCGGCGGCGATGGCGCGGGCCGCGGACGAGCTCGGGCCGGGCGGGGGGACGAAGGCCGCGGCGCGGTAGTACCGCAGCTCACGGATGCTCTCTGTGATGTCGGCCAGCGCCCGGTGGCCGCCGTTCTTCTCCGGGCTCGCGTAGTACACACGCGGGTACCAACGGCGCAGCAGCTCCTTGATGGAGGACACGTCCACCATCCGGTAGTGCAGGAACTCGTCGATGCGCTTCATGTCACGTGCCAGGAACGTGCGGTCGGTGGAGATCGAGTTGCCGCACAGCGGGGCCTTGCGCGGCTCGGTCACGTACTGGTGGATGTGCTCCAGGACCAGGTCCTCGGCCTCCTGCAGGCTCACACCCTTGTCCAACTCCTCCAGCAGTCCGGAGGTGGTGTGCATGTTGCGCACGAAGTCGCCCATGCGGTCCAGTGCGTCCTGCGGGGGTCTGATCACGACGTCCACACCCTCGTCGAGGATGTTGAGCTCCCCGTCGGTGATCAGACAGGCCACCTCGATCAGCGCGTCGCTCTCGAAGTCCAGGCCCGTCATCTCGCAGTCGATCCACACCAAACTGTCAGTCATACCGGTCAGCTTAGGGGCTCGTGAGCAGCGCCGGGGATGGCGAAGGGGCGGCCGCAACGCTGTCCGACCGCCCCTGGGAGACCCGGGTCAGTCCCAGACCCAGTTGTCCGAGACGCCGGGCGGTGCGCCCACGCCGATGAGCTCGTACATCCAGTCCCACACGTCCCAGAACTGGAGATAGGCCAGAGCCGCGACGACGAGCACGATCAGGAGGAAGAAGAAGCATCCGCAGCCACAGCCGCGCTTCTTCTTCCTCCTGGGCTGCTGCGGGGGCCGCTGCTGGTAGGGATACCCGCCCGGAGGCTGCCCCGGACCCGGCTGTCCCCACTGGGGCCCCTGGGGGCCCCCGGGGTAACCGCCCATCGGCGGCTGCCCTCCGGGACCGTGCGGACCACCGGCCATCGGGCCGGGCGCCGGCGGGAACCCGGGGGGCGGACCGGGGCGGCCCATCGCATGCGGAGGATGCCCGGGGGGACCCGGCGGCGGACCCTGCGGCGGGCGCGGCGGTGTGTTCGGGTGGCCTCCCTGCGGCGGGGGCGGGTACCCGGGAGGCGGGAAACCGCCCTGATGGGGCGGCGGGTACTGGGGATAGCCCTGCTGGGGACCCGACGGCGGCGGCTGCGGACCGGCCTGCCGCTGGGGTGAGAACATGCCCGGCTGCGGACCGGACGGGGGCGTGGCCCCGGCGGAGTAGCCGTACTGCGGACCGGAGGGCTGCGCGCCGGGACGCTGCGGGCCGGAGGGCGGCGCACCGGGAGGCTGTGCGCCGGAATGCTGCTGGGCGGGCGGTGCCTGGGCGCCGGAGGCCGACTGGCCGGGTGTCTGCTGCCCGGGAGCCTCCGGAGCGGAGGGCTGCTGCCCTGGCGGGGCCCACGAGGCGCCCGACCGGGTGTCGGCCGGTGCGTCGTCGGCGGTGCCCGGGGCCTGCCCGGCCTGCCCGGACGGATTCCTGGCCTGCTCCTCGGCCTGGCGCCGGGCCTCCTCCTCACGCTGCTTGGCGGCGGCCTCCTCGGCCTGGCGGCGCTGCTCCTTGCGCTCCTCGGACAGGTCGGCCCACCCCTCCTTGAGGCTGCCGAGGAACTTGTTGAACTTGCCGCCCCTATTGTCGTCCTCCTCGCCCGTACCACCCGAGAACGCCGGGTCGGCGGGGTCGAACACGGCGGTCCCGGAGGGCTCGCCCCCGGAAGGGGGGAACACCGCGGTGCGCGGGGCGTCACCGGAGGCCCCCGGGTCGAACACGGCCGTGCGCGGTACGTCCTCGCCGCCGACGGCGTCGCTCAGATCCGACGTGGGGATCTCGTCGCCGGAGAGGTCCGCGGTGGGCAGCTCGTCATCGTCGCGTCCGGACGGGGCGGAGGGGCCGACCCGCATGGTGCCGGGTTCGTCGTCGACGGGGGCCTGGGGGGCGGAGGTCTGAGGAGCGGGGGAGGAGCCCTGCGCCCACGACGGGTTGATCCGCATGGTGCTGGGCTCGTCGTCGATGGGGGCTTGGGAGGCCTGGGGGAACGGCGGGGCGGTGTCCTGCTGGGGGGAGTCCTGAGCCGGGGAGGGGTTGATGCGTATGGTGCTGGGATCGTCGTCCACGGGGGCGGCGGGACCGTCGGCCCCGCCCTGGGCCCAGGAGGGGTTGATCCGCATGGTGCTGGGATCGTCGTCGACCGGCGCGGGAGCCGGGGAGGGGCCCAGCCGTACCGTTCCGGTGTCCTCCTCTTCGGAGGGGGAGTCCCGCGGCCCGGAACCGCCCAGGTGGGTGGTGGCGGCCTCCTCGTCGGAGCCGTCGGCACCTCCCTGGAGTTCGCTCAGGGAACGGGTGTGCCGCGTCCACTCGTCACCGTTCCACCATCTGAGCGTCTGCGCGTCGCCCTGCGGGTCCGCGTACCAACCCGGCTCGATAGATCCACCCATGGGCGACAGACTAAGGGGTTGTGGGCCGGTGGTGAACCAGCGGTACCCGGTTCCTCCTGTTCGGGGCGTTCGGTGCTTTTCCCTCCTTCCGTCCCGTACTCACGTGGTCGCAGAGCGTCGTGGTTCCGGGCGGGTGCGCGGAGCGCGGGACGCCCCCTCCACGGGCGGACCGGTGGCCAGCAGGCGCGCGGTGTCCAGCCTTCCCGGCCCCTTGGCGCAGGAGCCCGGTACCTGGTCGTGGCCGAAGTGGCCGCCCCGGGCCCACTGACGCGCCGCCTCCCCGGCCTTGACCCCTTCCCTCCCCGGAGGGCCCGCGTGCCAGGTCCGTGCCACTCCCCACGAGTCCGTCCACGCCAGGATCGGGGCCAGTCCGAGCATCGGACCGTCGGTGAAGGGTGCCTCCCGAGAGGCGATCGCCGCCACCACCAGGCACACCCGTCCCTCGTGCCCGTGGTCGAGGTGCAGTCCGTACTGGTGGGTGCTGCCCAGTGCCACCCGGCTGCGGCGGGTCGCCGCCAGGGTCTGGACCACCTCACCGGTCAACGGGTTCCACACCAGGTGTGCGGTGCGCTCCTCGTCCACCATCCGCCGCGCCTCCTCGCGCGCGGACCAGGCCCCGGGGTCCGACTCCGTCACCGTCCACACGGCGCGAGGGGCGCCGATTCCGGGAGGTGTCCGGACGGCTCCGCCGTCGAGCCTCTCGGCGCCGGGCATCCACGCCTCCGCCATGGCCTTCCCCCATCCGGTCGTCGTGTGCCGGGTCCGGCGCGCGGGGGAGACCCGGACGAGCAGGTCCTGTTCCCCTCCCCCTCCCCGAACCGCGGCGTCCCGGAGGGGCGGCCGCCGTGGGGACAGGCCCCGGCTCCTTTCTGGGTACGTCAACCCGGGGAAGAAGTCCATAGCCCCTCCGGGGAAGGACAGGGACTTGTCACTCCGGGTTCCGTCCGGTGCCCCGTACCGCGAGAGCACTGCGCGCACATCGCTCACACCGCGCACACGGCGGGAGGAACCGTTCCGGTCCCGGTTCCCCTGTTCCCGACCCCTGACACGGGTCCGGGCCGCGGCGTCACACGCCGCGGCCCGGATGTCGCCGGAGGAGAGGCCTACTCGGTCTCGTTCTCCGAGATGCGCAGGGAGAACGCCTGGAGGAAGATCTGGCCGATCTCGGTGGGGTCCTCCGTCATGTACGCGGCGCCGCCGGTGGCCGCGGCGATCTCCTGGAGCGGTTCCAGGTTCTGCACGTCCGGCCCGAACGCGATCGTGATGATCGGGATCGGCCGGGACGGGTCCGCTATGTCGTTGATCTGGGACATCAGCCCGTCCAGCTCCAGGCCGTCGGGGTTGTCGTTGTCCCCGTCGGTGAGCATGAGGACGACGTTGGTCCGGTCAGGCCGGTAGGTGCTCGACATCTCCTGGTAGGCGGCCAGGTAGGTGTCGTACAGCGCCGTGTCACCCTGCGGCATCGGCGCGAGCGAGCCCAGCGCGTTCGCCATGACGTCCCTGTGCGTGGTGTCGCCCTCGACGGTCGCCTGCAGCTCGCGGATCGGGGCGGTCTCCTGGTAGTGCAGGTCGCCGTTGACGTTGGTGGAGAACTTCCACAGGCCCAGCTCCGAGCTGTCCGTGAACATCTGCAGCCCCTCGGCGGCCGCGGCGCTGGCCACCTGCATGCGGGTCATCCCGGTTCCCGGCACCTCGGCCAGCATGGATCCGGAGACGTCCACGATCGTGAGCACCCGGGAGTCCATCTTGAGCTGGTTCCAGGCACGGATCAGATCGTTGGTCGCGCCCTCGGACGGCGTGGCCAGCTCGGTGGGCGGCTCCTCCGTGAAGCCGGCGTCCTCGGTGAGCACGGACGTGTCGACCTCGCCTTCGGAGCCGCGGAAGCCCTGTTCGAGGATGCGGGTCTGGGCCGCGTCGCCGCGCACCGCCGTGCGGAACTCCTCGGCGGCGCGGGTGACGTCGCTCTCCTCGCTGCGCACGATGTACGGGTAGTCGAGGTAGTAGGTGTCGCCCTCCACATAGCTGGCCCGGGCGCCGGCCTCCGAGTGCGCGGAGTTGTAGCGCCACACGGCCTGCTCCGACATCACCATCGCCGGCGGGGCCTCGGCGGTGCCCCCGCTGAAGGCGAGGAAGGCGGCCTCCTCGTCGGGGGAGGCTCCCTGGTGCAGGGCCTGCAGCGCGGCGGTCATGCGCGTGTTGAAGGTCGCGGTGTCGGGGCTGTTCTCCTTCAGCGCCCCCTGCAACAGGTAGAGGGTGCCCATGCCGGTGGAACTGCGCGCGGGGTCGACGACGCGGACCGTGCGACCCCCCTCGCCGGGCGCGGAGGTGGGGATGACGTCCGCCCAGGCACTGGGGCCTCCGCTGTCGTCGGCGTGCTCGGCGAGCTCGGCCAGGACCAGCGGCGAGCGGGCCACGGAGGTCCCGGTCTCGGTGATGACGGCGTCGCCCGCCTCGCTCTGCACCAGGCGCGGCCATATCGAGGAGTCCGGGATCCACACGTCGGACTCGGTGTCGCCCATGGTGGCGCCGGCACCGGTGATGCCGAAGGCGACGTTGGCGGAGTCGACCTGGCGCACCTCCGCGTACACGCAGCGCCCGTCCACCTGGTGTTCCTCGGTGTTGAAGCCCGAGGCGACCTCGTCCAGGGCGGGGGCCAGCTCGGGGCTGACCGCGACGTCCAGTGTGATGTCGGATCCGCCGCAGCCGTCGGCCTGACCGAACATGTAGACGCCCGCCACGGTCAGACCGAGCACGATCACCAGCGCCGCGGCCAGGGCGGCGAAGGCGCCACCGCGGCCGCGGCGGCGCCTGGCGCGGCTGGAGGGTTCTTCTGCGTATCTTCCGCGGTGACGTCCCACAGCTTTCCTCACGGGGTGGTGTACGGACACGTGTCGTACAGGGGGGATGTGTTGGTACGGGGGTGGGTGGTGCGGGATGACCGTACGCACCGATCCGGTGGGCGGGCCGACCACACGTGTGTTACTGGTGGGAAACGGTACTCAACGGTTCAGGTTGAGGAGATGTCGGTCGAACCGGTCATGCGACGGCGGATCCGGGGAGCCGCCGTGTCGAACCTGAGCACAGGGCCGGTTACCTCGGAAAATCCGGCCCGTTCTGCATGCGTCTGCTTTTCGGAAGCGGTCCGACCGAAAATCGATTCCGATATCCAATCGAGACCACTTCTGTCCCATTGGGGCCGTTTCGAGCCGGATTGGCGGTATCCGTCCCTCTGGGGCCCGAACCGGTCCAGGCCGGGCTCCGTGCCCGACCGGCCCGTACGCGGGCACCGGGCGGGTGGGCCGGAACTCCCGGGAACACGGTCTAGCCGTCGCAGTCGGGCACGCACAGCCGCCGCGAGATCGAGCTGAGGAAGATGTCGCCGATCTCGCCGGGGTCCTCGGTCACGAACAGCGATCCGCTGGTGGCCGCCGCGATCTGGCGCAGCTCGGACTCCTCCGCCTGGGAACCGAAGGCGATGATGAACGTGCTGACCGGGCGCTCGGGGTCGAAGCGGTCCTGCAGCGCCGCCACCAGCTCCCCGTGGGAGATGTCGCTGGACCCCTCGTCCTGCCCGGCGGTGAGCAGGATGACGCTGTTGATCTTGTCCTCATAGTAGTCGTCCGCCACCTCGTCGTAGGCGGCCAGGATGTTGTCGTACAGGCGCGAGCCGCCGCCCCGCACCCCGATCCCCTCGGCCACCTCCATGAGTTCCTGCCGGCGGGTGGCCTCCCCGTTCTCGTCGGCCGTGCCCAGGCGGTGCAGGTCGGCGGCCTCGTCGCGACCGCCTCCGCCGTACTCGTCCGACATCAGCCACAGGCCCATGTCGGTCTCGTCGGGGAACAGCGACAGGCCCGTGAGCGCCGCCTGCTGGGCGACGTCCATCCGGCTCCGCTCCCCGTCGAGGGCCTCCGCCATGTTCGCGGAGGTGTCGGCGAGCACCAGGGTGCGGCTGGGCATCGACAACCTGTTCCAGTCGGTGACCGACGCCAGCAGGGCGTCCCCCGTCAGGTCCCCGTGGGTGGCCGGCTCCTCGGCGACCAGGCCGGGCCGGCCGTTCAGGGTCGGTGACGCGGTGCCGTCGGGATCGCGGAATCCGAGCTCCCGCAGGCGCGAGCGGTAGGACTCCTGGCGCAGCACCTCGTACAGGTCGGCGGCGGCCGACTGCAGCGAGGGCACGTCGGTGGTGGTGACGTAGGGGTAGTCGAGGCTGACGGTGCCCTCCACGGGGTAGTGGGCCCGAAGCGGGGGCGCGGACGAGGCCCTGTCGGCGTTGTAGGACACCACCGCCTGCTCGGGGACGACGATCACCGGGTCGACACGCTCCTCGGCGGCGGCCGATCCGGGGTGGAAGGTGTCGAGGTCGATCTCGCCGAACGCGCTGTCGCGCTGCACGTCGCGTACGAAGTCGGTCATGGCGGTGTCGGCGTCGTCGCCGCTGCCCAGGTGGCGCCGGACGGCGTGCATGACGGTCATGCCGTCGACGCCGCGGTTGGGATCGACCATGACCAGCGGCCGGTCGGGGCTCCGCTCGCCGGGCAGGACCAGGGTCCAGCTGGTGTCGTCGGGAGCGGGCATGCCCTCCGTGTCCTCCGGAGCGGCCAGGACCACCGGTGAGCTGGCCAGGGACGGCGGGTCGGTCTCGATGCCGTGCATGCCGCCCTCCGACACGCGGGTCAGCTCGACCCAGGCCGAGGACTCGGGTACCCACACGTGCGGTGCGATGGTGGAGTCCCCGGAGCGGCCGCCGGACAGGGTGGTCATGATCCGGTGCGGCGCGATCTCGTCCACCTGCGCGTACACGCACTCGCCGTCGTAGCCGGGGCGGCCGTCGTTGAAATCGGTGGCGGCCTCGCGCAGCACGGGTGCCATGTTCTGGGTCGCCGACACGCGCAGATAGCGGGTCTCACCGCAGCCGAGCACGTCCAGGCCGACCGGGACCGCGATCGCGGTGGCGGTGATGAGCGCGACGGCGATCGCGGTGATCCCCAGCGGCGACCCGAGAAGTCTGCGGGTGGTCGAGGCGGTCGGTGAGGCGAGTCGGTGGCGTCCACTGGACACGGGCACTCCGGGGGCGTATCTGTGTCCGGCTTCCGTCCGGTGGTCGCTCGGAAGCCGGTGGTGTGAGGGACGGTCGCGAGGGTGATGTCCCGCACACGCGGCGGGGAGGGCGAGAACCGCCGCGCGCTCTGCGGCGTCCCACGGTGTGGAGGACGAACGACCACATCATGCGGCGCGAACGATTCCCTTCCAGGACCTTACTCGTGGGTAATGCGCGAGCGGAAGAGCGGTTCCCGTTCCCCGGAGCGCTTCCCGACGGTTCGAACGAGGTGACCTTTTTGTTACCGTGCACAACGGGGAGCACCCGGGGCTCCCCGCTAGGCTGTTGCCCCCGCGTTCGCACCCGGCTCTCGCTCCCCGCTGGACGCACCGTGACACCGACCCCCGAGGGTTTTCTGGCATGTCCTCATCGCATCGTGACCACCGGAGCCGCGGCACGCTCGGCACTGCTCTGCTCGCAGGCGTCTGCTGCGCCGGAGCGGTCGCCTACGGAGTGGTCGTCGGTCCGTCGATGCTGCCGCCGCAGGACGTGCAGACCACCACCGCGATGACCACGCAGGTGGGTCCGGAGGTGGCCGAGGAGCCCGAGGAGGCTGTGGAGGAGGGGCCGACCGGGCACCTGCAGATCCAGGTGAGCGACCGCGGCCGCGCCTGGGTGCAGACGCTGATGTGCACCGGGGACCTGGAGGAGGATCCCGCCGCCTGCGCCGAGCTGGCACGGGCGGCCGAGGAGCTCCACGGGGACACCGGGTCGTCGGTCCGGAGCGGGGGGGTCTCCTCCGAGGGCGGCGCCGCCCCGACGGAGGCCGCCGCCCCGGGCAGCGAGCAGCTGTTCACCGAGGTGCGTGAGGGGACCGTGTGCACCGACGAGGTGTACGGCCCCCAGGAGGCCGCCATCGTGGGGACCTGGGAGGGCCAGGAGGTCGAGACGACCCTCACCCGCAAGGGCTCCTGCGAGGAGGCGCGCTGGCAGCGCCTGCGCGCCCTCACCGACCAGATCAGCTGACGGGCGCGTTCCCCGGACGGGGGATAATCGTCCTCCATGGACGTCATCAGGGTCAGTGACCCCGCGGATCCGCGCCTGGCCGACTACACCCGCCTGCGCGACGTGAACCTGCGTCGCCACCTGGAGGCCGAGCACGGGCTGTTCATGGCCGAGGGCGACAAGGTGATCCGCCGGGCCGCCGCGGCCGGGTTCGAGCCCCGCAGCTTCCTGCTCACCGAGCGCCGCGCCGAGGCGCTCGACGACGTGGTCGCCGCCTTCGACGCACCGCTGTACGTGGTCAGCGAGGACACCGCCCAGCGGCTCGTCGGCTTCGACCTGCACCGCGGCGCACTGGCCGCCTTCCAGCGCCGCGCCCTGCCCTCCCTGGAGGACGTCCTGGCCGGGGCGCGCACCATCGTCGTCCTGGAGGACCTGGTGGACCACACCAACGTGGGCGCCATCTTCCGCAGCGCCGCCGGACTGGGCGTGGACGCGATCGTGCTCGCGCCCCGCTGCGCCGACCCCCTCTACCGACGGGCGGTCAAGGTGTCCATGGGTGCGGTGTTCACCCTTCCCCACACCCGCATGGACGACTGGTACGGCGGCCTGGACACCCTGCGGGAGGCCGGGTTCCACCTCATGGCGCTCACCCCCGGCGAGGGCTCCCTGCCCATGCGCGACGCCATGGCCGCCCTCGGCCCCGGCGACCGGGTCGGACTCCTGCTCGGCACCGAGGGCGACGGCCTGTCCCCCCGCTGGCTGGAGCGGGCCACCGCCCGGGTGCACATCCCCATGGCCGACCGCGACGTGGACTCCCTCAACGTCACCGCCGCGGCCGCCATCGCCTGCTACGAGCTGGCCCGCTCGGCGGGGTGACCCCGGCGCGCGGCGCCTCGCTAGGGTGGCTCCCGAGACGGACCGAGGGGAAGGACACGGAGGACATGGGCGGCCGAGCGCTGGTGCAGTGGGAACAGAACAGGGACAACGCCCCGGACTCCCTGACGGTGGACCTCTATCCCGGAGGGCCGGCCCCGGTCGGCGGCCTGGACGAGGTGGCCTTCTACCAGGTGCCCTACACCCCCTCCACCCAGGGCGCCGACGAGCGGCTCGACATGATCGCGCGGATGCCGTCCCTGGAGGTGGTCCAGCTCCTCTCCGCCGGATACGAGCACGTGCTCCCACGGGTCCCGGACCACGTGACCCTGTGCAACGGGCGCGGCCTCCACGACGCCAGCACGGCCGAACACGCCCTGGCGCTCGTCCTGGCGGCCCAGCGGGACCTGCCCCGGTGGGCGGTCGCGCAGGAGGAGCACCGGTGGGACCCGGCTCCGCTGCGCTCCCTGGCCGACCGCCGCGTGACGATCGTCGGCTACGGCAGCATCGGCCAGGCCATCGAGAGCCGCCTGCTGCCCTTCGAGACCGAGGTCGTGCGCGTGGCCAGCCGTGCACGCCCGGGCGTGCACGGCATCGACGAACTGCACGCCCTGCTGCCCGAAACCGACGTCGTCGTCCTGGTCACCCCGCTCACCGAGGCCACCCGCGGCCTGTTCGGCGCCCCCGAGCTCGCCCTGCTGCGCGACGACGCACTTGTGGTGAACGTGGGCCGCGGACCGGTCCTGGACACGCGCGCCCTGCTGGCCGAGAACGGCCGGGTGCGGGCCGCCCTCGACGTCACCGACCCCGAGCCCCTGCCGGAGGACCATCCTCTGTGGAGCGCTCCCGGCGTGTTCCTCACCCCGCACGTCGCGGGCGGGGCGGCCGCGTTCTACCCGCGCGCCCGGGCCTTCATGGACGCCCAGCTCGCCCGCTGGGCCGCGGGGGAGGAGCTGGCCAACGTGGTCCGCCCCGGCGCTCACCGCGACCACTAGGAACTCCCTGCCGGTACGCGTGTTATGTCCGACTGTCGGCGGTGAAGGACACACTGGGAGGATGCGGATCGCGGTGGTCGCCGACGGCGAGGGCGGCGGCTGGCTCCAGGAACTGGACGAGGCCCCCGGCCCGGTCCGCCGTGTGGCCGACCTCGCGGCCGCCGTGGGCGAGGCCGAGCACGCCCGCCCCGAACCGCCCCGGTGGGTGTGGTCGGCCTGCGAGGACCTCTACCCCGAACTCGTCCGCGCCGGGGTGAGGGTCGCGCGCTGCCACGACACCGCCCTGACCGAGGCCCTGCTCCTGGGCCACCACTCCCGCCATGGCGAGGCCTCCTCCCTGGGCGCGGCCTGGGCCCGCCTGCACGGGCTTCCCGTTCCCGACGACCCCGTCCGTCCCCTCGGAGAGGGCACCGCCGCACAACCCGCCCTCTTCGAGGCCGACCGCTCCACCCTGCCCCCGGGCACCGACCGCCTCACCGCCCTGGTCGAGGTCCACGCCGACCAGCTGGGCCGCATCGCCCGGCTCCCCGAACCCGGGCGCATGCGCCTGCTCGCGGCCGTGGAGTCGGCGGGCGGGCTCGCCGCGGCGGAGATGAGCCATGACGGCCTGCCCTGGCGTCCCGACGTCCACGACGAGATCCTCACCGAACTCCTCGGCCCCCGGCCGCCGTCCGGGCGGCGGCCCCCCGTACTCGCCGACCTCGCCGCGCGCATCGGCGAGGCCGTCGGCCACGAGGTCAACCCGGACTCTCCCGCGCAGGTCCTCAGGGCGATGGCGTGGATCGGCCACCCCGTCGGGTCCACCCGCTCCTGGGTCCTGGAGAGGGTCGACCACCCCGTCGTCCCGCTCCTGCTGCGCTACAAGGAGCTCGCCCGCCTGCACTCGGCCAACGGCTGGGCGTGGCTGGAGACCTGGGTGCGCGAACGCCCCGGGCCCCACGGCCGGCGCCTGGGCCGCTTCCAGCCCGACTACGTGGTCGGAGGAGTCGTCTCCGGGCGCTGGGCCACCCGGGGCGGAGGCGCCCTCCAGATCCCCAAGTCGGTCCGGCGGGCGGTCCAGGCCGATCCCGGCTGGGTCCTGGTACGCGCCGACGCGGGACAGCTCGAACCCCGCGTGCTCGCCGCGGTCTCCGGGGACGACGCCCTCGCCGCCGCGGCCGCGGAGGAGGACCTGTACGCACGCCTGGCGGTGCACGTGGGCGGCGACCGCGAACGCGCCAAGATCGGCATGCTCGCGGCCATGTACGGCCAGACCTCGGGCGACGCCGCGCCCCTGCTGGCCACCATGCGCCGCCTCTACCCGCGCGCCCTGGACTACGTGGACTCCGCCGCGCGCACGGGCGAGGGCGGCGGCATCGTCCGCTCCTGGCTGGGACGCACCTCGCCCGCCCCCGGCTCGTGGTCCGCCACCGTCTCCGGTCCCGACGGCGAGCGCCGCCGCCGCGCGCACGGGCGGTTCACCCGCAACTTCGTCGTCCAGGCCACCGCCGCCGAATGGGCCCTGGTGCTGCTCGCCGCTCTGCGCCGGCGCCTGCCGGACATGCCCGAGGGCGCGGGAATCGTCTTCTTCGTCCACGACGAGGTCGTCCTGCACGTGCCCGCCGACCTCGCGGGGGAGGCGGTGCGCGCGGTCGCCGAGGCCGAGGCCGAGGCGAGCGCCGCCCTCTTCGGGGACACCCCGGTGCGCTTCCCCCTGGCCCCGGTGGTCACCCAGAACTACGCGTCCCCGTGACCGCGAGGTGGACGTCCGGTATCGGACGGCGTGGACTTCTTGCAAAGTCGTCCGTATGCGCCCATTCTTGGACGCGGACAGGTTGTCGGCAGGCCGTACGCCGCAGGGGTTCTCCCCGCACCGGACGGCTCAGTCTCACAGGAAGGTGAGATCCCCCCGTGCGGAGCCGTTTGAGAACGTGTGCGGGCACTACGGCAGCTTTCGCGGTGGCCTTCACCGCCTTCGGTGCCACCCCCGTCTGGGCGGACCCTGTGGTCGAGGACCGCCCCCCCGTCAGCGAGCAGTTCGCACCCGGTTCCCCCAGCGGCACCGACCCCCGTGGGCGTGACGGGGAGGCCGAGGGCCGGGTCCCCGACGTCTCCGACGTCTCCGAGCTCCGTCGGGACGCCTACGTGGCCCCCTTCCGGGAGGCGCGCAGCGTCGAGTACTTCGCCGTCGCACCCCGCGGCCTGCCCCGCGAGGCCGTCTCGGCGGTCCGCGGGATCGACGGTGTCGAGAGCGTCCTGACCGTCGACGCCGCCCGTGTGGAGATCGACGGCGAGCCCACCTCGGTGCTCGGCGTGAACCCCTCCAGCTTCCGCAACCACGCCCCCGAGCCCTCCGCCGAGTCCGACAGGATCTGGCAGGGCGTGGCCGAGGGCCACATCGCGCTGTCCAACGACGTCGGTACCGAGCGCGGCCTGGAGGTCGGCAGCGAGATCACCGTCGCGGGCGGCCGCGGCGAGGTCCCGCTGGAGGTGTGGACGCACGCCACATCCGGCATCGTCGGCATCGACGCGCTGGTCTCGCGCGAGCGCGCCGCGGGGCTGGGCATGCCCAAGGGCAACGCCCTGGTGGTCTCCGCCCCCGACACCGACCTGTGGGAGCTGCACGAGGCCCTGGCCGAGGCCCTGGGCGAGGACGTCTCCCTCCAGCTCGTCGCCGACGCGTCCGAGCCCCTCGTCAGCGGCGAGGCCGTGGCCCCCTCGGTGGTGGAGCAGGTCATCGCCAACGCCGAGAGCCAGCTCGGCGTCCCCTACGTCTGGGGCGGTACCACCCCGGGTGCGGGGTTCGACTGCTCGGGCCTGCTCCAGTGGGCCTTCCGCGAGGCGGGCGTGTCCATCCCCAGGGTCACCCACGATCAGTGGAACGCCGGCCAGCGCGTGGACTTCGACGACATCCAGCGCGGTGACCTGCTGTTCTGGCGTACGGACCCCACCGCGCCCGACTACATCTCGCACGTGGCCATCTACCTGGGCGAGGGCATGATGCTGGAGGCGCCGCGGACCGGACTGGACGTGCGCGTCACTCCGGTGCGGACCGGCAACTACGCGGGAGCCGTTCGCGTCAACACCTGATACGTGTTTCCCTCCTCACCACCCCTTCCGGCCGTCGTGCCGGTCGGGTTGTTCTTCTGCGCGGAAAAGGTACGCGGTATCCGTGTGCGTATCGTACCCAGAATGATTGTGCACCGTATACTCGTGCTCGATAAGCTTTACTCAAATCACCTGTATGGCACGGGGAAAAGGTGCGGGAAAAGAGAGTGGACCGTGGTGTCACCGCGCCGGTGACACCACGGTCCACTCGTTTCTCCTTACCCGGAAGACCCAGCCGGGAGGGGGAGGCGGGTCTCGGGCAGGAGGGGGAACAGGGCCGTCACTGAGGGAGGGGGAGACAGCGTACGAACCCTGATGTGGTGGTATTGAGTTCTGACGGAACGCGTTCGGAAGCTTTCCCGGAGTGCCGTCGCACAGGGTCTACATAAGCAGTGACCGGGCGATTTGGCAAGAGGCAAGACCAAGGCAGGCAAGCGCTCTCAAACCTCTTGCGCCGTCCATCTCGGTCAGTCCCGCGCCGCTTTCCGTGTTGTTCTGTCTTCTTCCAGGTCAGCGCCCGGCGGCGTACCCCTGCGCGCCCCGGGCGTCGGCGGCGGCGCGCAGCTCGCCGGAGTCCGGATCGCGGGCCACGGCGGCCAGACGCCCCAGAGACCAGTCCTGGACGACCTCCACCCGGTGCCCGCGCCCGCGCAGCGCGTGGATGACCTCCGCGCCCACGCGCGGCTCCACGACCAGGCCGCCCGGAACCGTCTCCCTGGGGTGGAACGAACTGGGGAAGGCGGTGGTGTGGAACATCGGCGTGTCCAGGGCCTCCTGGAGGTCCTCCATCCCGTTGAGGATCCGCAGCAGGGCGGTGAACGTCCACTGGTCCTGCTGGTCGCCGCCCGGGGTGCCGATCGCCAGGACCGCCTGGCCGTCCTCGCGGGTGACCAGGGTGGGGGACAGGGTGGTGCGGGGGCGCTTGCGGGGCGCCAGCGCGTTGGGCGAGGCCGGATCGAGCCAGAACATCTGGGCCCGTGTGCCCAGGGGGAAGCCGAGGCGGGGGATGAGCGGGGAACTGCTGAGCCAGCCGCCGCTGGGCGTGGCCGAGACCATGTTGCCCCGGGCGTCCACGACGTCCACGTGGCAGGTGTCCCCGCGCAGCTCGGCGGGTCCGGAGCCGGCCGCGTCGCGCACCGTGGGCTCACCGGTGGTGCGGTCGGCGGGGGTCTGGCCCGGCACGTACAGCGGTGGCTCGAAGGGGAGGCGCGTGTCGACGCGGCCCGGGCGCTGCTCCATGCTGGCGTGGCCGTCGTCGACCAGGGCGGCGCGGCGGGCGGCGTAGTCGGCGCTGAGCAGCTCCTTGAGGGGCACGTCGACGAAGTCGGGGTCGCCGTACCAGGCCTCGCGGTCGGCGAAGGCGAGTTTGGCGGCCTCGGTCACCCGGTGCACGAAGCCGGCGCTGACCCCGTCGAGGACGTCGTGTCCGGTGCCCAGCGCCTCGGCGACGCGTAGCTGCTGGAGCATGGCGGGCCCCTGCCCCCACGGGCCGGTCTTGTGCACGGTGTGTGAGCCGTGGGAGACGCTGACCGGGTCCTCGTAGGCGGCGCTCCAGTCGGCCATGTCCTGAGCGGTGAGCAGGGCCTGCCGGGGCTCTCCGGAGCCGTCGGGGACGGGAGAGGACAGGAACTCCCCGACCGCCTCGGCGACGAAGCCCCGCGACCAGGCCCGGCGCGCGGCCTCGATCTGCGCCTCGCGGTCGCCCCCGGCGCTCTCTGCCTCGGCGACGACGCGCCGGTAGGTGGCGGCCAGGGCCGGGTTGCGCAACCGGGAGCCTGGGCTGGGAGCGGTGCCGTGGGGGAGGTAGACGGCGGCGGATCCGGTCCAGTGCCGGGAGAAGACGGGGGCGAGGTTCTCGACGGCGGCGGCGATCCGGTCCAGGACGGGGTAGCCGCGCTCGGCGAGCCCGATGGCGTGGTCGAGCACGTCGCGGACGGTCATGGTGCCGTGGTCGCGCAGGAGCAGCATCCAGGCGTCGAAGGAGCCGGGGACGGTGGCGGCGAGCACGCCGCTGCCCGGGACGCGGTCCATGCCCGCGTAGGCGTCGATGGTCGCGGCGGCGGGGGAGACGCCCTGGCCGCACAGGACCCGGGGGGCGCTCCCGGCGGCCTGGAAGACGACGGGGACCTCGCCGCCGGGGCCGTTGAGGTGGGGCTCGACCACCTGGAGGGTGAAGCCGGTCCCGACGGCGGCGTCGAAGGCGTTGCCGCCGCGTTCGAGCAGGGACATGCCGGTGGCGCTGGCCAGCCAGTGGGTGGAGGCGACCATGCCGAAATCGCCGCGGAGCTGGGGGCGGGTGGTGAAACCGGGCATCTGAGCGGGTCCTCCTCAGGTGTGGGGGATGGCGGGGGTCGCCACCGCGGTCCGGGCCGGGCGTGCCAGGGTGGGGCTTCGCGACCGGCGGGTGACTGTGGTCACCCGACCGCGGACCTGAGGTGACGGTACATCATGGGTTGTTCCCATGAATGGCCCTGTGTCCGTATTGTCCACAACTCCGGTTCTCCACAGAAGGAACCCGGGGCCGGCGTCCGTGTCCGGCCCCGGGCCGATCCGGCGCGGTCCCGCCTCGCGCCCCGGAGTTCCTCAGGGTTCCTCGGAGCGCCTCAGAGGGTTCCGGTCGGGAGGCTCCACGGCATGGAGTCCCACAGCTCCCGCCACTCCTCGGCGCCGATCGGCTCGACGGTCCGGGTGGAGCCGGCCTCGTGCTGTTCGGCCTCCCGGACGAGCTCGGCGATCAGCGGGGAGAGATCGAAGACGACCTCCTCCACCTCGGTGCGCGTCAGGCTCAGGTCCCGGGCGCAGTCGTCGACCGCGCCGGTCTTGTCGCCCTCGTCGCCGTAGTACCAGACGGTGGCCAGCAGGCGGTCGCGCTCGGCGGCGCCGAGCTGCTCCCGGGTCAGGGCCCGCTCGACGAACGCCCCGCTGGAGGGAGCCAACCCGGCCTGGTCCAGGTGGACCTCGCCGGTCCCGAAGTTCACGAACCGGCCGATGACGCACTCCTTGACCTGTCGGATCCTGACGCCCTCGTCCTGCGTGCCCTGCTCGGAGGGGGACCCATCGGCGGGAGCCCCCTCCTGGGCGCCCTGGTCGACGGGGGCGTCCTCCTGCTCGGCGGAGACCTCGGGAGCACCGGACGTCTCGGGGACCTCGGGGGTCTCCGGGACCGGCGGGGCGTCGGACGGCCGCGTGTCCGCGGGGCGCCCGACGGGGGCGGTGCCCACGGCGTCCGCCGGAGTGCCGTCCGCGACCTTGTCGACGGGAGCCGCTCCCCCGGCGGGGGTCCCGTCGGATTCCCGCACGTCCCCGTCCTCCGTCGTCTGCTCCGCCTGCTCCCCGGCCGCGGGCCCGTCCTGGCCGCTCTCCTGCTGGGCGGGCTCCTCCGCGGGCTTCTCGGGGGAGGATCCCAGCGGCCTCAGGGACTCCGCCATCCTGACCAGTTCGCCGCTGTCCCACCGGTCCGGCTGCAGGTGCACGGTGACGGCCACGCCCGGCTCCTCCAACCAGAACAGGTCACCGGTCTCCTGTGACAGGTAGGACTCGTGCCGCAGGGCCTCGTTCCGGTCCATGCGCTGCAGTGATCCCTCGGGCAGGTGCCCGTACCGGCCCGAACGAAGGTCGTCGAGCTCCTGGAAGTACTCCGAGCGCAGTACGGCCACCCGGGCGAGCAGCCGGTCGGGTCCCCGCATCCAGGAGATCTGCGACTGTCTGTTGCCCTTCCGGTCCGTGATGGAGGAGGCGTTGATCCCGTATCCCTCCAGGTCCTCGGGCAGGTAACCGATCTCGTAGCCGTCGAGGCTGTACGAGGAGACGCTCTGGCTCACCACCGGCCAGTCCAGCGCCCGTGTGCCCTTCTCGTCGGCCGCCGCTCCCGGGAGCCCGACCACCCCTGACGACGCGATCATGGCGGCGCCGAACAGCGCGACCCACCTCTTGTGGTGCTTGCGCATGAGTCTTCCTTCCCATCGACTACTCCTAGTGATGGTCGCAGGCTCTCCGTAATCAACGGGAGGCTGCGGAGTCAAAGAACGCACATGAAGTGACCAAATGGATGCATTAAGTGAGAATTTCGTCGCACTCGTGGCGTACCCACCAGATGATGGGCGGCGGATCACCGGCTGCTCCGCGCGTGGTAACCGACCGGTCACCATCCGCACTCAGTCTGGGGACGGTCGCCCAGTCCACGCGCACTTGGGAGGTCCGGTGCAGCGCATCGGGATCGTCGTCGCAGCCGTATCGTTCATCGTCGCCGTCAGTGCGAGCGCATCGTCCGCAGCACAGGCCCCCGAGCCCTCGGGGTCACGTCATGACAGACCCGTGTCCATCGAGTACGGACCATCGAGACAGCCACTGACCGTGGTCGCCCACCGGGGAGCGTCCGGCCACGCCCCCGAGAACACCCTTGTCGCCCTCGACACGGCACACGAGCTCGGAGCCGAGACCGTCGAGGTCGACGTCCAGCGCACGGAGGACGACGTTCTCGTCCTGCTCCACGACACCACCCTGGAACGCACCACCAACGTCGAGGACGTCTTCCCCGACCGCGATCCCTACAGCGTCAGCGACTTCACCATGGCCGAGATCCGCGAGCTCGACGCCGGATCGTGGTTCGACCCCTCCTTCGAGGGTGAGAGGGTCCCCACCTTCGCGGAGGCGCTCGACCGGATGGAGGCGCTGGACCTCGACCTCTTCCTGGAGCTCAAGTCACCCGAGCTCCACCCCGGCGTGGAGAAGGAGGTCGCCGCCGAGTTCGACGGGCGCGAGGGCTGGCTGGAGTCCGGCTCGTCCCGCGAGTCCCGGCGCCTCGTCGTGCAGAGCTTCGACTGGGAGTCGGTGCGCCGCTCCAAGGACCTGTTGCCGTCCGTGCCGCACGCCCTGCTCGGCAGGGTTCCCGAGAGCCGGATCTCCGAGTTCACCTGGGCGCAGATGATCAACCCCAACCACACCACCATCGACTCCGCCTACGTCGAGCGGGTACACGACGCGGGGCTGGAGATCATGCCCTACACCATCAACGAGCGGTCCCGCATGGACGCCGTCCTCAAGTGGAGGGTCGACGGGTTCATCACCGACTTCCCCGAGGTCGGGCTGGAGGCGGCCGCCGCCCGCCGCGAGGGGTCCCGGCCCACCGTCAGGATCGTCAAGCCGCCCGTGTCCGTGTTCCGCTGACCGCGCCCCGGTTCCGACCGCGCCCTGGCCACCGGTACGGACCGGTGGGATGATCGGTCCGGACCACACCGAGGCCCTGTCCCGGGAGGCGCCCACCGGGCCTCCCGGGGCGGGGCACAGGCACAGGAGGCGTGCACCACGTGAGTGACCGGCTGACCGTCCCCCAGGAACACGTCGACTGGCGCACCAAGGGCCTGTGGTGGACGGGCGAACCGATCTCCCTGGAGGAGTTCGCGGCCCGCCGCGACCACCTGTTCACCGGACCGTTCACCTGGCCGCTGATGGTGCTGCGGGCCTCCGCCCTGGAGCGCAACATCGCCGCGCTCTCCGGGTTCACCGAGCGCCACCGCCTGCTGTTCGCCCCGCACGGCAAGACCTCCATGGCCCCGGCCCTCATCCAGCGCCAACTGGACGCGGGGGCCTGGGGGGTCACCGCCGCCACCGCCAACCAGGTCCTGGACTTCCGCCGGTTCGGCGTGCGCCGGATCCTGCTCGCCAACGAGTTGCTGGACGTCCGGGTGCTGCGCTGGGTGGCCGCCGAACTCGACCGGGACCCCGACTTCGAGTTCCTGTTCTGCGCCGACTCCGCCGAGGGGGTCGCGGCTGCGGCGCGCGGTGCGGCCGACCGGCCCGGCGGTCGCCCCCTGCGCGTGATGGTCGAACGCGGGATCCCCGGCGGCCGTACCGGCTGCCGCACCCGCGAACAGGTGCTCGCGGCGGCCCGTGCCGTGGCCGACGCGCCCGGCCTGGAACTGGCCGGTGTCGCGGGGTACGAGGGGCCGCTCGGCGATGCCGACGGCGTCCGCGGATTCCTGCGCGAGCTGCTGGGGGACGCCGAGGCCCTGGCCGCCGGGTACGGGGTGGACCGGCCGGTGCTGTCGGTGGGCGGCAGCGCGTGGTTCGACCTGGTCGCCGAGGAGGTCGGCGGCCGCGGGGACGTCGTCCCGATCCTGCGCAGCGGCGCCTACGTGGCCCACGACGACGGCCTGTACCAGCGCACGACCCCCTACCGCCGCCTGCCGGAGGGGCCCGGGGCCCTGTCCGGGGCCCTGGAGCTGTGGGCGCAGGTCATCTCCGTTCCGGAGGACGGCCTGGCGATCGCCGCCCTGGGCCGTCGTGAGGCCAACTACGACCAGGGGTTCCCGGTCCCGCGCCGGCTGCGGCGCGCGGACGGGAGCACCGTGGCGGCACGGGGCCTGGAGGTGACCGACCTCAACGACCACCACGCCTACCTGAGCGTGCCGCCGGGGCTGGAGGTCAGCCCCGGCGACCTGGTCTCCTTCGGGATCTCGCACCCGTGCACGGCGTTCGACCGCTGGCAGGTCATCCCGGTGGTGGACGACCGGGACACCGTGGTGGACGCGGTGGCCACCTACTTCTGAGGGGTGTCCCCGGGCGCGCCGGGCTCCGCGGCGGTCAGCCCCAGCCCACGACGCCCGGGCGGGTGTGCCACGGGCGCGGCCCCTCCAGCGGGCGGTACTCCACCCCGGCCGCGTCGAGCCGCTCCAGGTGCCGCCTCAGGCGCGGCTCGAACTCGGCGTAGTCGCGATCCCCGGCGGACCACACCTGCTCGGCGAACGCCGACAGCCTCGGGAAGACCATGTAGTCCAGCCTGCGCGGCGTGTCGATGTGCTCGGTCCACACGTTCACCTGCGCGCCCAGGACGTGCCCGGCCTCCTCCTCGGTGAGGCCGGAGGGCACCGGCTCGGCCAGGTAGACGTCCTCGGTCCGCAGCAGCGTGCCCACCCTGACCGGCTCGTCATGGGAGTCCGACTGCCTGTAGTCCAGGTAGGAGGTGTGGGTGGGGGCCATGACCACGTCGTGTCCGGCGCGGGCCGCGGCGACACCGCCCTCCTCGCCGCGCCACGACATCACGGTCGCCCCGGGCGCGACACCTCCCTCCAGGATCTCGTCCCAGCCCACCAGACGGCGCCCGCGCGAGGTCAGGTGCTCGTCCAGCTGGCGGATGAACCAGCTCTGCAGCTCGTCCTCGTCGGCCAGCCCCTCCTCCTTGATCCGCTTCTGCGCGGACTCGCTCGCCTTCCACTGGTCCTTGGGGCACTCGTCGCCGCCCACGTGGACGTAGGTGCTCGGGAACAGCTCCATCAGCTCGTCGAAGACGTTGCGGTAGAACTCCAGGACGTCGTCGGTCACCGCGAGCACCTCCTCGAAGACGCCCCACTGGGTCCCCACCGGGATCCGCCCGCTCTCCCCCAGCTCGGGATAGGCGTGGATGGCCGCCTGGGAGTGGCCGGGCACGTCGATCTCGGGGACGACCGCGACGTGCCGGGCGTCGGCGTAGGCGACGATCTCGCGGATGTCGTCCTGGGTGAAGAAACCGCCGTGCGGGCGGTTGTCGAACACCGGCGGCCTGCCGGTGCCCTGCTGGCTCTCGGCCCTCCAGGAGGCGTCCTCGGTCAGTTTCGGGTAGCGGCGGATCTCCACACGCCAGCCCTGGTCGTCGGTCAGGTGCAGGTGCAGCACGTTGAGCTTGTGCATGGCCATCAGGTCGATGAACCGCAGTACCTCGCGCTTGGGAACGAAGTGGCGGGCCACGTCCAGCATCACCCCCCGCCAGCGGAAGCGCGGCGCGTCGGTGACGCTCACCGCGGGCAGGGACCACGCGGCGCCGCCCAGCGGGGCGTCGCGGTAGGCGTCGGCGGGAAGCAGCTGGCGGAGGGTCTGCGCACCGTAGAACACCCCGGCGGGGTCGTTGCCGACGATGATGGCCCCCTCGCCGTCCACGATCAGCCGGTAGCCCTCGCGGCCCAGGCCCGCCTCGGCGTCCACGCTCAACCGGATCTGGGCGCTGTCCTCGTCGCCGGTGGCCAGGGACAGCCCGGTGGCCGCCCCGAGTTCACGCTGGAGCCACATGAGCGTGCCCCGGGCTTCGGGGTCGGCGGACACCCTGGTCGACGAGGCGAGGGTGAGTCCCTCGGTGCCATCCCCGACCGCCGTGGCGGGACGGGGGATGACGGGACGGCTGGAGAAGGGGGAGGTGTCAGGCACGGGGAACCGCTCCTATCCGGTCTAGACCAATACCGGACATAGTGTCATGGGCTTCCGCGGAGGCACACCCCCGGAGGCCATCGGCCACCGAACCCGTCCGCGTCGGGACGGACCCCTGCCCGCTTTTTCGACCTGCTCCGCTCACGCGGGCGCTGTGACGAGACCGTCCCCTCGGGGAGGAGCAGCGGATCCGGGGCGGCCCCGTCGCGGAGGTGGGGTGAACACCACCTCAGGACGGGAGCTGCCGTTATCGCCGCGGCATGACGCCCGTCCGTACGGTTGTGGCCCTATCCGCAGCCGGTGCGCGCGGGCCGGAATCGAGCGTCGGAGGACACGATGCAGGGGATGTGGGGGACGGCCCCGGGGCACACGGGAGGGCGGTGCCGATGCTGCTGTCGGTCCTGATCGCCGTGGCGGGCGCGTTCACCCTGGCGCTCGGCTCCGCCCTCCAGGAGCGCGACGCCGTCCGCGCCCCGGGACACCAGGTGGCGCGCGGGGGCTTCCTGCTGCACCTGCTCCGCCAGCCCCGCTGGATGATCGGCAGCGCCGCCGCGGTCCTGGGCTCGCTCCTGCACCTGGTCGCCCTCAGCAGCGCTCCGCTGACCATCATCCAGCCGATCGGCGTGACGGGCCTGCTCTTCGCCATCGTGCTGTCGGCCGTGTTCAGCGGCCGCAGGGTCGGCCTCTCCCAGATCGTCGCCGGGGCCGCCGTCATGGTGGGCCTCGTCGGGGTGCTCTCCCTGTTCCCGCACGCGGCCGACACCCCCACCATGACCACGGGCGCGGCGCTGGTCCTCACCGGGACCGCCCTCGGCGCCGGGTTCCTCGTCCACCTCACCGCGCACTGGATGAACAGCTCGGCCCGGGCCATCCTGCTCGCCCTCGCGGGCGGGGCGGCCATGGGCACCACGTCGGGGCTGGCACGGGTCATCACCGCGAACGCCCACGAGGACTGGACCAGCGTCATCAGCTGGCTGACCCCGCTCGCCCTGGCGACCGGGGTCTTCGGCGCCCTGCTGATGCAGAACGCCTACCGGACCGGGCACTTCTCGGCCGCCTACGCGGCCCTCCTGATCACCGACCCGGTGGTCGGTGTGGCCATCGGGGCCCTGCTCCTGGGGGAGGGGGCGCCGAGGACCCCGCCCGCCCAGCTGGGCGCGCTGGCCTTCACCGTCCTGGCGGTCGCCGGGACCATCGCGCTGGCGCAGGCGCGCCACCGCAACCCCGAGGCCCCGCGGGGCCCCGGACACACCGGGACCAGCTCCCGTACCCCCACACGCTGAACGAAGGAGTTCCACCATGGCCCAGTCCGACCGCCCGCTGCGGGTCCTGATCGCCACCGATACCTATCCTCCCGACGTCAACGGCGCCGGGTACTTCACCCATCGCCTGGCCGAGGGGCTGGCGCGGCGGGGACACCGTGTCCACGTGGCGTGCCCCTCCGAGCGGGGCGAACCGTACGTGACGGTCAACGGCGCGGTGACCGAGCACCGGATGCGCTCGGCCCCCATACCCTTCCAACCCAGCATGCGCGCCGCCGTCCCGCTGGGACTGGGCGGGCACATCGCCAGGATCGTGCAGCGCATGGACCCGGACGTCGTACACGCGCAGAGCCACTTCCCGCTCAGCCGGTCGGCGCTGCGCAAGGGCCGGGCGGCCGGTATCCCGGTGGTGCTGACCAACCACTTCATGCCGGACAACCTGTACGCGCACGCACGGGTGCCCGCTCCGATGCGGGAGCTGGCGGGGACACTGGCCTGGAAGGACATGGTCCGGGTGGCGAGCGAGGCCGACTACGTGACCACACCGACGCCGCGCGCGGCACGGCTGCTACGGGAACAGGGGTTCGCCCGCACGGTCGAGGACATCTCGTGCGGGATCGACCTGGAGCGGTTCCACCCCCGGGGCGGGGACCGGGCGGCGGCGCGCCGGAGGTTCGGCCTGCCCGACCGGGACACGATCGTGTTCGTGGGGCGGCTGGACGAGGAGAAGCGGATCGGCGACACGATCCGGGCGCTGGCCGGGATCGTGCCGGAACGGGACGCCCAGCTGGCCCTGGCGGGGGTCGGTCAGCGCGAGAAGGAGCTGCGCGCGCTGGCGGTGGAGCTGGGGGTGGCCGACCGGGTGTTCTTCCTGGGGTTCGTGCCGGACGAGGACCTGCCGCTGGTGTACGCGGCGGGGGACGCCTTCGCCATCGCCGGCGTGGCCGAACTGCAGAGCATCGCCACCCTGGAGGCGATGTCCACCGGTCTGCCGGTGGTGGCCGCCGACGCGATGGCTCTGCCGCACCTGCTGGAGGAGGGGCGCAACGGGTTCCTCTTCCCGCCCGGAGACGTCGAGCGCCTGGCGGACCGGCTGCTCACCGTGCTCGGCCCGGAGAAGGACCGGCGCGCCATGGGCGAGGCCAGCCGGGAGATCGCGCTGCGGCACGACCACCACCGGTCGCTGGAGCGGTTCGAGGAGACCTACAAGCGGCTGCGGGGGGCGCCTCCGGTTCCGCTGTGGGTCGAGAGGGCGGTCGCCGCGCGGCCGGTCGCGGTGTGATCGGCGGGCGTGTGCCGGGACGGGAGGACCGGGACACCTCGGGGGCGGAACGGAGGTGGGGCGCCTCCTGTGCGCGGTGGTGTGTTGACCGTGGCATGAGACGACGGATACCCGGGTCGTCCCGGCTGCCGGATGCGGCCAGTGCCCCCCGAAAAGCTTGTGGGCACCCTGTGCGCGGTGGGGCGGTGGTCGCCGCGAGGGTGTTCTGTGACGGCGCACGCTCTCCCGTTGTGCCTGAAATGCGTTATTTGTAAGGGTTTGAGCCCTTTGCCACTTTCCGTATTCTTTGCGTAGCGACCTGTGATGTTGTCCCTCTGCGGGAAACACCAGTTGATGTGTGGTTCGAAGGCATCAGTGCACAGTCCGGCCGACGCTGGATCGCCCGTGGCGGCAACGCCGCCGAAGGCCTCACCGAACGGCTCGTCAGCGCCGAGCGCGAGGCGGGGTTCCACGAGCGTGACATGTCGGTGTTCGAACGCGAGCGCATCGACCTGGAACACAGGGTGAACCGGATGGAGGCCGAGCTGGAGGCACTGCGAAAAAGGAGACTGGAAGCCTACGCGCGATGGTGGAACGCCCGGGACGACCGTGACCGGGCACGCCATGTCTGTCGCAGACTGCGCCGCCGGATCGACCGGACGCGCCGCAGGGAAAGCCAAGGGTGAGCGGTGCTCGGGCGCACGACGACCAGACACCGTCCCACAACCGAACACGACGCACCCGACGCGCGGCCCGCCAGGAGCGGGCCGCGCGTCGTCGTCCCGGGGCCACCGCGCTACGCGACCGTGGCCTCGGCGATCTCCCCGCTCACCTGCCGGGAGGCGTCGCGTAGGGCGGCCAGGGTCACCTGCACCGCCGGACGGCGCGCGGTCACCGAGCGCACCACCGCGTAGACGTGCCGCTCGGGCGCGGCGGAGGGCAGCCTGCGGTAGACCAGTCCCGCCGGTCCGCCCGCCATCGCCAGGGCCGGGACCGCGGCGATCCCGATCCCGCGCGACACCAGGCTCAGCACCGTTCCCAGCCCCTCGAACTCCCAGGCCGACGCGGGCAGGCCGCCCACCTCGGCCAGGAGCCGGTCCATGCCGTAGCGCGAACGCTCGCTCCCGGGCGTCACGATCCACGACTCGCTCAACAGCGTCTCCAGCGCCACGGGTGTGGAGGGATCGGCCAGCGGATGGTCCTCGGGCACCGCCAGCACCATCGGGTCGCGCATCAGGTGGATGTGCCGCAGTCCGCTGTCCGGGGCGCGCCCCGGGTGCTGCCCGGACCAGTCGTCGACCAGCGCGACGTCCACCTCCCGTGAGCGCACCTGCTGGGTCCCCGTGGCCATCAGGGTCTGGCGCAGCAGCAGCTGCATCCCCTCGTGCCGGCGCAGCCGCGGCACGAGCAGGGGCGCGAACGCCACGGCGGCGGTCGGGAACGCCGTGACGGTGACCACACCGAGTGCGAGGTCGGACCGCTCGGCGAGCACCGACTCGGTCGCCTCCACCAACGCCAGGATGTCCTCGGCCTGGGCCACCAGGAGCCGCCCGGCGTCGGTCAGCTCGGCGCCCCGCGCGGAGCGGTCCAGCAGCGCCACGCCCGTCTCCCTCTCCAGTGTGGCCAGTTGCTGGGAGACCGCCGAGGGCGTGTAGCCCAGGGCGGCCGCGGTGGCCGCGATCGTGCCCCGGACACTGAACTCGCGGAGGACCTGCAGGCGACGAAGATCAAGCATAAGAACATCTTACGCTCAGCATCGAAAAGACTCGCTTGTACTGATGCCTGGATCTGGGCAGTGTGGGGGTGACAGGTCACCACCCAGGGTGCGGTCCCGCACTGACCCACGGTGCGGCCCCGCATCACACGACAAGCCGGAGATGAGTCATCGATGACCGTCACTGTGTCCGCGACCCTCGCCGTCAACGAAGCCCTCGCGGAGAAGCGCCGCCAGGGGGTGCGCGTGCTTCCCCTGGGCTTCGGTGAGGCCGGGCTCCCGGTCCACCCGGTCATGAGGGACCGGCTCACCGCGGGGAACGGCGCCAACGCCTACGGCCCGGTCGCCGGGTCGAAGGCGCTGCGCGAGGCCGCCGCCGGGTACTGGGAACGCCGTGGGCTGCCCACCGACCCCGCGCAGGTCATCGCCGGGCCCGGCAGCAAGCCGCTCCTGTACAGCCTCCTGCTGGAGATCGGCGGCGACACCGCGATCGCCGCGCCCAGCTGGGTCAGCTACGCGGCGCAGAGCCGGCTGGTGGGCCAGCGGCCCGTCATGGTCCCCACGGCCACCGGTCAGGGCGGCGTACCCCAACCCGACCTGCTGCACGCCGCGGTCACCGCCGCCCGGGAGCGGGGCCGTACGGTCAACGCCGTCATCGTCACGCTGCCCGACAACCCGACCGGCACCGTGGCCGGCGCCGACACCGTCCGCCGCCTGTGCGAGGTGGCCCGCGAACTCGACCTGGTGATCATCTCCGACGAGATCTACCGCGACCTCGTCCACCCCGCGGCCCCCGGCGAGGAACCCGCGGAGGTACACGGTCCGGCCGAGTACGCCCCCGAACGCACCGTCATCTCCACCGGCCTGAGCAAGAACCTGGCCCTGGGCGGCTGGCGCATCGGCGTCGTGCGCCTGCCCGACTCCGAGGTCGGCCGCCGCCTGCGCGACGGACTGCTCGGCGTGGCCAGCGAGATCTGGTCGAGCCCGTCCGCGCCCGTCCAGGAGGCCGCCGCGTACGCCTTCACCGAACCCGCCGAGCTCCTGGACCACATCGACCGCAGCCGCCGCCTGCACGGCATCGTCGCCGGCGCGGTCACCGGGGCGTTCTCCCGCGCGGGCGCGGCCGTCTCCGTGCCCCGGGCGGCGTTCTACCTCTACCCCGACTTCGAACCGGCCCGCGAACAGCTGGCCGCCCGGTACGGCGTGACCACCGGCCCGGAGCTGACCGGACTGCTGCTGGAGCGCTTCGGCATGGGCGTGCTGCCCGCGGTCGAGTTCGGAGAGGGCTCCGGCGCCCTGCGCATGCGGGTCGCCACCAGCCTGCTCTACGGCGACACCGAGGAGCGCCGCTACGCCGCTCTCGCCGCCACCGACCCGCTGGCGCTGCCGTGGGTCCGCGCCCACCTCGACCGTCTGGCCGAGGTCCTGGACGAACTGCTCGCCGAGGCGTCCGGCCCCGTCCTCGCGCGGTCCCAGGCCTCCGCTCCGCAGGCGGTCAGCTAGACCAGCGTCCGCCCCGTGAAGGGGGCGGGGCGGACGTGTACTCCTCCGGCCTCCCCCGGCCGCTCCTTCCGGGGGAGGCCGGAACCATGTCCGCCCCGGTGCCGTGGGCGGCCAGTTCCCGGCTGGGAGCGATCACCGCGTGATAGTGGCCGAGCAGCTGCTCACCGACCGCCTCCCACGTACGGTGCTCCACCGACGGACGGGTCCCCTCGGCCATCCGCCGCCGCACCTCGCGGTTGTGGGCCAGCCGTCCCACCGCCACCCGCAGCTCGCGTACCGAGTCCGGGGCGTACAGCAGCCCGTTGTGCTCGGGAACCACCAGGTCCAGCGGCCCGCCCGAGGCCGGTGCCACCACCGGGACACCCGAGGCCAGGGCCTCCTGGACGGACTGGCAGAACGTCTCGTCGGCGCCGGTGTGCACGAACACGTCCATGGACGCGTACAGGCGGGCCAGGTCCTCGCCGGTGCGCTGACCGGTGAACACCGCGTCGGGCAGGCGCCGTCGCAGACGGGCCCGCTCGGGGCCGTCGCCCACCACGACCAGTCTGATTCCGCGCAGCCGCGCCACGTGCGCCAGCAGGTCCACCCGCTTGTCCCGGGCCAGCCGTCCCACATAGCCCACGATCGCCTCCCCGTGCGGAGCGAGCCCGCGCCGCAGCTCCTCGTCGCGGTGGGCGGGGTCGAAGAGGCGGGTGTCCACCCCGCGCCGCCACAGGTCCAACCGCGGGAACCCCCGGGAGGACAGCGCCTCCATGGTGGCCGAGGACGGTACCAGCGTGCGGTCCACGGCCGCGTGGGTGCGCCGCAGCAGCGACCAGAGGGCGTCCTCGCCGGGCAGGTGATAGCGGCCGGCGAAGCCGGGCAGGTCGGTCTGGAACACGGCGACGGTCGGCAGCGCCCATCTGCGGGCGGTCTCCACGGCCGCCGAGCCGAGCAGGGCGGGGGAGGCCAGGTGCAGGACGTCGGGGGAGAAGGCCCGGATCGCCGCGGTCATCGTGCGCCGGGCGGGCAGCCCCACGGAGAAGTCCCGGTAGAAGGGCAGGGGCAGGGAGGGCATGCGGACCACCGGAAAGCCCGCGTAGGAGGAGGGGCCGGGGCCGGGGGCCAGCACCAGGACCTCGTGGCCCCGTGCGGCCAGCAGGTCGACGACCCGGCACACGGAGTTGGTCACCCCGTTGACCTGTGGAAGGAAGGATTCTGTCACGATGGCCACGCGAAGTGGCCGGCGGGTCTCGGTCGGGGACATGCGGGTGGCTCCCAACGCCGGGGGATGACTGCCTTCGACGCTAGGCTCGGGGGGTGAACCCCGGCTTGGGCACGGGGGAACCGCGTCCGAAGACCGGGCGTGGACTGACCGAGCGGGCGGTGAAGGTGTCCGTGCGCCCGTGTGGCCTCCGGGTGATGATCCGGTGGCCGCGGTCGCCTCACGTAATCGATCTGCTGCTGTAAGGAGTCATGCGGTGACCCTCACCGAATGGGCGGAAGTGGTCAGAAGAGAACTGGATCTGACCGGTACGGAGCCGCTCCGGAAAGCGGACGTCGACCGGGTCCTGGACCTGGCGAGGGACGCCGCCCATTCCGTGGCCCGGCCCGCGGCACCCCTGACCACCTATCTCCTCGGCGTCGCTGTGGGCCGGGGAGCGGACCCGGACGAGGCCGCGGCCGTCCTCAGCAGACTCGCCCTGGCCCAGGACGACGAGAGCGGTGTCTGAGGGCGCACACGCGCGAGAGGGCGCGAGAGTTCCCGAAGTTCCCGAAGAAACCCGCATGTGGAACAGGCGTGACGCGTTCGTTACGCGTCGGTGCCATTCTTTGCCGGTATCGCAAGGCCTTCACCAGTGCCGACGCGATCGCGAGGGCGTCGGATCCCCCCGTACCGAGACGCCGACGGCCCCGTCCCCACACACTCACCGATAGGGAGATCCCCTGTGGACCAACTCCTCGAAATGGCGAGCATCGTCAGCAGCATCATCTGGGGACCCTTCGTCCTCATCCCGCTGCTGTTCGTCGTCGGCATGTTCCTCACGGTCCGACTGCGCCTGCTCCAGCTCTTCCGCCTGCCGCACGCACTGTGGCTCGCCCTCGTCCGCCGCAAGGAGGACCCCTCCGTCGAGGGGGACATCTCCCACTACCAGGCCCTGAGCACCGCCCTCGCCGCCACCGTCGGTGTCGGCAACATCGCCGGTGCGGCGCTCGCCATCGGCGTGGGCGGCCCGGGCGCGCTGTTCTGGATGTGGGTGGTCGGCCTCATCGGTATGGCCACCAAGTACAGCGAGGCCCTCCTGGGGGTGAAGTTCCGCCGCACCGACGCCAAGGGCGAGCAGAGCGGCGGACCGATGTACTACCTCAAGCACGGGATCCGCGGCGGCCTGGGCACCACCCTGGGCGTGGCGTTCGCGGTCTTCGGGGCCATCGCCGCCTTCGGTATCGGCAACGGCACCCAGTCCAACGCCGTCTCCGACCAGATCACCAACATCACGCCGCTGGCGCCGTGGATGGTGGGCCTGGCGCTGACCGTCATCGCGGGCGCCGTCATCCTCGGCGGGATCAAGAGCATCGGCCGGGTCGCCTCCGGCCTGGTGCCCATCATGATCGTCCTCTACGTCGGCGCCTGCCTGGTCGTCCTGGCCGTCAACTGGGCCGCCATCCTGCCCGCGCTCCAGCTCGTGGTGACCGACGCCTTCACCGGCACGTCCGCGGCGGGCGGCTTCGCGGGGGCGGGCATCATGCTCGCCATCCAGCAGGGCTTCTCCCGGGGCATCTTCTCCAACGAGTCGGGCCTGGGCACCGGCGGTATCGCCGCCGCCGCGGCCAAGACCAGGCAGCCGGTCCGCCAGGCCATGGTCTCGATGACCCAGACCTTCATCGACACCATCATCGTGGTCACCATGACCTGCCTGGTCATCATCACCACCGGTGCCTGGCAGGCCTCGGGGGAGGAGAGGGAGGACGGCTCCCTGATGACCAGCAGCGCGGTCGCCGAGGGCCTGGGCAACCTCAGCCCCGGACTCGCCCCGGTCGGCACCTACATCGTGGCCGTCGCGGTCGCCGTGTTCGCCTTCACGACCCTGCTCGGCTGGGCCTACTACGGCGAGCGGTGCATCGTCTTCCTGGCCGGCCGCAAGCTGGTCACGCCCTACCGCCTGGTGTTCATCGCCGTCATCTTCATCGGCTCGATCGCCAGCCTGGACTCGGTGTGGCTGTTCAGCGACATCGCCAACGGCCTGATGGCACTGCCCAACCTCATCGGACTCCTGCTGCTGTCCCCGGTCATCGTGGCCGAGACGCGCAGGTTCTTCGAGCACCCGGACTGGAGGAACCCGGACGCGATCATGGAGGACGTGAGCAAGTAGCCCACCGCGCGTGTGAGGAGGGGACCGGCGCCGTGCCGGTCCCCTCCTCCGTGTCGTCGGGGCCCGGGTGCCCCCGGACCCGCTCCTACCACCAGGCGTGAAAATGGTGTACCGGGCCCTGGCCGCCGCCCGCGTCGATCCCGTCGGCACGTCGGATCGCCTCGGTCAGGTAGGCCTTCGCGTCCCCGACGGCCGCGGCGACGTCCGGACGCTGCGGCAGCAGGGCCGCGATCGAGGAGGACAGGGTGCACCCGGTGCCGTGCGTGTTGCGGGTGACCACCCTCGTGGCGCGGAACTCGACAGGGTCGGAGTCCCGGGAGACCAGGACGTCGACGCTCTCCCCGCCGGACAGGTGACCGCCCTTGAGCAGGACCCGGCGCGGCCCCAGGTCCAGCAGCCGCGCGGCCTGGACGCGCATCGCCGCCAGGTCGGCGGCCTCGGGCTCCTCCAGCAGGTCGGCGGCCTCGGGCAGGTTCGGGGTGACCAGGTCCGCGCGGGGCAGCAGCTCGTTCCGCAGCGCCTCGACGGCGGAGGACTCCAGCAGCCGGTCGCCGCTCTTGGCGACCATCACCGGGTCCACCACCACGTTCGTCAGCGCGTGGCGGTCGATCGCCTCGGCCACCGCCTCGGTGACCTCGGAGGTGCCGAGCATGCCCACCTTGACCGCGTGCACGGTGGCGTCGTCGAAGAGGGTGTCCATCTGGCGGGTGACGAACGCGGCCGGGACCGGGTGGACCCCGGCGACGCCGCGCGTGGACTGGGCGGTCAGCGCGGTGACCACGGTCATCCCGAAGGTCCCGTGCGCGGAGAAGGCCTTGAGGTCGGCCTGGATCCCCGCGCCCCCGCTGGGGTCGCTGCCGGCGATGGACACGATGTTGTACGCGCTCATGGGCGTTCCTTCGCTAGTGCTAACTAGGGCAGGTTCGACGGGTGTGCTCTCAGCCGGGACGGTGTCCCGGCACCCCGCGCCGTGGGAGCCGCCGTGGCGGCCCCACTTCCGTATGCGTCTGTGGGCCTTCTCCGGGGAGGGTACCCCGCGACGGGGAGCGCCCGGGGGCCGGCCCCGGGCGTTCTCAGACGCGGGTGGGGCTCTGGTGGTGCTCGGTCTCCACCATCTGGCCGCGCTTGCGGTTCTCCCACACGATGGCCGCCGTCACCACCGCGAAGCCGATCACCATGAACACCACCGTGACCGGGACGTCGGTGGGGGGCAGGATGACGCGCTCCTCGGTCTGCCAGGGCCACAGGGCGCGCAGCGACCCGGCCATCAGACCGGTGAGCACGACCAGGGTCATGTGGTGGAAGTGCTCCAGCAGGTACTGCAGGATCTTCACGAACACCGACAGGCCCGTGAGCGCGCCCAGCGCGATCACCGCCAGGTAGGCGACGTCCATGTCGCCGACCGCGTTGATGGTGGGCTCGTACAGGCCCAGCGTGAGCAGGATGAAGGAGCCGGACACGCCGGGCAGGATCAGCGCGCACACGGCCACGGACCCGGCGAGGAAGACCAGCACCGGGTGGGCGGGCAGGTTGGCTCCCGGCAGGCTGGTGAGGAAGAACGCGCCGGCGGCGAACACCAGGGCGACGAGGTAGTGCCAGGCCCGCCACCTCCTGCCCGCACCGGTGTAGGGAATCCACAGGCAGGCCAGGACCAGGCCGAAGAACAGCGCGTACGCGTACTGGGTGTAGGACTCCACCAGTGGGGCGAGCAGGACGGCGGCCAGGCCGAGGAAGACCACCATGCCGGCCAGGGCGGGGATCAGCACGCTCCAGTCCACCTGGCGGAACTGCTCCCGGGCCCGCTCCCCGCCGCGGCCGCGCGGGACGTCGGTGACGTAGCGCTTGATACCGCTGACCATGTGGCCCGCGCCGCCGATGAGCTTGTCGTAGAGGCCGACGATCAGGGCGACCGTGCCGCCGCTGATACCGGGCAGGGCCTCGGAGGCTCCCACCGCGCCGCCGCGCACCGCGTTGAAGATGTAGCTGCCTACTGACTTTGGCATCTGGGTTGTTGGGCGCCGCCCGGGCCGGAACCCGGGCGAGGGCGCCGTCCTCCGTCCTAGTGGTGCCACCGAGCGCGCACCGTGTGCACGGGTGGAGGGTGGGTCAGGGGTTGTCCACGTGATCCACGGTCCCGACTGGATACGCGGGACCCGCCGGTACCGGCCGGGTGCACCGACCAGGCCGGGGCGGGGGAGGGGAGACCGTGAGGCCCGGAACCAGGAGACGTCAGTCTAACGGTGGCGGAGCGGGCGAGGGGCTGTTCAGAAGGCGCCGGAGCCCTGTTTCGGCTGAGTAGGAGCATACTGACGCTGTGCCCGAAACGAAGGTTTCCCTACCGTCGGGGTGTGGGGTTCCGCGGCGGAGGGGCGCGGAACCCGGTGACCTGGGGCTTCGCGGCCTCTCCGGCGCCGGGCCCCTCAGCGCGAGAGCGGATCCGGACCGACCGGGTCGGGCGCCGCCGCGTCGACCCGCGCGACCGACGCCGCCCACCGGTAGTCCTGCTTGCCGACCGCCGTGCGCCGCACCCGGTCCACGAAGTGCACGGTCCGCGGCACCTTGAACCCCGCCAGCCGCACGCGGCAGTACATGCGCAGTTCGGCCTCCTCCAACCGGGCGCCCGGAGCCAGCGAGACCAGTGCGGTCACCCGCTGCCCGAGCCGCTCGTCGGGGGCGGGCACCACGATGGCGTCCTCCACCGCGGGGTGCCCCTTCAGCGCGGCCTCCACCTCCTCGGGGTAGACCTTCTCCCCGGCGGTGTTGATGACCACGCTGCCCCGTCCCAGCAGCACGATCGATCCGTCCGCCGCCCGGGTCCCGAAGTCGCCCGACAGCGCCCAGCGGCGGCCCTCGCCGTCGGTGGGGAAGGTGCGGGCGGTCGCCAGGGGATCGTTGTAGTAGCCCAGCGGGATCCGGCCGGTGCGCGCGATCCGCCCCACCTCCGGAGAGCCCGGCGGCAGCGGGCACAGGGAGTCGTCCAGCACCGCGATGCTGCCGCCCATGGTGAAACTGCGGTTGTCGGAGGCTCCGGACAGGGCCTCGGCCTCCTGGCCGCCGCCCCGCTCGGCTCCGGTCGCCGATCCGCACACACCCGTCTCCGAACCCCCGTAGGAGTCGGCCAGGGCCACGTCCTCGCGCCAGGCGTGCCACAGTGCGCGCACCGCCGGGGTGAGCGGGGTGCCGCCGGAGCGCACGGAGGTCAGCTCGGGGCACAGTCCGGGCTCGGTGAGCAGGTGCCGGGCCAGTGGGCGGGCCATGGCGTCGCCCACCAGCTGCACGGTGTGCACACCCTCCCGGTGCGCCGTCTCCAGCACCCGGTCCGGGCGGAAGCTGCGGTCGGTGTACAGCACCACCCGCTTGCCGCACAGCAGCATGCTCAGCGCGTTCCACTGCCCGGCCGCGTGCATCAGCGGCCCCAGTACCAGCATGCGCTGGGGGAAGCAGCGGATGGCGCGCTCGGCGGACTCCTCCGGGGTCCGGGCGCGGGGCGCACCCGGTGCCCGGCGCTCCAGTGCGGCGCGGAAGATGTCCGCCTGCCGCCACAGGACGCCCTTGGGATAGCCCGTGGTGCCGCCGGTGTAGAGCAGGTAGTGGTCCTCACCGCTGGTGGGCGGCAGCACCGCGTCCCCGGGAGCCGAGGCCAGGGCCCGCTCGTAGTCGGTCCCCTCGGCCTCGCGCGCGGAGCCGTCCGCGATGAGCAGCACGTGCCGGAGCCTGGGCAGGTCGGGGCGGACCACGGCGACCGTCGGTGCCAGGGAGTCCTCGACGACGAGCGCGACCGCGTGCGAGTCGGCCAGGACGTGCCGCAGCTCGCCCGCGACGTAGCGGTAGTTGACGTTGACCGGGACCGCTCCCGCGCGGAGGATCCCCAGGAAGGACTCCACCCACTCGGCGCGGTTGAACGCCAGGACCGCGACGTGCTGGCCCGGGCACACGCCCGCGTCCACCAGGTGCCGGGCCAGGCGCAGCGAGCGCTCGTGCAGGGAGCGGTAGGTGAGCCGCCGCGAGCCCGCGACCAGGGCGATCCGGTCGGGGACGGCGTCGGCGACCGCGGCGAACAGCCGGGGGAGGGAGAAGGGGGCGTCGGTGGACGCGGGAATGGACACGCCTGACCTCCCTGACACGATGGCGGCCGTCCACGGCTCGGGGCTCGCGGCGGCGGAGTGGCTGTTGCTGCGACGGTACCCGCCGGGGGAGCGCCCGATCGCGGCCGGGGCTGTGGAGCGCGTCACCAGGGGTTTTATCCCAGGTCACTGCGTTCGTAACAGTCCCGTTCAGGGGGTGTGCGGGGGCTTTCCCGCTCCTCGGGTTTCGGGCCGCGCCCAGGAGATGTGACACGTTTCACCCCTTGTGGGGTCACCGGATCATCTGCTCAACTTCTGGGGATCCCGCCGGAAGGGCGCTACCGGGCCCGGTGGTGGGTATCAATCGTCTGACATCGGTCAATGGTGATCGGAGTGACTAGATGGGCAGCACCCAGAATCTGGGACAGCGGTACTCGGCCGGAGAACCCGGCGGAGCGGAACTCTCCAGCACGGACCACATCGCGCTCGCACAGGCGCGGTCGGCACACAACTACTCCCCCCTTCCCGTCGTGGTCGCCGAGGGCGACGGTGCCTGGGTGACCGACGTCGAGGGCAGAAGGTACCTGGACTGTCTGGCCGGGTACTCGGCCATGAACTTCGGCCACCGCAACCCCGACCTGCTCGCGGCGGCGCACCAGCAGCTCGACCGGGTGACGCTGACGAGCCGGGCCTTCCACAACGACCAGTTCGGCCCGTGGGTCAGCGCCCTCGCCGACATGGTCGGCAAGGAGAAGGTCCTGCCGATGAACACCGGTGCCGAGGCGGTGGAGACCGGCATCAAGGTGGCCCGCAAGTGGGCCTACGAGGTCAAGGGCGTCCCGGAGAACGAGGCGACCATCGTCGTGGCGGGCGCCAACTTCCACGGGCGCACCACCACGATCATCTCCTTCTCGTCCGACCCGGAGGCCAGGACGGGCTTCGGTCCCTACACGCCGGGGTTCCGCGCGGTGCCCTACGGGGACGCCGCGGCCATCGAGGAGGCCATCGACCACACCACCGCGGCGGTCCTCATCGAACCGGTGCAGGGCGAGGCGGGCGTGGTCGTGCCGCCGCAGGACTTCCTGCCCCGGGTCAGGGAGGTCTGCGACCGCGAGCGGGTGCTGTTCATCGCCGACGAGGTGCAGTCGGGACTGGGCCGCACCGGCACCGTCCGGGCCTGCGAGCACAGCGGGGTGGTCCCCGACGCCTACCTGTTCGGCAAGGCGCTGGGCGGCGGCATCCTGCCGGTGTCGGCCATGGTCGCCGACGAGGACGTACTCGGCGTGATCCGGCCGGGCCAGCACGGCAGCACGTTCGGCGGCAACCCGCTGGCCGGCGCGGTGGGGCGGACGGTCGTCCGGATGCTGGCCGAGGGCCCCTACCTGGAGAACGCGCGCCGTCTGGGCGAGGTGCTCAGACGGCGTCTGAAGGAGTTCGTCGGCGACGGGGTGGTCTCCGCGCGCAGCATCGGGCTGTGGGCGGGTATCGACGTCGACCCGTCGCTGGCCACGGGCAGGGAGCTGTGCGTGCGGCTGGCCGAGCACGGCGTCCTGGTCAAGGACACGCACGGCTCCACCGTGCGGATGTCTCCACCGCTCGTGATCAGCGAGGAGGACCTCAACTGGGGTCTGGACCGCTTCGCCGAGGTGATCGAGGAGCTCAGGGAGGGGCGCTAGCGGCGGGACCGGAAACGCGGCCGGCGCGACGTAGGACCAGGCGCCGGGTGCGGACCGTGACAGGGTGTCCCGCCGGATACGGGCGGGGCACCCGTCCCGTCGGGGGAGGTCAGGGGGCGCCGGCCTCGTCGCTGGCGGAGTCCGGGACCTCGGGGGCCTCGGGGGCCTCGGAGGTCTCGGCGTTGAGCGCGGGGTCGAGCGGACCGCCCAGCTCCGACATCAACTGTTCCTGGTCGACGTTGTCCAGGGTCTCCCGGGACACGTAGAGCACCCGTTCCGGGCCCTTCTCGATCTGCAGGCGCACCCGCTCGGCGATGGACATCTGCCCCAGAGCGGTGGGGTGGAAGCTGGCGCGGTCCACGCGCAGCCCCTCACCCAGCTGGCCGAGCACGATCCCGTTCAGCCACGCGTCCTCGGCGCTCACCTCGTGCCCGGTCAGTGCGGAGAAGGTGTTCACGTACTCGACGCTGCCGGTCCCGCGCGAGCCGTACACGTCGCCGTCCACCCGGTAGGCCACGTCGCGGATGAGCTCGTTGAACCGCTGGCCGAGCCCGTTCAGCCACAGCTGGTCGCTCTTGGTGAGGGTGTAGTACATGCCCGGCGGGTCCTCGGGGAAGAGCCGCGGGTAGCCCAGGACGAGGACGCGCGCGTCGGGCGCGCGGTCGCGGACCTCCCCGAGGATCTCGGTCAGGGTCTTCTCGAAGGTGTCCATCCGCTTCTCGACGTCCTCCTCCTGCTCGACGCAGACGCTGCTCTCCAGCAGCGGCATCCGCATCATGCAGGTGCGCAGGACGGGGATGAACCCCAGGTCGTTGCCGCCGATGCCCAGGGTCACCAGGGACGTGTTCTCGGTGACCCGGTCGATCTGCGACTCGGGGGTGCCGAGCTGGTCGATCATCTCCGAGCCCTTGTGGCTGCTGCACGCGTAGAAGGCCAGTGCGCCGGAGAAGTCGAACTCCTCGCCGACGACCTCGGGGTAGGCGTTCTCCGAACGCCAGCAGCCGCCCGACTCGGCGGTGGCGGGGTCGTAGCCGCCCGCGCCGTCGCCGGAGGAGTAGGAGTCGCCCAGGGCCACGTAGTTGCCCCACAGCGCGGCCTCCTCCGGCTTCATCCGGGTCCGCTGGTCGGCACCCTCGTCCTCGGCGATCGGGGGGAACTCCTCGGCCGGGCACACGCCTCCGGTGACGTCGCACCACAGGGACACCAGGCCGTCGCGGGTGAAGGGCAGAGCCAGGGTGGCCACCAGGACCAGGACGAGGGAGACGGCGACGGCGGTCCGGGACCGGCGCCGCTTCCGTGGCCGACCGCCGCCTTCGTCATCGTGGCCGGGCCCGTCGGGGCCGTCGCCGTCGGAGCCGCCGCCGGGGCCGCCGCCGGGGCCGCCGCCATGGGGGGCCTCACCGTCGCCGGGGCCGTCGGGCACAGCGGTGTCGGAGCCCTCGCGGACTCTGTCGGTCCCGGCGCGGTCCGCGCCCCGCGCGGGCTCGGAGGCGGAGGGGTCGCCAGAGACCGGTTCCGGCACCTCGGGTTCCTCGCCACGTGCTGACACGACCGCTGCTGCCTCCCACGTCCCGGACGGCTCCTGTGCATCCGCAAGACTACCTGGGGCGTTTCGTCTCGATGACCTCCAGAACGCGGTTGATGTCGCCCTCGTCCAGGGTCGCCCGGACGGTCAGCCTCAGCCGGGAGCGGCCGTCCGGTACCGACGGGGGACGGAAGCACCCCACGCGCACGCCCGCCGCGAGACAGGCCGCCCGCCACCTGAGGGCGGCCTCCGGGGAGGGCGCCGGAACGGACACCACGGCGGCGTCGGGCGTACTCGCCGACAACCCGCGTTCGCGCAGGCCCTCCGCCAGCCGCCGGGCCCGTTCGCGCACCGCCTCGGCCCGCCCGGGTTCGGCGCGCAGCACGCGCAGAGCGGCCAGGGCCGCGCCCACGGGGGCCGGGGCCAGACCGGTGTCGAAGACGAACGTGCGCGCGGTCTCCACCAGGTGGCGGATCACCCGGCGCGACCCCAGCACCGCGCCGCCCTGGGAGCCCAGCGACTTGGACAGGGTCACCGACACCGCGACGTCGTCCGCGCCCCGCAGCCCGGCGGCGGTGGCCGTGCCCCGTCCGCCGGGGCCCACCACGCCCAGGCCGTGCGCGTCGTCCAGCAGCAGCGCGGCACCGTGCCCGCGGGCCACCCGGGCCAGGGAGGCGGTGTCGGCGAGGTCGCCGTCCACGGAGAAGACGGTGTCGCTCAGCACCAGGGACCTCCCCCCTGCGGTCGCGAGCGCCTCGGCGGCCCGGTCGGGCTCGGCGTGGTCGAAGAGCGCCACGCGCGCGCCGGAGGCCCTGGCCAACCGGGTCGCGTCGATGAGGGAGGCGTGGTTGTGGCGGTCGCACACCAGCAGGGGAGGGGCGCCGCCGTCGGGGGCGGCCAGCGCGGTGACCATCGCCAGGTTCGCCGCGTACCCGGACGAGAACACCAGTGCCGCCTCCGCGCCGTAGAAGTCGGCGAGTTCGTGCTCCAGTTCGTGGTGGAGGCCGGTGTCCCCGGTGACCAGGCGCGACCCGCCCGCGCCCGCGCCCCACACGCGTACGGCGTCGGCGGCCGCCTCCACCACGTCCGGGTGGCGCAGCAGTCCGAGGTAGTCGTTGCCCGCCAGGTCCAGGAGGCCGTCGTCGGCGTCCCGGGGCACGGTGCGACGTGTCAGCCCGGCCTCGGCGCGCCTCCGGGCGGTCCCGTCCAGCCACGCGAAGGGGTGCTCCGGGGGCAGTTCGCGCGCGGAGCGCGGGCGGGCCGAGGCCCGCAGGGTCCATGGGCGGCGGGACGGGGCGGTACCGGCGACGGCGGGGCTCGGCATGCGGGCGGCGGTCTCCTCGGGTAGTGCCGGGCGCACTCCGGCCGTTCGGGCAGGGGCAGGGGCAGGAGCGGGGGCGAGGGCCCCGGAAGGGCCGACCCAGCGGCGGCCAATCCCGCTGGGGCGGCCCGGTCCTTCGTGCCAGGGAGGCGTCTACGACTCTGCCGGTCGGCGCATGCGCACGTCACCCGTGGAAGCCCACAAAGATCCGCGTGGATTCCTTGGCGGTACCGTACGGGCACGCGTGCGTACGGAGAGTGAACAATGGACCACCATGACTCCGACACCCACCGGCACAGGTACCGCCCGACTCCTCCCCGAGCGGATCCGCGCCGCGGACACCGCCCACCTGTGGCACCCCTACACCACGGTTCCCGCGGCGGAGCGGCCGTACGTGGTCACGGGGGCCGAGGGGACGCGGCTGACCCTGTGGTCGGAGGAGGGCACGCACCACGTGGTGGACGGGATGTCGTCCTGGTGGTCGGCGATCCACGGCTACCGCCACCCGGTGCTGGACGCGGCGGTGCGCGGCCAGGTGGACGCCTACAGCCACGTCATGTTCGGCGGACTCACCCACGGGCCCGCCGCCGAGCTGGCACGGACGCTGGTGGCGGTCACCCCGAAGCCGCTGGAGCACGTCTTCCTCGCCGACTCCGGCTCGGTGTCGGTGGAGGTGGCCATGAAGATGTGCCTGCAGTACCAACGCTCCACCGGGAACCCGGAGCGGCGCCGCTTCCTCACCTGGCGGGGCGGCTACCACGGCGACACCTTCCACGCGATGAGCGTCTGCGACCCCTCCGGCGGAATGCACTCCCTGTGGGGGGACGTGCTGCCCGCGCAGGTGTACGCGCCCGAACCGCCCGCCGGGTTCGACACCGGGCCCGACCCCGGCTACGTGGCCGCCTTCGAGCGCCTGGCCGCCGAGCACGCGGGTGAACTGGCCGCGATCATCGTCGAGCCGGTGGTACAGGGCGCGGGCGGCATGCGCTTCCACCACCCGGGCTACCTGCGTGAGCTGCGGCGGATCGCGGACGCGTACGGGCTGCTGCTGGTCTTCGACGAGATCGCCACGGGCTTCGGCCGTACCGGTGAGCTGTTCGCCGCCGACCACGCGGGGATCGCACCCGACGTCATGTGCCTGGGCAAGGCGCTGACCGGCGGATACCTGACCCTCGCCGCGACACTGTGCACGGGCCGGGTGGCCCGGGGCATCGCCGCGGGAGAGGTACCGGTGCTCGCCCACGGGCCCACGTTCATGGGCAACCCGCTGGCCTGCGCGACCGCGCTGGCCTCGGTGGAGCTGCTGGCGCGGGGCGACTGGCGGGGCGACGTGGCACGGATCGAGGCCGGACTGCGCGAGGGCCTCGCTCCCGCCGCACGTCTGCCGGGGGTGCGCGAGGTGCGGGTGCTCGGCGCCGTCGGGGTGGTGGAGCTGGACACGCCGGTGCGGACGGGCGAGGCCACCCGCGCCGCGGTGGAGGCGGGGGTGTGGCTGCGGCCCTTCCGCAACCACGTGTACGCGATGCCGCCCTACGTGTGCGGTCCGGAGGACGTGGCCGCGATCACCGCCGGGATGGTCGCGGCGGTGCGGGCCTCGCTGGGAGGGGGGCCGCGATGAGCGTCCTGGTGGTGACCGGGACCGGAACCGGGGTCGGGAAGACGGTGGTCACGGCGGCGGTGGCCGCGCTGGCGCGTGCGGGGGGTCGACGGGTGGCCGTGCTCAAGCCCGCCCAGACCGGAGTGGGGCCGAGCGGGTCCGGTGACACGGACACCGTGGCCCGGCTCGCGCCGGGCGTGACGACGGAGGAACTGGTCCGCTACCCCGACCCGTTGGCCCCGGCCACGGCCGCCGCCCGGTGCGGGGCGGCGCCCGTGCGGGCCGAGGGGGTAGCCGACGCAGTGTGGGGCCTGGCCCGCGCGCACGACCTGGTACTGGTGGAGGGCGCGGGCGGCCTGCTGGTGCGGCTGAACGCCGAGGGCCAGACCCTGGCCGACGTCGCGGTGCTGCTGTCCGCGCCGGTGCTGGTGGTGGCCGGACCCGGCCTGGGCACGCTGAACGCCACCGCGCTGACCGCGGAGGCCCTGCGCACCCGCGGACTGTCCCCGGCCGGCGTGGTGGTGGGGTCCTGGCCGGACCGCTGCGACCTGGCCATGCGCTGCAACCTCACCGACCTGCCCGCCATGGGCGCGGGTCCGCTGGCGGGCGCGGTGCCGGAGGGCAGCGGGGCACTGGCCGCGCCCGCGTTCGCGGACGTGTCCCGCCGCTTCCTGGCCCCGTGCCTGGGCGGCACGTGGACGGGCGCCGTCACGCCGGAGCGGGGACCGGCGAGGCCAGTGTGAACGTGTGCGGGCCGGGACCGCGCTCACGCAGCCACCGGGCACGCTCCCCGGCCTCCTCCCAGGACACCGGGGCCCCGGAGGCGGACCACCACAGGACGCGCTCCACCTCGGGGAAGGCGCCGCTGCGTGCGCGCAGGGCCAGCACGTCCGGGTGGGCCTCCTCCACGAAGGACCTGAGGTCCACCGGGGAGCGCCACAGCGCGATCAGGTGTATCCGGTCCCCATCGTCGGAGAAGTGGACCTCTTCCAGGTGTCCGAGGCTGCCCCGAGCACGTTCGCGCAGCGCGGCGGCGAACGCCCCGAGGAAACGCCGGTCGCCCCGGACGGTGCGGGCCTCCACCAGAATCGGCGAGGCGCCGCGGGGGCCCCGACCGTGGTCCCTGTCCCAGCGCGGGCGGTGGGGGGCGGCGGGACGGACGGCGGGCACGCGCTGACTCTGGACCAGGAACTGCATGAGGACTCCCAGAAGGAATGGACTGCTTTCAAGGGGTCGCATTGGCTCTGGTGGTACCCCCTGTTGGATGCCATTATGGAAGTCCGGGGGTAGCCCCAGTAGATCCAATGGAGGGAAAAATGGACTCTTCTCGGAGTGTCGCGGAGCTCGCGGACCTTCTCGGGACCTGGCCCCGTGGCGAAGGTCCCCTCTACCGGCGCCTCGCCGACACCCTGCGCGAGCTCGTCGACCAGGGCACCCTCACCCCCGGTGAGCGCCTACCGTCCGAGCGCGCCCTGGCCACCGCCCTCAGAATCAGCCGTACCACCGTCGTCTCCGCCTACGACTCCCTGCGCTCGGCGGGCATCCTCGACAGCAGGCAGGGCAGCGGCACCCGCATCAGCAGCCGGGTCGCGCCCGTGCGCTCGGACGGCTGGACCGCCAACGGCAACGGCAACCCCATGTACCGCAACCTCTTCCAGCGGGAGGAGGGCCTCATCTCGACCGCCTGCCTGTCCACCCCAGCGCTCCCCGGGGTGGAGGAGGCCATCCGCGAGGTCGTGGCCGAGGACCTGCCCGCGCTCATGGCGGAGGGCTCCTACCATCCGGGCGGCCTGCCGGCGCTGCGCCGGGCCATCGCCGACCACTACAGCGGCCGGGGCCTGCCCACCACCCCCGACCAGATCGTGGTCACCACCGGTGCCCACCAGGCCGTCAACCTGGTCTCACAGCTCTATCTGCGCAGGGGCTCGCCCGTCGTGGTGGAGGATCCCGGTTTCGTGGGCTGCCTGGACCTGATGGGCGACCGGGGCGCCCGCTTCGTCCCCGTCCCCCTCGACGACCAGGGCATCGACGGGACCGGTGTGCGCCGTGCCGTCGCCGAGCACGCGCCCCACCTGATCTACACCATGCCCTCGTACCACAACCCCACCGGCACGATGATGTCCGTGGCGCGCCGCCGTGAGCTGGGTGAGCTGTCCGCGCGCCACGGCGTACCCGTCCTGGAGGACTCCGCCTACACCGGCATGCGGGCCGCGGACGAGCCCCCGCCGCTGGCCGCGTTCGCCCCGCGCGGAGCCGAGGTCATCACCGTGGAGTCCCTGTCCAAGGTCGGCTGGGCCGGGCTCCGGGTGGGCTGGATGCGCGCGCCCGCCGAGATGGCCCTGCGCCTGAGCCGCCGCAAGGTCCTCGCCGACCTGGCCGGCCCCCTGCTCGACCAGGCGGTGACCGTGCGTCTGCTGGAGCGCTACGACGAGCTTTCCCGCCAGCGCTCCGACATGCTGCGCGAGGCGCTCGACCACATGGAGAAGCTGCTGGGCGAGGCCCTGCCCTCCTGGGAGTGGAAGCGCCCCGACGGTGGGGCGGCCCTGTGGGTGCGCCTGCCCGGCGTGGACGCCCGCGCCTACGTGCAGGTCGCGCTCTGCCACGACGTGGAACTCGTTCCGGGGGCGATCATGTCGGCGTTCACCGACGACCGCCACTCCGAGTGCTTCCGGCTGCCCTTCGCCTACGACCGGGCCGCCCGGGAGGAGCTGGTCTGGCGACTGGCCCGGGCCTGGCGCGAACTCGACCGGTACGGCCCGGTGGCCGAGGACCCGGTCCGCCTGGTGGTCTGATCCGACCCGTCCCCGGCACGGTTCCCGGACCGGCGGACGCGGGCGGGGCGCCGGGCGGCCCCGCCCGGACGGGTACCCCGACACGCGGGAGGGCGGCACCACGCGTGGTGCCGCCCTCCGCCGTGTCCGGCGCACGCACCGGACGGGAGCCGCGGGCGTCAGCCGATCTGGATCCCACGGGCGTTCTGGAAGCGCTCCTGGACGTCGGCCCAGTTGACCACGTTCCAGAAGGCCTTGGCGTACTCGGCCTTCACGTTCTTGTACTGGAGGTAGAAGGCGTGCTCCCACATGTCCAGCATCAGCAGCGGAACGGAGCTGAGGGCGGTGTTGCCCTGCTGGTCGTAGAGCTGCTCGATGATCAGGCGCTGCCCCAGCGCGTCCCAGGCCAGGATCGCCCAGCCCGAGCCCTGGATCGTGGTGGCCACGGAGGTGAAGTGCGCGCGGAAGGCGTCGAAGGAGCCGAACTGGTCCTCGATGGCGGCGCCCAGCTCGCCCTCGGGCTTGTCACCGCCCTCGGGGGAGAGGTTCTTCCAGAAGATGGAGTGGTTGACGTGCCCGCCCAGGTTGAAGGCGAGGTTCTTCTCCAGCATCGGGATGGTCCCGAACTCGCCGCTCTCGCGGGCCTCGGCCATCTTCTCCAGGGCCGTGTTGGCACCGGAGACGTAGGTCGCGTGGTGCTTGTCGTGGTGCAGCTCCATGATCTGACCGGAGATCCACGGCTCCAGGGCCGCGTAGTCGTAGGGCAGTTCGGGAAGCGAGTACGGCGCAGACATCTCTTCTGACGCACCTTTCCAATGACGCGATTCGTCGTGTTTACCAGCGATGGGATCGCTAGGCAGCAAGCTATCAGTCAGCCGACCGCTCACCCGATGTCAGGCTGTTTACACTCCGGCCCGGGAATAAACCGGGTTCGCCGGGCCCGGTGTCCGGACTCTCGCGGTCACCGGCCGTGTGGGCCGTGTCGCCGCGGGCGCCGGACCCTCACGGAGAACTCTCGTGCCCGCCGTCCCACCGTCCCCTCCAGCACTTCCCCTCCTACCTCCTTCCAATCATCACTTTTATGGGGGGACCTCCTCGCACGTGTGGTGCGACGGGATGCGGAGCGCTTTCCGTGGAGGGATCCGCGTGTCTTCCCGGAGGGCGACATCCGCCTGTCATCGGACCGTTGGACGTGCGCCCGGTCGGCATTCACCCGGGCGGATCCGGAGCCGGCGACAAGGGGCGGTGACAATCCGCGGACGAATTCGGAGCCCGGGCCCACTCCCCGTTCCGCCCGGACGCGGTGCCCACCTCCTCCACCCGTGTCAGTGCCGCCGTAGGAGCGCCGCGGCGGGTCCGCGGAGCGCCGACGCAGACCGGAGGCCCTGGTGGCGGCGTGATCGGTGTGCGCGGCATGTCCGGAGCGGCCACGCGGGCACCGGGCGCGTGGAGGCCCCGTGCGGGACCATGGGGCGGTGACGGATCCTTCGAAACAGAAGAAAAACACCGGATGCACAGAAATGAGAAATGCATGAGGAGAGGGTGAACAGCAGGGGAATTGCGTGTACTCCAGGTTTCGATTTCCGTCATGGAGCATCCGTTATTTCCCCGAAGCGTTAAGGTCGGAGGCGTCTGAGCGGTTCGCCGGGCACCGCCTCCGCCAGGAGCGGGTGCACCGGTGGTTCAACACGGGGAAACCGGCTCCTTCCCCTCTCGTCCCCCCGCGGCCCGCACTCGGCGGCGCCGCGCCAGGAACTCCCGTGGAGGTATCCGTCCATGCGGTCGCTTCGCAGTCGTCTCCGTCCGATCCTGGTCACCGGTGCGGTGGCCGGTGTCGCCGTGCTCTGTGTCCCCGCCGCGCTGGGGGTCTCGGGCGTGATCGGCTGGGCGGATGTGGTCACCCTCACCCTCCTCGGTCTGCTCTGCGCCGCGGTGGGCGCCCTCGGACTGGGCGTGCTGCTGCTGTCCCGCCGCATGGGCGCCCTGTCCAGGAGCGTGACCACGGCGGTGGACGCCCACGGCCGCAGGATCACCGAGGCGTTCGGCCAGGACCGGCTGGAGAACGTCCGCGCACTGGAAGGCGTCCGCGAGCGCTTCGTCCACCTCCAGGAGCACACGCTCCCCCGGATGAACCGCGAGATCAGGAACGCGGTCACCGTGCAGGGCCGCAACGACTACGAGCAGCAGGTCGCCTGGACCGAGCTGCGCGAACACCTCGACACGGCCGCCTTCATGCCGCCCCTGCGCGGCTGGGCGGCATCCCCCGACGTGCTCAGGGTGCTGGTCCGCCACATCGACCGGCTGCGCCCGGAACTGGTCGTGGAATGCGGCAGCGGCGCCTCCAGTGTCTGGATCGGCTACGCGCTGCGCCGTGCGGGCGGCGGCAGACTCGTCGCCTTCGAGCACGACGCCCGCTACGCCGAACTCAGCCGTGAGCTGGTCGCCGCGCACGGGCTCGACGACGTCGTCGAGATCCGCCACGCCCCGCTGACCGGGACCGCGGGCACCACGGTCACCGTCGACGGCCAGAGGCTCCCGACCGCCGACCGCTGGTACGACACCTCGGCCTTCGCCGACCTGGAGGGCATCGGCCTGGTGTTCGTCGACGGCCCGCCCAAGGCCACCGGCCTGCAGGCCCGCTACCCGGCCGTACCCGTCCTGCTGCCGCGCTGCACCGAGGACGTCGTCATCGTCCTGGACGACGCCGCACGCACCGACGAGCGCGGCCTCGGCGACCGCTGGCTCGACGAGTACCCCGAACTCCACCGCACCGAGGAGGCCGCGGAGAAGGGCGCCCACGTCTTCAGCCGCAAGGGGGCCTGAGCCCCGCCGCCACTCCCGCGGCCCCGCGTGGTCCCCGCATCCCTCACGGCCTCCCACACCTCCCACGGCCTGCCATCGCACCGCCCGTCGGGCTCCGGCCGGAGCCCGACCGACACACCCGAGGTCACCCGATGATCACCACCGCCTTGCGGCACACTCTGCGCGCCCGTGGCACCGAGACCGCCGTGCTGTGCCACGCGGGCGCCGACACCCGCTCCACCCTGGCCGAACTGCCGCTACGCCCCGACGACCTCCTCGTGGACCTGGACGCCCACCCCCTGGGCCGGCCTCTGGAACTCCCGAGAGCCTGGATCAGGGACGGGGAGGCCGAGGTCGGGCTCGTCGCGGTCCTGGCCGCCACGCCCACCGACCTGCACCGCGCCCTCACCGCCGCCGTGCACCTGCCCCGGGCCGTGCACGTCCTGGTCGCCCTGGCCGCCACCACCGGTCATCAGGAGCCCCCGATCCCGGCCTCCCCGGGCATGGGCCAGTGGCGTGACCTCCAGGAGGTGCGGGTGCGCCGCGCGGACGGGAGCGGCTGGGTGTGCGAACTGTTCTTCCCCAACGGGGTGGACACCGCCCAGGTGATCGACGCCGTCGTGCACGGCACCCGCGGCCGCCGCCGGGGCCCGGCCACCGCGCCGATGGCCGTCCTCAACGGACCCGAGGCCGCCCTGTGGCGGCCCGGCGACACCGGCGCGCGGGGCGTGGACGCGGCCGGGCCCGTCCCGCTGCGCCGGGTGACCCCGGTCGGCGACCTGGCACTACGCGTGTCCGGCGGCGGCGAGCGACCCGAGTGGACCGACCCGGTCGTCCCGGTCCTGGACCGTGCCACCACCGGCGCCGACTCCTGGGAGCGGATCGCCTCCGACGAGCACACCGACGTCCGGGCCGCCACCACCGCGCGCACCGAGGCGGCGTCCGTCAACGCCGTCGCGCCCATCGACGAGACCACGGTCAACCCCACCGGGTTCACCAGGGTCGGGAACGGGAACCTGGCCGACCTGACGCTCCACGGTGCCCACGCCGTCGTCCGGGAGGGTGACAAGGACCTGGTCACCGTCGCCGCCGACGGCACCGTCACCGACGTCGACCTGTCACGGCTGCGCCACCTGCGCGGGGTCAGGGTGGACTGGTCCGGGCACACGGGGCCCAGCGCCGCCGTGCGCGCGGTCGCCTCGCTGGCCGCCGGCGGGGTGCCCCTGCTCAGCGGCGAGGTGCCGGCCTGGGCGTCGGGCCTGGGCGCACCGCTCACGGACCTGATCACCAGCGCCGGGGACGAGGACCTGCGCGACCAGCTGCGCCGTGAGGAGTACAGCGTCCGCCTGCGCCGTGCCGCCCTGCGGACCCACGGCCGGCGTTCCCGCTGGCGGGCCCTGGGCGCCGAGGCCGGGATCCCCCTGCCCCGGGAACCCCGTGTGTCGGTCATCCTGTGCACGCGCCGCCCTGAGATGGTGGGTTTCGCGCTCGCCCAGATCGCCCGGCAGCGCGGCGTGGACCTGGAGGTGGTGCTGACCCTGCACGGATTCTCCGCGGACCGGTCCGAGGTGCGCTCCGCGGTCGCCGCGTTCAGGGACACCGGGCGGCCGCTGGTCGTGCACGAGGCCGACGCGGGCCGGGTCTTCGGTTCGGTGCTCAACGACTCCGTCGCCCGCGCCTCCGGCGACCTGATCTCCAAGTGGGACGACGACGACTGGTACGGCCCCGACCACCTGGCCGACCTGCTGCTGGCGCGCACCTACTCCGGCGCCGAGCTCGTCGGCGTCGGCCAGGACTTCGTCTACCTCCAGGAGGTCGACCTGACGGTCTGGCGCAACCGCAGGTCCGAGGCCGCCACCCGGTTCATCGCCGGGGGCACCATCCTCACCGACCGGGTGGTGCTGGAGGAGGTCGGGGGCTTCCGGCCGCTGCCCCGCGCCATCGACACCCAGCTCCTCATCGCCGTCATCCGAGGCGGCGGGCGCATCTACCGCGCCCACGGACTCGGGTACGTGCTCCGCCGCACCGGCGGCGGGCACACCTGGTCCGAGGACATGGCCTTTTTCCTGCACGACCACACCCAGCAGTGGTTCGGCTGGCGTCCGAGCGCCCTCATGGAGGGCGAGCCCTCGCCTCTCGGCCAGCCCGCCACCGAGTACACGGGGGAGATCCGTTGACCACGCTTGACACGAGCCCGAAGCCGAGCTCCCATGACAGTGGGCCCGAGCCCGGGGCCGCCCTCCCCCGGGGGGAGGCCGACTACCGGGACCAGCCCCGCGCGCGACGCAACGACTACTCGGTGCTCCGGCCGCCGCCGCTGGGGGAGTGGACCCCGGCGCTGTCGGTGTCGGTGGTCGTCCCCGCCCACGGGCACCAGGACAAGCTCGCGCTCGTCCTGGCCTCCCTGTCCGCGCAGAGCTATCCCGCGCACCTGACGGAGGTGGTCGTGGTGGACGACGGTTCGCCCGAGCCGCTCACCCTGCCGCCGGTGCGTCCGGAGAACACGCGGCTGATCACCTCCGCCCCCGGCGGGTGGGGATCGGCGCACGCCGTCAACAGCGGTGTCGCGGTCTCCTCCGGACAGGTGGTCCTGCGTCTGGACGCGGACATGCTGGTCTACCGCGAGCACGTCGAGTCGCAGATGCGCTGGCACCACCTGGTCGACTACGGGGTCGCGATGGGCCACAAGATGTTCGTCGACTTCGACCCCGGCGCCATGACCCCCGAGTACGTGGCCGCCGAGGTCCGTGAGGGGCGCGCCGCCGAGCTGTTCGACCGCGAGAGCGCCGACCCGCACTGGGTGGAGCAGACGATCACGAACCACGACAGGCTGCGGACCGCCGACCGCATGGCCTACAAGGTGTTCATCGGGGCCACCGGCTCCCTGCACCGCACCCTGTTCGACGCCGCGGGCGGCCTGGACGGGGAACTGGTCCTGGGCGGCGACAGCGAGTTCGCCTACCGGGTCTCCCAGCAGGGTGCCCTGTTCGTTCCCGACCTGGACACCAGCAGCTGGCACCTGGGGCGCACCCAGATGCAGACCCGTCGTGACGCGGGCACCCGTTACCGCGCCCCCTTCGTGGCCAACCGTGTGCCCGACTTCCACCTGCGCCGCAGGCGCCCCGACCGTCAGTGGGAGGTGCCGCTGGTCGACGTGGTCATGCACGTGGACGGCGCCGCCCTGGAGGACGTGGACACCACCGCCTCGGCGCTGCTGTCCGGCACCACCCCCGACATCCGGCTGTGGCTGGTGGGCCCCTGGGCCGAGCTGGGGGAGGGGCGGCGCTCCCCGCTGGACGAGGAACGGCTCGACCTGCGGCTGGTCGGGGAGACCTTCCGCGGCGACCCCCGGGTGCGGTTCACCGGCTCCGAGCCGGAACACGATCCGCGCGTGCCCTTCCTGCTGCGGATGCCCGTCGGGGCGGCGCCGCGGGACGGGGCGGTCGCCGACCTGATCGGCGAGGCGAACAAGAACAAGGCGGGGCTGCTGTGCGCGCCCATGCCCGGGGCCACCCGGGGCGACGGCGTCCTGCGCCTGGAGCGGACCTCCGCCTACGCCAGGGCCCGCCGCTTCCGGCCGGACGCCGCGGCCGAGGACCTGGACCGGGGTGTGGAGGAGGTCTACGGCACCCACTGGATGCCCGGGACGGACTTCGTGGTCCCGGAGGAGGAGGGGCAGGCCAGGCCCGAGAGCCCCGAGGCGCTGCGGCGCAAGCTCGACCACGCGCTCGCCGAGGTGGAGCGGATGCGGGCGCGGGCCAAGCGGGCCGAGCGCAAGCTGCGCTGGTTCACCCCCGGGCTGGCCCGCAGGGCGCTGCGGAAGCTGGCCCGCTGATCCGGTCCTGAGGGACCTCCGGGCGGAGGGAGGGGTACGGCGGTGTGTCGGTCGTTCGCGACACACCGCCACCCCCGGGTGCGCCCGGTGATTATTTGGCTACGCTGGGCACTCGGAACTGGTGCGCGTCCCACGGGCCGCGACTCCGCCTCCCACACCACCGAGGTCGCCCCATGATCACCTCCGTACTCCGCCAGGGCCTGCGCACACGCGGAAGCGAACCCGCGGTGCTGTGCCACACCGGATTCCAGGGGCGGGGCTGCGTCTACTTCGACTGGCTCCGGCTCGGGGCCCGTGACCGGGTCGTCGACCTGGACACCCGTCCCATGGGCGAGCCGGTCCGGGTGAGGGGCGTGGGCGGGCTGGGAGAGACGGAGGAGGTCGGGCTGCTGGCGGTCGTCGCGGCCAGTCTCACCGACCTTCGCCGATCCCTCACCACGGCGGTCCACCTGCCGCCCGCCGTGCACCTGGTCGCGGCCGTGGCCGACATGCCGGGCCACCAGGGGCCCCTGCTGCCCTCTCCTCCCGGCATCGACGAATGGCGGGGTCTGCAGGAACTGCGGCTGCGCCGTACGGGCAAGAGCGGCTGGGTCTGCGAGTTGTTCTTCCCCGGAGGCACCGACACCGCCCCGGCCCTGGACAACGTCCTGCACGGAACAGGCGGCCGCCGGCGTGGTCCCAGGCCCGTGCCCCTGGGCGGGCTGCACGGACCCGAAGGCGCCCTGTGGCGCTCCGGCGACGTCGCGGCCTCGGGAGTGAGCGCCACCGGCCCCGTTCCGCTGCGCCGGGTCACACCGGTCGTCGACCTGGTCGTACGCACCCACGACGGCGGTCCGCTGCCCGTCTGGGAGGACGAGGCCGTCCCCTGCCTGGACCTGGAGACCACCGCAGCCGGATCCTGGGAGAGACTGACCCGCTCCGAGGGCGCGCACCGCCCGTCGGGGGCCGGTGAGGGCGGTCCCCCGCGTGTGCGGGAGGCGGACCCCACGGAGCTGGTCGCCCCCATCGACGAGCGCGTCATCAACCCCTGCGGCTTCGCCCGGAAGTCCGGCGGTCCCATGGGCGATCTCACGGTCCACGACCAGCACGCGGTCATCCGCGACGGGCACAGGATCCTGGCCACGATTCCCGAGAACGGAACGGTCACCGACCTGGACATCGGCCGGGTCCGCTACCTGCGCGGCGTCCGGGTGGACTGGTCCGGGCACGGCGGACCCGCGGCCGCGGTACGCGCGGTCGCCTCCCTCGCGGCCGCGGGCGTACCGACGCTCAGCGGGCCCGTCCCGGCCTGGGCGCGTGCCCTCGGCCAGCCCCTGGCCGACCTGCTGACCGCGGTGGGGGAGGAGGCGCTGCGCGACCCGCTCCTCCGCGAGGAGCACAGCATCCGGCTGCGCCGCGCCGCCCTGCGGACCCACGGCCAGCTCACCCGCTGGCGCTCCCTGGCCCGGTGGGCCGGAGTCCCGCTGCCGCCCGACCCCCTGGTCTCCGTGGTCATGTGCACCCGCCGCCCCGAGATGGTGGGGTTCGCGCTCGCCCAGATCGCCCGCCAGCGCCACGTGCGCTTCGAGGTGGTGCTGACCCTGCACGGATTCTCCGCCGACCTGCCCGAGGTGGGTTCGGCCATCGCCGAGTTCACCGCCACGGGTGCGCGGGCCACCGTGCACGAGGCCCCCGCGGACCAGGTGTTCGGGGCCGTGCTCAACGACGCCGTCGACCGCGCCTCGGGGCCGATCATCGCGAAGTGGGACGACGACGACTGGTACGGCCCCGAACACCTGGCCGACCTGATGCTGGCGCGTACCTACTCCGGGGCCGACCTGGTGGGCAGCAGCACGGACTACGTCTATCTCCAGGAACTGGACCTGACCGCGTGGAGGAGTTACCACTCGGAACTCCCCTCACCCCACGTCGCGGGAGGGACCATCCTCACCGACCGCTCGGTGCTGGAGGAGGTCGGAGGCTTCCGCCCCCTGCCCCGGGCGGTCGACAGCCAACTCCTCCTCGCCGTGCGGCGCGGCGGCGGGCGCATCTACCGCGCCCACGGGCTGTGCTACGTGCTGCGCCGCGTGGCCGAGGGCCACACGTGGAACGAGGACCCGGGCTACTTCGTGCGCAAGAGCACCAGGCAGTGGTCCGGCTGGCGTCCCAGCGCCCTGATGGAGGGGGCACCCGAACCCCTGGGACAGCCCGACGGAGTGACCGAGTACACGGGAGGACACCGTTGACCACCTCAGACAACGCTCCCGGGTCGGGGCTGGTACCCGGTCAGCGCGGGGAGCGGACGGACCCGGTGACGCGGATCCGGGGCGCCGATCCGCACGGCCTCGACGGTCGGTCCATGCCCCGGCTGTGGCGCAACGACTACTCGGTGCTCCGGCCGCCGCCGCTGGGGGAGTGGACCCCGGCGCTGTCGGTGTCGGTGGTCGTCCCCGCCCACGGCCATCCGGACAAGCTGGCGATGGTGCTGGCCTCCCTGTCCGCGCAGAGCTATCCCGCGCACCTGACGGAGGTGGTCGTGGTGGACGACGGTTCGCCCGAGCCGCTCACCCTGCCGCCGGTGCGTCCGGAGAACACGCGGCTGATCACCTCCGCCCCCGGCGGGTGGGGATCGGCGCACGCCGTCAACACGGGTGTGGCGGCCTCCTCCGGACAGGTGGTCCTGCGTCTGGACGCGGACATGCTGGTCTACCGCGAGCACGTCGAGTCGCAGATGCGCTGGCACCACCTGGTCGACTACGCGGTGGTCATGGGCCACAAGATGTTCGTCGACTTCGACCCCGAGACGATGAACCCCGAGTACGTGGCCGAGCAGGTACGCGCCGGCAGGGCGGCGGACCTGTTCGACCGCGAGAGCGCCGACCCGCACTGGGTGGAACGGACGATCGACAGGCAGGACCAGCTCCGCACCGCCCACCACAAGGCCCACAAGGTGTTCATCGGGGCCACCGGCTCCCTGCACCGCACCCTGTTCGACGGGGCCGGGGGGATGGACGCCGAGCTCATCCTGGGCGGCGACAGCGAGTTCGGCTACCGGGCCTCCCAGCAGGGGGCGGTCTTCGTCCCGGACCTGGACACCAGCAGCTGGCACCTGGGGCGCACCCAGATGCAGACCCGGCGCGAGGCGGGCACCCGCTACAGGATGCCGTACCTGGCCAACCGCATGCCCTACTTCCACCTGCGCGACCGGCGTCCGGGCCGGTTGTGGGAGGTGCCGGTGCTGGAAGCGGTGATGGACGTGGACGGCGCCGCCCTGGAGGACGTGGACACCACCGCCTCGGCGCTGCTGTCCGGCACCACCCCCGACGTCCGGCTGTGGCTCGTCGGTCCGTGGGACGCGCTCGAAGAGGGGCGCAGGCCCCTGCTGGAGGAGGAGAACCTGGACCTGCGACTGGTCAGGGAGCTCTTCCGCGGCGACCCCCGGGTGCGGTTCACCGGCTCCGAGCCGGAACACGATCCGCGCGTGCCCTTCCTGCTGAGGGCGCCCGCCGGGGCGCGGCTGGAGCCCGGAGCCCTCAGAGAGCTCCTGCGGACGGCCGAACGCACGGGGGCGGGGCTGCTGCGCTCGCTGCCGCCCGGGGACGCGCAGGGAGAAGGGGCGCTGCGGATGGAGCGCACCGCCGCCTACGCCAGGGCCCGCCACCTCTCCTCCGGACCGGGGGAGGAGGACCACGACCAGCTGGTGGAGCAGGTCTGCGGCATCCACTGGACGGGTGGGGAGGGGATCTTCGCGGTCTCCTCCGCCGCGGCGGAGGAGACCGGCGCCGCCGAGGGTGACACGGACCTTCTGCGCCGCCGCCTGAGCCGCGCCGAGAACGAGGCCGGGAGGCTGCGGCGACGTGCGGAGCGGGCCGAGCGCAAGCTGCGCTGGTTCACCCCGGACCTGGTCCGCCGCGTGCTGCGCAGAATCGTCCGCTGAGGCAGTGCTTGCCCTGGGGCTCCGCTTCGCTTCGCCCCAGGTCCGGGCGCCGCCAAAGGCGGGAACCTTCGGTGCCTCCGGTGTGACGGCCCGTGCCCGCGCCGTCGCCCGCCACCACCCTCAAACGACGGCCTTCGGCCGCAGTACCCGTCGTCCCACCTCCGCCACCTCCAGGACCCCGCCGGCGCCCGAACGAACCCCTCGGGGAGGGGAAGGGCCTACGGCACCCAGAGGCCGAGCGACTCGGCGACCAGGGCGGGGCGCTCGTGGTCCTCGATCTCCACGGTGTGGGTCGTGGCCACCAGGTAGCCCTTGGGGGACTTCTGTACCGAGCTGAGCTCGATACCGTCGCGGATGCGCGAACCGGAGGGGACCGGCTGGAGGAAGCGCACCTTGTTGAGCCCGTAGTTGATGGACATGCTGGGCTTCTTGGTGAGCGAGATGGACGACTGGGAGAAGTGGGCCAGCATCGACAGGGTCAGGAACCCGTGCGCGATGGTGCCGCCGAAGGGGCCCGCGGCCGCCTTCTCCTGGTCGATGTGGATCCACTGGCGGTCCTCCGTCGCGTCGGCGAAGAGGGAGATCCGTTCCTGGTCGATGGTCACCCAGTCGGTGTAGCCCAGGTGTTCACCCTGGGATGCGATGACCTCGTTGATGTCGGCGAATACGCGCACCGCGCCTCCACAGTCGTCGGGTCCGGAACGGGGGCCGGACGGTGTCGCAACCCTACCTAACACTGTTCGGTTAAGGGAGCGGGGGAGCCCCTCGGGGGAGGTCCCGCGGGGTCAGCGGCCCGGGCCACGGCGGGCTCCACCGCCGCGTCCGCGCTCGACGAGGGCCTCACGCGTGCCCTCGGCGTCCACCAGCAGGGCCCGCGCGGTGCGCCCGGCCACCGCCGCACGGTCCACTCCGTGTCCCAGGCCGCTCTCCGTCAACGGGACCGGCACCACCCCGTCATGCGCGCGTACCGGCGGGAGCACCAGGTCGCGGCAGCGGTTCCCGGCACCGGGCATCTCCACCGGCAGGGACGCTCCCGACAGGGACCCCAGCGCGACCGCGGCCGCCCGGCCGACCCCCGTCACCGCCGAGGAGCCGCACCAGACCTGCCAGCCCGCGTCCACGGCGCGGTCCACCGCGCGGCGGGCCGCCGTGAGGCCGCCCAGCCGGGTCAGGTCCACGTTCACCGCTTTACCGGCCTCGGCGCGGATCGCCTCGGACAGGTCCTCCACCGAGTCCAGCGACCGGCCCAGCGCCACCGGGGTGCGCAGCTCCGAGGCCAGGCGGGCGTGCGCGGCCAGATCGCCCGGGGCGAAGGGGTCCTCGATCGCCAGCAGGCCGAGTCCGTCCATGGCGCGCAGCGCGTCCAGGTCGGCGGGGGACTCGGTGTACCGTCCACCGGCGTCGGCCTGCAGGACCAGGAACGGGAAGCTGCCCTGCACCGCACGCACCACGTCGGCGTCCCAGCCCGGCTCGATCTCCAGCCGGATCCGCCTGAAGCCCGATCCGACCTGGCGGTTGACCTCGGTGACCACCGACTCCACGGTCACCTGCCGGCGCAGGGTCACACCCGCCGTGAGCGCGGTGCGCTCCCCGCCCAGGGCGTGCGAGAGCGGGGTGCTGTGCTGGCGGCTCCACAGGTCCCAGCAGGCGGTGTCCAGGGCGCTGGCCACCGCCGGGTCCCAGGGCAGGTCCGCCCATGCCTCGCCCGCCTCGGTGGGCCGTCTCCAGGAGTGGCGCAGCAGGGCGGGGGCGAAGACCGAGACCAGGGCGTCCCACTGGGGCCGGGTGGCGCGTGGAAGCTCCCCCCAGCCGCTGACGCCCTCGTCGTCGGCCACACGGACCAGGGCGGGGCCGTCGGTGTCGGTGCCCCGTACGCCCGACTGGGGCCGCAGACCGATCAGCTCGAGTTCGACGATCCGGGTCGCGGTCGCCGAGCCGGTGTGTGCCACGCTGTCCCACCTCGGTGCTCGTCCTCCCGCCGGTCGCCCGACCACCGGGCCGGACACGGGCTGTCCACTCGACGGTACCGCCAGCCGACCTGCACGACCAGCCCGAGCGGTGCGGTCCGTGCCACCCGGCCGGCCCGGTGGGTGGACCCCACGGTCGCCCCGCACCCCCGGCCCCACGCCGGGACCCCCTCACGCGACGGGGCCGTCCACGGCGCCGACCGGCACCGTGGACGGCCCCGGGCGGGGTCCGCCGTCTCAGCCCGTGGCCAGCACCTCGTCCAGCGGGCGGTGCTTGAGCCCGTGCGCCTCGGCGACCGGCGCCGACACCACGTCGCCGTCGAAGGTGTTCAGGCCCCCGGCCAGCGCCTCGTCCTCGCTCAGGGCCCGCCGCCAGCCCTTCTCCGCCAGCGCCACCGTGTAGCGCAGGGTGTCCTTGGTCAGCGCGTGGGTGGAGGTGTTGGGCACCGCCCCCGGCATGTTCGCCACGCAGTAGAACACGGTGTCGTGCACCTGGAACGTGGGGTCGGCGTGCGTGGTGGGACGCGAGTCCTCGAAGCAGCCGCCCTGGTCGATGGCGATGTCCACCAGCACCGCACCCGGGCGCATCCGCGACACCAGCTCGTTCGACACCAGCTTGGGCGCCTTGGCCCCGGGCACCAGTACCGCGCCGATCACCAGGTCCGACTCCAGCAGCGAATGCTCCAGCTCGAACGCGTTGGACACCACGGTCTTGACCCGGCCCTGGTAGATCGAGTCCACGTGCCGCAGCTTGTTCACGTTCAGGTCCAGCACGGTCACGTCGGCGCCCATGCCCACCGCGACCTGCGTCGCGTTCAGACCGGACACACCCGCGCCGATCACGGTCACCCGGGCCGGGCGCACACCCGGCACCCCGCCCATCAGCACACCGCGGCCGCCGCTGGGACGCTGCAGGGTCACCGACCCCACCTGCGTGGCCAGGCGGCCCGCGACCTCCGACATCGGAGCCAGCAGCGGCAGAGAGCCGTCCGGCAGCTGCACGGTCTCGTAGGCGATACCGGTCACCCGCCGTTCCAGCAGCGCGTCGGTGCACTCGCGGGAGGCGGCCAGGTGCAGGTAGGTGAAGAGGGTCTGCCCCTCGCGCATGCGGTGGTGCTCGGCCGCGATCGGCTCCTTGACCTTCAGGATGAGCTCGCCCGCGGCCCACACCTCGTCGGCGGTGTCCAGGATGCGGGCACCCGCCGTCTCGTACTCGGTGTCGGGGATGGAGGAACCGAGGCCCGCGTCGCGCTCGACGACCACCTCGTGGCCCCGGCTGACCAGTTCGTGGACCCCCGCAGGAGTGATGGCCACCCGGTACTCGTGGTTCTTGATCTCACGGGGCACGCCGATGCGCACGGTTCCTCCTACTGGTATCTCCGTTGATATCCCCACTGTGACCTGCGCGGGCCCTTCGCCGCCATCGTCAACATGCATGGCTGTCGGCGACTTTGTTGGCAACGTGTAAAGCGGGTGCGTGGGATGGGACACGAGTCCACGCCCGGTGTGCAAGGGTTCGTCGTGAAACGCTCCGGCCCGGCCTCCTCACGGATCGCTGACCGGGGAGCCACCGCGGACGCCCTCCGGTTCGGTCCTGCGCCCCGAGACCCACACCTGTCCCACGCGGCCTACCAACTCCCTACCCGCGTACGGGCTCGGATCCACCACCGGAACCGCCACCCGTGCGAGGGGGTCGAAGGCGACCAGGTCGGCGTCGAAGCCCGCCGCGATCCGCCCCTTGCCGCCCAGCCCCAGCAGTTCCGCGGGAGCCCCGGCCGTCCACCGCGCCAGGTCGGCCAGCCCGCGGCCGCGCCGGTGCGCCGCCGTCCACAGCGCGGGCAGACTCCGCTCCAACGTGTACAGGCCGTGGGCGGGAAGGTGTCCCGAACCCACCGTGGTGATCGACGAGTCCTCCGCCAGCAGCGCGCTCCACAGCGCCCTGCGGTTGGCGTCCGAGCGCACCGGCGGGCGGCAGGCGTGGGCGGGCGACTCCCGCGCCAGCGCCTCCGAGGGCAGGCACAGGTAGTGCGGGCAGGTCTGCGCCGACAACTCCACCCCGATCTGCCCCGCCGCCGCCAGCAGCGCGGCGCACTCGGCCGCCGTGAAAGGGCACACGTGCGTGCGCGCCCCCACCACGCGGGCCGCCGCGATCACCCGCTCCAGCCCGCGCCGCTCCGCCCGGGGCGGCCGCTGCTCGGCCGGCACCGGCGGGGCCCCCAGTTCCCGGGCGTCCTCGGCGTGCACCAGCAGCATGCTGTCCAGCGCCGCGAGTTCGGCCATCGACTTGCGCAACTGGGCGTCGCCCAGCGACGCCATGTCCGGGGCTCCCCCGTCCGACAGGGAGCAGCTGAAGGCCACCGCGCCCGCCGCCTGCAGGTCGGCCAGGTCGAGCGGGCCGGTGCCGTGGGTCACCCCGCCAAGGAACAGCACCGGCACCGGGGAGGGCGCCGCCGCGCGCTGGTGGGCCTGGAGTGCGTCCGCGGACGTGATGGCGGGCCGGGCCGGGGCGGGGGAGGCCACGACGCAGGTCACACCGCCGCGCAGGGCGGCCGCGCCCATCAGGCGGTAGGACTCGGCCAGGTCCTGCCCCGGCACGTGTACACCGGTGTCCACGTCGATGGCACCGGGCAGCAGCGCCGCGTCGCCGAGGTCGGTCACCTCGCGTGCCGGCATGTCGGCACCGTAGGCGTCAACGGCCTCGATCCGGCCGTCGCGCACTCCGACGGAGGCGGGCCCGACCCCCTCGGGGGCGACCACGCGCCTGGACCTGACCACACTGTCGAACACGGTCATCTGGTGTGGGGGACACTCCCCGCCCTCAGACGGGAGAGGAAGCCCCTGCCTCCTTCTGCGTGGTGTAGGCATAACCGTCCGCCCGCTGGAGCAGGCGCATCTTCCTCGTGAGCACGCCCGCGACGAGAGGATGTGCTGTGAGGAGCCACGGGGGCCGTGGCGCGGGAGGGGAAGCCGAACGGCGAAGGCGGGGAGGACCGTCGTCGCGACCGGACCCGAGCGTATCGCGGGAGGCCCCTCGGGGAGGGGGGAACGCGACATCCTTCCGGACGCTCCGCGTATCCGGAGCTTTTACGGGGGTTACCGGAGTCGCCCGAGTCCGACACTGTGTAGCAAACGGTTTAACCTTGGTCGAGGTGTTCCTCCGTGCGCGGCCCCTGCCGGAAGTGTCTGGACGGCGGCGAGGCGGTCACACGGCCAAGGGCGCTGACCAGCCATCGAAACGAGACCGACGACGGAGTGGCGCGTGGCTCCTCCCGCACTGAACCCGAAACCCCCCTTCCAGGAACACCATGAAGACGCACCGGGCACGGGGCGCGTCCCCTTCTTCGCGGCGGCCGCCGCGGCCCTGTGCCTGATCGGTCTGAGCCTCACCCTCGTTCTCGGCGGCGCCGCCTTCCCCGAGGTCATCCCGGGCCTGCCCGACGCCGGTGAGGCCGTCCGCTGGGGCCTGCCCCTGGCCAAGACCGCCATGGACGCCGCCGCGGTCGCGGCCATCGGCCTGCTGCTCCTCGCCGCGGTCCTGCTGCCCTCCCACAAGGGCCGGCTGTCTCCACAGGCGGTCGGCTACGTGCAAGGCGCCACCTGGGCGGCCCTGGCCTGGGCCGTCTCCGCCGTGTTCGTCCTCTACTTCCAGGCCTCGGAGTTCCTGGCCAAGACCGCCGGCCAGGTCAGCATCGACGAGGTCACCGCCTACGCCGGGTCCGTCTCCGGCGGCATCGCGCTGATGTTCGTCGTCCTGTTCACGACCGGCATCGCCCTGTTCGGACGCACGACCACCAGCGTCACCGGTGGTCTGTGGCTGCTCGTCCTCGCCCTGGTCGCCGTCACGCCCCCGGCGCTGACCGGCCACTCGGCCTCCTCGGGAGCGCACGAACTGGCCGTGACCGGGCTGGCCATGCACGTCATCTCCATTAGCGTGTGGGTGGGCGGGCTGGCCGCCCTCACCTACCATGCGGTGCGCCGGGACGCGCAGGACCCGTCGGTGGCCGCCAACCGGTTCAGCCGCCTGGCCCTGTGGGCCTACGTCGGCGTGGCCGTCAGCGGCGTGGCCAGCGCGCTGGCGCGCCTGTACTCCGTCGGGGACCTGGTCACCACCGAGTACGGGCTGATCATCCTGGTCAAGACCATCCTGTTCGTGGTCCTGGGCGCGTTCGGCTACATGCACCGCGAGTTCGCCTTCAAGCGCCTCGGCGACGCGCCGCAGGGCACGGCGGGGGAGGCCTTCCGGCGCCCGCTGTTCCTGCGCGTGGCCCTGGTCGAGGTGCTCCTCATGGCCGCCGTCATCGGCGTGGCCGTCGGGCTGGGGCGCACCGCGCCGCCCCCGCCGCTGGAGAGCGCCGTCGACCCGGCCACCATCATCCTCGGCTTCCCCGTCCCACCGCCCATGAGCGCCGGGACCCTGCTCACGCTGTGGCGCCCCGACCTGTTCTTCGCCATGCTCGTGGTGATCGGGGGCGGGTTGTACGCGGCCGGTGTGGTGCGGCTGCGGCGCCGGGGCGACCCCTGGCCCGTCGGGCGCACGGTGTCCTTCGCGGCGGGACTGCTGACGATCGTCGCCACACAGCTGAGCGGGTTCGCGACCTACTCGATGGTGATGTTCTCGACGCACATGATCCAGCACATGGTGCTGTCGATGCTCACCCCGATCCTGCTGGTGCTGGGCGCGCCGGTCACCCTGGCCCTGCGCGGGCTCCGGCCCGCCGCGCGGCGCGGGGACCGGGGGCCGCGCGAGTGGCTGAACCTGTTCCTGAACAGCCGCTTCTCCAAGGTGGTGACGCATCCGGCGGTCGCCGCCCCGCTGTTCGTGCTCAGCCCCTACGCGCTGTACTTCACCCCGCTGTTCGGCACGCTGATGAACGACCACCTGGGTCACATGTTCATGGGCGTGCACTTCCTCCTCGTGGGCTTCCTCTTCTACTGGATCATCGTGGGCGTGGACCCGGCCCCGAGGAAGGTGCCCTTCCTGCTGCGGATCCTGCTGCTGCTGGTGGTGATGGGGTTCCACGCCTTCTTCGGCATCACGATCATGATGCAGTCGGCGCCGCTGGCGATGGACTTCTACGGCCAGTTCGAGGTGCCCTGGCTGGAGGGGCAGGCCGAGGACCAGTACAAGGGCGGCGGCGTCGCCTGGGCGCTGGGCGAGATCCCCACCGCGCTGGTCATGATCGCCCTGGTCCGGCAGTGGGCGCGCGACGACGAGAAGGAGGAGCGCCGCCGCGAACGGCACAGCCGCCGGGACGGCTCCGACGACGCCGACATGGACGCCTACAACGCCTACCTGGCCGAACTCGGCCGGCGCTCACGCGCCACGGGTCCGGCCAAGGACACCGCGCCCCCGGAGGCGCCGGGCCCGAACCCGGAGGCGCCGGGTCCGAAGGACGGCTAGCGCGGCCGGGCGGCGAAGCGCCCCGCGCCGGAGGGCGCGGGGCGTGGGGGCGGGACGTGGGGAAGCGGCGTCAGACGACCAGGGCGGCCACGGACGCGCCCACCAGTCCCAGGGCCAGGCAGACCAGCAGGCCCACGGCCAGGACCGGCGGGGACGGCCGCAGCGAGGCGAGGGCGGACCGGTTCCCGGACGCGGCCTGGCGGCGGGCCACCAGCGGCAGCATCCCCACGTTCACCGCGTACACGACGGCCACGACGCAGCTGGCCACGGCGAACGCCGTCCAGAAGCCGGGCCCGGCGGACAGCGTGTTGGCCGCGGCCAACGTCGGCAGCGCCACCAGCAGCACCACCGAGGCGGTTCCGAACGCCACCCGCGTCCTGGGAGTCGTTCCGCTCGCACCTCCCGGAAGCACGAGGAGCAGACCGATGAGGGCCGCCATCATGATGGCGCCCACGATTCCGAACACGGCGATGTTGACCAGCGAATTCACGCTGGTCATTGTCGCACCGGTCCGGAGGCGGCCGGATCCGGGGTGGGGGTGCGCGCGGCCGGTCCGCGCGCCGCGGGCACCCACCCGTCCCGGGACAGGGACCGGGCCGGTCAGCCCACGTGCTCCACCCTCGACCCCGAGGCGCTCTTGACCACCCTCAGCCGCGTCGTGACCCGCTGCCTCAGGTCGGCGACATGGCTCACCACGCCCACGGCGCGGCCGCCGTCGCGCAGCCGGTCCAGCACGTCCAGCACCTCCTCCAGGGTGTCCTCGTCCAGGGTGCCGAAGCCCTCGTCCACGAACAGCGTGTCGATGTCCGCGCCGCCAGCCTCGGCGCCGGCCACGTCGCCCAGTCCCAGTGCCAGGGCCAGCGAACTGAAGAACGTCTCCCCGCCCGAGAGCGTGGCCGGATCGCGCTCCACCCCCGTCCAGGCGTCGACCACACGCATGCCCAGGCCGCCGGCCGAACGCGCGCGCCCGTCGCCGGCGGCCTTGTCCACCGTGTACCGCAGTTCGTACCGGCCGTCCGACATCGTCACCAGGCGGTCGTTGGCGGCGGCCACCACCCGTTCCAGGCGGGAGGCCAGCACGTACGCGGACAGGCGCACGTGGTCGGTGTTGTCGGGGGAGGTTCCCGCCGCCAGGCCGCGCAGTCCCTCGGCAACCGTGTAGCGGTGCAGCACCGGATCGCGGTCCGTCAGCTCCCGCCGGAGATCCCCGCGCAGCTCGGTGAGCCGGACCGCACGCTGTTCCAGCGTGCTCCGCCAGGTCACCGCGCGGTCCGCGGCGTCCGAGGCGCGCAGGGAGCCGGCGGCCAGCGCCTCCAGGTCCGGTGCGGGCAGTCCTCCCGCGGCGACCAGGCCGGGGTCGGCCAGCGCCGCCTCGGCGGCGGCCAGCTCGTCGTCGAAGGAACGGGCGCGCTCGCGCAGCTCACGCCGTCGCCGCTCGTCCAGGGCGGCCTCCCACACCCCGGCCTCGTCGGCGAACCGGGCGTCGGCCCGTGCCCGCTCGGCCTCGGCGGCGGCCGCGCGCAGCTCCTCGGCCGCGCGGTCGCGGTTGACGGCGGCCTCGGCGGCGGCGCGGAGCAGGTCGGCCTCGCCGTTCAGCCTGGTGATCCGCTCGTCCAGCCCCGCGTCGTCCCCGCGTGCCTGGTCCAGCCGGGCTGTGAGCCTCCCGTGCTCGTGGACGGCGTTCTCCCGGTCGGCTTCCACCCGGGTCTCCTGGAGGGCCAGCTCGCCCTCGCGTGCACGGGCCCCCTCCAGGTCGTCGGCGGCCCTCTCCAGCGCCTCCTCCACCCGGCGCGCCTCCCCCACGGCGTCCCGGGCCTCCGACAGCGCTCGGACGTGGGTCCGCACCTCCTCGCGGGCGGACTCCGGGGTGCGGCCCTCGGCGCGCTCGCGGGCGGCGTCGCGCCGCTCGCGCAGCGCCACCACGGCGTTCTCCGCCTCGGCGCGCCGGACGGCGGCGGCGTCGGCGGCCGCCTGGGCCCGCTTCTCCTCCTCCGCGGACACCAGCCCCTGCCCGGAAGGCCGGGCGGGAGAGGGGTGCTCCGCCGACCCGCACACGGCGCACGGCTCGCCGGCGGCGAGGCCGGCCGCCAGCTCGGCGGCCATGTGGCTGATGCGGCGCTCGCGCAGTCCGAGGGCGCGGTCACGGGCGTCCTGGGCTGTGTCCACCGTCGCGCCGTGCCGCTCGTGGGCCTCCTCCAGCTCCCGGCCGAGGCGGTCGTACTCCACGGCCGCGTCCCGGCGCCGCTCGGCGGCGGCCAGGGCGGTCCCCGCCGCCTCCACCCTGCCCGCCCGGTCGCGCAGTCCGCGCAGTTTGGTGGTCAGCCGCTCCACCCGGGGCGGCAGGTCGGCGACCAGCCCGCGCTGGTGTTCCCGCTGGTCGCGGATATCGCCCAGGCGCCGGGTGAGCGCGGTGACGGAGCGGCCCAGGGACTGGCAGCGCTCGGCGTCCCCGCGCAGCAGCTCCAGGCGGGCCAGCTCGTCACGGCGCTCCCGTTCGGCGCCGCGCAGCGCCTCCTCGGGGCCGGAACCGCCGGGCTCCGCCGGGAACAGGTCCGCGGTGTCGACCCCGGACAGGCCGCTGACCAGGGACATGTGGTCGGTGACGGCCAGTTCGGCCTTGTCCAGCTCGGTGCGTCGGGTGTCGCGGGCGCGCAGGAGCGGCAGCACCGACTCGGTGCGTTCGGCCGCGTCGAGCCGGGTGCCGATCTCCGCGCGCCGGTCGGTGCGCTCGGCGAGCCCGGTACGGCGCCGACGCGCGGAGGCCAGCCGCTCCTGGCGTTCGCGCAGTTCCCGCCCCTCGCTCAGAGCCCGCTGCGCGGCCTCGCGGGCCCCGGTGAACTCCTCGGCCACGGACGCGGCGTCGCGCGCGGTCGCGGCGGTGACGGAGGCCAGCTCGGCGGCCCACGCCGACAGCTCCTCGGGCGGGTCGGGGGCGGCGGACCGGCCGACCTCGGCGATCCGGCCCGCGACCGCGCGCACCCGGTCGTCGGCGGACTCCACCTCGCGGCGCAGCCCGTTGGCGTGCCCCTTGAACCACTCCTCCACGTCACGGAACACGCGGGTGTTGAAGATCCGCTCCAGGGAGTCGCGCCGGTCGTCGGACTTGGCGCGCAGGAACCGGGCGAAGTCTCCCTGGGGGAGCATGGCGGTCTGGCAGAACTGTTCGAGGGTGAGCCCGACCAGGTCGCCGACGAACTGTCCGGCCTCGTCGGGGCGGTTGGTGACGCCCTCCCAACGGCCGTTGAGCCGCTCCTGGACGAGGACCTTGGCGTTCTCGACCTTGGTGCCGGTCCCGCGCTTCTTGGGCCGTTCCCAGCGGGGGCCGCGCTCGACGCGGACGCGGCGGTCCCGGACGGTGAACTCCAGGGTGATCCGGGGGGCGCGGTCCAGCGGCGCGTGGTCGCTCTTGGGGGAGCGGTCCTTGCCGCGTGCGCCCGGCACACCGCCGTACAGGGCGAAGCACACCGCGTCCAGCACGGAGGTCTTGCCCGCGCCGGTGGGGCCGTGGATCAGGAAGAGGCCGCCCGCGCTGAGGCGGTCGAAGTCCACCTTCTCGGTGCCCGCGAACGGACCGAACGCCTCGATGGTGAGGGTGTGCAGCCGCATCAGCGCATTCCCTCCTGGGACCGGACCTGCTCGACGGCGGTGTTCACGAGGGCCTCCTCCTCGGGGGTGGCGGGGGTGCCACGGGCCCACTCGACGAAGTCGGCGACCACCTGGCGCTCGCTGCGGTCGGCGACGGAGGCGGCGACCGGGCGCGTGTCGGGGGTGCCGCCCTCGGGGGCGAACTCCAGGACCAGGGTGTGGGGGAAGCGTTCGCGCAGCCGGTCCATGGGGTGCGCCGGCCGGCGGGGGTCGGTGAGGGTGATCTGGAGCCAGTGGCCGGTGTGGGACTCCCACTCGGGAAGGGTGAGCAGGTCCTCGATCCGGCCGCGGATCCGGGCCAGAGGGCGGGGGACGGGCGCCTCGACGAACTCCGCGCCCGCCAGGCCGCCGGCGTCCAGCTCCACCACCCAGTAGCCCTTGACGTGGTGCTCCTCGGAGAAGGAGTAGGCGAGCGGGCTGCCCGCGTAGCGCACGGACGGGGTGATGGCCTGCCGTCCGTGCAGGTGGCCCAGGGCGACGTAGTCGACCCCGTCGTAGACCGGGACGGGCACGTGCGAGGCGCCGCCCACGGAGATGTCGCGCTCGCTGTCGGAGGGCTCGCCGCCGGTGACGAAGGCGTGGGAGAGGACCACCGAGCGGGTACCGGGGCGCTCGGCGAGGTCGGCGCGGACCAGGTCCATGGCGTGCCCGACGGCCGCGGAGTGGCCGCGCTCGGGCAGGTCCCACTGGTGGCGGGCGATCTCCGGTTCGAGGTAGGGGATGCCGTAGAAGGCGACGGAACCGTGCTCGTCGTCGACGACGACGGGGGCGCCGACCCCCTCCAGGGAGCTGCGCAGGTGGACGCCGGAGGCGTCGATGAGGCCGGTGGCGAAGGACATCCGCGTCATGGAGTCGTGGTTGCCGCTGATGAGGACGGCGCGGGCCCCGGTGTCGCGGATGCGGCTGAGCGCGCGGTCGAACAGCCGCACGGCGTCCACCGAGGGGAGCGCGCGGTCGTAGAGGTCACCGGCCACGACCACGACGTCGATCCGGCGTTCGCGGATGGTGTCGACGAGGTGGTCGAGGAAGGTGGCCTGGGCGTCGATGAGGTTCTCCCTGTGGAAGGAGCGACCCAGGTGCCAGTCCGAGGTGTGCAGCAGGCGCATGGCACCGGACATTACCGAAGACGGGCGCGCCGCGTTCGGGAGAACCGGTTCCGTGGACGACGGTGGGATACCGGCGTCCGCGGGTCCCGCCGGGTGCGCGTCAGTGTTTGCGGGCGAGGGTGAGGCCGTCGCCGACGGGCAGCAGCACCTGCGCGACGCGTTCGTCGGCGACCAGCCGGTCGTTGAACTCGCGGATGCCCCGCACCGCCGGGGAGGTGGCGGAGGTGTCCACCACGCGCCCGTGGGAGAGGGTGTTGTCGGCCAGGACCAGGCCGCCCCGGCGGACGCGGGGGACCAGCTCCTCCCAGTAGCCGACGTAGCCCTCCTTGTCGGCGTCCACGAAGGCCAGGTCGAACTGGGGCTCCGGGGGGAGCGCGCGCAGGGTCTCCAGGGCCGGGCCGAGCCTGAGGGTGATCTTGTCGGCGACCCCGGCGCGCTCCCAGTAGCGGCGGGCGACGGAGGTCCACGCGTCGCTGACGTCCAGGGCCAGCAGGTGGCCGTCCTCGGGCAGGCCGCGCGCGAAGCAGATCGAGGAGTAGCCGGTGAAGGTGCCGACCTCCACGACGTCGCGCGCGCCGGAGATCCGGGTGAGCAGAGTGGTGAAGGCGCCCTGCTCGGGGCCGATCTGCATGCCCTGGTAGTCGGGGAAGAGCCGCGCGGTCTCCTCGGCGAGGTCGGCGAGTACCTCGTCCACGGGCTCGCTGTGGTCGACGATGTAGGTGTGCAGTTCCGGAGTCAGGCTCTCTGAGGATCGTGTCACGCCCGCCAGCCTAGAACAGCGCTCCCCGCATCACCCGGACCGGCCCGCTGTGCTTCAGGGCGTGTGGCGAGTGCCCGCGCAGCCCCTGGGGGCGTGGCCAGGGCGTCGGCGGGGTTCTGGAGGCGCCGTAGGCGGGTCCGTGAGGAACGGGCGAACCCGCCGGAGGCGCCGAAGGCTCCCGCCTTCGAGGCGCCCGAACAAGGAGGGCGCCGCGCCGCAGGCGTCCGTTGAGGGTGGTGGAGGGCGACGGGCGGGCGAAGCGGAACGGAGCCCCGAAGAGAGCACGCCCTAGTACTCGGGCAGCAGGGCGGGCCAGTCGAAGAGGTAGATCGTCCCCACGATGACGCCGACGGTCAGCAGCGGGGTGACCACCTTCTGCTCGACGGGTCCGTCGGTGACGAAGCCCATGTTCTGGCCGAAGCGCTTCTTGTAGAGGGGCCAGAAGATCGGCACGCCCATCTTGGTGATCATGTCGCCGAAGAAGTGCAGGACCACTCCGAAGGCCACGGCCAGGCCCAGCCAGCTGTAGTTCACCCCGGCGGTGAACAGGGCCAGCGTGATCCCTCCGGTGACCAGCGCGTTGATGACCCCCGAGGCGATGCGGTTCTTGTCCAGGCCGAAGCCCAGGCCCTGGAAGGCGATGCCGATCAGCAGGAACACGAAGACCTGGACCGCCATCTCCGACCACAGGGCCAGCAGCTGGACCAGCACGCCGACGAGGATCGCGAAGAAGAACGAGTGCGTTCCCATGCGGTGCCCGCCGAAGAGGAAGCCGAGCATGCCGCCCAGCGTCTCGGTGACCTTGCCGTAGGTCTTGGTCACCGTGGCGCTCTTGTGGTCCAGGTCGGGCAGCAGGGCCGCGCCGGCGCAGACCAGGGAGCCGGCGATGACCTCACCGGGGCCCAGGTCGAAGCTGAGTCCAGGAAGTTCCGTGCCTTGGACCAGCGGAACGACCGCCATCCAGCCGACCACGCCACTGAGTGCGTGCGAGTGCCCCATCATGGCCGGAACCGTAGCGGAGTACGGCATTCACTGCCAACGCGGGGTGGCCGTGAACGATCCGCCCGCCACGCGGCGCACACCGAACCACCCCGGCGCCGGACCCGGGCGCGAATGTATGCCGATGTCACGGCGCTCCACGTAGATCATTGACGTTGATCACCGCAGGTTGGTAAACAACCACCAACCCCAGGGTGGCGGTGGCGCGCCGCCCACCACACGATCCTCTGACAGGGGCCGCACATGAACTCCCACCACCATCCCTCCGGCCTCCGTCGGCGCCCCAGCACCCGCCTCCGCCGCGTCGCCGCCGCGGGTACCGCCCTGCTCCTGGCCGCGGCCCCCGCCCTCGCCTCCGCCCCCGCAGCCGCGGACGAGGGCGGCGGCGACACCCTCACGGTCGCGCTCTCCCAGCAGGTGGACTCGTTCAACCCCTTCACGGCCCAGCTCGCCGTGACCACCAACATCCTCCGCCACGTCTACGACTCCCTCCTCACCACCGATCCCGAGACGAACGGGCCCGCCGCCTCCCTGGCCGAGTCCTGGGAGGCGAGCGAGGACGGCCTCACCTGGACCTTCCAGCTGCGCGACGACGTCACCTTCTCCGACGGCGAGCCCCTCACCGCCGACGACGTGGCCTGGACCTTCACCACGATGATGGAGAACGAGGCGGCGTCCGTCGCCAACGGCAACTACGTCTCCGGCTTCAGGTCGGTCACCGCGCCGGACGGGCACACCGTGGTCGTCGAACTGGACGAGCCCCAGGCCACCATGACCTCCCTGAACGTCCCGATCGTGCCCAGGCACGTCTGGGAGCCGATCCTGGAGGAGTCGGAGGGGGGAGACTCCCTCGCCGAGTACGGCAACGAGGACTTCCCGACCGTCGGCAGCGGCCCCTTCGTCCTCACCGGCCACGACAAGGGCAGGTCCATCACCCTGGAGGCCAACCCCGACCACTGGCGCGGCGCCCCCGGCTTCGACCGGATCGTCCTGCGCTACTACTCCGAGAAGGACGCCGCGGTCGAGGCCCTGCGCGGCGGCGAGGTCTCCTTCGTCTACGAACTCACCCGGGCCCAGGCCACCGCCCTGGAGTCCGCCGAGAACGTCCACGTCAACACCGCCGACGGCAAGCGCTTCCAGGCCTTCACCGTCAACCCCGGAGCCGTGACCCAGGACGGCGAGGAGTTCGGCGACGGGCACCCCGCCCTCGCCGACCGCACCCTGCGCCAGGCCATCGCCATGGCCGTCGACAACCAGGAGATCGTCGACAAGGCGCACGGCGGCCAGGCCGTCGCCGCGGGAGGCTACATCCCGCCCCGCTACTCCGACTTCCACTGGGAGCCGGAGGGCGACGAGGCCGCCCCCGACTTCGACCCCGACGCCGCCAACGCCATGCTCGACGAGGCCGGGTACGAGAGAGGCGGGGACGGGGTGCGCGTCTCACCCGACGGCGACCGCCTCAAGCTGCGCATGCACGTCCACCAGGACCGTCCCGCCAACGTCAACGCCGGACTGATCCTGGTCGAGCGCCTCGCCGACATCGGCATCGAGGTCGATAACCGCACCGTCGACCCCGGCGTGCTCAGCGACGCCCTCTACGCCGGCGAGTACGACCTCATCTTCACGGGGTGGACGGTCAACCCCGACCCCGACTACGTCCTCAGCATCCACACCTGCGAGGCCCTGCCCACCGAGCCCGGCACGATGCAGGGCGACGCCTACTTCTGCGACGAGGAGTACGACGATCTCTACGAGGCCCAGCTCGCCGAGTACGACCGTCCCGGACGCGCCGAGCTCGTCCGCCGGCTCCAGCAGGTCCTCTACCGCGAGGCCGTCGTGAACGTCCTCGCCTACCCCAACATCATGGAGGCCTACCGCACCGACCAGATCGCCTCCCTCCAGTACGAGCCCGCCGAGGGCGGCAACATCTGGGGCCAGGAGGGCTACTGGGCCTGGTGGTCCGCCGAACCCGCCTCCGCCGAGGCCGGAGCCTCCGCCTCCGGGCCCTCCACCGGCGTCTGGGTCGGCGTCGGAGCCGTCGTGCTCGCCCTCGTAGCGGCGGGGGGCTTCCTGCTGTTCCGCCGACGCTCCACCATGGAGGACCGCGAGTGACCAGTACTCCCACCACGGCGGGCGATCCGTCCGGGCCCGGGGCGACCGGCGCCCCCGACCCGGCGGACCCCGCCGGGTCCGGCCGCGCCTGGCGCGTCGCGCGCTACGTGGCCGGACGCCTGACGACCGCGGCGGTCTCCCTGGGCGCCGTGGTCGTCGCCGGGTTCTTCCTCTTCCGGATCCTGCCCGGCGACCCCGTCCGCGCCATGACCGAGGGCCGCGAGGTCACCGCGGAGCAGCGCGAGGAGCTGCGCCGCCAGTTCGGCCTCGACGAGCCGCTGTGGCAGCAGTTCCTGGACTACGCGGCCGGACTGCTCCGCCTCGATCTCGGCACCTCCTTCCAGTACCGCGAGCCGGTCGCCGAGCTCATCCTGGACAGGCTCGGGTCCACGGTCCTGCTCGCCGGGACCGGCACGGTCGTCGCCGCGCTCCTGGGCCTGTTCCTGGGCGCCCGCGCCGGGTGGAGGCCGGGCGGTCGCGGCGACCGCGTGAACACCGCCGTGGCCCTGTTCTTCTGGTCGGTGCCCACGTTCTGGCTCGGCCTGCTGCTCATCGTGTTCCTGGCCTCCGGACGCGGGTTCGTGCCCGGCCTGTTCCCCACCGGCGGAATGGTCGATCCCGGGACCGACGGAGTCCTGGAGACCGCGCTGAACACCGCCTGGCACATGGTGCTGCCCGTCATCACCATGGTCGCGGTCATCTACGCCCAGTACCTGATGATCATGCGCTCCTCGCTCATGGACGAGAAGGGCGCCGACTATCTCACCACCGCACGCGCCAAGGGCCTGCGCGACACCCTGGTGCGACGCAGGCACGCCGTGCCCAACGCCCTGCTGCCCACGGTGACGCTCGTCTTCCTCAACCTCGGCCAGATCGTGTCCGGCGTGATCCTCGTGGAGACCGTGTTCTCCTGGCCCGGCCTCGGACAGCTCTTCTACTCCGGCCTGCGCGTGCCCGACCTCGGCCTCGTCCAGGGCCTGTTCGTGGTCTTCGCGGCCTCGGTGATCCTCATGAACCTTCTCGCCGACATGGTGTACCCGCTGCTCGACCCCCGGGTGCGCCCGTGAGCGCCCCCGCCGGGACGCCCGGCACCCCCGAGGCCGGCGGGACCGACCGGGCCGGTGAGGCCGACGGCGCCACCGCGCCGGCCTCACCCGGAGCCCTCGCCCGCAGGCGCCGCCGAGAGGCCCTGCGCCGCTTCGCCCGCGAGTACGCTCGCAACCGCGCCGGGCTGTTCGGCCTGGCCGCGCTGCTGGCCATCGGCGCCCTGGCGCTGACCGCACCGCTCCTCGTCGACCAGGCCGATCTCACCATCACCGGCGCGCCCGGCACCGCCTACCAGCCGCCCAGCGCCGAGTACCCGCTCGGCACCGACAACTTCGGCCGTTCCGTCCTGGACCTGGTCGTCTGGGGCTCCCGCGTCTCGCTCACGGTGGGATTCCTGGCCACGGCCGTCTCCGTGCTCCTGGGCACCCTGGTCGGGATGACCGCCGGGCACTTCGGCGCCTCCGGCGGCACCGCCGGGAGGATCGTTTCCTCGGCGCTCATGCGCGTCACCGACTGGTTCCTGGTCCTGCCCACACTGGTCCTGGCCGTGGCCCTGGCCGCCGTGCTGCCGCGCGGTACCGGCACCATCATCATCGCCATCGGCCTCACCGTCTGGCCCGCCACCGCCCGGCTGGTGCGCGCCCAGACCCTGGCCGTGGAGGCCCGCCCCTACGTGGAGCGGGCCCGAGCCCTGGGCGGCGGCCACGCCCACGTCATGGCCTGGCACGTCCTGCCCAACGTCATGCCGGTCGTGCTCGCCCAGACCACCCTGCTCGTGGCCACCTCGATCATCGCCGAGTCCACCCTGGCCTTCCTCGGCGTGGGCGACCCCACCACCGTGTCCTGGGGAGGCGTCCTGGAGGCGGCCCGCAACGCCGGCGCGATCAGCTCCGGGATCTGGTGGTACATGGTCCCGCCCGGCCTGGCGATCGCCCTGGTCGCGCTGTCCTTCACCCTGTGCGGCCGGGCACTCGAATCCGTCATCAACCCGCGACTCCGGGAGCAGCGTTGACCTCCCTGCTCGACGTCCGCGACCTGAACGTCACCTACCGCACCGGCGGCGGCGACGTCCCCGCCGTACGCGGTGTGGACCTGGCCCTGGACCCCGGCGACACCCTGGGCCTGGCGGGGGAGTCCGGCAGCGGCAAGTCCACCGTCGCCCTGGCCCTGCTGCGCCTGCTGCCCGGGACCGCCGGTGTCACCGGCGAGGTGCTCCTGGAGGGCGAGAACGTCCTCGACATGCGCTGGGGCCGCCTGCGCGCGGTCCGCTGGGCGGGCGCCTCCATCGTCTTCCAGGGCGCCATGCACTCGCTCAACCCGGTCCGGAGGGTCGGCGACCAGATCGCCGAACCCATGGCCGTCCACGGCACGGTCCCCGCCGGGGAGGCGCCCGCCCGGGTCACCGCGCTCCTGGAGCAGGTCGGCCTGCCCCACTCCCGGTCCCGCGACTACCCCCACCAGTTGTCCGGCGGCCAGCGCCAGCGGGTCATGATCGCCATGGCGCTGGCGTGCGAACCCCGCCTGGTCATCGCCGACGAGGCCACCACCGCCCTGGACGTGATGATCCAGGCGCAGATCCTGGCCCTGCTGCGGCGGCTGGTCGCCGAGCACGGCATCGGCATGCTGATGATCAGCCACGACCTGTCCGTGCTGTCCTCCACCTGCGACCGGGTCGCGATCATGTACGCGGGACGGATCGTGGAGCAGGGGCCGGCCCCGGAGGTCGTGCACGAGCCCGCGCACCCCTACGCCAGCGCGCTCAGCGCGGCCTTCCCCCGCATCGGCGACCCGGCCTCGCGCCTGGCGCCACGGGGCCTGCCCGGCGATCCGCCCGATCCGGCGGACCCGTCCCCGGGCTGTGTGTTCCGGCCGCGCTGCGCGGTGGCCGAGGCCGTGTGCGCCGCGGTCGACCCGCCCCTGTGGCCGGTGGACCCCGACACCGAGGGCGCCTCCACCCGGCAGGCGGCGTGCGTGCACGTGGGCCCCGCCCGACCGCTGGGGGCGGCGGGGAGCGGGGGAGTGCACGCGGCGCCGACCGCCAACCCCACCGAGGAGAAGCGCCCGTGAGTACCACAGAGACCGACTCCCACGAGACTCCGCCGACCTCCGGGGAGGGGACGGCCCCCGTCCTGAGCGCCAGAGGAGTGGAGGTCGCCTTCGCGGCCGGATTCGCCCCCGGCGGCGGCCGGGGCTCCGCCCGTGCCGTGGACGGCGTCAACCTCGACCTCGCCGCGGGGGAGATCGTGGCGCTGGTGGGGGAGTCCGGCTGCGGCAAGACCACGCTGGCCCGGGCCCTGCTGGGCCTGGAGCGGCCCACCGGCGGCGACGTGGTGTTCGAGGGCGTCCCGCTGCGCTACCGGTCCCGCGACATGCGCCGCTACCGGCGCCGGGTGCAGTTGGTGCAGCAGGATCCCACCGGGTCGCTCAACCCGCGCCGCACCGTCTACGAGTCCGTGGCCGAGGGGCTGCGCATCCACGAGGGCACCACCGTCGACGAGGCCGACCGGGTCGGCGCGGCACTGGCCAAGGCGGGCCTGCGCCCGCCGGAGCGGTTCTTCCCCCGTTACCCGCACGAGATGTCCGGAGGCCAGCGCCAGCGCGTGGTGATCGCGGGCGCGCTGGTGCTGGAACCCGAGGTGCTGGTGGCCGACGAGCCGGTGGCCTCCCTGGACGCGTCGGTGCGCGGCGAGATCCTGCGCCTGCTCCTGGACCTGCGCGCCGACCTGGGACTGTCGGCCCTGGTGGTCACACACGACCTGGGACTGGCGTGGAACATCGCCGACCGGGTCGCGGTGATGTACCTGGGCAGGGTGGTGGAGCTGGGCACGGTGGAGGAGGTCCTGTCCGCGCCCGCGCACCCCTACACCCGGGCGCTGCTGTCGGTGCTGCCGGAGGCGGAGGGCGATCCGGTGGTGCTGTCCGGCGAGCCGCCGGACCCCAAGCGCGTGCCGCGGGGGTGCCGGTTCCATCCGCGCTGCCCGGTGCAGGCCTCGGGCGAGGCCGAGCGCGCGGGGGTCGCCGACCGCTGCCGCACCGTGGACCCGGCGATTCTGGAGGGCGGGGCCGAGCGCCGGGTGGCCTGCCACTGGGCGGCGGACGACACGGCCGGGCGGATCCGCGGCCGGGATCCGAACACCGGCTGAGACCGGGGTGGGGCGCTGGTCGCGGACGTCTCCACGAGGGCACGGCGTACACCCGCCCTCCCTGAGCGGACGCGGCCGCGGCGCAGGGATCCGTGCCGGAACAGCGCTCTCACGGGGCCGGTTCAGGACCGGCATGTCATCCGGAACCGCCATCTCCGGTCCCGACGTCTCCGCTCCCGCGCCCCGCCCGGAGCACTGCACCACCGGCCGCGACTTCTGGCACGGCGCGGAACCCGACCTGGACGCCCACCTGACCCGTGTGGGCCTGTCCGGCGGTCTGCCGCCCACCCCGGAGGCCCCCGCCCCCGCCCCACTCCCCGCTCCGCGTGGACCTGGACGAGGCCTCCTGGAACCGGTTCCCCTCACCGCCGGCCACCAGGGGCCCAGGGCGGGCGGGGCCTGCGCCTGGACCGTGTGGCGGAGGTGTCCGGCATCGCCCTCGACCATGGGGGACGGGCCGTAGTCGGGCAGGGCCCCCGAGAGTTCGCCGCGGTGTGATGGTCATCACAGAACGGTGGGTGGGAGTCCGCCCACCCACCGCGAAACCCGCTATCACCCGGCCTCCCGACGCCGGTGCCCGCCTTCCGCATCGGGAGTGTCCTGGCGTATTCGGAGATTCGTGGGCATTCCATGCGTTCCGTCTGACGGCGTCGTGGGCAGGACCTTGGAGGCGTCAGGCGTCACCCGGCGGGGGTGACCGCTGTCGAGGGAGTAGCCCATGGCCCGGATGACCACCGAGGACGTTCACGAGTACATCAACGGCATCTGTTTCAAGACCGGCCCTCCCGGAAAGGTCGGAGTCGAGACCGAATGGCTGGTCACCGACCAGGCCGACCCGAACGCACCCGTTTCCGTCGACCGCCTCGCGGCTCTGGTGGAGGCCAGCGGCCCCCCGCCCGCGGGAAGCAGCATCACCTTCGAACCCGGCGGACAGCTCGAGCTCAGCTCGCCCGCCCTCCCCGGACCGGCACGGGCGCACGAGGCGCTCTCCGCCGATCTGGGCCACATCGGCAAGACCCTCGCCGAGTCCGGGCTGCACCTGGTCGGGACCGCACTCGACACCGCCCGCCCGCCCCGGCTCCAGCTCCGGCAGCCCCGCTACACGGCCATGGAGCGGTTCTTCGCCGACCACCGGTACACCGGCGGCCACACCATGATGTGCAGCACCGCCTCGCTCCAGGTGTGCCTGGACATCGGCGCGGACGCCGCCGACGTCCGCGCCCGCTGGGAGCTCAGCCACCGGCTCGGCCCCCTGCTCGTCGCCGCCTTCGCCAACTCCGCCTCCTGGCGGGGCCGCCCCACCGGCTGGGAATCCACCCGGTGGGCCATCTGGGCGACCATCGACGCCACCCGGACCCGGCCGGTCCTGGACCAGGACAGCGATCCCGACCCCGCCACGGCGTGGGCCGAGTACGCGCTGGCCGCGAACGTCATGGCGGTCCCGGCGTGTCCCGACACGGGCACCCCCTGGACCGCGGACCCCGGCGTCACCCTCGCCCAGTGGATCGACGGACAGGGGCCCCGCCCGGTCACCCGCGCCGACCTGGACTTCCACCTCAGCACGCTCTTCCCGCCCGTGCGCCCGCGCGGCTGGTGGGAGCTGCGCATGATCGACGCGCTCCCCACGCGCTGGTGGCCGGTCCCGGTGGCGCTCGCCGCCGCCCTGGTCGACGATCCCCGCGCCCGGGCCGTGGCCGAGGAGTCCACCGAGAGGCTGTGCCGGGGACGCTTCCCCGACCGCCGCCTGTGGATGCGGTCCGCCCAGCACGGCATCGCCGACCCCGACGTCGCCCGATGCGCCCGGGCCTGCTTCGACGCCGCCGTCGAGGCCCTGCCGCGCATGGGCGCCGCCGCCCTGTCCGTCCTGGTCAACGACTACGCCGACCGCTACACGCGGCGGGGGACCAGCCCCGCCGGTACGCGGCCGCGCGTGCCCGCACCGCGCCCGGCGCGAGAGCGGCCGCCCGCGGAACGGTCCGCGAGTCCCGACCCCGGACACGCTGGAGGAGCACGGTGAACCACGCACAGGAGCGCGCCAAGGAGCGCATCGCCGCCGAACTCGACCGCAGCAGGCACAGCAGCAACGGGCTGACGCTCGACGCCCTCGGCGAGGAGGAGCTGCTCGCCCAGCACTCGCCCCTGATGTCGCCGCTGGTGTGGGACCTGGCGCACATCGGCAACTACGAGGAGCAGTGGCTGCTCCGGGCCGCCGGGGGGCGCGAGGCGCTGCGCCCCGACATCGACGGCCTCTACGACGCCTTCGAGAACCCGCGCTCCGAACGCGTCGGCCTGCCGCTGCTGCGCCCGGAGGAGGCCCGCGAGTACAACGACCGGGTGCGCGGGGAGGTGCTCGACGTCCTGGACTCGGCCGACCTCGGCGTGCCCGGGCCACGCGAGGCCCCCGACGACCGGCGCTCCCTGCTGGACGCCGGGTTCGTCTACCACATGGTCATCCAGCACGAGCACCAGCACGGCGAGACCATGCTCGCCACCCACCAGCTCCGCAGGGGCGCGCCCGTGCTGCTGGAGGACACCGCCGACGTCGCCATGCTGCGCCCGCCCGCCGAGGGGGAGGTGCTCGTGCCCGAGGGCGAGTTCACCATGGGCACCGACGACGACCCCTGGGCCTACGACAACGAGCGCCCGGCCCGCACCGTCGACCTGGGTCCCTACTGGATCGACACCGCGCCTGTCACCAACGCCGCCTACCAGGAGTTCATGGACGACGGGGGCTACCAGAACCGCCGCTGGTGGACCCGTGAAGGGTGGGAATGGCGGGAGGGGAAGGACGCCCTCTCCCCGGCCTTCTGGACCCGGGAGGGCGACGGGTGGTCCCGCCGCAGGTTCGGCCGCCAGGAGATGGTGCCCGACGACGAACCCGTGCAGCACGTCAGCTTCCACGAGGCGCGGGCCTACGCCGCCTGGGCGGGCAAGCGGCTGCCGAGCGAACCCGAGTGGGAGAAGGCCGCACGCTTCGACCCGCGCACCGGCCGCTCCCGCCGCTACCCGTGGGGGGACACCGAACCCGGCCCCCACCACGCCAACCTGGGGCGGCGCAGGCTCGGCCCCTCCCCGGCGGGGCGCCATCCCGAAGGCGCCTCCCCGCTGGGCGTGCAGCAGCTGATCGGCGACGTGTGGGAGTGGACCTCCACCACGTTCACCGGCTATCCGGGGTTCGGGGCCTTCCCGTACCGCGAGTACTCGGAGGCCTTCTTCGACGACGGGTACAAGGTGCTGCGGGGCGGATCCTGGGCCACCCACCCCACCGCCGTCCGGTCCACGTTCCGCAACTGGGACCACCCGGTCCGGCGGCAGGTCTTCAGCGGGTTCCGGTGCGCACGTGACGCGGAACCCGCCTGATGTGCCGCCACCTCGCCTACCTGGGGCCGCCGCGCACGGTGCACGAGCTGCTGTACGCGGCGCCCCGGTCGCTGTACGTCCAGTCCTGGGCGCCGCGCATGCAGAGGTACGGCACCGTCAACGCCGACGGGTTCGGCGTCGGCTGGTACCCCCGGGCGGACGCCGAACCGCTGCGCTACCGCCGGGCCATGCCCATGTGGGGCGACGCCTCCTTCGCCGACGCCGCCCGCGCCATCACCTCCGGGTGCGTGGTGGCCGCCGTCCGCGACGCCACCCCCGGGTTCGGCTCCGAGGAGTCGGGCGCCCAGCCCTTCCGCGCCGACCGGCTGCTGTTCAGCCACAACGGCGCGGTCAGGGACGACGAGGCGCTCGCCGCGGCGTTCTCCTCGCCCCCGCCGAGAGGGGCGCTGGACGCCCGCGCCGCCCTGGACTCCGCTCCCCTGTTCGCGCACACCGTGCGGCTGTGGCGGGCTTCGGGCGACCTGGCCGGGACCCTGGCCGGAGTGGTCCGCCAGGCCCGTGAGCACTCCGAGGGCCGCTACAACCTGCTGGCCGGCGACGGCGAGGCGCTCGTCGGCACGGCCGCCGGGGACACCCTGTTCACCCTGCGCGAGCCCGGCGGAGGGGTCTTCCTCGCCTCGGAGCCCTTCGACGACGCGCCCGGCTGGCGCGAGGTACCCGAGGACTCGCTGGTCGTGGCCACGGGGGAGCGCACCGAGGTCCGTCCGCTGGGCTGAGGGGAGGTCCCCGTCCACCTTCCGCACACCGCACCCGTCCCGACCGGGACGCAGGGAGGCACCATGTTCCGGATTGATCGAAACCTGACCGCCGGCGATCTCGACAAGGCGCTGCGCACGGACGTGGCCGAGGGGCTGAGCGCGCGGCCCAAGCAGCTCCCGCCCAAGTGGTTCTACGACGAGCGCGGCAGCGCCCTGTTCGAGGAGATCACCGCGCTGCCCGAGTACTACCCCACCCGCGCCGAGCGCGCCATCCTGGAACGACGGGCCGACGCGATCGCCGGGGCGGCGGACGCCGAGGCGCTCATCGAGCTCGGCTCCGGCTCCGGGGTCAAGACGCGGCTCCTGCTGGAGGCCATGGGCCGCCACGGCCGCCTCGCCCGTTTCGTGCCCGTCGACGTCAGCGGCGACTTCCTCGCCTCCTCCGCCCGCCGCGTCGCCGACGACCACCCCGGCCTGGACGTGCACGCCGTCGTCGGCGACTTCGAGGAGCACCTCGGACTGCTACCTGTCAGCTCGGTCGGTGAGCGCCAGCTCCTGGCCGTCCTCGGCTCCACCATCGGCAACCAGGAGCCCGGACCGCGCGCCGCCTTCCTCCGGGACATCCGCGGCGTCCTCGACCACGGCGACTCGCTGCTGCTCGGCGCCGACCTGGTCAAGGACGCCGCACGCCTGGTCGCCGCCTACGACGACGCCCAGGGGGTGACGGCCGCCTTCAACCGCAACGTCCTCAGCGTCATCAACCACCGGCTCGGCGCCGACTTCGACCCCGAGGCCTTCGACCACCTGGCGCGCTGGAACGCCGAGCGGGAGTGGATCGAGATGCGGTTGCGCTCCCGGGTCGACCAGCGCGTCCGGATCGCCGACCTGGACCTGGAGGTCGACTTCGCCGCCGACGAGGAGATGCGCACCGAGATCTCGGCCAAGTTCCGCAGGGAGGGACTGGTCGCCGAGCTGGACGCCGCCGGGTTCGACCTCGTCCACTGGTGGACCGATCCGGAGGGGGACTTCGCGCTCGCCCTGGCCTCGGTCCGCTGACCCTCCCGTTCCGGTACGCTCGTGCCGTGTTCAAGGTAGGAGTTTTCGGCGCCGACGGGCGCATGGGGTCAGAGGTCGTCAGGGCGGTTCAGGGCGCCGACGACATGGAACTCGTCGCGGGCGTGGACAGCGCCGCCGACCGGAACGCGGTGCTGGGGGCCGACCACGTCGTCGACTTCACCCATCCCGACGTGGTGATGGACAACCTGGAGTGGCTCATCGACCACGGGATCCACGCCGTCGTGGGCACCAGCGGCTTCGACGAGGCCAAGCTGGAGCGCCTGCGCGCCATGCAGGCCGCCAAACCCGGATCCAAGGTGCTGATCGCCCCGAACTTCGGCATCGCCGCCGTGCTGATGATGCACTTCGCGCGCAAGGCCGCGCCGTACTTCGACTCCACCGAGATCATCGAGCTGCACCATCCCAAGAAGGTCGACGCCCCCAGCGGCACCGCCTACCGGACCGCCGAGCTGGTCGCCGAGGCCCGCCGCGAGGCCGGTAGCGCGCCCATGCCCGACGCCACCACCTCCGAGATCCCCGGTGCCCGCGGCGCCGACGTGGAGGGCGTGCGCGTGCACGCGCTGCGCATCGCCGGGCTCATCGCCCACCAGGAGGTCGTGTTCGGCACGGACGGGGAGACCCTCAGGATCCGGCACGACTCGATGAACCGCACCTCCTTCATGCCGGGCGTGCTGTTGGGCGTGCGCGGGGTGGCCGGCCTGTCCGAGCCGCTCACCGTGGGCCTGGACGCCCTCCTCGGGCTCGACTAGGGGCGGGCCGCCGCGGCCGGGTGCGGTCCACGGACCCCGACCAGGGACGACCTCGTACGTAGGGCGGGATCCGAGCGTCGAGCCCCGCTTGTAGGTACTTGTAGGTACAAGGCCACGGCGTGGGGGCGGGACGGCACCGCACCAGCGCGCGTCCCGGGTCCGGGACACGGCCCCGCGGTCCGCTTCGCCGGCCGGTCCCTACGCGCCGCGGCGGCAGGTGAGGAACACCTGGACCTCGGGCCGGGCGCCCTCGGGCTCGTAGGAGACGATCCGCTCGTCCTCCACGATCAGCCCGGCCCCCTCCACCACCCGGCGCAGCTCCTCGCGCGGGTAGCCCGACACCCGGATGTGCGAGCCCAGGAAGGGGATCGCCACGTCGTCCAGGTCGGCCTCCACCATGGACAGGCACAGCAGCCCGCCCGGCGCCAGGGAGGCGCGGATACGGCTCAGCGCCTCGGGGATGCGCGCCTTGGGCAGGCACAGCAGGGAGAAGAACGCCACGATGGCGTCGTAGGAGGCCTCCACCGGTTCCAGGTCGAGGATGTCGGCCTGGACGAACGTGGCCTCCGGCACGTTCCGGCGGGCGATCTCGATCATGCGCTCGGAGATCTCGTAGCCGGTGACCCGCGCACCCGCGGCCACCAGCTGTCTGGTGGTGGGCACGCCCGTGCCCGACCCCAGGTCGAGTACGTACGCGTCGGGCGGCAGGAGGTCCAGCAGCCGCCGTATCCGGTCCTCCTGGCCCTCCTTCCTGGGGAAGGCCTCGTCGTAGCGCTCACCGATCGCGTCGAACGCGGCGGCCTGCCGGGCCGAGCGCTCCGCCCACGCCTGTGGGTCCGGAGCCTGCTCGAGGGGGTCGGGGGCGGTGTCCTCACCGGGCACGGTGTCATCTCTCCCTGCCGTGTCGTACGCACCTGTCTCGGGTGGGCGGCATCCTACTGCCCGTGGAAGGAGCGGGAGGCCGCTGTGCGGTCGGCCGTCCGGCGTGTCGGCCCGGGAACCGCCCGCGGCCGGGGCCTCCGCGGCCCCGGGGCGCCGGGGTCAGCCCAGCAGCAGCGCGGCCGAGAACAGCACGCCGAAGGCCGTCTGGAGCTTCCCGGTCTCTCCCAGGCCCAGCACCAGGTCGCGGCCGACCTGGCCGCCCAGCACGCGCCGCACCGGCGGCACCGCGAGCGGTACCGACAGCAGCACCAGAGGCGTCCACCAGGACACCGGGGCCAGCGCCAGAGCCGCCGCGTAGGCGACCACGACCGCGCCCGCGTACAGGCGCCGGGTACCCGTCTCGCCCAGCCGCACGGCCAGGGTGATCTTGCCGGTCTCGCGGTCGGTCGGGATGTCGCGCAGGTTGTTGATCACCAGTACCGAGCAGGACAGCAGGCCCACCGGCACCGACGCCACCCACGCCTGCCACGGTGCCGATCCCGTCTGCACGAACACCGTGCCCACCACGGCCACCACGCCGAAGAACACGAACACCGAGACCTCGCCCAGGCCCCGGTACCCGTACGGAGAGCGGCCGCCGGTGTAGTACCAGGCCGCCGCGATCGCCAGGGCGCCCACCAGCAGCAGCCACCACGACGAGGTCGCGACCAGGACCAGGCCGACCACACCGGCGAGGGCGAAGCCGCCCAGGGCCGCCGCCAGCACCTGTCGCGGCGCGGCCAGGCCGGTCGCGGTCAACCGGACCGGGCCCGTCCGCGCCTCGGTGTCGGTGCCCTTCACGCCGTCGCTGTAGTCGTTGGCGAAGTTCACGCCGACCTGCAGCGCCATGGACACCACCAGGGCCAGCAGCGCCTTCCACCAGACGAACCCGCCCAGGGCGAAGGCCAGGGACGTGCCGACCGCCACCGGCACGACGGAGTTCGGAAGTGTACGGGGACGCAGCCCCGAGACCCATTCACTGACCGTGGCCACGCGCCGGTCCCTCCCAGTTCGACGACGGCGCGTACCATCCGGTGCGCGCCGAGACAACCACCCCAAGGTAGTCCCTGCCCAGGGCGGTCCCGACCCGCGTCCACCCGTTGTCCGGACCGGGTCACCGGGCCGGGAGGACGGCTCAGCGGGAGATCGCCGCGTGCAGGCGCACCATCGGGAGCAGACTCCCCATGTCGATCTCCCGGCGGGCGCCGTCCGGGCGCCACCCGGAGGCCTCGAAGAACGTGCGCAGCGCGTTGTCGGCCTCGGGCACCCACACGTGCACGGTGCCGAAACCGTCGTCCACCAGGTGGTCCACGCACGCGTTCACCAGGCGGCTGCCGTGTCCCTCGCGCGCCCGCGCCGGGTCCACGTGCAGGGCGAACACCTCCGCGTCCGTGGCGGGCCACAGGTCCGGGTCCCCGGCCGGGCCGAACGCCGCGAACCCGGTCACCGTCCGCACCCCGCCGACCTCGTCGGTGGACACCACCAGCTTGTGCCTGGAGGTCGGCGGGGACTGCAGGGCCGTGGTCCACTGCTCGCGGAACTGCTCACGGGCCTCCTCGCCGCCCAGCGCCTCGGTCACGTCCTCGGGCAGCAGCGCCCCGTACACCGCCCGCCAGGAGGCCACCTGGACGTCGACGACGGTGTTCACGTCGGAGGCGCGGGCGGGGCGGACGAACTGGGCACTGGACACGGTGGGGTCTCCTTCGAGGGGGTTGCGACACGCCTGAAGGCAAGGTCACCTACGCCGGAGTTTCGGGACCTTGCCATGGCATGGGAACATCTACCTTGTGAGCCTCATTATCAGAGTTATCGTGAACGCGCTCGCCCTTTGGGCGGCGGTCTTCCTGATCGACGGGATCGATGTCACGGCACAGGACACGGTCGGCCAGATCCTGGTCTACCTCGCCGTCGGCGCGATCTTCGGCGTGGTCAACGCGATCATCAAACCGATCGTCAAAGCGGTCGGGTGCTTGTTCTACGCTCTGACCCTGGGCCTGATCGGCCTGGTGGTGAACGCATTCCTGCTCCTGCTCACGGACTGGATCGCAGGATTGTTCGACCTGCCCTTCCACATCGAGGGTTTCTGGCCCGCGTTCTGGGGTGCGATCGTCGTCACCATCGTCAGCTGGCTGTTGAGCATGTTCCTTCCCGACGGCGGGGACGACTAGCCCTTCCACACCCTCCCGTCCGCCCTGACCTGCGTGCGGACCCCGGGCCCGGCCGGATGGCACGGGCCCGGGACGGGTAGGTTCACATTCTCGGAGCCACCAACCTCGACCTACGAGGACGGTGGCCTGGCGGGACCGCGGTCCCGCGCCCCCAGGGGCACCACAGATCTTCCCCGCGACCGTCGTGCACACGCCGGTCGTGGTGGCGGACACGCAGCGCCGCCCACCCGTGCACGGAAGACACGGGACGTCCACAGCTGCCGACGCACACCGAGAGGAGGAGGGGCTACCACGGACCCCACCGCCCGCGGGCGGCGGTCCGCACGCCTTTCACACACGATGGTGGACACCAAGAACCGCCCGTTCGGCAAGATGTTGACCGCTATGGTCACCCCGATGCTCGAAGACGGGGAGCTCGACTACGAGGGCGCGGCCAGACTGGCCACCTACCTCGTCGACGAACAGCACAACGACGGCCTCATCATCAGCGGTACCACTGGCGAGTCGCCCACGACCAGCGACGACGAGAAGGACCGCGTCCTCAGGTCCGTCGTGGAGGCCGTCGGTGACCGCGCCACGGTCGTCGCCGGGGTCGGCACCAACGACACCCGCCACAGCATCAGGCTGGCCAAGGCGGCCGAGAAGGCGGGGGCACACGGCCTGCTGACGGTCACCCCGTACTACAACAAGCCGCCGCAGGAAGGCCTCATCCGGCACTTCACGTCGATCGCCGACTCCACCGACCTGCCGGTCATGCTCTACGACATCCCGCACCGCACCGGGACGCCGATCGCCTCCGAGACCCTGGTCCGGCTGGCCGAGCACCCGCGCATCGTGGCCAACAAGGACGCCAAGGACAACGTCGGCGCCAGCTCATGGGTCATGGAGCGCACCGACCTGGCCTTCTACTGCGGCACCGACATCCTCAACCTGCCGCTGCTGTCCGTCGGCGCCGCCGGGTTCGTCAGCGTCGTCGGCCACATCGTCGGCTCCGACCTGCGCGACATGATCGACGCCTTCGAGAAGGGCGAGGTCGGTCAGGCCCTGGCCATCCACCGCCGCCTCACCCCGGTCTACACCGGCATGTTCCGCACCCAGGGCGTCATCACCACGAAGGCCGTCCTCAACCTGTTCGGACTGCCCTCCGGCCCGGTGCGCACACCGCTCGCCGACGCCTCGTCCGAGCTCCAGGCCCTCCTGCGCGAGGACCTGGCCGCCGCGGGCGTCAAGGGCCCCATCGGTCTGGCCCCGCACCAGGCCGTCCCCGCCAGCGCCGTGCGCGTCGAGCGCCTCACGGAGGGATCCGTATGAGTCATCCGCACCCCGAGCTGAGCTCGCCGCCGCCCCTGGGCAAGGGCGCCCTGCGCATCGTCCCCCTGGGCGGCCTCGGCGAGATCGGCCGCAACATGACGGTCTTCGAGTACGACGGGCGCCTGCTCATCGTGGACTGCGGCGTGCTCTTCCCCGAGGAGGAGCAGCCCGGTGTCGACCTGATCCTGCCGGACTTCGACCACATCCGGGACCGGCTCGACGACGTCGAGGCGATCGTGCTCACCCACGGGCACGAGGACCACATCGGCGGTGTGCCGTTCCTGCTGCGCGAGCGGCCCGACATCCCGCTCATCGGCTCCAAGCTCACCCTGGCGCTGATCACCGCCAAGCTGGGCGAGCACCGCATCAAGCCGGAGACCGTCCTGGTGGAGGAGGGGGAGCGGCACGACTGCGGCCCCTTCAACCTGGAGTTCTTCGCGGTCAACCACTCCATCCCGGACGCGCTCGCCGTGGGCATCCGCACCCCGGCCGGGACGGTGCTGCACACCGGTGACTTCAAGATGGACCAGCTGCCGCTGGACGGCCGCCTGACCGACCTGGCGGGCTTCGCCCGGTTCGGCGACGAGGGCGTCGACCTGCTGCTGTCGGACTCCACCAACGCCGAGCAGCCCGGCTTCGTCGTCAGCGAGCGCAACCTGAACGAGGCCATCGACAAGGTGTTCCGGACGGCCGAGAAGCGCATCGTGGTGGCCTGCTTCGCCTCGCACGTGCACCGCGTCCAGCAGGTCATCGACGCCGCCGTCCAGCACGGGCGCAAGATCGCGTTCGTGGGCCGCTCCATGGTCCGCAACATGAACATCGCGCGCGACCTGGGCTACCTGAGCGTTCCCGGCGACACCATCATCGACGCCAAGCAGCTCGACCAGGTGCGCCCGGAAGAGGTGCTCATGGTCTGCACGGGCTCGCAGGGCGAGCCGATGGCGGCGCTCAGCCGGATGGCCAACCGGGACCACCAGATCCGGATCGAGGAGGGCGACACCGTCCTGCTCGCCTCCTCACTGATCCCCGGCAACGAGAACTCGGTCAACCGGGTGATCAACGGACTGACCCGCTGGGGCGCCAAGGTCGTGCACAAGGGCAACGCCCTGGTGCACGTGTCCGGGCACGCGTCCGCGGGCGAGCTGATGTACGTGCTCAACATGGTGCATCCGCGCAACTTCATGCCGGTGCACGGCGAGTGGCGGCACATGCGTGCCCACGCCGACCTGGCCAAGCTCACGGGCGTGCCCAGCGACCGCATCGTCATCGCCGAGGACGGCGTGGCCGTGGACCTGTACAAGAACCGCGCCAAGATCGTCGGCGCGGTCCAGGCCGGGTACGTGTACGTGGACGGCTCCTCGGTCGGCGACGTCACCGAGGCCTCGCTGAAGGACCGCCGCATCCTCGGCGATGAGGGCTTCGTCTCCGTCGTCGTGGCGGTGGACTCCACCACGGGCAAGATCCTCGGTGAGCCCGAGATCCACACCCGCGGCGCGGGCATCAGCGCGGACGCCTACGACGACGTCGTCGACAGGATCCAGGACGCCCTGGACAAGGCGGCCCGGGACGGGGTCAACGACCCCCACCAGCTGCGGCAGCTCATCCGCCGCAACACGGGCCGCTGGGTCAGCGACAACTACCGGCGTCGTCCCATGATCATCCCCGTTCTGGTCGAGGTCTGACCCGGAACACGGTACGGCGAGCGGCCCGGACGCGCCACGGCGCGCCCGGGCCGCTCGCGTTCCCGGGGCCGCGCGTCCTCGGGCGGAAGCGCGACACGCCGCTCCGTTCGGGCGACACGCCGTCCCGTGGGAGGCGGACGGCGTGGACACCCCAGTAGGCTGCTCGCCGTGGCGGGCCGTCCTGCCCGACCGCACGAACGACCCCGTTCTCCCGGAGGTGACCCCCGATGGCCACGCGCGCCTCCTCCGGAGGTTCCGGACGCAAGAAGCCCGCCACGCGCAAGTCCGCGGCGAGGAAGCGCATGCCCGACGGGCCGATCGCCCTCGCCGTCACCATGTTCGGCCAGTTCCTGCTGGTGCTGTGGAAACTGGTCGCGCACACCGTCGGCGGCTCAGCCCGGGCGGTGGGCCGCAGCACCCGGGGGCTGGACCCCGACCTGCGCCGCGACGGGGCCGGGCTGGTCCTGCTCGCCGCGGGGATCCTCATCGCCGCCGCCGTGTGGTGGCGCAGCGACGGGCTGCTGCTGGAGTACACCCGCATGGTCGTGGCCGGCGGCTTCGGCACGTTCTCCCCGATCCTGCCGCTGCTGTTCCTGCCGGTCGCGATCAGGCTGATGCGTACCCCCGGCAACGGCCGGGAGGGTGACGCGGGACGTCTGTTCATCGGCTTCACCGCGATCATGCTGGGCCTGCTCGGACTGATCCACATCGCCCGCGGCATCCCGCGGCCCTCCGACGGCCTGGAGGCCCTCCAGGGGGCGGGCGGGCTCATCGGCTTCGTCGCCTCCGGGCCGCTCAGCGCCGTGGTCACCCCCTGGCTGACCGGGGTGCTGCTGTTCCTGGTGCTGGTCTTCGGCGTCCTGGTGGTCACCGCCACCCCCATCCGACGTATCCCCGAGCGCCTGCAGACCCTGTTCACCGCACTCATGGAGCGCGACGACGGACCCGACTCGGGGATCGGCATCCTGGGCGCCGACACGGAGAGGAAGCCCGCCAGGGCGCGCGGGCGCAAGCCCGGGAGGAAGAGCGGCGGAACCGTGGCGGGCGACCACGAGCGCCCCTACGACAGCCCGGTGCTGCCCGGTGAACCCGCGGTCCCCGCGCTCACCGGCGAGGAGGAGAAGTCCGCCCTGCCGGCCGGGGCCGAGGAGACGGGAACGGGAACGGAGACGGCCGAGGAGGCCGGAGCCGGGAGGAGGGCCGCGCGGGGGAGGAAGAAGGCGGCGGTCCCCGACCCCACACCGGCGCCCGCCACCACCGAGCAGCTGACCATCCCCTCCCGCGTGGTGGAGGGCGACTACGAGCTGCCCGCGCCGACCATGCTCAAGCCCGGCAGCCCGTCCAAGCCGCGCACCAAGGCCAACGACGAGGTCGTGGCGGCCCTGTCCGGGGTGCTCACCCAGTTCAACATCGACGCCGACGTCACCGGCTTCACCCGCGGTCCGACGGTGACCCGCTACGAGATCGAGCTGGGCCCGGCGGTCAAGGTCGAGAAGGTCACCGCCCTGGCCAAGAACATCTCCCTGTCCGTCAAGAGCGCCGACGTGCGCATCCAGTCGCCCATCCCCGGCAAGTCCGCGATCGGTGTGGAGATCCCCAACACCGACAAGGACATCGTGAGCCTGGGCGACGTGCTGCGGTCCCCGGCGGCGACCTCGGACGACCATCCCATGCTGGTCGGCCTGGGCAAGGACGTCGAGGGTTCCAACGTGGTCGCGAACCTGGCCAAGATGCCGCACGTGCTGGTCGCCGGTGCCACCGGCGCGGGTAAGTCCACCTGCATCAACGGGCTGATCACCTCGCTGATGATGCGCGCCACGCCCGACGAGGTGCGGATGATCCTGGTCGACCCCAAACGGGTCGAGCTGACCATGTACGAGGGCATCCCGCACCTGATCACCCCCATCATCACCAACCCCAAGCGGGCCGCCGAGGCCCTGCAGTGGGTGGTGGGGGAGATGGACCGCCGCTACGACGACCTGGCCGCCTCCGGGTACCGGCACATAGACGACTTCAACGCCGCCGTGCGCACCGGTGAGCTGACCGCCCCGCCCGGCAGCGAGCGCCAGTACGAGCCCTATCCCTACCTGCTGGTGATCGTGGACGAGCTGGCCGACCTGATGATGGTCGCCCCCCGCGACGTGGAGGACGCCGTCGTGCGCATCACCCAGCTGGCCCGCGCCGCCGGCATCCACCTGGTGCTGGCCACCCAGCGGCCCAGCGTCGACGTCGTCACCGGCCTGATCAAGGCCAACGTGCCCTCCCGCCTGGCCTTCGCCACCTCCAGCCTGTCCGACAGCCGGGTCATCCTCGACCAGCCCGGGGCCGAGAAGCTCGTCGGCAAGGGCGACGCCCTCTTCCTGCCGATGGGCGCGGGCAAGCCCATCCGCCTCCAGAACGCCTGGGTCGCGGAGAAGGAGATCCGGGGGATCGTCGACCACTGCAAGAAGCAGTCCGCGCCCAGCTACCGCGAGGACGTGGCCGCCCCCGCGACCAAGAAGAAGGAGATCGACGAGGACATCGGCGACGACCTCGACCTGCTCCTGCAGGCCGTCGAGCTGGTGGTCACCACCCAGTTCGGGTCCACGTCCATGCTCCAGCGCAAGCTGCGCGTCGGCTTCGCCAAGGCGGGCCGCCTGATGGACCTCATGGAGAGCCGCGACGTGGTCGGCCCCAGCGAGGGGTCCAAGGCCCGCGACGTGCTGGTCACCCCCGACGACCTGCCCGCCGTCCTGGAGGACATCCGCGGCTCCTGACCCGCCCGGAGCCGGGTGTGTCCCGGGCGGGTCGGGGGTTCGGTGGATCCCGTGTCACGGACTTTCCCGAACCTCCACTCGCATCCCTTAGAAACGTGCCTGCCCGATTTGGTGTGATCTTGGGGGCTTCATGGGGCGTGGTGACCTGCGTAAATGCCCCTTGAGCAGGCAGAGTGGGTCTCGGCATCAACGCACAGTAGCGGGGGGAGTGCGCATGGCGACGATCGGCCAGACCCTGTCCGCCGCCCGAGTCGCGGCGGGGTACACGGTCGCGGACCTCAGCGCCCGTACACGTATCCGGGAACCTGTTCTCATGGGCATCGAGCAGGAGGACTTCATCCCCTGCGGCGGGGACTTCTACGCACGCGGACACATCCGCGGCATCTGCCGCGCGCTCGGCCTGGACCCGGCACCGCTCCTGGCCGAGTACGACCGCGAACACGCCAGCGGCGCCATACCCGCCTTCGTCTCTCCGCAGCGCCACCCGGCGGCCACACCCGAGGGGATCCGTGCGGCCGCCGCGGCGCGCGCCGCGGCGGCCACGCGGGAGGACGCACGGTCCTCGTCACCGACGCACCGCTTCGGCGACGACGACTCCGGCGTCGGCGCTCAGCGCTGGGGCCACTTCGAACGCGGGCAGATCCTGGGCCGCCCGGCGGAGGAGGAGGATCTCCGGGACGCCCGGTCCGCACGGGTCCCCGAACCCCGTGACGCGGGGGAGGAGTACCACGGAGGGCACCACGTCCCCGACGGGCGGTACCTTCCCGACGGGCAGTACGTCCCCGACGGGCACCACGTCCCCGGCGGGGGGCCCGCGCACGAAGGAGGGCACGCGCACGAAGGAGGGCACGCGCACGAAGGGCCCGTGAACGGAATCCCCGTGTACGGCAGGCCGGCGAACGGCGTGCTCCGGGGCGGCAGGCACGCCGGAGGCGGCAGGGCGCGCGGCGGCGGACCCGCGCCGCGTCCCTTCGGCGCCGTCGGCCACAGGCGGGTCGAGGCGGTCCGGCGCCACTGGCCCTGGGCCGTCGTCGGCGCCCTTGTGGTCCTGTCCGTCCTCATCGGTGTCCGCACCTGGCAGGACTGGGACGCGGGCAACCCGCTGCGGGCCGCCTTCGACTCCTCCACCGGTGAGAGCACCGTCGGCTCCGCCGTGGACCCCGGCGGCGCGAAGGAGGCCGCCGAGGCGGCTCCGCCGGAGCCCGCCGAGTTCACCGTCGAACTCAGCGCCTCCGCCCGCAGCTGGATCGAGGTCACGGGGGCCGACGGCGAGAGCCGGTACGTCGGTTTCCTACTGGAGGGCGAGAAGCGGGACTACACGACCGAGGAGGCCATCGACCTGTGGATCGGCGACGCCGGGGCGATCAGCGTCACCGTCGACGGAGAGGAACTCGAACCCCTCGGGCTGCCCGGGGAGGTCAAGGAGGTCACCATCGGCGCGGACGGCCTGGTCCAGTGACGGCGCCGTCGGCTGCCGGCGCGAACCCTGACCGGAGTGCGGGAGGGTGAGCCGGTCAGGGTAGTGTGGGGGGCTGCGGGCGGCGCCATGCGACGCCGCGCCCCGGACAGGGTTCAACCGTGACCGGTCCGGCCCCCGCACCACTCGAAGCTCTCCCACATGCTTGGAAGCCATGTCATCGCGCCGTACTGTCTCACTTGTCACCCTGGGGTGTGCGCGTAACGAGGTCGACTCCGAAGAGCTGGCCGGGCGCCTGTCGGCTGGCGGCTGGGACCTCGTTGACGGCGACACCGAGGCCGACGTCACCCTCGTCAACACCTGCGGGTTCATCGAGGCGGCCAAACAGGACTCCATCGAGACCCTCCTGGGGGCCGCCGACAAGGGGGGGAAGGTCGTCGCCGCCGGGTGTATGGCCGAGCGGTACGGTTCCGAGCTCGCCGAGGCCCTGCCCGAGGCGCAGGTCATCGGCTTCGACGACTACGCCGCCATCACCGACCGCCTCGACGACGTCGTGGCCGGGCGTTCCCTCGTCCCCCACGACCCCCGTGACCGGCGCACCCTGCTGCCGATCAGCCCGGCCGAGCGCGACGACTCCCAGGCGCACGTGCCCGGCCACTTCACCGACTTCGCGGGGGCCGAGGGCACCGAGCTGCCCTACCGCGCCGCCATCCCGCGCCGCCGCCTGACCGGCGGTCCGGTGGCCAACCTCAAGATCGCCTCCGGCTGCGACCGGCGCTGCACCTTCTGCGCGATCCCCACCTTCCGCGGTGCCTACGTCTCCCGCCATCCCGACGAGATCGTCCGCGAGGCCGAGTGGCTGGCCGGAGAGGGCGTCCGCGAGGTGTTCCTGGTCAGCGAGAACTCCACCTCCTACGGCAAGGACCTGGGCGACGTGCGCGCCCTGGAGGCGCTCCTGCCCCGCCTGGCCGCCGTCGAGGGCCTGGAACGGGTCCGGGTCAGCTACCTCCAGCCCGCCGAGGTCCGCCCCGGGCTGGTGGACGTCCTCACCGGCACCCCCGGCGTGGTCCCCTACTTCGACCTGTCCTTCCAGCACGCCAGCGGCGCCCTCCTGCGCCGTATGCGGCGCTTCGGCGAACGCGAGCGCTTCCTGGAACTGCTGGACACGGTCCGGGTGCGCGCGCCCGGTGCCGGTGCCCGCTCCAACTTCATCGTCGGCTTCCCCGGCGAGACCGAGGCCGAGTTCGAGGATCTGGTCTCCTTCCTCACCGAGGCACGCCTGGACGCCATCGGCGTGTTCGGCTACTCCGACGAGGACGGCACCGAGGCCGCGACCCACGAGGGCAGACTGCCCGACGAGGTCGTCGCCGAGCGTGTGGACCGGCTCAACCGGCTCTCCGAGGAGCTGATGGCCCAGCGCGCCGAGGAGCGGATCGGCTCACAGGTGACGGTCCTGGTGGAGTCGGTGCTGGAGGACGGGGCCTATGAGGGCCGCGCCGAGCACCAGGCCCCCGAGGTGGACGGCAGTACGATCCTGTACGGCGGGGACCTCGCCGTCGGCGACCTGGTGCGTGCCACCGTCATCCAGTCGGCCGGCGCCGACCTCGTCGCGGAGCAGGACGACGCCCAGCCGGAAGCCGCACAAAGATGAACGATCACGAGTCCGCGGCCACGCCCGGCCCCCACGTTCCGCTGTGGAACATCGCGAACATCCTCACGATGAGCCGCCTGCTCATGGTGCCGCTCTTCGTGTGGTTCATGTTCCTGGACGGTTCCTGGTGGCGGTTCGCCGCCTTCGCGGTCTTCGTGCTGGCCGCCATCACCGATCGCGTCGACGGCGAGCTCGCCCGCCGGCACAACCTGGTCACCGACTTCGGCAAGATCGCCGACCCCATCGCCGACAAGGCGCTCACCGGCGCCGCGCTGGTGGTGCTCTCCCTGCAGGGCGACCTGTGGTGGTGGGTCACCCTCGCCATCCTGGTCCGCGAATGGGGCATCACGGCGCTGCGCTTCGCGGTCCTGCGCTACGTGGTCATGCCCGCCAGCCAGGGCGGCAAGCTCAAGACGGTCCTGCAGATCGTCGCGATCAGCGTCTACCTGTTCCCCCTGCAGGTGCTTCCCCTCAGCGGCGTCCTCACCTGGTTCGCCCACGTGGTGATGGGAGCGGCGCTCGCGGTCACACTGTGGACCGGCCTGACCTACGTGCTCGACGCCGTCCGCGCGGTCCGTGCCCGCGGGGGGCGCGCGGGGTGAGGCGGGAGGAGGACCGGGGCCGCCCGGGCCCGGAGGAGCCGGAGTCCCGGTCCGGAGCACTCACTGCGGCCGGGGCCGCCCACCGGGCCCTGCTGGACCGCGGTGCCACCTGCGCCACCGCCGAGTCGCTGACCGGCGGCCTGATCGGCGCCCACCTGACCGCCATCCCCGGCTCCTCCGGTTCCTACCGGGGCGGCGTGGTCGCCTACGCCACCGACGCCAAGGCCGGCCTGCTGGGCGTTCCGGAGGACCTCCTGGCCGAACACGGCGCCGTCCACCCCGGGGTGGCCGAGCACATGGCGCTCGGCGTCCGCCGACTGCTGGAGGCCGACTACGGCGTCGCGGTGACCGGTGTGGCCGGCCCCGACGCCCAGGACGGACAGCCCGTCGGCACCGTCTACGCGGCCGTCGCCACGCCCGGTGACCGGACCCGTGTCCATCAGTTCCGTTTCACCGGGGACCGTGCGGGTATCCGATACCGAACGGTCGAGGGGGCACTGTCGCTCCTGGACTCGGTCGTTCGCGGGAGTGTGGAGGGAAGCACCCGGGCCTGAACCTTTCGGTTGGTCCCTCCTCCCCTCGTCGAGGGGAACAAAACCACCCTCGGACGTGGTTCCCCCTCCAGCGAACAGGACGGCAAGAGGTGCCCGAATCGGGCGTGGGGCAGGTACGGTGTTGTATATGAAGGTCGCTACCGGTGGGAGGGAGCGCGAATGATGGTCCTGCTTCGTCACCTACTTGGTGACGTGCTCAGGCGGCTCCGGCAGCGCCAGGGCCGCACCCTCCGCGAGGTGTCGGCCGATGCACGTGTATCCCTCGGCTACCTGTCGGAGGTCGAGCGCGGGCAGAAGGAAGCCTCTTCCGAACTGCTCTCCTCGATCTGCGGGGCCCTCGGGGTCCCGCTCTCCCAGGTACTGAGGGAGGTCTCCGACCAGCTTGCCCTCGCCGAGCTGCAGGAGGCCGCGCTGCTGGGCGACTCGGTCACGACCGACCCCGTCTCCGCCCAGGACCTCGGCATCGACCCGGTACCGGATCGCGTTCCCCATGTCGCCGACATGGTGGGGGTCTGACCCCCACCTCGGAACTGTCCGTCCATCGCCATCGTGACCATGTGAAGGAGCCGACCGGGAGGTCGGCTCCTTTCGCGTGTCCGGAGGCCCTCCCGCACGCGGGACCGCCGGGGTGGCGGGAGGCTCCGGCCGTGGCGGGGCGGGGCGTGTTCGGCGGACACACGCCCTAGCGGTGGGTGTGGTTGACCCAGGCCTCGGGGTCCTCGGCCAGGGTCCGCACCGTCGCGGGCAGCTCGTTGGTCACCAGGTGCTGGAGGTTGACGCCCTCCAGGATGACGCGCTCGCTCGCGCGCAGGGCGATCCACACCTGCTGCAGGCTGCGGGCCGCACCGTCGTAGTCGACGTGTTCGGGGCGCTCCCCGCGCACGTTGGCGAGCGGTCCGTCGACCGCGCGGATGATGTCGGCCAGGGAGATCTCCGCCGCCGGACGGGCCAGCCAGTAGCCGCCGACGGGGCCGCGCTGGCTGCGCACCAGGCCGGCACGGCGTAGCTGGGTGAGGATGTTCTCGAGGAATTTTCCGGGGATGGCCTGCGCGCGTGCGAGTTGCTCGGCCGTCACCGGCCCCTCCTCGGCGACGGCAAGCTCCGCCGCCGCGCGTAGCGCGTAGTCGACCCGGGCTGAAAGGCGCATGCTGTGATTATGCCGTGGTTAGAAGGGCGAATGGGGCACCGGACGCCGACATGTGCGCCGACGGCCGGAGTGCTTCAGGGCAAGGGTACTTCTCCTACCGGGTTTCGGGGACATCGGTGACGTTCCCGACCCGGCCCGCCCGCGTCCGTGTGTCCCTCTCCACCCGCCGGGGCGGGAGGGGATCAGCTCCCGCCGGGGGAGGGGGAGGGGGAGGGGACGCCCACCGCGCCGCCCAGCAGCTCGGCCGCGCTCAGGCCGTTCACGTGCGCGGCACCGTAGGTGCTCACGTGGGCCCCGCACACGGGGCGCCAGATGGGCAGGCCCATCTCCACCACCACGGCCCCCGGACGGAGGCCGAGCAGGCGGTTCACGAGCGCCCGGGTGCCGGGATAGCGGTGCGCGTCCCGCACCACCACGACCAGGTCACGGTCCCGGGCGTTGGCCGCCAGCCGTTCGGCGTGCCCCTCCTCGGGGGAGACCCGCTCGACGTCGGGGAACCAGGGGCCCAGGCCCCACGGGACCTCGCCCACCGCCATGCCGGAGGGGGCGTCCACCTCCACCACGTACGGGTCCCTCAGCGGCGGCAGGTCGCCGTTCACGAGCACCGCCCGGCGGGCGCCGGCCAGGCCCACGCCGTCGGCCTCGGGGACTGCCGCGCGCCGGGAGGCCGACTCCCGGATCCAGGTGCGCAGTTCGGCGTTGCGCGCGGCGGCCTCCTCCAGGCGTTCCCCGGACAGGCGGCCCTCGCGGACCGCATCCACCAGGGCGGCGCGGACCAGTTCGACCTGGTCGGCGTAGACGAACCTGCCCAGGCACAGCAGGTCCACCCCGGAGACCACCGCGCGCACGCTGGCCTCGGGGATACCGATCCGGCCGCTGACGCCCTGCATCTCCATGGCGTCGCTGACCACGGTCCCGGTGAAGCCCAGCTCTCCGCGGAGCAGCTCGTTGAGGATGCGCGGGGTGAGCGTGGCCGGACCGTCACCGCCCAGCCCCGGCATCTCGATGTGCGCGGTCAGGATCGACCGGACCCCCGCCTCCACCGCCGCCCGGAACGGCACCAGCTCGCGGCGCCGCAGCAGGTCGGCGTCGGCCTCCACGCGCGGCAGCACGTGGTGGGAGTCCTGGGAGGTGGCGCCGTGGCCGGGGAAGTGCTTGGCGCACGCGGCCACGCCCGCCTCCTGCAGGCCCAGCACGGCCGCGGCCGCGTGGCGGGCCACGAGTTCGGCGTCGGCGCCGAAGGAGCGGGTACCGATCACCGGGTTGTCGTCGGCGACGTTGACGTCCACCGACGGGGCCAGGTCCAGGTTGAAGCCCAGCTCGGCCAGGCGCCCGCCCAGGGAGCGAAGGGTGGCGCGGGTCAGGTCGGGGTCGTCCACCGCGCCCAGCGCGGCGTTGCCCGGGTAGTCGCTGCCCCGCGCCTGGCCGATGCGGGTGACGTCGCCGCCCTCCTCGTCCAGGGAGATCAGCGGGGTGTCGGTGGCCTCGGCCAGGGAGGCGTTCAACGCGGTCACCTGCTCCGGACCGTCGAGGTTGTTGTGGAACAGGCAGACACCGGAGATGCCGTCCGCCAGACCATCCAGGACCCAGCGTGGGGCGTGGTAGGACTCGAAGGGCACCAGCAGCGTGGCGTTGGCCAGGCGTGCCAGGGTCGGGTCGTACGGCATGACGGACTCCGTTCGGTGAGCGAAGGGGTGCCCGGGGCGGGGCAGACGGGTGGCGTGGGGGCGGGTACGTGGTCGGGGGCGTGCGTGTCCGGGGCGGGTTCCACGGCGCCCGTCGCGCGGAACCCGCCCCGGCGGGAGGCGGTCAGCCCTTGACCGCGCCCATGGTCAGGCCGGAGACCATGCGCCGCTGGACGAACAGGAAGAAGAGCATCACGGGGATGGTCAGCAGCGTGGAGGCCGCCATGATCGGTCCCCACTCGGTGCCGAAGCGGCCGAAGTAGTAGGACAGGGTCAGCGGCAGCGTGTAGTTGTCCGTGCTGCGGCCCAGGAACGTCAGGGCGACGATGAACTCGTTCCAGGCGGTGATGAAGGCGAAGATGCTCGCCGCGACCAGGCCCGGCGCGACCAGCGGCATCAGGACGCGCCAGAAGACGGTCCAGGGGCCGGCGCCGTCGATGGCCGCGGCCTCCTCCAGCTCCTTGGGCACCGCGGCGACGAAGCCCCGCAGCATCATGATGGTGATCGGCAGGGACACGGCCGTGTACACGATGAGCAGGCCGGACAGGTTGCCGAGCAGCTGCATGCCGCTCACGTCGGACAGCTGGCGGAAGTTGATGAAGATCGAGATGATCATCGCCTCCATCGGCACCATCTGGATCACCATCAGCAGGATGATGAAGGTGGTGCGCAGCCGGAAGCGGAACCGGGCCACGGCCACGGCGGCCAGCAGGGACAGGAACGCTCCCATGGCCACGGCCGCGACGGTGACGAACAGGCTGTTGCCGAGGAACTGCCAGAAGTTCACGCCCGGGATCAGCTGGCCGTTGAGCACCCTGTCGAAGTGCTCCAGCGTCGGTGTCCTCGGGAAGACGGTCTGGTCCCGGGTGAAGATCTCGCCCACCGGCTTGAGGGCCGTGATGACCATCCAGTACACCGGGAAGACGGAGAACAGGAACACCGCGACGCCGGCCAGGTACAGCGGGACCGAGCGCAGGCGGCGCGTCGTACCGCGGCGGCGGGCGCGTCCGGAGCGGCCCGCTCCGCCGGCCTCGGCGCTCCCGGTGGCGCGTTCGCGCGGGGCGGGGCGGGTGGTGTCGTCGGTCGCGGTCATCGGGTCTCCCCCTGGCGGATCATGATGCGCAGGTAGTACGCGGTGACGGCGAGGATCATCACGGTCATGACCACCGCGATCGCCGAGCCCATGCCGTAGTTGGCCGGGCTGGCGCTGAAGCCCTGCTGGTAGATGTAGTACGAGAGCAGGTAGACGTCCTTGTTCTGGAAGCTGTTGGCCAGGATGTACAGCTGGGTGAACACCCGCAGGTCCCAGATGATCTGCAGGACCAGGAGCAGGGCGAACAGCGGACGCAGCATCGGGAACGTGACGTTCCAGAAGGCCTTCCAGGCGCTGGCGCCGTCCATCCTCGCGGCCTCGTACAGCTCGTGCGGGATGCTCTTGAGCCCGGCGAGGACGGAGACCGCGACGAAGGGGAAGGACTGCCAGACGATCACCGTGATCAGGATGGAGAACAGCGAGAGCGGTTCGAGGAACCAGTTGTACTCCAGCCAGCCGTCGCCCACCAGCCAGTCCGGCAGTCCGTCCAGCGCGACGTTGACCAGTCCCCGCTCGGGCAGGAACAGCCAGCGGAAGACCAGTGAGGCGCTCAGCGCAGGGGTGGCCCAGGCGAGCATCATGCCGAGGGCCACGATCCCCGAGAACCAATTGGGGAGCTTGTGCAGCAGCAGCCCCACGAGAGTGCCCAGCACCATCGTGATGCCGACCATCAGTGTGCAGACGACGACCGTGTTGCGCAGGATCGCCCAGAACTCGGGGTCGGTCAGCAGTGACTGGTAGTGGGCGAAGCCGTTCCATGCCGGCCCGGGCTGGTTCGGCAGGAGGTTGCGGGTGGTGAAGCTGGTGAGCGAGTACCACACCATCTGCACGATCGGCCACAGCAGCACGATCGCGAGCAGGATCAGGGCCGGGGCTATGAGCAGGTACGGGGTGGGAAACTTGCGGCGGCGCGGCGCGGGTTCGGTCACGGGGGCCCTGACGGGCCTCTCGGCCTCGCGCTCGGCCGCTGGTTCGACGGTTTGTGGCATGGTCTTCTCAATCGAGTGGGCCGGGCGCGGCGGGCGGGGTCCTGGTGCGGGCCCCGCCCGCGCACAGCTCTACACAGTGAGTCGGGTCCGGCTACTCGACCGGCTCGTTGAGGATCGAGGTGAGCTCCTCGTTGGCCGCCTCCAGGACCTCCTCGGGGTCGCCGCCCTGCACGATCTCCAGCACGGCGCCCGGCAGGATCTTGCTGTCCTGGTCGGCTGCGGTCCAGCGCGGGGTGGTCGGGAAGAAGCGGGTGTTCTGCATCTGCGTGGCGGCGGCGGCGCGGTCGGGGTCCTCCTGGTACTCGTCGCTCTCCAGCAGGTGCGGGTAGGCCGGGAAGAAGCCCGCCACGTCGGCGTAGCCCTTGCCGCCCTCCTCGTCACCGAGGACGGTCAGCAGGTCGAAGGCCAGGTCCGGGTGCTCGGTGGTGGTGAACACCGTCAGGGCGGAGCCGCCCGCGAAGGCCGGGGCGATGCCGTCGGCGCCGGGGATCGGCGCGGAGGCGATGTTCTCGACGACGGACGGGTCCGCGGCCTGCTCCTCCATGGAGCTGACCGCCCAGCCGCCGTCGATGTACATGCCCAGCTCGCTGTTGGCCATGTCGGCCAGGGCGATGAGCTCGTTCTGTCCGACGTAGTCCTGGGGGGAGATGCCGTCGGTGCTCAGGCTCGCGTAGAACTCGATGGCCTCGACGGTGGCGGGGTCGGTGAGCCTGCCCTCCCACACGTCGCCGTCCTGCACCGCGATCTCGCCGCCGTTGCTCCAGATGAAGCTGGCGATGCCGTTGGTGAAGTCGGTCGGCGCGGCGAAACCGGGGACGTCGTGCTCGGTCTCGATGTCCTCGGCGACCTCGACCAGCTCGTCCCAGGTCTTCGGCGGCTCGTGGCCGAGCCCCTCCAGCCAGTCCGCGCGGTAGTACAGGGTGCGCACACCGGAGAACCACGGAACGCCGTACTGGACACCCTCGTAGGTGCCGTACTCCAGGGCCTCCTCGTCGATGCCCGCGGCGGCGTCCCAGCCCTCGACCTGGTCGGTGATGTCCAGCAGGGCGCCCTGCGAGGCCCAGTTCGAGACCTGGTCGTTGCCGACCTCCAGGACGTCGGGGGCGTCACCGCCGGCGAGGGCGTTGGTGATGGACTCCTGCGCGTCGGGCCACGGGATGAACTCGACCTCGACGGAGACACCCGGGTGGCTCTCCTGGAAGCGTGCCTCGGTGTCCTCGAAGTACTCGACGAGGGGCTCCTGGGAGGTGCCCATGACCCAGACGGTCAGGCTGTCGGCCTCACCGCCGCCACCGGATTCGGAGTTGCCACCGCATGCCGCGGCGAGCAGTACCACGGCCGTGGCCGCGGCGATCTTGGGGAACCTCATGTGTACCTCTTCTCCCTTCGCACGGCGCGCTGGGGTTCGACGCCTGTGCTCGAATCGACTGGGATGATCGAGGGACCACCCCGCGACTCGACGTCTTCGTGGGGATTGTGCTGGGATAGCACGTTGGCCGCCCCGCCGGCGCGGGTACCGGAAGGGCCCGAAAAGCGGGCCTGCCAGGACGTGACCTCCTGTGAGGTTGTGAGCTAAATTAACAGGAAACTTTCCTAATAAAAACAGGGTGAGGTGTCACGGTTATGTCTCAACGTCCAGGGACGCCCCGGCTGCTACGCCAGCTCAACGATCGCGCGGCGCTGGAACTACTGCTGTCCGCGGGGCCTTTGACCAGGACTCAGCTGGGAACGCGGACCGGTCTGTCCAAGGTAACGGCCTCCCAACTGCTGGCGCGGCTGGAGGAGCGGGACCTGGTGCGCGTGGTGGGCAGTCGGGCAGGAGGGCGGGGGCCCAACGCCGCCCTGTACGCGGTGGTGCCCGAGAGCGCCTACGTCGCCGCCCTGGACGTCAGCGCGCAGCGGGTGACCGCGACGATCGCCGACATCACCGGGAGGATCATCAGCGACGTCACCGTCGACCCCCGCGCCTCAGACGACCCCGTCGCGCTCGTGCACACCGCGGTGATGCGCCTGGCCGACACCGCCGGGGTCCCCCTGGACAGGGTCCGCGCCTGCGTCATCGGTACCCCGGGCGTCGTCGACCCCCGCACCGGCGACATCCGCTTCTCCTTCGACCTGATGTCCTGGCACGAGGGCGTCCTGGAGGCCCTGCGCGCCGACCTCGAGCGCTCGGTCATGATCGAGAACGACGTCAACCTGGCCGCCCTGGCCGAGCACGCCGAGGGCGCCGCCTCGGGCGTGGCCGAGTTCGTCCTCATCTGGCTCAGCGCCAACGGCGGCGTCGGCATGTCCACCATGATCGACGGCCGCATCCACCGGGGACGCTCCGGCGGCGCGGGCGAGATCGGCTACCTGCCCGTGCCCGGTGCCCCCATGCCCACCGACGTGGGACTGTCCGGCGGCTACGAGTCCCTGCGCGACGGTGCCAACCGCGAACTGCCGCACGGTTTCCAGGCCCTGGTCAAGGCCGGACAGGTGGTCGAACTCGCCGCCGGGTACGGCATCGAGGGCACCGACGTCACCGAGGTCGTCGCGGCGGCGGCCGCCTCGGGGACCCCGCGGGGGGACGCCTTCCTGGACGCCTTCGCCGAGCGCCTGGCCCGGGGCGTGGCCGCCGTCACGGTCATCCTCGACCCCGGCCTGGTGGTGCTCGGCGGCGACGTCGCCCGCGCGGGCGGCGCCAAGCTCGCCGAGCGGGTCCAGGCGGCCACCGCCCGCATTGCTCCCAACACCACCGAGGTCGCCCTGGGCGGGGTGGAGGGCAGCCCGGTCGTGCGCGGCGCGCTCCTGCACGCCCTCGAACGCGCCAGGGAGGACGTGTTCTCCTCCACCGTGTGACCGGTGCCCCCCGGGGCCATGGGAGCCCTCCCATGGCCTCTGCCCGTACCGTGCCCCGGCTCCTCCTCACCCGGCCGGGGCACGGGCGTACCCCGTGGCGCCACGGGTCCGGCGACCGGACCACCGGTCCCCTCCGGAGGCTGGTGACGGCTCGAAACGCGCTCTGGGTTCTGCGAGGGGGCCTCCGGCGCGGGGGACACGGCGCCCCGATCCCAGGCCTCGCGAGGACCACGGCCATGACGGGCCGGTACCGGCCGGAGCGCGTGGCCGGGGGATCCTCAGGCCGGCGGGGACAGCTCCCGCACCATCACCACACGCGGCAGCACCCGGACACCCGCCCGCTCCTCGGTCTCCCACACCTGCTCCAGACCGGGGCCCCACTCCTCCCGGGGCAGCACGGTGAAGCCCCGCCTCGCGTACCAGGGGCCGTTCCACGGCAGGTCGCGGAAGGTGGTGAGGGTGAGGCGGGTGTGACCGGCGGCCGCCGCCTCGGCGCACACCGCCCCCAGCAGGGCGCCGCCGACGCCGCGCCCGCCGTGGCCGGGACGCACGGCGAGCTGCTCCAGGTGCGGGTGGCCGTCCACGGTCACGGTCGCGGCCAGGCCGACCACGGGGGCGCCCGTCACCGGGTCGTCGGCCACCAGGACCCGCTCCGCGTGCGCGAGCATCTCCCCGGGGTCGTCCGGGGGCAGGACCACTCCCGCGTCGGCGAACACCGTGTCCGCCGCCAGCGACACCCCCACCAGACGGGACGTGTCCTCCGGCCGCATCGGCCGGACCCCTGTGTGCTCCACCGCGCCCCTCCACTCTTCCGGCAGGCGTCATCCTGGCCGGTTCCGGCCATCGCGTCCAGCCGTTTTCGCGCCCGCCCGTTCCGGGGCCGCCGTCCCCACCTGGGGTGATCCTGCTCCCAGTGGCACTCTCGACCGCAGACAGTGCCGCTGGGAGCAAGATCATCGGCGGAGGAACCCGCGCGTCACATCCGCGACGTTTTCGGTCAGCGCACCTAGGAGCGCAGACGGAGCCCCTTGGGGGTCACGTGGAACCCGGCCGCCACCAGCGCGGTGTCCAGGGGGCCGCCGAACACCTCCGCCCCGTCCGCGCGTTCCACCGTCAACGACGCCACGCGCCCGTCCCGCACCGTCCCGGCCAGGGCCCGGGCCGCCCGCTCCAGCAGCGCGGGCGGAGAACCGAAGGTCAGCACCGAACGGCCGCCCCGACCCGCGTACAGGGTCAACCGGCCGTCGTCGACCACCACCAGGGAACCCGCCACCCGGCCCGGTCTGGCCCGCCTCTCCGGATCCCCCTCCTCCTGCGGCCAGGGAAGGTCGGCACCGAACGGGTTCGCCGGATCGGTCGCCGCCAGCACCACGGGGGCGTCCGCCCCGCCCCCGGACAGCGCCCGTAGCCGGTCCACCGCGCCGGGTAGGGCGAACTGGGCGCCGCCCAGCCCCTCCACGAAGTAGCCCCGGCGTACCCGGCCCGACTCCTCCAGCGTCCGCAGCACCCGGTACTCCTCCGGCGAGATCCGTCCGCCCTGGTGTCCGCGCACCAGCACGCCCCGGCGCTCCAGCCGCGCCTCCAGACGGGCCAGGGTGAGCCTCGTGGGATCGCCCTCGCGCTCCGGCAGGGCCCACCACCGTCCCGCGGCCGTGGGCGGCCCCGACCGGGTGGGCATCGCCGGACGGCGCCCCACCGCGCGCGACGGCCGCCGCGACGGCGCGCGGCGCGGAGCGGCCCCCGCTCCCAGCGCGGCCCGCAGCGGCGCCGGGGTGTCGTTGGTGACGCAACCCGACCACACCAGCTCCCACAGCGCCGCGACCAGGTCCGCGTCAGTGACCGCGGAGCCGCCCGCCGCCCTCGCCGCCCGGTCGGCGATGTCGCGGAAGAACAGCGCTCCGCCCTCACGCAGCACCTCCAGCACCGCGTGGGGCAGTGTGCCCTCCTCGGGGGGAGCCGGCTCGGGCAGCAGGAGGGGCGCCTCGTCGGTCGGGGACAGGCACACCCACCCGTCCCGGCCGGGCAGCGACCCCGCCCCGGCCCACACCACCTCACCCGCCTGGGTCAGCTCGTCCAGCCGGTGGGTCGCGTAGTCCTCCACCCGCGCGGGCAGCACCAGCGACTCCAGCGCCGAGGCCGCCAGCCTCGCCCCGCGCAGCGACTCCACCGCCTCGAACACCGCGTCCGGCCCGCGTCGGCGCACGCCCGGCACGGCGTGCTGCCACAGCGGCGAGAACCGGGCCAGTGCCTCCGGACCGACCGGCTCCACCTCCCGGCGCAGCCGTGCGAGCGAGCCGCGCCGCAACCGGCGCAGCACCTCGGCGTCGCACCACTCGGTACCCGTCCCGCCCGGCCGGAAGCCGCCGACGGAGACCCGTCCCCGGCGGGAGAGCCCGCGCAGCACGCCCTCCACCACGTCGCGCCCGAGCCCCAGCCGCTCAGCGGCCTCAGCGGAGGTGAACGGCCCGTGCGTGCGCGCGTACCGCGACACCAGGTCGCGCGTCGGCTCCTCCACCGGCTCCAGGAGGGCCGCGGGCACACCGGCGGGCGGCTCGGCGCCGAGGGCGTCGCGCAGCCGCGCCACGTCCTCCACCACGCACCACCGCTCGGCGCCCGCCACGGTCGTCCGCACCACCCGGCCCGAGGCCTCCAGCCCCTCCAGCCACTCCGGCCGGGCACCGCGTTCGGCGGCCTCGGCCGTGGTCAGCGGACCGACCTCGCGCAGCAGGTCCGCCGCGCCCTCCGCGTCCCCGGCACCCGTCCCCTCGGCCGTGCGCTGCAGCAGCGCGCCGACGTGCTCCACCACCCGCGGATCGAGCAGCTCGCGCAGGTCCGTCCGTCCCAGCAGGTCCGACAGCAGAGACGGGTCCAGGGTGAGCGCCTGCGCCCGCAACTCGGCGGCAGGGGCGTCCCCCTCGTACAGGAACGCCGCCGTGTACTCCATCAGAAGCGACCGCGCGAACGGCGACGCACGTTCGGTGCCCACCTCGACCACACGCGTGCGGCGGGCCCGGAGGTCCGTGAGCACCTCCACCAGCGCGGGCACGTCGAACACGTCCCGCAGACACTCGCGCACCGTCTCCAGCACGATCGGGAACGACCCGTACCGGCTCGCCACCGACAGCAGGTGGGAGGCCCGCAGCCGCTGCTGCCACAGCGGCATGCGCCGGTCCGGGCGCTGCCGGGGCAGCAGCAGGGCCCGCGCCGCGCACTCCCGGAAGCGGGCGGCGAACAGCGCCGACCCGGGCAGCTCGTCGGTGACCGCCGACTCCGCCTCCTCGGGGTCCAGCACCACCAGGTCGGCCAGGCCGGCCGGTCCGCCCGCCTGGTCGAGCCCGCCCTGCTCGGTGTCCGGAAGGCGCAGCACGATCCCGTCGTCGCCGTGCACGACCTGCGCGTCCGCCCCGAACCGCGCCCGCACCCGGTTCGCGATCGCCAGCGCCCAGGGCGCGTGCACCCGGGCGCCCAGCGGAGAGTGCACCACCACACGCCAGTCGCCGACCTGGTCACGGAAGCGCTCGATGACCACGGTCCGGTCGTCGGGTACCCGGCCGGTGGCCTCGCGCTGGTCGGCCACGTACGCCACCAGGTTGTGCGCGGCCCACCGGTCCAGCCCCACGCCCTCGGCCAGGGCCAGCGCCTCCTTCGGCTCCGCCTCGGCGAGTTCCCTGGTCAGCGCGCCCACCGCGCGTCCCAGCTCGGCCGGTCGGCCCTGCGCGTCGGCCTTCCAGAACGGCATCCGCCCCGGCCGCCCCGGAGCGGGCGAGACCAGCACCCGGTCTGCGGTGATCCCCTCGATCCGCCACGAGGTGGACCCCAGCACGAACACGTCGCCCACCCGCGACTCGTAGACCATCTCCTCGTCCAGTTCGCCGACCCGGGTGGGCGCCCGGCCCCGGTCCGGGGCCGCACCCTCCGCGGCCAGGTGCACCCCGTACGTTCCCCGGTCCGGGATGGTGCCGCCGCTGATCACCGCCAGCCGCTGCGCGCCCGGCCGTCCCCGCACCACGTCAGCCTCCCGGTCCCACACCAGGCGCGGGCGCAGTTCGGCGAACTCGTCCGAGGGATAGCGCCCCGACAGCATGTCCAGGACCGACTCCAGCACCGGGTCGGTCAGGTCGGAGAAGGGCGCGGCCCGCCGCACCAGCTCGGCGAGCCCGGCCACGGGCCAGTCGTCCATGGCGGCCATCGCCACGATCTGCTGGGACAGCACGTCCAGAGGGGCGTGCGGCATCTCCAGGCGCTCGATGCCGCCCGCGCGCATCCGCCCCACCACCACGGCCGTCGACAGCAGGTCGCCCCGGAACTGGGGGAGGAACACCCCGCGCGAGGTCCCGCCGACCTGGTGCCCGGCCCGGCCCACCCGCTGGAGGCCGCTGGCCACCGACGGGGGCGAGGCCACCTGCACCACCAGGTCGACCGAGCCCATGTCCACGCCCAGTTCCAGGCTGGAGGTGGCCACCACGCAGCGCAGCCGCCCCGACTTGAGGTCGTCCTCGATCAGGGCCCGCTCGGCCTTGGACACCGAGCCGTGGTGGGCTCGCGCGACGACGGGAGCGCCGCCGCGGCTCTGCCCGGACTGGGCGATGACCTGCGCGGGCACCTCCTCCCGCGGCGGTTCCAGGCCGTGTCGCTCGGCGTGCAGGTCGTTGAGGCGGGCGCACAGCCGCTCGGCGGTGCGGCGGCCGTTGGTGAACACGATGGTGGAGCGGTGGGACCCGACCAGGTCCAGGACCCGCGACTCCACGTACGGCCACAGGGAGCCGCCGCCCCGGGAGCCGCCGCCGGGAGGTGCCGGGGGCGTTCCCGGAGCATCGGGGTCGTCCATGTCGGGGACGGGCACCACCACGCGCAGGTCCATGCCGGGGGAGCCGGGCGGGGAGACGACGTCGGCACCGCCGAGGAACTCCGCCACCACCTCGGCCGGGCGCACGGTCGCGGACAGCCCGATCCGCTGCGCGGGGCGGTCCAGCAGGGCGTCCAGCCGCTCCAGGCTCAACGCCAGGTGCGCGCCGCGCTTGGTGCCCGCCAGCGCGTGCACCTCGTCGACGATCACCGTCTCCACGCCGGCCAGCCCCTCCCTGGCGCGCGAGGTGAGGACCAGGAACAGCGACTCTGGTGTGGTGATGAGCACGTCCGGCGGCCGGCTGGCGAGCCCGCGCCGGCGGCCGGCGGGGGTGTCACCGGTGCGCATCCCCACGGTGACCGGGGACAGCTCGCGCCCCGCGGCCTCGGCGGCGGCCCCGATCCCGGCCAGGGGGACGCGCAGGTTGCGCTCCACGTCCGCCGCGAGGGCCTTGAGCGGGGACACGTACAGCACCCGGCAGCGGCGGGCGCGGTCCTCGGGGGCCGGCGCCGAGGTCAGCCGGTCCAGCGACCACAGGAAGGCCGACAGGGTCTTGCCCGAGCCGGTCGGGGCCACCACCAGCGTGTTCCTCCCCCGTGAGACCGACTCCCAGGCCCCGGTCTGCGCGGGGGTGGGTCCTGCGGGAAAGGCCTGGTCGAACCAGGACCGGGTGGCCGGTCCGAAGCGTTCGAGGGGATGTGGCGCACGGCTCATGCCGCCAGTGTGCCCGTGGGCCGTGACAAAAGTCCGGAGGGGCGGGGCGGGCGCGTGGATCACCGATACTGGGCCCGATGAGACTCACGGTTTTCTGGAACAACATGCACGAGCAGTTCGGCGAGGCCTACACGCAGAGCCTGGCCAAGGACTACGTCCTGGAGGGTCTCGGGTCCCGCACGGTCCAGCAGGCGCTCGCCGACGGGGTGGGGCCCAAGGAGGTGTGGCGCGCCGTGTGCGAGGCCTTCGACATCCCCGCGTCCATGCGCTGACCCCACACGAACACGCGTTTCGTACGTCACATCGAACACAAGTTCGGGTAGTGTGGATATCCACAGGCGGACGTCGGACGTCGCGATTGTCGTACCGGCCGCGTAGCGTCGTGCTCATCATGAAGAAAAAGGCATCGACCCAACAACAGGGGTATCCCGTGGCATCCGGAGACCGAGACAAGGCTCTCGAAACAGCACTCGCCCAGATCGAGCGGCAGTTCGGCAAGGGCTCCGTCATGCGTCTGGGCGACGAGGACCGCCCGCCGATCGAGGTGATCCCCACCGGGGCGATCGCCCTCGACGTGGCCCTGGGCATCGGAGGCCTTCCCAGGGGTCGCATCGTCGAGATCTTCGGGCCCGAGTCGAGCGGTAAGACGACCGTCGCCCTGCACGCGGTGGCCAGCGCGCAGAAGGGAGGCGGTATCGCCGCCTTCGTCGACGCCGAGCACGCACTCGACCCCGAGTACGCCAAGAAGATCGGCGTCGACACCGACGAGCTCCTCCTCTCGCAGCCGGACACCGGCGAGCAGGCGCTGGAGATCGTCGACATGCTGATCCGCTCGGGCGCGATCTCCGTCATCGTCATCGACTCCGTGGCGGCCCTGGTCCCCCGCGCCGAGATCGAGGGCGAGATGGGCGACAGCCACGTCGGCCTGCAGGCCCGCCTGATGTCCCAGGCGCTGCGCAAGATCGCCGGTGCGCTGCACCAGACCGGCACCACCGCGATCTTCATCAACCAGCTGCGCGAGAAGGTCGGCGTCATGTTCGGCTCGCCCGAGACGACGACCGGTGGCAAGGCGCTGAAGTTCTACTCGTCGGTGCGCCTGGACGTGCGCCGCATCGAGACGCTCAAGGACGGCACCGACGCGGTCGGCAACCGCACCCGCGTCAAGATCGTCAAGAACAAGGTGGCCCCGCCCTTCAAGCAGGCCGAGTTCGACATCCTCTACGGTGTGGGCGTCTCCCGTGAGGGCAGCCTCATCGACCTGGGCGTGGAGCACGGCATCGTGCGCAAGTCGGGTGCCTGGTTCACCTACGACGGCACCCAGCTGGGCCAGGGCAAGGAGAACTCGCGCAAGTTCCTGCGCGAGAACGTCGACGTGTCCAACGAGATCGAGAAGAAGATCAAGGAGAAGCTGGGCGTGCCCTCCAAGGGCGACGACAGCGCCTCCGGGCCGGCCGCCGACACCGCTTCCGCTCCGGCCGCGGACGCCGCCGGATCCGTCGAATCCGCCAAGGAGGCCGTGGCCGCCGCCAAGGCCCCCGCCAAGCGCGCCGCGGCCAGGACGACCAAGGCGCCCACGACGGATGCGTGAGGGGAGCCGGTCCCAGGGCCGGCCCCAACGACCCGGGTCCTCCGAGGACGACCCCTCCCCGGGCGGGCGCGGCTCGCCCGGGGAGGATCCCGAGGCCAAGGCCCGGGCCCTGGTCCTGCGGATGCTCACCCACTCCCCGCGCACCCGCGCCCAGCTGGAGCGGGCGCTGCACCGCAGGGAGTTCCCCGAGGAGGTCATCACCTCGGTCCTTGGCACGTTCGGCGGGGCCGGGCTGATCGACGACGCGGCCTTCGCCCGGGCCTGGGTGTCCTCCCGCCACCACAGCAGGCGCCTGTCCCGCCGTGCGCTGGCCCAGGAGCTGCGCACCCGCGGCGTGGAGGAGGACACCGTCCAGGAGGCCGTCGGCGAGCTCAGCGACGAGGACGAGGAGGAGGCCGCCCGGGCCCTGGCCCGCCGCCGCCTGGCCACCAGCCGGGGCAAGGACCGGGAGACCCGGATCCGCCGCGCGCTGGGCGCGCTCGCCCGCAAGGGCTACCCGTCGGGCCTGTCCTACCGGCTGATCCGCGAGGAGCTCGAACACGAGGGCGTGGACGCCGGTCTGGACGACCCCGGCCTCTGAGCTCCCGCCGCCGGGGCTGGTTCCGGGCTCAGTCGGAGGTGGTGGGGGTCGCGGCACCGGCGGGACGCGGTGCCTCCTCGACGGCCCCGGTGCCTTCCGTCCCGGTGCCCCCGGTCCCGGTGCCCCCGGCCGGCTCGGACGCCTCCGCGGAGGCCTCCGGCTCCGGGAGCGGTTCGGGAGGCGTGGCCACCAGCTCCAGCGGTGCCACGTCCGCCTCGAAGCCGAACACCCGCGCGTAGAAGGCCAGCTCCGCCTCCAGCGCGCGGACGCGCACGTCCTGTGCGGTGAACCCGTGCGCCTCGTCCTCGAACTCCAGCAGCGCGTACCGCATCCCGCGCCGGCCCAGCGCCGTCGCCATCGCCGTGGCCTGGTCCGGCGTCACCACCTTGTCCTCCAGGCCCTGCAGCAGCAGTACCGGCGCGTCGATGTCCCCCGCCCGGTGGACCGGCGACCTCTCCCGGTACCGTTCCGCGAACCCCGGCAGCGTCCCCACCAACGAGTCCAGGAAGTGCGACTCGAAGTCGTGCGTGGTCTCGCTGAACCCCAGCAGGTCCGTCACGCCGAAGAGGGACACCCCGCACGCGAACGTGTCCCCGGTCAGTGCCATCAGGGCCGTGTACCCGCCCGCGCTCGGCCCGCGGATCGCCAGCCGCTCCGGATCGGCGGCGCCCTGCTCCACCAGTGCCCGCGCGGCGGCCACGCAGTCCTCCACGTCCGCCACGCCCCATTCCTTGTGCAGGCGTTTGCGGTACGAGCGTCCGTACCCGGTGGAACCGCCGTAGTTGACGTCCACCACACCGATCCCCCGGCTGGTGAAGTAGGCCTTGGCCAGGTCGAACTCCAGCGTGCTCGCCGACACCGGCCCGCCGTGCGCCCACACCACGTACGGGGCGGGTCCCTCCACCGCGACGTCGGGGTTGGTCGGCGGGTACACGTTCGCGTGCACCGGGGCCCCGTACCGCCCCGGCAGCGTCTCCCCTCGGGGAACCGGCAGGTAGGCGGCGTACGGAAGCTTCTCGGCGGCGCGGCGCAGCACCTCCACGCTCCCCGAGTCCGGGTCCAGCCGCACCAGGCACTGCGGTTCGGTCGGCGAGGAGGCCACCGCCACCACCGAGCGCCCGTCGGTGTCCAGCATCGACCACGTGGTCAGCCCGGTCCGCACCGGCGTCAGGTCCAGGGTGCCGGGGTCGTACACGCTCGGGGTCATGTCCGCGTGTCCGTGCAGCGCCACGACCCTGCCCGAGTCCAGCACGCAGAAGGACCGGTTGCCCAGCCGACCCGGCGACGCGTGGAACTCCTCCTCGGCCGGGTACAGCGCGATCGCCTGCCCGGTGATCCCGGCCTGGTACAGGTTCCACCAGCCCGGCCAGTCGGAGGCCACGTACAGCGTCGCGTCGTCCACCCAGGCGGGGGAGACCACCGACTCGTCCACGCCGCCCTTGAGCGTGTACTCACCGGAGAGCCCGGACCCGTACAGGGCGCCCACCCGCAGTTCGCTGCCGTCCCACGGCATCCTGGGGTGGTTCCACCGCACGTACGCCAGGTGGGCGCCGTCCGGCGACGGTGTGGGCGACGCGTAGAAATCCGCGCCCGAGACCAGCTCGCGTACCGCCGACGGGTCCTGCGCGCCCCGGCCGGACAGCGGCACCGACACCACCGAGCGGTGGACCGAGCCGTCCTCGTGCCGTTCGCGTACGCACAGCACGCCGCGCCCGTCCGCGCCCAGCGCGGGGTCGGCGTAGCGGGAGGACGCGCCGTCGTCGGGGGTGAGCGGCACCGGTTCCCGGGATCCGTGTTCCAGCAGGTACAGGCGCTGGTCCGCGGAGGAGGAGAACACCACGCCCATACGGGTGATGGCCTTGTCGTCACGGCGGGGGACCGGCAGGTAGGCGCGCCCCCCGTACTCGTGCACCCGGGTGCACGCGCTCCAGGGAGCGGGCAGCAGCTCGGTCACCGCCCCGTCGGCGTCACGCCGCATGAGGGTGGTCCGTCCCTCCTCCGGGCGGCTCTCCTCCCACCAGACCGTCCCGTCGACGACGGACGGGAACGCCATGCGCCGCACTCCTCGGGCGACGTCACCGGCGCTGATGGGCGATGGCCAGGAGCCGTGGGGGCTCGACAGTTCAGACATGTCCGCTCAGGAAGGGTCGTGGGTCCGATCAGATGACATGTCGACCTTAGCCCTCAGGCGCTTGCCTGTGCAGTACCGAGAAGGCCGCGGAGGCGGCGCCGGCCCCGTCCGCGCCTGGGGGCGCGGACGGGGCCGTGTGTCCGGGGGGAGGGGTCAGCCCCGCCCGTCCCGGGGGCCGTCGTCACCGTCGTCACCGGCGTCGTCGTCACCGGGCTCGGCGGGGCCGTCCTCGCGGAGCGTGTCCGGCAGAGGCTCCTGCACGGTGGGCTCCACCGCGACGGTGCCCGCGGCGCCGGTGGACGTGTCGGCCCTCGCCGACACCCCCTCGGTGTCCACGGGCTTGGTCGAGGTCCGGCCGCGGCTGGAGTTGCGGCGCTCCAGCCAGATCGCGACCCGGCTCAGGGACAGGTTGATGGCGATGTAGATGAGGGCGCAGATGATCGCCGCGGGGATCACGTTGCCCTCGCGCGTCGCCAGCAGGGTGAAGCTGCGCAGCATCTCGGGGAAGGCGACGATGTAGCCCAGCGCGGAGTCCTTGAGCAGGACCACGAGCTGCGCGACGATCGCGGGCATCATCGCGGTGATCGCCTGCGGGATCAGGATCAGCCACATGTTCTGGCTCCTGGTCATCCCGATGGCCTGGGCGGCCTCGGACTGTCCCTTGGGCACGGCGAGGACGCCCGCGCGGAAGACCTCCGCCAGCACGGAGCCGTTGTACAGGGTCAGACCCGTGACCACGGCGGCCAGGGCGGTCACCTGGAAGGTACCGGGGGGGATGGCGAACAGCTGGTAGGCCACGATCGGCAGTGCCATCGTGAAGAAGATCAGGATCAGCAGCGGGATACCGCGGAAGAACTCCACGACGGCTCCGGACGCGACGCGGATCCACCAGCGCTCGGACATGCGCCCGATGCCGAACACCAGGCCGAAGACGATGGCCAGGACCGAGGCGGTCAGGGCGGCGGTCAGGGTGTTCCGCAGGCCCGGGAGGACGTAGTCGGTCCACGTGCCCGGTCGCAGGAACGGCTCCCACTTGTCCGCCGTCCACTCACCGGAGGGATTGACCGCCCAGGTGGCAGGGTCGAACAGGGACGGCCTCTGGCCCCGGAAGTAGTCGTTGAACCCCAGGTACAGGACCGCCAGGCCGATCACGAACAGCACCAGCGTGATGACGGTGTAGACGACGTTGCGCGCACGGGCCCTGGGGCCGGGCGCGTCGAAGAGGACGGATTTCTGCGCGCTCATCGGACCACCGCCACACGCTTGGAGAGCCATCCGAAGAAGTAGCCCGTCGGCAGGGTCAGGATCAGGAAGCCGATCGCGAAGCCGAGGAAGGTCGGCAGGACCGGCGCGACGCCCTGGTCGAACATGAGCTTCATCTCCCGGGACGCCTCCTGGACGCCCAGCCCCGCGACGGAGGCGACGGTCGTGTTCTTGGTCAGCGCGATGAGCACACTGCCCAGCGGGCCGATGACGGCGCGCAGCGCCTGCGGGATGACGATCAGCCGCAGGTTCTGGGTGAAGGTCAGGCCCAGCGAGCGGGCCGCCTCGACCTGGCCGAGGGGGATCGTGTTGATGCCCGCGCGCAGCGACTCGGAGACGAAGCAGGCGGTGTAGGCGGACAGGCCGATCACCGCCCACCAGAAGACGTCCAGCGCGACGGTGCCGGACAGGTGCACGCCGAGTGCGCTGTTCAGCCCCAGTCCGCAGAACAGCAGGACGAGGGTCAGGGGCGTGTTCCGGATGCTCTCGACGTAGGCGGTGGCCAGGCCGCGCAGCAGCGGGACGGGAGAGACCCGCATGGCGGTGAGCAGGATGCCCAGGACGAAGGAGAAGAGGGCACTGAGGAGGGTGAGCCGGACGGTCCATGAGAAACCGTCGACAACCCTGTCGATATTGCTGAGAAAGGCTTCCATGGGTCCCAGCTGGTCAAGGGCCGAGCGGCGGGGCCGGACGGATCCGGCCCCGCCGAGGGGCGTGCGGTCAGAGGAGGGGCCTTACCGGCATTCCTCGATCTCGGGAGTGGACTCCTCGTAGGCGAAGTCGGTCTCGCCGAAGGCGTCCTCCAGGGCCTCGGTGGCGTAGCTCTCGTCCCACATCTTGCTGATGGCCGCGTTGACCTCCTCGCACCGCTCGGTGGAGCCGGCGGGCAGGCCGACGCCGTACTTCTCCTCGCCGAACGGGTTGTTGACCATCCGGTAGGTGTCGGGGTTCTGCGCGGCGAAGCCCGCGAGGATGGTGTTGTCGGTGGTCACCGCGTCGACGGCGCCGTTGCCGAGCAGCGACAGGCACTCGGAGTAGTTGCCGGCCTCGCGCAGTTCGGCGTCGATCTCCATGTCGTCGACGATGTTGTGGGCCGACCGGGATCCGGAGGCCGAGCACAGCACCTTGCCCTCGAGGTCATCCGGGCCCTGGATGTCCTCGTTGCCGGCGTTGACCAGGATGTCCTGCTGGGCCACGTAGTACGGGCCGGCGAAGTCGACGACCTGGCGGCGCTCGTCGGTGATCGAGTAGGTGGCGATCACCATGTCGACGGTGCCCTGCTGGAGGAAGGACTCGCGGTTGGCGGAAGCGGCCTCGGCCCACTCGATCTGCTCGGGGGAGTAGCCCAGCTCACCGGCGATGTAGGTGGCCACGTCCACGTCGAAGCCGACGGGGGCGTCGCCTTCGAGCAGGCCCAGGCCGGGCTGGTCGTACTTGACGCCGATGGTGATGGTCTCACCGCCGCCGTCACCGCCACCGCTGTCGTCGCCGCCACCGCCACCGCCGCCGACGTCGGCGGTGCCGCAGGCGCTGAGGGCGAAGGCCAGGGCCGCGGTGCCGCCCAGGATGCTACTGATGCGACCAACTCGCATGTTGGGGTACCTCTTCCTTGGTTCGTGCGAAGAACGCGGGGAAAGCTAGTGGGTCAGGATCTTGGAGAGGAAGTCCTGGGCCCGTTCGGACCGGGGCTTGGTGAAGAACTCGTCCGGGGTGTTCTCCTCGACGATCTGGCCGTCGGCCATGAAGACGACCCGGTTGGCGGCGCGGCGCGCGAAGCCCATCTCATGGGTGACCACGACCATCGTCATGCCCTCGCTGGCCAGGTCGGTCATGACGTCGAGGACCTCCTGGACCATCTCCGGGTCCAGAGCGGAGGTGGGCTCGTCGAAGAGCAGCACCTTGGGGTTCATCGCCAGGGCACGGGCGATCGCCACGCGCTGCTGCTGGCCGCCGGAGAGCTGCGCCGGGTACTTGTCCGCCTGCTCGCCGATCTGTACGCGGTCCAGCAGCTCCATGCCGCGCTTGTCGGCCTCCGCCCTGCCCGTGCGCAGGACCTTGGTGGGCCCCAGGGTCACGTTCTGCAGCACGGTCTTGTGCGCGAACAGGTTGAACGACTGGAAGACCATGCCCACGTCGCTGCGGAGCCTGGCCAGGCCGCGCCCCTCGGCGGGCAGCGGCTGCCCGTCCAGGGTGATCGTCCCGGAGTCGATGGGCTCCAGGCGGTTGATCGTGCGGCACAGGGTCGACTTGCCGGAGCCGGACGGCCCGATGACGACTACCACCTCGCCGGAGTTCACCGTCATATTGATGTCGCGGAGCACGTGCAGGTCGCCGAAGTGCTTGTTGACGTTCTCCAGCACGACGAGAGGAGTTGAGGTCATGTTCGGAACCTAACGGGTCCATATTGCCGTGTCATCACAAAATCACCGCTCGTCTGCGGAGTAGCAGACTTGTTACGGCGTGATCGGCGAAACTGTTACCCGTTTGGGTGATTAGGTGCGCGTTTGTCGCTCCGTGTCGTGGTTCCGTACTTCAGCGTCTCACACGGCCCCTCCGCAGGGCGCGCGGCCTCCCCGTGTTCCGCGACGCGCCCGTGTCGGCCCGTGTCGGACCGGACGGGCCGACACGGGTGCGCCGACGGGCCCCGCACGGTCCGCGGTACCCGATAGCCTGGGTCCGTGAGCCAGAGTCGTACCTACCAAGTGCGGACCTACGGCTGCCAGATGAACGTCCACGACTCCGAGCGCCTCTCCGGTCTGCTGGAGGACGCTGGGTACGCGCGCGCAGCCGAGGACACCACCGCAGACATCGTCGTCTTCAACACCTGTGCGGTTCGGGAGAACGCCGACAACCGCCTGTACGGCAACCTCGGGCACCTGCGCCCGGTCAAGGACGCCAACCCGGGCATGCAGATCGCCGTCGGGGGCTGCCTGGCGCAGAAGGACCGCGGCGAGATCACGCGCCGCGCGCCCTGGGTCGACGTCGTGTTCGGCACCCACAACATCGGTTCCCTGCCCACCCTGCTGGAACGCGCCCGCGTCCAGAGGGAGGCGCAGGTGGAGATCGCCGAGTCGCTGGAGCACTTCCCCTCCACACTGCCCAGCCGCCGCGAGTCCGCCTATGCGGCATGGGTGTCGATCTCCGTCGGCTGCAACAACACCTGCACCTTCTGCATCGTGCCCGCGTTGCGGGGCAAGGAGCAGGACCGCCGTCCCGGCGACGTGCTCGCCGAGGTGCGCGCGCTGGTCGACGAGGGCGTCAGCGAGGTCACCCTGCTCGGCCAGAACGTCAACGCCTACGGCAGCGGCTTCGGCGACCGGCAGGCCTTCTCCAAGCTGCTGCGCGCCTGCGGCGGGGTCGAGGGACTGGAGCGGGTCCGCTTCACCTCTCCGCACCCGCGCGACTTCACCGACGACGTCATCGAGGCCATGGCCGAGACCCCCAACGTCATGCCGCAGCTGCACATGCCGCTGCAGTCGGGGTCGAGCAAGGTCCTCAAGGACATGCGGCGCTCCTACCGCCAGGAGCGCTTCCTGAGCATCGTGGAGAAGGTGCGCGCCGCCATGCCGCACGCCGCGATCACCACCGACATCATCGTGGGCTTCCCCGGCGAGACCGAGGAGGACTTCCAGGAGACGCTGCACGTGGTCCGCGAGGCCCGCTTCGCCATGGCGTTCACCTTCCAGTACTCCAAGCGCCCCGGGACCCCGGCCGCCACCATGGACGGCCAGGTGCCGCCGGAGGTGGTCAAGGACCGGTACCAGCGGCTGGTCGACCTCCAGGACCGGATCTCCTGGGAGGAGAACCAGAAGCTGGTCGGCCGCGAGGTCGAGCTGCTGGTCTCCGAGGGCGGGGGCAAGAAGGACGGCGAGCACCGGCGCCTGTCCGGCCGGGCACCCGACAACCGCCTGGTGCACTTCGCGGTCGGCGACGGCGAGGAGCCGCGCCCCGGCGACACGGTGACCGTGGAGGTCACCTACGCCGCCCCGCACCACCTCGTGGCCGACTCCGGCGTCCGGAGCCTGCGCCGCACCCGTGCGGGTGACGCCTGGGCGGCCCGCAACGGCCGACCGGTGCCGGAGAGGAGGCCGGAGGTGCTGCTGGGCATGCCCGCGCTCGGCGTCCCGGCCGAACAGCCCGCCGCGGCGGGCGGCTGCTGCGAGACCTGACCGCCGCGTGAACGCGGGCGGCCCCCGGCGCACACGCGCCGGGGGCCGCCGTCGTCTCGGGGCGGACGGCCTCGCCCGGACCCGTGTCCGTGTCCGTGTCCGTGGGAGGCGGCTACTCCGCGGTGCGCTGGGAGCTGGGCACCCAGGTGGACACGTCCACCAGGGCTGCTCCGGGCTCCTCCGGGGCCACCGACAGCGCCCGCTCCACCTGTGTCAGGGACCTCTCCACGAGGTCGGGGGCGTCATGGGGCAGCCAGCGCACCCGCGGGTCGCGGCGGAACCACGACTCCTGGCGGCGTGCGAACCGGCGGGTGGCCTGGGCGGTGGCCTCCCTGGCCTCCTCCGCGGACATCTCACCGTCCAGCTGGGCGAGTGCCTGCGCGTACCCGAGCGCGCGCGAGGCGGTCCGGCCCTCCCGCAGCCCCTGCGCGTCCAACTGGCGGACCTCCTCCAGGAGGCCCTGCTCCCACATGCGGTCCACGCGGGTACCGATGCGCTCGTCCAGTTCGGGGCGGGGAGCGGTCAGGCCGATCTGCGTGCACGGGTAGAAGGAGGTGTGGTCCGGCAGGTTCGCGGTGAACGGCTCGCCGGTCAGCTCGATGACCTCCAGGGCGCGTACGATCCGCCGCCCGTTGCCGGGCAGGATGGCGCGGGCCGCCGCGGGGTCGGACTCGGCCAGGCGGGCGTGGAGCACACCCGGGCCGACGTCGTTCAGCTCGCCCTCCAGGCGGGCACGGACCCCGGGGTCGGTGCCGGGGAACTCCAGGTGGTCCAGGACCGACCGCACGTACAGACCCGAACCGCCGACCAGGATGGGGAGGGCGTCGCGGTCGGTGCACTCCTCGACGCGGTCGCGGGCCATGGCCTGGTAGCTGGCCACGTCCGCGGGTTCGCTGACGTCCCAGACGTCGAGCAGATGGTGGGGGACCCCGCGTCTCTCGGCCTCGGTGAGCTTGGCGGTACCGATGTCCATGCCGCGGTAGAGCTGCATGGAGTCGGCGTTGATCACCTCGCCCCGGCGCCCGACGCGCTCCTCCAGCCGCAGGGCCATCTCGACGGCCAGATCCGACTTCCCCGCAGCGGTCGGGCCGACGACCGCGATCACCTTGATCATTCCTCCAGCGTATTCAGCCCGGGGCCTGCCCCGACCCGTCCGGCGCCGGCGGAGGCGCCGGGGACGGGAAGCGGGCGGGGTTGGCGGCCGCACCTAGGATGGTCGGCATGCGATTCGCCAAGGGCCACGGAACAGAGAACGACTTCGTGATACTCCCCGATCCGGAAGGGGATCTCGACCTCACGGAGGAGACCGTCCGCCTGCTGTGCGACCGCCGGGCCGGGATCGGCGGTGACGGCGTCCTGCGTGTGGTGCGCACGCGCGCCTTCGGTGAGACCCTCGCCCCGGCCGCGCGCACGGCCGAGCGCCCCGAGTGGTTCATGGACTACCGCAACGCCGACGGGAGCGTCGCCGAGATGTGCGGCAACGGGGTGAGAGTGTTCGCCCGCTACCTGCTGCACGCGGGACTCGTCCAGGGTGATCGCTTCGAGGTGGGCACCCGTGACGGCGCCAAGGAGGTGCGCGTCGAGGCCGACGGCGACATCACCGTGGACATGGGCTTCGTGGAGGTGCACGGGACCTCCTCCGCCAAGCTGGCCCGGCAGGTGGTGCACGGCACGCAGATCTCCGTGGGCAACCCCCACCTGGCCTGCGAGGTGGCCGGAACCGTCGCGGAGGTGGACCTGAGCGAGCCGCCGGTGCTGGACGGCGAGGCCTTCCCCTCCGGTGCCAACGTCGAGGTGTACGACGAGGTCGCTCCGGGGGTGCTGGAGATGCGCGTGTACGAGCGCGGCTCCGGCGAGACCCGTTCCTGCGGCACCGGGATCGTCGCCGCCGCGATGGCCGCCAGCCCTCCGGGCGAGGCCGCGACCTGGCGTGTGCGGGTCCCCGGGGGCGAGTGCACCGTGCTCCTGGACCTGGACGGCGCGCGGTTGCGCGGCCCCGCCGTCATCGTGGCCGAGGGTGAGACGTCGCTGGTCTGAGCCCTGGGCACTGCTCCCCCGTCAGCTACGTCCGAGGAGCCGCTCCACGGTCAGGCCGCGCAGGGAGGCGTCCAGCACCCGGGCGGTGTGCGTCACGGCGATCGGAGAGCCCGCGCGTTCCATGGCGGCGGCGATCTGCAGCGAGCACCCGGGGTTGCCCGAGACCAGCGCGTCCGCTCCGGTGGAGGCCACGTCCCGGCCCTTGCGGTCGCCCAGTTCGCCGGCGGCCTCCGGCTTGAGGAGGTTGTACACCCCCGCCGAGCCGCAGCAGATGTCCCTGTCGGGCAGGTCGGACACCCTCAGTCCGGGGATGTCCGCGAGCAGGGCGCGGGGCGGCCGGGTGACGCCCTGTCCGTGGGAGAGGTGGCACGCGTCGTGGTAGGCCACGTGCAGGGGGAGGGGACGGCGCTCGGCGCGCGGGCCCAGGTCCACCAGGAACTCGGTGAGGTCCGCGACCCGCTCGGCCAGGGCCCGGCCCCGGCGCACCCATGCCTCGTCGGAGCCCGCCTCTGCCAGGGTGCGGTCGAAGTGCTTCATGCTGGAGCCGCACCCCGCCGAGTTGACCACGATCCGGTCCACGCGCTCGCGTTCGAACACCTCGATCAGGCGCCGGGCGAAGCCGGCGGACTCCTCAAGCCGCCCGGCGTGTCCGGACAGGGCGCCGCAACAGCCCTGATCTCGGGGAACGACCACGTCACAGCCCTCCAGGGCCAGTACGCGCGCGGTCGCGGTGTTGACCTCGGGGAAGAACGCCCCCTGCACGCAGCCCACCAGCATGCCCACCCGGGCCCGCGCCCGTCCGACGGCGGGCACCAGTTCCGGCAGCGCGGGCGGGGGAGGGGACAGCGGCGGTGAGACGCGCTCCATCGCGGCCAGGGACGGGGAGATCCGCTCCAGCAGCCCCGACCGCCGTACCAGCGAGGACGCACCGCTGGCCTGGTAGGCGCGCAGGGGGCCGCGCAGCAGCCGCAGTCTGCTCCGGTAGGGGAAGAGCGCGAAGATCGCCCCCCGCAGCGCACGCTCGCCCCGGGGGCGGTCGTACTCGGCCTCCACCCGGTGCCGGGTGTGCTCGATGAGGGCGTCGTAGGCCACCCCCGACGGGCACGCGGACACGCACGCCAGGCAGCCCAGGCAGTTGTCGAAGTGTCCGACGGCGGTCTCGGTGAGCACGTCCTCGGTGTGCGTCTGCTCCATCAGGTGGATGCGCCCGCGCGGTGAGTCCATTTCCTGCCCCCACAGCACGTGCGTTGGGCAGGTGGGCAGGCAGAACCCGCAGTGGACGCAGTCGTCGAGGAGGTCGCCGAACAGTCGCTCGCGCTCGTCCGCGGCCTCGTCCGCGGTCCCGCGCTCGGCCTCGTCCGCGGCGCCGGTCGGTAGGTCGGTCACGGGCCCTCCCGGGTACTCGTGGTCTTTCAGATGCCGCCCGCGAAACGCCCGGGGGCCAGTCGGCGGCCGGGGTCGAAGGAGTCCTTGACCGCCCGCATCAGCGGCAGTCCGGGGACCTCGCCCCACAGGTCCACCCCGGCGGCGTGGACGCGCGGTTCGGCGCGCAGCAGGGTCATCGACCAGTCGGGGACGGAGCGTACGCCGTCGACCACCGTTCCCACCGCCTCGGCTCCGGTGCCCCGGGGGAAGGACACGTACAGCGCGCCCGCCGGGAGGGAACCGGTGACGTGCGCGGCCGCGTTCACCGCGCCGGAGAGCTCACCCACCCATGCGGCGGCCCGGACGCTCTCGGCGGGAGGCACCGACACCAGGGCGAGCGTGCCCTCCGTGGGCAGCACGCCCCAGCCTCCGGGCAGGGCGTCGGCCACCTCCGGGTCCGAGCCCAGGAGCCGGGCGGTCTCGGCCACCCGGGGCCCGACGCCGCCCGGAGTCCCCTCCAGTACCACCCGCAGGTGTCCCGGCCCCTCCGGAGGCCGGTCCAGTTCCACCGCCGAGGGCACCACCGTGCTCCGCCGCAGCGCCGCCAGCGTCCGCTCGGCGTGCTCCCGGGAGGGCATCGCCCGGCCCACCACACGCAGGGCCGGAGGGAGCGGGTGCAGGCGCAGGGCCACCGAGGCGACCACGCCCAGGGTGCCCAGACCGCCGGTGTGCAGCTTGGCCAGGTCGTACCCGGCCACGTTCTTGACCACTCGGCCGCCGCTGCGTGCCACCACCCCGTCGGCGCGTACCACCGTCATGCCGATGACCAGGTCGCGCAGCGCCCCGCTGAGCAGGCGGCGCGGACCGCTCACACCCGTGGCGACCATCCCGCCCACGGTGCCGCCCGTGCGCACCGGGTCCATGGACAGCCGCTGTCCGGCGGCGGCCAGCACCCCGTACAGCTCGGCCACGGGGGTGCCCGCGCCGACCTCCACCACCAGGTCGCCCGCGATGTGCTCGATCCAGGACAGGCCGGTGGTGTCCACGAGGAGGTCCAGGCGGCGGGGGACGCCGCCCCAGTCCAGGGCCGTGCCGTTGCCGCGCGCGACGACGGACAGCCGCTCCCGCGCGGCGGCCGCCATGACCCGTCCCAGCGCCTCGGTGCCGTCGGGGCGCGCCACGTGCGCGGGGACCAGACCGCCCACCGCGTCGGCGCGGGTCCCCTCCCGCAGGGCTCGGCCCCCGGTGCCCGACTCCCCGGCGAGTGTCAACGTGTCTCCCCACTCTCGTGTCCTGCCCGGCGTGCCCCCGCTGCTCAGAACTGCTCGGCCACTCCCGACTCCACCAGCGGGTGCACCTTCCGGTGCACGCCGGGTTGCTCACCGCACAGGCGCGGGGTGGGCAGCAGCTTGTCCGGGTTGGCGATCCCGTCCGGGTCCAGGGCCCGGCGGAACAGGTCGAAGGTGGCCAGGTCGTCGGGTCCGTACATGCGCGGCATCTTGCACGCCTTGTCCACGCCCACACCGTGCTCGCCGGTGATGGACCCGCCGTGTTCGATGCACAGGTCCAGGATGGCCCCGGAGACCTCCTCGGCCCGTTCCTCCGCGCCGGGCTCGGCGTCGTCGAACAGCACGAGCGGATGCAGGTTGCCGTCCCCGGCGTGGAAGACGTTGGCGACGCGGATGCCGCTGGCGGCCGACAGTTCGGTGATGCGGCGCAGCACCTCGGACAGGGCGGTGCGCGGGACGACGCCGTCCTGGACGATGTAGGCGGGGCTGATCCGGCCGACGGCGGCGAAGGCCGACTTGCGGCCCTTCCAGATCCGGGCGCGCTCGTCGGCTCCGGTGGCGGTGCGGGTCTCGAAGGCGCCCGCCTCCGAGCACAGCCGGGTGACCTCGGCGAGTTGGGCGTCGACCTCGGCGGCGGGCCCGTCCAGTTCCACGACCAGCACGGCGGCGGCGCCTTCGGGGTAGTCGCAGGCCACGGCCCTCTCGGCGGCCTCGATGGCCAGTGCGTCCATCATCTCGATGGCCGAGGGCAGCACCCCGGCGGAGATGATCGAGCTGACCGCCCGCCCGCCCGCGTCCATCGAGGCGAACGCGGAGAGCAGGGTGACGGTCCGCTCCGGCGACCGGGTGAGGCCGACGGTGACGCGGGTGGCCACGCCCAGGGTGCCCTCGGAGCCGATGAAGGCCCCGATGAGGTCGTAGCCGTGCGCGCCGGGGCTCTTGCCGCCCAGGCTCACCAGTTCGCCGGAGGGGGTGACGATGTCCAGGCCGCGCACGTGGTTGACGGTGAACCCGTACTTGAGGCAGTGGGCGCCGCCGGAGTTCTCGGCGACGTTGCCGCCCACGGAGCACACCTGCTGGCTGGAGGGGTCGGGGGCGTAGTGGTAGCCGTACGGCGCGGCGGCGCGGGTGACGTCGAGGTTGGCCACGCCGGGTTCGACGACGGCGCACTCGTTCTCGACGTCGATCTCCAGGACGCGGCGCATACGCGAGGTGACGAGCAGGACGCCCTCGGCGTGGGGGAGTGCTCCCGCCGACAGGCCGGTGCCCGCCCCGCGCGGGACGAAGGGCACGCCGTTCTCGGCGCACAGGCGCACGACGGCGGCGACCTGGTCGGCGGTGGTGGGCAGCACGACGACGCCGGGGACGGCGCGGTGGCGGGTGAGGCCGTCGCTCTCGTAGGTGCGGCGCCGGGCGGTGTCGGTGAGGACGCCGTCCTCGCCGCAGATCCGGCGCAGCCGCGGGACGAGCGCGGCCACGCCGGCCTGGTCCCTCGTCGAGGTCGCGCTCTCGGACATGGAGGCCTCCCGGTTCCACCGGCGCCGACACGGCTGGTCCCGCCCTCGCCGGATGCGAGCTCGCAAGGCGAAAGTACGACCGTGCCCCCTGCCGAGGCAAGGGGCACGGTGGACATCATTTTCCGTTTTGTGGAATTTGTGTCGGAATTACGGCATGCGCTCGTAGGCGGGAAGCGTCAGGAAGTCGACGTAGTCGTCGGCGAGGGCGACCTCGGTGAACAGCTCGGTGGCCTGCTTGAACAGGGCCTCGTCGAAGTTCTGGCCCAGGGACTCCCGGATGGCCGCCAGCTCCTCGTCGATGATCTCCTTGACCAGGTCGGCGGTGACCTTGGGGCCGTTGTCGAGGGTGATGTCGTTGTGCAGCCACTGCCAGATCTGGGAGCGCGAGATCTCGGCGGTCGCGGCGTCCTCCATCAGGTTGTGGATGGCCACCGCGCCGTTGCCGCCCATCCACGACGCCAGGTACTGCAGGGCGACGTTGATGTTGCCGCGCAGACCGGCGAGGGTGACACCGCCCGGGGTCCGGCTGACGGCGAGCAGGTCGGCGGCGGACACCTCCACCTCGGGGCGCTGCTTGTCGATCTGGTTCGGGCGCTCGCCCAGGACGCCGTCGAAGATCTCCATGGCGACCGGGACCAGGTCGGGGTGGGCGACCCAGGAGCCGTCGAAGCCGTCGCCGGACTCGCGGGACTTGTCGTCGCGGACCTTGGCGAAGGCGACCTTGTTGACCTCCTCGTCCTTGCGGGAGGGGATGAAGGCCGCCATGCCCCCGATGGCGTGCGCTCCGCGCTTGTGGCAGGTCTTGACCAGCAGTTCGGTGTAGGCCCGCATCATCGGCGCGGTCATGGTGACGGCGTTGCGCTCGGGGAGCAGGAAGCCGCGGCCGCGGGTGCGGTGGACCTTGATGATGCTGAACAGGTAGTCCCAGCGGCCCGCGTTGAGCCCGGCGGAGTGCTCACGCAGCTCGTAGAGGATCTCCTCCATCTCGAACGCGGCCGGGATGGTCTCGATCAGGCAGGTGGCGCGGATGGTGCCGCGCGCGATCCCCAGGCGCTCCTGGGCCAGGACGAAGATGTCGTTCCAGAGGCGGGCCTCCAGGTGGCTCTCCATCTTGGGCAGGTAGAAGTAGGGGCCCTTGCCCTTGTCGATCTGGCGCTGGGCGCAGTGGAAGAAGTAGAGGGCGAAGTCGACGATGCCGCCGCTGACACGCCGCCCGTCCACGAGGATGTGCTTCTCGTCCAGGTGCCAGCCGCGCGGGCGCACGACGATGGTGGCGAGCTCGTCGTCCTCCTTCAGCGCGTAGGCCTTGCCCTGGGGCGAGGTGAAGTCGACCTGGCGGTCGAGCGCGTCGCGCAGGTTGAGCTGCCCGCCGATCATGTTCTCCCACAGCGGGGTGTTGGCGTCCTCGAAGTCGGCCAGCCACACCTTGGCGCCGGAGTTGAGCGCGTTGATGGTCATCTTGCGGTCGGTGGGGCCGGTGATCTCGACCCGCCGGTCCGTGATGCCCGGGGCGGGCGGGGCGACCCGCCAGCCGTCGTCCTCGCGGATGTGCTTGGTCTCGGGGAGGAAGTCGAGGTCGGCACCCGCCGAGATCTGCTCCTGCCGGGCCTCGCGCGCGGCGAGGAGCTCCTGACGGCGCCCCTCGAAGGTGCGGTGCAGCTCGGCGACGAGGGCGAGGGCGTCCTCGGTGAGGATCTCGTCGAACCGTTCGTGGAGGGGACCTGTGATCTCGACCCCGTGCGTGGCGCCCATGGAAAACCTTCCGCAATACGAAATAAGCTTCTGGTATGTGGAAAACTAAGTTACCGTCCGGTTCTTCGGGCGGTCAACGTCGCGCGTGTCTCACATGACCGGGAAGTTTCCCGCTACGGGAAGGTCGTAAAAACTTCTCCGCGTGAGTTCTCGGGTTCTTGGCCGGAGGTGACGCGGATCCGCCCCGCGTCCGCGCGCGGTGCCGTGCTCCGCCGCGCGTCCTGCGATAATTCAGGTGCCCCGGCGAAGACGAGGTGTCACCATCGACTCGACAGGGCACCGCCACGGCCCGGCCACGGGAAGAATCACGGTGGCGATCACGTTGACCCACCTGGAGGGATATGAATACAGCTGACACCCGCGGAAGCGCCCGTCACGGCCACGAGGCCGAGGACGCGTTCCGCGAGGCGATCACCGTCGGGGACGGGGTCAACGCAACAGACGCGTCCCGCGAGGCCCAGGCCACCGGCGGCGACCGCTACGACGACCCGAACAACGCCCCCGACCAGGGCGAGATGGAACTCGCCGAGCGTCACGCGCTGCGCCGCGTGCAGGGGCTTTCCACCGAGCTCACCGACGTCACCGAGGTCGAGTACCGGTCCCTGCGGCTGGAGCGCGTCGTCCTCATCGGCGTGTGGACCAGCGGGACCCAGACCGAGGCCGACAACTCGCTCGTCGAGCTGGCGGCCCTGTCCGAGACCGCGGGCGCCCTCGTCCTCGAAGGCCTCACCCAGCGCCGCTCCAAGCCCGACCCCGCCACCTACGTCGGCAAGGGCAAGGCCGCCGAGCTGCACGACGTCGTGGAGGCCACCGGCGCCGACACCGTGATCTGCGACGGGGAACTCACCCCGGGCCAGCTGCGCCAGCTGGAGGACGTGGTCAAGGTCAAGGTGATCGACCGCACCGCCCTGATCCTGGACATCTTCGCCCAGCACGCGCGTAGCAGCGAGGGCAAGGCCCAGGTCGAGCTCGCCCAGCTCAGCTACCTGCTGCCGCGACTGCGTGGCTGGGGTGACTCCCTGTCCCGTCAGGCGGGTGGCTCCGGCGGCGGATCCGGCGGCGGCGTGGGCCTGCGCGGTCCCGGTGAGACCAAGATCGAGACCGACCGCCGACGCATCAACGACAAGATGGCCAAGCTGCGGCGCCAGCTCGCCCACATGCGCACCGCGCGCGAGGTCAAGCGCGACGTCCGCCGCACCCGCGAGGTGCCGTCCGTGGCCATCGCCGGGTACACCAACGCGGGCAAGTCGAGCCTGCTCAACCGGCTGACCGGCGCCGGCGTCCTGGTGGAGAACGCCCTGTTCGCCACCCTGGACCCGACCGTCCGACAGGCGCGTACGCCCGACGGCCGCGGATTCACGCTCAGCGACACCGTCGGCTTCGTCCGGCACCTGCCGCACCAGCTGGTGGAGGCCTTCCGGTCCACCCTGGAGGAGGTCGCCGACTCCGACCTGATCGTGCACGTGGTCGACGGGTCCCACCCCGACCCCGAGACCCAGATCAGCGCGGTCCGCGAGGTGTTCGGCGACATCGACGCCGTCGACGTGCCCGAACTCGTCGTGGTCAACAAGGTGGACGCCGCCGACCCCGACGTGCTCAGGGCGCTGCGTACCCGCTATCCGGACATGGTCGAGGTCTCGGCCCGCACCGGGGAGGGCGTGCCCGAACTGGTGGCGGCCCTGGCCGAGGCGCTGCCCGAACTGGCGCACGAGGTGCGCGCGCTCGTTCCGTACTCCCGGGGCGACCTCGTCGCCCGGGTGCACGAGGAGGGGCGCATCCTCAGCGAGGAGCACACCGCCGAGGGCACGGCGATCCACGCCTTCGTCCCCGAGCCGCTCGCCGCCAAGCTGAACGAGTACACGCCCAGCGCGGTCTGAGAACAGCGTGGTACACCGCGCACCGTGACGGCCGAGGGCCGGGGCGCCCCGACAGGGGTGTCCCGGCCCTCTTGTGTCCGATGGACCGCCCACGCCCCAGGCGTGTCCCACTCGTGCCGTCCGGACGCGTTCGCGGCCCAGCGCGGCTGTTCGTGGCGCTCGTCACCCGGAGTACTCGCGAATCCTGCTCCGGTATGTTCGCATTCGCCGCCAGGAGGAGGTGTACACGGAGTCCGCGGATGGACTACGGTTCTGAAGCACTGGCCGTCAGTGGCCGCTGTTCCGGCGACAGCCGACACTCCCCCACTGTCCGGCACCGCGGCGGCCGTCCGGCTGCCCCCACCGGCTCTGTCGGACCGCTCCAGATACGAGGTCGTCATGCCCGTCCGTGTATCCCACGACCGTGTCCCCCAGCCACAGCGGCGGAGCTGACCGGCGAGGACGGGCGATCCCATGGCGGTAGTACTCCTCAGCAACATCGGACGGCTGTGGACCGGGAACGAGCTGTTCACCAAGGCCGCGCTCCTGATGGACGACGACCGCGTGGCCTGGCTGGGTCCCGCCGCCGAGCTGCCCCAGCGCATCCCGGGCGTGGTGGAGGACCTCACCGACGTCGACGACGTCGTCAACATCGGCGGCGGCATGATCACCCCCGGCCTGGTCGACGCCCACTGCCATCCGGTGTACGCCGGCGACCGCTACGCCGAGGTCAACATGTGGGCCAAGGGCGCGTCCAAGGGGGACATCTTCGCAGCGGGAGGCGGCGTCTCCACGACCGTGACCATCACCCGGGGTACCGACCCGTGGACCTTGTGCAACGCGGTCCGTGAGCGGCTCAGGCACTGGGTGTTGACCGGCAGTACCACGGTGGAGGCCAAGACCGGGTACCACCTGACCAGGGACGGGGAACTGGCCGACGTGCGCCTGCTGCGCTCCCTGGAGGAGGAGCCGGGCATGCCGCGCCTGAACGTCACCTTCTTCCCCGCGCACGGGGTGCCGCCCGAGTTCTTCGGACGTCCCCGGGAGTACGTGGCCGCCGCGGCCTCCTGGCTCAACGACGCCGCCCTGGCCGGGGCCGACGGGGTGGACGTGTACTGCGACAACCAGCAGTTCACCACCGAGGACGCCCACATGCTGCTGGGCGTGGGCCAGTCGGTGGGGCTGCGCACCACGCTGCACGCCTGTTCCCGGCCCCGGCACGGTGCCGTGCGGATGGCCGCCGAGATGGGCTGTTCGTCGGTGGACCTGCTGCACGAGACCGACGAGGAGGACGTCCTGGCGCTGGCCGCCACGCGCACACCGGTGGTGGCCTGCCCGACCACCTCGCTGCACGAGCGCCGCACTCCGCCGGTGCGGACCCTGCTCGACCACGGGGTACCGATCGGCCTGGGCACCGACCACAACCCCGGGCAGTCCGGGACGATGTCGATGCCGCTGGTGATCTCGCTGGCCATCTCCATGTTCGAGATGACGGTCCAGGAGGCGCTGCACGCCGCCACGGTGGGCAGCGCCCGCGCCCTGGGCCTGGGCGACCGCGGTGTGCTCGCACCAGGCAGCCTGGCCGACCTCGTCCAGTGGGACGCCGACCACGAGGGCGCGTTCGCCTGGTCGATGGGCCTGAACACCCTGCGCGTGTGGCAGGGCGGCCGGACCATCCGCTGAGGCGCGGCCTCAGCGCCTGCCGCGTGCCCGGGCGATCTCGATCACGGCGCGCTCCAGCGCGTACTCGGGATCGCGTCCGGCGCCCTTGATGAGCGCGTCGGTCTCGGCGATCACCGCCATGGCCCGGGTGACCCCCGCCGGGCTCCACCCACGGGCCTGCTGGCGCAGGGTACGCAGCTTCCACGGAGGCACCCTGGCCTGCTTGGCCAGCTCCGCCTCGGGGACGCCGCGCGGCGGCTGGGCGGCCACGGCGATCCCGCGCACCGCACCGGCCAGGGCGCTGTTGATCAGCACCGGGGCGGTACCCACCGACAGCGACCAGCGCAGCTGCTCCAGCGCCTCGGGCAGACGGCCCTCCACGGCGCGGTCGGCCACCGTGAACCCGGAGACCTCCGCCCTGCCGGAGTGGTAGCGGGCCACCGCCGCGGCGTCCACCCGGCCCTCGGTGTCGGCGACCAGCTGGGTACAGGCCGCCGCGATCTCGCGCAGCTCGCTGCCGATCGAGTCCACCAGCGCCTGCGCGGCGTCGGCGGTGATCTGGCGCCCGGCCCGGGAGAACTCGTTCCTGACGAAGGCCACCCGCTCGGCGGACTTGCTCGGGCCCTTGCAGTCCACCCGCCGGGCACCCGCCTTGACCGCCGCCTGCAGCAGTGCCTTGCCCTTGTTGCCGCCCGCGTGCGTGAGCACGAGGTTGACGTCGTCGGCGGGGTCCTTGAGGTAGTCGGTGACGGTCGCCGCCAGGTCCTTGGTCAGGTCCTGGGACGAGCGCAGCACCACCACCCGCCGGTCACCGAACAGCGAGGGCGAGGTGACCTCGACGAGCGTGGACATCCCCACCTGGGCGGGCATGAGGTCATGGACGTCCACCTCGGGGTCGGACTCGCGGACCTCCGCGACGATGGCGGCGACGGCCCGGTCGACGAGGAGTTCCTCGTCCCCGACGATGATCGTGAGCAGGGCGGGTGCAGGCATACAACAGAGCATGCCACGCCCCACAGACCAGCCGGGCGCCCAGGACGCGTCCGGAGGGAACGCACCGCCGCGCGACGGGCGGTGTCCACGGAACACGTCCTACCGCGTGGTGCCGGGTCCGCGCACCACCGCCGTGCCCGGTCCGGAACCGCCGCCGTCCAGCACCGCCACGTCCCCGTCCCTGTCGGTGCGCAGGTTCACCCGCGCCACCCGCTCCAGCGTCCTCCACGTGAACGGCGCCGGATGCCCGTAGGTGTTGTCCGCACCCACCGAGGTCACCGACACCACCGGGTCCGTGGCCTCCAGGAAGGCCGGTTCCTGGGTGCCCGCCCCGTGGTGGGGGACGGCCAGAACGGTCACCGGCAGCAGGTCCGCGTCCGGTCCCCGCAGCAGCCCTCGCTGCGCCTCCTCCTCGATGTCGCCCGTCAGCAGTACCGACAGGGCCGTCCCGTCCGCCCGCGCCACCACCGAGGCGTCGTTCACCGAACCCGAGAAGCCCGCACTCGGCCACAACACGCGCAGCAGCCACGGACCCACCCTCAGCCGCTGGCCGCGCTCGGCCCCCAGCAGCTCCACACCGGCACCGGCGAGCAACCGGCCGGTGGCGCTGTCGCCGAACCCCGGCGGAGCCAGAGCGGTGTGCACCCGCCGGTGCCGCAGGACCCCGGGCGTTCCGTCCACGTGGTCGGCGTGGTCGTGGCTCAGGAGCAGCAGCGGGATCTCACGCACCCCCAGGCGCTCCAGGCAGGCGTCGACCGCTTCCGGGTCCTCGCCGGTGTCGGAGACGATCGCCGAGTCCGGTCCCGCCGACAGCACGAACGCGCTGCCCTGGCCGACGTCGCACGCCACCAGCGCCCACCTCGGCGGCGGCCAGCCGCCCGGCACGCACCGGGCGGCCAGGGCCAGGACCAGCACGGCCACCACGACGGCGGCGACCACACGGCGGAACCGCCCGTGCGTGAACACCAGTACCGCCAGCACGGCGGCCAGGAACAGGCCTCCCACCACGTCGGAGCGCCACGGCAGCGCACCGTGGGGTACCCGTGCACCGGCCTGGGCCACCGCCGCGATCCACGACACCCCCAGCCCCGGAAGGCGGACCGCCACCGCCGCCGCGTCCGGCCACACCGTGGCCAGGGCCGCCACCGCCGACCCCGCCACGGTCACCGCCGCGACCACCGGGGCGGCCAGCACGTTCGCCGGGACCGCCACCCACGACAGCTCACCCGACAGCAGTACCAGCACGGGCGAGACCGCCACCTGGGCGGCCACCGCCACGGCGAGGGCCTCCGCCAGCGGACGCGGCAGGCGCCCCGACCACGCCCGTGTCCACGGCGGCACCAGCAGCAGGATGCCCGCGGTCGCCAGCACCGACAGCGCGAAACCGAAGGAGGCGGCCAGCCCCGGGGCGACGAACAGCACCCCGACCACGGTCACGCTCAGCGCGCCGAGCGCCGCGTGGGCGCGTCCGGTGGCGATGGCCAGCAGCCCCAGCGATCCCATGAACGCGGCGCGCACCACACTCGGCTCCGGCCGGCACACCAGGACGAACACCCAGATCATCGCCGTGCCGCCCACCACCGAACACCACGGAGGAGCCCGCACCAGCCTGGCCGTCGCCAGCACCAGGCCCGTCAGGACCGCCAGGTTGGCACCGCTGACGGTCAGCAGGTGCGTCATCCCCGTCGCACGGAAGTCCTCGGCGGTCTCCGGCGGGACCAGGGACACGTCGCCGACGACCAGGGCCGGAAGGAGTCCGCGCCCGGGCTGGGGCAGCACGGAGGCGGCCTCGCGCAGCCGCGCCCGCACCCGCCCGGCCAGGGCCTGCGACCGGCTGGGTCCGCCCACCTCCTCGGGCGGTCCGCGCACCAGCACCAGCGCGGCGGTGAGCGGTTCGTCCTCCGTGCCCAGGAAGACGCCCCGTGCCCGGAAGGACTGGCCGGGCAACAGGTCGTGCCAGCCCTCGCCCGAGGCCAGGACCACCACCGGCGCACGGGAGGCCCGGACCCCGTCCCCCGTCCGCACCCACGAGGTCCTGGCCCTGACCACCCACTCCGCGCGTCCGGGCCGGGGTATCCCCGCACGCGACCCCGGATCGGCGCTCACCACCGCCTCGAACTCCGTCCCGCGCCGGTGCTCCGACACCTCCCGGGCCGCGCTCTCGGCCACCCTGTGCACGTGGACGCCGGTCACCGCCGCCACCGTGGCCGCGCAGGCCAGCGACGCCACGGCGGTGAGCGCCACCGCCTCCAGCGGCGGTCGGGTCACCGCGAGCAGACCGACCGCCGCGCACCCCGCCACCCCGCCGAGCGCCCAAGCCGTCCACGGCGGCACGGCGAGCGCCGCCAGCGCGGTGAGCCAGGCCGCCACCGCCGGTACCAGGAGCCGGAGGTCGGGTGGCCGGTCCAGCCCGTAGGCGTCCGTTCCCAGCCACGTCACCACGGCCGGGTCACCCCGCCGTCACGTGGGGTCCGAGGGTGTCGAGCACCTTCTCGCCGATCTTGCTCACGTTGACGAGATCCTCGACGCTGGCGAAGGGACCGTGCTCCTCCCGGTAGGCGATGATGTTGTCGGCGATCACCGGGCCGATGCCCGGCAGGGTCTCCAACAGCGCCTTGTCGGCCCGGTTGACGTCCACCGGCCCGCCGATCCCCTGCGAACCGGCTCCGGCGGCCCCGGCCCCGCCCGCGGGCGGGGGGACACCCACCAGGACCTGTTCGCCGTCGACCAGCGGACGCGCCAGGTTGAGCAGGTCGAGGTCGGCCCCGGAGACCGCGCCGCCGGCCTCCTCCACCGCGTCGGCGACCCGCGACCCCGGGGGCAGCGTGTACAGCCCCGCGTCCTCCACCTCACCGCCCACGTGCACGACCAGGTCCTCCTGAGCCGCTGCGGCCTCCGCCGTCTCGGAGGCGCCACTGCCCTCCTCCCCGGCCGGGTGCTCGGCGGACGCGGCCCGGGTGACCATCTCCGGGGCGGACACCGTGGTCGGCCGGTCGTGCAGCGCCAGCACCAGCGCGACGGCCAGCGCCCCCAGCACGAGCAGGGCGAGCACCGCCCGGCGGGACAGCACCGCGTTGGGCGCCCACCGCCGGGCCAACCGCTCCAGGAGCGGGTCCGGCGGCTCCGGGGCGAACTCCGTGTACCCCGACGGGGGACGCGCCGGGCGCCGGTGCCGGCCCTCGGTCGGATCGTGCCACGGGCCCGGGCCGGCCTCCCGGGCGCGGTCCCGGGAGGCCCCGTCCCCGGCGGACCCGGCCGGCTCCCGGGAGGAGGCCGGGCGCCTCTCCGGCACGGGCCGCGTCGGCGTGGTGTCGGACGGGGGCACCGGGAGCAGGCCGCCCGGGTCCCGTCCGGGCCGCGCGTCGGGGGAGACGCGAGCCTCCCCGGGCGCGGGACGGGTCCCGCGGGGCCGGGGAGGCGCGCCTCCGGAGTCCGGAGGGCGGTACGGGGTCCGCGCGGCCACGGCGTAGGGCGCGCTCGGGACCGGCGGGCCGTCGGAAGGCGGCGCGGGATCCACGGGCGGCCGGGGGATACGCGCGCGCAGACGCCGGGCGGCGGGGGAGGCGTCCAGGGTGAGCGCGCGGAGTCGTTCCTGCTGGTCGGGCACGGGGGAGTGGCGCCGGGGACGGCGCTGAGCGGTCATAAGGCTACGTTAGGAAGCCGGGAACGCTGTGTCAGCGGCCGATTTCGAGCTGTGGACAACTCCGGCGGCGGTGCTCCGACCCGGGCAGAGAAAACCCCGGACCGGTGGCGGACACCGGACCGGGGTTCAGAAGGCGGGTCCTCAGGCGGACTGCAGCTCGTGCAGGCGCTTGGAGAGCGAGCTCTTGCGGTTCGCGGCCTGGTTCTTGTGGATGACGCCCTTGCTGGACGCCTTGTCCAGCGCGCGCGCGGCGGTGCGCTGCGCGACGGTGGCCTTCTCGATGTCCCCGGCCTCGGCAGCTTCGCGGAACTTGCGGATGGCCGTCTTCAGCGAGGAGCGCACCGACTGGTTGCGGACACGAGCCTTCTCGTTCTGCCGAATGCGCTTCTTCTGCGACTTGATGTTCGCCATGCGAAAACGTGCTCCAAGTTAATCTGATCATCGCGCCGGTCGGACCAGCGGCTCAGCTCGCGGGCAGCCGTTCCGCGAGAAGCCAGCGTGGGTACCGGCGCCGGGTGTGTGAGTCCACGGGGCTCAAAAATCGAACGTGGAAGTCCGAGACACGGGTTTCCAGTATGCCTCACACGAGGCACCGCTCGGACCCGCGAAGGACACGTACGCGCCCTCGCGGTAGTCCGTGCGGTCCTCACGGGCGCCTGCCGCGCCTCAGGAGGGCAGCCACCCCGCAGTGTAGGCGGCCACGTCCTTCTCGGTCGCCTCGTCCCCCAGGTAGAACGCCACTCCCACCGTCATCCCCTCCGGCGGCTCCGCCCTGGTCACTCCCAACCGTACGGCGGCCAGCGCGGTCGCCACCGACTCCTCCGAGTCCTCCGGCGCCCACGCGCCGCCGCCGTGCGTGGGTAGTCCGAACCGCACCGCCACGTCCCCGCGTCCGCGCAGGGCGGTCACCGCCTCGGTCACCTGCCGGACCACGAACCCGCCGTACAGTGACTCCCCGGGCATCCCGGCGCCCACGCCCGGCAGCACCACCTCGTCCGCGTGCTCGGCCACCCGCGCCAGGTACCCCTTGGACCAGTACTTCTCCTCGCGCTCCATGACGAAGGACGGCACCCGCCCGCCCGGCACCAGCTCCACGTGGTGGGACTGCACCGAGAGCACCTGGTCCTCGCCCAACTCCTCGCGCACCATCGACATCAGCGTGGGAACCGACGGGTCGTTCACGGTCACCGGCCGGATCTCCAGGTGCGCCCCCGCGAACCCGTCCGCGGCCACCTCGGCCACCGCCGGGGCGAGCGCCTCGCGGGCCTCCCCGTCGAGCCGGTCCCGGACCAGCGACGATCCGCTCTCCACGTGCCGCAGCCACGCCAGCGCGCGCACGTCCGGGTACTCCTCCTCCAGCCAGGACAGCAGCGCTCCGGTGTCCTCCACGCGCTCGACCGCGCCCTCGGCGTCGATGTCGCCCGCGTACACGTACACCGTGTCCACCCCGCCGGTGCCGAGCACCCGTTCCAGGGCGCCGGTGTCCTCCCACGAACCCACCCACGCCGCGTCGGCACCCTGGGAGGAGGCCCACGGCTCCGGCTCCCCCGAGAACTGGTGGGCGAGCAGCGCCCCCGCTCCCACCACCACGACCGCGACCGCGGCCAGTCCGGCCAACAGCCGTGTCAAAAGCCACTTCACCGGGTCTCCCGGAGGATGCCCCGTCGTTCACGTCGGGGAGGAATCCGGGACAGGTGACCAGCACATCCCCGTTTCGCCTTACTCATGCATCTCCTTTGTGTAAACTTTGCTGTATGCGGATGGCGTACAAGTGCCGGGCCTACCCGGACCCCGAACAAGCGACCCAACTGGGCCGCACGTTCGGATGCGTGCGCCTGGTGTGGAACACAACCCTCGCCCAGCGCCACACCGCCTACCACCAGCACGGCGAGAACACCTCCTACAAACAAACCGACGCCGCGCTGACCGGGTGGAAGAAGACCCAGGACCTGGCGTTTTTGTCCGAGGTGTCCTCGGTACCGTTGCAGCAGACACTGCGCCACCAGCACTCGGCGTTGCAGAATTTCTTCGCCGGGCGCGCCCGCTACCCGAGGTTCAAGAACCGCAACGGCCGCCAGTCGGCGCACTACACCCGCTCGGCGTTTCGCATCAAGAACGGCGAGTTGTTCCTGGCCAAGCACGACACCCCGCTGAAGGTGGCGTGGTCGTTCGATGACGTCGACCTCGCCACGCTCAACCCGACCACCGTGGTCGTCTCCCGCGAGGCGGACGGGCGCTGGTACACCACCTTCGCCGTCGAGCTCGACGCACCCGAACCCGCCCCCGAGTCCGGGGCCGAGATCGGTGTGGACGTGGGGGTCAAGGACTTCGCCACCCTGTCCACGGGGGAGAAGATCGCCAACCCCCGCCATGTGGAGAGCAAGGCCAGGAACCTGGCCCGCTACCAGCGCCGCATGGCCCGCAAGCAGCGCGGGTCCCACAACCGGCGCAAGGCCAAGCGCAGGGTCGCGGTCGCGCACCGCAAGGTCCGCCACGCCCGTAACGACTTTCTGCACAAGGTGACCACGCGGCTGGTGCGCGAGCACGACGTGATCGCGATCGAGGACTTGAACGTGTCCGGCATGACTGCCTCTGCCCGAGGCACCGTCGAGGCACCCGGTCGCAACGTCCGCGCCAAGGCCGGACTCAACCGGTCGGTGCTGGACGCCGGGTTGGGGGAGTTTCGCCGCCAATTGGAGTACAAAGCCCAGCGGGCCGGTCGCGTCGTGGCGGTGGTGGATCGGTGGTTTCCCAGCAGTAAGACCTGTTCGGAGTGCGGGTATCTGCTGGACAGGCTTTCCTTGGGCACCCGCTATTGGACGTGCCCGGCCTGCCGCACACGGCACGACCGTGATGTGAACGCGGCGAAGAACATCCTTGCGGCTGGTCGAGCCGCAGCCCGCGAACACGCGGGTGATGCCTGTGGAGCTGGTGTCAGACGGCAAGGGTCCTCCCTTCCGCGGTCGGCGACGAAGCAGGAAACCGCTGTCGTGAGGCAGTCCGTGTAAGCGGAACCGTCCCGGCAAGGGACGGTCGGAATCCCCCTCCTTCAGAGGGGGAGGAAGTCAACCGCCCGCTCCTCCCACGTCCGAGCCCTCCGCGCCGCCTGTCCCCGTGCGGCCCGTTTCCGGTGCCGGGTCGCATAATCTGGACGCGAGTCCCACGCCCGAGCCCCATACTGCCGTACGGACCGCGGCCGTCCAGGAGAGGACGACCCGGCCGCCGTGGGATGATGGAGGACGCCGTTGGCCCACGCCGCGGCGGGGTGGCCGCCGCGAGGCGCACACGACCCGGACCCAACCTGTGAACGGAGCACGGTGGCACAGCCGAACTGGACCGATCCTGCGCTGATCCGCAACTTCTGCATCATCGCGCACATCGACCATGGCAAGTCGACGCTGGCCGACCGGATGCTCCAGATCACCGGGGTCGTCAAGGACCGCCAGATGCGCGCCCAGTACCTGGACCGCATGGACATCGAGCGCGAGCGCGGCATCACCATCAAGTCGCAGGCCGTGCGGATCCCCTTCACCGCGCTCGACGACCAGACCTACACGCTCGACCTCATCGACACCCCCGGCCACGTCGACTTCACCTACGAGGTCTCGCGCTCCCTGGCCGCCTGCGAGGGCGCGGTCCTGCTGGTGGACGCGGCGCAGGGCATCGAGGCGCAGACCCTGGCCAACCTGTACATGGCGCTGGAGAACGACCTCACCATCATCCCGGTGCTCAACAAGATCGACCTCCCGGCCGCGCAGCCGGAGAAGTACGCCGAGGAGCTCGCCGGGATCATCGGCTGCGAACCCTCCGAGGTGCTCAAGGTCAGCGCCAAGACCGGCGCGGGTGTCGAGGAGCTGCTCAACGAGATCGTCACCCAGATTCCGCCGCCCGTCGGCGACGCCGACGCTCCGGCCCGCGCGATGATCTTCGACTCGGTCTACGACACCTACCGCGGCGTGGTGACCTACGTCCGCGTCGTGGACGGCCACCTCAGCCCGCGCGAGCGCATCCAGATGATGTCCACCCGCGCCTCGCACGAGATCCTGGAGATCGGCGTGAGCTCGCCCGAGCCCACCAAGTGCGGCGGCCTGGCCGTGGGCGAGGTCGGCTACATCATCACCGGGGTCAAGGACGTGCGCCAGTCCAAGGTCGGTGACACCATCACCACCCTGGCCCACTCCGCCACCGAGATGCTCGAGGGCTACCACGAGCCCAAGCCCATGGTGTTCTCGGGCCTGTACCCGATCGAGGGCACCGACTACCCGGTGCTGCGCGACGCGCTGGAGAAGCTCCAGCTCAACGACGCGTCCCTGGCGTTCGAGCCGGAGACCTCCGCAGCGCTGGGCTTCGGCTTCCGCTGCGGCTTCCTCGGCCTGCTCCACCTGGAGATCACCCGGGCCCGCCTGGAGCGCGAGTTCAACCTCGACCTCATCTCCACCGCGCCCAACGTGATCTACCGCGTGGAGATGGAGGACGGCGAGGAGCACACGGTCACCAACCCCAGCGAGTTCCCGACCGGGAAGATCGCCTCGATCTACGAGCCGATGGTCAAGGCCACGCTGCTCAGCCCCTCCGAGCACATCGGCCAGATCATGGAGCTGTGCCAGGAGCGGCGGGGTGATCTCCAGGGCATGGACTACCTGTCCGAGGACCGCGTGGAGATGCGCTACGTGCTGCCCATGGCCGAGATCGTCTTCGACTTCTTCGACCACCTCAAGTCCCGTACCAAGGGCTACGCCTCCCTGGACTACGAGCCCATCGGCGAGAAGCTCTCGGACCTGGTCAAGGTCGACATCCTGCTCCAGGGCGAGGCGGTCGACGCCTTCTCCGCGATCGTGCACAGGGAGAAGGCCTACGCCTACGGTGTGGAGATGACCAAGAAGCTGCGCGAGCTCATCCCCCGGCAGCAGTACGAGGTGCCCATCCAGGCGGCCATCGGCGCCCGGGTGATCGCCCGCGAGAACATCCGCGCCATCCGCAAGGACGTGCTCGCCAAGTGCTACGGCGGTGACATCAGCCGTAAGCGCAAGCTGCTGGAGAAGCAGAAGGAGGGCAAGAAGCGGATGAAGATGGTCGGCCGGGTCGAGGTGCCCCAGGAGGCCTTCATCTCCGCTCTGTCCACCGACAGCGGTGGTGCCGAGGACAAGAAGAAGAAGTAGTCCGTGCTTTTCGCGTGCTGGCGGGTCCGCCCGCCGCACGCGAGCTTGCGAGCACGTGAGGAACAAGGAGGGGCGGCCCCGCTCGGGGCGCCCCTCCTTGTTCCTCACGGCCGTCTCAGCCCTTGACGGCTCCCGCGGTCAGGCCCTCGGTGATGTAGCGCTGGAGGAACCAGAACACCGCCAGGGTGGGCAGGGACAGCATGATGGCTCCCACCGCGAACATGCCGAAGTTCGCGTTGCGCTGCGAGGCCACCAGCTGGTAGAGCCCCAGGCCCAGTGTCTTGGCGTCGGTGTCGCGCAGGAACACGCTCGCCATCAGGAACTCGTTGATGGTGGCGATGAACACCAGCAGGGCCACGATCGCCAGCACCGGCGTGACCAGCGGCAGCATGATCCGGAAGAAGACCTGCGCGTGCGAGGCCCCGTCCATCTGCGCGGACTCGTCCAGCTCCTTGGGCACCGTGTCGAAGAAGCCCTTCATCAGCCACGTGTTGATGCTCAGGGCGCCGCCCAGGTACACCAGCAGCAGTCCCCACCGGGTGTCGAAGCCGATCACGGGGTAGTACTCGCCGATGTTGGTGAACATCAGGTAGATCGCCACGATCGCCAGGAACTGCGGGAACATCTGGATGACCAGGAGTCCGAGCAGCCCCACCCGGCGGCCCCGGAACCGCATCCGGCTGAACGCGTACGCCGCCAGCGCCGAGAACAGCACCGTCACGGCGGCGTTGGTCACGGCGAAGAACAGCGAGTTCGTGTACCAGGTGGCGAACGGGGTGTCCCTGAACAGGTCGGCGGCGTTGTCCAGGCTCGCCCCGGAGGGCCACAGCTGCGCGCTGGACAGGGTGCCCAACGGGTTGAGCGCCGCCGACACCACGAACATCACCGGGAACAGGGCGAAGGCCACGACCACCAGCATCACCAGGTGCCGCCAGCCGTTCCCGCGGGCCCACAGGCCCAGCCGGACTCCGGTGGTGCGCCGGTAGGGCGCGCGTACCGTGCCGGGTGTGTCCACCGCCATCAGTCCACCTCCTTGAGGGCACTGCTCCTGCTCAGACTGATCACGGACAGCACCGACACGATCAGGAAGATCATCACCGACAGCGCCGCCGCGTACCCGTACTGGGCGGTGGCCTCGTTGAAGGCGAGCCGGTAGGTGTAGGTGATGAGCAGGTCCGTGGCACCGGCCGTCGGATTGTCCGGTGAGAACGGCCCGCCCTGGCTGATCAGCCACACCGCGTTGAAGTTGTTGAAGTTGAACGCGAACGTCGCGATCAGGATCGGCGTCATCGCGACCATCAGCAGCGGCAGGGTGACGTGCCGGAAGGACTGCCAGGCACTCGCCCCGTCGATCTGCGCCGCCTGGCCCAGCTCGCGCGGGATGGCCTGGAGGGCGCCGGTGGCGACCAGGAACATGTACGGGTAGCCCAGCCACACGTTGGCCAGGATCACCGCCGCCCGGGCCGTCCACGGATCACCCAGCCAGTCCACCTCAAGGCCGAGCACCCGGTTGAACAGGCCGAAGTCGGTGTTGAACATGTCCCGCCACAACAGGAACATCGCCAGCGAACTCATCGCGTACGGCAGGACCACCAGGACCCGGTACGCGACCTTGCCGCGCAGCCTGGGCGCGTGCAGGGTGAGTGCGATCGCCAGCCCCAGCACGAACACCAGGAAGGTGACGGAGACGGCGAAGGCGATGTTCCACACCAGGATGGTGAAGAAGGAGGAGGCGAAGGTCGGGTTGAACAGGAAGCGGGCGAAGTTGTCGAAGCCCACGCCGACCTGCCAGCCCTGCGCCAGCCGCTCGCCGCTCTCGTCGTAGAAGGCGCCGCGTTCGTCGTCGGCGTGGTAGACCGTCCCCGTCGCGGTGTCGGTCACGCAGTCGCACGCCTCGTCGTAGACGCGGGTCGCACTGCCCTCGAAGGCGGTGGACAGTCCGCTGGAGCGGATGCCCGTGCCCTCCCCGGTGGGTACCGCGAACTCCTGGAGTTCGTCGCTGCGCGCGTTGACCTGGGCGGGGGACAGGATCGTGTGGCCGAAGGCCTCGGTCACCTTGCCCGAGGGCTCGACGGTCGCGCCGTCGAGCCCGCTGAGCCCCTCCTCGGTTCCGGCGTAGGTGTCGCCCTCGGAGTCGGTGAGCAGGAAGACCAGTTCACCGGTTTCGGGGGCGCCGGTGGTCGCCACGGTCAGGGTGTACTCCTCGGCGTCCGCCGAGCTGGTCACCGAGTACGCCTCGATGGAGGCGATGGCCTGCTGCTTGTCCCCCCGGTGGCCGTCGCTGAGGTTGGTCACCGAGGTGCTCATCGTGTAGAGCACCGGCAGGACCTGGAAGGCCACCAGGAACAGCACGCCCGGGAGCAGGTACTTGGCCGGGACGGTGCGCCTGGACAGGTAGACCCGGTAGACGAGCCCCACCACGGCGACGACCAGGCCGATACCCCACCAGTTGCCCCCCACGTACAGCGGCAGGACCGCCCACACGCCCAGGGCGGTGAACAGGCCCAGCAGCGCGATCCTGACGAGTTGCCCGCCGATCGACCCGCCTCCGGCGAACCGGCCGCCTGGCAGGTGCGGACGGGCGGGCGCCCCCTGTCCGGAGGCGCCCGCGCTGTCGGCGCTCTTGGAAGCCACCACTACTCGCCGATCTGCTCGGCGATCGTGCTGTGGGCGCCCTCCATGGCCTCACGGACGTCCTCACCGCCGATGACGGCGGCCTGGGCGATGCCGAGCGGCTCCCAGGTCTCGCCCATCTCCGGGATGGAGGGCATCGGCATGCCCTCGGCGCCGGCCTCGGCGATCGCGGCGATGTTGGGGTCGTCGGCCGAGACGCTCTCCAGGGCCTCGGTCTGCACCGGCATGCGCGGGTCGGCCTCGTAGAGGTCGAGGACGAAGTCGGTGTCGGTGACGTAGTTGGTCACGAACTCCTGGGCCAGGGCGCCGTTGTCGCTGCCCTCGGTGACGAAGAAGGCCTGGTAGCCGATGTAGGGGCTGGCCGGCTCCCCGCCCTCGAAGCCGGGGATCGTGCTGATCTCGTAGTCGACGCCCGCCTCGTCGGCGTCGGCGATGTTCCACGGGCCCGCGACGAAGAAGGGGGCCTCGCCCTCGTAGAAGAGGGAGGCGTCGTTGTCGGTGGTGATGGAGCGGCGCAGTACGTCCTCGCCCGCCTCACCGTACTCGGCGATCTTCTCCATGGCCTCGACCGACTCGTCGGAGCCCACGCCCAGGTCGTTCGGGTCCCAGTCGCCCTCCTCGTCCTGGCCGAAGAGGTAGCCGCCCGCGGAGGTGAACAGGGCGTTCATCCGGTAGGGGTCGCCCTCCTGGCCCACGGCCATGGACAGGACCTCGCTGGTCTCACCGGAGTCCCTGAGCTCGGTGCCGACCTCGACCAGTTCCTCGAAGGTCTCGGGGGCCTCCGGAGCCAGGTCGGCGTTGCGCATGAGGAAGATGTTCTCCTGCGAGTACGGCACACCGAAGAGCTGTCCGTCGTAGCCGAGGGCGTCCAGCGAGGTCTCGTCCAGGCCGGCGGCGCGGTCCTGGGGCAGTTCGACGGGCTGGACGGCGCCGTTGCGCACCAGGTTTCCGGTCCAGTCGTGGGCGCCGATGAAGACGTCCGGGGCGTTCCCGGCCTGGTGGGCGTTGAGGAGGTCGCCCTGGATGTCGCCGAAGGCCAGACCCTGGACATCGACCTCGATGCCGTTGGCCTCGGCGAACTCGGCGGCGGCGGCCTTGATGGCGTCGGCGCGCTCGGGGTCGGACCAGATGACGAGGGTGTCCTGGGCCGCGGTCTCGCCGCCCTCGTCGGCGCCACCGCCGCCGCACGCCGTCGCCATCAGTGCGATCGCGGCGATACCCGTGACCGCTGGTGCGCTGCGGAATCTCATGGTGTCTTCCTTCCGGGAGGCCGTACTGAGGAGGTCGCGCATGCGCTTCGTCGGCGGCCCCGGGCCGGGCATGCGTGGTGATGTGACGCTAGCAATAACTTGCAAGCTTTGAAAGAGTTTGCGGAACTCCTGCATAAAGATGCGGAAACGTAGTGGAAACGCGGGCGTGACGTCCTGCGGTGCGTAGCGGCGCTGTGACGCCAGGCTGATCATCCGTGTGATGAACGGGGATTTAGTAACACCATTGAACGCACGATGGCGGGCTACGCGAACCCGGACGTGACCGGGTCTCGACCCCGGTCGACGCCGCCGCCGGACGGGCGGGGCGGGGGTGGGGGAGAACACCGGGGCGGTACCGGGCGCGTGCCCCGGTACCGCCCGCGCGGTGTCAGCCGCGCAGCCACACCGCCGTCTCGGCGGGCAGCGTCAGGGCGTCCCCGGCCGGTTCGTCGACCGGGCCGCTGGACACGAGCACCTCGCCCGCAGCCGCGAGTTCCACGGCCTCACCGGTGAGGTTGGCCGCGACGCGCACACCGGACCCGCGCTCGAAGTACAGCACGCCCCCGGGTGCGTCCAGCCAGGTCATCGCCCCGTCGCCGAGCGCGTCCAGCTCCCGGCGCAGGCGCAGCGCCCTGGTGTACAACTCCAGGGTCGAGTTCTTCACGCCGCGCTGGGCGGCGCGCGACAGGGCTCCCCAGCCCTCGGGCATCGGCAGCCACGGGACGCTGCCCTCGGGGCCGAACCCGTACGGGGCGCTTCCGTCCTCCCACGGCAGCGGTACCCGGCAGCCGTCCCGGCCGCGGTCGGTGTGGCCCGAGCGCTCCCACGTCGGATCCTGCAGCGCGTCCTCGGGCAGGTCGGTGACCTCGGGAAGGCCCAGCTCCTCGCCCTGGTACAGGTACACGGAGCCGGGCAGGCCCAGCATCATCAGCGTCGCCGCGCGCGCCCGGCGCAGCCCCTGCTCGCCACCGCCGAAGCGGGTCACGTGCCGGGTCACGTCGTGGTTGGACAGCACCCACGTGGTGGTGGCGCCCACCGCGTTGTTGGCCGCCAGGGAGCCGTCGATGACCTCGCGCAGCCGGCCGGCGTCCCACGGCGCGGTCAGGTACTCGAAGTTGAACGCCTGGTGCAGTTCGTCCGGGCGCAGGTAACGGGCCACCCGGTCGGCGTTCTCCACCCACGCCTCGGCCACCAGGGCGCGGTCGCCCGGGTACTCGGCCGCGATCCGCGACCAGCGGCGGTAGATCTCGTGCACGCCGTCCTGGTCGAAGTAGGGCAGCGTGGTGCTGCCGTCGAGCAGGTCGGCCTTGGCGTCCTCGGCGATGTCGGGCAGCTCCGGGTCCTTGACCATGCCGTGCGCGACGTCGATGCGGAAGCCGTCCACGCCCCGTTCCAGCCAGAAGCGCAGCACGTCGTCGAACTCGTCGTGCACCTCCTGGCTGGTCCAGTCGAAGTCGGGTTGCTCGGGGTCGAACAGGTGCAGGTACCACTGCTCGGGAGTGCCGTCGGGCCGCTTGAGCCGGGTCCAGGCCGGACCGCCGAAGATCGACTTCCAGTTGTTGGGCGGCTCCTCCCCGTCGGACCCGCGGCCGTCCCGGAAGATGTACCGCGAACGGACGTGGTCGCCCGGCTCGGCGGCCACGGCCTCGCGGAACCACCGGTGGGCGGAGGAGGAGTGGTTGGGCACGACGTCGATGATCAGGCGGATGCCCATGTCGTGGGCCGCGGCCAGGAGCGCGTCGAAGTCCTCCAGGGTGCCGAAGCGCGGGTCGACGTCGCGGTAGTCGGCGACGTCGTAACCGCCGTCGGCGAGGGGGGAGACGTAGAACGGTGTCAGCCAGATCGCGTCCACGCCGAGCTCGGCCAGGTGGGGGAGGCGCTCACGGATGCCGGCGAGGTCGCCCTCCCCGTCACCGTTGGAGTCGGCGAAGCTGCGCACGTAGATCTGGTAGATGGCTGCGTCACGCCACCAGTGCGACTGAGGCTCCATCAGTGGGGGTCCTTCCCTATGGGCGACTGCAAGTTCTTGCGCAAGATTACCGCCAACTTTCGGCCATGTGACGCCGCTCTCGACTAGAGTTGCGCCCATGGGTCCACGACTTGCCGACATAGCGCGGCACGCAGGCGTCAGCGAGGCGACCGTCTCGCGGGTGCTCAACGACAAGCCGGGTGTCGGCAGCGACACGCGCAAAGCCGTCCTGACCGCTCTGGACGTACTCGGCTACGAGCGTCCGGCCCGGCTGCGGCAGCGCTCGGCGGGACTGGTCGGCATGGTCATACCGGAGCTGGAGAACCCGGTCTTCCCGATGTTCGCCCAGGCCGCCGAGGGAGCGCTCGCCCAGCGCGGGTACACGCCCGTGCTGTGCACCCAGACCCCCGGCGGAATAACCGAGGACGAGTACGTGGAGCTGCTCCTGGAGCGTAACGTCTCCGGCATCCTCTTCGTCTCCGGGCGCCACGCCGACACCACCGCCTCCCATGAGCGCTACCACGCCCTGGTCTCGCACAGGCTCCCGATCGTGCTCGTCAACGGGTTCGCCGACACCATCCCCGCCGCGTTCATCTCCTGCGATGACCGGGAGGCCGGGCGGCTGGCCGTCGACCACCTGGTCGCGCTCGGCCACACCCGCATCGGCTTCACCAGCGGCCCCGAGCGCTACGTCCCGGTCCGCCGCAAGCTCGACGGTTACCACCGGGCCCTGGTCCGGCACGGCCTGGACGGCGACGACCTCGTCGAGCTGTCGCTGTTCGGAGTGGAGGGCGGCCACGCCGCCGCTGCCAGGCTCATCGAGCGCGGCGTCACCGCCATGGTCTGCGGCTCGGACATGATGGCCCTGGGCGCCATCCGCGCCGCCCGCCAGCGCGGCATGCGCGTTCCCCGGGACTTCTCGGTGGTGGGCTTCGACGACTCCCAGCTCATCGCCTTCACCGATCCCCCGCTGACCACCGTCCGCCAGCCGGTCAGCGCCATGGCGCTGGCCGCCGTGCGCGCCCTGTGCGACGAGATCGCCGGACACCCCGTCTCCCACACCGAGTACGTCTTCGACCCCGAGCTGGTCGTCCGCGGCTCCACCGCCACCGCCCCCGCACGCAGGCACGCCCCCGCCTCAACCCCCGTCACCCCCTCCGCCACACGGGTCTCCACGGTCGACGCCGCCTCCACGGACAGCCAGGCCGGACGCCCCCGGGTCTGAGGTCCGCGGCCGAGGCCGCGACGGTGACGGGTGGGACCGGACGCGCACACGTGCTCCGGCCTGGGCACGCCGTCCCGTCGGCGACACTGGGGACATGCCTTCCGTTGCCCTCGACGGCGATCCCGTACCGCGCACCGGGGAACTGCCCGGGCAGTCCCTCGCCGAACTCGGCGACCGGCCCCTCGGGTTCTACGTCCACGTGCCCTTCTGCGTCACGCGCTGCGGCTACTGCGACTTCAACACCTACACGGCCGAGGAGCTGGTCTCCCGGGACGGTGGCGTCACCGCCTCCCGCGACAACTACGCCGACCAGGCCATCGCCGAGGTGGAGATGGCCGACCGGGTCCTGACCGGGGAGCGTCCGCCGGTGAGCACCGTGTTCGTCGGCGGGGGGACGCCCACCCTGTTGCCCGCCGAGGACCTGGGCCGGATCGTCGCCGCCGTCCGCGACCGCTTCGGGCTCACCCCCGACGCCGAACTGACCACCGAGGCCAACCCCGAGACCGTCACCCCCGACTACCTGGCGCGGTTGCGCGGGGCCGGGTTCACCCGGATCTCCTTCGGCATGCAGAGCGCCCGTACCCACGTGCTCAGGGTGCTGGAACGCGGCCACACCCCCGGACGCCCCGAGCAGTGCGTGGAGTGGGCGCGCCGGGCCGGGTTCGAGCACGTCAACCTGGATCTGATCTACGGCACGCCCGGCGAGGGCGACGACGACTGGCGGGCCTCCCTGGAGGCCGCGATCTCAGCCGGGCCCGACCACGTCTCCGCCTACTCGCTCATCGTCGAGGAGGGCACCCGGCTGGCCGCACGGGTCCGCAGGGGCGAGCTCACCGAGCCCGACGACGACGCGATGGCCGACCGCTACCTCATGGCCGACGAGCTCCTCTCCTCGGCCGGGTTCACCGCCTACGAGGTGTCCAACTGGGCGCGCACCCCCGAGGGGCGCAGCACGCACAACCTGCTCTACTGGACCGGTGGCCACTGGTGGGGTGTGGGGCCGGGCGCGCACAGCCACGTCGGCGGCACCCGCTGGTGGAACGTCAAGCACCCCGCCGCCTACGCCGCCCGCCTGGCCGCCGGGGACAGTCCCGGCCTGGCCCGTGAGGTGCTCACCGGGGAGGAGCGCCGCTTCGAGCGCGTCCTGCTGGAGCTGCGCGTGGAACAGGGCTGCCCGCTGGACCTGCTGGAGCCGCACGGCCGGGACGCCGCCGAAAGGGCCGTCACCGAGGGCCTGTTGGACCTCGACGCCCACAAGGAGGGCAGGGCGGTCCTCACCCGACGGGGGCGCCTGCTCGCCGACGCCGTGGTGCGCGACCTCACCTGAGGGCCGGGGACCTGTGCCCGGACACGACCGAGGGGCCCGGCCGGGCGGCCGGGCCCCTCGTGTGCCGTACGCGGTCCTACTGGATCCAGCTGACGTTGAACGGGTAGCGGTACCACTCCCCACGGTTGGCGGCCACGCCGCCCAGGATGCCGAAGATGAGGGACACGACCCAGACGACGAACCAGGTCAGGGCACCGATGAGGACGACCATCAGGACGCTGGAGACCAGGTAGCCGATCAGGATCAGGAGCTGGAAGTTCAGCGCCTGCGCCGACTGGTCACGGACGAACGGCGACTCGTCCTTCTTCATCAGGTAGATGATCAGCGGGACGATCCAGCCGAGGATGCCGCCGCCCAGGTGGGCGAACAGGCTCATCTGGCGCTCGTCGGAGTTGGGCTGACCGGTCGTGGCCGAGGAGGGGCCGTAACCGCCCGGCTGACCGTAGGCGCCCTGGGGGCCGTAACCGCCCTGCTCCTGGTATCCGGGCTGGCCCGGGTAGCCGCCGGGCTGGTTGGGCGGAGGCGGGTAGCCGCCCTGCTGGTACCCGGGCTGACCCGGCTGGCCCGGCTGGCCGTAGCCGCCGTTGGGCTGCCCGGCCTGGGAGGGATAGCCACCGCTGGGGTGTCCAGGCTGGGAGGGGTAGCCGCCGGATCCCTCCTGGCCCGGCTGCTGGCCCTGGCCGTAGGGGTCCTCGGGAGGATTGCTGGGATAGGACATCGTTGGTTCCTTTGTACGGACGGATCGGACTGCGTGCGTGCGGGGATCACTTCAGCAGGCGGATACTCACCGGATAGCGGTACCACGTCCCCTTGTTCGCGCTGCTGGCACCTATGACGCCGAAAACGATGGCGACGATCCATATCAGAGCGATCAGTAGGGAACCGATCCAGGACAGTGCTGGGAAGAAGATACCCAAACCGATGAAAACGACCCAGGCGAAGATGTACGGAATCAGCAGGGTGAGCTGGAAGTTCGCCGCCTCCGCCGCGTGGTGGCGCACGAAGGGCGACTGGTTGCGCTTGGCGAAGTAGACCGCCAGCGGCGGGATCCAGCCCAGGCAGGCGATCACGAAACCGGACAGGTGGGCGAGCATGGCAACCAGCGTGCCGCTGTCACCGCCGGGCTGCTGCTGGGGCTGACCGTACGCCGCGGGGTCTCCCGGGTACGGGGGCTGCTGGCCGTAGCCCGGTTGCTGGGGCTGGGGAGGCTGTTGTCCGTACTGGGGCGGCTGCCCGTACTCCGGGGGCGGCGCGTAGCCCGGTCGGGCCCCGGACGGCTGGCCGTGGGCGGGCTGGCCGTACTCCGGCGGCTGGGGCTGCCCGTACTGCGGCGGCTGCTGGCCGTACCCCTGCTGACCGGGGTCACCGGGAGGCGCGAAACCGGGTGGCTGCTGTCCGTAGGCGGGCCGTCCACCGACCTGCTGCCCCTGGTCGGGCTGGGGCGCGTACGGCGACTGCGCTCCCGAGGGCTGCCCGTACTCCGGCTGCTGCCGGCCGTACCCGGGCTGACCGCCGGAGGGCTGGCCGTAGCCCGGTTGCTGGGGCTGGGGAGGCTGTTGTCCGTACTGGGGCGGCTGCCCGTACTCCGGGGGCGGCGCGTAGCCCGGTCGGGCCCCGGACGGCTGGCCGTGGGCGGGCTGGCCGTACTCCGGCGGCTGGGGCTGCCCGTACTGCGGCGGCTGCTGGCCGTACCCCTGCTGACCGTAGCCGGGCTGCGGGGCGTAGGGCCGCTGTCCCTGGTCGGGCCGGGGCGCGTACGGCGACTGCGCTCCGGACGGCTGACCGTAGGCGGGATGGGCCCCCGACGGCTGTCCGTACCCGGGCTGTCGGCCCTGGTCCGGCTGCTGTCCGTACTCCTGCTGCTCGTTCTGCCCGTGGTCCGGCTGCTGCCCTTGGTGGGGGTCCTCCGGGGAGGGAGGATTCGTCGGGGTCTCGCTCATGCTCTTCCTTGGCTCCGCTGATGGGGGCGGTTCTCGTACTACCGGGCTGTACCGACGACCGCGCAGGGCCGGAGGCGGGGGACCCGAGGCGCCAACGGCGCCGACACCTCGCTCTGGGCAGAATCCTAGGTCCTGCCCTGCTCCCTTGCGCGCGGTGCTTCCTAGGGGCCGTCCGGGTGCGGTCCGGTGACGAAGTCGATCAGCTCCTCCACCCGGCCGAGCAGGGCCGGCTCCAGATCAGCATAGGTACGGACCGAGCCCAGGATCCGGCGCCACGCCTCACCCGTCTCCATCCGCCACCCCAGAGCCCGTACGACCCCCTCCTTCCAGGGAACGCCGCGCGGTACCTCGGGCCAGCCCGCGATGCCCACGGCACTCGGCCGCACCGCCTGCCACACGTCGACGTAGGGGTGGCCGACCACCAGCACGTGCTCGTCGCGCACCCGCTCGGCGATCCGGGTCTCCTTGGAGTCCGGGACCAGGTGGTCCACCAGGACCCCCAGCCTCCTGCCCGGCCCGGGTGAGAAATCCGCCACGATCGACGGCAGGTCGTCGATCCCCTCCAGGAACTCGACGGCCACCCCCTCGACGCGCAGGTCGTGGCCCCAGACCCGCTCCACCAGTTCGGCGTCGTGGACGCCCTCCACGTAGATCCGGCTCTCCCGGGCGGTGCGCGCACGCGCGTCCGGTACCGCCACCGACCCGGAGGCGCTGCGCAGCGGTCCCCGCGGAGCCGCGGCGGGGCGCACGAGCGTGGCCAGTTCGCCCTCGACCAGGAACGCGGACGGCCCGAGGTCGAACACGCGTCGGCGGCCGTGCCGGTCCTCCAGGGTCACGGTCGCCTTGTCCCAGGCCACCACGGCCCCGCAGAACGCCTCCTCGGCGTCCTCCACGACCAGGTCCCGGGACAGGGGCACCTCGCGCACGGCCTTCCTCCTCGGCCTGTGCCGGTCCTCGGCGAGCACGTCACTGCTGTAACGGCTGGTTCCCTTGGTTGCCACGGTCGTGCAGTCTACTGGTGCGGGGCCCCGGTCCCCGGTGGCGGCGGCGCGTGCCGCCGATCCGGTGGGGAAGGAAGAAGGGGAGGAAGAGGTCGCGTTCCCCGGGCGTTCCACGCACGGGTAGCCGACCGGGTTTGCGGTCGGGCATAGAATTAGCACTGAGGACCATGGAGTGCCAGGAGGTGGCGAGTTGCTGGATGAGCGCAAGCTCGCGGTCCTGCGTGCCGTCGTCGAGGACTTCGTCAACACCAACGAGCCCGTGGGATCCAAGGCACTGGCCGACCGTCACAGGCTCGGTGTCTCCCCGGCGACGATCCGCAACGACATGGTCGCCCTGGAAGAGGACGGCTACATCACCCAGCCGCACACCAGCGCGGGCCGGGTGCCCACGGACAAGGGGTACCGGCTCTTCGTCGACCGGCTCTCCTCGGTCAAACCGCTCTCCTCGGCGGAGCGGCGCGCCATCGAGTCCTTTCTCACCGGTGCCGTGGACCTCGACGAGATCGTCGCCCGTACCGTGAGGCTCCTCTCCCAGCTCACCCGTCAGGTCGCGATCGTCCAGTACCCCTCGCTGACCCGCTCGTCGGTTCAGCACGTGGAGCTGATCCCCCTCGGGGCCCAGCGGGTCATGATGGTCGTGATCACCAACACGGGCCGTGTCGAACAGCGTGTCATCGACGGCCTGGGTGAGACCAAGGAGACCGCCGTCAACGACCTGCGCGGCATGCTCAACCGGGCCATCTCCGGGCTCCACCTCGGCGAGGTGCCCGGCGCGGTGGAGGACCTGCCTTCCCAGGTCCCGCCCGAACAGCGTCAGATGGCGGTGTCGGTCCTCTCCGTCCTACTGGAGAGCCTCGTCGAACGGCGCGAGGAGAAGATCGTCCTCGCGGGGACGGCCAACCTCGCCGCCGTCGACTTCACCGCCAGCCTCCGGGACGTCCTGGAGGCACTGGAAGAGAACATGGTCCTCATCCGTTTGTTGGGGGAGGCGAAGGACCCGTCGATGCTCACGGTGCGCATCGGCGCGGAGAACTTTCACGAGGGACTCAGGTCCACCTCCGTCGTCTCGGCCGACTACGGTGTGGGAAACCAGTCGCTCGCCAAGATCGGCGTGGTGGGGCCCACCCGGATGGACTACCCGGGAACGATGGGAGCAGTACGCGCCGTGGCTCGGTACATCGGACAGATTTTGGCAGGACAGTAACTCAGTGGCCAGAGACTATTACCAGGTTCTCGGGGTGCGTCGGGACGCGTCCAAGGACGAGATCAAGAAGGCCTACAGGCGGCTTGCTCGCGAGCTGCATCCGGACATCAATCCGGACCCGGCCACCCAGGAGCGCTTCAAAGAGGTGACCCAGGCCTACGAGGTCCTCTCCGACGAGAGCAAGCGTCGGATGTTCGACATGGGACAGGACCCGTACGCCCCGGGTGGAGGCGGCGGTGCCGGAGGCTTCGGCGGCGCGGGCGGGTTCGCCTTCGACGACATCATGAACGCCTTCTTCGGCGGCGGCCAGCCCGGCGGGCGCGGCCCCCGGGAGCGGGTCCGCCGCGGTCGCAGCATCAAGATCCGGGTCGAACTGGATCTGGTGGAGACCGCGTTCGGGGTCAGCAAGGAGATCACCTTCCCCACCGCCATCCTGTGCGAGACGTGCCAGGGGGAGGGGACGGCGGCCGGGTCGCACCGCACCACGTGTGACATGTGCCACGGACAGGGAGAGGTGTCCCAGGTCACCCGGTCCTTCCTGGGCCAGGTCATGACCTCCCGCCCCTGCCCGCAGTGCTCGGGCCAGGGGTCGGTCATCACCAACCCCTGCGGCGACTGCGCCGGCGAGGGCCGTGTGCGCGAGAAGGTCACCAGGACCGTCAGGATTCCCGCGGGCGTCGACGACGGCACCCGCATCCAACTCGCCGGTGAGGGAGAGGTCGGCCCCAACGGCGGCCCGCGGGGCGACATCATCCTGGAGATCCTCCAGCGCCCGCACCCCACCTTCGAGCGCCGTGGCGACGACCTGCACTGCACGGTGACCGTTCCCATGACGGCCGCCGCGCTGGGCGCGTCCTTCTCCTTCGACACCCTCGACGGGACCGAGAACATCGACCTGCGCCCGGGCACCAACTCGGGTCACGTCATCACCCTCCCCAACAAGGGCGTCAGCCACCTCGACGGCGGCGGCCGGGGCGACCTGCGCATCCGCGTGGACGTGGAGACCCCGGGCAAGCTGGACGAGGAGCAGGAGGCGCTACTGCGCAAGTTCGCCGAACTTCGTGGTGAGGACCAGTCCCCGGGCCGCTTCAGCCCCGGGCACGGCAGCTTCTTCTCCAAGATTCGCGACGCCTTCGGCGCCAAGTGACACCGCCGGTCTTCCTGGTCGGTACCGCGGACCTCGCGGCCGACCGGGTGACCGTGGGCGGCGCCGAGGGCCGCCACGCCGCCGTGGTGCGGCGTGTCAGGGAGGGCGAGACCGTCGACCTCTCCGACGGCCGGGGCCTGGTCGCCCGCTGCGTCGTGACCGCCGTGGCCAGGGACCACATCGTCTGCGGGGTCGTGGAGCGCCGGGAGGAACCGGTCCCCCGGCCCCGCCTGACCGTGGTCCAGGCGCTGCCCAAGGGCGACCGGGGCGAGCTGGCCGTGGAGATGATGACCGAGGCCGGGGCCGACGCCGTCGTGCCCTGGGCGGCGGAGCGCTGCGTCACCCGCTGGAAGGGTGATCGGGCGGCCAAGTCGCTGGCCAAGTGGCGTGCCACCGCCCGCGAGGCGGCCAAGCAGGCCCGGCGCGGACGGCTGCCCGAGGTCGCCGACCTCGCGGACCACTCCGCGGTGGCAGACCTGCTGGCCGGCGCCGACCTGGGGATCGTGCTGCACGAGGACGGCGACAGCCGCCTGTCCGAACTGGAACCGCCCACCGGCGACGGTCCGGGAGTCGTCCTGGTGGTCGGCCCCGAAGGCGGCTTCTCCGACGCCGAGCTCGACGCGTTCACCGCCGCGGGCGCGGTCCGGGCGCTGCTGGGCCCGAGCGTGCTGCGCACCTCCACGGCCGGGGTCGCGGCGCTGTCGGTGCTCCAGGCGCGCACCGGCCGCTGGTAGGGGGCTGTTCCCCGAGCCCCTCTCGCACGGACACCAGGGCCACGGATAGCCAGAGGCGCCCCCGATTCCGGTCCGGGGCGCCTCTCATGTGTGCGGGCGTGTGTGCGGCCGGGTCAGTTCCCCGTCGCCGTCTTGTTGGTGGTGTCGCCGCCGGTGGCGTCGGAACCACCGGTCCCGCCGGTCCCCTCGCCGCCTCCGGTGCCGGTGCCTCCGTCCTCACCGGTGTCGTCGCCGGCGCCGTCGTCGCCGGTGCCGGTTCCGGCGTCGTCCTCGCCGTTGCCGCCGCCGCTGGCACCGTCACCGGCCCCCTCGCCGCCTCCGGTGCCGGTGCTGGGCTCCTCGGCCGGCTCGCAGCCCTCCTCGGCGGTCGCGGGCCTCTTCCCGTCCTCGCCGTTGGCCGCCGTCGGGGAGGACGGTGAGGGCCTCTCCACGGGCTCCGGGCACGTGGAGGCGGTCTCCGGGGCCTCCTCGGAGGAGGGGTCCTCCTCCTCGGCCTCGGGGCTGGGCGAGGCCTCCGGCTCCTCCGGGGGCAACGGTTCCGGCTGGGTGGCGCCGTCGACGGAGCCGGTGGAGGGATCGGGGACGGTCACGTCGTCGCCCCGCTCCTGCTCGGTGAGCGTGCCCTCGCGGTCGGCGCCCGCGGGGACGATCTCCAGGACGTGGTCGCGCACCTGGGGACTGGACATGATCACGGAAGCGGCGATCAGGGTGGCCCCCGCCACGGCCAGCGCGGGACGTAGCCAGGGCAGGCCGAACCAGATCGAGCCGCGGTTGCGCTCGGTGCGCTCACGAATGAGGTTCAACGCCTCGGGCGAGGTCGTGACCGTGTCGGCCTCGGCCTTGAGCAGCTGGCGGAGCTGCTCCTCGAACGGATCGTTCATCGGATCTGTCGGGCTGCTCATGTCGCCTGCTCCAGAACAGAACGGAGCGCGGAGATGCCGCGGGACGTGTGGCTCTTGACCGCGCCCCGGCTGATCCCCATGGCATCCGCGATCTGTGCCTCGGACAGGTCGCCGTAGTACCGGAGCACGATGGCCTCTCGCTGACGGGTGGGTAGTTTGCGCAGAGCGCGGATGACGGCTTCGCGCTCCAACATGTTCAGTGCGCCGTGCTCGGCGCTGGGCGCGTCGGGCAGGGCCTTGGGCGCGTGCTTCTCCACAACCGCCCTGTGGCGGAGCACGGACCTGGCCTTGTTCACCACGGCCTGGCGGAGGTAGGACAGGGCCTTGTTCGGATCGCGCAGACGGCGCCACGCGTTGTGCATAGCGACGAACGAGTCCTGGACGACCTCCTCCGCGGTCGCGTGATCGCGGACGAGCAGTGCGGCGAGTCGAACGAGCGGACGATAGTGCTCCCGGTAGAGCTCCGTCACGGCGTGTTCGGCGTCCCACTCCACCGAGAGAGGAGCCGTGGTGGCTCCAGCCACCATGGTTTCTGTCGTCACATCAGTTCGACGCACACCCTTGTCGCGGGGTTTACGAAAGGGCATACCTCTTCTTTTCCAGGTAGACGTGCGTTTCAATCCGAACACGCGGGAACCCGGCCGGGGCCGGACGGAGCCGACGGCCTGACGCGCACGGGTGCAAAGCCTATCGCGACTGGAACTCGGACCAAGGCCGAACGGGCTTCCCAAGGATCACGAAAGGACTGTTTCCAGTAGTTCGTCCACGGACGACCTGCGGCATCATGGTTCCGGACAGCCCGAGGCGGTGGCCATGACGGCGGCCGCACAGACGGAAAGGTTCTCGATGGCCCAGGACGACTGCCTCTTCTGCAAGATCGTGAAGGGGGAGGTGCCCGCCGAGATCGTCCGCGAGAGCGAGCGCACGGTGGCCTTTCGCGACATCAACCCCCAAGCGCCCACGCACGTGCTGATCATTCCGCGCGAGCACCACCCCACCGCCGCCGAGGCCGCCGCCGCGGACACCGGACTGATCGACGAGATCGTCCGTGAGGCGCACGAGGTGGCCACCGCCGAGGACGTCGCCGACTTCGGGTACCGGCTGGTGTTCAACACCGGCAGCGGCGCGGGGCAGACGGTCTTCCACCTCCACGGGCACCTGCTCGGCGGCCGCGGCCTGAACTGGCCGCCCGGATAGCCGTGCCCGTTCCGGGGCACCGCTTCACCCCTCCCGGGCGCCCGAGGGGCGGGAACCCGCGCCACCTCCAGCGGCCTCGCGGGCGCCCGCGGCGGAGTCCCGGTGGGGCCGGGACAACGGGCCGATCGGGGTGGAGCCGCCTTGGTAGACTCGGGGCCGTGGGCTTCGAGGGTTCGGTGTGACCGCTGGGAACGCCGGCGAGGAGCCCGGCCCGACGCCGTCGTCCACGGTGCCGGGAACCGTCCACGAGGCGCGTCGTCCGCAGCGGCGGGCAGGCGTCCGATCGAAGGGTAGGGACAGCGGCCGTCAGGCCAGACCATGTCCGAGACAACGCACACACACCCGTCACGGGACACACAGGTCAAGGTCGTGGTGCCCGACGAGCACACGATGATCAGCCTGCTGGGCTCGGGGGACGAACTCCTCAGGGCGTTGGAGCGGGCCTTCGACAGCGACATCCACGTGCGTGGCAACGAGTTCACCATCAGTGGCAGCCCCGAGGAGACCGCCGTGGTGGTCCGCCTCGTCGAGGAGCTGATCGAACTCGCCAAGAGCGGCACCCACGTCACCCCCGACACCATCGAGCGCATGGTCCACATGCTGGGCTCGCCCGGTGCGGAGCGGCCCGCGGAGGTGCTGACCACCAACATCCTGTCCAACCGGGGCAGGACCATCCGTCCCAAGACGGTGAACCAGAAGCGCTACGTCGACACCATCGACCGGCACACCGTGGTGTTCGGCATCGGTCCCGCGGGCACCGGCAAGACCTACCTGGCCATGGCCAAGGCGGTCAAGGCGCTCCAGGACAAGGAGATCAGCCGGATCATCCTCACCCGTCCGGCGGTGGAGGCGGGGGAGCGGCTGGGCTTCCTGCCCGGCAGCCTCTACGACAAGATCGACCCCTACCTGCGTCCGCTGTACGACGCCCTGCACGACATGCTCGACGCCGACTCCATCCCCAAGCTGATGGCGGCCGGGACGATCGAGGTCGCGCCCCTGGCGTACATGCGCGGAAGGTCCCTGAACGACTCCTTCATCATCCTGGACGAGGCCCAGAACACCTCGCCCGAGCAGATGAAGATGTTCCTCACGCGGCTGGGATTCGGTTCCAAGATCGTGGTCACCGGTGACGTCACCCAGGTCGACCTGCCCGGCGGGCAGACCAGCGGCCTACGCACCATCGAGAACATCCTCAGTGACATCGACGACATCGCCTTCTGTCGGCTGACCAGCGACGACGTCGTCCGGCACAAGCTGGTCGGACAGATCGTGGACGCCTACGGCCGCTACGACGCCGCCCAGGGCGACTCCCGGGAGGAGCGCCGGCGCTCCTCCGGCGGCGGCCGCTCCCGGGGCGGATCCGCGCGGCGCGGATCCATCGACGCCCCGGCGGAGTCCGAGCCGGGCGGCACAGTGTCCGAGGAACGGGCAGACTGAGCCGGTAGGCACTCGAACCGGTGGGCCCGACACACAGGGGCCCACCGGTTCGAACGTCACGGGCGCGCCGTTCGGGCGCGCCGCATCACCGGCCGGGCGCGTCGCCCGGCCGCCGCGATCCCAAGTGAGGCAGCCGCAACCGATGAGTATCGACGTCGCCAACGAGTCCGGCGTCACCAGCGTGGACGAGGAGAGGCTCTCCCGTCTGGCCAGGCACGTGCTCGACGCCATGCGCGTCCACCCGTTGGCCGAACTGTCCGTCGTGCTGGTGGACGAGGACCCGATGACCGACCTGCACGTGCGGTGGATGGACGAGCCGGGACCCACCGACGTGCTCTCCTTCCCCATGGACGAACTGCGCCCCGGCGGCCCCGGCCGTACGAGCGAACCGGGTGTCCTCGGCGACGTGATCATCTGTCCGCAGGTCGCCGAGAGCCAGGCGAGGAAGGCCGGGCACAGTACCGAGGCCGAGATCGACCTGCTGTGCACCCACGGCATCCTGCACCTGCTGGGCTACGATCACGCCGAGCCCGACGAGCACAAGGAGATGTTCGGACTGCAGGGCGAGATCCTCGCCGCCTGGCGTGAGCGCGAGGCGGCCGGGCCCGAGGAGGACGAGAGCACCCGATGAGCCCGTCGGAGTGGCCCGACGTCGCCCCGTTGACCACGGGGGAGCCCGCCGAGTGGCTCACCGCCTTCGCGGCGGCCCTCGTGCTGACCGCCGTCGCTGGCTTCCTGGTCTCGGCCGAGGTCGCCGTCACGCGTGTCATGTCCGTGGGCCTGCCCGCGGTGAGCGGCGTCGAGCGCGTCGCCGTGGCCGAAAGCCGCTGGGGGCGGGTGGCGGACGACCCCACCCGTCACCTCAACGTGCTGCTGTTCCTGCGTGTGGTGTGCGAGGTGTGCGCGGTGCTGGCCGCCGCCGTGGGCATGGTGTTCCTGCTCGGACTGGGCTGGCCCGCGCTGGCGCTGACCGCCGTGGCGATGGTCGTGGTGGAGTCGGTGCTGATCGCGATCGCTCCGCGCATCCTGGGCCGCCAGTTCTCCGGGCCGGTCGCCCGGGCCAGCGCGACCGTCGTCCACCCGGTCCAGGTCGTGGTGGGCCCGATCGCCCAGCTGCTGGTGGGTGCGGGCCGGGCGCTCACCCCGCGCGCGAAGGGCGACCGCGAGGGCCCCTTCAGCACCGAGGTGGAACTGCGCCAGCTGGTCGATCTGGCCGAGCAGGGGGAGGTCATCGACCCCGAGGAGCGCCAGATGATCCACTCGGTGTTCAAGCTCGACGACACCTCCGTGCGCGAGGTGATGGTGCCGCGCCCCGACATCGTGTTCACCGGACGCGAAGACGACGCCGACGAGGTGCTGGCCCTGGCGCTGACGAGCGGGTACTCGCGTATCCCGGTGACCGGTGAGGACGAGGACGACGTGGTGGGCATCGTCTACCTCAAGGACCTGGTGGAGCGGCTGCGCGACCGCTGGGCGGCGGTCGCGGGCAACCGGGGCGACGTGCCGCTCACCGCCGGGGACGTGATGCGCCAAGCGACCTACGTCCCCGACACCAAGCCCATCGACGAACTGCTGCGCGAGATGCAGAAGCAGCGCAACCACGTCGCCGTGGTCATCGACGAGTACGGGGGCACCGCGGGCCTGGTCACGCTGGAGGACATCGTGGAGGAGATCGTCGGTGAGATCACCGACGAGTACGATCACGAGATCCCGCCGGTGGACTGGCTCGACGACGACCGGGTGCGGGTGACCGCGCGCCTGCCGCTGGGCGAGCTGGGCGAGCTGTTCCCCGACCGGGACCTGGACGTGCCGGACGTGGAGACCGTCGGCGGACTCGTGGCGTTCGTGCTGGGCCGGGTGCCGGTCGGCGGTGCCCAGGCCGAATACGCTGGTCTCAGGCTCACCCTTGAGGGCAAGAGCAGCCGCCGGAACCGGATGACCACGGTCCTGGTGGAGCGCCTGCCCGACGACGCCGGGGAGGCGCCCCAAGCCGAGAACGACGACATGAGGAGCATGGATCAGTGACGGATACGACGGGGTTGGGCCCTGAGGACGGCAAGCTCGTCACCCTCGCGCGGGCCTCGCGTGCCCGCAACGCGGCGGTGGAGGGCGCGGCGGTACGCGACGAGACCGGGCGTACCTACGTGGCCACGACGGTGTCGTTGCCCTCGCTGCGGCTGAGCGCGCTCCAGGCCGCCGTGGCCGCGGCCGTCTCCAGCGAGGCCTCGGCCCTGGAGGCCGCCGCGGTGGTCACCGAGGCCGTGGAGTTGACCGAGGACGACCGCGCGGTGGCGGACGACCTGAAAACCCAGGTGGTGGTGATCGCGGCCCCCGACGGGGTGCCCGCGAGCATCACCCGGCGTTGAGAAGGACCGATGAACGAGCTCGACCTGGAGAAGTTGCGGGTGCCGCTGGAGATGCCCTCCCACCCGGAGGGCTTCCGCAGTGGTTTCGCGTGCTTCGTGGGACGCCCGAACGTGGGCAAGTCCACCCTCATGAACGCGCTGGTCGGGCAGAAGGTGGCGATCACCAGCAGTCGGCCGCAGACCACCCGCCGCACGGTGCGCGGGATCGTGCACCGGCCCGAGGCACAGCTGATCATCGTGGACACGCCCGGCCTGCACAAGCCACGCACCCTGCTCGGCGAGAGGTTGGACTCGCTGGTGCGGTCCACCCTGGTCGAGGTGGACGTGATCGCGTTCTGCCTGCCCGCCGACGAGCCGATCGGGCGGGGTGACACCTACATCGCCAAGGAGCTGGCGGAGCAGACGAACACCCCGGTGGTCGCGCTGGTCACCAAGACGGACCTGGTGGGCAGGGAGGCCGTGGGCCGTCAGCTGATGGCGGTCGACGAGCTGGGGGACTGGGCCGACATCGTCCCGGTGTCCGCCCAGGGGGAATTCCAGCTGGAGACGGTCACCGAGGTGCTGTGCTCGCACCTGCCGGAGGGGCCGCCGCTGTACCCCGAGGGCGACCTGACCGACGAGCCGGACGAGATGTTGGTGGCCGAACTGGTGCGCGAGGCGGCCCTGGAGGGTGTGCGCGACGAGCTGCCGCACTCCATCGCGGTGGTCGTGGACGAGATGTACGAGCGCGAGAACACCCGCCCGGGCAAGGAGCTGGTGGACATCTACGCGTCGCTGTACGTGGAGCGGCCCAGCCAGAAGGCGATCGTGATCGGCTCGAAGGGCTCGCGGCTGCGCGACGTGGGCTCGCAGGCCCGCAAGCAGATCGAGGCCCTGCTGGGCCGGCGGGTGTTCCTGGACCTGCGGGTGCGCGTGGCCAAGGACTGGCAGCGCGATCCCAAGCAGCTGCGCAGACTGGGCTTCGACCAGCAGACGTAGGCCCGCCGGGTCGGGGCGTGTGTCCACGGCCCGCCCCCACGCCGTGATCTTGCTCTTGGCGGCACTGCCGACGCCCCACGGCGCCACCAAGAGCAAGATCACGGCTGGTCGGATCCGTGCGTCGCACCGGCGACGGTTTTTGGCTGGCCCGCTAGGGAGTGTTTTCTAGAAGGCTTTCGGGTCGGCGAGCGGCCGCCCCAGGCGATCTCTCGCAGGATGATGTGCGAAGTCCAGCCTGGTTGTGCTTCACGAGCGCAGAGGCGTGGCGAGAGGCAGCCTGGTGGACGCGAGCCCGGAATGGTGCAAAAAACACGACCTAGGCCTGGTTGTTGAGGTCGGTGGCCAGCATGGCCGCGCAGCGGCGCACGATGGGTGCGGCCCGGTCCACGAACTCCCAGCTCACCCGGGCCTCGGGCCCCGACACCGACACCGCCATCCCCGAGGGCGCCCCCACCACCGGGACGGCCACGCAGCGCACACCGACCTCCTGCTCGCCGTCGTCGATGGCGAAGCCGTTCGAGCGGATCCGGTGCAGCTCGTCCTTGAACTTGTCGGGGTCGGTGATGGTGCGCTCGGTGGCGGCGGGCATGCCCGTGCGGCGCACCGTGGCCAGCGCCTCCTCGTCGTCGAGCTGGGACAGCAGGGCCTTGCCCACGCCCGCCGAGTGGGGCAGCACGCGCCGTCCCACCTCGGTGAACATGCGCATGGAGTGCTGTGAGGGCACCTGCGCCACGTAGACGACCTTGTCGCCGTCCAGCATCGCCAGGTTCGCCGTCTCGCCCAGGTCCTCCACCAGCTGCGCCAGGTGCGGACGGGCCCAGGTGCCCAGCATCTGCGACGCCTTGTCGCCCAGGCCGATCAGGCGCGGTCCCAGCGCGTAGCGGCGCGAGGGGAGCTGGCGCACGTATCCGTTGCCGACCAGGGTGCGGATGATGCGGTGGATGGTCGGCAGCGGCAGCCCGGAGGAGTCGGCCAGCTGGCTCAGCGAGGTCTCGCCGCCCGCGTCCGCCATGATCTCCAGCAGGGAGAAGGCCCGGTCGAGCGACTGCACGCCACTGGAACGTTCACGTTTTCCCTGTTCATCGGCGCGTAGAGGGGTATGTGGGGCTGACAACGATCGCGCTCCCATGCTGAGGGCCTCGGGTTCGGGTTCCTGCCTTCGTGGATGCGAGGGCGGTTCCCGGCATCACTTCTTCTATAGCACGTGGGGCGGCGGCGGTCCGCTCGTCCGGGAAGCTTCCCTCTGCTTCCTGGACACTCCTGTGCTTCTTGTTATTCCGAATTGCAGAAGTTAGTATCCGCGATAGGGAAAATACTGGGGAAGGACGCACACGTGGAAGAGGACCGGCCCGAGAGCCCGCGCATGGGTGCCGAGTGGGGCCTGGACGTACTCGCCGCCGGGTTGGACGCGCGCCTGGCCGACGCCGACGCCCGGCTCGCCCTCGACTATCCGGGGGCCTCCGGGGGCCGGCAGCCCGTGCACACGGTCTACGTGCCCGCGGACCGGGTCCGGACCGGCCTGGCCCGGGAGTGGGGAAGCGCCGCCCTGTCCTGTCTGGACGAACACGCGCCCGACGCCGCGGCCCTGTCCGCCGCCACCGGCGTGGAGGAGGCCGCCGTCGCCGGGGTCCTGCCCCGCCTGCGCGACAAACTCGGCCGCGAGCCGATCGAGGACCTGCGCGTGGACCTGGAGGACGGCTACGGCGACCGGGGCGACGCGCGGGAGGACCGCGACGTGGTCGCGGCGGCCCGGGCCCTGTGCTCCGACCTCGGAGCCGGACAGGCACCGACCGTCTTCGGTGTCCGGATGAAGGGCATGGAGGCCGCCGGACGCGCGCGCGGCACCCGCAGCCTCGCCCTGTTCCTGCACACCCTCCTGGAGGAGCTCGGAGCCCTGCCGGACGGGCTGGCGCTCACCCTGCCCAAGATCACCTCCGTGGAGCAGGTCGAGGCGATGGCCTGGCTCGCCGAGGAGCTGGAACGGCGTCTGGACCTGCCCGGGGGACGGCTGCGGTTCGAGCTGCAGATCGAGACCCCGCAGTCGATCCTGCTGCCCGACGGTACGGTCGCCGTCGCCCGCATGATCCGCGCCGGGCAGGGCCGGGTCAGCGCCCTGCACTACGGCACCTACGACTACAGCGCCGCCTGCGGGATCACCGCCGCCTACCAGAGCATGGCCCACCCGGTCGCCGACCACGCCAAGGCCGTGATGCAGGTGGCCGCCGCGGGAACCGGGGTGTGGCTCTCCGACGGCTCCACCAACGTGCTGCCCGTCGGCGGGACCGGGGACGTGCACGCCGCCTGGCGGCTGCACGCCTCCCTGGTCCGCCGTTCCCTGGAACGCGGCTTCTACCAGGGCTGGGACTTGCACCCGCACCAGCTGCCCACCCGCTACCTGGCCACCTACGTCTTCTACCGGGAGGCCTTCGAGCCCGCGGCGGCGCGCCTGCGCTCCTACCTCGGCGCCGTCTCCGGGGGAGTGCTGGACGAGCCCGCCACGGCCCAGGCCCTGGCCTCGGTCCTGGTGAGCGGGATACGCTGCGGGGCGCTGGACGAGGCCGAGGTGGCGGAGGCCGCCGGAACCGACACCGGCACGCTCGCCGCCCTGGCCAGCCGACGTGTCGGGCAGGAGGACCGGTGACGGGTTCCTCTTCCTGGTGGAGGAGGGTTTCGGCCCACGCGGCCGGTGGCCTGCCGTTGCCAGCACGAGCCGACACCAGAGAGGTGACCCGTTGGCTACGTTTCGCACAGGACCGAGGACCCGCCAGGCCGTGCTCCCTCAGCGGCCTGCCCTGGAATCCGCGTCAGCGGACACCCCGGGGAACAGGGACGGAACGGGGCGAGGAGGCCGCGTGCGCGTGACACCCGGTGTGGAACATGTGCGGGGGGAGACCACCGGCGGTGCACCTGCCGCCGGTGGCGCCACCCCGGACGGGCACCTGCCCACCCATGTGGCCTCGGGCGGGCGCACCAGGTGGAACCGCGTCCGCGACCACCCGCCCGGGTCCCACACCCCCGACGCGCCGGCCGCCAGCAGGGCCGAGACCGTCAGGACCACCGCCACGACCGCCGCCACGGTCCTGGTCGTCGGGTGCGCCGGGCGCGGTGCCTGTGCCCGCACGCGTGCCGGACTGGTGGCGGTGCGCAGCACTGGCGGCCACACTCCGCAAACCCCGCATGGCCCGGTCAGGACCTCATGGAAGAACCCGCGCCCGCTCCAGCGGGCGGACGGTTACGGCTACACCACGCAGAAGGAGGCAGGGGCTTTCCCTCCCGCCTGAGGACGGGAGTATCCGCCCCACACCAGATGACCCAACACGATCTCGCCGTCCGCGCCCGCCGCGCCCTCACCCCGGAGGGGGAGCGGTCCGTCACCGTCGGGGTGCTCGACGGGCGTGTCGTCAGTGTCCTGTCCGGGGATGACGCCGCCCTCATCGCCCGCCGTGAGATCGTCCTGGCCGACGACGAGGTGCTGCTGCCGGGGCTGGTCGACACCCACGTGCACGTCAACGAGCCGGGCCGCACCCGGTGGGAGGGCTTCGCCTCCGCCACCCGCGCCGCCGCCCTGGGCGGGATCACCACGCTGTTGGACATGCCGCTCAACAGCGTGCCGCCGACCACCACCGTCGGCGGGCTGGAGGCCAAGCGCGCCGCCGCCGAGGGAAAGCTCGCCGTGGACGTGGGTTTCTGGGGCGGTGCCGTACCCGAGAACAGCCGTCCCGGTGCCACCAAGGAGCTCGCCGCGCTCTGGCAGGAGGGGGTGTACGGGTTCAAGGCGTTCCTGTCCCCGTCCGGGGTGGAGGAGTTCGGCCACCTGTCTCCGGAGGAGCTGCTCTCGGCGGCCGGGGCGATCGGGGAGTTCGGCGGCCGCCTCATCGTGCACGCCGAGGACCCCGCCGTCCTGGAGGGCGCGCCGTCCGCCGCCGGGCGCGACTACGCCGCCTTCCTGGCCTCACGGCCCGACACCGCCGAGAACGCGGCGATCGCCCGGGTGATCGAGGCGGCCAAGGCCACGGGGACCCGGGTGCACGTGCTGCACCTGTCCAGCGCCTCCGCGCTGCCGCTGATCGCCCAGGCCAAGGCGGACGGCGTGGCGCTGACCGTGGAGACCTGCCCGCACTACCTCACCCTGGAGGCCGAGGGGGTGCCCGCCGGGGCCACCCAGTACAAGTGCTGCCCGCCCATCCGCGACTCCGCCAACCGCGATCTGCTGTGGCGGGCGCTCGCGGACGGGCTGATCGACTGCGTGGTCAGCGACCACTCGCCGAGCACCCCCGAGCTCAAGGACCCGGACACCGGTGACTTCGGCACCGCGTGGGGCGGGGTGTCCGGACTCCAGGTCGGCTTCTCCGCGGTGTGGACCGAGGCGCGGGCCCGGGGCATGTCGCTGGAGGACGTGGTGCGGTGGATGGCCGCCGGTCCCGCGCGGGTGGCCGGCCTGCGCGGCAAGGGGGGCCTCACTCCCGGCCACGACGCCGACTTCGCTGTGGTCGCCCCGGAGGAGTCCTTCCGGGTCGACGTGCGCGAGCTCCGGCACCGCCACCCGGTGAGCCCCTACGACGGTGCGCGACTGTTCGGACGCGTGCGCCGCACCGTTCTGCGCGGCGAGGACGTCGGCCCGGACGACACGGCCGGGCGGATGCTCGTACGGGAGTAGGTCCCGGGCGCGGAGACCGCGACCGGGGGCGGGCGGCGCGAACGCGCCGCCCGCCCCCGGCGCGTGGGGGAGGCCTCCGGTGCCGCGACGAGGGACCGCCCGGAAGCTCCGCCGCGGCACCCGTGCTTCAGCCGCAGAGGGAGTCCCAGCGGTGCCGGAGGTCGGCGGTGCCGGTCCCGGTCAGCGAGCCGAAGACGTTCAGGCGAGCGATGCCGCCGTCGGGGAAGACGTCGGTGCGCACGTGGGTGGCGGTGACCGGTGAGCCCAGGACGAAGCGGTGTGCGCTGTCGGGCTCCAGGCGGGTGCGGCCCACGATCTCGAACCACTCCTCCGGGGCGCTGGAGTGGGCGTCCCGGCCGAGGACGGTCACCCAGCCCGCGGCGTTGCCCTTGTAGTAGGAGGTGTCCAGTTCCAGGGCGCGGACCGAGGCCTGGGCGGTGAGGCGGAAGCGCACCCAGTCGTGGCCGGTGTCGCGGCGGCGGCGGTTCTCCCAGCCGTCGTCCATCTTGTGGGAGCGTCCGGGGGAGATGATGTTGACCGGCGGCGAGTAGAAGCGGTCGGAGGCGTCCTCGACCGTACCGCCGTTGACCAGGGCGGCCACGTCGAAGCCGCCGAGGGCGGTCAGCCAGTCGGGGTCGGGAACGGGGTCGCCGTACACGCGCAGGCGCGCGACGCCGCCGTCGGGGAACTGCTTGAGGCGCAGGTGGGTCCACCGGCGCCCGGCCCTCACCGTGAAGCCGTTGGCGGCATGTCCGTACACGTGGGTGCGGGGGACGATCTCGGTCCACTCCGCGTCGAGCAGTTCGTCGGTGGTGGGGGTGCCCGCCAGGTGGGCGGCCTCCACGCTGACCTCGCGGGGGTGGTTGCCGCGGAAGTGCGCGGTGTCCACGACCAGGCCCCTGACCAGGCCGGGAAGGCCGAGGCGGACCAGGGCCCAGTCGTGGTCCTCGGCGGTGGGGTGCGGTTGGTCCGCGCTCACGCCCCGGCGCCTGCGGGTCTCCCAGCCGTCCATGACCTTGCCCTTGTGCCCGAAGGCGTGTGGGTCGAACACGGCCGGTTCGGTCCGCAGCAGGTTCTCGCGGTGGGCGAAGAACTCGTCGTTGGCGGCGACGACACCGGCGCCCAGGCGGCGGTCGGCCAGGTCGACCCGGGCCGAGAAGTCGAGGTCGGTGCGGCGGTAGTCGGCGTAGGGGTCACCGCCCGAGTACGGCTGGGCGTTGTAGGCGCGCGGATCGGTGGGCTGGGCCCCGCTCATGTTTCTCCAGAAATGTGGACTTATCGGATATTTCTAGAGTCTCAAGGTGAAATGGTTACGTCCAGTGAAAGTTTCCGATCACTCTGTTCAGTTGGACTGAACAATAGTGCCGCCCAGTCCAGCCGCGGTGTCCGCCAGGGCGCGCAGCACCACGGCGGTCTGCGGCCGCCCGCCCGAGCCGGAGCGCACCGCGCAGACCACGTGGCGGCGCGGCTGGTCGGAGCGCAGGACCCGCAGGCTGACGCCGGGGGTGTCGTCCGCGGCGGCCAGGCGGGGGACCAGCGCGACGCCCATGCCCGCCGCGACCATGTCGAGGATGGCCCTCCAGTCGGAGGCCACGTGTGCCTGTTCGGGCACGAAGCCGGCCTGGGCGCAGGCGGCGACGGTGATGTCGCGCCAGGGGCCCGCCGCCCCGTAGATCCAGGGCTCCTCGGCGAGGTCGCGCAGGCGCAGGGCCCGGGCGGAGGCCAGGCGGTGGTGGACGGGCAGGGCCGCGTCCAGGGGGTCGGTGAGCAGCTCGCGCCGGTCGTAGCGGCCGTCGTGGCCGTGGGGGGCCTGGGCGGCCAGCGACAGTCCGACGTCGACCTCCCCCGCCGAGAGCAGGTCGTAGACCTCGGCGGCCTCGGCCTGGTGCACCTTCGTGGTGAGGCCGGGGTACTCGCGCCGGAGCGTGTCCAGCGCGGGTACCACGAGGCTGGGGATGGCCGTGGCGAAGGCGCCGACGCGTACGCGCCCGGCCTCGCCCCGGGCGAAGCCGTCCAGTTCGGCCTCGGCCCGTTCCAGTTGGGCGAGCACGATGTCGGTGTGCCGGAGCAGGGCGTGCGCCGCCTCGGTGAGGCGGACCCTCCGTCCGTGCGCCTCCAGCAGCGCGACCCCCACCTGCTGGGAGAGGGAGGAGAGCTGCTGGGACACGGCGGAGGGGGTCATGCTCAGGGCATCCGCCGTGGCCCTGACGGTTCCGAACTCCTCCAGGGCGCGGAGGACGCGTAGCTTGCGCAGGTCCCAGTCGGTCACGTTCCCAGGGATACCATTCAGCTCTTCTGAACGGAACACCGGTGTTCGTGCCGCCGGTGTTCGTGCTGTCCGTGTCGGGGGAACCGGCGTGCCCGGTCCCACCGGTGCGGGGCGCGCGCACGCGTGAGCTCCGCCCGCCCCGCACCGGGGAGTCAGGAACGGGGGTCCCCCAGGCTCTCGGAGCCGTCGCGCAGGTAGGCCGCTCCCGCCTGGTCGGTGTACTTGGCCTCGCCGGGACCGGCGCTGCCGATCTCCTCGGTGTCGATCGTGCTCGGGGAGGCGGCGTCCCGAGCACGGCCGACCACGTTGAAGCACACGTTCAGCACGATCGCGGTGACGGCCGCCCCGATGATGCCCGAGTGCGCGACCAGCTCGACCGACTCGGGCAGGTGGGCGTAGAAGGTCGGGTAGGCCAGCGGGATGATCGCCACGCCGATGGAGGCCGACACCAGCACCAGGTTGAGGTTGTGGGTGAAGTCCACCTTGGCCAGGGTCTTGATGCCGCTGGCGGCCACGCTGCCGAACAGGACCAGGCCCGCCCCGCCGAGCACGGGGGCGGGGATGGCGGCCATGACGCCGCCGAGCACCGGGAACAGCCCGAGGGCGATGAGGATGCCCGCCCCGGTGGCGACCACGTACCTGCTGCGCACCTTGGTCAGGGCCAGCAGACCGATGTTCTGCGCGAACGAGCTGGTGGGGGTGGCGCTGAAGACCGGCCCGATGAGGGAGCCGCTCACGTCGGCGCGCAGGCCCGCGGAGATGCGCTTGGCGTCCACCTTGGAACCGGTGATCTCGCCGACCGCGATGATGTGCGAGGCGCCCTCGGTCAGGACCACGAGCATGATGACGCACATGGTGATGATCGCCGCGGCCTCGAACCGGGGCGCGCCGAAGTAGAACAGCGAGGTCGGGTCGAACACGGTGTCGGCCTCGCCGATCCGGCTGAAGTCGGCCATGCCCGCGGGGAGGGCGGCCAGGGTGCCCACGAGCAGGCCCAGCAGGATGGACAGCCGTCCCCAGATACCGGGGAGGACCCGGGAGCCGACCAGGATGACCGTCAGGGTCAGCCCCGCCAGGGCCAGGCCGGCCGGCGGTGCGGCCGGGACGGAGGAGCCGTCATCCAGGGTGCGGGTGGCGCCGTCCATGATCCACCGGGCGGCCACCGGCATCAGGCTGATGCCGATGACGGTGATGATGGTGCCCGTGACGATCGGGGGGAAGAAGCGGACGAGCTGCCCGAAGAACGGCGTCAGCACCAGGGCGAAGAGCCCGGCGGCGAGGGAGGCGCCGAAGGCGACGGGCAGGTTCTCGCCGTTCTGACCGGCGGCGAGCGCGGTGATGGCGCTGACGGGGACGAAGGAGCAGGCCACCACGATCGGCATCTGGGCGCCGACGCGCCGGTGGCCCACGGTCTGCAGGAGTGTGGCGAAGCCCGCCGCCAGGAGCGCACCGCTGACCAGGATGCCCATGGCCGCGGGGTCGTTCGCGAGTCCGGCGGAGGCGCCGATGACGAGGGCGGGCGCCACCGCGCCGGCGTACATGGTCAGGATGTGCTGGAGCCCGTAGACGAGCAGCAGGCGCAGGGGCAGCCTCTCGTCCTCGGGGCGGGCGGGGGACGAGGCGTTCGTTGTGGCCGGGTCCTTCGTGGGCGGACTGTTCGACATGGCCAGTTTCCAGCCTTTGCGCTCGGCGGCCACCCGGGAGGGGGCCGGGATCTCGGGCACGCGGCCCGGTGGTGTCGCACCGGCCGGGCGGCCCGGGATCCGGGCACGCCGAGGCCGGGGGAGCCCGCCGCGGTGAGCGGGCCGGGGACCGGGGGAGGACCTTCCGGTCACGGGGAGAGGGGTGCCGGGGCCCGGTCACGCGCGACGGGCCCCGGGGAGGGGCTACACGAAGCCCGGTACGGCCTTCCAGGCGTCCCCGGCACCGGGTGCGTCGTCGCGCTCGACGGTGGCCTCGATCTTGCCGTAGGGCCGGTCGGCGGCGAAGAAGACCTCGTTCGGGTTGTCCAGGCCGAAGGGGGCCAGGTCCACCAGGAAGTGGTGGTTGTTCGGCATGGAGAAGCGGATCTCGGCGACCTCGGGACGGGCCTCCAGGACGGCCCTGCCCATCTCGTAGAGGGACTGCTGCAGGGCCAGGCTGTGCGTCCGGGCGAAGGCCTCCAGGCACAGGGCGCGGATGGAGGCGTAGGCACCGTCGAAGTCGTGGTCCACGCCGACGTAGCGCCAGCGGGCGGTGACGTCGGTGGCCAGGATGCGGTCGGTCGTCTCCGGCAGCGTCGTGTACTTGGTCTTCGGGTAGCCGTGGAACTCCGAGCCGGTGGACTTGAGCACGGACAGGCCCTCGAAGCCGGAGACCACCCACTCCCGCGCGCCGTCCTTGTTGACGACCGTGGTGCGGGTCTCGGCGCCCCGCCGGGAGAACGCGTGGTCGTGCGGGCCGTCGGCGGTCTCGATCCGGTCCCAGGAGTACTCGTGGACCTCCTGCCGGGCCCCGTGCACGTAGGAGTGCTCGTCCACGAAGTGCCGGGCCAGGCGCAGGGCGAACTCCTCGATGGCGCCGACGCCGCCCCACTCGCGGGCCTTGGCGTAGACGGTGTTCTTCTGGGTGTCGGTCGGCAGGCACGTGCTGTTGTCGCCGGCGGTGTGGACCGACTCCAGCTCCCCGCGCAGCTGGGAGGTGACGTTGACGTCCTTGATCCGGTGGACGTCGGTGTCGCGGTTGACGTGGACGAGGCGGACCTCGGCCTTGCCGTACTGGTTGTCTCCGAGTCGGATGCCCATCAGGGTGAACTCCGTCCGTGTGGATACGTGAAGTCGTCATCGTGCGCGCATGCGCGCCGTGCGTACGAGGGAGGACCGCTGTGGTCATGCGGAAGGACCTGTCACGCACTCGAAGATTCAGGTGTCGCACCTTGGCTGGAAAACCTCTCCTGTCAGCCGCTCCCCTCGGTCGGGCCGGGTCCGTGCCGGTCGTGGTCCGTGCCGGTCGTGGCTAGGAGCCCCGGTAGGTCGAGTACGCGAACGGGCTCAGCAGCAACGGGACGTGGTAGTGCGCGTCCTCGTCGGCGAGGTCGAACACGATGGCGACCTCGGGGTAGAACCCGCGCTGGCCGGTCGCGTCGAAGTAGGCGGCGGTGTCGAGGACGACCCGGTAGAACCCCGCGGCGAGCCGGTCGGGCCCCAGGTCGGGCACGCGTCCGTCGTCGTTGGTGCGCGCCTCGGCGATGGTCCTCCAGGACCCGCGGTCGCCGTCGGCCGCGGCCTCCAGCCGCACGGGGACGTCGCGGGCGGGACGCCCCAGGGCGGCGTCGAGCACGTGGGTGGTCACATGGCTCATGCGTCCTCCAGAAGTTTCACCAGGCGCAGCCCGGCGATCTTGCGCAGTTCGTCGCCCACCACGCGCAGTTCGGTGTCGCGGTCGTTGGACAGGCGACCGACCAGGTCGGCCAGGAGTTCGTGGCCGGGGCGTCCGCTGGCGCAGACCAGGTAGATCTGCCCGAACCTGTCCTCGTACTCACGCTGGGCGTGGGCGAAGACCCGCTGCACGCGCTCCGACGCGTCGTCCGTGCCGGCGGCGAAGGCGGACTGCTCCCCGCGTGACCAGGTGGACTCGGTGCCGCCGCCCGTGGCCCTCTCCCCGATGCGGGGGTGGCGGTCCAGGGCCGTGGCCACCTCGGCGGCGGTGATCGAGCGCGCGTGCCCGTCGGCGGATGCCAACAGGGCGGCCCGGTCGGGGAAGGGCGCCTCGGAGACGAGGGCCCCGACCCAGCGGTCCACGTTCAGGCACTGCGCCAGCCGGGCGCGCAACTCCTCCTCGGGCAGCTTGTTCAGGCGGTCCAGACCCGGGTCGGATCCGTCCGCCCGCTCCTCCGGGGTGGTCTCGGGCATGTGCTCTCCCGTGGCTCGGCGGGCGCCCGCGGTCCTCAGCCCGTGGGCTCCGTGGAACGCGCTCCGAGAATTTCGTAGTGCAGACAAATAATTCCGTATTGCGGATTGCAGGGACTCTAGTTGATAGCAGTGTGACCCTGTCAACACCCTCGGCGCAATCGTCTGGAAGCGAGGAGATGCGTGTCATCGCGCCAGGAAGATCCGTACGTCCGCACCAAGGGCGAGGGGCTCGCGGCGTCCGCCGGAGGGCGTCCGTGGGGCGGGCGTCGGCGCGGGTGGCGTCCCCCCGGGGGGTGGTTGACAAGCGGGGGCGGCCACCGCACACTTCAATCATTCCTTAAAGCGAAAACTACTTTCCACATGGTGAAAGTATAAGCTGGAGGCAAGGTATGAGCCACACCCTCGGGTACACGGTGAACTGCTCCCTGCTGTTCACCGAACTCCCGCTCCACGAGCGGCCCCGGGCCGCGCGTGAGGCGGGCTTCGACGCCGTCGAGTTCTGGTGGCCGTTCGAGAGCCCGACCCCGCCCCAGGACGAGGTCGACGCCTTCGTCAAGGCCCTGGACAGGGCCGGAGTCCGCCTCACCGGCCTCAACTTCTTCGCGGGGGTGCTCCCCGGCCCCGACCGGGGCGTACTCTCACACCCCTGGCGCAGCGCGGAGTTCCAAGCCAACATCGACGTCGTGGTGCGCATCGCCGAGCGCACGGGCGCCACCGGGTTCAACGCCCTCTACGGACTGCGCCAGCCCGGGACCGACCCCGCCGAACAGGACCGGACCGCGCTGGAGAACACCCTCGCGGCCGCCCGGGCCGTGGCCGGGGTCGGCGGCACCGTGCTCATCGAGCCCATCAGCGGTGCCGAGGGCTACCCGTTCACGACCGCCGCGGACGGACTCGCGTTCGTGGCCCGGGCCGGGGAGGCCGGAGCCGACAACGTCGCCCTGCTCGCGGACCTGTACCACCTCGTGGTCAACGGCGACGACGCCGCCGCCGTGGTCCGCGGCCACGCCGCCGAGTTCGGGCACATGCAGATCGCCGACAGCCCCGGGCGCGGGGAACCCGGCAGCGGGCGGCTGCCGATCCACGACCTCCTCACAGCCGCCCAGGCCGCGGGCTACGACGGCCTCGTCGGCCTGGAGTACAAACCGACCGTCCCCAGCGAGAAGAGCTTCGGCTGGCTGGACTGAGCATCCGGAGCACCCCGCCCGCGCCGTGACGGAGCCGTCCGGCACGGACCGGCCGAGTGGCACCGGGCAGCCGCACGAGCACCGGCCGCGCGGTACCGCACAGCCACACGAGCACCAGCCACGCAGCATGCGAACACCCACACGAGCACCAGCCACGAAGGGGGCCAACGTGCCCGTCAAGAAGATCGCCTTCATCGGTCTCGGCATCATGGGCCTGCCCATGGCCGTCAACCTCGTCCGCGCCGGCTACACCGTCACCGGCCACAACCTCACCGACGACCGCGTCGCCGCCCTGGTGGCCGAGGGCGGACTGCGCGGGGGGAGCGTCGCCGGGGCCGTCGCCGACGCCGACGCCGTCATCACCATGGTCCCGGACTCCCCGGACGTGCGGGAGGCCATGCTCGGCGAGGGCGGCGTCTACGACAACGCCAAGCCCGGCACCCTGGTCATCGACATGAGCACCATCCGACCGGACGTCGCCCGGGAGGTCGCCGAGGCCGGGACCGCGCGCGGCCTGCGGGTCCTGGACGCTCCCGTCAGCGGCGGTGAGGCCGGTGCCGTCGAGGCCAAGCTCTCCATCATGGTCGGCGGGAACCAGGACGACTTCGAGGCGGCCCGACCCGTCTTCGACGTCCTGGGCAGCACCCCCGTCCTGGTCGGCCCGAGCGGTTCCGGCCAGACGGTCAAGGCCGCCAACCAGCTCATCGTCGCGGGCAACATCCAGCTCCTGGCCGAGGCCCTGGTCTTCCTGGAGGCGCACGGAGTGGACACCGAGTCCGGCCTGGAGGTCCTGGGCGGCGGGCTCGCGGGCAGCACCGTGCTCCAGCGCAAGGGCAGGGCCATGCGCGAGCGCGACTTCTCCCCGGGCTTCCGCATCGCCCTGCACGACAAGGACATGCGCATCGTCACCGACTCCGCGCACGCCGCCGGGATCGCGATCCCGCTCGGTGCGCAGGTGGCGCAGTACGTCGCCGCGCTGAAGGCCCAGGGCCACGGCTCGCTCGACCACTCCGCGCTGCTGAGGATCGTCGAGCAGCTCTCCGGCCGGTAGCGGCCCCGTCCCGCGCGGTTCCCCTTTGCACGGTCCCGCTCCGGCGTCCCCGGTGTTGGCCGCACCCGGGACACCGTCGGCGCGGCCGTCCGGCCCACAACACCCCTAGCACTGCTTTCCCTCCGGGGCTCCGCCTCGCCGTCCTCCGTGTCCGTGCGTCCCGAAGGCGCCGCAGGTTCCCGCCCTCGGGCGCCCGGACCACGTCCCGGGGCCGGGCGAGCGTCCAGGAGCCCCAGTACCGAAGGGTTCACTTCCCATGCCACAGATGCCCGCGATGAACGCGGTCGTGGAGGTCCTCAAGAACGAGGGCGTCGACACCGCCTTCGGCTGTCCCGGAGCAGCCATCCTGCCGCTCTACAAGGCGATGGAGCAGGTCGGCGGTATCGAGCACCTGACCGTCCGCCACGAGGAGGGCGCCACCCACATGGCCGACGGCTGGTCCCGCACCACCGGCAAGGTCGGTGTGGCCATCGGCACCTCCGGTCCCGCCGGGACCAACATGATCACCGGCCTGTACACGGCCATCGCGGACTCCGTCCCGATCGTGTGCATCACCGGCCAGCAGCGCACCGACCTGCTGGACAAGGAGGGCTTCCAGGCGGTCGACATCGTCGAGATCGCCAAGCCCGTCACCAAGTGGGCCGTCCAGATCAAGGAGGCCGCCACCGCGCCCTGGATCTTCCGGGAGGCGTTCCGCGTCGCGCGGCAGGGCCGCCCCGGCCCGGTGCTGGTGGACATCCCGCTGGACGTCGCCCAGCAGGTGATCGACTACGACCCCACCATCGACGCCCCGCTGAGGGTCAACACGGTCGAGCCGCACCTTCCGCGGGTCGAGCGCGCGCTGGACATGCTGCTGGAGGCCGAGCGTCCGCTGATCCTCTCCGGGGGCGGCGTGATCCTGGCCGAGGCGTCCGAGGAGCTGCGTGAGCTGGCCGAGCACCTCCAGGTGCCGGTACAGGTCACGCTCATGGGCAAGGGCTCCTTCGACGAGGACTCGCCCCTGTACTCCGGTATGACCGGCGTGCAGACCTCCCAGCGCTACGGCAACGCCTCCTTCCTGGAGTCGGACCTGGTCCTGGCCGTGGGCGCGAGGTTCGCCGACCGCCACACCGGCCAGATCGACGTCTACCGGGGCGAGCGCAGGTTCGTCCACGTCGACATCGAGGCCACCCAACTCGGCCGGGTCTTCGAACCCGACCTGGGGGTGGTCTCCGACGCCAGGGTGTTCCTCCGCGAGCTGCTGGCCGCGGCCAGGCGCCGCGGCGTCACGGCGGAGGTGCGGCCCTGGATCGACCGGATCGGCGAGCTCAGGTCCACCCTGACCCGCCGGGAGGACTTCGACACGGTCCCGGTCAAGGCCCCGCGCGTCTACAAGGAGATCAACGAGGTCTTCGACGAGGACACCTACTTCGTCACCGCGATCGGCCTCTACCAGATCTGGGGCGGCCAGCACCAGAAGGCGCACAAGCCGCGCCACTACCAGATCTGCGGCCAGGCGGGCCCGCTCGGCTGGGAGATCCCCGCCGCCATCGGGGTCAAGAAGGCGCTGAAGGGCACCGATCCGGACGCCGAGGTCGTGGGGATCGTCGGCGACTACGGTTTCCAGTACATGGTCGAGGAACTGGCCGTGGCCGCCCAGTACGACGTCCCCTACGTGATCATCATGCTCAACAACGAGTACCTGGGCCTGATCCGCCAGGCCTCGGTCCCGTTCGACATGAACTACCAGGTGGACATCCACTACGACGAGTACGGCACCGACAACGTCAAGCTGATGGAGGCCTACGGCTGCTCCGGACGCCGCGTGTGGGAGCCCGGGCAGATCCGCGAGTCCCTGGAGTGGGCCCGCAAGCAGGCCCAGGCCACCTCGCGGCCGGTGCTCGTCGAGATCATGATCGAGCGCGAGGCCAACACCCCGCACGGTCCCGCGATCGACGCGGTGAAGGAGTTCGAGCCGGTCCCCGGCGCCTGACCCCCTCGCCGAGGGGCCCGGACGGGAGGCGGCCGTCTCCCGTCCGGGCCCGCGGGCCCGGACGGACGCCCCGTTACGGGGTTGTGTCCGGAGTGTGTCGTGACGTGCGTTTTCTCCAGCTCGGACCTGGGGAAACGTGGAAAACACGTGGACGACGGGACCGCCGTGTCAGGAAACGGGCGAATGCAACGGATCCGTCGTCGGCACTCTCGGAAGTTGGGAAGCATGTTCCCCCACGCGCGTTTCCTCTCCGCGGCCGCGGCCGCGGCCGCCGCGCTCACCCTAGCCGCCTGTTCCCCCGAGGGCGGATCGGAGGAGGAGTTCCAGCAACTGCTGGTGGAGAACGGGCTCCCCGGTGAGGAGTTCAGGATCACTCCACCGGACTCCCAGGGGTTCTGGTGGGCCACCTACGAGGCCAGCGAGGACTGCCAGCTGCAGTTCAAGTGGAACGGGGAGGACCCCGTCATGCTCTACGGCGCCCAGACGGACGGCTACCTCCAGGAGGCCCCGGAGGAGACCTACGTGGAGGACTTCGGCGCCGACGACGTCCAGCAGGCCTGCGAAGGGAAGTTCTGACCGGTGCCGGCCCCGGGCCGCGCGCCCGGGGCCGGCACCTGCGGGTCAGCCGCAGTGGGCCGCCTCCGCGCCGATGATCCGATACGGGCAGTCCGCGTAGTCGAGCAGGCGCAGCACGGCCTCCTCGTTGCGCGCGGTCTCGCGTTCGATCACCGACGAGGGCGGGTAGAAGCCGCCCGCCCACGCGCTGCGCGGGTACATCTCATAGGTGAAGTTGACGATGCGCTGGTCGCCCCACAGCCAGTCGTTGATCGACCCGTCGGTGACGTAGAGGTCGCTGGACTGCTGGGGCGTGTAGCCGTTGGCGTCGGCCATGTGCTCGCCCAGCGCCGCGTGGGTCTCGTACTCCTCCCGGGTCATGCCCCCGGTGACGTCGGAGTAGGTGTGGCCGAACGGCCACAGGATGAGTTCGCTGTAGGTGTGGAAGTCGATGGCGGTGGTGATCTGCTGCTCGCCGCCGACGACCCGGCCGCGCACGAAGTCGGCGATCACGCGCACCTCGGTCGCGGACTCGGGGGCCGAACCCCGGTAGGTGATGCCGCTCGGGTTGCCCGAGGAGCCGCCGCAGCAGCCCCACATGTAGTCCCAGTTGCGGTTGAGGTCGGTGCCGAGGGCGGAGGAACCCCGGTTGGGCTGGCGGTTCTTGCGCCAGTTCCGCCAGTCGGTGCCCGACATGTCGTACTCGCTGCCGTCGGGGTTGACGTTGGGCAGGATCCAGATCTCGCGGCTGTCGACCAGGTCGGTGATCCGCGGATCGCTGCCGTACCCGTCGGTGAGCAGGTGCATCAGGTGGACGGCCATCTCCACGGTGAGGTGCTCGCGCGCGTGCTGGGCGTGGACGAAGAGGACCTCGGGCTCGTCCTCGTCCGCGTTCGCGTTGTCACTGATCCTGACCGCGACCAGGTCGCGTCCCTCGTGGGACCGTCCGATGACCGACTTCGTCGCGATACCGGGGTTCTCGGCCACCACCTGGTCGACGACGCCGAGCAGTTCCGCGTAGGTGGTGTAGCCGGGGTCGGGGCTGGCGAGGGGGACCGGCGGATCGAACTCATCGACGCCGTAGCCGAGCCGGCCGATCTCCGCGGCGTCGTCGGGAGTCGCGGTGACCAGGACCGAGTCGTCACCGACCTGGTCGATGGCGGCGCCGGTGGCGGCGATCTCCGTGCGGTCCTGGGCGGTGAGGGCGCCGTGGACCTCGTAGAGGTCATAGGCCGGTTCGGCGGCGGCGCCTGCGGCCAGGGTGCCCAGGAGCAGGGCGCCGACGGCCACGGGAACGAGGGTTCTTCGAAGGGGGCTGATTGCCACGATGCCTCCGTGAGCGGGGGTGAGGCGTCGGATACGTGGCGTTATTGCAAAAGAAAGCCATGCGTTCTGTCAATATGGCTAACTTTCTGTCACATACGTGGCGAACTGACTTGTTTAACCCCCGGGGCAGGTGAAGCCCGCTTCGCGTCCGCGCACACAGGCGCACCCCGTGGCCGGATCCGGCCACGGGGAGCCCGGGGCGGATCGGACCCGCTGGAGCTTCTGTCCGGTGACGCCGGCGACGGTCTCGGAGCCCCCGTCGCCGTGCGGCGGGGACGGTCCGTTCCCCGGGCGGACGGCACCCGGCGAGGAGGCGGACGACACCCCCTCCTAACGTGAGGGCGTCCCCGAGGGCACGGCCCTCACGCACCCAGATCCACGGAGCCTTCATGAGCGACCTGTTCGATCCCGTCGGGATCGGCCGGATGCAGCTGCCCAACCGCCTGTTCATGGCACCGATGACCCGTTCGCGCTCCCGTGGCGGCAGCCCGGGCGACCTGGTCGTCGAGTACTACGCCCAGCGCGCCTCGGCCGGACTGATCATCACCGAGGGGGTCCAGCCCAGCGTCCGCGGCCAGGGCTACATCCACACCCCGGGCCTGCACAGCGCCGAGCAGGTCGAGGCGTGGAAGCGCGTCACCGGCGCCGTCCACGAGGGAGGAGGCCGTATCTTCGCGCAGATCATGCACGCGGGCCGGATCGGCCACCCCGTCCTCTACCCCGACGGCGGCCTGCCGGTCGGACCGTCCGCCGTCCGCTCGGGCGCGTCCCTGTTCGACGGCGAGAAGATGCTTCCGCACCCGGTGCCGCGCGAGATGACCGCCTCCGACATCGCCGAGGCCCTGGACGACTTCGCCTCCGCCTCCCGGAACGCGGTCGCCGCCGGGTTCGACGGAGTGGAGGTGCACGGCGCCAACGGCTACCTCATCCAGCAGTTCCTCGCCGACGGCAGCAACCGGCGCACCGACGCCTACGGCGGCAGCGCCGAGAACAGGGCCCGCTTCGCGGTGGAGGCCGTGGACGCCGTCGCCGACACCATCGGCGCCGACCGCACGGGCCTGCGCGTCTCCCCGGGCACCGCCTTCAACGGCATCAGCGAGAACGACCCCCTGGAGCAGTACCTCGCCCTGCTCGACGGGCTGCGGCACCGCTCCTCCGACCTGGCCTACCTGCACCTGACCGAATCGGGCTCGGCCGAGTACACCCAGCGGCTGCGCAAGGAGTGGGCGGGCGCGTTCGTGCTCAACACCGCCTCCGGAACCGACCTCGGCCCCGTCACCGCGGCCCTGGCCGAGGAGCGTGCGGACGCCGTCGCCGTGGCCGCCGCCTGGCTCGCCAACCCCGACCTCCCCGACCGGATCCGGGCGGGAGGGCCCTTCAACGCGCCCGACCGGGCCACCTACTACGGCGGCGACCACCGGGGCTACACCGACTACCCGCGTCTGGAGGGCTGAGCCCGCGCGGACGAGAAATCCCGCCGACGGTACCGGCACGGCCACCAGCGCGCTGTGCGGCGCGCCCGGTGGCGGCCTCGGGTGTTGGCCGCACCCTGGGTCCCGTCGGCGGGATCTGCAACAACCCCCCTAGCACTGAAGGGTTCACTGGAAATGGTACAGACCTGTCGAGGGTCTCTCGAAATCGAGGTACCCGTAGTGGCGCGGCCCACGGCGCCTCGCCCCGCCACTCGGAGAGTTCCCAGGTCAGGTGATGTGCGTCCCATTATGCGGACGCGAGGTACCAGGATCTCGTGCCGGTCTGCTAACGTTGCGGTCACTATGCTGCGCGAGCTGCTTCTCCTTAGCGGCCGCGGCGGGGGTCGTTAAAAGGTCGGCTCCCTCGCCGCGGGACTTCGGCTTGCCCTGGTCGACCGTGACCACGCGCCAGAACCACCCGAGGAGCCACCGATATGGTGCCGCAGCAGAAGCCCAGCCCCATGCCCTTCCACCGCTACGCGCCCTTCGCGCCGGTGGACCTGCCTGACCGCACCTGGCCGGCGAAGACCATCACCGAGGCGCCGCGCTGGCTGTCCACGGACCTGCGCGACGGCAACCAGGCGCTGATCGAGCCCATGGACCCCGCCCGCAAGCACGAGATGTTCGAGCTGCTGGTCCGGATGGGCTACAAGGAGATCGAGGTCGGCTTCCCCTCCGCCAGCCAGACCGACTTCGACTTCGTCCGGTCCCTGGTCGAGGGGGACCTGATCCCCGACGACGTGCAGATCTCGGTGCTGACCCAGGCCCGCGAGGACCTGATCGAGCGCACCGTGCAGAGCCTGGTCGGGGCCAAGCGCGCCACGGTGCACCTGTACAACGCCACCGCGCCCACCTTCCGCCGCGTCGTCTTCCGGGTGGACCGCGAGGCCTGCAAGGCGATCGCCGTCGAGGGCACCCGGCACGTCATGCGCTTCGCCGAGCAGTACCTGGAGGGAACCGAGTACTTCGGCTACGAGTACTCGCCCGAGATCTTCATCGACACCGAGCCGGACTTCGCCCTGGAGGTCTGCGAGGCCGTCATGGACGTCTGGCGGCCCGGTCCGGGCCGCGAGATCATCCTGAACCTGCCCGCCACCGTCGAGCGCTCCACGCCCAACGTCTACGCCGACCAGATCGAGTGGATGAGCCGCAACCTGTCGCGGCGCGAGCACGTGGTCCTGTCGGTACACCCGCACAACGACCGCGGCACCGGCGTGGCCTCGGCCGAACTGGCCGTCATGGCCGGGGCCGACCGCGTCGAGGGCTGCCTGTTCGGGCACGGGGAGCGCACCGGCAACGTCTGCCTGGTCACCCTGGGCATGAACCTGTTCAGCCAGGGCGTGGACCCCATGATCGACTTCTCCGACATCGACGAGATCCGCCGCAGCGTCGAGCACTGCACCCAGCTGCCGGTCGCCCCGCGCCACCCCTACGGCGGCGACCTGGTCTACACCGCCTTCTCCGGCTCCCACCAGGACGCCATCAAGAAGGGCTTCGCCGCCCAGGAGGAGGAAGCCGCCTGGGACGTGCCCTACCTGCCCATCGACCCCAAGGACGTGGGCCGCAACTACGAGGCGGTCATCCGGGTCAACAGCCAGTCGGGCAAGGGCGGCGTCTCCTACATCATGCAGCGCGACCACGCGCTGGACCTGCCGCGCCGCCTGCAGATCGAGTTCTCACAGGTCATCCAGAAGTTCACCGACGCCGAGGGCGGCGAGTTCGCCGCCGAGCGCATCTGGGAGATCTTCTCCACGACCTACCTGTCCGACGGCGGCCCGGTCGCGGTGCTGGCGCACCGCTCCTCCACCGACGGCGACGGCACGTACCGGATCGAGGCCGACGCCCGCGTCAACGGCGAGATCCGCGAGCTGGCCGGTACCGGCAACGGTCCGATCTCCGCGTTCTGCGACGCCCTGGCCGACGTGGACGTCAAGGTCCGCGTCATGGACTACGTGGAGCACTCCATGGGCGGGGACGGCGACGCCCGCGCCGCCGCCTACGTGGAGGCCGACATCGACGGCAACGTGGTGTGGGGCGTGGGCATCCACAGCAGCATCACCACGGCCTCGCTGAAGGCCCTGTGCAGCGCCATCGGCCGCGTCTGAGCACCCGCTCACACGCCCGTGGGGCCCGTGGGGCCCGTGACCGCTGCCGGTCACGGGCCCCACGGGCGTCATGCCTCCCGAACCGCCCGCCCCCGGAAAACGCGTAGCGGACACCGCTGCCGAAGTGCGACGATGCTGCGCATGCTGCACTCGGAGATCGTCAAGCGGACCCTGCGCGTCCCGGAGCCGGCCGGAGAACTCGGCGACGGCACCTCCATGGCGCGCCGGTTCGACGCCGCCCTGCTCACCGCGGGCTTCACCTGCTCCGCGGACCTGCTGCGGCACCTGTCCGGACTCCGGCCCGAGGACGTCCTGGCGGCGGTCGGACCCGTGCTGTCGGCCGTCCGCGCGGCGGTCGGCGACCACGTGCGGCACAACGTCTACTTCCTCGACTTCCCGGCGAACGTGCCGGACACGTCCCGGTTCTGGCTGGAGTGCCTGGCCGACGCTCTCGCAGACCCCGGCGTCAAGGCGGAGACCGTCCTCACGGTCGGCGGCGTCGACCTGCTGGGGCTGCCCCGGTACGGCCGCTACCAGCACGGCTTCGGCGCGCTGCTGGAGGCCCACGAGTCCTTCGTGGAGGGTGCCAAGGACCGCGTCAGCGTGCTGCACCTGGGGCGCCCCCTGGCGGAGGAGGCGCACGCCCTGTACCTGGACCTGGCGGCGAGTCCGCTGCCGCTCAGCGAGGACGACCTCGTCCTGCTGGAGCTGCTGGCCGCCGAGTGCGCCGGGGCGGAGCAGCCCGAGCGCATCCCGGTCCGGGAGAACCGCGCCGTCGTCAACCGCGCCCGGATGAGCGAGGGCCGCGCCCCGCTCGCGGACACCGTCACCGACGTCCTCCGCCTGGCCTGCGCACTCTCCGACGGAGACGTCACCCTGGACGGGCCCACCCGGTTCCGGTCCTTCCGTCGGAGCGAGCGCCGCGCCCTGATGACCGCGCTGGAGGGCGTGGTGGGGAACAGCCGGGCCAAGCTCGGCGACGTGGCCCGGTACCGGGAGCCGTTCAAGCGGCTCGGCGAGCGCCTGCACCCCCACGAGTACCCGCGGCTGGAGTACGCGCGCGAGGTGTTCGCGGTGGCGCGCGGGCAGAGCCGGGTGCGCGGCTTCGACGCGCGGGTGGAGGCGGCCTTCGCCGACGGTGACACCGGCCGGGTGGTCGACCTGCTGGCCACCGCGCCCGGGATGCTCGTCCGGAGCCTCGACCGGGTCCTGAGCCAGGCCTCGGAAGAGGAGGCGGAGCGGGTCGCGGGAACGGTGGACGTCCGCGCCGACCAGGTCGCTCCGCGCGTCCTGGTGTCGGCGCGCGAGCACCTGGCCTCCCGCCGGCGGCCGGGTGTGGCCCGGATGTTCGTCAACCAGCGGGCCCGCGCCTGGGTCGAGCCCGAGAGGCGCGAGCCGCTGCCCGCCGACCGGGTCGATCCCGTGGTGGGGGCACTGGACCGGGCCATCGCCCGGCGCCTGCCCCGCTTCGACCGGGTGCTGGTGGACGAGGCCGTGCGCACGGTCGCGGTGCCGCGCTCGGGCAAGGGTGTGGCCGGGGGCGTGGGCGTGCTTCCGAGGGGATCGGCCATGCCGGTCACCGGTGACCGGCTGCGCTTCTTCGTCCACTGGCGCCAGCAGGAGCTCCGCACCGACCTCGACCTGTCGGTGCAGATGCTCGACGCCGACTTCGCCTCGGCCGGGCAGGTGTCCTGGACCCGTCTGGGGGGCGGGGGCGCGGTGCACTCGGGTGACATCGTGGAGGCACCCGAGGGTGCCACCGAGATGATCGATCTGAGCCTGGCCACGATGGACCCCCAGGTGAGGCACGTGGTGCCGCAGGTGCTGGTGTACGCCGGTGAGGGCTTCATGGAGCTGGCCGAGAGCTTCTTCGGCTTCATGACCCGCGACGGCGAGCAGGAGGGCATGCCGTTCGAGCCGAGGACCGTGCGGGCCAAGTCCGGTCTGCGCGGGGCGGCGCGGGTCGCGCTCCCGCTGGTGTTCTCCCGCGGTGAGGACGACCGGTGGACCGCGCGGTGGCTGCACCTGTTCATGACGGGTCGGCTGGCGTTCAACCAGGTGGAGGATACCGGGGTGTCCGCGGGTCTGCTGGCCCGGGCACTGGTGGAGCGCGACGCCGTCACCGTGGGCGACCTGCTCACGATGACGGCGCGGGCCGGTGCCCTGGTGGCGCCGTTCGACGCCGAGGAGGCGGCGCGGGAGGCGGTGCCCGAGGGGGAGCGCTGGGCCTACGTCGGTCTGGAGCGCCCGGACGGGCTGCCGGAGGGGGCCGAGGTGTTCACCGCGCGGGAGCTGGGCACGCTCCTGCCGGACTGACCGGCCCGGCCGCCGTACCCGAGGAGAAACCGGGTGCGGGGCCGGGGCCGCTGGGCTAGTATCCGTGGTGGTGAGGCCATGTGAGGGCTTCCTCCTCCAACGGACCCGGTATCCGCGTGGCGGGCCGGGCCAGTCCTCACGCTTCCCTCACCGCGGGGACCAGGGCGGCCATGCGGCGGCTTCCTTCTGGGGTTCGACTCCCTTTTCTCACTGGTATTAGCCGTCGCGCCCTCCGCCCACCGTCCGAGGCCATGCCGGGGCTTCCTTCTCACCCTCGACGAGGGTTCCACTGTTAACGGTTCCAGTCCCGGCGCTCTCCTCGACGGTGCGGGCGGGGCCCCACCCGACCCGGGCGGGGCCCCGCTCCTCGTTCCGCGTAGGGCTACTCCCAGCCGAACTTCTGGGTCCAGGCGTTGCCGGACTCGCCGACCCCGATCGAGACCAGGCCGCAGTTGAGGATGTTCCTGCGGTGCCCCTCGCTGTTCATCCAGGCGTCCATCACCTGCTCGGGACTGGTCTGCCCCTTGGCGACGTTCTCCGCGCCCCAGGCGTCGTAGCCGTGGCGGCGAGCACGGTCCCCGGGACCCTCGCCCTCGGGGTTCTCGTGGCTCATGTAGTCGCGCCGGTCCATGTCCTCGCTGTGCTCCTGGGCGGCGGCGGTCAGCTGGGAGTCCACACTCAGCGGGCCGCAGCCCGCTTCCGCGCGCTCGTTGTTGACCAGCGTCACGACCCGGCCGACCGCCGAACCGGCGGAAACACCGCCGCCACCGCCGCCACCGCCGCCGTTTCCTCCGCCGCTGCCGTTTCCGCCGCCTCCGCCATTGCCGCCGGAACCGCCCGCGCCGTCGTCTGATGCGTCCGCCTGGTCGCCTTCGGTCTCCTGGTCGTCGGAGTCCTGCGGGATCGAGGAGGCCGTCACATCCGCGCTCTGCGGTTCGCTGTCGCCTGAGGGCGCCGGATTCCGCTCCGGCGACGTGGAGGGCGCGGCGAAGAAGTCGTCCTCCTCGGACGCCTCCGGTACGAAGGAGTCGTCGGTGGCGGCCTCGCCCACCTGCCCCGCCGCCTGGCCGTCGGCCGTGTTGCGGAACGGGTTGAGTTCCTCGCCCGTCCCGGTGGCCAGCAGCGTGGCGGCCAGTACCAGGCCGACCGGGACCGCGGCCAGGGACACCGCGAGCGGTACCCGGCGCCGTCCCGTACGGCGGTCCGAGCGGTGCCCGCGAGCGCTCGTCCTGCGCCTGCCTCGACGACCACGCGCCATATCGCTCTCCTTGGGATGGGATCGTTCGGGCGCCCGCGGGCGGATACTGCCGTCCCGCGGTGGGAGGAGGGGTGTTCTCCCCTCGGCCCGTGCTGTTCGTGCCCGTGGCCACACGGGTGCCCGGTGGCCGGTGTCGGGAGCGCGCGTTGGCGCCGGAATGCCGCGGGGGAGGTGCGGCGGGTCCGACATGGGACGCCCTAGCGCGTGAGAGTAGAGCAAATGCCCCGAAAAGGGAAACTAAACTGTAACAAAGCTGGTCAAGGTGGGGTTTGCGGAGCCAACCGTCCGTACGGACGGTCCGCGGCATCCGCGACAATGGGGGAGTGAGTCTCTACCGCGACGAGGGCGTCGTCCTGCGCAACCAGAAACTGGGCGAGGCCGACCGCATCATCACCCTCCTGACCCGAAGAACCGGCCTGGTCCGCGCCGTCGGCAAGGGGGTGCGCCGCACCAAGTCCCGCTTCGGCGCCCGGCTGGAACCGTGCACCCACGTCGACCTGCAGCTGTACACCGGCCGGACCCTGGACGTCATCACGCAGGCCGAGACGGTGCGCTCCTACGGCGGGGCGGTCGTGGCCGACTACGCCCGCTACACCGCCGCGACCGCGATGCTGGAGACCGCCGAGAAGGTCGTCTCCGTGGAGAAGGACCCGGCGCTGCGCCAGTTCCTCCTGCTCATCGGCGCCCTGCGTACCCTGGGGGAGGGCGGCCACGACTCCCGGCTGGTCCTGGACGCCTACCTGCTCCGCTCGCTCGCCGTCGCCGGGTACGCCCCGTCGCTGGCCGAGTGCGCCCGCTGCGGCAGCAGGGGAGGACACCGCGCGTTCGCGGTCCACGCTGGCGGTATGGTCTGCTCCGTGTGCCGTCCCCACGGCTCCGTGCACCCTTCCCCGGACACGATCCGACTGATGTCGGCCCTGCTCGGAGGGGACTGGGCCGGTGCGGACGCCAGCGAGGGCAGGCACCGCTCCGAGTGCAGCGGGTTGGTCGCGGCCTACCTGCAGTGGCACCTGGAGAACGGAATCCGATCACTGCGCCACGTGGAGCGTTCTTGAGTCTGTTCAGCTTCGACAAAGGGCGGGAGTACACCGCACCCGTCCCGCACCCCAGCGGCGCGCGTCCCCCGGAACTGCCCGCCGCGCTGGTGCCCCGGCACGTGGCGGTGGTCATGGACGGCAACGGCCGTTGGGCCAAGGACCGCGGACTGGCGCGCACCGAGGGGCACAAGGCCGGTGAGTCCTCGCTCTTCGACGTGATCGAGGGCGCCCTGGAGATGGGCGTTCCCAACCTGTCCGCCTACGCCTTCTCCACCGAGAACTGGAAGCGGTCCCCCGACGAGGTGCGCTTCCTGCTGGGCTTCAACCGCGACACCATCCGCAGGCGCCGTGACGCTCTGCACGCGCGCGGGATCCGCGTCAAGTGGGCCGGGCGCGCGGGACGGCTGTGGAAGAGCGTCATCAGGGAGCTCCAGGACGCCGAGGAGATGACGAAGGACAACACCGGGCTCACCCTCCAGTTCTGCGTGAACTACGGCGGTCAGGCCGAGATCGTCGACGCCGCACGCGAGCTGGCCCGCAAGGCCGCGGCGGGGCTGATCTCCCCGGACAAGATCACCGAGAACAGCATCTCCCAGCACCTGTACGCCCCCGACGTTCCGCCCGTGGACCTGTTCGTGCGCTCCTCCGGCGAGCAGCGCACGTCCAACTTCCTCCTCTGGCAGTCCGCCTACGCCGAGTTCGTGTTCCTGGACACGCTCTGGCCCGACTTCGACCGCCGCGACCTGTGGCGGGCCTGTGAGATCTACGCGAGCCGGGACCGCCGCTACGGCGGCGCCGTCCCCAACCCCGTACCGGAGGAGAAGAAGTGAAGTCAGCGCAGGACGGTTCGGTGCTCAGGCCGGGGATGTCGCTCGTGTCGGTGGGGGACAGCTTCACCGAGGGTGTGGGCGACCCCTACCCGGGCCCGGGGGCGGCCTTTCGCGGCTGGGCGGACCGGCTGGCCGAGCACCTGGCCGACCACCTGGGCGAGGTCCGGTACGCGAACCTGGCGGTGCGCGGCAAGCTGATGCGCCAGATCGTCACCGACCAGGTCCCGCCCGCCCTGGCGATGTCCCCGGACCTGGTCACCCTGAGCGCGGGCGGCAACGACCTGCTGCGTCCGGGCGGCGACCCCGAGCGGATGGCCCGGATCCTGGACCACACGGTCGGGCGCCTGCGGGACGCGGGGAGCCAGGTCGTCCTGTTCACCGGCGTCAACGTCACCACGGGCTACATGCGCGGCACCATCGGCCTGTTCGCGCGCTACTACATGCACGTGCGCGCCATCGCCGACAAGCACGGCTGCTTCCTGGTGGACCAGTGGCCGATGAGAGTGCTCACCGACGCCCGCGCCTGGGACGAGGACCGGCTGCACATGTCCCCGGAGGGGCACCGCCGCCTGGCCCTGCGCGCGGCCGAGGTGCTGGGCGTGCCGGTGGCGGAGCGCTGGGACGAGTCGTGGCCCGCGCTGGAGCCGGTCCGCTGGACCCGGGCGCGCCGGGACGACCTGGTCTGGGTGAAGGAGTCGCTGGGCCCCTGGATCGGACGCCGCCTGACGGGGCGCTCCTCCGGGGACTCGGTCACGGCCAAGTACCCGGAGCTGACCAAGATCACCAAGGACCGCTGACCCTCCGGTGTGACGTGGCACCCAAAATCCGGGGAAGCGGCAACCTACTGTCGCGTAACCCGGCCTCGGGGCTGCATCATCGTTCACCATGAGCGGTTTTGGGACGGACGCGGCGCAGCAGGACATCATCTCCTACGTGGCCCTCGGTGACAGCTTCACCGAGGGCATGAGCGACCCCCACCCGGACAGCGACAGCGTGCCCAACGGCCGCTACCGGGGCTGGGCCGACCGGGTGGCCGAACACCTCGCGGACCACGTCGCCGAGGTGCGCTACGCCAACCTGGCCGTGCGCGGGAAGCTCATCGACCAGATCATCGCCGAGCAGGTCCCCCGGGCCGTCGAGCTCGCACCGGACCTGATCACGCTGTGCGCGGGCGGCAACGACATCATCCGTCCCGGCTGCGACCCCGACGCCGCGGCCGTGGCCTTCGCCGGAGCCGTGGAGGAGCTGAGCCGGACCGGAGCGCGCATCGTCGTGTTCACCGGGTTCGACACCAACTGGCAGCCGGTGATGCGCCACATGCGCGGCAGGATCGCCACCTACAACATGCACCTGCGGGCCATCGCCGACCGCTACGGCTGCGACGTGGTCGACGTGTGGAGCATGCGGATCCTCGACGACGCCCGTGCCTGGAGCTGGGACCGCCTGCACCTGTCCCCGGAGGGGCACCGCCGTATGGCCCTGCGCGTGTGCGAGGTGCTCGGGGTACCGGTGGAGGGCGACTGGAAGGAGCCGTGGCCGACGGCCCGGCCCCGCGACTGGCGGGAAGCGCGCCAGGAGGACCTGTACTGGGCCCGCGAGTTCCTGGTGCCGTGGATCGGACGCCGCCTCACCGGCCGCTCCTCGGGAGACAACGTGAGCCCCAAGCGTCCCAGCCTGGAGACGCTGCGCCTGCACCGCGACTAACAGCGGTACCACCAGCACCGTGACCGGGACCCCCGCCCGATGATCTTGCCCTTGGCGGCACTCTCGGCCGCCGACAGTGCCACTGGGAGCAAGACCATCGCCGGCGGACGCCCTACGAGCAGTCGGCGCAGGTGCCGAAGACCTCGACGGTGTGCGTCACGCCGCTGAAGCCGTGTTTGGCGCCCATCTCGGCGGCCCACTTCTCCACGGTCGGGCCCTCGATCTCCACGGCGGTCGCGCACACCCGGCACACGATGTGGTGGTGGTGGCTCTCGGTGTCGCACGCCCGGTAGACGGCCTCGCCGTCGTCGGTGCGCAGCACGTCCACCTCGCCGGAGTCGCTCAGTGCCTGCAGTGCCCGGTAGACGGTGGTCAGCCCGATCTTGGAACCCTCGGCGCGCAGGTCCGTGTACAGGTCCTGGGCACTGCGGAAACCGGAGTACCCGCTCAGAGCCTGGCGTACCGCTTCGCGTCGTGCACTCATGTCACACCCTCCCCCGATCAGTCTGGGGCATCGTACCGGCCGCGCCCGCCCCCGCGGGCTGGTGGGTGGTCGGGGACCTGCGCCCGGAGGTGCGGCGCGCCACGCCTCCGACCACCACCGACACGCAGAAGACGGCCAGGGCCAGCACGACGATCGTCGCGCCCGGTGAGAGCTCGGCGTAGAAGGACGTGGTCAGACCGCCGACCGAGGACAGCAGTCCGATCGCCACGGCCAGGAGCATCGTCACCCGGAAGCTCTTGGTGAGCTGCTGGGCGGCGGCGACCGGGACGATCATCAGGGCGCTCACCATGAGCACGCCCACCACCCGCATCGCGATCACCACCGTCAGCGCGGCGGTCACCGCCAGCAGCACGCTCAGGAAGCGCACCGGCAGCCCGTGGGCCCGCGCCACCTCCTCGTCCTGGCACAGTACGAACAGCTCGCGGCCGAACACCGCCACCACCGCGGCCACCCCGGCGGCGAGTACGCCCACCACCCACAGGTCGGACTCCTCCACCGTGCTCACCGAACCGAACAGGTAGGAGACCAGCGTGGCGTTGCTCGCCCCGGGCGTGAGGCCGATGAGCAGCACACCGCCCGCGATGCCGCCGTAGAACAGCAGCGCCAGGGCCACGTCCCCGCTGGTGCGGGTGCGCACCCGCACCAGTTCGATGAGGACGGCGCCCAGCGTGGCCACCACGGCCGCGGTGAGCACGGGGGAGGTGCTGGTGAGCAGGCCCAGCGCCACACCGGTCAGGGCGACGTGGCCGATCCCGTCGCCCAGCAGGGCCAGGCGCCTCTGGACGAGGTAGGTGCCGATGACCGGGGTCACCAGGCCCACGAGCACGGCCGCGATCAGCGCGCGCCGCATGAACCCGTAGTCGAGCAGCTCAGTCACGGCCGGGTACCTCGAGTCGGATCATCTCCGAGGCGGTGGTGGTGCCCACGGGCTCGGGGGAGTTGGGGTCGGGGTGCGGGTGCTGGTGCTCGTGGCCGGGACGCGCGCACTCGCCGGTGGGCTCGGGCGCGGCGCCGTCGTGCGCGATACGGCCGGAGTCCAGCACCACGGCGCGTTCGATCACGTTCTCCAACGGGCCCAGTTCGTGCAGGACCAGCACCACGGTGGAACCGCGCTCGCGTAGGCGGGCGATGGTGCGGGCCAGCGCCCGCTGGTTCTCGGCGTCCACACCGGCCATGGGCTCGTCCATGACGAAGGTGTCGGGCCGCCCGGCCAGCGCGCGGGCGATGAGCACGCGCTGCTGCTGCCCGCCGGACAGCTCGCGTACCGAGTCGCGGCCCCGGCCGGCCAGGTCCACGGTCTCCAGCGCCTCGTCGACGGCGGTCCGGTCGGCGCGGGTGGACAGGGACAGGCGGCGGCGCGAGGCGACCTGCCCGGAGGCGACGATCTCGCGGACGGTGGCGGGAACGGCGCCACCGGCGGTGAGCCGCTGGGGCACGTAGCCGATCCGGCGCCAGGCACGGAACCGCCGCAGCGGGGTGCCGTGCACGAGGACCTGCCCGGAGGTGAGGGGCACGATGCCCAGCACCGCGCGCATCAGGGTCGACTTGCCCGAACCGTTGGGACCCAGGACGGCCATGGTCTGGCCTGCGGGCACGCCGAGGTCCACACCGTCGAGCACGGGGACCCCGTCGTAGGCGACACGTGCGTCGACGACCTGGAGGGCGAGTGGTACGTCGGTCCCGACGTCCGTGAACTGGTCAGACACCGTTCCATTATCACGAAAACGAAAACGGTTGTCAAAATATGACGGATTCGCCCGCGGATCAGTAGCCCAGGACGCGCGCCACCGCGAGCACCAGCACGACCACCACCATGAGCACACGGGGCACCCTCTGCTGCGCGCTCAGGGAGGGCCACGTCAGGAACGCCAGCCACACCAGGAACGCCGTGACCAGTAGCAGGCACAGGGCCCCGACCAGGCCGGGCGCCATCAGCCCCGCGACGAACAGGGCGCCCAGCACCAGCGGCGCCAGCCACCGGGGCTGCTGGTGCAGCCACACCAGCGGCACCGCGCTGCGTTCCTCCACCGACCGGCGCAGCCTCCCCGCCCCCTCCGTCCTGGGGTCGGGGGCGGCTCCCTCCGGGAGGGGTCGTCCCTGATCCTGCCGCCGCTTCTCGTCACCGTGCTCGGGAGGGGCCATGCTGTCCGTATCCGCTTCTGGTCCTGTGCCGCCACCGGATGGGCCCGTCGGCCGGACGCGCCCACCTCAGGCGATGGGCGGCGGGTCCGCCGGGCCTGTGGTATTTGTTTTCCTGAACCTTAGTGCAGAGGCCTGGCGCGTCGCCGGGTGTCGGCGCGGTCCCCTCCCGCCATGTGTCTCCCCTTCCGTGCGGCGGGCGAACCGCCGAAGTTCTTCGCACCCAGGGTAACGAATAAATCACTTGAAGTAATAATTTGTTCCGCAAGGGGCAGATGTAACTTATGGTTACGTGGATATTGCTCGCGGTAACCAATTTCTCGGAGGATGTCGACTTCCGTGCCCCAAGCCACTGTCGTCGTGACGTTCGACGTCACGGAGCCACACCTGCAGAACTGCCTCGACTCCCTGGCCCGCCAACGTGGCGGTGACCGGGGCGAGGCCGGAGCGCCCGAGTCCGCGGCGCCCGTCGAAGTCGTTCTCGTCCCAGTCCGCGACGGCGACCGCCTCCGCGTATCCGGATCCGCCGCCAAGAGCACGGACACCGACCCCCATGGCGACGACGACGCCGTGGAGGGCCCCGGGGCCCCCGCCCGAGCCGAGGAGGGCGATCAGGGGGACGAGGCCGTCGAGTCCGCGCGCGAGGACGCCCGCGCCGTCGCCGCCGCGTTCGCCGCGTCCCCGCCACCCGGCCTCGCGGTGACCCTCCTGCCCGGTGGGCCCGCTCCCGACCGGCCCGCCGCGCGCGCACGCGCCACCGCCGCCGCCCACGGCACCCACCTGCTCTTCCTGGAGGGCTCCGACGCACTCACCGGCTACTCCCTGGACTACCTCCTGCGCAGCGCCGCCGACACACACTCGGACCTGGTGGTCGGCAACGTGTACAGGTTCGACGAGCTGGGCGCCTCCCCCTCCAAGGCGCACCGCAAGTACTGCGGCAGGCACCGCGTGGCCGAGGACCCCCGCGACATCCCCGACCTGGCCGCCGACGGCGTCCTCGGCAACAAGTTCTGGCGCAGGGGGTTCTGGGAGTCCCTGGCCGACCACTCCCTCGCCCCCGAGGACGCCGACCTCGGCCTGCGCCGTGCCCTCCTGTCCGCCCGCACCGTCGACGTCCTGCCCGCGCCCGTCCTGCTCAGACGCGAGCGCGAGGCCGCGCGGATCCCCCTGGACAAGGCCGCCCTGACCCGCCGCCTCACCGCCATGGGCGAACTCGCCGCCAGCCTGCCCGGAACCGACCGCGACCTGTGGGACCGCACCCTCCTCCGGGGCGAGCTCCACCAGCTCCTCCTGTGCCTGGACGAGGCCGACGAGGAGGCCCGTGCGGTCGCCGTCGACCTGGTCAACGCCTACCTCGACCACGTGCCCGCGCGGCTCCTGCACAGCCTCAACGTCCTCGACCGGCTCCTGTACCACCTGGTGCGCAAGCGGCGCGTCTCCGACGTCCTGGAGGTCGCGGTCTTCGCCAAGAGCGTCGAGATCAAGAAGGCCCCCGTCGTGCGGCGCGGTCTCGGCTACTACGTCCGCTACCCCTTCTTCGAGTCCGAGGACCCCGACAGGGCCGTGCCCCGTGAGGTGTACCGGCTGGACGAGGAGATCCGGGTCCGCCAGAAGACCGAGGAGATCCACTGGAGGCACGGCCGCCTGCACGTCAGCGGCCGGATCGGTATCCGCCACCTGCGCGCCCGCAGGCGCTGGCAGCAGCACGTGGTGGCCTTCGCCGTCAACACCGCCACCCACCGCAGGGTCCGCGTGCCCGTGCGCGTCCGGCTCGCCGCCGAGTACCGCCTGCCCGACGTCGCCGACGCCGCCCGCCACGACTACGGCGGCTTCACCGCCGTCCTCGACCCGAGCGTGCTGCGCACCTCCGGCTCCTGGGAACCCGGCGACTGGAAACTGGAGCTGGTCGTCCTCAACCGGGGGATCATCCGGCGCAGGTTCGTCTCCGGCCCCGTCCCCGGGCCACCCGAGCGGCCCGGCTACCACCAGGTGGCCGAGGACGTGTGGGTGCGGCCGCACTGGAACAGGGACCGACAGCTGGTGGTCAGCGTCGAACCGACCCGCGTCCGCGTCACCGACCACCGTTTCGACACCCGTACCAGGGAGTTGGAGCTGGAGGGCGAACTGGTGTCCGCGCCCGCCGTCCAGGCCACCGAGCTGCGCCTGACACGGCGCCCCGGCACCGCCGCGCTCACGTACCCGGTCTTCGTCCACGACGGCCGCTTCATCGCACGCGTGCACGCCGAGGAGCTCTTCGCCCGCAGCGTCACCGAGTGCGGCGGCGTGATCCGCCAGGAGGAGTGGGACGTCCACCTGGCCGCCCCGCGGGAGCGGAGCGTTCCGCTGGTCCTGCCCGACGAGGTGGCCACCGCCGCCTACGCGGACGAGGGCATCCGGCGGGAAATGGCCGTGCAGCGTACGGCGACCGGCCACCTGAGGCTGCGCGCCGGACACGCCCGTCCCACGGTCGACCGGGCCCGCTGGCAGGGGCGCGACCTGCTCCTGGAGGGCGAGTTCCTCGACCACGCCGAGCTGCGCCTGGTCGCCAGGGCGCGCGGACGCGACGATGAGCACTCCCTGTCGGTGGAACGCTCCGGCCACCGCTTCACGGCCCGGCTCTCCCCGGCCGACGTCGTCACCCTGTCGGGCACCCTGTCCCTGCCCGCGGGCACCTACCAGCTGTGGGGCCGGATCAGCGACCCCGCGGCCGAGGGCGGATCGACGGACGTGGGCGTGGAGTTCTCCGACGCGCTCATCCCCGACCTGCCGCTGGAGACACGGACCAGGGAGCGCGCCTACGTCCTCTCCTACCAGGGGCGCGGCGTCCCCGTGCTCCAGGTCGGCAGCGACCTGCGCCCCTTCGAGCGGGGCGCCTTCGCCCAGCGCGCGCTGCGCGAGCACCACTACCCGGTCCAGCGCCGGGAGCCCGTCACCGAGGGGATCCTCTTCGACACCTACACCGGGCGCCAGTACTCCGACAGCCCGCAGAGCGTCTACGCGGAACTGCGCGGACGGGAACACTGGGCGGACTATCCGATGTCGTGGCTGGTCGCAGACGGCCAGGTGCGCCTGCCCGACGACCTCGTCCCGGTACGCCACCGGGGCCGGGAGCACTACGAGGCCCTGGCGCGCAGCCGCTACCTGGTCACCAACTCCCGCCAGCCCGCGTGGTTCCACCGGCGCCCCGACCAGGTGGTCGTGCAGACCTGGCACGGCTCGATGCTCAAGCGGATCGGCTTCGACGTGGAGAACATCCGCGGCAAGTCGCGCGACTACTTCGACAAGCTCGCCTGGGAGACCGCCCAGTGGAGTTACCTGGTCTCACCGAGCCCCTGGGCCACCCCGATCCTGCGCCGCGCCTTCCGCTTCGAGGGCGAGATCCTGGAGACCGGCTACCCGCGCAACGACATCTTCTTCTCACCCGACCGGGACGCGATCGCCGAGCGCACCCGCAGGCGGCTCGGCCTGCCCGAGGACAAGAAGGTGGTGCTGTACGCGCCGACATGGCGCGACGACAAGTACTACACGCGCGGCAGGCACAAGCTCGACCTGCACCTGGACCTGCGCCGGATGCACGACAGGCTCGGCGAGGACCACGTGCTGCTCGTGCGCCGCCATCCCCGGGTGGTGGACAGCGTGCCGATCGTGGGGGAGGGCTTCGTCCACGACGTGTCCCTGTACCCGGAGATCATGGAACTGTTCCTGATCACCGACGTGCTCGTCACGGACTACTCGTCGATGATGTTCGACTTCGCCAACACCGGTCGCCCGATGCTCTTCTTCACCTACGACCTGGAGGGCTACCGGGACAACCTGCGCGGGTTCTACTTCGACTTCGAGTCGACCGCTCCGGGACCGCTGCTGACCGAGTCCGACGAGGTCGTCGACGCCCTGGTGAACATCGACGAGGTGGCCGCCCGCGGCGAGGCCTCCTACCGGGCCTTCGTCGAGCAGTTCTGCCCGCTCGACGACGGGCACGCGGCCGCGCGCGTCGCCGACCGCGTCTTCGGCCGGGGCTGACCCCGCGCGGGCGCTCCGGGGCCTCTCCCCGGGGCGCCCGCGCGGGCGGTTCGTCCGGGCGCCCCCCGGGATGGGACAGAATGATCCCGTGATCGTCATCACCCGTTACTCCGTGCCCGAGGCCGACACCGCGGCCTTCCAGACCGACGCCGTCGCCGCGGTCGAGGTGCTCTCCCGCCGCCCCGGCTTCCGGGGCCACTGGGTGGGTCGCGCCGCCGACGACCCCTGCCTGTGGACCGTGGTCACCGAGTGGGACGGCGCCGGGTTCTACCGCCGGGCCCTGTCCGACTTCGACGTCAAGGTCAACGCTGTGCCGCTGCTCTCACGCGCCATCGACGAACCCACCGCGTTCGAGGTCGTGACCGGTGGTGACGCACCAGCCTGAACCGTCCGGGCCCCGTGGTCAGGGGAAAAGCGTGTGCCCGCGGTATTCAGGTGCCCTAGCCTGGGTGGACGCGGTCGTCCGCCGTTGCCGCTCCCGGGTTTCGGCGCACACTCACCGCCCCACACGACAACCGATGTATCGCTAACCGCGATCCACCGACACCCAGCCGGATGGAGAGTCACCCATGGCCGCCAAGTCAGAGGCAATGGACGCACTGGTCAACCTCGCCAAACGCCGGGGTCTGGTCTACCCCTCCAGTGAGATCTACGGGGGTCTGCGCGCCGCCTGGGACTACGGCCCCCTCGGCGTCGAACTCAAGAACAACGTCAAGCGCCAGTGGTGGCGCTCCATGGTGCAGGAGCGCGAGGACATCGTCGGCCTGGACTCCAGCGTCATCCTGGCCCGTGAGGTCTGGGAGGCCTCCGGCCACGTGACGGCGTTCGTCGACCCCCTCACCGAGTGCCAGTCCTGCCACAAGCGCTTCCGCGCGGACCACCTCATCGAGGCATACGAGGCCAAACACGGCCACGAGCCCGCCGAGGGCCTGGCCGCGATCGCCTGCCCCAACTGCGGCGCCAAGGACTCCTTCACCGAGCCGCGTATGTTCAACGGTCTGCTGCGCACCTACCTGGGCCCGGTCCAGGACGAGAAGGGCCTGGCCTACCTGCGTCCGGAGACCGCCCAGGGCATCTTCGTCAACTACAAGAACGTCGAGCAGAGCGCACGCCGCAAGGTGCCCTTCGGCATCGGCCAGATCGGCAAGTCGTTCCGCAACGAGATCACCCCGGGCAACTTCATCTTCCGCACCCGCGAGTTCGAGCAGATGGAGATGGAGTTCTTCGTCAAGCCCGGCGGCGACGAGGAGTGGCACCAGTACTGGATCGACACCCGCCACCAGTGGTACGTCGACCTGGGCATCGCCAAGGACAACCTGCGCCTGTACGAGCACCCGCAGGAGAAGCTGTCCCACTACTCCAAGCGCACCGTCGACATCGAGTACCGCTTCAACTTCCAGGGTTCCGAGTGGGGTGAGCTGGAGGGCGTCGCCAACCGCACCGACTACGACCTCAAGACGCACGCCGAGGCCTCCGGTGTGGACCTGTCCTACTTCGACCAGGAGAACAACGAGCGCTACATCCCCTACGTCATCGAGCCCGCGGCCGGTGTCGACCGGGCGGTGCTCACGTTCATGCTGGACGCCTACAACGTGGACGAGGCCCCCAACGCCAAGGGCAAGCTGGAGAAGCGCGCCGTCATGCGCCTGGACCCGCGCCTGTCCCCGGTCAAGGTCGCGGTGCTGCCGCTGTCGCGCAACACCGACCTGTCGCCCAAGGCGCGCGACCTGGCCGCCAGGCTGCGCAAGCGCTGGAACGTGGAGTTCGACGACGCCGGCGCGATCGGCCGCCGCTACCGCCGCCAGGACGAGATCGGCACCCCGTTCTGCGTGACGGTGGACTTCGACACCCTGGAGGACGACGCGGTGACCGTGCGCGAGCGCGACACCATGTCCCAGGAGCGCGTGTCCCTGGACCGGGTGGAGACCTACCTCTTCGAGCGCCTGCCCGGCTGCTAGGGCCCGGCCCGCGGACGTGACGACGGCGCCCGCCGCCCCTGAGGGGGTGGCGGGCGCCGTCGCGTGTTCTGGAGGGGTGAGACGGCCGGGCCCGGGGGGACGTGGTCTCCGGCCGCCTCCTCGGCTCCCTCGGCCGCACACGGCCGAGGATTCCTGGCCTCAACCTAGCGGTAGGGCCTGTGCGGTACCTGGCTGTTTGATGCGGATTGTCCTACTGCGTAAGGGAATCGTGACGACGAATTCCCCACCCGGTTCGTCGTCGCTCGCCCTCATGGCCGTGGCGAGGGGGCCGTCTCGATACCTCGCTCTGCAATGCCTAGTTCTGCTAGGGTAACGACCCCTAGCGGAACTAGGTATGGGAAGTGCACGTGCACATCGACAAGGATCTGGTCGCGGCGTCGGCCACGCCGCTCGTCCTGGGCATCTTGGCCGAGGGCGAGTCCTACGGCTACGCCATCGTCAAACGCGTCAACGAGCTCTCCGGCGGACAGATGCAGTGGACGGACGGGATGCTCTATCCCCTCTTGCACCGCCTCGAACGCAACGGCTACGTCCAGGCGTCCTGGCGTACGTCCGACGCGGGCCGCCGCCGCAAGCACTACGCGATCACGGAGACAGGACTGGAGGCGCTGGCCGAGCGGCAGGAGCAGTGGAGTGTCGTCGCCGACGCGCTCAAGCAGGTGTGGCGGGCAGCCTCGCACCCTCCGGTCCTCGGGAGCGCCGCGGCAGGGGGGACCGCCTGATGAGCGACGCCGTGCGAGGGGGTGTCCTGGAGGACCAGATCGACCAGTGGCGCGGCTTCGTGCGCCGCCGTCGCGCCATCTCTCCGTCGGACGTCGAGGAGATGGAGGACCACCTGCGCGAACAGATAGCCGACCTGGGGGCGAACGGCCTCGATGACGAGGAGGCCTTCCTCGTCGCGGTCAAGCGCATGGGCAACCTGGGCGAGGTGTCGCGGGAGTTCGCGCGCGAGCACTCCCATCGGCTCTGGAAACAGCTGGTCCTCGTCCCCGAGGCCGAGGACGACGCGGGCGGTCTCTCGCGCTGGCGCGAGCTCGGTGTGGTGCTCGCGTGCGCGCTCGGCGCGGGTCTGGCGGTCAAACTCCTGTTCACGTCGGTCGACGGTGAGATCGCGCAGATCCGCAACCTCGCCTTCGTGGTGCTCCCGTTCCTCGCGGGATGGTTCGCCTGGAAACGGCGCGTCACGTGGCGCGCGTGCGCGGCGGTGGCCGCCGTCGCGGCGGTGCCGGCCCTGGCGGTGAACCTCTACCCGTTCGAGACGACCCCCGGCCCGCTCCCGTCACCCGGGATGACCGCCGTACTCGCGTTCACGCACGCTCCGGTCCTCCTGTGGCTGCTCGCGGGTGTCCTGCACACGGGCGGGAACTGGCGGTCCCACGAGCGGCGCATGGACTTCGTGCGGTTCGTGGGCGAGCTGGTGATGTACCTGGCGCTGATCATGCTGGGGTCCATGGTCCTCGTCGGCCTCACCTTCGCTGTGCTCGCCCTGGTCGACGTCGACCTCGAACCGTTCTTCGAGGACTGGCTCCTGCCGTTCGGCGTGCCCGGTGCGCTCCTGGTGGCCGCGTGGCTGGTGGAGGCCAAGAAGAGCGTGGTGGAGAACATCGCGCCCGTCCTGACCCGGGTCTTCACGCCGCTGGCGGTCCTGATGTTGGCCGCGGACCTGGTGGCGCTCCTGGTGAACGGTCCGCTGACCACGGTGGATCGCGGCCTGCTCATCCTCATGGACGCCGTTCTGGTGCTGGTCCTGTTCCTCCTGCTGTACTCGGTCTCCGCCCGGGACCCGATGGCCCCGGCGGGCGTCTTCGACTGGCTCCAGCTCGCGCTGGTCGGAGCGGCGCTCGCGGTGGACGCCGTCGCGCTGACGGCGATGCTGGCGCGCATCGCCGAGTTCGGGTTCACCGCCAACAAGACCGCCGCGCTGGGGCTCAACCTCGTGCTGCTGGTGCACCTGGTGTGGTCGGCGTGGCTGATGGCGGGCTTCGTGCGGGGCGTACGTCCGTTCGCCGCGATCGAACGGTGGCAGACGGCCTACCTTCCGGTCTACGCGGTCTGGGCGGGGCTGGTCGTGCTGGTGTTCCCGCCGCTGTTCGACTTCGCCTGACACGGGCGACGACCACGCCCCCGCGCGTCGGGTCCCTTCCGGGAGGGGAGGAGGACCTGAGCCGCGCGGGGGCGTGGCGAGGACCGTTGTTCCTGCGAGCGCCTGGATACGCTGGCGGCCGAGACGCCGGTGGCCTCGGGCGGACGGCGGCAGCCGATGACCTGACGGATGTCCGTGTCCCGGCCCGGACGGCTACTCCGTTTCGGCGCTCCGCGAAGAGGCCGTCCCGCTTGTCCGGATGTGTTCGGCCGAGGGGTGCCGATGAGGCCCGTTCCTTCAGCTCCCGCCGGATCAGCCCGGGGTGTAGACCACGAAGGACACCGCTATGTAGTGACAGACGAAGGCCGCGATGGTCAGCGAGTGGAAGATCTCGTGGAAGCCGAACCAGCGCGGTGCCGGGTTGGGCCGCTTGAGCCCGTAGACCACCGCGCCGACGCTGTAGAGCGCCCCGCCCACCAGGATGAGGATCCACGTCGCCGGATGGGTGCCGCTGATCAGGTCCGGGATGAACAGCACCGCCACCCAGCCGATGGCCAGGTACAGGGCGGTGGACAGCCAGCGCGGCGCGTTGAGCCACAGCAGCTTGAAGCCGACCCCGGCGATCGCCCCGCCCCAGATCAGCACCAGCATGGCGGTGCGCAGCGTGCCTTCGAGCACCAGCAGCACGAACGGCGTGTAGGTGCCCGCGATGATGAGGTAGATGTTCGAGTGGTCCATGCGGCGCAGGACCTTCTGCGCCCCCGTCGACCAGCGGCCCACGTGGTAGACCGCCGAGGTGCCGAACAGCAGCACCGAACTGAGCGCGTACACGGCGCTGGCGATCATCGCGGGCAGGGTGGGGGACAGGATCACCAGGACGATGCCCGCCGCCAGGGCCAACGGCGCGGTCCCCAGGTGCAGCCAGCCGCGCAGACGCGGCTTGACCGCCTCGAACAGGTCCTCGGCCGCCGTCGCCGCGGCCCCCTTGTGGCGACCGCTGTGCCGGTCGTTCTCCTTGTGGGGGGCCGGGTCGGCCGGACCGGTTTCCGTGCCTTCGGTCCCCCGAGCCTGTTCCTCCGACACGCTGCATCCCTCCGTCTGCGGTCCGCCCCGCTGCGGTCCTGTCGGCAGCCTAACCTACGGGCCCGTAGGTTACCCACCAGTACCCCTGTGTTTCGTGGCACAGGGGGCCTTCGTGGTGCCCGTGACATGGGATTGGTCGATTCCGTACCCGGGGCGGTGTCCTCCGGTTCCGCGCGTCCCCGTGAGCGCGCTCACCCTCCTGACCAGCGCTGTCGCGGATCCATCCCCCATGTTCCGCGCAGGAGGCGCGGTGCGTCTTTGCTGAACCATTGGTATAGACCTTTTCAACCGTACTGAACTGGGAATACACCAAAAACGGGGAGTTCATGAGGAAGTGGGGTCGCGGAGTGTGGAAGAGTCGCGCCATCCGGGCACAGGCGCCGACCCAGCGCTGAGTCGTCGACGAACGAGGGAGCAACCCCCGTGGCCAAGTACGTCTACAAGTTCACCGAGGGCAACAGGGACCTGAAGGACCTTCTCGGCGGCAAGGGTGCCAACCTCGCCGAGATGACCAACCTCGGCCTGCCGGTTCCCCCCGGGTTCACGATCACCACCGAGGCGTGCCGCCACTACCTCTCCGAGGGCAGCGTGCCCGCCGGGCTCGACGCCGAGATCGAGGTGAACCTCAAGGAGCTGGAGAGGGCCATGGGCCGCCGCCTCGGCCAGCCGGACGACCCGCTCCTGGTCAGCGTGCGCTCGGGTGCCAGGTTCTCCATGCCCGGCATGATGGAGACCGTCCTCAACATCGGCCTCAACGACGAGTCCGTCGTCGGCCTGGCCGCCCAGGGCGGTGACGAGCGCTTCGCCTGGGACTCCTACCGGCGCCTCATCCAGATGTTCGGCAAGACCGTGCAGGACATCGACGGCGAGCTCTTCGAGGACGCCATCGACGAGGTCAAGGCCGCCAAGGGCGTCGCGAGCGACCTGGACCTGGACGCCGCCGACCTGCGCCGACTCGTCGACCGCTTCAAGGCGGTCGTGCTGGAGCAGACCGGCAGCCCCTTCCCCAGCGACCCCCGCGAGCAGATGACCCTCGCCGTCAAGGCGGTCTTCGACTCCTGGAACGCCCCCCGCGCCATCCTGTACCGACGCCAGGAACGCATCCCCGCCGACCTCGGCACCGCCGTCAACGTCTGCTCCATGGTCTTCGGCAACCTCGGGATGGACTCGGGAACCGGCGTCGCCTTCACCCGCGACCCCGCCTCCGGGCAGCCCGGCGTCTACGGCGACTACCTCCAGAACGCCCAGGGCGAGGACGTGGTGGCCGGTATCCGCAACACCGTGCCCCTCGCCGACCTGGAGAAGATCGACGCCCGCAGCCACCGGGAGCTGATGGGCGTCATGGACACCCTGGAGAACCACTACCGCGACCTGTGCGACATCGAGTTCACGATCGAGCGCGGCAAGCTGTGGATGCTGCAGACCCGCGTGGGCAAGCGCACGGCCGCCGCCGCGTTCCGCATCGCCGACCAGCTGGTCGACCAGGGCATGATCACCCTGGACGAGGCGGTCCAGCGCGTCACCGGCGACCAGCTCGCCCAGCTGATGTTCCCCCGCTTCGACGATGAGGCCGTCTCCGGAGCCGGTACCCACCGCATCGGGCGAGGCATGAACGCCTCGCCCGGAGCCGCCGTCGGCAAGGCCGTCTTCGACTCCTACACCGCCGTCAAGTGGTCGCGCAGCGGGGAGCGGGTCATCCTGTGCCGCCGTGAGACCAACCCCGACGACCTGGAGGGCATGATCGCCGCCGAGGGCATCCTCACCAGCCGCGGCGGCAAGACCTCGCACGCCGCCGTGGTCGCCCGGGGCATGGGCAAGACCTGCGTGTGCGGTGCCGAGGAACTCGACATCGACACCAAGAACCGGCGCATGACCGCGCCCGGCGGCGAGGTGGTCGAGGAGGGCGACGTCATATCCATCGACGGCGCCAGCGGCGAGGTCTTCCTCGGCGAGGTGCCCGTGGTGGACTCGCCCGTCGTGCGCTACTTCGAGGGCGAGATCGATCCGGCCTCCGACCGGGCGGGCGACCTCGTGCGCGCCGTGGACCGGCTCATGCACTACGTCGACGCCGCCCGCCGCATGCGCGTACGCGCCAACGCCGACACCCGCGAGGACGCCGCCCGTGCCCGCCGCATGGGCGCGCAGGGCATCGGCCTGTGCCGGACCGAGCACATGTTCCTGGGTGATCGCCGCCAGCTGGTGGAGCGGCTCATCCTCGCCGACACCGAGGAGGAGCAGACGCAGGCCCTCGACGCGCTGCTGCCCCTGCAGCGCGAGGACTTCGGCGGAATCCTGGAGGCCATGGACGGCCTGCCGGTGACCGTACGCCTGCTCGACCCGCCGCTGCACGAGTTCCTGCCCGACATCACCGAGCTGTCGGTACGCGTGGCCGTGGCCGAGGCGCGCGGCGAGAGCCACGAGAACGACCTGCGGGTACTCCAGGCCGTACACAAGCTGCACGAGCAGAACCCGATGCTGGGCCTGCGCGGCGTCCGCCTGGGCCTGGTCGTGCCCGGCCTGTTCACCATGCAGGTGCGCGCCATCGCCCAGGCCGCCGTCGACCGGATCGCCGCGGGCGGCCGCCCCTGCCCCGAGATCATGATCCCGCTGGTGGGCACCGTGCAGGAGCTGGAGATCATCCGCGAGGACGCGCTGCGCGTGCTGCGCGAGGTGGGACAGGAGCACGGCGTCGAGCTCGACCTTCCCGTCGGCACGATGATCGAGCTGCCCCGCGCCGCGCTGACCGCCGGGCAGATCGCCGAGAACGCCGAGTTCTTCTCCTTCGGCACCAACGACCTCACCCAGACGGTCTGGGGGTTCTCCCGCGACGACGTGGAGGCCTCCTTCTTCTCCGCCTACCTGGAGAAGGGCGTGTTCGGGGTGTCGCCCTTCGAGTCCCTGGACGTGGACGGCGTGGGCCGTCTCATCCGCATCGCCGTCGAGGAGGGACGGGCCGCCCGCCCGGGCATCAAGCTCGGGGTGTGCGGCGAGCACGGGGGCGATCCCGCGTCGGTGCACTTCTTCCACCGGGCGGGCCTGGACTACGTGTCCTGCTCGCCCTTCCGGGTACCCGTCGCGCGCCTGGAGGCGGGCCGGGCCGCCGGCCGCTCCGCGCCCTGAGGGAGCCCTGGCAGAGCCCGGACGCGGCCCGGGCGCGGTGGTGCCCCCGGCCACCGCGCCCGGGCTCGTACAAGGATTCGGCACACGGACGGGAGCACACCCGAAAAGCTCTAGACTCATCCCGGTCGGCGGTCACAGCGCACCGTGGTCGTGACCTGTTCGTGATGTATTCTGGCCGACAGAAGGGCCACCGTTTCCCGCCCGCCTCCCCACGCGCGGTGACGGGGGCGCGCCGACACCACCTCCGCCACGGCCTTCCTGCCGGGACCGCTGAGAACCAGCGGCGGGCGGAGGCCGTCCCAGTGGGGGTGGCACGTCCCCGACCGAAGATCTGTGCGGAGGTGAGCCGGTGCGAACGGCGAACGACGGCCGTGGTGAGGAACCGTGGGAGGACCACCCCACCCCCGCTCCCTCTCCCGACGACGAGGCCACCCGGGTCTTCTCCCGTGAGGCCCTCACCCCCGCCCCCGGTACCGACGGCGCCGACGGCACCCGCGAGTTCTCCCGCGACCCCGACGACGAGGCCACCCGGCGGTTCCGGCGCGGGGAGTTCCCGGCGCCCCCTCCCCCCGATCCGGACCAGACCAGTGAGTTCACCCGGGACGCCGACACCCGGGACGCCTCCGGCGGGACTCCCTTCACCCGGCGCTTCGTCCGCGACCGGCCCCCCGGCCGGGGCCGGGCCCCTCGCCCCCCGGCACCGGACCTGCCCGAGGAGGCCCCGGGGCCCGAACCCCCCGGCACCCGGCCCGAGCCGCCCCGCCCGTCCCGTCGCAGGAGGCGCCGCTTCCGTCTGCGCTGGCTGGTCACCCTCCTGCTGGTCACCGCCCTGGCCCTGCCGCCCGCCACCTGGGGCTGGGTCTGGTACACCGCACGCCAGGACGACCGCGTCCCCTCCGACGCCATCGTCGTGCTCGGCGCCAGCCAGTACAACGGTGTCCCCTCGCCCGTCTTCGAGGCCCGGCTCCGGCACGCCCAGGTCCTCTACCTGGAGGGCGTCGCGCCCGTCATCGTCACCGTCGGAGGCAAACAGCCCGCAGACAACTTCACCGAGGCGGCGTCGGGACGCGACTGGCTGGTCGAGGTGGGCGTCCCCGCCGACCAGATCATCGCCGTGGAGGAGGGGCGCGACACGCTCCAGAGCATCCAGGCCGTCTCACTCGTCTTCGAGGAGCGCTCCTGGGACAGCGCCATCCTCGTCTCCGACCCCTGGCACAGCCTGCGGTCCGAGCGGATGGCCGCCGACCACGGCATCGAGGCGGGCACCTCGCCCTCGCGCTCGGGCCCCGCGGTCATCGAGCGTCGCACCCAGCTCTGGTACATCACCAGGGAGACCGCCGCGCTCTGGTACTACTGGATCTTCGACGACAGCAGCGATATCGACGTCAACGCCGCCTGACCAGCGCGGACGACACGTGTTGTCGCTGCTGGAAAGTAGGCTCGCAGACGATGAGGAACAACCCCCGCGAGGGCGGAGCCCCCGGCTACACGCCGCAGGACACCGAGCGCCGGGCGCGCGAGGACCGCAAGAACCGGGCCCGCGACCCCTTCGAGCGCGACCGCGCCCGGGTCCTGCACAGCGCCGCCCTGCGCCGCCTGGCCGCCAAGACCCAGGTGGTCCAGCCCGGCGTGAGCGACTTCCCGCGTACCCGCCTCACCCACTCCCTGGAGTGCGCCCAGATCGGCCGTGAGCTCGGCCAGGCCCTGGGCTGCGACCCCGACCTGGTGGAGGCCGCCTGCCTCTCCCACGACCTCGGCCACCCGCCCTTCGGCCACAACGGCGAGCGTGCGCTGGACGAGGCCGCCGCCGACTGCGGCGGCTTCGAGGGCAACGCCCAGAGCCTGCGCCTGCTCGTGCGCCTGGAGGGCAAGGTCATCGAACCCGACGGACGCAGCGCCGGGCTCAACCTCACCCGCGCCACCCTGGACGCCACCGTCAAGTACCCCTGGCGCAGGGGCGAGGGAGGCGACACCCACAAGTTCAACTGCTACCCCGACGACACCGAGATGTTCACCTGGCTGCGCCTGGGGGCGCCCCGGAACCGCACCTGCTTCGAGGCCCAGGTCATGGACTGGGCCGATGACGTCGCCTACTCCGTCCACGACGTCGAGGACGCCCTGCACGCCGGGCTGGTGGACCCGTCCGCCCTGCACGGCAGCGCCGAGCGCGCCGAGGTCGTCCGGATCGCCGCCGCCCACTACTGCGACGCCGAGGCCGCCGAACTCGACGAGGTGTTCACCGACCTGGTCGCCGACCCCGTCTGGCCCCGCGAGTTCACCGGGGACCTGCCCTCCCTCGCCGCCCTCAAGAACCTCACCAGCGAACTCATCGGCCGCTTCTGCCGGGCCGCCGAGAACGCCACCCGCGCCGCGCACGGTTCCGGACGGCTCACCCGCTACGGCGCCGACCTCATCGTGCCCCGCCGCCCCCTGCTGGAGTGCGCCCTGCTCAAGGCGGTCGCCGCCCACTTCGTGCTCTCGCGCGAGGAGGCCCTGGCCTACCAGGTCGAGGAGCGCCGCCTGATCACCGAACTGGTCGGCGCCCTGTGGAAGGGCGCCCCCGAGGGCCTGGACCCGCAGTTCCGCGCGGCCTTCGCCGAGGCCGGGGACGACACCGCGGCGCTGCGCGTGGTGATCGACCAGGTCGCCTCGCTCACCGACACCTCCGCGACCTCCCTGCACGCCCGGCTGGTGGGCTGAGGCCGGTACCGGTCCCCTCGATTCGGGAAGGGGGGTTGACTTCCTCCATGTGAGCGCTAACACTGTTGCACACATCACAGGTGTTTCCCGCTCATGGCCCGGAGGTGTCGTTCGGATGAATCCACCAGGTGGCCGTACCCCCGTCATGGCGGACGTGGCCCGGCTGGCCGGTGTCTCCCACCAGACGGTGTCCCGGGTCGTCAACGGCCACCCCAACGTCCGCGAGGAGACGGTGCTCCGGGTGCGGAGCGCGATCGACGAACTCGGATACCACCGCAACTCCACCGCGCGCGCCCTGGTCACCCGCCGCACCAACGTGCTCGGCGTCATCGCCTTCGACACCACGCTCTTCGGTCCGGCCCAGACCCTGGCGGGGATCGAGCGCGCGGCACGCGAGGCGGGCTACTTCCTGAGCATGGTCAGCCTCGACGACGTGTCGCCGGACGGGATCGTCACGGCCGCCGAGTACCTGATCCAGCAGTCGGTCGAGGGCTGCGTCGCGATCGCCCCCCAGCGCAGCCTGGTCGATGCCCTGGCCGCGCTGCCCGGGCCCCGTCCCCTGGTCGCGGTCGAGGGCGGTGAGGGATCGGGCCTTCCCGTCGTCTGCGTCGACCAGGTCCAGGGCGCCCACGACGCCGTCCGCCACCTGCTGGAACTCGGACACACGACCGTCCACCACATCGAGGGCGACCCCCTGTGGCTGGAGTCGGAGGCCCGCGTGGTCGGCTGGCGCCGGGCGCTGGCGGAGGCCGGCGCACCGGTCTCCGAACCGCTCCAGGGCGACTGGAGCCCCCGGTCGGGCTACGCACTCGGCCACTCGCTGGTGGCCCGGCGGGCCGCGGGGGAGCGTGTCACGGCGATCTTCGTGGGCAACGACCAGATGGCGATAGGAGTACTGCGCGCCCTGCACGAGGCGGGGCTGAACGTGCCCGGGGACATCAGCGTGGTCGGCTTCGACGACGTTCCCGAGGCCGAGTTCCTCACACCGTCCCTGACCACCGTCTTCCAGGACTTCGCCCAGGTGGGCAAGGAGAGCCTGGCACTGCTGCTCGGCGAGATCGGAACCGAGCGCAACGGCTCGACGGCCTCCTCCGGAACCGCGCGCAGGGTCGTCCCGGCCCGGCTGCGGATCCGGGGCAGCAGCGGGCCCCCTCCGCCGTGACCCCCCGTCCCCTCCTCCATCCCCGGCCCTGACCCCGTCCCTGCCGTCCCCGCCCGCCCCCTCGTGGAAGGACTTCCCCTTGGGCCAGAATGTGAGCGCTAACAATTCACCTCCGTCCGACCCGGTGGTCATCGGAGTCGACTTCGGAACCCTCTCCGGCCGCGCCGTCGTGGTCCGGGTCGGCGACGGCGCCGAACTCGGCTCCGCGGCACACGCCTACCGGCACGGCGTCATCACGGACCACCTGCCGGGATCGGACGAGCCCCTGGAGCCGGAGACCGCGCTCCAGTGCCCCGAGGACTACCGCGAGGTCCTGCGCACCGCCGTCCCCGAGGCCCTGCGGATCTCCGGGGCCTCCCCCGGGCAGGTCATCGGCATCGGCACCGACTTCACCGCCTGCACGGTCCTTCCGGTGACCACGGACGGCACCCCCCTGTGCGAGCTCCCCGACCTGGCCCCGCGCCCGCACGCCTGGCCCAAACTGTGGCGCCACCACGCCGCCCAGCCCGAGGCCGACGAGATCAACGCCCTGGCCGCCGAACGCGGGGAGAAGTGGCTGGCGCGCTACGGGGGGAGGATCTCCTCGGAGTGGCAGTTCGCCAAGGCCCTCCAGGTCCTGCGCGACGATCCCGGGACGTACGAGCGCACCGACCGCTGGATCGAGGGCGCCGACTGGATCGTCTGGCAGCTGTGCGGACACGAGACCCGCAACGTCGCCACCGCCGGGTACAAGGGCATCCACCAGGACGGCGCCTGGCCCTCCACGGACTTCCTGGCCGCTCTCGACCCCCGCTTCACCGGCTTCGTGCGGGACAAGCTCGAACACCCCCTGTCCCAGCTCGGCGAGCGCGCGGGCTCCCTCACCGCCGAGGCCGCGGGCTGGACCGGCCTGCCCGAGGGCGTCCCCGTCGCCATCGGCAACATCGACGCGCACGTCACCGCCGCCACCGCGCGGACCACCGGACCCGGGCGGATGCTCGCCATCATGGGCACCAGCACCTGCCACGTCATGAACTCCGACGTCCTGGCCGAGGTTCCCGGCATGTGCGGGCTGGCCCACGGCGGCATCACCCCCGGAACGTGGGGCTACGAGGCGGGACAGAGCGGCGTCGGCGACGTCTTCGGCTGGTTCGCCGAGTCCTACGTGCCCCCCGCCTACCACGAGGAGGCGCGCGAGCGCGGCCTGACCGTCCACGAACTGCTCTCCGACAAGGCCGCCGAGGCGCCGGTGGGCGGGCACGGCCTCGTCGCCCTGGACTGGCACAGCGGCAACCGCTCGGTCCTGGTCGACCACGACCTGTCCGGCGTGCTCGTCGGCATGACCCTGGCCACCAGGCCCGAGGAGGTCTACCGGGCCCTGGTCGAGGCCACCGCCTTCGGTACCCGCACCATCGTCGAGGCCTTCGCAGCCTCCGGGGTACCGGTGGGGGACCTCACCATCGGCGGCGGCATGGTCCGCAACCCCTTCGTCCTGCAGGTCTACGCCGACGTGCTCGGACGCCCCCTGAAGATCGTGGCCTCCGAACACGGCTGCGCGGTCGGGGCCGCCATCCACGCCGCCGTCGCCGCGGGGGCCCACCCCGACATCCACGCAGCCTCGGCCGCCATGGGCCGGGTCCGCGAGGAGACCGTCGACCCCGACCCGGCCAGGACCACCGCCTACGACGAGCTGTACGCGGTCTACGCCGAACTCCACGACCACTTCGGCCGGGGCGGCAGCCGGAGCCTGCACCGTCTGAGGGCCCTGCGCAACTCCGTCCTGACAAGCGCCCAGAGCGCCACCGGGAGGGGGGACCGATGACCACCGACACGTCCCGGACGGTCCCCGGGAAGCACCGCGACGAGGTGGAGCGCCTGCGCGCCCACGTGTGCGTCCTGCACACCGAGCTCACGCGGTGGAACCTGGTCACCTGGACGAGCGGCAACGTCTCCGCCCGCGTACCCGGTGCCGACCTGATGGTGATCAAGCCCAGCGGCGTCTCCTACGAGGACCTCTCCCCGGAGGACATGGTCGTCTGCGACCTGGACGGCCGGGTCGTCGAGGGGCGGCACAAGCCCTCCAGCGACACCGCCGCCCACGCCCACGTCTACCGGGCCCGCCCCGACGTCGGCGGTGTCGCGCACACGCACAGTCCCTACGCCACCGCATGGGCCGCGCGCGGTGAGGCCATCCCCTGCGTCATCACCGCGATGGCCGACGAGTTCGGCGGCGACATCCCCGTCGGCCCGTTCGCGCTCATCGGCGGCGACGACATCGGCAGGGGAGTGGTCGCCACCCTCGACGGCCACCGCTCACCCGCCGTCCTCATGCGCGGCCACGGTGTGTTCACCGTCGGCGGGAGCGCCAAGGCGGCGGTCAAGGCCGCGGTGATGTGCGAGGACGTCGCCCACACGATCCACATCGCCCGCCAGGGCGGACCCCTCGAACGCCTTCCGCAGGAGCACATCGACGCGCTCCACGACCGGTACCAGAACGTCTACGGTCAGTAGGGAAACACAGTGCCCGTACCCACACCCCCCGCCACCGAGCACCCGCCCGTGCGGACCCGCAGACCCCGTATCGGTCTGCTCGGCATCATGCAGCCGCTCTACGACGACATGATCCCCGGCATCACCGAGCACCAGGCGGCCTACGCCGCCCGGGTCGCCGAGAAGCTCTCCGGCGTCGCCGAGTGGACCGTCGGCCCGCCGGTGCGCGGCCGCGCCGACGCCGAGAACGCGATGCGCGCGTTCGAGGCCGACGACCTCGACGGGGTCCTCGTCGTCATGCTCACCTACGGCCCCTCCCTGCGCGTCACCCGGATGTTCGGCCAGATGCGGCTGCCCGTCGCACTGGCGAACATCCAGCCCGACCCCGCGGTCAGCCCCTCCTGGGACATGGACGACATGACCTACAACCAGGGCATCCACGGGGCGCAGGACACCGCCAACGCCATGGTGCGCGCCGGCCTGTCCTTCGACGTCATCACCGGCGAGTGGCGGAGCCCGGAGTTCGCCGCGCGTGTGGACCGCTGGGCCAGGGCGGCCCGCGCGGTCAGCGCGCTGCGCTCCCTCCGGGTCGGCGTGTTCGGCTACCCGATGAACGGCATGGGCGACGCCCGGGTGGACGAGAGCGCCCTGCTGCGCAAGCTCGGCCCCGAGGTCCACGTCATCGCGCCGGGCACCCTGCACCGGACGATGGCCGACCTGCCCGAGGAGGAGGTCCGCGACCTCATGGCCTGGGAGGACACGGCCCTGGAGGTGGACGGGCGGCTGTCCAAGGAGGAGCGCGTCGACCACGCCCGCATGCAGCTGGGAATCGAACGGCTGCTGGAGGAGACGGGGTGCGGCGCCTACTCCACCCACTTCGACGCGATCGGGGAGGACGGCCGCTTCACCCGGCTGCCGATGGCCGCCGCCTCCACCCTGATGGCCAAGGGATACGGGTTCGCGGGCGAGGGCGACGTCCTGGCCGCCTCGATCGTCTACGCGGGCCACCAGCTCGCCGGAGACGGCCACTTCACCGAGATGTACGCGATGGACTTCCCCAGTGACTCCATCCTCATGAGCCACATGGGCGAGGGCAACTGGAGGATCGCGCGCGAGGACGAGCCCGTCCGGCTGATCAAGCGACCACTGGGCATCGGCGGCCTCGCCGACCCGCCCACGATCCTCTTCCGCTACCGCCCGGGGCCGGCCACCCTCGCCTCCCTGGTCTCCCTCGGCGGTGAGAGGTTCCGCCTGGTCGTGGCCGAGGGCGAGGTCGTCGACGCACCCGAGCTGCCGTCCCTGGAGATGCCCTACGGACAGTTCCGCCCCGAGACGGGAGTGCGGGAGTGCATGGACTCCTGGCTCCGCGCGGGCGGCACCCACCACATGGTCATGAACACCGGTGCCCGCGCCGAGGACTGGCGTGTCCTGTGCGAGCTCTCCGGTATCGAGTACGTCCGGGTCTGACCCGGAGGCACCAGGCGCCCCGGCGCATCCCCACACCCCCCACGAAGAGCTCCGGGGAGCTCTTCGACCCCCCAGCGCAAGGAGAACACCATGCGCTCCGCACCACCCCCACACCAGACACCCCCACCGATTCCTCCCACGGGGCCGGGCCGCAGGGCCTTCGTCACCGGGGCCCTGGCCGCCGCGGGAGTGGCCGCCACGGGCTGCGCCCCTCCCGACACCCTCATCAGCGGGCAGACCAGACTGCGCCAGTGGAACCTGTTCGCGGGCGGTGACGGCCTGCGGATGATCGAGATGCACGACGCCTACGAGGCCGAGCACACCGACATCGACTTCCGCGCTACCACCTTCACCTGGGGCGCGCCCTTCTACACCAAGGTGGCCATGGGAGCCGCGGGCGGTCGCGGCGCCGACATCGCGACCTCGCACGTGTCCCGGCTGGAGAGCCTGGCACCGGGCCGGCTGCTGGACCCGGTCGACCCGGCGATGCTGGCCGAGGCGGGCATCGACGACACCGTGGTGCTGCCCAACATCTGGGACAAGTGCTTCTTCGACGGCCGGCTGTACGCCATCCCCATCGACACCCACGTGCTGATCCAGTACTACCACCTGGACGTGTGCCGCCAGGCGGGCCTGCTGGACGCCGACGACCGGCTCATGGAGGTCTCGGGGGCGGAGGAGTACTTCGACATGCTCCGCGAGATCAAGGCCGTCACCGGCACCTACGGCGTGTCCGTCGACACCTGGGGGCCCTGGTCCAACTTCTGGGCGCTCTACCGCCAGCAGGACGGCGAGCTCGTCCTCGGCGAGGACGACTACGAGATGGACGACGACAAGGCCCTGGCCGCGATGGAGGTGCTCTACCGGCTCTCGGAGGAGGGGCTGGCGCCCCGCCACTCCATGGCCGCCGACACCGCCGCCAACCTGGCGAACGGCCAGGCCGGACTGATGATCCACGGCAACTGGGAGATCCCGACGCTGGAGGCCACCGGCGTGGGGTTCTCCGCCACCCAGTTCCCGGCCGTGTTCGGCAACCACCGCACACGCGGCGACTCCCACTGCTACGTGTTCCCGCACCAGCGCGACCGCGACCCCGAACGCACCCGGGCCGCCGTCGAGTACGCCGCGTGGATGCTGCGCAACAGCCTCACCTGGGCGAGGGGCGGGCACATCCCCGCCTACCAGCCGGTCGTGGAGAGCCCCGAGTACGACGAACTGCACCCCCAGGCCGAGTACCGCGAGGCCGCCGAGAACGTCCAGTTCGAGCCGCAGGCCTGGTTCAGCGGCTCGGCGGGGCGCCTCCAGGAGGAGGCCACCGGCGCGCTGACCACCCTGCACCAGGGCACCCAGACCCCGGAGCAGGCGCTCGCACAGCTCAAAGGGACCATCCGCGATCTGCTGACCGTGCCGTCACCGGTGTAGGGAGCCCACCATGACCAGCCAGACCAGCGCTCCCGAGCCGCGCACATCCCCCGGCGCGCCCCCGAGCGCAGCACGCGACCTCGTCGACGTACGCCGCGGGCCGACCACGTGGACCGGCCTGTGGTTCGTCCTGCCCTTCCTCGCCTTCTACCTCCTCTTCCTGCTGTGGCCCGCCGTCGTCGGCCTCGGCTACGCCTTCACCGACCGCAGCCTGGCCGGAGGGCCGCTCTCCTTCGTGGGGACGGCCAACTGGCGGGAGAGCCTGACCGACCCGGCCCTGTACGACTCCCTGTGGAACACGCTGTGGTTCACGGTCCTGAGCGTGCCCCTGATGGTCCTGCTCGCGCTCGGCATGGCACTGCTGACCGACCACGCCCGCAGGCTCGGATGGTTCCTGCGACTGTCGTTCTTCGCGCCGTTCGTGCTCCCGGTCGCGGTGATGACCCTCATCTGGAACTGGATGTACAACCCGAGCCTGGGCCTGTTCAACGGCACCCTGGCCCGGTTCGGCGTCCAGGGCCCCGAGTGGCTCTTCAGCGAGGACACGGCGATGTTCTCCGTGGTCATCGCCACCGCCTGGTGGCAGGTCGGCTTCAACTACCTGCTGTACCTGGCCGCCATGCAGTCCATCCCCAAGGAGGTCTACGAGGCGGCGTCCATCGACGGTGCGGGGACCTGGCAGCGCATCGGCCGCATCACCCTGCCACTGCTGGCGCGTACCACCGCGCTCATCACCGTCCTCCAGCTCATCGGGTCCCTGCGCGTGTTCGAGCAGATCTACCTGATGACCATGGGCGGCCCCAACTTCGCCACCCGAACCGTCATCCAGTACATCTACGACTCCGGGTTCGTGGGGCTGCGCGTCGGCCTGGCCTCGTCCATGGCCTACATCTTCATGGTCCTGATCATCGCCGCGTCCATCGCCCAGTTCCGCCTGTTCTCCCGGAAGGAGGCCTGACCATGGTCACCTCCACCACCCGGCCCGCCGCACCGACCGCGGCGTCCGCCCCCGCACGACCCCTCCGGCGGCGGCGCGTCACGGTGGGCTCCACCGCCCTGTACACGGTCGCCGCCCTGGCCGCCCTCCTCTGGCTCGTCCCGCTGCTGTGGGCGTTCGCCACCTCGGTCAAACCCGAGGGCGAGACGACCGCCATGCCGCCCGCCTGGTTCACCCCCGACGCCACCTTCGAGGCCTACGCGCAGGTCCTGGGGCGCGGGGACATCATCCGGTGGACCATGAACTCGCTGATCATCACCGTGATCGTCACCGCGCTCACCCTGGTGGTGTGCGTGCTGGCCGCCTACGGGTTCTCCCGGTTCGACTTCCGGGGCCGCTCCTGGCTGTTCGCCCTGATCATCGGCGGCATCCTCATCCCGCCGCAGACCCTGATCGTGCCGCAGTTCGTCCTGATGACCCAGCTCGGCCTGGTGGACACCTACTGGGGCGTCGCGCTCCCGCAGGTGGTCGCCCCGGTCTTCGTGTTCATCCTCAAGCGGTTCTTCGACGCCATCCCGCGCGACTACGAGGACGCGGCCAGGATCGACGGCGCCGGGTCCGTGCGCGTGCTGTGGAGCGTCATCCTGCCGCTGTCCCGGCCCATCCTCACCGCCGTGGGCATCTTCACCTTCATCGGTGCCTGGAACAACTTCCTGTGGCCGTTCATCGTGACCAACGATCCGGAGATGATGACCCTCCCCGTCGGGCTGGGCACCGTCCTGGGGCAGTACGGAATCCAGTACGCCCAGGTCATGGCCTCCGCCGTGCTGGGCGCCATCCCCCTGCTCATCGTCTTCCTGCTGTTCCAGAGGCACATCGTCACGGGCGTGGCGGGTGCCGGGATCAAGGGCTGATCCGCTCCCGCCAGCCCGCTCCCCGTTCCGCTCCCACCACCCCCCAGGAGCGCTCATGCGACCTCCGCTCATCCGGATCGCGGCGGCCCTCACCGCCGCGGCCCTGGCCACGTCCCTGACCACCGCCCTGACCGGATCCGCCTCCGCGGCGCGCTCCGACTGGGACGTGCCGCCCAACAACCCCGGGCTGCCGGTCCTCGGCTACCAGCCCGACGGCATCCACCCCTTCGCCGGGGGCCTGAGGGTCCACGACCCCGCCCTGTACCGGGGCGGCGACGGCGAGGACTGGTACGTCTTCGGCACCGGCCACGCCGAACTCGGCGACGGCAACATCCAGATCCGCAGTTCACCGAACGGGCGGCACTGGACCTACACCGGCACCGTCTGGGACGCCAAGCCCGGCTGGCTCACGGAGAGGATCCCCGGGGTGGAGACCCTCTGGGCCCCCGAGATCCACCACTCCGACGGCACCTACTACCTGTACTACTCGGCCTCCACCTTCGGCTCGAACCGCTCGCTCATCGCCCTGGCCACCAACACCACCCTGGACCCCGACGACCCCGACCACGAGTGGGTCGACCGGGGCCCGGTGTTCGAGTCCTTCGAGGGCGACCCCTACAACGCCATCGACCCCGGCGTCGTCGAGGACGCCGAGGGACGCCACTGGATGACGTTCGGCTCGTTCTGGAGCGGTATCCGCATGGTCGAGCTGGACTGGCCGGGCGGCGGGGCCGTCGAGGGCGCCGAGGTGCTGCACCTGGCCGACCGCCGTGAGCCGCCCAACGCCATCGAGGCGCCCCACATCACCCACCGCGACGGCTACCACTACCTCTTCGTCTCCCTCGACCACTGCTGCCGCGTCGGCAGCGACTACAAGGTCGCCGTCGGCCGGTCCGCCGACGTCACGGGCCCCTACGTGGACGCCGACGGAGTCCCCCTGCTGGAGGGCGGCGGCACCGTGATCCTCGCCGAGGAGGGCACCATCACCGGCTCGGGAGGGCAGTCCGTCTCCGGCGGTCTGCTCGCCTACCACTACTACGACACCGACCTGGGCCCCGACTTCGACTTCCGGATGGCCATCCGGAAGCTGCACTGGACGGCCGACGGCTGGCCCCACGTCCAGTAGACCCGCCGACCGACCGACCGACCGACCGGCCCGGATGACGCCCGGGCCGGGCCACACCACGAGGAGACCGCCATGCTCAACGCCTCCCTCCGCGTCGACGCCGCCACCCCCGTCGCCCCGGTCCACCGCCGCACGTTCGGCTCCTTCGTCGAACACATGGGCCGCTGTGTCCACACCGGCGTCCACGAACCCGACCACCCCACCGCCGACGCCGACGGCTTCCGGCGCGACGTCGCCGAACTGGTCCGCGAACTGGGCGTGACGACCGTGCGCTACCCGGGCGGCAACTTCGTCTCCGGGTACCGGTGGGAGGACGGGGTCGGCCCCAAGGAACAGCGTCCGGTCCGCCGCGACCTGGCCTGGCACAGCATCGAGACCAACCAGTTCGGCCTCAACGAGTTCGCGACCTGGTGCAAGCGTCTGGACATCGAACCGATGATGGCCGTCAACCTCGGTACCCGGGGACTCCAGGAGGCCCTGGACCTGCTGGAGTACGCCAACCACCCCGACGGCACCCACCTGTCGGACCTGCGCGCGGCCCACGGCCACCCCGACCCCCACGGCATCCGCATGTGGTGCCTGGGCAACGAGATGGACGGCCCCTGGCAGATCGGCCACCTCGACGCCCGCTCCTACGGCCGCAAGGCGGCCCGGGTGGCCCGGGCCATGAAGATGGCCGACCGCGACCTGGAACTGGTCGTGTGCGGCAGTTCCGGATCGACCATGCCCACCTTCGGCGAGTGGGAGGCCACCGTCCTGGAGGAGACCTACGACGCCGTCGACCACATCTCCCTGCACGCCTACTACGAGGAGCACGACGGAGACCTGGCCAGCTTCCTCGGCGCGGTCACGGACATGGACCACTTCATCGACTCCGTCGTCTCCACCGCCGACGCCGTCGGCGCCAGGCTCCGCGACCCCAAACGCATCCAGCTGTCCTTCGACGAGTGGAACGTCTGGTACCTGAGCCGCCACCAGGAGCAGGCCGCCGTGCAGCCCACCGACGACTGGAGGGTCGCGCCCCGCGTCATCGAGGACCAGTACAACGTGGCCGACGCCGTCGTGGTCGGCAACATGCTCATCAGCCTGCTCCGGCACAGCGACCGGGTCACCGCCGCCAGCCAGGCCCAGCTCGTCAACGTGATCGCGCCGATCATGACCGAGCCGGGCGGTCCCGCCTGGCGCCAGACCATCTTCCACCCCTTCGCCCTCACCGCCGCCTCCGCCACCGGCCACGTGCTGCGCGCCGAGGTCACCGCGCCCGTGCAGGAGACCGCCCGGTACGGCGAGGTCCCCGTGGCCGACGCCGCGGTCACCTCCGACCCGGACACCGGGCACGCCGCCCTGTTCCTCGTCAACCGCTCCACCGACCAGCCGCTCACCCTCCGGGCCGACCTGCGCGGCCTCGACCCGACCGGCGTGTCCCGCGTTCTCACCCTCGCCGACGACGACGTGTACGCCGCCAACACCATGGACCACCCCGACCGGGTCGTCCCCCGGGACAACGAGTCCGCGCGGCTGGAGGCGGGGCGGCTCACCGTCACCCTGCCACCGGTCTCCTGGACCGCCCTCACCCTGACCACCGGCAGCCGTTGAACCGGCACGGATGAAGAAGAGAGAAGAGGACACGCGCATGCGACACCACCTTCGGAAGGCGGTCGTCCCGGCACTGCTCGGGGCGGCCCTGCTGCTCACCGCCTGCAACGGCGTCGGCGACGCCGCCCAGGACTCCGGTGAGAACGGCACCATCGGCATCGCCATGCCCACCCAGTCGTCGGAGCGCTGGATCAACGACGGCGAGAACATGGTCGCCGAGTTCGAGTCCCGCGGCTTCGGCACCGACCTCCAGTACGCCGAGGACGTCGTGGAGGACCAGGTCGCCCAGATCGAGAACATGATCACCAGGGGCGCCGACGTCCTGGTCATCGCCGCCATCGACGGCGAGGCCCTCGGCGACGTGCTCGGCATGGCCGCCTCCGGCGACATCCCCGTGATCGCCTACGACCGCCTCATCCGCGGCAGCGAACACGTCGACTACTACGCCACCTTCGACAACTTCCAGGTGGGCGTACTCCAGGGCCAGTACATCGTGGACGCCCTCGACCTGGGGAACGAGGACGGACCGTTCAACATCGAGCTGTTCGGCGGATCGCCCGACGACAACAACGCCTACTTCTTCAACGACGGGGCGATGTCGGTGCTCCAGCCCCACATCGACGACGGCACCCTCGTGGTCCGGAGCGGCCAGACCTCCATGGACCAGATCGCCACCCAGCGCTGGTCCGGCTCCCTCGCCCAGGACCGCATGGACAACCTGCTCAGCGCCAATTACTCCGACGAGGAGGTGCACGCGGTCCTGTCGCCCTACGACGGCATCAGTCTCGGAGTGATCGAGTCCCTGCGCGCGGTCGGCTACGGCACCGGGGAGAAGCCGCTGCCCGTCATCACCGGCCAGGACGCCGAGGCCGCATCGGTCAAGTCGATCATCGCCGGGGAGCAGACCCAGACCGTCTTCAAGGACACCCGGGCCCTGGCCACCCAGACGGTCGACATGGTCGAGGCGCTGCTGGCGGAGGAGGAGGTCCCGGTCAACGACACCGAGACCTACGACAACGGGGTCAAGGTCGTCCCCTCCCACCTGCTCGAACCCGTCTCGGTGGACGTCGACAACTACCACGACGTCCTGGTCGGCAGCGGCTACTACGAGGAGTCTGAACTCGAATGAGACAGGAGGAGAGGCGGTCCGCCTCCCGGGGCGGACCGCTCCTTTCGATGCGGGACATCCACAAGGACTTCCCCGGGGTGCGGGCCCTGGACGGGGTGTCGCTGAGCGTCGGGCACGGCCGGGTCCACGCCCTGATGGGGGAGAACGGCGCCGGGAAGTCCACGCTGATGAAGGTGCTCAGCGGCGTCCACCCGGCGGGCTCCTACACCGGCGGGATCCTCGTCGACGGCGAGCCCTGCGCCTTCTCCGGCGTCGCCGACAGCGAGGACGCCGGCATCGCCATCATCCACCAGGAACTCGCCCTCATCCCGCAGCTGTCGATCAGCGAGAACGTCTTCCTCGGCCACGAACGGGCCCGGTACGGCGTCGTCGACTGGGGCGCCACCCACGCCCGTGCCCACGAACTCCTGCGCAGGGTCGGACTGGACGAGAACCCGGCCACGCCCGTCTCGGCGCTGAGCGTGGGCGCCAGACAGCTCGTGGAGATCGCCAAGGCCCTGGCCAAGCGGGTGCGGCTGCTCATCCTCGACGAGCCGACCTCGGCGCTCAACGAGGCGGAGAGCACCCGGCTGCTCGAACTCCTCCTGGACCTGCGGGAGCAGGGCGTGACGTGCATCCTCATCTCGCACAAGCTCGGCGAGGTGGTGCGCGTCTGCGACGAGATCACCATCCTGCGGGACGGCCGCGCCATCGAGACCCTCGCCGTGGAGCGCGACGCCGACGGGACCCCCTCCGTCGACGAGGACCGCATCATCCGCGGAATGGTCGGCCGCGAGCTGGACCAGCGCCACCCCGAGCGGATCGGAGAGATCGGTGAGGTGCGCTTCGAGGTCCGGGACTGGACGGTGGACCACCCGGCCCGGACCGGGCACCGCGTGGTGGACGGGGCCCACCTCACCCTGCGGGCCGGGGAGGTCGTGGGCATGGCGGGGCTCATGGGCGCCGGGCGCACCGAGTTCGCGATGAGCCTGTTCGGCCGCTCCTACGGACGCCACGTCCGCGGCATCCTGCTCAAGGACGGCGTCGAAATGGCGACCGGGAGCGTCACCGAGGCCATCCGGGGCGGGATCGCCTACGTCCCCGAGGACCGCAAGTCGCTCGGCCTGGTGCTCGACGACGACATCCGCCACAACACCACGATGGCGGCGCTGGACCGCGTGTCCGCGCGCGGGGTCCTCGACCCGGGCCTCGAAGCCGTGGAGGCCTCCCGTATGAGCGAGCGGATGCGGGTCAGGAGCCACGGCGCGACCCAGGTCGTGCGCACCCTCAGCGGAGGCAACCAGCAGAAGGTCGTGCTGGGCAAGTGGATGTTCACCCGGCCCGAGCTGCTGATCCTCGACGAACCCACCCGGGGCATCGACGTCGGAGCCAAGTACGAGATCTACCTGATCGTGCGCCAGCTCGCCGCCGAGGGCGCCTGCGTACTGCTGATCTCCTCCGAGCTCCCCGAGATCCTCGGCATGTGCGACCGGATCTACACGATGTGCGAGGGGCGCATCACCGGAGAGGTCCCCGGCGAGGGGGCCGACCAGGAAACCCTCATGAGACTGATGACGCGAACCGGGGGACACCCGTGAAAGAACCAGACAGGACCTCCCGCCTCGCACGGATCGGCGGCGCGCTGGTGAGCGGGAACTCCCGCCAGTACGGCATGGCCATCGCCCTGGTGGCCATCATCGTGCTGTTCCAGATCCTCACCGGAGGACTGCTCCTCACACCGCTCAACGTCACCAACCTGATCATGCAGAACTCCTACATCCTGATCCTGGCGATCGGGATGATGCTGGTCATCGTCACCGGCCACATCGACCTGTCGGTCGGCTCGGTGGTGGCGTTCACCGGCGCGGTGTCGGCGATCATGCTCACCTCGTGGGGGCTGCCGACGGTCGCGGTCGTGCCCGTCGCCCTGCTCATCGGCGCGCTCATCGGCGCCTGGCAGGGCTTCTGGGTCGCCTACGTACGCGTCCCCGCGTTCATCGTCACCCTCGCCGGGATGCTCATCTTCCGCGGCGCGACCCTGGCGGTCCTGGGCGGGGAGTCCGTCGCCCCGCTTCCCCAGTCCCTGCGCGACATCGCCAGCGGCTTCCTGCCGGGCCAGGGCGGGGGCCCGCACGTGCCGACCCTGCTGCTGGGCGCGCTCGGGGCCGCCGCGATCGTGTGGATCCAGTGGGGCACCCGGGCCCGCTCCCGCGGGTACGGGCTGCCGGTCGCGCCCGCGCCGGTCACCGCCGCCACCTCGGCCCTCACCGTCGTGGCCATCCTGGCGTTCACCTACGTGCTGGCCGACTACAACGGGCTCCCCCTCGTGGGCCTGCTGCTCGTCGCGCTCATCGCGGGGTACTCGTTCGTGATGCGCTCCACGACCATGGGCAGGCGCGTCTACGCCGTCGGCGGCAGCGAACAGGCCGCGGCGCTGTCCGGGATCAGGACCCAGCGCACCACGTTCTGGGTGTTCGTCAACATGGGCGTGCTCTCGGCGCTGGCCGGGCTCGTCTTCACGGCACGGCTCAACGCCGCCACACCCGGGGCCGGGACCATGTTCGAGCTCGACGCGATCGCGGCGGCCTTCATCGGCGGCGCCTCCGCCTCCGGGGGCGTGGGCACCGTCGTCGGGGCCGTCGTCGGCGCGCTGGTCATGGGCGTCCTGAACAACGGCATGTCGTTGATCGGCCTGGGCGTGGACTGGCAGCAGCTCATCAAGGGACTGGTGCTGCTGCTCGCGGTGGCCTTCGACATCTACAACAAGCGCCGCGTCAACACCGGGCCCGCCGCCTCGGCCGCCCCCCGGCCGCGCGGGGGAGGGGCCGACAGCGGACCACCGCCCCTCGCGGACAAGGCGCGGGCGAGCTCCTGAGAGGAGACGTCTCCGGGAGGTCCCGGGCACTCACTGGTAGCCCCGGACCTCCCGGAAGACCTGCTCCAGCTCCTGCTTCCGGGCGTCGAACACCCGGCCGCCCGCGGACTCCACCGGTCCGGTCGTCCCGGGGGCTGTGGACGGGGGCCGGAAGGCCGACGGGGAGAACTACCCTGGAGACCGTGGCAGGTCGGATCAGAGACGAAGACATCGCACTCGTACGCGAGCGCACCCCCATCGCGGACGTGATCGGTGAGTACCTCCAGCTCCGCAACGCCGGAGGCGGTTCGCTGAAGGGACTGTGCCCCTTCCACGACGAGAAGTCGCCCTCCTTCAACGTCACCCCCTCCAAGAACCTCTACTACTGCCTGGCAGGGGAGACCCGGGTCCTCACCCGTGACGGTGTGCGGCCGATCCGGGACCTCGCGGGCGGCAGGCACACGATCCTCACCAGGAGCGCCCGATGGGTGGAGGCGCCGTTCCACTCGTTCGGAGTGCAGCGGCTGATGCGCGTGACCCTGGACCGGAACGGCCAGAGCAAGGAGATCTACGCCACCCCGGAGCACCGCTGGTTCGTGCAGGCGGGCAAGGACCGGTCGGAGCTCCGTGAGGTCACCACCCGGCACCTGAAGCCGGACCACAGGCTCGGCTACGTCTTTCCGGCCGGACAGGTGACGACGACCGTCCCCTCCCCTTCCGGTGCCGCACACGGCACCACCTTCGGTGACGGGTCCCGGCCGGACCGGGGCAGCACGGCCCGGCTCGACGCCGAGAAGGGCCCCGCCCTCCTCAAGTGGTTTCCGAACGGCGAGACCTCGCAGCATGGTCGGCAGGTCCTCGTGCACCATCTGCCGGGCCACTTCAAGGACCTGCCGTCCCCGGAGGAGCCCCCCTCCTACCTGTACGGCTGGCTCGCCGGGCGCCTCGCCGCGGACGGACACGTCGCCGAGGACGGCGCGGTCGTGCTCGACTGCGCCGACCGCTCCGTGCTGGAGCACGTCCGTATGGTCGGCACACGGCTGGGTATCGGCACCTACGGCGTCACCGAGCAGGTAAGCGAGGGCCTCCCCGGCCGGGAACCCGCCTCGCTCTTCCGGGTGCGCTTCGTCAACGACGACCTGACCGAGGCGTTCTTCCTCCACGACGAACACCGGATCCGGTTCTCCGGGGCGAGGGGGAAGTCCGCACGTCGGGGCTGGACCGTGCGCTCGGTGGAGGAGACCGACCGCGTCGAGGAGGTCTTCTGCGCGGTCGTCGAGGACGGGCACGCGTTCGTCCTGGAGGACAACATCCTCACGGGCAACTGCTTCGGCTGCGGCGAGGGCGGCGACACCATCTCCTTCGTGCAGAGGATGGAGAGCCTCAGCTTCGCGGAGGCCGTCGAGACGCTGGCCCGCCAGATCGGCGTCACCCTGCGCTACGAGGAGGGCGGCCGCAGCACCGCCAGGCACGACTCGGGCAAGCGCCAGCGCCTGCTCGACGCGCACCGGGCGGCCGCCGAGTTCTACTCCGAACAGCTCCTGGCACCCGGCGCGATCACCGCCCGGCGCTTCCTGGACGAGCGCGGGTTCAACCGGACCCACGCCGAGCGCTTCGGCCTCGGCTACGCGCCGGCGGGATGGGAGAACCTCACCGCCCACCTGCGCCGCAAGGGCTTCACCGACCAGGAGCTGGTCGAGGGCGGCCTGGCCACCCAGGGGCGGCGCGGCGCCTACGACCGCTTCCGCAACCGGCTGCTGTGGCCCATCCGCGAGGTCACCGGCGAGGTGGTCGGCTTCGGCGCCCGCAAGCTCGACTCCGGTGAGGACGGGCCCAAGTACCTCAACTCCCCCGAGAGCCCCATCTTCCACAAGGGGCGGCTGCTCTACGGACTCGACCTCGCCAAACGGGACATCTCCCGGGAGGGCAAGGCGGTCATCGTCGAGGGCTACACCGACGTGATGGCGTGCCATGACGCCGGGGTGACCACCGCCGTGGCCACCTGCGGCACCTCCTTCGGCGAGGACCACATCAAGATCCTGCGCCGGATGCTGCTCGGGCGCACCAACCAGGGCGGCAAGGTCGTCTTCACCTTCGACGGCGACAAGGCGGGGCAGAAGGCGGCCGTGCGCGCCTTCGCCGAGGAACACGGCCTCACATCCGAGACCTACGTCGCGGTGCAGCCCAACGGCCTGGACCCCTGCGACCTGCGACTCCAGCACGGAGCACAGGCTGTCGTCGACCTGGTCGAGAACCCTCCTCCGCTCTACGAGTTCATGATCCGCAACGTCATGGAGGGCTACGACCTGAGCACCGCCGAAGGGCGGATCGCCGCGTTGGACGCCGCGGCTCCGGTGGTCGCGAGCATCCGCAACGAGGGTGTGCGCCTGGACTACGGCAAGAACCTCGACCGCTGGCTCGGCCTGATGGACGAAGCCTTCGTGCTGCGCCGGGTCAAGCAGCACATGCGCGGCGCCCGTGGCCGGGGCCCGGCGCTCCGGCCGCACTCCGCGCGGCCCGTGCCCACCCCGGACGCCGGGGAGGCACCCTACGACCTCGGCGACCCCTCCGTGCAGCGCGAGCGCCAGGCCCTCAAGATCGCCGTGCAGTACCCCTGGCTGGCCGTCGGCTTCGACGCCTTCACCGAGGAGGACTTCACCGTCCCCCAGCACCGGGCGGTGCTCAAGCTCATCACCGAGCGGGGAGGCGTGGCCGCCGCGCACGATCCCGCGGCGTGGGTGAGCGGCCTGCGCGAGGCCGCGCCCAATGACACGCAGCGTGATTTCCTCACGCGTTTGGCGGTCGAACAGCTGGAGTTCTATGGAGAACTCGACGAGCATTACGCCCGGCAAATACTGGGCACAGTCAAGACTCATTCCATCAATCGGCGCGAGTCAAACCTGAAGTCTCGGCTCTCCCGGCTCGACGCGGTCTCCCAGGCGGAGGAACACAACAGGATATTCACCGAACTCATGGCGCTCCAGCAGCAGAAACGCGCTCTCCAGGAGGAGCGTGCGAGCGGCATGTAGCGCCGGGGTGACAATAATAGTTCTCCCTTTATCGGTACCCGGGCGGGCACAATGGTGGGGTGGCTCCCACAGTTGTGACCAAGGAAACGCCGTCCGTCCGCCAGGTGGTCCGGCTGCTCCCCGACCCGGGTCGGGGCCCGGTCAGCCGCGGCGAGGTCGTCTCGGCCCTGAACCGGCTGGACCTGTCCCCGGACTACCTGGACCAGGCGGTCGCACACCTCGCCCAGGCCGGTGTGGAGGTCTCCGAGCCCGAGGAGGCCGGATCCTCCGCCGACGGCGGCCGACGCCCCGGATCGGACCTGGTACGGCTCTACCTGCGTGAGATCGGCCGGGTATCGCTGCTGACCGCCGAGCAGGAGGTGGACCTGGCCAAGGCGATCGAGGTCGGCCTGTACGCGCGGCACTGCGAACCCGCCGAGGGCGTGCGCACGGCGGAGGAGCTCACCGCGCTGGTCGAGGAGGGCGAAAGGGCCAAAGGGCGCCTGATCGAATCCAACCTGCGACTCGTCGTGTCCATCGCCAAACGTTATATGGGACGGGGGCTGCTTTTCCTCGACCTCATCCAGGAGGGCAACCTCGGCCTGATCCGCGCCGTGGAGAAGTTCGATTACCGAAAGGGCTTCAAATTCTCCACCTACGCGACATGGTGGATTCGGCAGGCCATCACGCGGGCGATCGCGGACCAGGCGCGCACGATCCGTATTCCCGTGCACATGGTCGAGACGATCAACAAGGTCGTCCGGGTCCGACACCAACTGCACCAGCAACTCGGGCGCGAACCCAGTATCGCCGAGATATCCTCGGCCGCCGGATTCGGCGGGGAGCGCGTCCTGGAAATCCAGCGGATCGCGCGGGAACCCGTTTCGCTCCAGTCGCCCATCGGTGAGGAGGAGTCCGACTTCGGCGACTTCATCGAGGACTCCGACGCGGTCGTCCCGGTCGAGGCGGCGTCCTTCACCGTCCTCCAGGAGCAGCTGGGACTCGTCCTCGCCGGTCTGTCCGACCGGGAGCGGCGTATCATCCGGCTGCGCTTCGGGATGGCCGACGGCCATCCGCACACCCTGGAGGAGGTGGGGCGCGAGTTCGGGGTGACCCGCGAGCGCATCCGCCAGATCGAGGCCAAGACGCTGGCCAAGCTCCGCCACCCCTCGCGTGCCGGGACGCTGCGCGACTTCCTCACCGGCGACTGAGCCACCCCGCCCCGGACGGCCACGCGCCCGCCACCGTTCGGTGCGGCCGCGGCGCCGGCCCCGGCAGGACCCGGCCACCCCCAACGCTCGGGCCCTCACGCGGGTTCCGCGACGGCCTGATGTGGCCGACCTGTCGGCGACCCGGGGATTCGCGGCACGCGGCGTCTAGGGTCGGGGTGTGAACGCCTTCCCATCCGCGCCGAGCACCGGATCCCTCTTCCGGCGGCGTCCACTGCTCGCCCTGGGCGCGGTCGCGGCCGCGGCGGTACTGATCACGGGAGTCTTCGTGGTGGCGAACGGAAGGAACCTCGAACGCATCGGCTACTTCGCCGACTGGAACGTGGCCAACCGCGACTTCACCGTCAAGGAGTTGGACGACAGCGGCGCCCCCGAGCACCTGACCCGCCTGATGTGGGCGTTCGGCGACGTCAGCCCGGAGGGGCTGTGCCACGTCCCGGGCAACCACGACCAGCCCTGGGAGCTCTACCAGCGTCGCTACGACGCGGGTGAGAGCCTCGACGGACGGGCCGACGACTACGAGCAGGAGCTCGCGGGCAGCCTCCACCAGCTGCGCCTGCTCCGGCAGAAGCACCCCCACCTGGGGGCCAGCCTGTCCCTGGGCGGGTGGAACTGGTCCACGCACTTCTCCACCGCGGCACGCACCGAGGAGTCGCGGGAGGCGTTCGTGTCCTCCTGCCTGGACCTGTGGCTGCGCGGCGACCTGCCGGTGTTCGAGGACGAGCCGCAGGGCGGCGACGGAGTGGCCGCCGGGATCTTCGACGGCATCGACCTGGACTGGGAGTGGCCCGGGGGAGGGGGCCACCCGGACAACGTGGAACACCCCGACGACGCCGCCGGCTTCGCCCTCCTGGTGGCCGAGTTCCGCCGCCAGCTCGACGAGCTGTCCCGGGAGACCGGTGCGGACTACACCCTGTCCGTGTCGCTGCCCGGAGGGACCGCGGCCAGCGGGGCCTACGACGACGCGGTCTTCGACCACGTCGACTTCGCCACCGTGCAGGGCTACGACTTCGCCGGGCCGTGGAACGAGGAGACCGCCTACCACTCCAACCTGTACACCCCCGGGTTCGACCCCGACGCCGACAGCGTCGACCGGGCGGTCCGGAGCTACCTGGACATGGGGGCGCCGCCGGAGAAACTGGTGATGGGCGTGCCCGCCTTCGGACGGGGCTGGCAGGGGGTGGCCCCCGCCGACGCCGGGCGCGGACAGGCGGCGGACGGGCCCGCCGACGACGCCTACGACGGGCCGACCATGGCCTTCTCCGAACTGCGGGAGCGCGAGGGGCGGCGCTTCCTGGACGAGGAGGCGGGCGCCTACTGGGTCTACGACGGCGACGAGTGGTGGACCTACGACAACCCCGAGGTCATCCGCCTCAAGGGCGAGTACGTGCTCGAACAGGGCCTGGGCGGGCTCATGGTGTGGAACCTGGACATGGACCCCGAGGGCGAGCTGGTCCGGGCCATGGACGACTCCCTCAAGAGCTGAACCAGCACGTCCGCGCGGGGCCGCGCCGGGCTCCGGACCCGCGCCCAGGCCCTGGATCCGGGCACCGGAACCGCCCGGCGGGGCGGGCCCGCGCGGCATGCTTGCGACGCCACGGCCCACCCGCCACGCTGTGCACCATGGCCGACCCGCACAGCACCACAGAACCGACCGACGTCGCCGCCCTGCGCCGTGATCTGGAGAGCCGTGTCCGGGGCACGGTCGCCTTCGACGCGGGGACCCTCGCCCTCTACACCTCCGACGCCTCCAACTACCGTCGCGTGCCCCTGGCCGTGGTCGTCCCCGAGACCGTCGAGGACTGCGTGGCGGCGGTCCGCGCCTGCGCCGAGCACGGTGTGCCGGTCGTTCCCCGGGGCGGCGGCACCTCCATCGCGGGCAACTCCATCGGCACCGGCGTGGTCATCGACACCTCGCGCCACCTGCGCGCCATCGAACGCGTCGACCCCGAGGCCCGCACCGCCACAGTGCAGCCCGGCGTCATCCTGGACGAGCTGCGCAAGGCCACGGCCGAGCACGGGCTCACCTTCGCCCCCGACCCCTCCACCCACAGCCGCTGCACCGTCGGCGGCATGGTCGGCAACAACGCCTGCGGCTCCCACTCGGTGGCCTGGGGCACCACCGCCGACAACATCGTCTCCCTCGACCTGCTGCTCAGCGACGGCACCAGGCTCACCGTGGGCTCCTGCGACAGCGACGAGGAACTGCGGGACCTGGCGCGCCGCCCCGGCCGCGAGGGCGAGATCCACGCGGCCCTGGCCCGCCTGGTGGAGGAGTACCGCGCCGAGCTGCGCACGGCCATGCCGGACTTTCGCCGCCGGGTGTCCGGCTACGCCCTGGACCGGCTGCTGCCGGAGAAGGGCCGCAACGTCGCCGCCGCGCTGGTGGGCACGGAGGGCACCTGCGCGTTCGTGCTCGGAGCCACCGTGCGCCTGGTCGAGACGCCGCCCGCCCGCGCGCTGGCCGTCCTGGGCTATCCGGACGCCCCCGCGGCGGCCGACGCCGTCCCCGACCTGCTCGGCCACCGGCCGCTCACGGTCGAGGGCATCAACCAGCGCATGGTCGCCGCCCTGGACAGCCACGGCTCCGGGTCCCGCGTGCCGCTTCCCGGGGGAGGGGCCTGGCTCCTGGTGGAGATCGCCGGACCGGACCCCGAGCGGGCCGCCGAGGCGGCCGAGGCCGTACTCTCCGGCCTTCCCGGGGCCTCACGGCCCCAGGACGCCCTCGTCGTCGCCGATCCCGCCCACCAGAAGGCGCTCTGGCGCATCCGCGAGGAGGGCGCCGGGCTCACCCAGCGCACACCCGCGGGAGACGAGGCCTGGTCGGGCTGGGAGGACGCCGCCGTGCCGCCCGAGAACCTGGGCGGCTACCTGCGCGACTTCGACGACCTCATGGAGCGCCACGGCCGCTTCGGTGTGGTCTACGGCCACTTCGGCGACGGCTGCCTGCACGTGCGCATCGACTTCGAGCTCACGCACGAGCGGGGCCGCCGCGAGTACCGGGAGTTCATGGAGGAGGCCGCGGGGATCGTCGTCAAGCACGGTGGTTCCCTGTCGGGCGAGCACGGCGACGGACAGGCGCGCTCCGAACTCCTCTCCCGCATGTACCCCGAGCGCCTCATCCGGGCCTTCGGCGAGTTCAAGCGGATCTGGGACCCCGCCGACATCATGAACCCCGGCATCATCGTCGATCCGCTCCCGCTCGACGCCGACGTGAGGGTGGACACCGACCCCCGGCCTCCACTGCCGCTGACGGACGTCACCATGGCCTACCGCGAGGACGACGGCGACTTCGCCAAGGCGCTGCGCCGCTGCTCCGGTATCGGCAAGTGCCGCCGCCAGGAGGGGCCGGGCGTCATGTGCCCCAGCTACCAGGTCACCCAGGAGGAGAAGCACTCCACCCGGGGGCGCGCCCACCTGCTGTTCGAGATGGCCAAGGGCGACGTCATCACCGACGGCTGGCGCTCGGAGGAGGTGCGCGAGAGCCTGGACCTGTGCCTGTCCTGCAAGGGCTGTCTGAGCGACTGCCCGGTCAACGTGGACATGGCCAGCTACAAGGCCGAGTTCCTGCACCAGCACTACCGGGGGCGGGTGCGGCCGGCCGCCCACTACTCGATGGGCTGGCTGCCGGTCTGGGCGCGCCTGGCCTCGCTCGCCCCGGCCGAGGCCAACCGGGCCGCCCGGCTGCCGGGGGTCTCGCGCCTGGCCAAGAAGGTCGCCGGGGTGGCCGCGCAGCGCGACCTGCCCTCGTTCGCCCGCACCACCTTCACCCGGGCGTTCCGTCGCCGCGCGGCGCGCGGCGAGGCCCGCACCGACGGGCCCGGGGTGGTGCTGTGGCCGGACACCTTCGGCAACCACCTCGACCCGAACGTGCTCGTCGCCGCCGTGCGCGTGCTGGAGGACGCCGGGTTCACCGTCGTGCTGCCCCGGGGCCAGGTGTGCTGCGGGCTGACATGGGTGTCCACCGGCCAGCTGGACGTGGCCCGCGCGGTGATGCGCCGTGCGGTGCGGGCCCTGGCACCGCTGGTGGAGGAGGGGCTGCCCGTGGTGGGGCTGGAGCCCAGCTGCACGGCCGCGCTGCGCCACGACCTCGTGGAGGTGCTCCCGGGGCCGGAGAGCGAGGGGGTGGCCGCCGCCGTGCACACCCTGGCGGGCTTCCTCAAGGAGTACGCCCCCGACTGGCAGCCGCCCCGGATCCCGGCCTCGGCGATGGCCCAGGTGCACTGCCACCAGCACGCGGTGATCGGCTTCGACGCCGACCGGGAGCTGATCGCGCGCGCGGGCATCGACGGGGAGGTGCTCGACTCGGGCTGCTGCGGTCTGGCGGGCGACTTCGGGTTCACCGAGGGCCACTACGAGGTGTCCACGGCCATCGGTGAGCGCGACTTGCTGCCCCGGGTGCGCGAGGCCTCACCGGACACCCTGGTGCTCGCCGACGGCTACAGCTGCCGCACCCAGATCGACCAGGGCACGGGTCGCCGCGCCCTGCACCTGGCCGAGGTCCTCGCCCGGGGCCTGGCGGACTGAGGGGCGACCTCAGCCCCAGGGGTCGGCTCGGGCGTCCACGGGGTTCTGGAGGGGGCGGAGGTGAGACGACGGGTAACTGCGGCCGCAGGCCGTCGTTTGAGGGTGGTGGCGGGCGACGGCGTGGGCACGGGCCGTCTCACCGGAGGCACCACTGCGCCTCCTTCAACCCGTTCCCGTTCCTCGGACGCCCGAACACGGGCCGAAGCGTAGCGGAGGCCCGCAGAAGGCACTGCCTAGACACCCATCTGGTCGTGGAGGGTGTCCAGGGCCCGCGAGACGGCGCCGGACAGGCGCTGGTCCCGCGGGTCCACGCCCTCGCCCAGGTGGATGCGCCAGGCCACGTCGGTACCGCCGGGCGGGCGGCGCGCCACCAGCCGGAAGCCGGTGGTGGAGTCGGCGCGGGGGAAGGGTACGAACCGGTTGACCAGGATGGTCGCGGTGACGCGCTCGGAGACGGCCTCGGCCAGGCGGCGGTAGTCCACGCCGTCGGCGTCGGGGTCCGAACGCAGGCGTACGGTGTGCTCGCCCGACCCCTCCTCCAGGAACGTGAAGGTGTCCGGGGTCCAGCGGGCCTGGTCGATGTCCTGCCAGGGCACGGTGCGGCCGTCGGGCAGGTGCAGGGCGCGCGTGGTGGCGGCCAGGACCGGGCTTTCCTCCCCGGCCGGGGCGGCGACGGGCGCGTGCGCCAGCACACGCTCGCCCCGCTCCAGCCGGGCGCGTACCGCGGAGGGCACGCCCCTGGTGAACAGGGCCACTAGCGCTCTCCACCGGCGCCGGGAGCGCCCTTGTCCCCCCGCGGCTGGGTGCCGTTGGAGTTCTGGCTCTCCCACTCGACGAACTCGATCTCCTCGTCGGTGGGACGGGCCAGGAAGTCGCGCAGCGACGTGACCGGCATCCTGTCCACGGCCTTGTCGTAGACGGTGCGGCCCGCGTTGCCGACCTGGGCGCCGACGAGCCCGGCCACCTCCTGGACGACGGGGCTGTCCGCCATCTTGCGGGCGCTGCGGGCGAGCTGCTCGTAGCGGTTCCTGCCCGCCTTCGCGCCCAGGACGTAACCGATGGCGAGTCCGGCGGCGAACGTGATCCGGTAGCGCATGGGGCACCTCTTCAGCCTCGGGGACGATCGGCGTGATCCTGCCTCGACGTTACCCCGAAGGGCCTCCACCACACATGGACGACACCGGTCACGAGCACTCCTCGGAGGGCGCTAGGCTAGGAGTGTCCTCACGGCCCGGAAGGGCCGCCGAGTACGCCATCCCGCGTAGCTCAATCGGCAGAGCAGCCGGCTGTTAACCGGCAGGTTACTGGTTCGAGTCCAGTCGCGGGAGCGGTAGGGACAGGGTCTCTCCCCAGCAGGGGAGGGGCCCTGTCGTCGTTCCGGGGCCCGGAGGCGTCGTGGCGTGCCGCCGCGCCGGCTGGCCTCCACCGTTCCCCTCCCTCCCCGCTCCCCCGTGCGCACGGTCGCGCGCGGCGACCTCACACCGTGCTGATCGCCGACGGACTTCCCCGGTCACAGGCGTATGGCCTGTTCATCGCGCCCTTTCCGCTCGTCCGGCACGTCTGTTCCGAAAAATTCCGGAAAAACTCCGTTCCTCTCCTGGAAAACAGCCGGAACTTCTTCTTAGTATGGGTCACCATCTGGTTCCGGCCGGCGACCCACCGCAACCCCCACCGGAAGTCCACACGCCGTCTCCCCGCCACCGCGTCCCCGGTGGCGCCCTTCGCCGGACGTGGCCAGTGCCTACCCCCCGTTGGTGCGCACCGGCGGATACGTGACCCCGACGCCGTCCGGCACGGGGCCGTTCCCGTCGGCCGCGCACCCTCCTCCGGAGGTCCTCATGCACTTCCATCGATATCGCCCCCGGACGTGGACGGCCGCCGCCTTCGTGGTCGCCGCGAGCCTGGTCGCCACCACCCTCAGCCCGCGGGCCGCGTCCGCCGACGAACACGACGGTGCCGACTGCGCGGTACCCGGATCCGTCCCCTCGGTCTCCGACTCCCTGCTTCCCGATCCCTTCACGAAGCTGGACGGCACGCGCGTCTCCAGCAGGGCGGAGTGGGAGTGCCGACGGGCGGAGATCCACGAACTGGCGGAGCGCTCCGTCTACGGCGAGAAGCCCGCACCGCCGGACAGCGTCACGGGGACGGTCTCCTCGTCCAGCATCACGGTGAACGTGACGGACCAGGGGCGGAGCACCAGCTTCTCGGCCTCGGTCGACCTGCCGAGCGGTTCCGGGCCCTTCCCGGCCGTCATCGTCTACGGGGGATTCGGAGCGGACACGGACACCATCAAGGCCGCCGGCGCCGCCGTCATCAGCTACGACCCCTTCGCGGTCGGGGCGGAGGGCACGTCCCGAAGCAACAAGCAGGGCGCCTTCTACGACATCTACGGCTCTTCGAGCGGCACGGGACTGCTCATGTCCTGGGCCTGGGGCACGAGCCGCATCATCGACGTCATCGAGCAGTCGGGCGGCGGTGTGCTCCAGTCGGACGCGACCGGTGTCACGGGATGCTCGCGGTACGGCAAGGGCGCCTTCGTGGCCGGTGCGTTCGACCAGCGCATCGATCTGACCATGCCGGTCGAGTCGGGTACCGGTGGCGCTCCCGTCTTCCGCGGGATCGCCCAGGAGAGCGGCTCCCAGCCCCTGGACAGCGCCTACGGAGAGGAGCCGTGGCTGGGTGACGCGTTCGGCTCCCACACGGGCGACCCGAGCACGCTGCCGGTGGACACGCACGAGATCGTGGGCATGATCGCGCCGCGGGGACTCCTCATCATGGAGAACCCCCACGTCGAGTGGTTGGGCGCCCGGTCCGGGAGCGTGGCGGCCCTGGGCGGAGCCGAGGTCTACAGGGCGCTCGGCGCTGGGGAGAACATCAGTTACTCGTCCGACGTCCAGGACGGTACCCACTGCGCCACCAGGTCCGAGTGGCAGGGACCCCTGCGGCAGAGCATCGAGGCGTTCCTGCTGGGTACGGGCGAGGCCCCCGGCGTGTTCAGGATCTCGTCCAGCAAGTCCGGTGACCTGTCCGGATGGAGGGACTGGCAGACCCCGACCCTGACCGGTGACGGCGACGAGGACCCCCCGGGCGACGAGGACCCCCCGGGCGACGAGGACCCGCCGGGCGACGAGGACCCGCCTGGCGACGGCGTCTGCACCGCCGGCTACCGGACGGTCAACAGCTGGTCCGGCGGCTTCCAGGGCGAGGTGACGGTCCGCAACGACAGCGCCGGCGCGCTCAACGGCTGGACCGTCGACATGGCCCTGGCCTCCGGCCAGTCCATCAGCAACCTCTGGAACGGCGAGAGCACCGGAACCAGCGGGGCCGTCACGGTGGGCAACACCCCGTGGAACGGCACCGTCGCGGCCGACGGCACCGTCACCTTCGGTTTCACCGCCACCGGCGACTCCTCCACCGAGCCCGGCGGCCTCACCTGTTCCAGCCCCTGACCGATTCCGCGCACACCCTGACGGTCCCGTCCCGGCCCGTGTCCACCGGCCGGGGCGGGACCTCGTCCGAACCCGCGAAACCTCACGTCCGGGGACGTGTAGGGCCTCGGAGCCGGGGGAGCACGGTGGAAAACGCGTCGCGAGCACTCTCCGGAAGGCGCTAGGCTAGTGGGCGTCGACAGGGCTTCGGGCCTCTCGGCGGACACGATCCCGCGTAGCTCAATCGGCAGAGCAGCCGGCTGTTAACCGGCAGGTTACTGGTTCGAGTCCAGTCGCGGGAGCGGTAGGAACAGGGTCTCTTCCCACCAGGGGAGGGGCCCTGTCGTCGTCGTGCCCTCCACCACGATGCGCCCTGGCCGACCCCGGGCACGCCGGAGCGCTCCGGTGGACCCGCCCGGATGGGGCGGCCCTCGCCCGCTGCCGGTCCGGTGCGGCTTCGACGCGGGGAAGAGGGAGGGCAGGGTCTCAGATCCTGCCGATACCGCCGAGGATCAGCCGCCGGTTGCGTTGCGGCATCTGGTAACAGCCGGGCACGGGCGGGGCCACGGGCAGCGTGCGCCAGCGCTGGACCTCGATCACACCGGGCTCGCAGATCCGCCAGCCCTCGAAGAAGGCCTCGATGGCCCTCCGGGAGCGCCAGCGACCGGATCCGAGGTGGTCCAGGAAGACGCGCTCCAGCTGGTCGGCCCGCGACGCGTCCTTCGGGAAGGCGGTCGAGTCGGGGCGGCAGTAGTGGCTGAGAACCATGTGGCTGCCAGGAGCGAGGGCCTCGCGCAGGGCCGCGACGTGCTCGGCCGGGGTGTCGGCGTCGGAGGTGTGGGAGACCACTCCGGTGAGCAGCAGGCCCACGGGCTCGTCCAGATCGATGAAGTCCCGGATCTCGGGGTCGCGCAGGAGCCGGTCGGGCCGGGTGAGGGAGGCGTGCACCGCCGTGGTGGTACGTCCGTTGCGGAGCAGGGCGCGGTGGTGGGTCAGTACCACCGGATCGTCGGTGGCGTAGACGACGCGGGTCTCGGGCGCGCTCTCGTGTGCGATCTCGTGCGGGTCGCCGGGCGCGGGCAGGCCGGCGCCGAACTGGACGAACTGTCGGATGCCCAGTTCCGCGCCCAGGTGGCGGACGGCGCGCTGGAGGAAGGCCCGTTCACCCAGGACGAGGTCCTGGAATCCCGGCGCGGCCCGCTCCGCCTTGGCGGCCAGGTCCCGGTCCACCTCGAAGTGGTCCTTGCCCTTGAGATGGAAGGAGTGCAGCCGGGCCACGCTGGGCTGTGCCAGATCGAGGAGGGGTGGAGGGTTGGCCCTGACATGTTTGCCCCCCGCCTGCCTGAGGAAATCGGGGGAGGAGAATCGAGGCATCGCCTTCCTCTTGTTCTGAGGTGGGGAAGTCTGGTCGGCCTCTGGATTCTATTCCGAGTGTGCAGTGTTGTTAACCGAGTCACAGACACGGGTCGTGAAAATCGTTGCTCGGTGTGCCCGGGAAGTATCGTGCGGTGCGGGGAAGGGCTCACTTGGGCGGGCTAGGACTTATATGCCCAATGTCCACTATGTGAAGAATTGGGGGCCGGTGTTACCGCCCGCAAACCCGTGGAGGTGGGCTTCGCGTGTGCGGCGGTGAGGTCGTGATGAACCCCGGGGAAGCGCCGCCGGGCCGTCTTCGGACGGCTCCGCGCCCTTCCGGACGTGTTCGGGAAAAGGTACCTACCGTACGGTCGGCGAGGAATTGCGCGTTCCCGGCCACTGCCTGCGGGAATTCCGTTCCCGCGGCAGAATACGACGTCCCGCCGGGACGCGCGGCCCGGGACGCGCGGCCTCGCTAACCTGGGGGCATGGACCGCCCCTACACCATCCTCAGCTGCGCCATGTCGGTCGACGGACGCATCGACGACACCGGCCCGCGGCGGCTGCGCCTGTCCAACGAGGCCGACTTCGCCGAGATCGACGAACTGCGCGCGGAATGCGACGCGATCCTCGTCGGCGCGGGCACCCTGCGCGCCGACGACCCCCGCCTCCTGGTGCGCTCGCCGCTGCTGCGCGAGCGCCGCCGAGGCCGGGGACGCACCGGTAACCTGTTGAAGGCCCTGGTCACCCGCAGCGGGGAGTTCTCCCCCCAGGCCCGCTTCTTCTCCACCGGGGACGCGGGCGCCGTCGTCTACACCGGAGGCACGGGCGTCGCGACCGCCCGGCGCGCGCTGGAGGGGAGACCCGCCGCCGACCCGCCCGCCGAGGTGGTGGACGCAGGGGATCCCCCCACCGCCAAGGCGGTCCTGGCCGACCTGGCCGACCGTGGGGTGTCCCGCCTGCTGGTGGAGGGCGGCGGGCACGTCCACACCCTGTTCCTCACCTCGGGACTGGTCGACGAGCTCCGGCTGGCGGTCGCCCCGTTCTTCGTGGGGGAGGAGGACGCCCCGCGCTTCGTCGTGCCCGGCGCCTTCCCCCACACCTTCGACGCGCCGATGCGGCTGGTGGAGGCCCGGTCGCTCGGTGACGTGGCCGTCCTGCGGTACCGCCTGGGCTCCGGGGAGGAGGCGTGAGGGCCGGCCCGCTCCCGGCCGAGGGGGAGGCCGACGCGTACTGGCTGCGCCGCACCGTCGAGCTGTCCCGCTCCTGCCCGCCCTCGGACACCGCGTTCTCGGTGGGGTGCGCCGTGGTCGCCGCCGACGGCACCGTCCTCGGTGAGGGCTACTCGCGCCGCGACGACCCGAGCGACCACGCCGAGGAGGCGGCCCTGCGCGAGGTGGACGCAGACGACCCCCGGCTGGCCGGGGCCACCCTGTACTCGTCGCTGGAACCGTGCAGTTCCCGCTCCTCCCGGCCGCTGTCCTGCAGCGCCCTGATCCTGGCCACGCCGGTCCCGCGCGTGGTCTTCGCCTGGCGCGAGCCCGCCCTGTTCGTGGACTGCGACGGAGCCGAGCGCCTGCGCACGGCGGGCCGGACCGTGGTGGAGCGCCCCGACCTGGCTTCGGGGGTCCGCCGGGTCAACGCCCACCTGGTGGGATGACCCCGGTTCCACCAGGTGGGGCGGAAACGGTCAGAGCCGGTTGACGTCCACCACGTGCACCACCGCGTGCCCCTCGGCGTCGGAGGAGGCCAGGTCCACCTCCGCGCTGATGCCCCAGTCGTGGTCACCCGCCGGGTCGGCGAGGATCTGGCGCACCCTCCACAGCTCCGGCTCCTCCGCGATGAGCAGCATCGCCGGGCTGCGCGCGTCCGGGCCGATCCCGATCGAGTCGTGCTCCTCGAAGTACTCCTCCAGGGCCTCCTCCCAGGCCTCGGCGTCCCACTCCCCGTTGTCCTCCAGCCTGCCCAGCTCGTCGTAGCGGCGGCGGGCGGCCAGTTCCACGCGGCGGAACATCTCGTTGCGCACCAGCACCCGGAAGGCCCGCGTGTTCGTGGTCACCGGGCGCACCCTCTCCTCGGCGGGCTCCTCGTCCCCGGAGACCTCCACCTCGGGGTTGGTCAGCTGCTCCCACTCGTCCAGCAGGCTGGAGTCGACCTGGCGGACCAGCTCTCCCAGCCACTCGATGAGGTCGCGCAGCTCCTCGGTCTTGGCGTCGTCGGGCACCGTCTGGTTGAGCGCCTTGTACGCGCTGGCCAGGTAGCGCAGCACCAGCCCCTCCGAGCGGGCCAGCTCGTAGAAGCCCACGTACTCGGTGAAGGTCATCGCCCGCTCGTACATGTCGCGGGCCACCGTCTTGGGCCGCAGCGGGTGGTCCCCCACCCACGGGTGGCCGCTCTGGTACACCTCGTAGGCGTGGCTGAGCAGCTCCTCCAGCGGTTTGGGGTAGTCGACCTCCTCCAGCCGCTCCATGCGCTCCTCGTACTCGATCCCGTCCATCTTCATCTGCTGGACGGCCTCGCCACGGGCCTTGTTGAGCTGTGCGCCCAGGATCTGCCTCGGGTCGTCCAGGGTGGACTCCACCACGCTGAGCACGTCCAGCGCGTAGGTGGGCGACTCCTTGTCCAGCAGTTCCAGCGCGGCCAGCGCGAACGTGGACAGCGGCTGGTTGAGCGCGAAGTCGGCCTGCAGGTCCACGGTCAGCCGTGCGGGGCGCCCCTGCTCGTCGGGCTCGGGGAGGGTCTCCACGATCCCGCCGTCCAGCAGCGACCGGTAGATGGCGATCGCCTCGTGGATGTGGCGCCGCTGGGTCCTGCGGTCGTCGTGGTTCTCCCTGAGCAGGTGCTTCATCGCGGTGAAGCAGTTCCCGGGCCGGGCGATCACGCTCAGCAGCATGGCGTTGCTCACCCGGAAACGGGAGGTCAGCGGTTCCGGCTCGGCCTCGATCAGCTTGCTGAAGGTCGCCTCGTCCCAGGAGACGAACCCCTCGGGGGCCTTCTTGCGCACCACCTTGCGCCGCTTCTTGGTGTCGTCGCCGACCTTGGCCAGCGCCTTCTCGTTCTCGACGACGTGTTCGGGAGCCTGGGCCACCACGCTGCCCACGGTGTCGAACCCGGGCCGTCCGGCCCGCCCTGCGATCTGGTGGAACTCGCGGGCGCGCAGACGGCGCACCCGTGTCCCGTCGTACTTGCTCAGGGCCGTGAACAGCACGGTGCGGATGGGCACGTTCACGCCCACCCCCAGGGTGTCGGTGCCGCAGATGACCTTGAGCAGCCCGGCCTGGGCCAGCCGTTCGACCAGGCGCCGGTACTTGGGGAGCATGCCCGCGTGGTGCACACCGATGCCGTGCCGCACGTACCGGGAGAGGTTGCGGCCGAACTTGGTGGTGAAGCGGAAGTTGCCGATCTCCGCCGCGATCGCCGCCTTCTCCTCCTTGGTGCACATGTTGATGCTGGTCAGCGACTGCGCGCGCTCCACGGCCTGGGCCTGGGTGAAGTGCACGATGTACACGGGGGCGCTGCCGCTGCCCAGCAGCTCCTCCAGCGTCTCGTGCAGCGGGGTGACCCGGTAGTCGTAGTAGAGGGGGACGGGGCGCTCGGCGGAGGCGACCACGGCGGTGGAGCGGCCGGTGCGCTTCTCCAGGTCCCCCTCGAAGCGGCTGACGTCGCCCAGGGTCGCCGACATCAGCAGGAACTGCGCCTGCGGCATCTCCAGCAGGGGCACCTGCCAGGCCCACCCGCGGTCCGGCTCGGCGTAGAAGTGGAACTCGTCCATGACGACGGTGTTGATGTCGGCGTTCGCGCCCTCGGCCAGCGCGATCTGGGCCAGGACCTCCGCGGTGCAGCACACGATGGGCGCGTCGGCGTTGACACTGGCGTCGCCGGTCATCATGCCGACGTTCTCGGTACCGAAGATCTTGCACAGGTCGAAGAACTTCTCCGACACCAGCGCCTTGATGGGCGCGGTGTAGAACGCGCACTCGTCGCGGGCCAGGGCGGCGAACAGCGCGCCCGTGGCCACCATGCTCTTGCCCGAGCCGGTGGGGGTGTTGAGGATGACGTTGGACCCGGAGACGACCTCGATGAGCGCCTCCTCCTGGTGCGGGTAGAGGGTGAGGCCCCGTTCCTCGGCCCACAAAGCGAACGCCTCGAAGAGGGAGTCGGGTTCTGGTTCGGCCGGAAGTACATCGATGAGACTCACGGTCTCTATACTGCCTGCTTCCCGAGACCCGCCGGGACGGTGCCGTGCGCCCGTCCCAGCGGCCCGGCCCGGACGCCCCGAGGCCGGTCCGGACGCCCCGGAGACGACGACGGGCACGCCCCCGGGCGAGGCGTGCCCGTCCACGTGGCCCGGACCCGGACCCGCACGGGTCGTGCGGATCCGGACGGGTACGGGTGCTACACCAGACCGAGCTGCTTGACGGTGTCGCGCTCCTCGACGAGCTCCTGGACGGAGGCGTCGATACGGGAGCGGGAGAAGTCGTCGATCTCCAGGTCCTGGACGATCTCCCAGCTGCCCCCGCGCGAGACGACGGGGAAGGAGGAGATGAGGCCCTCGGGCACGCCGTAGGAGCCGTCGGAGGGGATGGCGGCGGAGGTCCAGTCGCCCTCGGGGGTGCCGTTGACCCAGTCGTGGACGTGGTCGATGGCGGCGTTGGCGGCGGAGGCGGCCGAGGAGGCGCCCCGGGCCTCGATGATCGCGGCGCCGCGCTTGGCGACGGTCGGGATGAAGTCGTTCTCCAGCCAGGACTGGTCGCCCACGGCCTTGGCGGCGCTGGTGCCGTTGACCTCGGCGTTGAACAGGTCCGGGTACTGGGTGGCGGAGTGGTTGCCCCAGATCGTGAGCTTCTTGATGTCGTTGATCGACACACCGAGCTTCTTGGCGAGCTGGGAGAGCGCGCGGTTGTGGTCCAGGCGGGTCATCGCGGTGAAGCGCTCGGCCGGGACGTCGGGGGCGTGGCTCTGGGCGATGAGGGCGTTGGTGTTGGCGGGGTTGCCGACCACCAGGACGCGGATGTCGTCGGCGGCGCCGGCGTTGATCGCCTCGCCCTGGGGCTTGAAGATGCCGCCGTTGGCCTCGAGCAGGTCACCGCGCTCCATGCCCTTGCCGCGCGGGCGTGCGCCGACCAGCAGGGCGACGTTGGCTCCCTGGAAGGCCTGGGTGGCGTCGTCGAAGATGTCGATGCCCTGGAGCAGCGGGAAGGCGCAGTCGTCCAACTCCATCGCGGTGCCCTCGGCGGCCTTGACCGCCTGCGGGATTTCCAGCAGGCGCAGCTTCACCGGGGTGTCGGCGCCGAGCAGCTGACCGGAGGCGATCCGGAACAGCAGCGCGTAGCCGATCTGGCCGGCGGCGCCGGTGACGGTGACGTTGACTGGTGCTTTGGACATGGCGTGAACTCTCCTGAACGACGTTGTGCGGCCCGCGATGTTACCAACGGGTTCGACGCGGCGTCGGTACCGGGCGCTGGGGTCCGTCCAGGCGCGCGCCGCACTGCACCACCCTAGACCTCGTGTCCTCGCGGATCGCGACCCAGGTCGCGGTAGGGGGTCCCCGTGCCCCTCCGCCGGTGGCCACAGGCTCCGTCCGGTAACGGATTTACGGCGCGGAAACGGAGGACACACCCTGTTAGGATGACGTTCGCCGATGACGGCGGGCCGGTAGCTCAGTTGGTTAGAGCAGGGGACTCATAATCCCTGGGTCGCGGGTTCGAGTCCTGCCCGGCCTACCCCTTCCGAGCATGGCAAAAGCGCCGCCGACCTGCGGATACAGGCCAGCGGCGCTTTCTCCGTTATCCGGGCGCGTACGGCCGGATACGGGACTGTCCGCTTCGCCACGGGGAATGCGCGTCGAAGTTTCGGGCCCGGAAGTCATGGAACCCGGCCGGGTCCCGCACCGTGCTTCTGTTCCCCTCCGCCGGGGCGGTGAGTGCGAATGCGAAGTAGGACATACGGGCTGTGTACCGACCATTCCGCTGCTTCTGGTGGGTCGACTCCCTGACTCCCGCGTGGGCCGGTGGGCTCAGGTGCGGGCGGCGAGCGGCCAGGAGCCGTCCACGACCGCCTCGGGGTCCTTGCGCCGCAGGTAGGACTGGAAACTGGCGGCCTGTTCCGACTTCCAGGTGACCTGCGCGGTGTGCAGGTCGTCGACGCCCATCTCCGCCAGCTCCGGGTAGGTCGCGGCGAGCTTCCAGGCCAGCCGGGCGGCGGCCAGCGCGTCGGCGGCGGCCCCGTGCGCCTTCTCGGCGTCCAGGCGTACGCCGTGGTGGGCGCACACGTCGACCAGCTTGCGCGAGCCGCGCCGGAAGGTGTCGACCCGCTTGTCCAGCACGAGGGGGTCCAGGACGCGCAGCATCCCGTCGAAGCGGACTCCGGCGGTGTGGCGTTCCAGCTCGGCCGCGAGGAGCCCCAGGTCGTAGGGGGCGTTGTAGACCACCACCGGTAGGCCGTCCACGGCCGCCTTCTCCAGGGCGGCGCCGATCTCGGGTACCGCCTCGGAGGCGGGGCGGCCGTGTGCGCGGGCGTGCTCGGTGGTGATGTGGTGGATGTCGGTGGCGGCCTGGGGGATGTCGATGCCCGGGTCGACGAGCCAGGTGGTGACGTCCTTGGTGCGGGCGACGGGGTCGATGCGCCACAGGGCGGCGGTGACGATCCGGTCGTGGTCCAGGTCCAGGCCGGTGGACTCGACGTCGAACGCGGCCATGGGGCGGGTGTGCCAGGTCATGCGGACCCTTCTGGGTTCGGAGGTTGGTGTCCTATGTTCCCGCCGTGGGACGCTGTGCACCGGCGTGGCGTCCTGGTGTGTGGCCGGGTCCCTGCTCCTGCCGGATACGGAGGACCGCGTCCGTGAGGGTGCGCGACGGCTTGCCCCTGAGGGATACCACGCTCCGCAGGGCTGTGGTGAGTGGCTGGACCGAGCGGGGCGGGGCGGATCCGGGTGGGTCGGGCCGGGTCGTGGATCCGCGGCCCGCCTCGGGCCGATGAAGGCCGTCGGCGACGGGGCGGGGAGCCTTCGGTCGGGTGACCTGGTGACCTGGTGATGGACGAGGCGCTGGCGCGGTCGTTGCCGGCCGCCGACCGGATCCTGTCCGGCCCGGCCCCCCATCCGCCCTCTCGCCTCCGCGCGGGCCGGACACGGTGAAACGCCGCCTGGACGGTCCTGGAACCTCCCCGCGGCGCGGGGACCGCTCGTTTACACTGACGGCCGGTCAGAGGGACGGGGTGCGCCACGTCTCGAGAACCACCGCGCGCCCGGCATCGTCCGACGGACCGGTGGACGGATCGGGTGCCGGGGAGGCGAGTGTTGGGATCGTACGGGACGTCACGGCGGCGCGCCGCGCACCGTCGGCGCGGGAAGCCGGCCTCCTCCCTGCTGCGCGGTGCGGTGACGGCGGTCGTGGCGGTGCTCTTCGCGACGGTCGTCACCATCGCGGTCTCCCACGGTGCCGGCGCCGAACCCCCGAAACAGGCCGAGCGGAAGGCCCCCCAGGGCACGGGGGTCCCCTTCAGCTCCCTCATCGACCGGATCGGCATATCCCGGGACGGCTCCGCCGCCAACGTCGACCTCGACGGATCCGGCAACAGCCTGTCCCGGCAGGCCCTGGCCTCGGCCGGGTGGACCCCCGGCCGGGAGGTCGTCCTCCTCGGCGCGCCCCTTCGACTGCCCGACTACGCCCCCGGACGCCCCGACCACCTGGTTTCCAACGGTCAGTCCGTCCGGCTCGGCGCCGACCGCTACCGGTCTCTCACCTTCCTGGCCACCGCCACCCGCACCGAGGGAACCGGGACCGGTGACACCGGGGCCCAGGTCCACGGCACCGGCCGAGTGGTCTACACCGACGGGGAGGAGCGGGAGTTCGTCCTGTCCGTTCCCGACTGGATCGCCGGGCCCGCGAGCGAGGCCGCGCTCACCCTGCCCCACGCCAACTCCGCCTCCGGCGCCGCCCCCGGGCTCGGCGCGGTGCGCCTGTACGCGCGCGACGTCCCCGTCGACCCCGCACGCGAGATCTCCCACGTGGTGCTGCCCGAGACCGGTGGCGGCGAGGGCCGCATCCACCTGTTCTCCGTGGGCGGGCGCGCCGCGGTGGGGCCGGAGTGGACCGGCACCTGGGCCCGGGCCACCTCCGGCTACCTGGAGGTCGGCCCCTGGGAGGACCAGACCCTGCGGTTGTCGGTACGCACCACCACCGGCGGCAGCAACGTGCGGATCCGCCTGGACAACACCTTCGCAGCCTCTCCCGTCACCGTGGGAGCGGCCTCCCTGGCACCGCGCGGCACCGGTGCGGCCACCGACGGTTCCGCGGTTCCGCTCACCTTCGACGGGCGCTCCGGCACCGTCATCCCGGCCGGGGGACAGGTGTTCAGCGATCCCGCCGGGATCTCCGTGCCACCGCAGACCAACGTCCTGGTCAGCGTCCACCTGCCCGGACGGGTGGCCACCGCGCCGGTGCACTACGCCTCGGTGGACACCAACTACACCAGCGAGCCCGGCAGCGGCGACCACACCCTGGACACCACCGGGGAGCCGTTCACCGGCCGGGTCGACCAGTGGCCCTTCCTCACCGGCGTGGAGGTGCTCGACGGCCCCGGAGCGATCGTGGCGTTCGGCGACTCCGTCACCGACGGGGTCGGCTCCACCCGCGACGCCCACGCCCGCTGGTCCGACGTGCTCAGTGCCCGCCTGGCCGCGCGGCCCGAACTGCCGGATCCGGGCGTGCTCAACCTCGGCGTGTCCGGGAACCACGTGGTCAGGGACGGTTACCCGGGCGAGGGGGTGTCCACCAATCCCAGCGGTGTCGCGATGGCCCACCGGGTCCACCGGGACGCGCTCGTCCAGAACGGCGCGGACACCGTCGTCGTCTTCGCCGGTATCAACGACCTGCGCTGGGGCACCTCGCCCGAAGCGGTGATCAGCGGGATCCGACAGCTCACACGGCTGGCCCACGAGTACGACCTGCGGGTGTTCGTGGCCACGCTCGGCCCGTGCGGGGGCGAGCAGCGCTGCACGGCGGAGGTCGAGCAGGCCCGCCAGCACGTCAACGCCTACCTGCGTTCCCAGAGCAACGACCCGATGTCGCCCTTCGACGGGGTGTGGGACTTCGACGCCGTCCTGCGTGACCCGCAGGACCACACCCGCCTGCGGCCCGCCTACGACTCCGGGGACCACCTCCACCCCGGCGACGCCGGCCTGCGCGCGCTGGCCGAGTCCGTCGACCTGTACCGGCTCGTCGGGAGCTAGGACGTGGCGTGCACCGACCGAGGAGGGCGGGTCAGCGCGGGTGCCCCAGGTGGTGGTGGAGTACCAGGTCCACGTAGATGGCGCCGAGGCCGTCCAGGCTCAGCCCGGCATCGGGGTCGTACCAGTACAGCAGGGAGTCGAAGGTCGCCAGCACCTCGTCGGCGGCCCGCCCGGGTTCGCGTACCCCGAAGGCGCCCGCGACCAGGCCGTCCACGATGATCCCGCGGACGTGCTCGCGGTAGACCCGGGCCAGCGAGTTGACCTCGCGGTGGCGGGTCGGATGGATGGCCCGCAGCGTCGGTAGTATCTCGTGCGCCAGCGAGGTCGTCGCGCGGTGTTTCCAACCGATCTCCACGTGTCTTCTGACCAGGGACGACATGCGTTCGACGGGGGGTCGGCCGGGCTGGTCCGCGGCCAGTTGTCCGTTGACCCGCTCCCGGGTGGAACGGAGCACGACGGCGTAGGCCAGGTCGAACCGCGTGGGAAAGGCGCGTCTGAGCGATGCGGCGTCGGCCCCGGTCTCGGCCGAGATACGACGGGTCAGCGCGGACATGGCCAGGCCCCGCGGTCCGTGTTCGGCGAACAGGCGCGCGGCGCAGTCCAGGACGGGGGCCGTGGTGCGGAGCGCGTGAGGGGAGGTTTCGGCCGTCATGCGGTGGTGTCTCATCGCTTGGAATACGCCTTTGAGGGGGAGCGAGGGCATGTGCTCCTCACCCGGTGGGTCATTGTTTTCGAGAGTATCCGCGCTACTCCGACAAAAAGCGTGGAATGGCGAAATTCGGTGCGCTTGGTACCGCGCGTTCTCCGACGGCCGCACGGGGCGGAGAGGCCGGGGATCCGCCCTCGGCGGGCGCCCGTTCACCTGGGGTGTTCGGTCCGCGTCAGGCCGGTTCGGGGGCCGGTTCACCCCGTTCGCGACCCGTGGTCGGCGACGCCAGGTCCCCGATCCGCTCCGTGGCGAGTGCGTCCACGCCGATTCCCATCACGCGCGCCATTTCGGGAAAGTCGTTCACCGTCCAGGCCGTGACGAGACAACCGGAACGGTGTATTTCTTCGACCAATTCCCGGGTCAGCAGTGTGTGGTGCGCACCGAGGAAGTTCGGGCGCAGGGACCGGGTCACGTCCTCGGGAGGCAGCCCCGGCTGGTCCCAGGCCAGCATCAGCCGGGCGTCGGGGCTGCGGGCACGCAGTGCGCCGAGGGTCTCGGAGGAACCGGTGAAGAGCACCTGGTCACCGAACCCGCGTCCGCGCAGCAGGGTGTCCGCGGCGAGCGCGGTCTCCGGCGCGCCGGCGTCCACGAGCAGGGGAGGGGGGCCGTCGCCCTCGAACTCGGCCAGGACTTCCATGAGGGTGGGCACGCGCCGTTCCACGTCGGCGCGGGCGGCGACCAGCTCGGCCAGGGTCGACTCGCCCACGGGCCGGGCCGGGGGACCGGCGGTGGCCACGGTTCGTTCGTCGATCAGTACGAGGTACCCGTCGAAGGTCAGGTGGACGTCGATCTTGACCAGGTCCGCCCCGGCACGCAAGGCTGAACGCAGGGCCGGAAGGGTGTTCCCCGGGAAGCGTGCGGTGTCTCCGCGTAGTGCGATGGACAACGTCATGGTGCCAAGGGTGGCAAAGACTTTCGCTTCACGTGGTGTAAACAGGAAAAACGTCCACCGGGGTGACCCGGACGGTCGGGCCGGTTCCCGCACGGGGCGGCGCGCGGGCGCGCGGCGTACGCGATTGCGAGCGGACTCACGTCGTGCGGGCGCCGACGCGGTGCGGTGAACTGGGAAACTTTGTTACACGGCGTCGTGACCGCACGGCGTTCCCATGGCCGTCCCCTGAGTGTGAGGCGAACGATGATTCCGGACCAACGACGAGAGCACATCCTCAAGCTCCTCCAGGAGCGCCACGTGCTGAGCATCAACGAGCTCACGTCGATGCTGTCCGTATCCCACATGACGGTGCGGCGCGACATCCAGGCGCTGGAGAACGACGGCAAGGTCCTGTCGGTCACCGGCGGGGTGCGGCTGGCGGCGCGGCTCAAGAGCGAGCCCTCCTACCTGGCCAAGGCCCAGCTGGAGGTACCCGCCAAGCGGGCCATAGCACGGGCCGCGGCCGACCTGGTCCGGGAGAACTTCACCATCTACCTGGACGCGGGCACGACCACGCTGCAGATGGTCCCCCTGCTGACCGACAAGGTCGGCCTGACCGTCATCACCAGCGACTTCAACGTCGTCGGCCACCTGATGGAGTACCCGGGGATCGAGCTGATCCACACCGGCGGCATGGTCTCGCACTCCGACCACTCCTCGGTCGGCCGCTTCACCGCCGACTTCCTGCGCCAGGTGAACGTGGACCTGGCCTTCATCGCCAGCAGTTCCTGGGACGCCGAGCGCGGGTCGACCACACCCTCGGAGGCCAAGGTGGTCGCCAAACAGGCGCTGCTGCGGATCGCCTCCAAGAGCGTGCTCACCGTCGACAGCACCAAGTACGGCAAGTTCGGCACCTTCAGAGTGGCCAGCCTGGAGGATTTCGACCTGATCATCACCGACGACCGGCTGCCGCGCTCCGCCGTGGACGATCTGGCCGAGCGCGACGTGCGCCTGAAGCTGGTCGGGGTGGAGTAGGGGACGCCCCCGCGGGGTGGTGGGCGGTGTCCGTACGCGCCCACCGGCCCGTCCCCCGGGTCCTCAGCCGTCGTCGGCTTCGAGCTCGGCGTGGGCGAACAGGGCCAGTTCGGTGCCGTCCGGATCGTAGAAGAGCAGAGTGGAGCCCTCCACGCCGTGCATCACCGGGGAGTGCTCCACATCCATCTCCGCGAAGCGCTCCTCCCAGGCCTCCAGTTCGCCCAGGTTGGCGACACCCATGGTGAGGCGGTCCAGACCGCAGTGTCTGCGGTCGAACCTGCCCTTGAAGTTGTCTCGGTGCTGGATGAGCGCCAGCAGCAGTCCCGAGGTCGGATGTTGGCACTCGGTGCGCCGTGTGCCCTCGTGGTCGCGCTTGCCCAGGACCTGGAACCCCAGGACCGTGCGGTAGAAGCGCACACTCTCGTCGCGGTCGCGGACCGACAGAGTGACGCGGGCGAGCCCGTTGAGCTGTGGCACGGGCACCTCTTTGCGGCGGGGGCCGATGGTGGCCAGTAGATCGAGCACGATCATTGAGCCTAGGTCTGAGTCTGAATGATGGGCGACTCTTTAACGCGGGTTTAACGCCCGATGTTCCCGGGATCACCCTGTTCGTGCAAGGTGTTGTTCTCAGCCTTCCGAGGTGGGCTCCGTCAACGCCGCGGGGGAGGGCGATCCGCTCTCCGCGGGGCCGTACCAGCGGGTGCGCATGACCAGAGCGGTCACCGCGAAGGAGACCAGTCCTCCCAGGGTGGCCAGGACGAACGCCCCCTGGTGGCCGTGGGCGTCGGCGAGTACGCCCGAGGCCGTCGACCCCAGCGCCTGGCCCAGGATCAGGCAGCTCAGGATGACGGCCATCGACTGGGACAGGCGGCTGGCCGGAGCGGCCCGCTCGATCAGTCCGAACAGGCTCACGATGTGCGGGCCGATCGCCGCGCCCAGCACGAAGACGGCCGCCGCCAGGCTGGCCGCGCCGTGGTCCAGGTACAGCGGCAGCGTGAGCAGGAACAGCGCGCCCGCCGCGATGCGGGTGCGCACCGTGAGGGCCAGCCCCACGGGCAGGGAGGCCATCATCAGCCCCGCGGCGGCGCTGCTGGCGCCCATCACCGCGTACATCAGCCCGGACAGGTCGCCGTACCCGGAGCCGGCGGCGAACGCGGTCACACCGGTGGACATGCCGCCGAAGAAGAGGCCCTGGCAGAACATGGGGACGGCCAGCACCAGCAGCGCGGGCGTGGCGATGCGGCCCTCGGCGCCGGGTGCGGGAGGGGCCCCGGGCGGTGCGGTGGGGTGCAGGGCGAACGCGGACCCGAAGAGGCCGATGAGCACCGCGGCGCCCAGTACGCTCGCCGACGGCGAGAAGGCCACGGTGAGCAGGCCCACCAGCGCGGGACCGAGGACGAACGCGGCCTCGTCCAGCACCCCCTCGACCGACATGGCCGCCGACAGGGAGCGCTCCCGCTGCACGCCCCGCTGCCCGCCCCGCCGGATCAGCACCACCCAGCGAGTGCGGGCCATGGGACCGATCTGGGGCATGCACATGCCCGTCACGGCGGCCAGCGCGATCAGGGCGGGAGCGGAGGCGCCGGCCAGGACGGCGTAGACGAGCACGGTGATCAGTACCGCGTCCACGAGCGCGGTGGCCAGCACGGGGACCCGCTGCCCGTGCCGGTCGGCGAAACGGGCGATGACGGGGCCGCCCACGGTCTCGCCGAGGGCGAAGGCGCCGGTCACCGCACCGGCCGCGGCCACGCTGCCGGTCGTGGTGGTGACCAGGGTGAGCAGCCCGATCAGGGACATGGAGATGGGCAGGCGGGCCAGGAAGGTGGTCAGGAGCAGCGGCCACCCGGCGATGTCGTGCATGCGCCGCAGGGTCTGCAGTGGTGACATCCGTTCCTCGTCCTGTTGTGGTTCCCGCCTCTCGGATTCCAGCACGGCGGTACGGCGCGGGCAATCGGGGAGGGGCCGAAATTCATCCCATGATATGGCCGGTTCCCGGTGGTGGTCCCGGTTCCCGCCTCCTCTCCCCGCGAGGCACCGCAGGCGGGGGAGGGCCGGGCGTACCGGCGGAGGTAGGAGGCCGGACCGCCACCTTGACTTTCGACAGTGCCGCCCCACCGGCGGAGTGTGTAGGTTCACCGGCATGGATCTGTCCGAACCGCGCGCGTTCGTCCAGCGCGCACTGCGTCCGCTGGCGGGTTGGCCCACCAGGGGCGCCGTCCTGCGCGACGTGCTGTTCGGGACCGGGATCACCGCCCTGTGCCTGGCGGAGGTCCTCTTCCGACGGCTCTCCGGGAACCTGGCCGCCACCGAGGCGCTGGCCGCCGCGGCGGCCGCCGCCGCGCTGACCGCCCTGGCCGTCGTGCTCGGCCGCCTCTACCCGTTGCTCTCCCTGGTCGTGGCCCTGCTCGGCTCGTTCTGGGTGTACGGCTTCAGCGTCCTGGTGCTCTGCGTGGCCTACCTGGTGGGGCGCCGCATGCCCGACGTGCGGTCCGCGGTGGTCCTCTTCGTGTCCGGCACCGTGCTGTGGCTGGTCGCCGCGGCCCTGACGAGGCCCGAGGACGTGATGGTGTGGACCACCACCGTGAGCACCATGGCGTTCAGCGTCGTCCTTCCCTGGCTGGTGGGCGTCTACCGGCGCCAGCACGTCGCCCTGGCCACCGCGGGCTGGGAACACGCAAGGCAGCTCCAGCGCGAGCACCGGCTCACCGTCGACCAGGTCCGGTTGCGCGAGCGGTCCCGTATCGCCCAGGACATGCACGACTCCCTGGGCCACGAGCTCAGTCTCATCGCCCTGCGCGCCGGAGCACTGGAGGTCACCCCCGACCTGGAGGAGGAGCACCGCCGCTCGGCCGCCGAACTGCGCGCCACCGCGGTCACCGCCACCCAGCACCTGCGGGAGATCATCGGCGTGCTGCGCACCGACGCCGAACCCGTTCCCACGTCCCCCGCGGACGAGGGCGTCGCCGCCCTGGTCGGCCGGGTCCGCGACTCCGGGATGCGGGTCGACCTGGTCCGCGAGGGCGACACCGCCGGCCTGCCGCCGATGGTCGACCGGGCGGTCCACCGGGTCGTCCAGGAGTCGCTCACCAACGCCGCCAAGTACGCGCCCGGCTCCGAGGTGACCGTGCGGCTCACCGCGAACGGGGAGCGGGTGGAGGTCCGGGTGGTCAACTCCACCCCCCGGGGACGGCTCCCGGAGACGGAGGAGGGCGGCAGGCGCGGGCTCATCGGCCTGCGCGAGCGCGTCCGCCTGACCGGGGGCTCCTTCGCCGCGGGGCCGGACGGCGACGGCGGCTGGGAGGTCTGCGCGGCCATGCCGCTGGACGGCACCGTGGAGGCGGAGCCCTCGACGGAGGAGGACGCCGAGATCGACCAGCTCCAGTCGGCCGCCCGTCGCAGGGCGCGCGGATGGTCGCTGGCCCTGGTGCTGCTGCCGGTCATGGCGGCCGTGACGATCGTCTTCATCGTGGGCTGGACCGGTGCCAGGAGCATGGAGGAGACCACGCTGACCCCGGAGGAGTTCGCCTCGCTGACGGTCGGGGACAGCCAGGCCGATGTGGAGGAGGTGCTTCCCACGGCCTCGCTGTACATGGATGCCCGGACGCTGGAGGAGGGCGCGGTTCCCCAGGGCGCCGTCTGCAGCTACTACCGCAGTGACGCCGCGTTCTTCGCGGCCGAGGAGGTCGTCTACCAGGTGTGCTTCGCCGAGGGGCGCCTGCTGACCAAGGGCGAGGCACCACTACGTTGACCACGGACCCCCGAACCGGATGCCAGAGGAGAGAACAGACGTGATCAGGGTGCTGCTCGCCGACGACGAGGCGATGATTCGCGCCGGTGTGCGGGCGATCATGCGCAGCGACCCGGAGATCGAGGTGGTGGCCGAGGCCGCCGACGGGCGCGAGGCCGTCGAACTGGTGCTCTCCCACCGCCCCGACGTGGCGCTGCTGGACATCCGGATGCCCCGGATGGACGGGCTCGCCGCCACCGCCGAGATCCGCAGGGTCGCGCCCTCCACCGCCGTGGTCATCCTCACCACCTTCGGTGAGGACGGCTACATCTCCCAGGCGCTCGGCGGCGGCGCCGGCGGCTTCCTGCTCAAGGCCGGGGACCCGCGTGAGCTGATCAGCGGGGTGCACGCCGTCGCCGACGGCGGCGCCTACCTGTCCCCGCAGGTGGCACGGCAGGTGATCGCCCGGTTCGGCGGGGCCCGGGCCTCCCGTGAGGCGGCCGCCTCGGCCCGGGTCGAGGAGCTCACCCAGCGCGAACGCGAGGTGCTGGCCCTGGTGGGCGCGGGGCTGTCCAACGCCGACATCGCCGAGCGGCTGTTCCTGGTGGAGGGCACCGTCAAGAGCTACGTCAGCGCCATCCTCAACCGTCTGGAGATGCGCAACAGGGTGCAGGCGGCCATCCTCGCCTACGAGGCCGGACTCGTGGACACCTCCCACACCTGAGCCCGGGGCGGTCGGGGAAGAATGGGGGCATGAGCTTCCACAGCCCCGGCGGTGCGACACCGTCGGACCAGAAGGCCGCGGTACGACTGGAGGCCGCCTGGCGCGGGCTCGCCGGGAACGCACCCGAGGCGGTGGCGGTCGGCGCCGAACTCCTGGGGCGCTGGAACGAACCGCACCGCCGGTACCACACGCTCGCCCACCTGGAGGCCACTCTGCGTGCGGTCGACCTCCTCCGGGACGAGGCGCGCGACGCCGACCGCGTCCGCTACGCGGTCTGGTTCCACGACGCCGTCTACGAGGGGGTCCCCGGACGCGACGAGAGGGAGAGCGCGGAACTGGCCGGGCGGCTGCTGTCCCTGATGGGGGCCGAGCCCGCGTTCGTCCGCGAGGTCGCGCGCCTGGTCGGGGTGACCGCGACGCACCGGCCCGGGATGTGGGACGTCGACGGCGCGGTGGTCTGCGACGCCGACCTGTCCGTGCTGGCCGCTCCGGCCGACGGGTACCTGGCCTACGTGACGGCGGTCCGCGCCGAGTACCGACACGTCTCCGACGAGGAGTTCCGCGCGGGCCGTGCCAGGGTGCTGCGGTCGCTGCTGGAGGCCCCGCACCTGTTCCACACCCCGGTCGGGCGTGCGCGCTGGGAGGCACGGGCCCGGGTGAACGTGCTCGCCGAACTCGACCGGTTGGAGGCGCCGCCCCCGGAGGAGCCGCCCCCGCACTGAACCGGATTCCGCCCCGGGCGGCGCGCGCCCGGCGGCCCGGGAGGGTCAGGCGCGGTCGCGCGCCCGTGCGGCCTTGGGCCGCCGCAGCCCCGACGCGCGCAGACGGGTGACCAGCTCGCGGCTGCCGACGTGCTCGGCGCCCAGTTCCAGGGCGCGGGCGTGCAGGTGCTCGGGAATGTCGTAGTGGTCGCGGTCGAACGCGCGCGGGTCCACGCCGAGCGCGCGGACGAAGGCGTGCAGCTCCTCGTGGGAGCGGTCGCTGACCAGGTGGGCGAACAGCCAGCCGCGCGGCCCGGGCCAGAGAGGTGTGTCGATGAGAATCACCACAGAACTCTAGATGAGTAATTCCAAGGGGTGCATGGTCTGAGCATGAGGCGAGGGAGCCCATGGTCATGTTGTGACGCAAGACCTGAACTCCCTCGCCCGTGCACTCTACGACACCACCGCACGACTCCTGGAG